>NZ_LN794217.1:0-1353450 GCF_000499665.2 Rickettsia monacensis
ATGATAAAATTATGGGAGAAATTTTTAACAGAGTTTAAACATATTATAATATTGGATAAAGAAAAAGGTTATATTTACCTTAGGTCATTCTTGTGGTATACTGACACAAAATTATCAGAATAAAAACAACCGGCATTAGTACAAGTATTTACTAAGCATTTATCATCTAAAGATAAGGATAACATTATGAAAACTATAGCAGAAAAATATATGGGAGAAGGTCTGATACGAGGAAGAAGAGAAGGTATTAAGATAGGAGAAGCTAGAGGAAAAGCCGAGGGCGAGTATAGTAAGGCGGTAATAATAGCAAAAAAATGTCCACTCAATTGTAAAAAGTAATTAATTGTGCAAGCACCACTTACACAAATCCTAAATATCCATATCCTCCCAAAGAAAAGCATATATTGTCATAATCACATATAATCTTTATAATAACATTCTTGAATCAACTACAAAATCTATGAAAGAATTTCCAAAAAATTATAATTTTACCGAAAATGAAAAAAAGTGGCAGCAAATTTGGCAAGAGCAACAAATTTATGCGTATGATCCAAATATTTCAAAAGAAGAAACATTTATAGTAGATACACCTCCTCCGACTGTTTCAGGACAACTACATATCGGGCATGTTTACAGCTATACGCAAACAGATTTTATTGTACGCTTCCAGCGTATGATCGGTAAAAATATCTTTTACCCTATGGGTTTTGACGATAATGGGCTACCGACCGAGAGACTTGTTGAAAAGCAGAAACAGATCAAAGCTTATAATATGGGAAGAGACGAGTTTATAAAAATTTGCGAAGAGGTAGTAGCAAGTGAAGAAGAAAAATTTAGAAGTCTATTTAACCAAATAGCTTTATCGGTTGATTGGAGTTTAGAGTATCAAACTATCAGTCCGTTATCACGAAAAATATCACAAATGTCTTTTCTTGATTTAGTACAAAAAGAGGAAGTTTATCGTGCTAATCAACCAATTTTATGGGATCCGGTAGATGGTACAGCTCTTGCCCAAGCTGATATTGAGGATAAGGAAAAAACCTCTTTCATGAATTATATTACGTTTAAAACCGAGCAAGGAGAACCGCTTACTATAGCAACTACAAGACCTGAATTATTACCGGCTTGCGTAGCCGTATTTTATCACCCTGACGATAGACGTTATAAGCATCTAGCAGGTAAATCAGCTATAACCCCGCTTTTTAATGAGAAAGTTCCACTGCTTGCTGATCCTTTAGTACAACAAGATAAAGGTACAGGGCTGGTAATGTGCTGTACGTTTGGCGATCAAACGGATATTACTTGGTGGAAGACACATAATCTACCTTTAAAAACAATTATCACTAAAAAAGGTACAATAGACTTCCAACATGAAACTTCTATAGACGGATTGAAAATTAAAGAAGCTCGAACAAAAATAATAGATATTTTAAAAGAACAAGAGTTGCTTATTAAACAAGAAGAAATAACGCATACCGTTAAATGTGCTGAGAGATCAGGTTCACCGCTTGAAATTTTAACCGTCCCGCAATGGTTCGTTAAAACGATATCACATAAAGAAGCATTACTTAACAGAGCAAACGAGTTAAACTGGCGTCCTAACAATATGAAAATTCGCTTAGAGAATTGGATTAATGCCATTAGCTGGGATTGGTGCATCAGTAGGCAACGTTATTTCGGTGTACCATTTCCTGTTTGGTACTCTAAAAGAGTCGGTGAGAAAGGCAAGATTTTATATGCCGATATTTCACAGCTACCTGTCGATCCGTTAAAAGATTTACCTATAGGTTATAGTAAGGAAGAAGTAGAACCTGATTTGGACGTTATGGATACTTGGGCAACAAGTTCCGTTTCGCCTCAACTTTCTACTAATGGCATTTCTGATGATTTCGCTGTTAATAAAGATAGACACGATAAATTATTTCCGATGGATTTAAGACCTCAAGCACACGAAATTATCAGAACTTGGGCATTTTATACTATCTTAAAAGCTCATTTACACCAAAATACTCTACCGTGGAAAAACATCATGGTAAGCGGTTGGTGTTTAGCTGAAGATCGAAGTAAAATGTCAAAATCTAAAGACAATGTTTTAGTTCCTGAAAAACTGCTAGAACAATATGGTTCCGACGTAATACGTTATTGGTCAGCAAATTCAAAGCTGGGTGCTGATACCGCCTATTCTGAAGACGTTATGAAAAACGGCAAAAGGCTTGTTAACAAGCTATGGAATGCTGCTAAATTTGTTTCTATACATTTTGATAAACTGAAAGGTGAAGATAAAAAAACAAAGCTTTTAGATATTAAAGAAAAAATCACTAACGAATTTGATCAGTGGATGATTAATAAACTAGTGGAATTAGTTAATACGGCAAAAAATGAGTTACAAAACTATGAATATGCAAATGCTATGCATCTGACGGAAAAGTTTTTTTGGGCGGTATTTTGTGATAATTATTTAGAAATAAGCAAAACAAGAAGCTATGACGAGAAAAACAAAAATCCACAAGGACAATATAGTAGCATATTAACTTTATATCATGTTATGCAAACGTTATTAAAACTATTTGCACCTTTCATGCCTTATATTACCGAAGAATTATACCAAATAATATATAGTGAAAATTCTATTCACGTTAAAGGTAACTGGGTTCATTACGGTGACTTAAATTATAAAATCGATGCAAAAGGAGCAGAAGGGCTGATTGAAATACTAGATATCGTCAGAAAATTCAAAGCTGAGAAGAATCTATCTATAAAAGCTCCAATAAAATTGCTTGAAGTTAGCGGCATAGTATTATCTGCAGAATTAGCAGAAGATTTAAAAAACGTCACATCGGCAGAAGAAATACAATTTGAGATGAAAGATGATAAAATTAAAGTCAATGTTATTCTTTAAAAATATTACAGGTTTAATATTACTTATATTTGCCGGTATATTTTTTTATGCTTATATATCAGAACATGACTGGCGATATGTAACCTTAAGTGATGAACAAGTAAAAAAATACAGGATTAGCGAGAAAAAAGCTATTGCCCTTTATCAGTTAATGAAAGACACTCATGAGCTACTTGGTAAGAATAATATTAATTATTGGATAGAAGGCGGCACTCTACTTGGAGCCGTTAGACATCAAGGCATAATTCCTTTTGACGATGATTTAGATATCGGTATTATGCATGAAGACGAAATACGCCTACAACAAATATTACCGCAATTTGAACAATTAGGATATCGTGTTAAACATAATAAAATTTATGTAATTTGCGGGGAAAGATGCTTAGATATTTTCGTATTTCATAAAGAAAATGATAAATTTATTCATTTT
Source organism: Rickettsia monacensis (assembly GCF_000499665.2). Taxonomy (NCBI): domain Bacteria; kingdom Pseudomonadati; phylum Pseudomonadota; class Alphaproteobacteria; order Rickettsiales; family Rickettsiaceae; genus Rickettsia; species Rickettsia monacensis. The sequence continues at coordinate 3,330 of NZ_LN794217.1, forward strand.
AATCAAAGTATGCGTAATAAATATCCAAATGATTTTTTTTATGATTATGAATTATATCCTTTAAAAAAATATAAATTTGGTAGTATAGAAGTATATGGTCCATCTGAATATAAAGAGCATTTGAATAGACAATATCTAGAATGGGATAAATATGCAATAATATACAGCACTCATAGCTTACATTTACCTTTTTTATCGAATATCGAGAAAAAAACCAAATTTATATTAACGCCGGAATTGTTAAAACCGGCTCAGCCGCTCGGACCGCTAGAAGATAAAGTGAATATAGTCAATATTTCGATATAAGCAACGAAATAGTCATATGATTTACATTTGACTAGATTACTTTTTTGCAAAAATTCATATCAAACAAGTTGAGATAAGAAAGTAATAGCCGGTACTATCCATAAGCCCGGTTTATCAAAGCAAGAGCCGGAAATAGCTTGTTTATTTTGAATTACTTGAAAACTAAACTCAGGTTTAAGTGATTCATGAAAATATTTTAAGCTTGAAGAACGGCTTGTATCACTTACTTTTGCTTCCACTAAAATCCAAGGCTTCTCATCTTTTGTTATTACTAAATCGACTTCACGTTTTTGTTTATCACGAAGATAGTATAAGCCAAAATCACCAAGCCCTGTTTCGTTCCAAAAATATACGGCTTTTAACAGGTGAGAAGCTACAAGATTTTCAAATCTAGCTCCTATATCTTTTATTTGCGACCAATCCCAAAGGTAGTATTTAGGCTCTTTTATTAAGCTTTTTACAACATTTTTAGACCAAGGCTTGATAGCAAAACAATAATAATGCTTTTCTAGCAAAGAGAGCCATCTTCTTATTGTTTGGTCTGAAACCCTAACTTTGTTAGCAAGATTCGTATAGCTTATTAATGAACCGGCCTGTTCGTTTATAACGGTAGCAAGTAATTCTAACGCATAAATATTGTTGATATCTTCAGTATTTCTTACATCTTCCCTAAATAATTGTTCGAATCTTTGATTACTCCATATTCTATGAAATTTAGCAGTTGCTTTTAAATAGCTTTCCGCAAATCCTCCAAAATTTATTAGAGCTTCAAATTCATCTATAGTGATATTTTTGGGGCTTTTTATATAATCAATATTATTATCAAAATTTTTAGCTATTTCAGATACCGATAACGGATGCACGGTTAAATTTATATAACGCCCCATTAGGCTATCGCCGCCTTTTTTATATATATTTAATTTGGCACTACCTGTTATAATAAATTCAATATTTTCTCCGAATTTATCATAAAACCCTTTTACAAGATTTTTCCAATCTTTATATTTATGAATTTCATCTAATATTAAGCACGGTTTCTTATCGGATATAGTAGACAGTAGATTTTCAAAAAGTTCGGTGTGTTTGTTTAGGATTTTATTTCTATCTTCTAGATAATCCCAATTTAGATAAATTGAATTGGGATTAGGCTTGATTACTTGTTTTGATATTGTAGTTTTTCCTACTTGCCTTGCTCCGCTTATAAATACAAGTTTACCATAGTTTATTAGATATTCTTCAACTTGCTTTTTATATAACCTATCCATTATAATATTTCTATAAGTTTACAAAAATATTATAGGCTAATATCGAAATGGTCAAGACTATTTCGATATCAGTAACGAAATAGTCTTACTTGTAGCAAAACTGAACAGCTATACTTTATTATAACTGATCGCCCATCAGGGGAATTTCATTTGTATACTCATTAATATCTACCTGAATTAAACTACTCTCTTGATGATGTTCAATACTACCATCAAGCAGCGGTTGTAAATGCTTAGATATTATTTCAATAACCTCAGGCTTACCTGTGCTATTTGCTATTTCCATATACTCACCTTTTTGAGGCATATACGGAGTAAGCTGCTCAATATATTTTAAATAAGATTTTATTAATGCTCTTGAAGTTACCATAATACAGTTTATTAACAAAATATCAATCGAATTATTAATTTTTTAATATTTAATTAATATATTTAAAATAATTAGTGCAAAGTATTAGGTACTTTAGTATTATTTAATATTAAACTTTGCTTCATTCTATGCCTTATTTATTACCAACTATTATAACTACGCTACTTATTTTATTAGCTCTAATAATTTGGTTTTATGTAAAAACTAAAACCTTAAGGACGCAGCTACAATTTTTATCAGAGCAGAATCTAGAAATTAGTAATAACAACCAATTATTAAATCAAGAAAAGATAGGATATTTACAGAAAATTGAGCAATTGAAGTGTAAAGTAGAATATCAAGAACAGACTATTAAGGATTCAGAAAAAATAAGAGAAGAGTCGTTTTCATCGGCTAAAGCTGCGTTATTTGATTTAGGTAAAGATTTGTCTAAGCAATTAATAGAGATACATAAAATGGAAAACACGGCGGCAAGAGAGCTAGCCGAGAAAAATATCGCTACTGCTTCAGGAAAATTTAATAGTGAGTTTGAGCGGTTGATTACGATGGTGGGAGCATTAAATAAAGATATAGAGCAATCAAAAGGTACGGTTGATTTGATAAAACAGTCGCTGCTTTCTCCGATCGGGGCGGGGTTGCTTGCCGAAATTACGCTTGAGAATATCCTAAAATCTTCGGGCTTACGTCCTAATTTAGATTTCATTATGCAATACGGCTTAACTACAACAGATAGTGGAAAGTTAAGACCCGATGCCCTTATTTTTCTTCCTTCCGGTAATTTAATGGTTATTGATTCCAAAGCTTCCAAATTTCTAGTTGATGAGCAGGATAATAGCGGGAATCTTAGCAAAACTATGAATTATCATTTAAAATCTCTAGCTAATAAAGACTATGCCGAAAATATTTTAACTAATCTAAACAAAAAGGATAAGAACTTTAACAATGTTATTACTTTAATGTTTTTGCCGACTGAACAAGCGGTTGAGAAAGTTATTGCAGCCGACCCTGAATTTTTACAAAAAGCTTGGGGCTGTAATATCTTTCCGGTAGGACCTAGCGGACTTATGAATATGCTATCATTTGCAAAATTTCAAATTACCGATCATCGCCGCTCGGAAAATTATAAGGTAATCATTGAAGAAGTGAGAAAGCTGTTAAGTTCTATCGGTACTATGGCTGATTATTCTCAAAAGATCGGTAATAACCTGCAAAATATGGTTACTAATTATGATAAATTTGCTGCCTCGTTTAATCGTAATTTTATGTCAAGAGTAAAGAATATTCAAAAACTCGGCATTGATTCAGGGAATAAAGCCATGCCGGCTATCTTAGAGCGTTATCAAATCGTTTCCTCCAAATCAGAGATTATTGAAGTAGAAGCAGAAAATCCACCGCAAATAGAGGAAAATTATAAATAAATTTTTCTCGTAATAGATAATTTTTTCCATAGTTTGTATAGCCTTGTTACTATGTGTAAGCATATATAAGATTAAAGCTCCTGAAAAAGAAAACAAACATGTTATAAAAGTGAGTTTTATTAATATGTGGCCGGGCCTTAAATAGACGAGCTACCGATGATAAAAGAAATCATTGAAGAAAACGGACGAACAATTGTTATAGATCATAACAATTATGACATTATTATTGATAGTGTTTTTGGTCAAAGAAATATTAGTAATAAAGATAGTATAAAGATATTTTTTACCGGTGAATCTGTTAGACCAAAGCTAGAAAATTATGATATATCTATAGATTTTGATTATATAGATCATCCAAATTATATAAGAATACCTTTATATTATATGTATTTTACTAATGAAGTCAGTACTAAATATAAACGATCAAAATGCAATCCAAACAAACCGTATTTTACTTGTTTCTTAGTCTCTAACGGTATAGAAGATCCTGAAAACGACGGCTGCATAGCAAGAAATCGATTTTTTCATAAATTGTCGCTGTATAAAATAAGTAGTAAGCGGCGGTAAATATTTAAATACTGAATCTACAATTATACCAAAAGAAAAAACTCGTGAATGGTTATCTAAATGTAAATTTGTTATTGCTTTTGAAAATAAAACATATGAGGGGTATGTTACTGAAAAACCTTTTCAAGCTTATTTAGCAGGAGCAGTACCTATATATTATGCAGATAAAAGTTATATCAAAGATGTAAACCCTAATGCAGTAATATTTGCTAAAGATTATTCAGAAGAAGATTTATATAATAATATTATTTCTGTTGATAAAGACGATGAAAAATATTGTAAGATATATAACAATCAGATTGTACCGACTTCAGAAAATAATTACATCGCAGTAAAAGAAAAATTAAGAAAAAAATTATTACCTTTATTAAATAACCTATAATGCGACAAATTAAAAAATATTTTTTTATAATATCAATTATAATTATTTGTTTATAATTGATTTTCATATTTTTAAAAACTTATCAAATAGGTTCTGCTCCACTTGAAGAAAAAGATATTAAAATTTTTATAGTAAACCTAGATCGCAGCACTGATAGATATAACAATATTAGTAAACAATTCAACAATAATAATTTATCCTATGAAAGGTTTAGTGCAGTAGACGGTTATAATTTATCCATAACAGATGCAACGGGAAAAAGATTTACCGGCTTAGATGTAAAAAATAACCCTGCTCTTTTATCCCTTGATAACGGTTATACTGTACTTTGTCCTTCAGAAAATATAAATTATTTTTCCGATAGCAAAATATTAAATCATACTTTAACGGCAGGTGAACTCGGTTGTTATATTGCAGCCATAGAGAAATTTGGCTTAAAATGGTTTAATATACCTTATGCCCTAATAATAGAAGATGATGCTATACTAAATGACGATTTCCGTAATAAATTTTTAACAATGCTTAAGCATTTACCTACCGACTGGGATTTAATTTATTTGTCCTTGTCACATTCTAAAAACAAAATATTTTATAATATTTACAATAACCCGTATTTAAAGAAGATAGGTCATGGTGGTTTAATACAACTACAGGTTATTTGATACACTTAAAAGCTGCTCAAAAACTTCTTGAACATAGCAAAAACCTTACTTTAACCCCGATTATGGATAAGGAATAGAGAGGAAGGAAGGTTGCAAGAGTTATTAAACCTTATATAAATAGGGCACTGAAGGAGTAAAATAAAGGTTTAATAACATGTGTAAATAACCCCGATTATGGATAAGAAATACATGGTTTATTAGGTTTAAGTTGGTAAGCAATAAGAGCAGAGAATAGAGAAGTAAAGAAATTAATAGGTGATCGATGTCTGGAAGGAGTAATATTAAAATTCTCTTTTATGTAGCCAAAAATGGTTTCGATAATGAATCTCTTCCTTAAAAGGATTTTATCCAAAAGAGGTAATAAATAGTTTTTCATATCCTTTCTTATTCCGGTAATTTTTATTAAACCTTGCTTATAAAGTTTTGTAAACATTTTTTCTGAAATAAACCCCTTATCATCATAACACTTACCTTTTAGACCTTTTTTGATAACCATTGCTTCAAATGCAATTCTGTCATCAACATTACCTTTGGTAATTTTAACAGCAATAATTTCTCCCTTATCATTGATTATCATATGAAGCTTGAATCCAAAAAACCAATCGACAGAACTACGTCCCATTTTTGCAAGATTATTAAAAGTTCTGTTAGAATTAATTCTGATATTTTTACATACTGCAAAATGTGTGGAATCTGCATAATAAATTCCCGTTCTTTTCCCACTTAAGTAATGTAACATCACAATCAATGGCAGAAATAATGAAGGAATAAGCTGAACAAATCTCTCATAACAAGGTGGATTCCTGAACAAATTACCATTAATAATAAAGTTTTGGTAATAAGCTTTTAAATGTTTATATGCACTAAAATGGTAAAAATCATTATTGAGAGTTCTTCACTTAAGGAAAGCTTACCTTCTCTAAATCTTTGCTTATTACTTTTCAGCAATTGATGTTTTACCCATTTCTCATAAATTTTACAAAATTTATCTACTATACAAAATATTGTAGTATATTTACACATGTTATTAAACCTTTATTTTACTCCTTCAGTGCCCTATTTATATAAGGTTTAATAACTCTTGCAACCTTCCTTCCTCTCTATTCCTTATCCATAATCGGGGTTACATTAGTATTGTCCCGTGGTCAAGCCGACGTTGTTGTGTGGATACCACCCCGTCATTGCGAGCAGCCGTAGGCCTTGTTGCAGGCTCGTTTATGTCATTCCCGCGTAGGCGGGAATGACATATAGAAAAAATAATATTTACGCCGGTATATCTTCAATAATCGGTTGTTTTTTGTTTGATTTTGTAGAAATGAGAGAGGTCATTATCGGTTCTACTAAACCGTTAACTACCTCTTTTGTAATAGTAACACGCTGCTTTTTTAGCTCGGCAACTTTATACATACTATCAAGCAAAAGATGCTCAAGTATTGAACGAAGTCCCCTTGCTCCCGTCTTTTTAGCTAGAGCTTTTTCGACAATGGCTTCTAGGGCTGAATCGTCAATTACAAGCTCAGCATCATCAAGCTCAAATTGTTTCTGATATTGCTTTACTATAGCATTCTTAGGCTTAGTTAGAATTGTAATTAAAGCTTCTTTGTCTAGCTCATCTAAAGTAGTAACGATAGGTAACCTACCGATAAATTCAGGAATTAAACCGAATTTAGTTAAATCTTCAATCTCCAGGGATTTAAGAATCTCACCATTATTTTTCTCTTTATCTATATTTACATTAGCTGCAAAGCCTATAGAACTATGATTAGTTCTTGAGGTTATAATGCTATCAATTCCCATAAAAGCACCACCGCAAATAAATAAGATATTTGAAGTATCTAACTGTACGAAATCTTGTTGCGGGTGTTTCCTACCACCTTGAGGAGGCACAGAAGCAACTGTTCCTTCCATAATTTTAAGTAATGCCTGCTGTACTCCTTCACCCGATACATCCCGTGTAATAGAAGGATTCTCCGATTTGCGGGCAATTTTATCAACCTCGTCAATATAAATTATACCTTTTTGTGCTTTTGCTATATTAAACTCAGCTGCTATCAATAAACGTAGTAATATATTCTCAACATCTTCACCGACATAACCGGCTTCCGTTAAAGAAGTAGCATCCGCCATAGTAAAAGGTACGTCTAAAATTTTAGCAAGCGTTTGAGCAAGTAAAGTTTTTCCTGAACCGGTAGGACCGATCAATAAAATATTCGACTTATTAAGCTCAACATCATTATTGCCGGATTGTACATATTCAAGTCTCTTATAATGGTTATAAACCGCTACTGCTAAAATCTTTTTAGCCTGATCTTGCCCAACTACGTAATCGTTTAGAATTGCACATATTTTTTGCGGCGTTGGAATTGAAGAAGTAATTTGCTTTAACGCAACTTTACTTTCTTCCTTCATAATATCCGTACATAAATCTATACATTCATCACAAATAAATACTGCAGGACCTGCTATCAGTTTTTTTACTTCATGTTGTTTTTTACTACAAAACGAACAAATCAATTCTTTTTTATCAGCTTCTACTACCATTAACTTTCTTTTTTATGTTTATTTTAACAATTCTTACTATAGCACTCTTGCGTACATATAATAATCTTTATGCTCATTTGCAACTATTTCGTATTTTTTAAGGATTCCCTCCTTAGCGAAACCGCATCTCTCAAGAAGATTAATTGAACGAAAATTATCTGTAATAACTGTTGCTTGGACTCTTACAATGCCTATATAATCAGCAAATTTTATTATATTCTTTATAGACTTTAACATCATACCTTGACCCCAAAAATTAGGATCTAGATCATAGCTTATTTCTGCTTTATGATGCTCTAGATTTATTATATTAAAACCGGCAGTACCTATTAATTTATTATCGTCTTTAAGGGCAATTCCCCAATAAAAGCTTCTATGATTTTTATATAAACTAGACCAATAACGTATTTCTTCTCTAGCTTCTTCTAAGTCTTTAGGTCTATTACTATCAGTTATATAAATAGCCATTTCCGACTTACTCATATAATTAAAATAATCTTGTGCATCATCTTCGACTAACGCACGTAAAACTATATCATTTAAATCAAGTACGGGAAAAGGAGCATATAAATATTCTCTATTTATCATACATATTCTTCTTTTCTTTGAAAAGTAGTATTCTTAAAGAAGGATTAAAATAATGAGTAATACGAAGAGCAACTTCAAAAAGAGCAAGGAATCCACAAGACGGGAAACGGAAGCCGTTACTTAAACGTTCAATACCGCAGTACTTGTATGATGACGTAGCCAATTTTTGAAGTTCTATCTAAGTATTAACATATTTAATCGGGTCTTGTATATTATTCTTTTTAAAAGCATCAAGCCTTATCATACAAGCAAGGCAATTACCGCAAGATGAATCATCTTCAGTAGGTTCATAACATGATATAGTATTTTTGTAATCTACACCAAGCTCAATACCGGTTCTAATTATTTGCTCTTTAGTCATATCAATTAAAGGCGTATGAATAGTAATTTTTTTACCTTGTATTCCCATACTGGTTGCTAAATTCGCCATTTCTTCAAAAGATTTAATATATTCAGGACGACAATCAGGATAATTTGCCGAATCGCTTGTATGCACACCTATAAAAATGTCTTTTGCTCCTATTACTTCTGCAAAACCGAGTGCATAACTTAAAAATATCGTATTACGAGCAGGCACGTAAGTAACCGGCACATCTCCAGGTAGTTCGTTTACGCCGTGATAATGCGGAACATCTATATTATCATCGGTTAAAGCAGAACCACCGGAAGCTCGTAAATCTATATCAACAATCTTATGCTGCTTGACGTTATATTCTTTTATAAACTCCTTAACTTTCCGAAGTTCTACATTATTACGTTGTCCGTAATTAAAACTAATAGCATGAATTTCATAACCCATTTCCCTAGCTATTGCAAGAACCGTAGCAGAGTCTGCCCCGCCGCTAACCAAATTAACTGATTTTTTTGCTTCTTTCATTTATATATACTAATTACTTTAATTACTTATAAAAATAATTATAATATAATTAAATAGAAATTATATAGAAATTTTTATGACTATGAAAATAATTACCTAAAGAACAAATTACTACTAAAAATAAAGACAGTGTTTTTATTAAAAAAGAAAAAAGCTTTAATCTAAAAGGTATAAAATTAATACAACAATTATCAGGCAAGAGTACATCAAACATGTCTACCGATGAAATAATGAAATTAACACTAGGTGAGTTCACATTAATAGATTAATCATTACGTACGATTAAAGGTTTTGTTACATGTATCGAAAAAATGCCTCTATGTCATTCCCGCGAAAGCGGGAATCCAGTAAAACATATAAATATTCTTGACTAAATCCTTCTGATCATCTAAATTTACGTTGTTAATTTATGGCGGGTGTAGCTCAGTTGGTTAGAGCATCAGGTTGTGGTTCTGAGGGTCGCGGGTTCGGATCCCGTCACTCGCCCCATTTTCTTCCCTTAATACAAAATAATTAATAGACCTCTTTCATAACCTATCTTATAAAGAGGAATTTGAAGGGAACACGGAAGCGCTTGCCGCCGCAGCGTACACACTAGTACGTGAGGATGCGAGTACCGGATTGACATACAAATTACCTTTAGAAGGAGGTTATGAAAGAGGTCTAATGGATATCAAACTTTTATATAGACTGGCTAAATATCTAAGGTTCTATAAAAAAGACTTGATCATCGTTATGATCTCTTTACTTAGCGTATCAGCTTCATTATTACTAATCGGTAGTGTTTTTAGAAATTTAGTTGATAAAGGCTTGAGCAAAGACCATATTTTATCGGTTAATAAATCTATATTATATATTTGTTTATTAATTATCATCTTAAGTATTGCTAGTTTTTTTCGTTCATATTTTATCAATAATGTTGCTGAAAAGGCAGTTAATCAAATAAGAAAAGAAGCTTATAGTAATTTAATTAATTATGAAATTGAAGAGTTTGAAGAACTAAAAATCGGCGATATAATTTCACGCCTAACAAATGATATAGATCAAATATCTACTCTCATCGTTAATTTCTTATCTTTTTTTATTCGCAATTCGGTGATGCTAATTGGCGGCGTTACTTTAATGTTTTTTGAAAGCTTTAAACTCGCTTCTATAGTAATTATTACCATTCCTATCTTATTAATTCCTTTAATTAAATTCGGCAAACATGTTAAGGCTTTATCTAAAAAAGCCTTGGAATCTAAGTCACTTTTAGCATCGGATATTGATGAAACTTTTAATAATATTAGAGCTATTTATGCTTTTAACCATCAAATAAAGAAAATTGCCGATTTTGATACTAAATTACAAAACTATTTAATATACTGCAAAACCCGTTTAAAAATCCGGGCTTTATTCTTTGCGATTTCAATAGCCGTTATATTTCTTGCGATTACTTTAGTCGTTTGGATCGGAGCTTCAGATATAGTGAAAGGTCATTTATCTGCCGGTCAAATTATATCATTTATTTATTATGCAATCATTGCCGGAGTTAGCTGTGGCGGTATTTTTGAGTTACTAAGCGAAATGCATTTACCTGTTACAACCCTTGAGAGAATAATTACAATTATAGATAAGACACCTATAGCACATAATAATTATTTAGAATTAAATAATTCCGATCCAATCTCGATAGAATTTAAAAATGTCGATTTTACCTATCATTCAAGACCTAATTTAAGGATTATTAATAATATGTCTTTGAAGATAAATGCCAATAAGTTTCTTGGTATTGTAGGTAGATCAGGTGCAGGAAAAAGTACTTTGATGCAGTTACTACTGCGTTTTTACCGACAAGAAAGCGGCACTATCCTTATTAACAATCAAGATATAATTCTTTTAAATCCTGCCGAAATTCGTAAATTAATTGCCTATGTCCCCCAAGAAGCTAGCATTTTTTCCGGCACTATAAGGTCCAATATTATATTCGGTAATAATGAAGCAAGCGACGACGAAATAAATGAGATAATAAAAATTACGGGAATAGAAGAATTTGCTGCTAAACTTCATGACGGTATAAATGCTAAAATCGGTGAAAGAGGGGTTAGATTATCAGGAGGACAGAAACAAAGAATAGCTATTGCTAGAGCATTACTACGCATGCCGCAAATTTTGCTTCTTGATGAGGCAATGAGTGCTTTAGATACGATGAGCGAACAGAAATTATTAAATGCTATAAAAAAAATAATGAAAGGGAAAATTATTATATCAATTGCCCATCGAATTAGTAGTATAGAATCAGCTGATCGTATTTTAGTAATAGATAAAGGAATAGTAGCAGCTAGCGGAACGCATAATGATTTATCTAAAAATTCAGAAATCTATCGCAATATCTGTAGAGAGCAGTTAACAATATAAAGGGGTATGTCATTCCTGCGAAAGCAGGAATCCAGTCAACCTTAATGTCATACCACGACTTGATCGTGGTATCTTAGGACATAATCTGTGACACAAGATCCCGTGGTCAAGCCACAGTATGACACTAAACGCTTTTTACTGGATTCCCGCTTTCGCGGGAATGACAAAAAGTAGATAATTGATATATTTGTAACAATAAAAGTTCCTTAGTATAAAAAATTTAAATGTTTAATATAATTTAGCTTGAAAGCTGCCGTGGCTTTGTTATAATCGTAATTACAAAACAAAAAAGGTTTACAAAATGAAAAATTTATTAAAGATTTTATTAATTCTAGCTTTCGCAAGCCCAGTATTTGCTTCATCAATGCAAATGCCTAACCCAGCTTCAGTTACAACAACCCAAATACAAGCTATGAGTACTGACGATCAACAAGCTTGGGTTGCTAGTTTAACAGCAGATCAGTATAATATGTTAAGTCCTGATGTTCAAAAGTGGGTAATGGAGAATACTACCGATGCTCAAAAACAAGCTTTAGGAATTAATCAGTAATATTTTAATTAATTTTTAAAATTGATATATGTTAGGAATAATTATTCCTAACATATATCACTAAAAGTTTCTGCTTTCACTTCCTTTCAGTCTTCCTGTTATCGTGTCATGTATATACTCATTGATAAATAAAAATTGCTAGATGAGTATAAATATTCATTTATTCTTTCTTTAGTAAAATAATACACTAATTATTGTAAGCTATAAGAATATAGAAAGCTAATTTGTTGTGTGGCTTTGCTGTCATTCCTGCGTCCTTATTTATGTCATTCCCGCGAAAATGTTGTTGCGTGGAGCTATTTTTCCGTCATTGCGAGAAAATTTACAATAGTAAATTGACGAAGCAATCTTGGAAAGAATTCCTGAGATTGTCACGCTCACTAACGTTCGCTCGCAATGACGACTTGGTATCCACGCAACAATGGGATAACATCGAGCAGGCTTTCGGATTCAACAATACTTTGCTAAAACAACCTAAAACTAACAATTACTTATTACCGTAATCATCATGGAAATACTCGCTGGAGCGGAAATAGATTTATTCGTTCCAAGTTTCCCTGAAATACAAGATACATTTAACCTTTCAACTTTTATGACGGAACTACTACTCGGTGTAAATCTAACCGCTTATTGTATTACTTCGCTTATAATCGGTAATTTAGGAGATAGATATGGATGCAGACCGATTATTATACTCGGTTTACTGATTTTTAATCTTGGTAGTTTATTTTGTGTATTTGCAAATAATTATGAAGCTATATTATTTGGAAGATTTTTGCAAGGATGCGGGATATCATCGGTTGCAGTGCTAGTATATGTTGTTCTTGCCGATATTTATTCGGTACAAGAACAGCAAAGATTAATGGGCATTTTAAAACGGCACTATTGCTCTTTCTATGGCAATAGCACCGGTTATAGGTAGCTACATCAATTTATTTTGGGGCGCTGGGGCGTGGCAATTTTGTTTTGTTGCTTATAGTAGGTTTGATTAGTCTAATTCTTGGTATATTATTTATTCCAAAAAGAGAAGTTAATAAAAAAATACGTATTTCTTTAAAAGAAGATATACCTATCTTCAAATCGCCAAAAGCTATATATTATATACTTACAATGATATTTCTTGCACAAGGATATTGGTATTTATCGGGATTGCTCCTATTTTATATATGCAAGATTTAGGTGTAACTTTAGAGTATTTCGGACTTTATCAAGGAGCAATGGCGGCTCTATTCTCAATTATGAGCTTTTCAAGCGGTTATTGCTTTAAAAAATTCGGTATTAGAAATTGCTTCTATTTTGGAGTTATATTTATAATACTATTCCTACTAGGAAATAACATATTAGTTGTATATAATATTAATAATCCTTTAACCATAACAATAGTTACTTTATTATTATCTCTTGGCGTGATATATCCGATTAACATATTATGGCCGCTGCTTTTAGAAGCTATTCCGGACGGTAAAGCCTCGTATGACTGCTATTTTTACTTCGGCTAGATTGATTTTAACGGCATTTGGGTTGCAATTAGTAGGATTTTTACGGTACTTTTACCCCTCTTGGCATTACTATATCCATTGTTACGCTATTTGGGTTAGTAACATTACCTAAATTATTTAAGTACGATAAAGCCTTTGAGGTTTCTAGTAACGTGTAGATGTCTTTATGTCATCAATTGTGTCGTCATTGTGAGGAAAAACTGTAAGTTTTGACGAAGCAATCTCAGGAATTTGTTATTATTTTATAAGATTGCCACGCAGCCTACGGCTGCTCGCAATGACAAAAAAGCTGATTCACGCAGGAATAACCTAGAAACGGATGTAAGAAAAAATAAAAAAATGATCAATAACAATTTTATCTTCAAGATAGCTTTCAGATATTTTAGAGCTAAGAAAAACGAAAAATTTGTTTCTATTATTTCTGCCTTTTCGTTAGTAGGCGTAATGATCGGCGTTGCAGCATTAATAGTAGTCATGTCCGTTATGAACGGTTTTCATATAGAGCTTACTAAAAATATTATCGGGTTAAATGGGGATATAGTAATAAATCGGCAAGGTGGTAGTATTGATAACTATGAAGAGATTAAAGCTAAACTCCTAAAACAAGATTATGTAAAGCATGTAACATTCATTGCCCACGGTCAAGCTTTGGCTCTTGGTAAAAATAATAATAGCGGTGTACTTGTTAAAGGTATGAAATTAAAAGATCTAAGTTTAAGAAATGAAATTTTTAATGTAAATTTTGGTAGTTTTGATAATTTTCACGGCAAAAACGTAATAGCACTCGGAGAACAATTAGCAAGCAATTTAGGCGTAACCGTTGGGGATAAGATTAGATTAATTTCACCGAATTCAGTTTCTACCGCCTTTGGCAGTATACCAAGATCAAAAGAATTTAAAGTTATCGCAATTTTCAATAGCGGTATGTATGATTATGATTTGACAACGATATTAATGCCGCTTACCGCAGCACAAAATTTCTTATCTCTTGGCGACGATATTAATTTAATCGAAATTAATAGTCTAGATCCCGATAAAGCTCTCGCATATTCATATAAAATACAATCATTATTAGGTCCAAACCTATATGTATTTAATTGGCAAACCTTAAATTCGCAATTTTTAAGCGCTCTTGCTGTTGAGCGTACGGCTATGTTTACTATTCTATCTTTAATTATTACGGTTGCCGCCTTTAATATTATTTCAAGCTTATTTATGCTTGTTACAGATAAAACTTCAGATATTGCAATTCTTAGAACTATGGGAGCAAGCACTAAGCAAATAATGCTTATTTTTATCTATAACGGAATGTTTATAGGATTGCTTGGCACAACACTAGGTGTAATCCTTGGGGTTACCTTTTCTTATAATATTCAAACTATCAAGAATTATTTGGAGCGTATAACCGGTACTAAAATTTTCGAGGCAGCTATTTATTTTCTTTATAGTTTACCTTCAAAAGTAAGAGCTGAGGACATTATTTTAATTACCTCTTTATCTATAATATTGTGTTTTCTTGCAACAATTTATCCTTCTTATAGAGCCTCAAAATTAAATCCCGTGGATGCCCTAAGATATGAATAATACAGTCCTCATTTTAAAAAATATCTCAAAACATTACAGCCAAAGCAAAACTATTGTTAGAGTACTAGATGATCTTAATCTAACGGTTAATGAAGGTGAATTAATCGCTATAATAGGTTCTTCAGGTAGCGGCAAATCAACTTTACTACATATTGCCGGCTTACTTGATAAACCTACAAACGGTCAAGTCATCATACCAAATAGCAAGTATCAAAAATATCATCTCATTCGTCTTCATTATTTAGGTTTTATCTATCAACAACATCACTTACTTAAAGATTTTACCGCTCTTGAAAATGTTATTATGCCAAGACTTATTAGCGGTCTTGATCAAAAAGAAGCAATAGAAGATGCAACAAAGATATTAGATGATTTAAGGCTTGGGGGAAAACTCTATAATATGCCCGGAGAATTATCGGGAGGAGAACAACAACGGGTCGCTATAGCTCGGAGCTTAATTAATAAGCCGAAAATTATTTTAGCAGATGAACCGACAGGTAATTTAGATCCCAAAACCACAAATGAAGTATTTAATTTATTTTTAAAAGTAGCAAGAGAACAAAATACCGCAGTTATTATGGTAACACATAACCATGAGTTAGCACATAAAATGGATAAATTATATAAGCTAAAGCATGGATTATTAAATATAGCTTGATTTAAAGCTCAAAAATTTTAATAATTATATTAGATTCTGTGAAAATTTCTAATTGATTTAATATTTTGAGATATTTTTTAGCGAAAATTAATAAGATTTTTGCAGGAATAGCTACTCCTATTTCAAAAAAATCTTATAATTTGCAGCAAAAAAGAGCCAAAATTAAATCTTTTTAGAAATTTTCACAGAATCTAATATTCTTTTAATAAAGGTTAGTAATGGCTGAGCCTATTATATTTACTCTTTTATTCGGAGATAAAGATTGGATATTAGAGAAAATAAACAAGCAGGAAACTCAAAATAAACTGCCTATTATCCGGCTAGAAGTTAATAAAGCATCACATATATCAGATAAAGAACGTATTTTTTCGGAGATCTTACAAGAATCCCGCGAAAAGGGCAAAACACCGATTTTTAATATTCAACTTAATAATAATAATGTAAAACCAATTTTTCGGGTACAAGATTTAATTAATTCACAAAATTTAAATATAAAAACTACTATTACTTTTGATCAATATAATTCATTACCCCAAAATTCTGAACTAAAAGCTTATTGGAAGCAAATTATGGAAAAAGTTGATCATGTTTTTTTTACAAATGAAGCAGATCAAAATTTAGCTATAGCCGATGGTATAGTACCAAAAGATAAAACCACTACAATTACGGATATAAGTTTAGTAACATCTGTTTTTAACAATCTTGTATATGATCGTAAAATTGATCAATTACTTTCCGGTACAATACCTAATAAAGAAAAGTTAGATAAAATAATAAAAAATGCTAAAAATCAAGGCGGTAGAGTGATTATAGAAACTTGGCCTCTTTCTGCAGACGAAGCAACAAATCTCATCACTGCTAAATTCGGTATTACCTCTGAAGATCAAATTTACGGATTGAAACTCGAAATTAATGAAATCTTAAAAGATCCAAATAATGCTGCTGAAAATTTTAAAAAATATGTATCACAAATATCCAGGCAATTTCAAAAAGATTTAGGTAAAGCTGAGATAAATCCTATTGACTTTAATTTTAATACAAAGAAAGTTATGAATGATAGCCCTAAGGATATACAAGTAGAACAAACAACATCATATGAACCTCCAAAAGAAAACCAACCACAACCGCAAGGTTTTTTTAGAAGAGTTTTTAACTATTTTAAAGATATAGTAACTAGTTTTAAAGAAGCAATATTCGACAAAAAAGAAGAACTTAAAACTCAAGTAACTCCAACTACGGAAGCAAAGCCGACAATAACAGAAGAATCACTAACTACTGTTGCATCTTCTATAACTCAACCGCAACAACACGTTTCTAAAAGCTCTCCGGTTATAGGTTC
Source organism: Rickettsia monacensis (assembly GCF_000499665.2). Classification (NCBI taxonomy): domain Bacteria; kingdom Pseudomonadati; phylum Pseudomonadota; class Alphaproteobacteria; order Rickettsiales; family Rickettsiaceae; genus Rickettsia; species Rickettsia monacensis. Next base: position 20,333 of record NZ_LN794217.1, read on the forward strand.
AAGTCAAAAGCAGCAAGATAAGCTATTTGGTATGACAGAACAAGACTATAAAGCGATGAGGGCTGCTAGTACTACTTTGCACCATGATAATCCAAGTAATAATATTAATATTAATGATTTTAAATATGATCTTTCACAAGAAGATCTAAATAACATAAAAAAACCTGAATATTGGTATACTGAAAATGATATTGTAAATATCTTGACGGCAGCGTTAGATGACAAAAAAGTTTCAATACAACCGGCTATAACTTTAACAAATACAGTAGTTAAGGAAGAAATGCTTAGAGAGCTTACCATAAAAGGCGAAGAGAAAGAGAGAGCCTTAGCAGAAATTCAAGAGACAAAAGCAATGTTTAAAGATGCTCCGGAAGTAGAACGAAACAACGTTTTAAAAGACCTTGAGGCTAGAGAAAAAATAATTACTCTACCGGATGAGGAACGTGAAAAACAGAGTAATGCACTATTAAAAGAAGCAGAATCTAAACAAAAAATTAACACAGATATTTTAAATAGAGCTGCTAAAGATATACAAGAAAATGGGAAAGAATGTGCAGTGATACCGATAGAGATGGGTACCGGACATTGGTGTAATTTATTTATGACTCATAGTAAAGAAGATAATCAAACTATTATAACTTTTAATGATTCTTTCGGGCATCCTATAGGTAGTAATAATAATATATTACCTGATACAATAAATAAAGCATTTGAAAATAAAAAACCTCCGCTTGTTATTGATGAACAAATCAAGCAGCAAAATAATAATTTTGATTGTGGTCCTTACTCCGTGGAGACTATGATTAGAAAAGCAAGCGGCAAGCCAATTCTTACTGAGAGCGAAGCTTTGAATAAAGGACCGGAGTTAAGAGAAAAGCATGCACAGGTCGTTATCGATAAACAGCAAGAGCGGCAAGCTAAAACTCAATTATCTAATCGTTGGACTAGTAAACAGCAACAAGAGAGCAAAGGCAGTAATCAACTTAGACATTAAAACTTATTTTAAACAATTGTAGACTCTTTAATAAATATATCCCATCCTAATCCGCTAAAACTTGACGTTAGTGACTTATCACCTTTCGAAGCTGCTGAAAAGATTTTGGAACATGTAGAGAATATTACTAGAAGTTACAAGAAAGAGCTATGATATATGAAAAACTTTTTAAAATATTTACTTGCAATTTTTCTATTAACTTTTACAACTCAATCATTGGCTAATAAATATCTTTCTAAAGCTGATAATTTGTTTGGAATGAGTAAATTTGATTTAGCTCTTAAAGAGATTGATAAAGCTATAGAGCTAGAGCCTAATAACCATCATGCATATTTTGTTAAAAGTATTATTTTAAATTAGGCGAAAATAAATTAGCTTTAAAAGCAAGCAATAACGCTATCAACCTAGATCCTAAAAATTCTAAATATTACTGGTTAAAATTTATGATTTTAGAAAAATTAGGTGAATACAAGTTAGCTAGTGAAGCATTTGATAAATATAAAGCATTAGAGCAAAAATTTCCTCAAGATATTATATTAACCGATAAAGGAGAATATAAATTAAAGAAGGAAGAAGCTCTTAATGCTTTAATAGAAGGAAACGAGTTAAATAAATTAGGTAAACACAAAGAAGCTTTAAAGACGTTTGAAAAGCTATTGCATTAGATAATACTAACCCTATGGCTATATTCGTTTAAAGCTTTTGCATTATGTGATTTAGGAAGATATACGGAAGCACTTATAGAAATAAATAAAGCATTAGAATTAGACCCAAATAATCTTGATGCTCAAACTATTAAAAAACTACTACAAAAGAAATTGCATAAAAAATGATTTAGGTAATAAATAATTTTAAATGCACTTACGTATAAATCAATTATTATACATACCAGCACTAAATATTCTCCTTAAGCTAAATGAAAAGTTTTTTTGAGAAAGCTGGTATTTTCGTTTAATCCAACATGAAAAGATTCGTGCTATTGTTTTAAGGCATGAATTTTTAACATACCGATAACGGTCGAGTAGATAGTGGGATTATAAGTCTTCAGCAAAGCTGTACAAGTTACGACTTAATCTGACAGAGTTGAGTAATCAGGCAGCTTGATGGGCAATCATCAAATTGTCTGATATTCTCTCTATATTACCAATATTTTTATCTATATTACCAATATTACCAATATTTTTATCTTTAGCAATATAAAGTGAATCTGTAAAAGATTGCATTGGTGTTTTACCAAAGCAATGTTTACCGGAATGAGGTCTTGCATTATTGTAACTCACAAGCCAGTTATCTATATCTGTTTGCAATTCATCAAGTGAATTATAAAATTTTTTGCGGAATAGAATGTGATAGCACTCTTCCTGCATAGTTTTATGGAAACGCTCACAGATACCGTTGGTTTGAGGACTATATGCTTTAGTTTTGGAATGATCGATATTCTCAATGCCAAGATATAGTTGGTAAGCATGGTTTTCTGGTTTTCCACAATATTCCGTACCTCTATCAGTTAATATTCTAAGCAGAGGGATATCATGGTTTGCAAAGAATGGAATAACCTTATCATTTAAGTGGTCTGCAGCTGTAATAGCCGTCTTTTCGGTATAGAGTTTACAAATAGCTACTCCTCAATAGGTATCGACAAAAGTTTGCTGATAAATACGGCCTATGCCTTTAATATTACCAACATAGTAAGTATCTTGTGAACCAAGGTAGCCAGGGTGCATAGTTTCTATTTCACCACTAGCTTCACGTTGGTTTTTAACTTTTTCAAGAACAGCAAGTTGATTATCACTTAAAACAATACCATCATTTGCTACTTTAGTCTCTAGAGCTTTTAGACGTTTTTTGAAACTTTCTAAATCATGACGTAACCACACAGATCTAACTCCGCCACCAGAAATGATTATCCCACTTTTGCGTAATTCATTAGCAGCACGTTCCTGACCAAATGCTGGAAATTCAACAGCTATATTAACTACAGCATCCTCTATATTTGCGGGCACACGATTCTTAATGCAAGCTTTACGTCTAGTCATCTCATATAGAGCTTCCCCCCTCCCCACCTTGATCATGGAGCTCTTTGTAACGATAAAATGTATCCCTGCTATAACCCATTACTTTGCAAGCTTGTGATACATTCCCTAATTGTTCAGCGAGTTTTAATAAACCGATTCTTGGCTTTATGATTTTTTCTTGATATGTTGTCATCTGACAGTCTCCTTTTTAGTAGGTTGTTAAAACTTGCCAGGTACTATCTTATCTTTTTTCTTCGTACCCAACAATCCTTAACTGTCAGATCAATTCTTTACTTTTACAGCAAAGCCGTCAATAATTTCCGGTTTACCGATACGAACTTGTTGCTCAAAAATTTTATTTGCCAGTTCTTTAACACCTCTAAGCATTGACCCGCCACCGGTAATGATAGTTCGAGACGCTAGCGGTTATCCCTTTGTTGCTTTATCATATTCAGCTTTTACCATTGATAATATCTCTTCCTTGGTCCGATTATTTCAGTAAGCTTATAAATAGTAATTGCTGCATTAAGATTATAAAGACTGTCAATTTGCAAATCTTCTAAATTAATAATAGAATCTTTATCAAACGAAGATAATATTGCATTACTGTAGAGAACCTTTAATTTTTCTGCCGTAATAAGATCAATGCCAAAAACTTTGGCAATATCGGAAATAATATGAAAGCTTCCTAAATTTATATGACTTGTATATATTATGTAAATAATTTGCAATTGGCTATAATTCCTAATATAATTACTTATAGTTAATTTATATTTTAACAAAGAATGACTACCATACTTGTGATCGTTATTATAATAATGATTGCCTTATCTGCTTTATTTGCCGCTACCGAAACTGCTATTACCGCTTCTTCCCCAGGGAAGATTCATAAGCTTAAAATCGCCGGTAATAAGCGTGCTAAAACAGTTTTAGAGGTTCTTAAGAAAAAAGAAAAGATCATAGGAACTTTATTAATAGGTAATAGTTTAATCAATACTGTTTGTACCACTATTGCTACTACTCTCTTTATTAGCTTTCTTGGAGATAATGGTCCCATTGTTGCTTCCGGCGTTATGGCTTTTATAATTATTGTTTTTGCCGAAGTAGTACCGAAAGCAATAGCCGTTGCTAAACCTGAGCAATTAGCATTAAAAATGGCTTCAACTATCGTAATATTTTTAAAGCTTTTCAAACCTATTAATATTGCTCTTGATTACATTACAAAAATATTTTGCTTCATATTTCGTATTAATTTAAATCCTCAAATATCAGGAACGGAAGAAGTAAGAGGCGTGATTGAGCATTACCATCAAGAAGGCGGAGTTTATAAATCCGATCGTAATATGCTCGGCGGGATACTAGATATACGTAATATGACGGTATCGGAAATTATGACTCACAGAAGCAGTATTATAGCCCTTAATATCGACTTACCTCATGAAGTAATAATTAAAACTTTATTATCGGGGGCTCATACACGTATACCTTTGTGGCAAGATAATAGAGATAATATAATAGGGATTCTCAATCTAAAAGATTTGCTTAAAGCATTATACGAAAATAATAATGATGCAAAAAAAGTTGATATTAATAAACTTCTAACTCCACCTTGGTTTATCCCTGAGAATGCACTTGTAGTAGACCAGCTACATGCATTTAGAGAACGTAATAATCATTTTGCTTGTGTTGTAGATGAGTATGGTACTCTACTAGGTATTATTACTCTTGAAGATGTTATAGAAGAAATCGTAGGACCCATTACTGATGAACATGATAGACTTAATAATGAAATTATCAAGAAGTCTAATACCGAGTTCATTATAAAAGGAACTACGACTATTAGAGATATTAACCGAGAACTTGATTGGAATTTATCGGATGAGGATGCAAACACTATAGCAGGATTAATAATCCATAAAATTGCTAGAATTCCAAATCAAAGGGAAGTAATTGAAATATTTAATTTAAAGGTAATTATTTTAAAGAAAATTGCCAATAAGATTGATAGCGTAAAAATTACCGTATTACCTACTACCGAGGAAACAATAAGCAGTGAGTGAAATCGGTAATTTTTTACTGCTAACAACGATGTGCTTAAGTGGAATGTCGGTACTATTGTCATTCCCGCGTAGGCGGGAATCCAGTATAACATATAAAAAATTTAATTTTTTATATGTTTATTTTACAAAAAAAATAACTTCTTTACCAATAGTAAAATTATTTTTTCTGGATTCCCGCCTACGCGGGAATGACATTTACTTCTACATAGCTGCCTCATGTGCTATACTTGCCTTTTTTACCCTAGTCTATGCTTTTATTATCTCTGACTTTTCACTACAAAATGTTTTCTTAAATTCCAGTACTTTAAAACCTTTAATATATAAAATAGCCGGTAGTTGGTCGAGCCACGAAGGCTCAATGTTATTATGGTTTTGTATATTACAAATCGTTAGTTGCTGTTATATATTTTTACTTGAAGATAACCGGCTTAAATTTTTATCTATTATCATATTATCAGCCATACAACTATTTTTTAGCAGTTTTATTTACTTTACCTCCAATCCTTTTAACGTGTTTTCTTTCGTTCCTAAAGAAGGGTTAGGCTTAAACCCGATGCTACAAGATATTGCTTTGAGCATCCACCCTCCTCTGCTTTATTTAGGCTATGTTAGCTATGTAGTACCTTTTACTATTGTTTGTGCTATGTTACTGACCACTGTCATCCCGTGGCTTGACCACGGGACCTTGTACCACAGATTGCGTCCTGAGATACCGCGGTCAAGCCACGGTATGACACTTATACATCTTCTCAAAACATTTTCCAATATCGGTATCTTATTTACTACTATCGGCATTAGCCTTGGTTCTTGGTGGGCATATAGAGAACTCGGCTGGGACGGATTTTGGTTTTTTGATCCGGTAGAGAATATTTCGCTATTTCCTTGGTTATCCGGAATTATGCTCCATCATTCTATAATTGTAACGACAAAAACCGGACGCATGCAAAGTTGGACGATAATTTTATCTATCATTACTTTTTTGTTGGTAATATTTAGTACTTTTTTAGTACGTTCCGGTTTTATTACCTCAATTCACTCTTTTGCATTCTCACCTGAGAGAGGAATATACTTGCTTGGAATATTTTTGATTATGGGGATTGGAGGATTGTGTGTCATCCCACGGCTTGACCGCGGGATCCAGTTAAAAGTATTATCAATTGTTTTTTGGATCCCGCGGTCAAGCCGTGGGATGACAGCAATAGAAAAAGCCATACTCCTCGGTAATATATTCTTCCTACTTAGCCTTATCGTACTAATAGCTGCCACACTTTATCCACCAATTTACTCTTTATTCGACGATAAACCTATTATTATTAGTGAAACATTTTTTGTTAATAATTTTATTATATTCGTTATCCCTATTCTTGGTACCATAGGATTATTTACTACCAGAATCTCTATTAAAAAACATATTATAATTCTAATATTATCTCTAATAATTACTTATTTAATATCATTAAAAGTAACATTTAGTGTTATATCGATTTTAACTATAATCGCATCTATATTTCTTATGCTTCATAATGTTCATTATCTTTTGGTTAAAACTAATTATTTTAGAAATAGACTTAAAGCAAGTAACGCTAGTATGATACTTGGGCATTTCGGTTTTGCACTAATTAGCTTTAGTATCACTATGAATGCATTATTACAAAGCGAAATGGATTTTACCGGCAGAGTAGGAACAAGTAAAACTTTTAACGAATTTAAAGTAACATTGCAAAATATTAAGTTTGCTCAAGGTAAAAATTATTATAGACAAATCGCTGAATTTTGGCTTGAGGATGATAGCCGTAATATAACTATATTAAAACCGGAAAATAGGCTTTATATAGTTGAAAAGAGTTTATCGCAAGAAAGCGATATATACTCTTACTTATCATATGATCTTTACGCAGTTTTAAGTAATATAGACGGCGATATAATCCATGCTAAAATATATTACAAGCCAATGATGAGCTTTATTTGGCTTGGAATTATTCTCACCGCTTCCGGCTTTTTTATTGCACTAATCAGAAAAAATTCTAGCTAATGTGATATTTTGTTGCATGGATCAAAAAACGCGTTCGGTGTCATACCGTGGCTTGACCACGGTATCTAGAAAAACAACTTAAAATACTAACAATTTTAGTATTTTAAAATGAATTCACACAACAACACTAACTAATGTGAACCATCACATTTAAGGTTTAAAATTTTTATACTATTCGGATGATCAGCTCCGAATTTTTCTATTTGATTATTACAGAATTTTTCATACCAAAATTTCTTAGGTAAAGTGCAACTAGCTTTAGCGGCTGCATGCAAGATACATATTACTTATTTCATACACATTTTTCATATTTTCTTTATAGTTATTCCAATATATATTTTCAGCAGTAGCATAAGCATCTACCGCCTCCTCATTTTGATTAAGTAACACTAGTGCATCCCCTTCAGCAACAAACGTTTTTGCCAAATCTATATCCGGTGATATAATAATCTCTTTGTTAGGTCTAGTTGGATCATTAAGAAAAATTGCTTTAGCTTTTTTAGCGTATTCTAGAGCTTCGGTAACATCACCTAAACCTAGCTTTGCTCTTGATTTTTGAGTAAAAATTCGTCCAAATACTTAATTTTCCTCTTTTTTACTCGATTTATTCATATCATTTGTTCTAATAAAGAAAGAGATTCCTGATGTTTCTTAAGATTATTTAATACATCTACTTTAATGAGATATGAACCGGTAAGAAATAAATCTTGAGGTTTCATGCCGTTTTCGATACAAGCATTTACAATATCGTCAATTCTTCTCAAGGCCTCATAATTTTTACCTTGAATACTAAACAATTTAGATTTTGCATAATATATAGTTGCCGTATCAGTTATATCTACTAGATTTTGATTGAACATATCTTCCATCATTTGGATATTTTTTCTGCTTCTTCTAGATTTCCTAGCTGAATATTGGATATAGCCGAACCGAAAACTACATTACATTTTATGGAATCATATCCTTTCACTTCATCAAATACCTGCTTAGCTTTCGTATCATATTCAATTGCTTTTTTTAGGATCCGACCAAGTTCTATAATACCATCCTATGCGTCCTAAATATGCAGCATAAGCAAATTTTTCTTCATTATTCATTGTCCATAATTTAAATTTACCTTTTTGATTTAATTTTAACTCTAAAATTTTATATTCGTTTTTATCAAACCAATTTACTAATTTTTTTTGAGTTATATAAATCGGAAGAATTAGCATATTGTATTAATAAATCGATATATCGTATTTTTCTGCATTTTTTGTAATTATTTCAATATTATCCGATATAGTTTTAGCATTTCTAAAAATACGCCCCTTTATAAACTTTTAGGTATAGAACTTAAAAGATTAGTAACACTACGTTCAAGATATTCTTTATTTCCTTTATCTCCATTTATTTGTAATATTTTTTCAGCTATAACATCATGCATTTCAAATATCGGATTAACTTCATTAGGCTCAATATTAGAGATCAAAGCAAATTTAGAAAGCTGATAAATATCATCGTCTAGACTATTCTTATCTTCAGTAATAGAATTTAATAATTCTTTTGAAAAACTTTGATTATTAAGCAATGCTATCCCATCTAGTAATCTCTTGGCACTAGGCTTTAATTCATTGCTAACAAGTTTATATTTAGCTCAATTTTATCCTTAGAGGCTTTTATCTTTTTCTTGTATTCTTCTAAGTTCAAACCTTGTATTTGATTTAATATTTGTGCTCCTTGAACTACGAGAATCGGATAACCTCCAAATTCTTGAGTCAAAAAACTTGTTAATTCCGGATTTTTATTTTCCAATATATTTTTTGCAAGTAATACAGCTTCCGGCTTATAGTGAAAGCGTTTGCTTTGATTATGTTAACCCCGATTATGGATAAGGAATAGAGAGGAAGGAAGGTTGCAAGAGTTATTAAACCTTATATAAATAGGGCACTGAAGGAGTAAAATAAAGGTTTAATAACATGTGTAAATATACTACAATATTTTGTATAGTAGATAAATTTTGTAAAATTTATGAGAAATGGGTAAAACATCAATTGCTGAAAAGTAATAAGCAAAGATTTAGAGAAGGTAAGCTTTCCTTAAGTGAAGAACTCTCAATAATGATTTTTACCATTTTAGTGCATATAAACATTTAAAAGCTTATTACCAAAACTTTATTATTAATGGTAATTTGTTCAGGAATCCACCTTGTTATGAGAGATTTGTTCAGCTTATTCCTTCATTATTTCTGCCATTGATTGTGATGTTACATTACTTAAGTGGGAAAAGAACGGGAATTTATTATGCAGATTCCACACATTTTGCAGTATGTAAAAATATCAGAATTAATTCTAACAGAACTTTTAATAATCTTGCAAAAATGGGACGTAGTTCTGTCGATTGGTTTTTTGGATTCAAGCTTCATATGATAATCAATGATAAGGGAGAAATTATTGCTGTTAAAATTACCAAAGGTAATGTTGATGACAGAATTGCATTTGAAGCAATGGTTATCAAAAAGGTCTAAAAGGTAAGTGTTATGATGATAAGGGGTTTATTTCAGAAAAAATGTTTACAAAACTTTATAAGCAAGGTTTAATAAAAATTACCGGAATAAGAAAGGATATGAAAAACTATTTATTACCTCTTTTGGATAAAATCCTTTTAAGGAAGAGATTCATTATCGAAACCATTTTTGGCTACATAAAAGAGAATTTTAATTGTACAAGTTACGACTTAATCTGACAGAGTTGAGTAATCAGGCAGCTTGATGGGCAATCATCAAATTGTCTGATATTCTCTCTATATTACCAATATTTTTATCTATATTACCAATATTACCAATATTTTTATCTTTAGCAATATAAAGTGAATCTGTAAAAGATTGCATTGGTGTTTTACCAAAGCAATGTTTACCGGAATGAGGTCTTGCATTATTGTAACTCACAAGCCAGTTATCTATATCTGTTTGCAATTCATCAAGTGAATTATAAAATTTTTTGCGGAATAGAATGTGATAGCACTCTTCCTGCATAGTTTTATGGAAACGCTCACAGATACCGTTGGTTTGAGGACTATATGCTTTAGTTTTGGAATGATCGATATTCTCAATGCCAAGATATAGTTGGTAAGCATGGTTTTCTGGTTTTCCACAATATTCCGTACCTCTATCAGTTAATATTCTAAGCAGAGGGATATCATGGTTTGCAAAGAATGGAATAACCTTATCATTTAAGTGGTCTGCAGCTGTAATAGCCGTCTTTTCGGTATAGAGTTTACAAATAGCTACTCCTCAATAGGTATCGACAAAAGTTTGCTGATAAATACGGCCTATGCCTTTAATATTACCAACATAGTAAGTATCTTGTGAACCAAGGTAGCCAGGGTGCATAGTTTCTATTTCACCACTAGCTTCACGTTGGTTTTTAACTTTTTCAAGAACAGCAAGTTGATTATCACTTAAAACAATACCATCATTTGCTACTTTAGTCTCTAGAGCTTTTAGACGTTTTTTGAAACTTTCTAAATCATGACGTAACCACACAGATCTAACTCCGCCACCAGAAATGATTATCCCACTCTTGCGTAATTCATTAGCAGCACGTTCCTGACCAAATGCTGGAAATTCAACAGCTATATTAACTACAGCATCCTCTATATTTGCGGGCACACGATTCTTAATGCAAGCTTTACGTCTAGTCATCTCATATAGAGCTTCCCCCTTCCCCACCTTGATCATGGAGCTCTTTGTAACGATAAAATGTATCCCTGCTATAACCCATTACTTTGCAAGCTTGTGATACATTCCCTAATTGTTCAGCGAGTTTTAATAAACCGATTCTTGGCTTTATGATTTTTTCTTGATATGTTGTCATCTGACAGTCTCCTTTTTAGTAGGTTGTTAAAACTTGCCAGGTACTATCTTATCTTTTTTCTTCGTACCCAACAATCCTTAACTGTCAGATCAATTCTTTACTTTTACAATTTATTTTCATAAGCGTACATTCTAGCAAGCTGCACCGATCCATGCAACAAGGTCTACGGTTGCTCGCAATGACGACTCGGTATCCACGCAACAATGCTCTACGAGGATAAACAAAAATTGGGATATAGAATAAAAAAAAGCCCTTTTTTTTCAAAGAGAGCTTTTTTCTTGAGGAACTTATAAACTTGCTAATTGGGAGCGATTAGAAGTTTACACGGACTTTTAGAGTACCTTGATGTGCAGTATATTTACTTGCAATCTGAGCATCGTAACCGATTCCGTATTCCATCTTAGCATCAGATCTTATGCTTGCACTTAAACCTAAATTATAAGATGTTTTAGCGGTTCTGTCAGGCTGGCTGATGAACGGAGTAACTTGTCCGTCTAACACAGACTGAGTTTTAGATAATCTACCGTTTACTTTGTGAACCACAAAAGCGTGAGCTTCCGGATATACCGCAAGATCAGTTATGTTCATAGTACCGCCGACTACTTTAGCACCTACTATTAAATCGGTTCTATCGCTAAACTTGCTGTTAACTTGCTTGTTTGCAACTGTTGTACCAGTTTCTTTGTAGTTTTCGTCAGAAGACTTTAAGTAGCTAAGTCCTGCCATTGGAGTTACTAACACACCTTGCATTGCATTGTAATCATAACCGACTGTTAAGTTACCGCCGAATGTCATGTTATCGTAATTACCAGCAGCAATTTGCTTGCTCATATTACCGTTAGCATCGAAGAAGTAACGCTGACTTTTGTTCTTCACTTGGTTTAAGCTAAATATTGCACTACCTTGAGCAAAGAAATTCTCAACAAGCTGCTGGGCACCATATAGAGAGAATGAGAAACCGTTAACGTTAGTTTTATCACCTTTCTTATAATCTTGGTGTTTTATATCAGTTTTAGTGATACCGATAGCAGCACCGATCATTAAGTTATCGTTAGCTAGCGTATCTAAACCGATTACGACACCGGTGGTTTTAGCTTTATAACCAGCTAAACCGCCTTTCTTACTTTGATGTGCATCAGTATAGAAAGATTTTGCCCATATACCGTAAGCTACATTATCAACAGCCTCGTCACCTGCAGCGACCGCAGCCGGTACTGCTCCAGCTTCAGGTCCAGCCATTTCAGCAGTTTCAGGAGTACCTAAATATCTAAGAGCACCTAATCTGTTACCAAGTTGAGCTTGGATATCTTTTGATACATCTAATTGTACATTAGTTACGGCCGCACTTGTACCGGTAACGATAGCTCCGACAAAGTTAGCAGAATCAGCACTATTTTTAGCTAAAAGAAGATTATTATATGCTGCAGTATTAGTTGCATTTACAAATGTTGTAACGTTCTGACCTACACCCGGTGCACCTGCAAATTGGCTACCTGCAATATCATTAGTAACTACATTTGCTGCATTGTTAGTACGTGTTATTACATAATCTTGGTTAGCATCACGTATTAAACCGTATTTTACGAAACGATTATTTCCGGTTACAGCAAAGTTAGGACCTCCTAAAGTACCGTTAAATCTAGCACCACCTTGAATTAAAGTATAAGTTTGTGTACCACTGAAATTTGCATTGGTATTATCTTGTACGTTAATGGTTGTTGTTCCTGTAGTTGTTGCATTAACTTGAGCACCTTCCGCGATAACGATGTGACCTATATTACCGTTTGCTACTGTTAAAGTAGTTTCAATAGAAGTATTACTTCCCCATGTTGAAGTACCGCTTGCAAATGTTAAGATATTTGTATCAAGATCGATTTCACCGTTAATAGCAGTAGTACCGCCGCCTAAAATTACATTAGAATTTAAAACACCTAAGTTATAAGTACCAAAGTCTGTGACTTGTGAATAAATATTTCCTTGTAATCCTGCACCATTATCATTACCTGTAAACTTAACAGAAGCTACAGGAGTATCTGAAGCACCTATATTACCAACATACGCATCACCTAAATAAGTTACGGTACCGCTATTAGCTTTAGTAGTAACAATCATACTTGTAGAATCAGAAAATGTACCGTCAGCAAATCTTACATTAGCGTTACCGTTAACACTTCCAAGAGTAATTTTACCGTCGAAATCTGTTCCGGCTATACCGCCTGTAGTAACAGTTACACCGTCATTAATTATTGCGTTAGTTGCAATAATACTACCTAAGTTGTTATAGTTTGTAGTAAACGTTACTTGCTTTAACTTTAGAGTACCATTCTCTATACCTAAGCCATAAATCGTACCAGGGGTATTAGGAATACCGCCGCTAAGAATTACAGTACCTTGATTATTTTTTGTAGTTCTTATAACTGCATATAATGTAGTAGCATTAACAGCAATACCATTATCGCTTCCAAGACCTAGACCTACAATATTATTTTGATCACCGATTACTTGACCGTCAGCGATTACACTATCCACACCTGATACGAATACAACAGGAACATTAAAGTTACCTGCTGGACCATTACCTACGGTACTTTTAATTGTTAAAGGGACTTGGTTGACTGCATTGTTGAATGGGATGCCGCTAGGTAAGAATAAAACTGCACCTAAACTTGCATTTTCAAAAGAAATTGTATCAGTCACCGCACCATGCTCATTACCTGCATTACCTATCTCATTAATCACTATGTTACCGGGACCGGAAAATGTTATTTGTTTTAAAGCATTAACAGGTACAGCTTGTTTGTTTAATGTTACGGTAATAGGACCGGTGTTAACGAATTCTACTATACCGGTACCATCGGCAGATGCGACAAAGTCCGCAGTATAGTTACCACCGATTTGTAAGGTAGAATTATTTTCAATTGTAGTTCCACCGCTAAATGTTGCGTTACCTAAGAACTTAGCAGTAGTACCGTTATCTAATGTTACAGTATTAAGCTTATTACCTTGCTGTCCACCGACTGTACCTCTTACTATATTTGTTCCACCTGCCTTAAAGCTGAAAGAACCCATGTCAGCAACAGCAGTAGTAATGTTAGTGGCGTATAAATTAACACCTTGACCTACATTTAATATAGTGTTTATAGCAGGTGCAAAATTAATCTCTGCAAGTGGCTTTGCAGCGCTACCTAATTTTGTACCGGCTGCAAGAGTTGTACTATTAGCTACAAGAGGATTAAATATTATTTTACCTTGATTTGCAGCATTTGTAGTTTTTGTTATTAAGTAAGTATTATGAGCGAATTGTACTGAACCGTTATTTCCAATAACTAACTCGTTAATAGCAACATCACCGCCATTTAAAACTGTTTTACTTGAGCCGATATTAAATTGTCCAAGAGTTTTATTATTAGCTCCAATAGTACCGATACCACCTCTAATAGTTAAAGTTTGAGCATTTGTTAGGCTACTCGCATCAACAACGCCTGTTTGATCAGTATTTATAGCTAAATTAAAACCAACTAAAATATTATTTTGAGTACTTGTTAATTTAATAGTACCACCGTTAGCTTGGAAATCAATCATTCCACCGACATTAGCACCGATAATATTTGCTCCACCAAGTGTTAATGTTTTTGAAGCATCATCAGCTAAAGTAATCCCTTGTAACACAGCATTACCACCACCATTACCTATATCACCGGTAATTGTAGCACTTCCATCTAACTGAATAGCACCACCGGCAAGAGCACCGCCAATAAGAGCAGTTTGGTTAACATTACCGGTGATAACTGTACCATCGGCAAGTTTAAAGATAGAACCGGCATTTCCTAAACGTAACTCGGCAGTATGTGTTCCTGATAAATTAACAATCCCAGCAGCACTAGCTTCGATTGCCGTAATCTTATTTGTCACCGGAGTATTTGCATCGGCACTGTTTAAAGTACCGGCACCGAGGAAAGTTATTACACCTGCAGTGTTACCGGCATTGCTCGCATCACCTGTAAAATTACCTGTAAGAGTCGGAGCATTAGCAGCAGCAACTATAATTTGTGAGGCAGTATTACCAAAATCAACAGCACCAAGTGTTGAAGAAATAGTCATTGTAGTTGTAGAAGCTGCTTTGAAAGTTGTACTACCACCGTTACCTACATCAACTTGTTGTTGGAAAGTACTAGTACCACCGTTAACTGTTACATTTTTAGCAAAAATTTGGTTTGTAATTGTAGCATTATTTCCACCGACAGCAGTAACAATAAATTGCTGAGCACGATTTGCATTATTTGTACCAACTACTGCAGTAAGACCTGGAGCAGTAGTACCAAATGTACCAACTACAGCTGTAGTATCAAAATGTATTATACCATTATTATCTCCACCGTCACCTGCACCGCCACCAAGTGTAGTACCATTAAGGACAAAAAAATTGGCAGCATTACCGTTACCACCTGCTTTAGCAAGAAGATGCAATGTACCGCTACCTTGAAGATTTATAACATTACCACCGTTTTGTAATGTTAAATTAACATTACCTGCTCCATCAGAATTTGAATTAAAACGTAAAAGGCTTCCATCGTTAACATTAAGAGTTTTAACAGCAACAAAACTATTATCCTGTACTTCTAAACCTTTAGCTTGGTTACCAATGCCGCTACCGGCATTAGTGACATTTAAAACAGCACCAGCGTTAGCTGCATTAGCAATCTTAGCATTAGCACCAAGTATAATACCGTTAGTAGTATCTGCAGGATTAAAGTTTAATGTGAAAGCAAGATTAGCGAAATCGATTGCACCTAAACCACTATAAATATTGACTTGATTAGCCGCAGCACCTAGACCTTGTGTACCTGTTAAAGTTAAGACTTGACCTGCTTGATTGACAGTAATATTAGCTAAATCAGCCCCTGCTACTCCTACGATAGAACCAATGTTTAATGATTTACTTAATGTTACAGCTTCTGCATTACCACCTGTATCGATTATGAGAGCAGCTACGTTAAACCCTACAGAATCTAAGGTAACTCGATCACCATTATTAGCAATTCTAAGAGTATCACCAGTAGCAGGAGCCTGTGCTGGATTCCAGTTAGCAGGAGCATTAAGAGCTGTATTACCATTAGTAGCTAATAAAGCACCCATAGCTGAGCCTGCAAAACCGGCCACTATGGCAGCTGTAGAAGCAGTTACCAATCCTGCGGAAATTAATTTTTTTAGAAAATTTGGTTTTTGAGCCATAATTTTTTCCCATATTTAAGTTAAAATTTAGTATCTTAGTATTAAAACAAACTTATCAAACGTGAGTCAAGATATCCCACATTTGATAAGGAAATAACCCAATATTTTGTTTCAATAGTTTCTAAACTACGGGCTGAGTATACTATATATTGTATATAATTACAAGTATCGCCGTAGTTTTTTTGTAAAGTTTTAATATAATGTTATATTTTTATCACAACTATATCATTCCGTGGTCTCGGGGTTGTCATTGCGAGCAGCCATAGACCTTGTTGCATGGATCGGCTTATCCGTCATTGCGAGGAGAAACTGCAAATTTCGACGAAGCAATCTCAGGATATTTAACGAGATTGCCATGCTCCCTACGGTCGCTCGCAATGACGAGGCGGTGTTACACTGGCAATGCCTGCTCGCAATGACGAGAAAACTACTCTTCGTTAAATATTAGCACTTCAACAGTATTTTCCCATTTGAGCATTTCGTCGTATTTAGTATGCCAAATACGCATAACTTCTTTTTCATATTCTACAATTTGCTCTTCTAATCCTTCAAATTGTTTCACCATTTGACGTGCTTTAGAAAGTATCGTGTCATTAGTAACGTCAAAAACTTTTTTCAAATAAAGGTCTTGTTCTTCTTTGTAATTTAAATGAGCCGCTCTACCAAATTCGGCATCTTTATGCATATCTTCACTTCTTATCTGTATTTCAAAATTACGCTTAGAGTGTAAAAGCTGCATTATATTATGAAGAGACTGATAGCCGTTGCTTTTTGGTCTATTGATATAATCTTTGGTGTATAACCAATCTAAATGCGGAGAACTCTTAACTACGTCCAAAGGATTATAGCATAGAGCTTTAGATTTAACTATAATCCTACATGCAATTAAGTCTTTCAATGCATCAATCAGCACTTTTTTCCTTTTCATCTTTTTTAAAACAGAATAAGGTTCTTTAAGACGCATATATATCTCATTTTCTATATCTGCTTTATTTAAATCTTCTTTAAGCAGATTAATAATATCACAAATCAAATCACCTCCTGCTAACTAAAATTCTATATATAGCTAGACCATAGGAAAAGGTACAGTTAAATAAACTTTAGTACGTGTTCTACAGCCATACTGATATCTTTGAATTGCCCCGTAACTTTTCTTATTTCGTTCTTAATCTTAAACCAATAATGTTCTATAGGATTTAAGTCTGGGCTATATGTAGGTAAGAATAAAATTCTGCACCCAACCGACTCGATTAATTCTCTTATTATATTATTCTTATGGAAGTTGATATTATCCATAATTACTGTTTGTCCAGGATGTAATTCTTTAGTTAATATAGTCTCTACATAGGTTGTAAATATTTCTTTATTACAATTTCCTTCAAATATTACTGGCGCTATAATTTGATTATTACGAAGCCCCGCTATCATACTGATCCTGGATTTATGTTGATACACTTTGTTTCCATAACATCTAGTACCTTTTATACTCCATCCATATTCTCTACAAACATTATCTTCTATTCCTGACTCATCAATGAATACTAGAGTTTCTTTAGAAATTTGCTGTATCTTTTCTATAAATTCATTCCTTAAACCAATATCCCTTTTGGGATGAAGATGACTTTTTTTTATAAGTGTAGCCTAGTAGTTTTCTATAGTAATTTATTCTAGTTCTTTGTAATCTATTACCTAGTATAATACTTAATTCTTTAGCTGTTTTATCATGATTATTAGATAATTAATTCTTCAAATTCTTTGAGATTTATTTTTGCATTATAACCCTTTGCTGGACCATAAGGTTTTGCTTTTTCCTGTTTCCCATTTAAGAGTTTTCCATCTATATATAGTGTTACGACCTATATTGAATATTTTACATGCTTTAACAATTGAGAGCCCATCATCTAGAGCTTTGAATAGTTTCATTCTTAAATCGTAACTGTAACTGCTTGCCATAATTTATTTTATTATTTATAACATATATATTAGCATAGTATGTACCTACTTACTATGGATCTTTATTCTTAGTAAATATTACCTATAGCTTTTAGAACTTAAATCCACAAGACTGTTCATAATACTATTCATTTAATTCTTTAACTAAAAATTAAAAAACAGATTAATAGTAAAAATAAATTTTTTCAATATAATTGTTTAATTAATTTTAACTTAGATTAATTGAATAAGCTCCTTAATAGCCATTTTACGGCTAAATACCTGCCGTTGTGCAGTTCCGTTGTCATCCCGCGTGGCTACGACCACGGGATCTTGCATCACAGACTGTGTCCTAAGATACCGCGGTCAAGCCGCGGTATGACATTAAATAAATAATAGCATTCAGCAATAAACAAGTCAGAAAATTTATCTATAGAACCTTCCGAAACACTCCCTAAAACTTCAGACATTTTGTTAAATTCTCCGGTACATTCAAGCACTATATCTATGCCTGCATCTAAAACTCCTTTGGTAATATCTGCCATACTACCGCTTAAAGCTTTCATATCTATTGCATCGGAAATAATAAGCCCTTTAAAACCAATATTATTTTTAATATAATCGATAACTATTCTGGATAGAGTTGCGGGGTTGTTTGGATCAAGAGCTTTGTAAATTATATGTGCAGTCATAGCAAGCTTAATATTATCGTACTTCGCTAGCTCCTTAAATACTTTAAAATCTGTTTTTTCTAACTCTTCTATACCAGCATCGACAATCGGTAATTTTTTATGGCTATCCACCGTAGCTCTACCATGACCAGGAATATGCTTAATGCAAGCTGCGACTCTCTCTTCTTGTAATCCGTCTATAGCAGCTAAACATAAAGGTACGACTACTTCCGGCTCTGAGCCAAAACTTCTATCTCCGACTATCTTGTCTGCTCCTTCGTGGATCAAATCCGCTACCGGTGCAAAATCTAGATTAATGCCTACTTCTCTTAGCTCTTTGCCTATATTGCTATAGTTTTGTTTGCACTGTTGTACATCAACGAAAGTTTGAGCAGCCAGAGCGTCATAAAAAGTCGGTGCTATGAGCCTTTTTACCCTACCACCCTCTTGATCTATAGAGATGATAGTATTTTCCCCTAATACTTCTTTTATATCTGCAATAAGCTTAATAAGGACTTCTTTATCCTGCTCACCGTTATCATTCTTTCTAATATTACGACGGAATAAAATTACACCTAAAGGATTATGCTCTTCAAATAATTCTCTTTCGGCATCGGTTAATTCAGGACCGGATATACCTATAATTACCGGCTTTACCATTTGTCTTATTGTCATAATATGCTCCTTTCTTTAAAACGTGATATGACAAGTACTATACGCAAGTCATCGAGGAATCGGCAAGAATTTTTTTTATTTGAAGAGATAAATTATGGAAGTTGGTAAGTAACCCCGATTATGGATAAGAAATACATGGTTTATTAGGTTTAAGTTGGTAAGCAATAAGAGCAGAGAATAGAGAAGTAAAAAAATTAATAGGTGATCGATGTCTGGAAGGAGTAATATTAAAATTCTCTTTTATGTAGCCAAAAATGGTTTCGATAATGAATCTCTTCCTTAAAAGGATTTTATCCAAAAGAGGTAATAAATAGTTTTTCATATCCTTTCTTATTCCGGTAATTTTTATTAAACCTTGCTTATAAAGTTTTGTAAACATTTTTTCTGAAATAAACCCCTTATCATCATAACACTTACCTTTTAGACCTTTTTGATAACCATTGCTTCAAATGCAATTCTGTCATCAACATTACCTTTGGTAATTTTAACAGCAATAATTTCTCCCTTATCATTGATTATCATATGAAGCTTGAATCCAAAAAACCAATCGACAGAACTACGTCCCATTTTTGCAAGATTATTAAAAGTTCTGTTAGAATTAATTCTGATATTTTTACATACTGCAAAATGTGTGGAATCTGCATAATAAATTCCCGTTCTTTTCCCACTTAAGTAATGTAACATCACAATCAATGGCAGAAATAATGAAGGAATAAGCTGAACAAATCTCTCATAACAAGGTGGATTCCTGAACAAATTACCATTAATAATAAAGTTTTGGTAATAAGCTTTTATAATAACCTATGCCCCGTACTCTTCCGACTATAGAACCTATTTTGAAAATAAGTATACGGCAAATTAAAACAGTGATTACATATTTTATTCATCATATCTTGAAAGATATAAGGCATGGCTTTAAGCTGTGCAAAATTGTGAGCACGCCAAGCTCTACATCAAGTATTGCTTGTGCCATTACAAACCATATTATTGGTTTATAACCTTGTGCGAATGTAATCTTTTCGTTTTGGGTAAACAAATCAAGCAAAATATAGAATAGGATGAAAAGCGCTCGCAAACGGTGCAATCACCATAACAAGATAGCAATTTATACGGCTTTATAACCGACCATAAAAAAGAAACAGGATGAGTTTTGATTTTCATAAGTTGAGAAATATTAGACAAATTTAGAGAACTTTTGTGGTATGCATTCCTACATAGGCAGAAATTTAGCTCTTTCCGGTGTCATACCGTGGTCAAGCCACAGTATGACAACACCGAACATGCCTTATGATTTATACAACAATGCCGCTTTAGTTAGAAATGACATCAAAAAAGCTATACGAGATATTATAGATACCTACTATTCTCTTCCTTAACTAGAGCTATTAACTGCTCAATCGATAATACTTCCTGCTCGGTAGTTCCGAGTCTTCTTATCGTTACTTGTTTATTTTCTTTTTCCTGCTTACCGATTACGGCAATCATCGGTATTTTTTGATTAGAAAACTCACGAATCTTATAGTTAATTTTATCAGGTGAGATATTAATATCCGTTCTTACGCCATTATCAATTAAAGCTTTTTGTACTTCTAAAGCATAATCGTTTAAATCACTGGTAATGGTCGCCACAGCGACCTGTATAGGAGCAATCCAAAGCGGGAAACGTCCCGCATATTCTTCGATCAATATACCGATAAAACGCTCAAGCGAACCAAGGATTGCTCTATGCAGCATTACAGGTCTTTTTTTCTCACCGCTTGCTGCGATATAGCTAGCATCGAGTCGCTCCGGCAATACAAAATCCATCTGAAGCGTACCGCATTGCCACTGCCGTCCTATCGCATCGGTTAAAACAAACTCAAGCTTTGGACCGTAAAATGCACCCTCACCTGGGTTTAGCGTATAAGTAAACCCTGCTTTTTCTACTGCTTCTTTTAAAGCATTCTCAGCCTTATCCCAAACTTCATCACTTCCTGCTCTGATTTCAGGACGATCAGAAAATTTTACCTTTATATCGGTAAAGCCGAAATCTTTATAAACTTCCGTCAGTATCTTACAGAAACTAACCGTTTCATCGGTAATTTGTTCCTCGGCACAAAATATATGTGCATCATCTTGCACTAAGCTACGCACTCTCATTAAACCGTGCAATGCACCGGACGCCTCATTACGGTGACACAAACCAAACTCCGACATACGAAGCGGTAAATCACGATAGCTCTTGATACCTTGTTTGAAAATCTGCACGTGGCAAGGGCAATTCATCGGCTTTAAAGCTAATGTCTTGTCATCTGTTTCTAACGCGAACATATCATCACGAAATTTTTCCCAGTGTCCTGAAGCCTCCCAAAGGCTTTTATCCACCAAAACAGGAGTCTTAACTTCAATATAACCGTTTTTACGAATCTTTTTCCTAATATATTGCTCGATAATATTATATATACTCCAGCCCTTATCATGCCAGAATACCATTCCTTGAGCTTCTTCTTGGAAGTGGAATAAATCAAGCTCTCGCCCAAGCTTTCTATGATCACGCTTTTCGGCTTCTTCAAGCATAAAAAGATAATTATCTAGTTGCTCTTTCGTAGCCCACGCCGTACCGTATATACGCTGCAACATCTCATTACAACTATCACCTCGCCAATAAGCTCCTGCAACTTTCATCAACTTAAAATGTTTAACAAACCCTGTAGAGGGGGCATGCGGACCTAGACATAAATCAATAAAATCACCTTGCCTGTATAAAGTAATTGGTTCACCTGCCGGAATTGAAGCAATAATTTCGGCTTTATAATGCTCTCCTATCGATTTAAAAAACTCTACGGCTTTATCCCTATCCCATAGCTCTCTTGTTACTGTCTCGTTCTTTTTTGAAAGTTCTTGCATTTTAGCTTCTATAACAGCTAAATCATCAGTGGTAAAAGGTTTATCACGAGCAAAATCGTAATAATAACCGTTTTCAATTGCAGGACCTATTGTTACTTGAGTTTCAGGGAATAGTTCCTTTACGGCTTCAGCAGTTAAATGAGCAGCATCGTGCCTTATTATCTCAAGACATTCAGGATCTTTTACGGTTAAAATACGAAGTTTGCAATCATTTTCAATTACGGTACTTAAATCTTTAAGCTCACCGTTTATTTCAGCAACCATTGCTTGTTTTGCAAGTGACATTGAAATCGCATTTGCTACTTCATAGGCGGTCATGTTTTTTTTAAATTGTTTTATACTCCCATCGGGAAAGGAAATATTAATCATTATTTTATAACTTATTTCTTTATCTTAAAATTTATAATCTAATACTATCACCGAATTTATCCCATCCTCAGTTAAAGGCATAATATCGTCAGAAGCTACATCTAATATGATCATGGTGTTTTAAATAACCTTCTCTATCTTCCTCACTTAAAAACTCCATAACAAAAGCATAGCTAAAACCCTTATTTAAATTTTCAGGGCTACAATTTCTGCCAAAACTAAAAGATTTAATTTGTGGAATAGTAGTATTTTTTAAATTTCCTAACTTTGCTAAAGCCTACTCTATTTGCCTTTCTGAAGCAGTTATTGCAAATTTAAATAATACTATATGTTTGAGCATATCAATATAATTCTTAAGATTATTTTTTATTTTCAACTTTTCTTTCTTGATCTATCATAGCCATGGCATTCATAAATTCTAATACTCTTGCATCACTAAAGATCTGATCAATAGCTTTATCGTTAAAGGTTAGTCCGGCATCTTTACCTTTCACGTCAACTACTAAAGATTCACCGTCTTTCAATTCAGAATTTTTACTAAAAGCTTCTATTGCCCTAAAGCCGTATTGCTTTATTACTGAAGATTGTTTTCCTAGATTTAAAGCAAATTCCTTAGAATCTTCTATTTTATTAAGCACCGGTATAATAGCATTATTAATATAATTCACAAAATTATTTATAACCGCACTCGGATCCGATAATTTTATTACGCTTTCTAGATTCATAGGATTCTCTAAATTAGGCACATCAATATCAATAGCAAAATTAAAATCATCCATTACAAGATTAGTTTTACCGAATAATTTTTTTTCTTCGGGATCAAACTCACCTTTTAAATTAAATTCGGAATTATTTATTTTTGCAAAAACACCCATTACTTTTTCCCCGTCTTCTTGAGTAATAGGGCTAGTTAGTTTAAAAATTTTATCTAACTCAGCTCTTTTGTTTAAACCATTACTAAAGTAACGTCCTAAAGCTTCAACTGCCGTTTTTTGGTATGTTTCAGAAGGTTCTATAGTAGATTTAATATTTAAAGCAAAATCAAAAATTTTATCTTTTTCTATATTTAATTTGTATAAATTACTTCCTATTTTTCCTTTTCTTTCAAAATCACAAGCAAATAAAAACGGCTTACCTTTTACTAATTCTCCTAATATCTGCATAAAAATAACAGCATGCATATTCTCATCTTGCTTTTGATCTAGAGAAAAGTTTTGAATCAATAATTTTCCAAGAGCTAATAACTCATCACTATATTTAAGCTTTAATTGGCTATTATAAGTAATTGGTACATTTAACGCATCCAACTGTGCTATATCATATTCAAATGAGTTAAAATTAGCTTCCTCTCCTATTTTATCTCTTAAAAATTTAAAAACTTTATCAGATAAATTTTTACTATAGTTTTCAGAAGTGAAAGAAACGGTGCTTTTTCCATCCACAGTCAATAAATTAAGATTATCCGATGTTTTAGTATTAGTAATTACAGAATCACTAATATCACTCTCTGCTAATTTTTCTGCATCTAGAGAATTATAAAGAGTTGATTTATTGTCACTCAAGCTTAATTTCCAATAATCAGGCTCTCTATTAAACAAAGATTTTCTAAACCAAATTGTTGTATGATGATCAGGTGAGTAAAAAATATTTTTTTCATCTTGAGCGGTAGTAATTTTTACATTATTTCCGTAAGAATCAATTTTTGTAATATTCAAAAACGGTATATGCCTAATAACTATTTCATCAAAATAAAAATCTATAGGTTTTAACATTACTTTATTTAAAGTAACACTAAATCCATATTTATTAACTTTTATTGCATCATAAGTTATATATTCTTCATATTTATCAAAAATAGAGATAATATTCTCTTTACTTTGATGTTCAAATTTATAGGCAGCGTATCCCCACCCTACTAATATTAAAGCTAAAAAGCTTATTATAATAAAGCGTATTTTCATCTTTTCTACTGTAAAAAATTATTAAAAATCAAAAATGTTATTCCTGCGTAGATACCAAATCGTCATTGCGAGCAGGCGTAGACTGCGTGGCAATCTTTTGTTTATTTGCTGAGATTGCTTCGTCGACATAAATGTCTTCTCGCAATGACGATGAAACCGAATCATGCAACAAAACCGGTATGACATCGGAGCGCTTTTCAAGTCCAAAATAGCATATATCGCTTTAAAAATATATTTATTTTTCTTTTAAACGATCAGCTATTAGCTGATATGATTCAAAAACCTTATTTGGTTCTTTTTCAAGCAATTCAAATCCTAATTTTTCATTACTGTTAATATGCCATAATCTACAATTATCCGGACTAATTTCATCAGTTAACATAATGATAGATTCTTCACCGTTAAACACACGCCCAAATTCTAATTTACACTCAACAAGCCGAATCCCGACACCGATAAATAAGCCGCTTAGAAAAGCATATATACGCAAAGCTTGCTCTTTTACCGCTTTAATTTCATCCCTAGTTAACCAGCCAAAATTTAATATTTGATACTCATTAACTATCGGATATTTAAATTCACGACTTCGGACCTTAAAATCAATGATCGGTTTATCAAATACATACCCTTCATCCATTCCGAATTCTTTTACAAATCTACCGCACGCTACCGATGATATTATTACTTGTATTGGGAAAACTTCGACATATTGAATTAATTGCTCCCTCATATTTATTTTTTCGATAAAATGATTTTCAATGCCAATCATTTCCAGTTTATCCATTAGAAAGGAAGAAATATTATTATTAAGCACTCCTTTACCTGATATATCAACAGTTTCGCCGGTTTCTAAAATAGCCTTATCGGAAAAAGCCATTATAAGTAAAAAATCTTCTTCGGCGGAATATAAAATTTTACTTGAACCTTCATATAATTTTTTTTTCATTTATTTGTCTCAAAATTCATTTTCCTCGTCATTACGAGGAAATTACGCAAATAATTGACGAAGCAATCTCAGGAGTTTGTTATTATTTCATGAGATTGCCACGCAGCCTACGGCTGCTCGCAATGACGACTCTGGTATCTACACAAGCATATCATTAAAATCCCTGAAGATCATGAGGGCCTATAATTGCCGATGTAGTAGCACCGCTAAATATTTTATTTGCCGTATTAATAATATCATCAGCTTTTATACTCATGATAATTTCCATAATCTCTTCAGGAGAAATATATTTACCGAAAACAGAATAATTTTTACCTATTTCTTCTGACTTATAGGTATTTTTCTCTTGAGCCATTTGTAAATTACTACGAAGTTGTGTTTTAGCTCTAATAATCTCTTCTGTGTTTACTTTTTCAGTCATTTTTATTATTTCGTTTTTAATTTCTCTATATAATAATTCTAACTTGTCATGTGCAGTGGATGCATAAATTGTAAACACTCCACTATCAAAATAAGCACTATTATAACTACCTACTGCATATGCTAAACCTAATTTCTCACGAATAGTTTGGAATAAACGCGATGACATACCGCCACCGAATATTATAGAAAGTAGATGGGTTTGGTAAAGCTTTTCTAAATTAATATATGATGTACCTTCAAACCCTAACACTAAACTAGTTTGCTCTAACTCCTTATTAATAAAGCCGCTTCCGCCTATATATTTTGCCGGAATAAAGCTACTTTTTACTCCTTGCTTCAAAGAAGAAAATAACTGTTCCGCTATAATTACTATTTTATTATGATCAATATTACCGGCAATTGATAAATAGAGATTTTCGGCATTATAATGTTTACCTATAAAATTTAAAAAATGTTCTTTCGTAAAAGTTGCAAGGGTTTTAGTAGTACCTAAAATCGACTTACCTAATGGTTGCTCTCTATAAACTTTATTATAAAATTTCTCATATACTAGGTCATCCGGATTATCCTGATTATGAGCAATTTCCTGCATTATCACCTGATATTCCTTAGCTATTTCTTCGTCAGCAAAAATAGAATTTTGAATTATATCGGTAAGTATATTAAGTGCTTTATCACAATTTTCAGACAAGACTCGTGCATAATATACCGTATTCTCATGACCGGTATAGGCATTAAAATGTCCGCCTATAGAGTCAAATTCTTCCGCTATCTGTTTTGCCGTTCTAGTTTTCGTACCTTTAAAAGCCATATGTTCAAGAAAGTGAGATATGCCTTCCTCTTCTGCATTTTCATAACGTGCTCCAACTTTAGCAATTAAATTTATTGCTACCGAATTAACATAAGGCATATTATATGTTAAAATTGTCAAACCGTTTTTTAATTTACTAACGTTAAAATTTTCTTTCATAATTTATTTTTTATTTTCTAAAACGTTATTGCGAGGAGACGTTGTTACGTGGATCGGTTTTCCGTCATTACGAGAAGAATTACGTAGTAATTCGACGAAGCAATCCAGTAAAAAATTCTGTAAATCAGAATTTTTTTAATTATTTTTCTGGATTGCCGCGTCGCGTCGCTCCTCGCAATGATGACTTGGTATCCATGCAATAATGCCTATAGTCGCTCGCAATGACGTTTTTTGATTTAAATAACGACTCTCTTAATTTCGCAAGCCTTAGAAACCTTGCAAAAGCAAAAATTATTGAATCTACAAAACCGTCAAAACCGAATACAAAATATCGTCTGATAAAAAATGCTTTAAAAAACCACCATAACATTTCAAATGCTATGCGGATATTTGAAACTTTTTTATCTTGCATCATTAAATCTTTTGCTTGCTCGCTAGAATAAAAATTTGCTTTAGTTACCAACTGCTCAATTGAAGTACCCGAATAATGATAAGCAGCTTCATTTAATAGATAAATTTTACCTACAAAATCAACATCCTTATTAAATATCACCGAATCATGAGTAGTATTATTTACGGTATTTGCAAAGCTTGCAAATTTTTTATTATACAACCGAGTACATTTATTAAATGGAGCAAACATTCTTGGCTTTTGGTCATTACGATGCATTATTAACAGCTTTATTTGATAAGCTAGATATTGATCTTGATTCTTAGATGCAAAAATATACTCTATTTCATCTTGTAACTCTTTAGATAACTCCTCATCGGCATCAATATTAAGGACCCAATCATTTACGCAAAGGCTTTCGGCAAAAGATTTCTGTCCTACATAACCAAGCCAAGGTTTTATCACTACCTTTGCCCCTAATTTTTCAGCTATACTAACTGTATCATCAGTACTTTCATTATCTACTACTATCACCTCATCGACAATATTTTTTACGCTATTTATAGCTATTGCTATCCTTGCCGCTTCATTTTTAGTAATAATAAATGCTGAGATTTTTGTCATATACCTATACTTTAATGTCATTGCATGTATTCGGTGTCATTCCATGACTTAACCAGTCTTGTTGCATATATCAATTCCACCCTTGTCACCCCGTGGCTTGTCCACGGGGTGACAACAAAAAATAAACCTACCCTATCATCCTAAACACCAACTTAACTACATAAGTTAAAAGTAATGTGGATAATAATCCGCTGAGCCATAGAATAATAAACCATTGCCACCCTTTTAGACAAGAGGTTATTTTTTTAATATATCGGATGATGAGATGATTTGCCACGGAATATATAATAACAATAGAATGTGTAGCCAAGTATGACAGGTAGGAATATTCCAGCCCCTATCAACAGTAAAGACTGTGACTCCGGTGCTGCTGCTGCAGTTTCAAGCGTAACTTTATAAGGAACGATATATGGCCATATGCTTATCGCAAGCCCTAAATATCCTAATAAAAATAACAAGATCGTATAAATAAACGGCTTTACTTCTTTTTTTTGCTTAACGGCTTTAATTAACTTGATAAATATTAAAGCAGTTACAATAGGTACAATAGATAAATAGTAAATATTAGGTACACTAAACCAACGATGATTTATGTGGTTATTTAAGAAAGGAACCCATAAGCTTACAAGTCCCATAAAAAGTGCAACATAAAATAAAATATATAAAGCAGATTTATAAGCCCAATCTTGTGTTTTCTTTTCTGTTTTCAGAATAAGCCAAGTAGCACCCAAGAGTGCATAACCGAATATTAATGCTATCCCCGTTATAACGGAAAAGGGAGTAAGAAAATCAAAGCTCCCCCCTGCAAATTCTCGTCCTTCTATCTCTATTCCTTGGACAAACGTACCAAGCATTAAACCTTGACAAAAAACAGCAAGCATAGAACCGAAATGAAAAGCGTAGTCCCAAATATAACGATGACCTATATGAGCCTTAAAACGGAATTCAAAAGCTACACCACGAAATATTAAGCCAAGTAACATTAATATAATAGGAATATATAAAGCCGGCATTAATAGCGAATATGCCAGCGGGAAAGCTGCAAATAAACCACCGCCGCCAAGTACTAACCAAGTTTCGTTACCGTCCCAAAAAGGAGCAATAGAATTAATCATTTTATGACGGCAATCATCAGTAGGTGCAAACGGAAATAAGATCCCTACTCCTAAATCAAAACCGTCTAATAAAACATATAAACAAATAGCGGTAGCTATAAGCCCACCCCAAACAAGCGGTAAATCTATATAAGGTGCAAAATTTAACATAAGCTTATTACTTTTCTAATAATGGGTTATTCAAACCGATCTCTCCGTACATTTCTTTATTATCTATCGCTTCTATACCTTTCTTTATCAAATGCATTATATAATATATACCCGCTCCGAAAATGATCACATACACTACTACAAAAGCAATTAGAGAAATAAACACATATTTGCCGAGTACCGGTGATACCGTATCTACGGTTTTTAAAATATTATACACTATATAAGGTTGTCTACCTACCTCGGTTACGAACCAGCCGGCAAGTACTGCAATAAAACCTGAAGGCGACATTAATATATACCAATATTGAAACCAATGCGTAGTATATAATCTTTTCTTCAAATAAAGATATAAGCCGGCAATACCTGTAAATACCATTAAGAAACCGATTCCTACCATAATACGGAAGCTAAAGAATACTAATGCAACCGGCGGACGCTCTTCTTTTATCCATTCTTTTAATCCTTTCACTTCACCGTCTAAACTATGCGTTAAGATTAAACTATTAGCATAAGGTATTTCTACAGCATATTTTGTTTTTTCTTCTTCCCCGTCAGGAAAGCCGATAAGATTAAAAGCTGCTCCTTTTTCCGTATTCCAAATACCTTCCATAGCCGAAACTTTAACCGGCTGATATTTAAGAGTATTTAAACCATGCAGATCACCGATAAATATTTGAATAGGTGCAACAATTAACGCCATTAACACCGCCATAAAAAACATAATTTTAGCATGCTCTTTATAACGATTATTTAGTAAATAAAAGCTAGCTACACCACCGATAACAAAAGAAGTAGTTAAATAAGCCGCCGTAATCATATGGAAAAAGCGATATGGGAAAGAAGGGTTAAAGATAATTTCTAACCAATTCAAAGGATAAAAGAATCCTTCGCCTCGCAGTTCAAAACCAGCAGGCGTATGCATCCAGCTACTAGCTGCAAGTATCCAAAAAGCTGAGATTACAGTACCAACGGCAACTATTAACGTAGAAATAAAATGTACTTTTTTACTGACTTTATTAAAGCCGAATAACATTATACCTAAAAAAGAAGATTCGAGGAAAAATGCAGTAAATACTTCAAAACCGAGAAGCGGACCAAGGACATTTCCAACCTTATCTGAAAAATTCGACCAGTTAGTCCCAAATTGATAAGACATTACAACGCCCGAAACTACTCCCATACCGAAAGTAACGGCAAAAATCTTCACCCAAAATTTGTATATTTCTTGATAAACCGGCTTTTTTGTTTTTAACCATAACCCTTCAATTACCGCTAAAAAGCTTGCAAGCCCTATAGTAAAAGCAGGAAATATTATATGAAAACTTATGGTAAAAGCAAACTGAATCCTTGATAATAATACTTGATCAAATTCCATATTTAAGCTGCTGTTTTAAGATTCAACGTCATTGCGAGCGACTAAAAGGAGCGTGGAAATCTAGAAAAATAATAAAAAATTCTGTAAATCAAAAATTTTTACTGGATTGCTTTGGTAAAATTTTCAATTTTTCCTCGCAATGACAAAAAAACTGAAGCACACAATAACATCAATACAGTATTTGATTTAATCATCCACCTTTGCTATTATTAAATTCTATCTGATTAGTTTTAACAAATTTTCCTTTTTTGGAGTTCCAATTATAATGAACATTTACTATTCTTACTTCTGTAACATTAATATCACCATTGGGCAATTGCGTTACATCATACCCTTTTCGGATAGAATCCGTAATTAATAAACTTGCTTGACAAATATATTTTACATCAAAGAATGGAGAATCGTCTTCCTTAGACTTTTCCTGTTCTTCTAAAAAATTATTAGATAATTCTTTTTCTTGCATTTCTAATGATTTTAAAGTTATTTTCTGAATTTTGTAGCATTATTTAAGGTAAGAAGCAAGGCTTGTTTATTATTTTTCCATAGATTTAATATTTTTAGGTATATTTTTGCAAAATAATTAAATTATATGCTCCAAAATAACACGCGAATTAATATATTATTTTAAAATCGAGGTACATTATCGTGATAAAATACCCTACTTTATCTAAATCAACATTTAGCTTAGGTATTTATTTTTTAAAATTCGATAAAGTTAAAATTACTTTATTAACTGTAATTTGTATTTTACTCGGTATGATTCCGGCGATTGATAGTATATTACTTCAGAAAATCATTGATTTAATAGAATCTTTCAGCGATGAGAACGCTAATAATCCTTTATCTTCCATGATTTACTGGGCAGTATTTTATGCTTTTTGGTGGGAGAGTATTAATATAGCATATCGTTCATATGATTATTTGTATCTAAAGACTATGCCCGTAATAAAAGGGAAAATACTAAATGAACTTTATAATTATACCCAATATCATAGCCATAAATTCTTTCAGGATAATCTAGCAGGACATATTAGCAATCGTATTACCGAAACCGCAAGATCATTTGAGATGATCATTTCAATATTCGGCGAAAAAATTCTTCATAAACTTGCCATTATTGTATTTGCGTTAATTGCTTTATATTCCGTACATTACGTTTTTGCTACGATATTTATTTTATGGATTACGGTTTTTTTAGGACTTAGCGTTCTTTTCTCAGATAAAATCAATAAATACTCGTTAAATTATGCTAGAAGCCAATCTTTTGTTGCCGGCAGTATTGTAGATGCAATTAGCAATATTAATGCGGTGAGAATGTTTACAGCCCATAAACTTGAACGTCAACATCTAGAAACAAGAGTAGAAAATGCCGTAGCCGATGAGCAAACTATGCAATTCTTTATGTTCAAATTGCGTTATGCTCTTGGGACTTCTTGTTCAATAATGATTTTTATAATGATTTATTATTTATCTAAACTTCATAGCGAATTATCTATAAGCATAGGTGATTGCGTATTAGTGCTAACATTATGTATAAATGTAGCAGACGATATTTGGGATTTAACGCAAGAAATCGGTGATATGTTTGAGCAGGTCGGAGCATTTAATCAAGGTTTATCCCTAATGGCACCGCATATTATAACGGATATTGAAAATGCTACTCCTTTAGATATCAAAGAAGGTGTTATTGAATTTAGAAATGTTACGTTTAATTATCACCATAATAACAATCTATTTTATAATAAATCAGTATTAATACCGAGTAAACAAAAAGTAGGGCTAGTCGGCTTTTCCGGTTCAGGGAAAACCACTTTTATTAGTTTGCTCACTAGGTTACATGATATAGAAGAAGGGGTGATTTTAATAGATAATCAAAATATTAAAAATGTAACTCAAGACTCTCTTAGAAAAGCTATTAGCCTTATACCGCAAGAACCGGTACTTTTTCATCGTACTATTTTGGAAAATATCAGATACGGAAAAAAAGAAGCTACTCTTGAAGAGGTTATAGAAGCAGCAAAAGTTGCACATATCCACGATGTTATCGATAATTTACCGGACGGTTACGATACTATGTGCGGAGAGCGGGGAAATAATTTATCCGGCGGTCAGCGTCAAAGAATCATTATAGCAAGAGCTATCTTAAAAAATGCTCCTATTTTAATTCTCGATGAAGCAACAAGTAGTTTAGATAGCGAAACGGAAAGCCTAATTCAAGAGTCAATGGATTATTTAATGCAAAATAAAACCGTGATAGTTATTGCCCACAGATTATCTACTTTACTCAATATGGATAGAATTTTAGTTTTTGAAAAAGGTAGTATAATCGATGACGGTAGCCACGCAGAATTACTGAAAAATAGTAAGCTATATCAAAAATTATGGAACTCTTAAGTAAAGTAAAAGGGTTGATAGTGTGAAGCAATTATTGTCATACCGTGGCTTGACCACGGTATGACACCGAAAAAAACTGGATTCCTGCTTTCGCAGGAATGACATAACCATGACAAATAATAGATTAATAGACTTTTTGCATACGAAGCTAATAGAGGAATTTGAAGGAAACACAGAACGTAGCACCGCAGCGTACACTTTAGTACGTGAGGATGCGAGTACCGGATTGACGTACAAATTACCTTTAGAAGCAAGTTATGCAAAAAGTCTAACAAAAAAATATTATTCTGCTAGTGAAGTGATTAAGCATTTAAATATTGCTTTACATCAATTAAGATATCTAGAGACAAAAATCCCTGATTTATCTAATTATAAAATAAATAATAGAAAATATTATACTGCTAATGATATTGATTTACTTCAAAAATCTTGCTGCAAAACGAGTTATACGAAGATTAACTTGGAAAAGAGCGAGGAGTCTGTAAGCCGAGGAGCGGAGCATACAGAAGTACGTGAGCATCCGAGGGCTTACAAAGACGACTCAGCCAATTTTTCAAGTTCATCGAGTAGAATCGATGTATTACTTAACCCCGATTATGGATAAGGAATAGAGAGGAAGGAAGGTTGCAAGAGTTATTAAACCTTATATAAATAGGGCACTGAAGGAGTAAAATAAAGGTTTAATAACATGTGTAAATATACTACAATATTTTGTATAGTAGATAAATTTTGTAAAATTTATGAGAAATGGGTAAAACATCAATTGCTGAAAAGTAATAAGCAAAGATTTAGAGAAGGTAAGCTTTCCTTAAGTGAAGAACTCTCAATAATGATTTTTACCATTTTAGTGCATATAAACATTTAAAAGCTTATTACCAAAACTTTATTATTAATGGTAATTTGTTCAGGAATCCACCTTGTTATGAGAGATTTGTTCAGCTTATTCCTTCATTATTTCTGCCATTGATTGTGATGTTACATTACTTAAGTGGGAAAAGAACGGGAATTTATTATGCAGATTCCACACATTTTGCAGTATGTAAAAATATCAGAATTAATTCTAACAGAACTTTTAATAATCTTGCAAAAATGGGACGTAGTTCTGTCGATTGGTTTTTTGGATTCAAGCTTCATATGATAATCAATGATAAGGGAGAAATTATTGCTGTTAAAATTACCAAAGGTAATGTTGATGACAGAATTGCATTTGAAGCAATGGTTATCAAAAAAGGTCTAAAAGGTAAGTGTTATGATGATAAGGAGTTTATTTCAGAAAAAATGTTTACAAAACTTTATAAGCAAGGTTTAATTGTAAAAGTAAAGAATTGATCTGACAGTTAAGGATTGTTGGGTACGAAGAAAAAAGATAAGATAGTACCTGGCAAGTTTTAACAACCTACTAAAAAGGAGACTGTCAGATGACAACATATCAAGAAAAAATCATAAAGCCAAGAATCGGTTTATTAAAACTCGCTGAACAATTAGGGAATGTATCACAAGCTTGCAAAGTAATGGGTTATAGCAGGGATACATTTTATCGTTACAAAGAGCTCCATGATCAAGGTGGGGAGGGGGAAGCTCTATATGAGATGACTAGACGTAAAGCTTGCATTAAGAATCGTGTGCCCGCAAATATAGAGGATGCTGTAGTTAATATAGCTGTTGAATTTCCAGCATTTGGTCAGGAACGTGCTGCTAATGAATTACGCAAGAGTGGGATAATCATTTCTGGTGGCGGAGTTAGATCTGTGTGGTTACGTCATGATTTAGAAAGTTTCAAAAAACGTCTAAAAGCTCTAGAGACTAAAGTAGCAAATGATGGTATTGTTTTAAGTGATAATCAACTTGCTGTTCTTGAAAAAGTTAAAAACCAACGTGAAGCTAGTGGTGAAATAGAAACTATGCACCCTGGCTACCTTGGTTCACAAGATACTTACTATGTTGGTAATATTAAAGGCATAGGCCGTATTTATCAGCAAACTTTTGTCGATACCTATTGAGGAGTAGCTATTTGTAAACTCTATACCGAAAAGACGGCTATTACAGCTGCAGACCACTTAAATGATAAGGTTATTCCATTCTTTGCAAACCATGATATCCCTCTGCTTAGAATATTAACTGATAGAGGTACGGAATATTGTGGAAAACCAGAAAACCATGCTTACCAACTATATCTTGGCATTGAGAATATCGATCATTCCAAAACTAAAGCATATAGTCCTCAAACCAACGGTATCTGTGAGCGTTTCCATAAAACTATGCAGGAAGAGTGCTATCACATTCTATTCCGCAAAAAATTTTATAATTCACTTGATGAATTGCAAACAGATATAGATAACTGGCTTGTGAGTTACAATAATGCAAGACCTCATTCCGGTAAACATTGCTTTGGTAAAACACCAATGCAATCTTTTACAGATTCACTTTATATTGCTAAAGATAAAAATATTGGTAATATTGGTAATATAGATAAAAATATTGGTAATATAGAGAGAATATCAGACAATTTGATGATTGCCCATCAAGCTGCCTGATTACTCAACTCTGTCAGATTAAGTCGTAACTTGTACATTTTAATATTACTCCTTCCAGACATCGATCACCTATTAATTTCTTTACTTCTCTATTCTCTGCTCTTATTGCTTACCAACTTAAACCTAATAAACCATGTATTTCTTATCCATAATCGGGGTTAGTTAATAAATAAGATTCGCTATTCATTTCATTTAGTCTTGAAATAGTGCGTTTAAATTCTGCGGCTCGTGCTGAACCTTGATATATTTGATTTGGGTTATCTTCTAAGCTCATAAATAAGAGTATTTTATAGAAATAGGCATTATCGATAAAGTTGATAAGTCTAACGGCTGTATTTGTATCGTTAGCATCGATAGTATGAACGTTCCCCACTATAATAACGTTGAAATTTTGGCAAATATTAACATAATCGATATAGCTTAAGTCTCTTGCAAATAATTCATTATAATCTGTTACTAATATTCTTTTATGCACTTTTTGAAACGATATTTCTCTACCTAGAACCTGTATATTTTGAGAAACAAGATTATTATCACTAATCTCCGTGATAATTTTTTCAAGTTTGTTTTGGTTTTCTAAAGTTAAGGGATAAATTATCCTTTCTCCTTTAACTCCTAACGCTTTATCAAATCGATAATCATGGTGATTATCTAGATATTTAACGTAAAATGTATTATTGATTATCTTTATAAAAGGTAAGAAAGATTCTCGTTGTAACCCGTCTTTGTAAAGATTATTGGGACTCGTGTTAGAGGTTATAAAAATAAAAATATTTTGCTTTATTAATTCATCAAATAATCTACCGATTATCATTGCATCGGTAATGTCTTTAATTTCAAACTCATCTATACATAACACTTTAGTTTGTTTAGCATAGTTTTTAGCAATTTTAGGAATGATATCTTTCTGATTTTCTGTTTGTAATTTATGCATAGATTTATGAATTTCCTGCATAAAGTTCTGATAGTGTATTATTATTTTAGGTGTGGTTAATTCTTCAAAAAAAGAATTCATGAGCATAGTTTTACCGCTGCCCACCGGACCGTATAAATAAATTCCGCTTTTTAAATTATTTTGGTTAAAGAATTTAAATAAACTTTTTGGCTTATTAAGTTCTGTTGCCAGTTGTTTTAATTCTTCTAGTAAAGCAGCTTGTTTTGCATCTAGTACAATATATTTCAGAAAGCTTGATACAAGCGAATTTTGCAGGTCTCGTCTGTGCTCACGTAGTTTTCTACGCTGCGCAGACTCGCCTTTAAATTCGTCTTGTCTAAAGCTTTCTGAAATATATTGTACTAATGAAGTAGAGGATTTTATCATCCAAAATATTTTTTATCTAATTTATTATATGTTTTTTCTAAAATCGGTAGGTATAATTTAATATTTTCAAAAACTCGTTTTGCATCTTCATATTTATAAACATGAGAAGTATTATTGCGATCATCAAGCATTCCAAGCCACATTTTTTCATCATCAATCATACTAAATTGAAAAGCTTTACTTAGAACATCTTTTGGAGTAGTACTATCAATTTTTCATGGGTTAGTATTTCTTTAGTACTTTCCAAAATAGTTCTATTACGAATTCAAATAGCTGAATAGCAGCATCTAAAAGAACAGGATCTTTATCTACTTTATATAACCTCGTGTAAGCGTTGTATAGCTTGTCCTAGTGTTTTAAAATAATCTTGCCACAATATTTTTTCCATTAGAGCTTCTCCTTTTTTATAAAGAATTTTTTTAAAATTAATGATATTTTGTTTAAATTTATCATCATCATTTAATGTATCAAATCGTACACAATCTATTTTTAAAAGTGTATCTGCATCATATATTATTTCTAAAACTTGCTGCCAATCATCTTCATTTGCATTAGGGCAGAGGATGGCGATATCAATATCAGAACGTTCACGATTATCACCGCGCCCCGGCGTGGGGGGACCCAAAAAGCCAAACTTCTTCTATAAAGGGTAGTTTAGTAAGATTTGTTAAAAAGGAATATTCTATTATGCTATTCATATCTTCCTGTACAACAAGGTTGCATCTCCGTAGCTAAAAAAACACATTTTTTCTTTTATAGCATATTTATATAATTCATGCATCTCTTTAAATCCGGCAAAAGCACATATAAGCATAAATAAAGTAGATTTAGGAAAATGGAAATTAGTAAGTAGCATATCTGCCGTTTGGAATTTAAAGCCTGGGGTTATGAAAATATCGGTTTCAAAATCACCGGCTTTTACAGTGCCTTTATTGCAAGAACTCTCAAGTGTTCTAAGTGTTGTAGTGCCGACTGCGATAATACGTCTCCCTTCTTGCTTTGCTTTATTGATGATTTCAGCAGTTTCAGGAGTGATAGAGCAATATTCGGTATGCATTTTATGCTCATGAATATTTTCGGTTTTTACAGGTAAAAAAGTTCCTGCTCCCACATGTAATGTTAAAAATGTAGTTTGTATACCTTCTGCCTTAATCTTATCAAGTATATCCTTTGTAAAATGCAAGCCTGCCGTCGGTGCTGCAACTGAACCTTCTATTTGACTATAGATTGTTTGATAGCGTTCGTTGTCGTTTTGAGTGTTTGTCATCCCGTGGCTTGACCACGGTATCCAGTCATTATTTAAAAATTTTTTGGATCCCGTGGTCGTAGCCACGGTATGACATAATGAGTGTGAACGCCTAATATAAACCGGCAGCGGCATCTCGCCGTATTTATCTAGGAATTCAAATACAGAAATATTATCAAGCTCGAATTTTACTTTAATCTCGCCCATCGCAAGTTTTGCGGTAATAATTACCTTATGATTATCAAAATAAAATTCATCGCCTATATTAAGTTTTCGAGCAGGCTTTGCAAAAGCCGACCAACAATTATCAGGTAATTTTTGATTCAAATTTATTGTAATATTCTTCCCTAAATGTAACTTTGCTTTAATCACTTTGCTATTATTAAAGACTAATAAATCACCTTCTTTTAAGTAATTTATTATGTTATAGAATTTGGTTTTAATAAGCGGTGTGGTAGCAATTAGCAAATCCGAGTGGTCACGTTTATTAGATGGATATTGTGAGATAAGTTCGCTTGGTAAATCAAAGTCAAAATCAGATAGTTTCATTGTTTAAATATTAGTAGCTAAAGAAGTTATTATAACAGCATATGACAATATTTAATATAATATTTTAGTTTATTGATTGCTTACTAATAAATAAACTATTTGTTGATAAAATGATTTTTTCTGTACGATACAAAACACTATTAATTGAATAACGAAAGGAAATGCTATGATAAACGAGAACCTGATTAGAGATAAATTTTATGAGATATTAAGCAGTAAAGATATAGAAGAACAGCAAAATATGGGATTTAATAATATAGATAAAATAAAAAGATATGAATTTTTTAGAGAAAGTTTTGTCAAAGAATTCAAAGCTTTGATTGAAGATCCAAATACAAATATTTCTAATGTGTACAATATGGCATACTGCAATGTAGATAAAATAGCAAGATCTCCTGACACCGCTATAGTTAAAGCAATTTGTCAAGGTGATTATGATTTAGTTGATAGTATGTTAACTGCTTTAAATATTGATCCAAATACAAAAGTATCTACGTTGAAGCATGAGGCCTCCAGTCTTTTAAGGTTTGCATTAATAATCAGAAAGAGATAGCTAACCCCGATTATGGATAAGGAATAGAGAGGAAGGAAGGTTGCAAGAGTTATTAAACCTTATATAAATAGGGCACTGAAGGAGTAAAATAAAGGTTTAATAACATGTGTAAATATACTACAATATTTTGTATAGTAGATAAATTTTGTAAAATTTATGAGAAATGGGTAAAACATCAATTGCTGAAAAGTAATAAGCAAAGATTTAGAGAAGGTAAGCTTTCCTTAAGTGAAGAACTCTCAATAATGATTTTTACCATTTTAGTGCATATAAACATTTAAAAGCTTATTACCAAAACTTTATTATTAATGGTAATTTGTTCAGGAATCCACCTTGTTATGAGAGATTTGTTCAGCTTATTCCTTCATTATTTCTGCCATTGATTGTGATGTTACATTACTTAAGTGGGAAAAGAACGGGAATTTATTATGCAGATTCCACACATTTTGCAGTATGTAAAAATATCAGAATTAATTCTAACAGAACTTTTAATAATCTTGCAAAAAGGGGACGTAGTTCTGTCGATTGGTTTTTTGGATTCAAGCTTCATATGATAATCAATGATAAGGGAGAAATTATTGCTGTTAAAATTACCAAAGGTAATGTTGATGACAGAATTGCATTTGAAGCAATGGTTATCAAAAAGGTCTAAAAGGTAAGTGTTATGATGATAAGGAGTTTATTTCAGAAAAAATGTTTACAAAACTTTATAAGCAAAGTTTAATTGTAAAAGTAAAGAATTGATCTGACAGTTAAGGATTGTTGGGTACGAAGAAAAAAGATAAGATAGTACCTGGCAAGTTTTAACAACCTACTAAAAAGGAGACTGTCAGATGACAACATATCAAGAAAAAATCATAAAGCCAAGAATCGGTTTATTAAAACTCGCTGAACAATTAGGGAATGTATCACAAGCTTGCAAAGTAATGGGTTATAGCAGGGATACATTTTATCGTTACAAAGAGCTCCATGATCAAGGTGGGGAGGGGGGAAGCTCTATATGAGATGACTAGACGTAAAGCTTGCATTAAGAATCGTGTGCCCGCAAATATAGAGGATGCTGTAGTTAATATAGCTGTTGAATTTCCAGCATTTGGTCAGGAACGTGCTGCTAATGAATTACGCAAGAGTGGGATAATCATTTCTGGTGGCGGAGTTAGATCTGTGTGGTTACGTCATGATTTAGAAAGTTTCAAAAAACGTCTAAAAGCTCTAGAGACTAAAGTAGCAAATGATGGTATTGTTTTAAGTGATAATCAACTTGCTGTTCTTGAAAAAGTTAAAAACCAACGTGAAGCTAGTGGTGAAATAGAAACTATGCACCCTGGCTACCTTGGTTCACAAGATACTTACTATGTTGGTAATATTAAAGGCATAGGCCGTATTTATCAGCAAACTTTTGTCGATACCTATTGAGGAGTAGCTATTTGTAAACTCTATACCGAAAAGACGGCTATTACAGCTGCAGACCACTTAAATGATAAGGTTATTCCATTCTTTGCAAACCATGATATCCCTCTGCTTAGAATATTAACTGATAGAGGTACGGAATATTGTGGAAAACCAGAAAACCATGCTTACCAACTATATCTTGGCATTGAGAATATCGATCATTCCAAAACTAAAGCATATAGTCCTCAAACCAACGGTATCTGTGAGCGTTTCCATAAAACTATGCAGGAAGAGTGCTATCACATTCTATTCCGCAAAAAATTTTATAATTCACTTGATGAATTGCAAAC
This sequence comes from Rickettsia monacensis, assembly GCF_000499665.2. Classification (NCBI taxonomy): domain Bacteria; kingdom Pseudomonadati; phylum Pseudomonadota; class Alphaproteobacteria; order Rickettsiales; family Rickettsiaceae; genus Rickettsia; species Rickettsia monacensis. Next base: position 61,350 of record NZ_LN794217.1, read on the forward strand.
AGATATAGATAACTGGCTTGTGAGTTACAATAATGCAAGACCTCATTCCGGTAAACATTGCTTTGGTAAAACACCAATGCAATCTTTTACAGATTCACTTTATATTGCTAAAGATAAAAATATTGGTAATATTGGTAATATAGATAAAAATATTGGTAATATAGAGAGAATATCAGACAATTTGATGATTGCCCATCAAGCTGCCTGATTACTCAACTCTGTCAGATTAAGTCGTAACTTGTACAAATAAGGTTAGCAAATCCTGATCCGTGCTGTCCAACTATTATTTTTGCTTTATTAAAAAGCTGGGCCTGTTCATACGGGGAGGATAGCTCTAGATATATTACCTTAAAACCGAGTCTCTCAATTTTTTCTATTAATTCCTCTTCATTAACTCTTTTTCGGGTAGAAGCGTATTTACGAGAAATATATATTTTATCGTATGCTTTACTATTATCTTTAATAAAAATATTTCTTAAATCTTTTTTTAACCATAAAGGCAAAGGCGTACCCTTTTACCGGAATAAACGGTATAGATGGAACAATTAGTCTAGTAGCTTGAATTATACAGTCACTATTTACTACAAAAAGCTTATCTTCCGATATATAGCTAGACCATAGGAAATAGGTACAGTTAAATAAACTTTAGTACGTGTTCTACAGCCATACTGATATCTTTGAATTGCCCCGTAACTTTTCTTATTTCGTTCTTAATCTTAAACCAATAATGTTCTATAGGATTTAAGTCTGGGCTATATGTAGGTAAGAATAAAATTCTGCACCCAACCGACTCGATTAATTCTCTTATTATATTATTCTTATGGAAGTTGATATTATCCATAATTACTGTTTGTCCAGGATGTAATTCTTTAGTTAATATAGTCTCTACATAGGTTGTAAATATTTCTTTATTACAATTTCCTTCAAATATTACTGGCGCTATAATTTGATTATTACGAAGCCCCGCTATCATACTGATCCTGGATTTATGTTGATACACTTTGTTTCCATAACATCTAGTACCTTTTATACTCCATCCATATTCTCTACAAACATTATCTTCTATTCCTGACTCATCAATGAATACTAGAGTTTCTTTAGAAATTTGCTGTATCTTTTCTATAAATTCATTCCTTAAACCAATATCCCTTTTGGGATGAAGATGACTTTTTTTTATAAGTGTAGCCTAGTAGTTTTCTATAGTAATTTATTCTAGTTCTTTGTAATCTATTACCTAGTATAATACTTAATTCTTTAGCTGTTTTATCATGATTATTAGATAATTAATTCTTCAAATTCTTATGTACCTATTTACTATGGTCTAGCTATATCTAAATAATTTAATACTATTTCTAATGACTTAATTTTCCATGAATATTTTAAATTATTAATATAGATACGGTCATATTCAAGATCTGATTCTTTTAATATAATTAATCTAGGCAAAATTTGTAGCAGCCAATGATACCAATTTTCAGAACCAGAAGATGAAATTACTGCTAATTTTCCATTAAAATATAAAGGATTTTCTGTATTAATATCTCGTTTTTTATTTAATAAACGATGTTGATCACCTAAGCTTGTTTGAGTATCTTGTAGAATATAACCTTCTTGAGTTAAAATTCCACATTCATTAATTACTATGCCGTTTGGTAACTCTAAAATAAATTGCTCAGTATTTTTTTCTTTAAATAGCTTTTTATTTCTTGATGTTTATTCTTTAATGCGTAAGCATTACTAATATAGAGAAAGGTAAAAATTATGAATATAAAATATCTAACATAAAGAGAAAGAAAGATAATTAAAAATTTGCATTGCAAGCTTGGCAGCGACTTACTCTCCCATGCCTTATGACATAGTACCATTAGCGCTATGAGGTTTCACGTTCGAGTTCGGGATGGGATCGTGTGTTTCACTCATGCTATAACCACCAAGCTAGCAATACAAACTTTTAAAAAGATAGACTTGTATTATAGTTTGCTGTTAATGTTATTGCACGACTCAAAAAAAGTCTTAACATCATATCTTAACTTTTACTACGATACTCAGCAAAATAATTTTTACTGGATACCGTGGCTTGACCACGGTATGACATTGGTCATGCAACAACATTTTTATTCATTGATAAAGCTAATTTAACCTGATAACTTTGTGAGTTGATACTACATTTTTATAGAATTAACACTATATGCATATGTAATCTCACAGCAAAGTAAATCAATCGAGCTATTAGTATCGGTTAGCTACACACATTACTGTGCTTCCACACCCGACCTATCAACGTGGTGGTCTTCCACGGCTCTAATGGGGAAGTCTAGTTTTGAGGTGGGTTTCCTGCTTAGATGCATTCAGCGGTTATCCCTTCCGTACTTAGCTACCCAGCTGTGCCATTGGCATGACAACTGGTCCACCAGGGGTACGTCCACCTCGGTCCTCTCGTACTAAAGGCAGATCCTCTCAAACTTCCTACACCCACGGCAGATAGGGACCGAACTGTCTCACGACGTTCTAAACCCAGCTCACGTACCACTTTAATCGGCGAACAGCCGAACCCTTGGGACCTTCTCCAGCCCCAGGATGTGATGAGCCGACATCGAGGTGCCAAACGATTTCGTCGCTATGGACGCTTGGAAATCATCAGCCTGTTATCCCCGGAGTACCTTTTATTCGTTGAGCGATGGCCCTTCCACTCGGGACCACCGGATCACTATGACCGACTTTCGTCTCTGCTCGTCTTGTCAGACTCGCAGTCAGGCTAGCTTATGCCATTGCACTCTAAAAGTTGATTTCCGACCAACCTGAGCTAACCATCGCGCGCCTCCGTTACTCTTTGGGAGGCGACCGCCCCAGTCAAACTACCCACCATGCATTGTCTCGGATCCTGATTCAAGGATCTCGGTTAGATGTCAAGAACCAAAAGGGTGGTATCTCAACGATGACTCCACAAAGGCTGACACCTTCGCTTCGTAGTCTCCCACCTATCCTGCACATCTGATTCCTAACACCAGTGCAAAGCTATAGTAAAGGTTCACGGGGTCTTTCCGTCTGACCGCGGGAACTCCGCATCTTCACGGAGAATTCAATTTCGCTGAGTCGATACTGGAGACAGTGGGGAAATCGTTACGCCATTCGTGCGGGTCGGAACTTACCCGACAAGGAATTTCGCTACCTTAGGACCGTCATAGTTACGGCCGCCGTTCACTGGGACTTCAATTCAGAGCTCGCACCCCTCCTTTTAATCTTCCAGCACTGGGCAGGCGTCAGACCCTATACGTCGTCTATTGACTTTGCAGAGCCCTGTGTTTTTAATAAACAGTCGCTACCCCCTAGCTTGTGCCACCTGCACATGGTTGCCCATATACAGGTCATCTTTCTTCCGAAGTTACAGATGCAATTTGCCTAGTTCCTTCAGCATCGTTCTCTCAAGCGCCTTGGTATACTCTACCTGTCCACCTGTGTCGGTTTTGGGTACGGTCTATAATGAAGGTGTTATTTCCTGGGAAATATTCACTGCACAATCAATCCAATAAGACTGTACAATTTACTATTTTCGTCACATATCCTTCAGGTTCAGGAATATTAACCTGATTCCCATCGATTACGCCTTTCAGCCTCATCTTAGGGGCCGACTAACCTTGCGCAGATTAACTTTACGCAAGAACCCTTGGACTTTCGGCGAGAATGTTTCTCACATTCTTTATCGCTACTTATGTCAGCATTCTCACTTCCGATACCTCCAGCAAACCTTACAGTTCACCTTCGCAGGCTTACGGAACGCTCCGCTACCATTTATGCCAAATGCATAAATCCGCATCTTCGGTACATGACTTGAGCCCCGTTACATTGTTAGCGCAAGAAAACTTATTTAGACTAGTGAGCTATTACGCTTTCTTTAAATGATGGCTGCTTCTAAGCCAACATCCTAGTTGTTTTGGTCTTCTCACATCCTTTAACACTTAGTCATGATTTAGGGACCTTAGATGGCGGTCTGGGCTTTTTCCCTCTCGACTATGGACCTTAGCACCCATAGTCTGTCTGCTATGCTGTACTCGTCGACATTCGGAGTTTGATTGAGTTTGGTAAGTCTGTGGGACCCCCTAGCTCATTCAGTGCTCTACCTTCGACGGTAATCGCTATAACGCTCTACCTAAATAGATTTCGCGGAGAACCAGCTATATCCGAGTTTGATTGGCCTTTCACCCCTAACCACAGCTCATCCCCTACTTTTTCAACAGTAGTGGGTTCGGTCCTTCAGCGGATTTTACTCCGCTTTCAACCTGGCCATGGCTAGATCACCCGGTTTCGGGTCTAATTCATCTAACTAAACGCCCTATTCAGACTCGCTTTCGCTACGCCTACACCTAACGGCTTAAGCTTGCTAGATAAACTAAGTCGCTGACCCATTATACAAAAGGTACGCCGTCACAAGACATATAAATACGCTTGCTCCGACTGCTTGTAAGCATTTGGTTTCAGATACTATTTCACTCCCCTTGTCGGGGTACTTTTCACCTTTCCCTCACGGTACTTGTTCACTATCGGTCACTAGAGAGTACTTAGGCTTAGAGGGTGGTCCCCCTATGTTCAAACAGGATTTCACGTGTCCCGCCTTACTCAAGGACTTCAAACTTTTTACCTATACGGGACTATCACCCTCTATGGTCAACCTTTCCATGTTGTTTTAGTTATTTTTTTGAAGCCACTGGCCTGGTCCGCGTTCGCTCGTCACTACTAACGGAGTCTCGGTTGATGTCCTTTCCTCCAGCTACTTAGATATTTCAGTTCGCTGGGTTTGCCTCATATAGCTATGTATTCACTATACAATACCTAATAAATTAGGTGGGTTTCCCCATTCGGAAATCTTCGGATCAAAGTTTATTCGCAACTCCCCGAAGCTTATCGCAGCGTATTACGTCCTTCATCGCCTTCTAGTGCCAAGGCATCCACCAAATGCTCTTATTATATTTACTTACGCTTTTAACTTGAAATTACACGATGCATACAGAATTAATTTCACAATTATTTTCAGTATCTAACTCACGATATAAATTTTTATTATCGCGGTGTATTTAGTTTTTAGCTTTATCAACTTTTTAAACAGCTCCAAAGTTTTACGTTTCAAACTTTGTGTGAAGATTTTATATCTATATTTCTAAAGCTTGTCAAACACTAATTTCAAATAATTTTAATTTTATTTTTCATGAAGGAGCTTAAAGTTATTTTAACCTCTTTTTAAAGTAGGCTTTGCCGGCTTTTTGTTTAGACTTGTGGTCCCTAATTTTGTATCTACCTTACCGCCTAAATCTTCAAAAAAGAACCTGCCTTTTTATAAAACATGATTTACTGCTTTCATTTCTCCTTCTCTGTTTATCAAACCGCTTTGAGTTTTAACAAACAATAATTTACCATCTTTTCTAAAGACTAGATTTTCATCAATTTCAAAATCTTTAGTTATACTTAAATTACCGTTCTTATCAAATTTACCTAAAACATTTTTCTGTAAATCAGCAAATCCGGCATGAGCATATAATTTTGAAATTTCTTTTATTTGTTTTGGATCGTTTATATGTTCGCCGGCTTTGTTAATAAAGCCGCTAATTTCATATTGAGATGTTTTACCGTGTAAAGTTTTTTCACAAGAAATTGAGTTTCCATAAGTAGCTTAGTTTGATCCTCTACTTCATCATCTACTATATTAATTACTTTTCTTTTTACAGAATAAATATCACTATTCTTTTCAAACTTTGAGGTAAACTCCTTAACGTCTAAATTATCATTAAACCTAACTTCTTTTTTATCTTTACCCATAATAATACTCTTATTTTAATACTGTATCTTTTAAAATATTTGTACCACGTAAAAATTCTTCTGTATTCAAAGCTTTTTTACTCTCTTGCTGAAGTTTTTTCACTCGTAATATACCGCTTCCACAAGCTATTTCCAGCTTATCGCTAATAACGGTACCGGAAGTAAAGTGATGATCCGTATTTAAATATTCTGCTTCAAGGATTTTAATTATTTTATCATTATAACTAAAATATGCTCCGGGCCAAGGATTCATCCCCCTTATTTTACAATCTATTTTATATGCGGATTCATGCCAATTAATCTTTCCTTCTTCCTTTGTTAGTTTATGAGCATACGTAATACCGTCGCTTGACTGTTTTATCGGTACTATATTATCGATATTTGCAAGTGTTTTAATTAATAACTCCGCTCCGAGATTTGCACATTTATCATACAATTCTTCCAATGTTGTTCTTTCTTCTAAATTAAAATCTTCTTTCATCAATATATCACCTGTATCAAGTCCTGCATCCATACGCATAATACATACGCTACTTTTCCGGTCGCCCTCTATAATAGTACGCTGCAGAGGAGCCGCTCCTCTGTGGCGAGGCAAATCGGATGGATGGATATTAAGACAGCCGTATTTTTTAGCTTCTAATATAGCTTTCGGCACAATAAAACCATATGCAATAACAACTATAATATCAGCATTAACTTTATTAATTCGATTTATTATTTCATCATTACGAAGAGTAGAAGGAGTATAAACAGGAATTTGATGCTCAAATGCTAATTGATGTATGGGAGATTTAGCTAAGTTAAGTCCTCTGCCCTTAGCTTTAGGTTGCTGGGTAAAAACAGCTCTAACTTCATGATGAGTTATAAGTTTTTTAAGAGCGGGAACGGCAAATTCAGGCGTTCCCATAAAGATTACTTTCACACTATATTATTTTTGAGTTTCTTAAGCTTACGAAGTACTACATCTCGTTTCAAATTACTTAAATAATCAATCATAAGCTTACCTTCTAAATGATCATACTCATGCTGGATAACTCTTGCAAGCCAATCATTTGCCTCAAGCTCTTGTTGCTTATTATGATAGTCTAAATACCTAATCTTTATAGATTCCGGTCTTGCCACCTCAATACGTTGCTCCGGTAATGAGATACAACCTTCGTTAGCCGTAACTAGCTCTTCTGATTTTTCTATTATTTCAGGATTCACTATAAAAAGCGGATACAAATCTTTTGGTCTTTCTACCGAATCATGATCTTTTATATCAATTACTAAAATACGTTTCAATACCCCTACTTGTACTGCTGCAAGCCCTGCACCGTCTTCATGGTACATAGTTTTAAGCATATCATCCATAAATTTTCGTGTTTGATCGGTAAACTCTAAAACCGGCTGAGATTTCTGCTTTAATCTTTCATCAGGTGCCGTTACTATCGGTAATATTGACATAATTAAATCTTAATATTTTATTTTAATATACCATAAAATCACCAAAATGTAAAGAAAGCAAACCTGCCTAATTCCGGCAATAGTTGCATAATAAACTCACCTATTTGCAATAATTTGTCGAATTAATAATATTTAGTAAAAAATAATAACAAATATCAGATAACATGTTAAAAATAAGGCTTGCATAAAATTAAAGAGGAATAGTAATGTATTGGGGTGATATTGAAGAAATTGCCGAACAACTCGAAGAACATTGTAGCGATCAGTATAATGAAAAAAAAATTTCATTATTAAAGCTAGAGAAACTGATTAGAGATTTAAAGGACTTTGAAGATGAAGAGAAAAAAGTCGAAGAAGTTACATTAGAAGAAATTTTAGACAAATGGGAAGAATTACGTGAAGAAATGAGAGAAATCGATTAAGTAGCTTTTTGAGTTATTTTCAGGCATTTTTTATAAATTAACTTTATAAAAATATATTATAATCAATAAAAATATGGCGACTGCCTGAAAAAAAACTCTTAAAGTCATTAGCTTTGAACTAAATTTCTTATTAAACTTTCCTCCGATAGCCATCGACACTACCCCTATAATAAGAACCGCAACGGTTAAACCAATCGCAATTAATAACCACATCATAATTTATTACCAATATATAACTTTCCACACAAAGATTATATACTTTTTCTCTTTTAAATCATAGATAATTCAACAATTACTTATAAAAGAAAGAGAGATATTAGGTTCTTGCGTTCTTATTAAAAAAATATCTAAAAATACAAATAATTTAATTTCCCGCATGCAAGAACCTAGAGTATTTTAAGAAACCTCATCCTATTGCTGAAATATTTATTAATGCTCACGGGGGGACATGACTTAATCCATGCAAATTTGCTTAAATTAAGCTTTCTGAGTTACACTAATATATTATCTATCAGTTTAACAAAAGCACCATTTCCTAAAACATTAGCACAAGTGATCACAGGATCAAACAAGATATAAAGAGCTGTAATCAGCGACATCATATTAGTATTAAAACCTAGATATTGTTCAAGTATAGGGAGCATTACAATAATTCCGCCACCTGGTATGGCTGCTACTGAAAATTTTGCCAATACAAAATAAAAAGTAAAAATAAGATAATTAAATAAAGTAGGTTCAGCTAATCCATAACTCTTTAGTATGGCATAAGCCAAAATCGGTATGGCGAAACAATCGCCAACAAGATGAATATTTACTGTTATTGGTACAACGGTACGAGCGAGTGCTTTATTATTTGTATTATTTTCCGCTCCTATTATACTAAGTGGCATACTTACAACACTAGACATTGCACTAAATCCACTTATAGACGCTGGCATCATATTACTAAGGCTAGCTATGAATTCCTTAACTCGACAGTTACTTAAAATAAAATAAGCAAGAAAGATATAGCCAAACTGAGCAAATGCGATTGTCACAAAAATAAACATATAATCTTTAATAATTATACCTAATACTTCATCAAACTGTAGTTTTACGATAAAGCCCATTATAAATAAGGGGGATTACATAGATAAACAATCGCAATATTTTTGCAACAAATACTTCTATCTTGAAAGCCAATCCAATTGCAACTTCAGCACAAAATTTTGAGGAAATAAAGCCTAAGATAATACTACTAAATACGATTTTATCATTAGAAATAATATTAGGAAAATTAAGTAACCATAAAGGCTTTAAGCTATCACTTTCTATAGGAGAGATCATTGATAAATCGAATTGATATATGTATATACCTACATAATGACTTATGAAGGTAGAACAAAAATTAGACCCACATACTAGTAATAATATTAAGAAAACTATACGTGTTGCATCTTTGGCTAGCATTACAACAGATTTAAAAAGTAAGCCAAAAATAATTAAAGGAAGAAATAATCCAATTATAGATTTAATAGATAGACTTATTGAATACAATAACCTTTTTACTTCTAAACTCATTAGTGGGTTTAACAATATGATAGCTATGATAATAGCCATTAAAATAAGTGGCATTTTACGAAACATAAAATTTACCTTATACAAAATATTGTAGTATATTTACACATGTTATTAAACCTTTATTTTACTCCTTCAGTGCCCTATTTATATAAGGAACTCTTGCAACCTTCCTTCCTCTCTATTCCTTATCCATAATCGGGGTTAATTAGTTAATTTAAATAGATCGATATAATTAAAAGAAAGATATAGAGATATTGTTACCGGCTTGGACCGGTTGTAGTAGTAAAAAAAGACTGGAAAGTTAATATTTGCATATTCATAAATTCAACATACAGTTATTATTTATAGAGAGAAAAATTAGTGTTGCAATACTTTTCTAGAAGTTCTTTGGGGGGTATTGCTAACTAAAAGCAGATCAATTAATAAATTAACGTCATTGCAAGGAAAATTACAAAGTAATTTGTACGTCCGCAATCTCAGAAGTTTGTTATTATTTCATGAGATTGCTACGCAGCCTATGGCTGCTCGCAAGGTATTGTTGCGTGGATCAATTTCACCTCTGTCATCCCCCGTGGCTTGACCACGGGATCCAGTTAAAAATACTAAACTTATTAGTATTTTTTATGGTTTTTATGGCCCCCGTGGTCAAGCCACGGGGTGACACAGTGGGTTTTACCGGTCCACGCAACAATACCTCCTCGCAATGACGACTTAGAGGTATCTACACAAAATGCTTCCGCAAGAATGACATCGAGAGCTTTTTAAGAGCTATGCGGGAATACAGCCCTTACACCTCTTCAGATTGCTTTAAACCTTCTTCTTCCACTGCACTATCCTCTTCACCCTCACTACTTTCAGCAATGAGAGAAACAGATACGACTTTTTCCCCCTCATCTAGCTTAAACAGGATTACGCCGCTAGTGTTACGTCCCGTAATACGTACTGACTCAAGTTTACAGCGAATTAACTTACCGCTATTGGTAATCAGCATTAACTCATCATCCATTTTAACCGGCATAACACCGACAACTAAACCGGTTTTGTCGTTAATATCCATATTGATTATGCCGCTACCGCCACGGTCAGTAATTCTATAGCCATAAGCTGAGCTTTTCTTACCAAAACCGTTCTCAGTTACGGTTAAAATGAATTCTTCGAAATTTGCCATTTCTAAAATAGAATCTGCAGTCAAAGCTACGCCTAACTCTTCGGGGTTAAACGCCTCACCTCTAGCAATCTCAATCCTTTTTTCCCATGGCACTGTTAAATAAGCATCTCTATCCTCTTTTGTACTGCTAATGCCTTTAAGCACAGTCATAGAAATTACGGAATCCTCTCTAGCAAGCTTCATACCTCGTACACCGTCAGAAGTACGGCTCTTAATAACACGCAATGATTCAACAGGGAATCTTAAAGCTTTACCGACTTTGGTGGCAAGTAAAATATGCTCGTCTTCTTTACATGGTTTTACGTCTATTAATTTATCGTCCTCATCAAGCCTAATAGCAATTTTACCGTTCGACTGAATCTTTTTGAAATCTAATAAATCGCTTCTTCTGATATTCCCCTTGGCAGTTGCGAACATAATGTTTAAATTATCCCACTCATCCTGATTTTCCGGTAGCGGCATGATATTTGTAATATACTCATTTTCTTTCAACGGTAATATATTAACCATCGGTCTTCCTTTACCTTGCGGATTACTTAAAGGTAATTTATACAGTTTTAAACTATAAACCTGACCGATATTTGAGAAGAACAACATTGGCGTATGAGTACTACCGACAAAAACTTGCGTGGTAATATCTTCATCACGCATTGAAAGCCCTGATCTTCCTTTACCACCACGTTTTTGTGAACGATAGTTACTTAGAGGTACACGCTTGATATACCCGCCAAGCGTTACGGTTACAACCATTTCTTCACGCTGAATTAAATCTTCTATATCTTGATCAAATTCGCCAAATTCAATTAAAGTAAGACGAGGAGTCGCAAATTCTTCTTTAACTTTAATTAGCTCTTCCTTTAAAATCTCAAGTAACCTTGTACGAGAGCCGAGTATATTAAGATATTCGGTGATTTCCGTAGCGAGGTTCTTTAAATCCTCTTCAAGCTTGTTTTTCTCCATAGCGGTCAGGCGCTGCAATCTCATTTCTAAGATTGCCTTAGCTTGCACTTCGGTAAAGCTACATTTGCCCTGCTCGTTTAACATTGCTTTATCATCAACCAGCTTTACAATAGGTAGTATATTTAATGCTTCCCACTGGCGAGCCATTAATTCTTGTTTAGCTGCATTCGGGTCATTTGAAGCTTTAATAATACGTATTATTTCATCGATATTACTAACGGCAATAGTTAGTCCTAGTAAAATATGTGCTCTATCTCTTGCTTTATTTAGCAAATATATAGTACGGTTAGTAATTACCACTTCCCTAAAACTAACGAAAGCTGCGATTACTTCTTTCAAATTCATCACTTTCGGTAGCCCGTCTTTAAGAGCAAGCATAATAACACCGAAGCTAGTTTGTAGCTGCGTACATGCGTATATTTGATTTAAGACTACTTCAGCAACTACGTCTTTTTTTAACTCAATAAAAATCCTTACACCGTTTTTATTCGATTCGTCACGTAAATCGCTTATACCCTCAATACGTTTCTCTTTAACCATTTCAGCAATTTTCTCAACGAGCCTTGCTTTATTTACCATATACGGTATTTCGGTAATAATAATTGCTTGACGGCTATTACCGATATTCTCAATCTCCGCCCGACCTCGCATAATGATACTGCCTCTACCGGTAAGGTATGCCGATCTAATACCGCTAATACCTAAAATCATTGAACCCGTAGGAAAATCCGGTCCTTTAACAACTTCTAGCAAATCTAAAATTTCTATATCGTTATTATCTATATATAAACAGCACGCATCGATAACTTCACCAAGATTATGAGGCGGGATATTAGTTGCCATACCGACCGCAATACCTCCGCTACCGTTAACCAATAAATTAGGAAACATTGCAGGAAGTACGGAAGGCTCTTCTTCAGAACCGTCATAATTAGGGTTAAAGCTGACGGTCTCTTTATCGATATCCTCTACGAGCTTATGCGAAACTTTGGCCATTCGAGATTCGGTATATCTCATTGCCGCCGCCGCATCACCGTCCATCGAGCCGAAATTACCCTGCCCGTCGACAAGCGGTAAACGGAGCGAAAAATCTTGTGCCATACGTACTAACGAATCGTAAATAGCACTATCACCGTGCGGATGGTATTTACCCATCACGTCACCAACTATTCTAGCGGATTTTCTATAAGGTTTACTAGCATGATTACCGGCTTCATGCATGGAATAGATAATTCGGCGATGCACCGGCTTTAAGCCATCCCGAACATCCGGTATAGCTCTACTTACTATAACACTCATAGCATAATCAAGATAAGATACTTTCATCTCATCTTCGATATTTACCGGTACTAAATTAGAAGAATATTTATCAGTCACGATTACTTAGCCTTAAATTTAATTTAATGAATTATATTTAATAATAGAGACATAATAAATTTCTTTCAAGGATTGCTTGTATTTATAATTTGACGGTTAACAAACTTCTATTGTCTATTATTTTATACTTTCTAAATATAATGAACTCTGCTCTATTCTTTTTATCTCATCTACCGTTACTTGTGCTTCTAGCCTTTGTTTAAACTTAGATCTTAGTTTTTCTAAATCTTTATTTTTCTTAGAAATCGGTAATATTTTAGATAATAATTTATTATTTTTGTTGAACATGTAGTTGCTCCCGATTGATTAAACTTAAATTGCTCAAGTTTCAACCACCGAAGAGAAATAAACCCCTGGTGGTCGGGGAGTTCAAAGAACCGCCTAAGACAGCTACAATAGCCTTTAAGCTTAAAGCAATGCTTTAAGCTCTGTACATAGCTATTATCTCCCCGACCGCAATGAAGTCGAGGATTATACCATTTATACGGCTGATAATACCGCTTAGGAGAGAGACTTTGAAACCCCGGAATAACGTTACCGCTACTCTTGCAGGAAATTTTACTTAATTTTTTAAAAATGTCAATTAGCTATCCATGTCATTCCTGCATGGATCGGTTTTTTCGTCATTACGAGGAATTTGCATAGCAATTGACAAAACAATCCAGTTAAAAATTCTGATTTACAGAATTTTTTTAATTATTTTCTGGATTGCCGCGTCGCCTACGGCTCCTCGCAAGGCATTGTTGCGTGGACCGGTTTCCTAATTGTTCATCCCACGACTTGATCGCGGGATCCAGTTAAAAATACTAAAATTATTAGTATTTTTAATTGTTTTTTGGACCCCGTGGTCAAGCCACGGGGTGACACAGTGGATTTTACCGGTCTACGCAACAAGGTTTTTAGTCGCTTAGCTCATGACGACATCAACTTTTATTTTGCAATGCCGTATTTTATTTACTTTTCTCTTCCTGCTGTTTATACCAAAGTTCGGCGTAATAGCCTTTATGTTGTAGTAAGCTCTTATGGTTGCCTCGCTCAACTATATAGCCGTTATCCAAAACGATAATCTCGTCTGCATCGATAATAGTTGATAGTCTATGGGCAATGATAAGGGTAGTATGGCGTGCCGAGATCTCTTTAAGACTTGCCTGAATTAGCTTTTCGGTTTTAGTATCAAGCGAACTTGTTGCTTCATCAAAAACATATATTGCCGGATTTTTTAATATGGTTCTTGCGATTGCAATACGCTGTTTTTCGCCGCCTGAAAGCTTCAAGCCTCTCTCCCCTACCTGCGTTTCATACCCTTTGGGCAGCGTGCTAATAAACTCATGAATATGAGCATTTTTTGAGGCTGCTATAACTTCATCGTAACTAGCTGCATTATTACCATATGCTATGTTGTAATATATCGTATCGTTAAACAGTACCGTATCTTGCGGAACAATTCCGATAGACTTACGAAGCGATTGTTGTGTGACTTCTCGTATATCTTGATTATCTATAGTAATATTGCCGCTATTAATATCGTAAAACCTAAACAGCAAGCGTGATATCGTCGATTTCCCCGCTCCGCTGCTACCTACTACTGCGAGTGTTTTACCGCTCTTGATCGTAAAGCTTATATTATGCAAAATCGGACGTTCCTGATTATAAGCAAAGCTAACATTATCGAAACTAACCCCGCCTTTTGAGATAATTAGCTCCTTAGCGTTCACGGCATCCTCTACTTCTGCCGGTATATCTAAAAGATTAAACATATCTTCCATACTAACTAGAGCGTTTTTAATTTCTCTATAGGAAAAGCCAAGTATTGAAAGCGGAATTGATAGCTGAAACAAGTAAGTATTAACCATTATTAAATCGCCGACGGTCATTTTATTCTGATTAATAGCATTTGCCGAAAGTATCATCAAAGAAACAAGCCCTAAGGATATTATAACATCCTGCCCGATATTTAAAATCGATAGGCTGTTAGTAGTTTTAGTGGCTGATTTTTCATAAGTTTGTAAAGCCTCATTAAACTTTATCGCCTCATATTCTTCATTACCGAAATATTTAACGGTTTCAAAATTCAGTAAACTATCGATTGCCCTATTATTGGCGGTGTTATCGCTTTGGTTCATTTCTCTTGTAAAAGAAATACGCCAAGTACTAATTAGGAAAGTATAACCAACATAAACTATCATTGTTATTAAAATAGTTACGGCAAACCAAATACCATACACATACCATAACATCCCGCTTACTAGTATAATTTCTACGCTTGTCGGGAAAATATTAAATAATAAATACCGCAGCACCGCTTCAATACCTTTAGTACCACGCTCTATTGACCTACTTAAGCCCCCTGTTTTTCTAGTAATATGAAAACGCATACTTAAATTATGCATGTGCTTAAAGACATTTAGAGCAACTAAGCGAGTCGCTTGATGCCCTACTTTTGAGAAAATAATATTTCGCAGCTCACCAAATATTTGTACCAATATTTTAGTACCGCCATATGCAACAATAATCCCGATAATAACCGAAAGAGCAAAATTTTTATTTAATCCGTCTATTATATATTTATAAACAATCGGAACGAAAATATTTATTACTTTAGCTATAACTAGACAAATAAGAGACGTAACAATACGCAGGCGTATATCAAAATCCTTCGACCATAAATACGGCAGAAGTAGATAGAATGAATTTTTGTGATTGTTGTTTTTGGACATTTTTGGAGTTTTTGTGAATTTGTATGGCTTTGTTATCCAAGAAAACTGTAGGTGTAACTCGATGTCATCCCCGCCGTAGGCGGGAATCCAGAAATACACTTGCCTAAATCTTCCCAATTAGGATTAAGTTTTTCTATTAATTTTATTTTCCAAGTACGATTCCATTTCTTTAAAGCTCTACAAGAGCTTCTTAATATCAGCAAATTCTTCTGTATAAACAAGCTTTATAACATTATATTTTGTCGTAAAACCCTTTATTATTTTTTGTTTATGTTCATAAGCACGACGTAGTATATTATTAGTAATACCAATATACAAAGTACCATTGCGATCAGAACATAATATAATACATTTTTATTATTTATTTTTTCTGGATTCCCGCCTACGCGGGAATGACATATGGCATTGTCTACATTCGCTCGCAATGACATTTTTATTAATTATGCCCCGGCAGCGGGTGAAGTCTTCTTTGGCTGATTTTCTAACAACTTATCTAGCCTTCCCTCTTTTTCAAGATCAAACAGAGCATCACAACCGCCAACATGCATATTATCTATAAATATCTGCGGGACGGTCTTTTTTCCACCGGATTTCTTAATAAAATTTTCTTTCTCTTCCTGAGTAAAATTACTTACTTCAATTTCCTCATAAGCAACATTTTTCTTATCAAGCAATGCTTTAGCTTTTATACAATAAGGACAACTAGCAAGAGTATAAATAATAATTGTGTGTAATATAGCTTTATTCATAATGTTATATTTTTTTGTTAGATTTTAATATATTATCTTAAACTATAGTTTTTAAAGCAAGTAAAAATGCATGAATAATTTTTCTATTATCTCAGAATATAAACCGACAGGCGATCAACCAAAAGCAATAGATGAAATTATAGCAGGGTTAAATAGTAAAAAACGCTCACAAATGTTGCTTGGTATTACGGGATCAGGGAAAACTTTTACCATGGCGAATATTATAGAGAGAACTAATCGTCCTACTCTTATTATGGCTCATAATAAAACTTTAGCTGCCCAAATTTATTCAGAAATGAAGTCGATTTTTCCGAAGAATGCCGTTGAGTATTTTGTATCGTATTATGATTATTACCAGCCGGAAGCATATATAGCACGCACCGATACTTTTATAGAAAAGGATTCATCAATTAACGAGCAGATTGATTTAATGCGTCATTCCGCTACAAGATCGTTATTAGAGCGTCGTGACGTTATAGTAGTTTCTTCCGTTTCTTGTATTTACGGGCTTGGCTCTCCTGATTTGTATTATCAAATGACGGTTAATCTAGAACCAGGTCAAAGCTACCCTCGTGATAAGCTACTAAATGATTTGATAAATCTACAATATGAGCGTAACGATATTGGGTTTGAGCGTGGCTGTTTTCGAGTTAAAGGGGATAATATCGATATTTTTCCCTCACATTACAGCGATAAAGCTTGGCGTTTATCGTTTTTCGGTAATGAACTTGAATATATACACGAATTTAATCCCCTAACAGGCGAAAAACTTGCTAAGCTCGATAAAGCTATGGTCTTTGGTAATTCACATTTCGTGATGCCTCAAGAAACGGTAAATAGTGCCATATCAGGCATTGAGGAGGAGTTACAAAAACGCTTAGAGTTCTTAAAGTCGCAAGATAAACCACTTGAAACGCAAAGGCTAAATCAACGTACTCAATATGATCTTGAGATGTTAACGGAAACAGGCAGCTGTAAAGGCGTTGAAAACTACTCTCGCTTTTTCACAGGGCGTAACGCCGGTGAGCCGCCGCCTACCTTATTCGAGTACTTACCGGAAGATGCGTTATTATTTGTTGATGAAAGCCACGTATCCGTACCGCAAATTAGAGCGATGTATAACGGCGATCGAGCAAGGAAAGAAGTATTGATAGAGCATGGGTTTCGTCTGCCGTCTGCACTTGATAACAGACCTTTAAAATTTGAAGAATGGGAAAAATTTAGACCGCAAACTGTTTTTGTATCCGCAACTCCGGGACCATTTGAGTTAGAAGAAACCGACGGTACTGTAGTAGAACTGATTATCAGACCTACGGGACTGCTTGATCCTGAATGTATTATCAAACCCGCTACTAACCAAGTTGAGGATTTAATTAGCGAAATTCAAACCACTATCTCTAAAGGTTTTCGTGTCTTAGTCACTACATTAACAAAAAAAATGGCTGAAGATTTAACCGCCTATTTGCAGGAGCTAAAATATAAAACTTCTTATTTACATTCTAACGTTCATACTCTAGAGCGTATCGAGATTTTACGGGATTTAAGACAAGGTACTATAGATATTTTAGTCGGTATTAATCTATTAAGAGAGGGGCTTGACATCCCTGAATGCAGCTTAGTTGCTATACTTGATGCAGACAAAGAGGGATTTTTGCGGTCGGAAGTATCGTTAATACAAACAATAGGAAGAGCTGCAAGAAATAGCGAGGGTAGAGTTATACTTTATGCCGATAAAATGACTAAATCTATCGATAAAGCCGTTAGTGAAACGTTGCGTAGAAGGCAAATTCAGCAGGAATATAATGAAAAACACGGCATAATTCCAAAAACCATCAACCGTGCTATTCACGCTTTAGCAGAACTTGAGAAAATCGATAGTAAGCTTGATAAAAAACAAGCTCATACTTTATTTGATAACCCTGCTAAGCTAAAAGCCCATATTGACAAATTAAAGAAAGACATGCTTAAAGCTGCAAATAATCTTGAATTTGAACAAGCCGCAAAACTTCGTGATCAACTAAAAACTCTAGAAGAGGCGGCACTTGAGTTGAGTTATTCCTAATGTGTCATACCGTGGCTTGTCCACGGTATGACAGTGGTGAAACCGATCCATGCAACAACACCTATTAACAACACCTAAAACTCCTTCTATGATACGGCGATAGGCCGTGCGTATTAATAGCTTCAATATGTTCTTTGGTACCGTAGCCGGAATTTTTGTGCCATAAATATTGTGGAAATTCAGCACTTAAGTCTAGCATCAAACGATCTCTAGTAACTTTTGCAATAATGGAAGCCGCTGCAATCGATAACGATAAATTATCACCGTTAACTATACTAACAAATCTTTCATCATTAAACTGCATATTACCGTCAACTAAAACTATCTCCGGCTTAGTTGTAAGATTTGCCGCAGCAATAGAACAAGCTTTTTTAGTTGCTTCTAATATATTAATTTCATCAATTTCGGTATGAGAAATAATAGCGGTTGACCAAACATAGTTACTAGTTATTTGCTCATATAATAATTCTCTTTTCTTTTTAGAAAGCTTTTTAGAATCTTTAATACCCGTTATAATATTGGCGTTATCTATTATAACGGCACTTACTACTACCGGACCTGCGAGCGATCCTCTACCTGCTTCATCTATACCTGCTACAATATAGTTAACCCCGATTATGGATAAGAAATACATGGTTTATTAGGTTTAAGTTGGTAAGCAATAAGAGCAGAGAATAGAGAAGTAAAGAAATTAATAGGTGATCGATGTCTGGAAGGAGTAATATTAAAATTCTCTTTTATGTAGCCAAAAATGGTTTCGATAATGAATCTCTTCCTTAAAAGGATTTTATCCAAAAGAGGTAATAAATAGTTTTTCATATCCTTTCTTATTCCGGTAATTTTTATTAAACCTTGCTTATAAAGTTTTGTAAACATTTTTTCTGAAATAAACCCCTTATCATCATAACACTTACCTTTTAGACCTTTTTGATAACCATTGCTTCAAATGCAATTCTGTCATCAACATTACCTTTGGTAATTTTAACAGCAATAATTTCTCCCTTATCATTGATTATCATATGAAGCTTGAATCCAAAAAACCAATCGACAGAACTACGTCCCATTTTTGCAAGATTATTAAAAGTTCTGTTAGAATTAATTCTGATATTTTTACATACTGCAAAATGTGTGGAATCTGCATAATAAATTCCCGTTCTTTTCCCACTTAAGTAATGTAACATCACAATCAATGGCAGAAATAATGAAGGAATAAGCTGAACAAATCTCTCATAACAAGGTGGATTCCTGAACAAATTACCATTAATAATAAAGTTTTGGTAATAAGCTTTTAAATGTTTATATGCACTAAAATGGTAAAAATCATTATTGAGAGTTCTTCACTTAAGGAAAGCTTACCTTCTCTAAATCTTTGCTTATTACTTTTCAGCAATTGATGTTTTACCCATTTCTCATAAATTTTACAAAATTTATCTACTATACAAAATATTGTAGTATATTTACACATGTTATTAAACCTTTATTTTACTCCTTCAGTGCCCTATTTATATAAGGTTTAATAACTCTTGTAACCTTAATCGGGGTTAGATTTAAGATATTTGCTAAATTTTTTTGTTCGCTTTCTAAGTTTGATATTATTTGAAATACTTGATTTTGTGTAATAAAATCAAGTATTTCACGAAATTCTGAATCCGGTACATTGTCTCTTAAAGCTTCTCTTATTGACCTGCTGCTACAATTCCCTAAAGTTTGTCCAGTAACTGTTCTTCTTGAATCAACTGTTGGGTTAATAAGTTGTTCCGATTTGAATCTGTTGATTTCGTTATATGAGCTTTTATTGCTTCTATTTCATTTATAGATAATATAGAAAATATACTATCTTTTACTTCTTTATCTGTTTGATTTTTGAGTTCATATTTAATTGAGCTGAATTTTGCTTTACTTCTTGCTTCTATTGTTTCATTTATTTTAGATAATTGATCTTTTGGTGTTTGATTTAGCTTTGAATTATCTGCTCTTACCCCAGCACCGGCATTATATATAATACGATAATTTTTTCCGTTTTCTTTAGAATATTTTATAACATTTGCATGTAATCCTGTATTAGTGGAGCATTAGAATATGATAAATATGCCTCTCTGGTTTTTTGCAGTTTATTATATATTTTATCCGTAGTTTCTTCTAAAAATTTTTTTAACTGTTCTGCAGGCGGTAATTTATTTGAGTTAGTTAAATTACGTACTGAAAAGGATTGCTTATAAATCTCATCTAAGCCATCCATAAAATGGTCTAATTTTTATCTGTATTTTCGTCAGGATTTAAAGCTTTATAAGCTCCAAGTAAGGCTTTATAACCGCTAGTCGTTATAAAATGAGCTGAGCCTAAATTATAATCTTTTGTGGATTTATCATAGGTACGGGCATCGTCAAGCATTTCGCGGTACTGAGTTGCTTTCGCTTCATACTCATATTCCCGTACGTTATTTAAGGCTTGAGTGATATTTTCATAATGCTCTCTCAGCTTATTTTGATTATTCTCTTTTAGAGCAGTATTTGTAAGTTCATTATCATAATTTTCTAAGTTACCGAACTTTCTATCATTATTTACATTCTCAGCCATATTTTCAACTAATTAATTAAAAAAGATAAAAATAATCATGTATTACGAATGAATAAATGTCAATAATTACTCACCTCAATATATCTACTTTATCTAATTGTTCCCATGTAAAATTTTCGTCTTTACGGCCGAAATGACCGTAAGCAGCCGTTTTTTGATAACATGGAGTGCGAAGCTTAAGATGTTTAATAATTCTGCCTGGACGCATATCAAAATGCTGTGTTATGAGCTTAGTAATTTGTTCGTTGCTTAATTTGCTAGTACCGAAAGTTTCAGCGTAAATAGATACGGGAGCAGCAACGCCTATTGCATAAGATATTTGTATTTCACAGCGATCGGCAAGTCCTGCTCCTACTATATTCTTAGCAATATAGCATGTCATGTAAGCAGCCGACCTATCTATTTTGGTTGGGTCTTTTCCTGAAAAGCAACCATCGCCGTGTCTTGTCATTCCTCCATAGCTGTCCACGATAATTTTCCTACCGGTTAAACCGCAATCTGCAACAGGACATAACAAACCTACCTGTCGGGTTAATTAGATATTTAGTGTCTTTATGAAGTAAATGGCTTGGTAATGCCTGTTTAATAATTTCTTCCATTACTGCTTCAATAAGGTCTTTTTGTTGTATTTCCGGATGATGCTGAGTTGATAAAACTACCGCATCAATAGCAATCGGTTTGTTATTTTCATATCGTAACGTGACTTGTTATTTTGCATCGGGTCTAAGCCAAGATAAAACATTTTGTTTACGCAAATATGCTTGTCTTTTCATTAAAAGATGAGCGTAGTAAATCGGTGCAGGCATTAAACTATCCGTCTCGTTACAAGCATAACCGAAAACCATACCTTGATCTCCTGCACCTATTTCATCGTCATTTGCATTGTCAACACCCATAGTTATATCGGGTGATTGTTTAATTATAGAAGAAATTACGGCACAACAGCTACAGTCAAATCCATAATTTGGATTATTATAGCCAATTTCTTGTACTTTACTCCGTACTATTTGCTCAATATCCACATAAGTACTAGTAGTAATTTCACCTCCCACTAGAACTAGACCGGTTGTTACAAAAGTTTCGCAGGCAACACGACCGTTAGGGTCTTGTTTTAGAATCTAATCAAGTACCGTATCTGAAATTTGATCGGCAATTTTGTTCGGATGCCCTTCAGAAACTGACTCAGACGTAAATATAAAATTTTTCATAAATTACTCTCCTTTTAAAATTCTTGAAATGACTTTATTAAAGTTTTAGCGTCAGATGCTTCATAACTTATCAAATCTCTTATAAATTCTACTTTACCGAATAGTTCTTCGGAAGCATTAAAATGTACTGATCCTAAATAACCTTTATAGTTTATCAAAATCATCCATGCAACAACACCTAAGGCTGCTTGCAATGACGACTTAGCTTCGCAGGAATGACCAACTATTCAATGAATTTCCATCCAGTTATTACCTGCTCTAATTTCGGTTATAATCGGTACATCCATATTAGTAGAGTTTTCCATGATTTTTTTAATAATGGGTATTATAATTTCTACTTCCTCGATCGGTGCTTCAAATAGTAATTCATCATGAATTTGCAGTACTAATCTTGTTTTAAGTTTACGTTTTTCTATTTCTTGATCTAGATTGATCATGGCAATTTTAATTATATCGGCATTAGTTCCTTGAATCGGAGCGTTAATAGCCGCACGCTCTGCAAATTGTTTAAGCTTTTTATCATGAATTAGAGGTACAAAACATTTTCTGCCGAAGAAATTTGTGACATAGCCGTTGCTACTTGCAAAAGCTTTTGTTTGCTCCATATATTCTTGTACTCCTTTATATTCGGCAAAATATTTCTTGATATATTCGGATGCTTTGCCGTTAGTAACATTTAATTGCTTAGCAAGCCCAAAAGCACTTATACCGTAAATAATACCAAAATTTATAGCTTTTGCTTTACGTCTATGTTCGCTAGTTAGTTCGTGTTTTTGTAAGTTAAAGATCTGACAAGCGGTTTGAGTATGGATATCGTCTTTATTGATAAATGCTTGTTTTAATGCATCTATATTTGCGATATGGCTTAATATTCTAAGCTCAATTTGAGAATAATCGGCAGATATTAATTTATAACCTTTTTCAGCGATAAAAGCTTGTCTGATTTTATTCCCTTCACTAGAGCGAATCGGTACGTTTTGCAGATTAGGTTCTTGTGAGCTAAGTCTTCCTGTAGTGGTAGAAGTTTGTAGAAATGTCGTATGTACCCGCTTAGTTATATTATATATCTGTTTCGGTAAACTATCGGTGTAAGTATTCTTTAATTTTGTAAGCTGTCGCCACCTTAGTAATAAATCAGCTATGTTATATCCATGCTCACTAAGTTTTTCTAGTATTTTCGCTCCTGTTGAGTAAGAGCTTGCTTTAGCCGAAACTTTACCGAAAGGTAATTGCATTTTTTCAAATAAAATCTCACCTAATTGTTTTGGCGAACCAATATTAAATTTAGTTCCGCTAAGAACAAAAATTTCTTCTTCAAGTTTTAGAATTTCTGCTCCAAATTCAGCGGATAATTGTTTTAGGTAATTAACATCTACTTTAATACCCACTTTCTCCATTTTATCTAAAATAAAACAAATAGGTAAATCAATGTCGCTATAAAGTCTAAAGGCTTTGTTGTCTTTAAGCTCCAATATAGTTTGCTTATAAAGTGAGATAAAGTTTATTACTATTTTTGCTGATTCGATAATTATATTTTCTATCAAAGTTTCTTTCAAAGCTTCTTCAAATAAATTTTTCTGTGATAAACCGGCAGATAACGCATATTGCATTAGTTCTAAATCCTCTATAGCCGTAATTTCATGAGATTGGTTTGCATAAAATTTCATTAAAGGTTTAAGAGAGTAAGTAATTTTTTTTATAGATTTATCGACTAGTAAATTGAAGATTATATCCGAAAACCAGTTGTTATTAGTTTTAGTATTATAAGAAAATAGATTATGAGAAGTGTTAGAAATTTTAATAATATAGCTTTGGTTTTGCAGTGATAAAATAAAAGCAAGATTATCTCCTTTATGCTGCAGTAAGTATATTCCAAATATTCCTATTTTCTCAGCTTCTTTAGCAAAATTTGCTAACTCACTAGCATTACTAATTTCTTTTGCTTCGGTTACTTTATTATCTGCTATCTCTTTGTGGTCATTAATTTTAATATCGAATAAATTTTCTGCTCTTTTATATAAAGATTTAAAACCGTATTCTTGTAAAAATCCTGTTAATTTATCGCTATTTGGAGGTGACCATTCTAAATTATTCAGCTGGAAATCTAAATCAACATTAGAATCAAGCCCTATTAACTGCCATGAAATTAACGCTGTTTCTTTAGAATTTTGTAAAGTTTCACGTTGTTTTACGCTTGAGACTTGGTCTAAAGAGTTAAATATATTTTCTACAGAACCAAATTGTGTTATAAGACTACTTGCCGTTTTTGGTCCGATAGATGGCACACCCGGAATATTATCCGATCTATCGCCGATTAAAGCCATCACTTCACGTAATTTATCAGAAGTAGTACCGAATTTTTTAACAACATCCTCCTCTGTAATATATTTCCCTTTTAACGGATCATATATTTTGATGTTTTCACTCATTAACTGCAATAGATCTTTATCGGAAGAGATAATAATGACCTCTTCTCCAAGCATGACCGTTTTAGTAGCAAAGGTTGCGATAATGTCATCGGCTTCATAACCGTTCTTCTCTAGAATAGGAAAATTTAAACTACTTGCAACATCACGAACTAAAGGTAATTGTACAATTAAATCTTCAGGAGGAGGCGGACGATTAGCTTTATACTCAGGATAAATATGATGACGGAAATTTTCCCCGCCGCTGTCGAATACTACAGCGACATGTTTAGGCTTAAAGTCACTCAGTAATTTTAGTAGCATTGAAGTGAAGCCGTAAAGAGCACCGACAGGCTCGCCTTTCGGCGAAGTTAAAGGCTGTTGTGCATAATAGGCTCTAAAAACAAATCCGTATCCGTCTATGAGTAATAAGGTATTTTTTTGAGTCATTTTATGATTTAATTTTTAATTAAATCGTCATTGCGAGGAAATTGCATAGCAATTGACGAAGCAATCTCAGGAGTTTATTATTACTTCATGAGATTGCCACGCAGCCTACGGCTGCTCACAATGACGACTCAATATTCGTGCGGGCAAATGACGTAGCAAAACCTCACAGTCCCACTAGACTTTTAGCAAAATCATGTCGGTTGAATATTTTTAAGTCCTCTATCTTCTCGCCTATACCGATAAAGTATACGGGTAAATTAAATTTTTGTACTACTCCGACAAGTACTCCGGCTTTAGCACTGCCGTCTAGTTTAGTCACGATAAGCCCCGTCAAATTAGTAGCATCATTAAAATGTTCTACTTGGTTATAAGTATTTTGTCCGGTAATAGCATCAATTACTAAAATGCTATGAGTGGGTGCATTCTCGTCTAGTTTTTTTATAACTTTTACAATTTTAGACAGTTCATCCATCAAATTTTTCTTATTATGAAGTCTGCCTGCCGTATCGATAAAAAGTATATCGATATTTTGTTTTATCGATTCTTCCATAGCACGGTAAGCAACACTCGCAGGGTCAGCCGATTCTTCACCGGTAATAAGTAGTGCATTTGCTCTATCTACCCAAGTACTTAGCTGATTTACGGCAGCTGCTCTAAAAGTATCGCAGGCCGCAACTGCTACTTTTTTCCCTTGTGCTGAGTACATTGCAGCAAGCTTACCTATAGTCGTGGTTTTACCTGCTCCATTAACACCGCAAACTAAAATTACGTTTAATTTATTTGCATCTAAAGTAAAAGGAATTTCTGATTTTGATAGCTGCTGTTCTACTAATTCAGCTAGTGCATCTTTTACTGTATCACTATCTATTTCTTTGTCAAATTTTACCTTTTTAAACTCTTCAATAATATTAGTTACTACCGAAACACTCATATCACTTGAGATAAGTAGCTCTTCTAGCTCTTCTAGAGTTTCTGCATCTAATTTTTTCTTGTAAAATATTTTGTCGATACCTTCCGATATTTTATTAGAAGTTTTAGACAAACTTTGTTTTAATTTACTAAATATCGAAATCATATTAGATAGTTTTTTGTTTTATGGGTGTTGGTGTTACGCCTGCTTCGGTGTCATACCGTGGCTTGTCCACGGTATCCAGAAAAAATTAAAAAAGACTGGACCCCGTGGTCAAGCCACGGGGTGACAGTGGTGGAATTGATCCACGCAGATAAGCCCCCTTACAATGACGATTAAGGTACTTATCTCTTCTTCTTATTTTTGCTTTTGTTTTTATTTCCGTCGGTGGTTTTATTGAATCTACCTAAATTTTTAACAAATTTTTGTAATCCGTTAAGTTCCGTTCCATATGTCCTAGTATATTCACGGACTGTTTCTATATCTTGTCTATGAGAATCATCTATTACTACTACTTCCTGCATAAAATTATTAGCATCAAACGTAATTTTTACTATTTTTTGCTTTTCAATTTTTGGATTAAGCCAAGCTCTTTGAGACATAACTCTCTCAACATAATACCAGGTATTTTGGGAATATTCCGGTACCATAGTAGGCGTACCTATTAATTCTACGACTTCCGCTTTGTTTAGTTTTTTAGACTCTAATTTTACAAGTGCCGAATCATCTATGGATTGTCCTCTATTTTCGATAGTTTTGCAGCCGCTTAAGGAAAAAAAGGCTAATATACTAAAAATGTATGTTATAAAAATTTTCATAAGTTTAATTTTATCTAGATTTTATTACAAGATTATAATATAACTGCTTCACTAATTTGACAAATACTTTTTAATTTATATTTAGAGAGGCTAATAATGGCAGTTCCAAAGAAAAAAACATCAAAATCAAGACGTAATATGAGACGTTCACATTTAGCACTTGGTAAAGTTAACGTAATAGTTGACTCGCAAACTGGCGAATATAAGCTTCCGCATCACGTTTCTTTAGTTGACGGGACTTATAATAATCGTCAAGTAGTAACGAAAAAAATTGAAACTGAAGAAGAAGTAGCCTAAAGCTATGACCTGCAAAATTATTGGTTGCGGCGGGTATCTTCCTTCAAAAATAGTTAGTAATGACGAACTTGCAAAATTTGTAGATACTAATGATGAATGGATTAGAACAAGAACAGGTATTACGCAGCGTCATATAGCAGGTGATACAGAATATACTTCCCATCTTGCTTTAAAATCGGCTGAAAAAGCTATAGTAGATGCAGGGATATCAGCAAATGATATTGATTTAATTATTACATGTACTACTACTCCGGATAATAGCTTCCCTTCGGTCGCCTCTAAGCTTCAAGGTTATCTTGGTTTAACTAATATACCGTCTTTTGATTTACAAGCAGTATGTGCCGGCTTTGTTTATGGTTTACAAGTAGCGAATTCTCTTATCTCATCAGGTAAATATAAAACTATTTTGCTTATAGGGGCCGAGAAAATGACGTCATTATTAGACTGGGATGATAGGACTACTTGCGTCTTATTCGGCGATGGAGCAGGTAGCGTAATATTACAGCGTAGTAGTGATGACTCCGGTTTAATAGATAGTAATATTTTTGCAAGCGGAGCTGATTATGAAATATTATACACAAACGGTGGTGTAAGTATGAACGGTATTAGTGGCAAAATAGTTATGCAGGGGCAAAAATTATTTCGTCATGCAATAGAAAAAATGCAACAATCTATAAAAGATTTACTGCATGCTAATCAATTCAGTGTAAGCGATATTGATTATTTTATACCTCATCAAGCAAATATCCGTATTATTAATAAACTCGCCGAATCATTAAACCTATCAGAACATAAGGTAATAAAAACCGTAGAGAAGCACGCTAATTGTTCAGCGGCTTCTATTCCGCTTGCTTTGAGTACTCTTAAAGCATCAGGTAAAATAAAAAAAGGTGATATTCTACTATTTTCAGCTATCGGTGCAGGTCTTACTTGGGGCAGTGCATTAATAAGATGGTGAATATAATCGTTTAATTTGAAAATTGGCAGCGTTACTTAATTTGCTTATAATCCTCACATATTATATATACGCTGCGGTTATAAGCTTCAAAATCGATTCCTCTTTTCTACATTAAACTTCATTTATCTATTTATCCAAAGTATCTACTCGTATTATAAAAATGATATTTTTACCACATTTATACATGAGTAATTGCATTTTATAATATTTTAGCCTTTAAACTAATAAAATAATGATATATACTAACTCACATAGCTTTTGGTTAGTTTAGTTTTATGAACTAGCTAAAATGAATTCAATATTAATAAATTATAATCTCAAGGAGTTTAATTATGAAAACAAAAATTACATTAGCTTTTCTTGCATTATTTGTGCTTGCAGGGTGTAATACAACAAAAAGAGCACCGCAATTTGACGGTAATATGAACCAAGGTGAAGAAACCTCATTAATGAAAGATTTTGAGAAGCATGCAGGAAATGCGGTATGGTTTGCTTTTGATAGCTCTGCTTTATCACCAAAGGCTAAAGAAGAGTTAGAGAGACAAGCTTGCTGGTTATCAAAGCATCCTGAAGTAAAAGCTACTGTTGAAGGACATTGCGATGAAAGAGGTACCAGAGAATATAACTTAGGCTTAGGTGAAAGAAGAGCAGCAGCAGCGAAAAAATTCTTAGCTAATAAAGGAATCGATCATAACAGATTAAATACAATCTCTTATGGTAAAGATAGACCTGCTATGATGGGTAATACTGAAGAAGCTTTTGCTTATAACCGTAGAGCTGTGACAGTTGTACATCACTAAAATTATTTACTAATTATAGTATCCTAAAAGGTCGAGTTTACTACTCGGCCTTTTTTTATTTATAACTTGATGTTATTATTGCGAAAGCGTTGATGAGTGGACACCAAATCGTCATTGCGAGCAGCCATAGGCTGCGTGGCAATCTCATGAAATAACAACAAACTTCTGAGATTGCTTCGTCAATTACTTTGTAATTTCCTCGCAATGACGAAAAAACTGATCCACATTGCCCTGTTTTTTAGGCGATACCTCAAAAATATAAAAATTTTACTAGACTTAACTACATAATTATTATATAAATTTCAAATGAAAAGGGGCTGTAGCTCAGTTGGTTAGAGCACGCCGCTCATAACGGTGTGGTCGTAGGTTCAAGTCCTACCAGCCCCACCACACAAATTCTTATTTAAATTCGCATTAGCACTGAATTTATAATGATTAATCTAAAAACACTTTCTTGGTATCTTACTAAATTATATTCTAAGTGTTTCTTTATTATATTATTTCTTTTAATCGGGCTATTAATTATCTCAAATATTTTTGATCTTTTACAAAAATTCAAAAATATTTATGTTCCTTTTAGTTTTTTTTGGAGACTTATTTTATATAAGATCCCTTATTTACTAGGTCAAGTATCTTCGTTAATTAGTTTTACCGCTATGTTATTTTTTCTTAGAAATCTAACAAAAAATAATGAATTAACGGCTATGTTATCTAGCGGTATTCATATTTGGCAAGTGCTTGTTATTCCATGTATTGTAACTTTAATTTTAGGTATAGTTTTTACGACTATATTGAATCCTATCGGTACTATAGGCTTACAAAAATATGAGTTATTAGAAGCAAAACTAACTAAAAAAGCCTTGAGTGAGGGTATAATATCTAAATCTGGTTTATTATTTTTTGAATCTTTAAATGATGAAAATCAAATTATCCAAACACAATTTATTAATGTTGCCGAGAAAAAATTAAATAATATTACAATTTTATTTGTTGATAGTAATAATTCTTTTTTAAAGAGAATTGATGCATTATACGGTATTATTGAAAATAAAATGTTACATTTAAATAGGGTTAAGGTTTTCACAAAAGAGGAAACTAAGGCTTACAACAATTTAACTATACAGGCAAATTTATCAATTAATAGTTTAGTAAATAAATTTATTCGTCCTGAAATGGTTTCTATTTGGGCTTTACCTAAATTAATTAATGAATTATTAAATTCAGGTTTACCGGCTATTAATTATCAAATTTATTATTACAAGCAATTATTTAAGCCTATAATGATGATGGCAACCATAATTTTAGCAAGTTGTTTTATTAGTCTTAAACATCGTGATAATTCCCAAGAAAAAATACTGATATTAGGTTTATTTTCAGGT
Organism: Rickettsia monacensis; assembly: GCF_000499665.2. Lineage (NCBI taxonomy): Bacteria > Pseudomonadati > Pseudomonadota > Alphaproteobacteria > Rickettsiales > Rickettsiaceae > Rickettsia > Rickettsia monacensis. The sequence continues at coordinate 91,421 of NZ_LN794217.1, forward strand.
TTTATAGTATATTCGTTATCAGAAATATTATTAAAAATACTTACTTATAATAATTTGTCTTTAATTGCTGCTATTTTATTACCTAGTATGCTAATATTTTTTATTAGTAACTTTATTATTTTACATTATAAGGAGATTTGAATAAAGTATTGATGCTATGTCATCTCAGCGGAAGCGGGGATCCAGTTAAATGTCATACCGCGACTTGATCGCGGTATCTTAGGACATAGTCTGTTATACAAGATCCCGTGGTCAAGCCACGGGATGACAATAAGAATCAAAAAATAAGTTTTTAGAATTTAGAGAGAAAAAATAAAATGATAATGAAATTTTTGGAAGGGTTTTCTTCCGGTATGGCTATAGATCTTGGTACGGCAAATACTATTGTCTATCAAAAAAGTCGTGGAATTGTTCTAAGGGAACCTTCTGTTATTGCGTTAATAAAAAAAGACGGTGCTTTTGTGCCTTATGCTTATGGTCATGAAGCAAAAATGATGCTTGGGCGTACTCCTACGGATATTGAAGCAAAAAGACCTTTAAAAGACGGTGTTATTGCCGATTTTAAGGGTGCAGAGGAAATGATAAAGTATTTTATTAGAATGGTGCATAATCGTCGCTCTTTTTTTGGTCCGACAATTGTTATTTGTGTGCCTTCCGGTTCTACGCCGGTTGAGCGTCGTGCTATCCAAGAAGCAGCAGAAAGTGCAGGGGGTAGGGATGTCTATTTAATTGAAGAACCTATGGCGGCAGCGATCGGAGCAGGGCTACCCGTAACGGAAGCGACCGGTTCGATGATTGTTGATATTGGAGGAGGCACTACGGAAGTTGCAGTTTTATCACTAGGGGGCATAGTATATGCAAGGTCGGTAAGAGTCGGCGGTGATAAGATGGATGAAGCTATTATCTCATATATAAGAAGGCACTATAACCTATTGATAGGTGAGGCTACTGCCGAAAAGATAAAGCAAGAAATAGGTACGGCTTATGTAGATGAAAATGCTGAGCCGAGAAAGATTGAAATTAAAGGACGTGATTTAATTTACGGTATTCCTAAAGAAATGATATTGAACGAAAGACAAATTGCTGATAGTCTAATTGAACCGGTAAGTCAAATTGTTGAAGCGGTAAAAGTAGCACTAGAAGCAACACCTCCTGAGTTATCTTCAGATATAGTCGATAAGGGAATTGTTTTAACAGGCGGCAGCTCATTATTACGAAACCTCGATTTTGTTCTTAGTGAAGCCACTAAATTGCCGGTGATAGTTGCAGATGATGCCCTCTCTTGTGTAGCACTTGGAACAGGAAAAGTACTTGAAGATTTTACAAAGCTAAAACATGTACTATTTAAACAGGATTAAAAATGGCAATACTTGCAAATAGAGTAAAAAATTCTTCAAATTCATTAGAATTAATAAGAATAATATCAAATACTCTTAAGCGTTTTTTTGTTATATTTGGGCTTGGATTGTCTGTATATTTATTTTTTACTACGCCTAAAAAAATATCTAGTATATCACTTGAAGTAACCGGTAGTATAGTATCAACCGGTTTAGCAGTTTATGAAGATATATTTGAATATATAAATTCAATAACACAAAAATTTATTTATTTTCAAGATTTAGAACGAAAAAATATAGAACTTAAACTTGAGATAGCAAGATTACAACATTTGCAAAGTGAAGTAGAATCGGTAAGAGCCGAAAACATTGCATTAAAAGATTTGTTAACGATTGCTGAGGAAGAAGAATTTGAATATATTACTACTAAATTACTGAGTGTTTCCTTTAACCCATTTTCTAGAACAGCTTTGATTTCTGCAGGTCAAAAGCAAGGCATTGAACCTGATCAAATCGTTGTTAATTCAGGAAAATTAGTAGGAAAAGTAATAGAAGTGAGTAATAATTATGCTAAAGTAATGTTAATTAGCGATGTTAATTCTAGAATACCTATTAAAGCTAATTCTTCAAGAGAACAAGGTATTTTAGCAGGTAATAATAATAATAGTAAAATTTTATACTTGCCTAACAATCATTTAGTACAGAAAGATGAGGAGATAGTAACCTCTGGGCACGGTAATATTTATCCTGCAGGTATTTTAGTGGGTTATGTGTCTAAAGTTACGGAACATGATGTTATGGTAAACGTAGCAGCTGATCTATCTAAAACGGAATTTGTACAAATATTATTGCCTAAAGAGTAATTTCTGTTTTTTTAATGTTGTACTCTATGTCATTCCCGTATAGGCGGGAATCCAGTAAAACCTATAAAAAACTTGTTTATTTTATCAATAATATGTAATTTTTGTACCGATATTAAGTTATTTATTCTGGATTCCTGCTTCCGCAGGAATGACATTAAGAGCATGAAAAAGGATTATTTCGGCATTATTGCCGAATATATTTGCATAATATCTATAAATTAAAATTTTATCAAATACTACATCATAGAAAACGTTATTATGTCGGTGAAATAGATATTATTGCGTTACGTAATAAAGAAATTGTTTTTATTGAAGTCAAAGCAAGAAGCTCTAAAATTGATGATAGATTTGTATCTTTCAATCAGCAAAGAAGAATTACTAGGGCTGCTGAAATGTTTTTAAGTAGCAATTCTAAATATAGAAATTATAATATCAGGTTTGATTTGTAATTATTAAGATCGTATAAATTACCTATAATTATAAAAAACGCATTGTAGTATAATTCAAAAAGCTTTTGTAGGTCTTGCCTTTAAATTCGTCTTGTCTGAAGCTTTCTGAATTATACTACATCAATATTTAATTTATTCGGAGTATGTGATATGGCACTTGCTACTAAAGTAAAAGAATTTTTAGAAGAAAAATTAAAACAAGAAAAGATAGATCGTAAATATCTTGCTCAAGTTACTGATATCCCTTACACGACCGTTAGCAGAATTATGAGAGCAGAAGTTAATCGTGAATTTAATCCTGAAATAGATACTATTTTAAAAATAGCAAAATATTTTAATTGTACTATGGATGAGGTAATAAAAAGAAAAGTACAGAATAATTCATAAAGCTTGATACAAGCGAATTTTGCATGACTCGCCTGTACTCACGTAGTTTACCTACTGCTTTCGCAGGCTCGCATTTAAATTCATCTTGTCTGAATCTTTCTGAAATATGCTGTACCTACGAAATAAAACATAAAATATGACAATAAAAAATAAAGGACTGATTATAATTTTATCTTCCCCTTCAGGTACAGGTAAGTCAAGTTTAGCTAAAGCATTATTGAAAATAGATAATAATTTGCGTTTATCTATTTCGGCAACTACAAGAAAACCACGTTTAGGAGAAGTAGAGGGTATAAACTATTACTTTAAGACCGGTCTAGAGTTTGAAGAATTAGTTAAGCAGAATAAATTTCTTGAATATGCTAAAATATACGATAATTATTACGGTACGCCTAAAGAATATGTCGAAATGTTATTAAATCAAGGCTTGGACGTTTTGTTTGATATTGATTGGCAAGGAGCAAGGAGTATTAAGAAAAATGTTACTAATGTTGTTGCTATATTTGTATTACCTCCTAGTATTGAAATACTGGAACAACGCTTAAGAAATAGAGCGACCGATAATGAAGAAGCAATAAAATTACGTATGCAGTCGGCACAAAACGAAATGTCACATGCTAATGAGTACGATTATGTAATTACTAACGATGATTTCGACCATACACTTAAAAAAATACATGCGATTATAGTTGCAGAACGAGAAAAAGCGTTTTGACTTTATCGTTTTTTCTTTCTATACTGAAAATTAGAAGTTATGTTTCTAATTTTCATGGTACTAGTTTAAATGCTTAGAAAACAATTCCTTTTATCAATAATAAAACATTTTAAAACTCATAAAGTTTGTGTCTTGTTAGGACCAAGGCAGTGCGGAAAAACTACCCTTTCTAAACAGTTCGCAGAAGCTTATAATATTCCTAAAATCAATATTTTTGATCTTGAAAATCCCTTAGATTTAGCAAGATTAAATGAACCGATGCTTGCTTTGTCTGATCTAAAAGGATTTGTTATTATTGATGAAATTTAGTATAAACCGAATCTATTCCCTATTTTAAGAGTTCTTGTTGATACAACTGATATTAAATTTTAGTACTAGGCAGTGCATCAAGAGACTTAATTAAACAAGGTTCTGAAACACTAGCAGGTAGAATAGGTTATATTGAAATGACACCGTTTACCTTATCTGAAGTGTCAGGTACTCAGCAATTATGGATACGCGGCGGATTTCCTTTATCATATCTTGCAGATGATGAAGAGTTAAGTGCTTTATGGCGTCAGAATTACATTAAAACATTTTTAGAAAGAGATATACCAAATTTAGGTTTTACAATTCCGTCTATGCAGTTACGTAGGTTTTGGTTAATGCTTTGCCATTATCACGCTAATATATTTAATGCCTCAGAACTTGGGAATTCTTTATCTATCTCATATCATACCGCAAAGCATTATTTAGATATTTTAGAGGGAACTTTTATGATCCGTATTTTGCAGCCTTGGTATGAAAACCTTAAAAAAAGACAAGTTAAAACTCCAAAAATCTTTTTTAAAGATAGTGGAATATATCACGCTTTATTAGGCTTAATTATGAAGCTTTAAGCACTCATCCTAAAATAGGTGCATCATGGGAAGGATTTGCCTTAGAACAAATTATTAGATATTATAAGGCAGAACCCGAAGAATGTTATTTTTGGTCATCTCATAATGGAGCGGAAATAGATCTTTTAATTTTTAAAAATGGAAAACGTTTGGGGTTTGAAATTAAATATACAAATACACCGAGCATTACAAAATCAATGCAAATATCTTTAGAAGATTTAAAACTTGATCAAATTAATGTAATATTTCCAGGTGATATTAGCTTTAAATTGTCAGAAAAAATACAGGCAATAGGTCTTTCGAGCTTAATTCAAAATGATACAAAAGCTGTAACTATATAGTTACAGCTTTTAGAATGTTATATTATTTCACATACGCCTTTTTTAGCACCTTTGCCGGCAAGTTTTGTTTGCTGAGCTTCATAATCATTATTATGCATTTTATCAAAATTTTGATCAACTGTTAAATATGTTGTTCCGGTACTATTAGGTGGGCTTACCATATTTTTCATAGGTTGAGATTTTATCTCGTTTGATAAAGTTGTTGTTTTAGCTTTAATTCTTTGTAATTCCGCTAATGTATCCATATCATTACTTTGTTTACTCATATTTTCTCCTATATTTATTTGTTAAATTTTATCTTATCCACACGTTATTTTGTTTTTTTTGTTGAACTTGATTACTTTGCTCAACTTGGTGATTCTTTGGGGTAGCTATTGGGTTATTTAAAGAATCTTTTATTTTATTAGCTTCACGTTGAGTATTAATTTTACTACATATATTTTTACGTACATCTTGATCTTCACTGCTTAAATTTTTATTATTGACTATTGCTTCCTGTTGGTTATTGAGTAAAAAATGCTTCTGTTTTAATTCTTGATGTTTGTTAGGACCTAGAGTATTTTTTGATTTCTCTATAGCATCTCCAAGCTGATTTATTTTTTCTTGATTTTCTTGGTGAAATACATTAACACTTTCTATTTCTTCTTGAACGTGTTTTTGAACTTTTTTAGCTTCTTGTACTACAGTGTTTTTAACTGCTAGATTTTCTTTCTTTACTTTTAAATTCTCTTCTAATTCCTTAATTTGTTCAGGTAATAAATTTTTATCTTTTAATTTCTCGGTTAAATCATTAATTTCTTTTTCTATAATCTCTTTTTCTTCATTAGCTTTTTTAACTACTATATTTACTTTTTCTTGTTCCTCCTTAAACTCTGCAAGTTTTTGTCTACGTTCTTCTATTTCTTCTTTAGTTAAAATATTTTTATTAATCGCCTGTTCATCGATTATCTCTTCTCCATTTTCATTTATTCTAACCATTGTTGCTATAGGAGAAGATAATTTTTTATATTCTTCTGATTTTCTCTTAAATCCATCATGGATAGCATTAAGTTCTTGAATTTGTCTTGCAGCTTCCATTTTATATTGTATTATTGCTTCTTCCTGTTCTAGCTCTTTTTGAGTAATTTCAGAATTAAGCTGGCTTTCTGCTAGTTCTTGCTTTTTTAATGCTATAGCCTCTACTTTTTCTGCTGTATCATTAATAAAAGAACTATCGGATTTAATATTTCGAGCTGCACTTACTAATCTACTTAACTCTGCAGGGTTATTAGTAGCGGTAATTTGAGCAAGAATAGCTTTGATATCATTAAGTGCTTGAGGATCAGTTGTTTTTTCTTTTTGTGGATATCCTTTATTCGTAATTTTACTCACAATAACCTTTTATGTGTGTTCCCATTATCCATAAAACGTTAACAAAAATTAACAATTAAGTCAAGAAAATTTTAACAAAAATTAATTTTGTATTTCTAGCCATTGATTTAATAACTCATCTAGCTTCTTTTTATCATGAGTTAATTGATTTGTGATCTGAGTGTATTTTTGAGGATTATCTAAATACAGATTAACGTCTTCAAGTTCTTTGTCTAAGTGTTTGATGGATATTTCTAGCTTCTCAATATCATTTGGTAATGTTTCAAGCAAACGCTGGTATTTATAAGATAGCTTTTTATTTAGAGGTTCTTTTTGAGAAGTTAATGGTAGTGGTTTTGAAGCTTTTTTAGTTATAGGAGAGGTAGTAAAATACTGCTTATAATCTTCATAACCTCCTGTCAAATCATGAATTTTACCTTGAGCGAAAACTAAAGTTCTAGTAACTAACCTATCTAAAAAGTCACGATCATGGCTCACGACTATTAAAGTACCTGAATAATCTGCAAGTATATCTAGTAAAATTTCCAGACTATCCATATCGAGGTCATTAGTCGGTTCATCTAAAATTAACAGATTTCCAGGGTTAATTAGAATTTTTGCAAGTAATAATCTATTAGCTTCACCGCCTGATAAAATAGCAGTTTTTGCATTAAGTATTTTAGGATTAAACATAAATTGTTTTAAATAACCGGCAACATGCATGGTTTTACCGTTTGGCAAAAATACTTGATCACCGCCTGTAGGACATAAAGTTTGTTGTAATGTATGATTAGGCTCTAGTTTTTCTCTATGTTGATCAAAATATGAAATATCTAAATTACTGCCATATATAATTTTACCCAAGTCAGGTGTAAGTTGCTTTGTTAGTAATTTGATAAAGGTGGATTTGCCTGAGCCGTTTGCACCGATTATACCGATTTTCTCGCCTTTTTTTACACGAAAGCTAAAATTATCAATAATTTTAGTATTTTTATAACTAAAAGTAATATTATCTGCTTCAATAATGAATTTACTTTTAGCTATATTTTCGGCAAGCTCTGCCCTAACTCTTTGTTTTGAACTAGCTAGTTTTTCAGTCTGTTCTTGTGTTATTGCTCTTAAAGCTTTCAACTCCGCAAGTCTCTTTTGATTCCGCTTACGTCTAGCAGTAACACCGGCATTTAACCATTCATTCTCTTGAGATAATTTTTTATTTAATTTCCGAAGAGCGGCTTCTTCTTGTTCTATGATAATGGTTTGCCATTCATCAAAAAAGTTAAATCCTTTATCGGATTTACGTAAAATCCCTCTATCAAGCCACCAAATTTTATTAGTAACATTTGAGAGGAATGTTCTATCATGACTAACGCAAATAATAGCACCGTTATAAGATTTAACAAATTCTTCTAACCATTCGATTGTTTCAATATCTAGATGGTTAGTCGGTTCATCAAGTAGTAATATTTCCGGCTCTAATATTAAAGCTTTAGCAAGGCTTGCTCTTCTAAGCTGACCCCCTGAATAGGTTGATAAGTTATCTGTTCCGTTGATTTGTAATTTTTCTAGAATTATATCGATTTGGTATTTATCTATTTCTTTTGTACTATCTGTTTGTTGTAAGACAAAATCATAAACAGTTAGATTAGTTTTTATAGAAATATCTTGTCTTAAATAACCGGTTGTAACTAAAGGATCTTGAAATAACTCACCGTTATCTAGCTCATAATTACCTGATATTACTTTCATTAAGCTTGATTTTCCGCAGCCGTTACGTCCTATAAGACAAATCTTATCGCCTTTGTACAAATAAAGCTCTAAATCAGATAAAATTACTTTATCCGCAAAGCTTAGATTACCGTTTTTGATGTAATAAATTGGGGTCATAATGGTGTCATACCGTGGCTTGACCATGGTATCCAGAAAACAATTTAGGATATATATTTTTTAGCATTTTTAAGCTGGATACCGTGGTCAAGCCACGGTATGACAATGATTTAGACTAAACCTTCTTAATCACTAAACTGGCATTAGTACCACCGAATCCGAACGAGTTGGAAAGCACGTAATCTATCTTAGTTTTCTTAGCTTTAAGTGCAACTAAATCTATCTTAACCTCATCCATAGGGTTATCTAAGTTTAAGGTTGGTGGTGCAATCTGATCTCTAATTGCAAGAGCTGAAAAGATAAACTCAACACTTCCTGCCGCACCAAGCAAATGTCCTATTGATGATTTAGTAGAAGACATTAAAACTTTGGGATTCGCTTCTAAAAATAATTTTTGTACGGCTGCTAATTCTATTCCATCACCAAGTGTAGTAGAAGTACCGTGTGCATTAATATAATCAATCATATCGGGCGTGATAGCTGCATCTAGCATTGCGTCTCTCATCGCTCTATAAGCTCCTCTACCTTCAGGATGTGGGGCTGTCATATGATATGCGTCACCTGTAGAGCCGTATCCTATAACTTCACCGTAAATTTTAGTACCGCGATTTACAGCGTGCTCATATTCTTCCAAGACTACAACGCCTGCTCCTTCACCCATAACAAAACCGCTGCGGTCTTTATCCCAAGGTCTTGAGGCTTTTTCAGGATTATCGTTATATTTAGTACATAATGCTCTAGCAGCAACGAAACCTGCAACTCCAACAGGTGTAACTGGAGCTTCTGCACCGCCTGCGATCATAACATCGGTATAGCCGTGCTTTATCATACGCATAGCATCGCCTATAGCATGTGCCCCTGTAGAGCAAGCTGTTACTGCCGTTTGGTTCGGACCGCTAAAACCGTATTTTATAGAAACAAGACCGGATAAAAGGTTAATTAATGAGGCGGGAATAAAGAAAGGGCTAACTTTGCCGTTATTTTCTTGATAAAGTTTGATAGAGGTATATTCGATCATTTTAAGCCCGCCGATTCCTGAACCTAATATCAAGCCGGTTCTATCACGAGATTCTTCATCTTCGGGTAACCAGCCGCTATCTTCAACTGCTTCGGTTGCGGCTGCTACTCCGTAATGGATAAATTTATCCATTTTACTTAGTCTATTAACGTCATCTGCTTGTGTGAAATTTTCAAGTTTAAATCCATCTTTCTCAGAGTTATCTATAAGTCCGGCAATTTTACACGCAAGTTTAGAGGTGTCAAATTCCGTAATAGTTTTTATACCGCTTACTCCGGTTACAATATTTTTCCAAGATGAGCTAACATTAAGCCCAACAGGAGTAACAAGTCCAAGTCCGGTAATAACTACTCTTTTATTTACTCTTTGATTCGACATTTTTAATTATCTATTAGGGATTTAATTTATGCAGATTAAGATTGGCGTTCTTTGATATATTTTATAACATCGGATACGGTTTTAATTTTAGTAGCTTCATCATCAGGGATATCAATACCATATTCAACTTCTATTGCCATCATTAATTCTACGGTATCAAGGCTATCAGCTTTCAAATCTTCTATAAATCTTGAATCCGTAGTTATTATCGATTTATCTTTATTTAGCTTTTCAGCAACCATTTCAATAACTTTCTGTTCGATCTTGTCCGTTGTACTCATAATTTTGAACTCCATAAATCATTTAATTTTATATGCCGTATAATAGCGGTTATTCGGCTATTAGACTTTATTTTAACTGTATGAATATTTATTTAAAATATTTATAGCATTTTATCTTTAAAAGAACTTCTAGCACAAAAAATTATTTTATGCTAGCACAAAATAATCTTATTAATTTTTATACCATTAACATACCGCCGTTTACATGTATAGTTTGACCGGTAATATATGATGCCTGATCGCTTGCTAAAAATGCGACTGCATTTGCCACGTCTTCCGGCATACCGTAAGTACCTAGCGGAATTTTTTGTACTATGGCTTCTCTTTGTTTTTCGTTTAGTTTATCGGTCATATCTGATTTAATAAATCCTGGAGCTACTGCATTAACCGTAATTCCTCTGGTTGCAACTTCATAAGAGAGCGATTTGGTCATGCCTATTAAACCTGCTTTAGAAGCACAATAATTAGCCTGCCCAGGGTTACCTGAAATTCCTACTATTGAAGATATGTTAATAATGCGTCCATACCTGTTTTGCATCATTTTTTTTATTGCTTCACGATTTAAAATAAAATTTGCTTTTAAATTAATATCAATAACTTTGTCAAAATCTTCATCTTTCATTCTAATTGCTAGCGTATCGCTAGTAATACCGGCATTACATACTAAAATATCTAGCTTTGATGCTTTAGATATTAAATTGCTGCATTCTTCCTTATTTGCAAGGTTGCATATTTCTATCGTATAATTATCTTTTAAAACCTTTCCAAGGGATTTTAATTTTTCCTCATTACTACCGCTAATAATTACATGGTTTCCGAGTTTGTGTAGTAACCTTGCTATAGCTCCGCCTATGCCTCCTGAAGCTCCCGTAATTAAGGAAGTTTTACCTGTTAAATCAATCATTTTCTTCCTCCGTTTGATCAAGATTTATATTAGTAATTTTTGACGATTTTTCACGTATTATTTTCTCAATTTCGTTGGAAATTTGTGGATGTTCTTTTAAATATTGTTTGACGTTTTCACGCCCTTGACCTATGCGTACGTTATTGTAGGAAAACCAAGAACCGGATTTCTCAACAATATCAAGCTTAACTCCAAGGTCGATTATCTCGCCTTCTTTTGAAATACCTGAACCGTACATTATATCAAAATCTGCAGTTTTAAACGGAGGAGATACTTTGTTCTTGACTACTTTTACTTTGGTTTGGCTGCCTATTACTTCTTCTTTATCTTTAATGGAGCCGATTCTTCTTATATCGATTCTAACAGAAGCATAGAATTTTAAGGCATTACCGCCTGTCGTAGTTTCAGGACTACCGAACATCACACCTATTTTCATTCTGATTTGGTTGATGAAAACAGTAATACAATTGGTACGATTAATTGATGCGGTAAGTTTACGCAAAGCCTGGCTCATTAATCTTGCCTGAGAAGCCATTTGAGCATCACCCATTTCGCCCTCAATCTCTGATTTCGGTACTAAAGCCGCAACACTATCTATTATTATCATATCAATACCGCCGGAACGAATTAACGTATCGGCAATTTCTAGGGCTTGTTCACCTGTATCGGGCTGTGAAATAATAAGCTCATCAATATTTACGCCTAATTTTTTAGCATAAGCAGGGTCTAATGCATGCTCAGCATCAATAAAAGCACATGTGCCGCCTTTTTTCTGTGCTTCGGCAATTAAATGTAGTGTTAAAGTAGTTTTACCTGAGCTTTCAGGACCAAAAATCTCGATTATTCTGCCTTTAGGAACACCGCCAATCCCAAGAGCTATATCTAGCCCAAGTGAGCCGGTCGATACGGCCTCTATATCAACATTTGGACGCTGCCCTAGTTTCATTACCGAACCTTTACCGTAGCTTTTTTCGATTTGTGCGAGTGCTGCGGCAATGGCTCTTTCCTTATCTGTATTTGACATAAATTTCCATATTATAAACTTATCAATCAATTAAAATATAAGCTTGAGAAAGAAAAATCAAATTTTATTTATGTTATTGTGCTTGTAAGATTAAATCTTGACTTCCATACTAGGTGATGCTTAAATGTTAAATTGACTTATATTATAAATTTTAAAGCTAATTAAATTACTTGTTAACGTCGCATAGTTTCCAAAAAAGATAGATTTAAACCCTTATTAAATAACTTATCACATATGGTATCACAATTCTCACAAACTGAATATATCGCTAAAGATAACTCAGCATCTACATCTTATAAATTTAGATGGCATATTTAATTATTTTAAGCATTTGCTTACTTTTGGCATAGTTTGGATTCCTGAATCATCTAATCCTAGTAATGAACCATGGGATTGGATAGAAGTATTTCAATCGTTTTTTGGGATGGCAGCTTTAGTTCAAGGCATTAAGATGTTGGCTAAATACGGTATTATGAATCTAGCATCCGGCGGAATGCTATTAATTGGCATTGTGTTACTAATAATATTTACCTTACGCCAACTTAAAAGTGATGATCCGTTAGTGGATATGCGTTTATTCTTATTTAACCCCGATTATGGATAAGAAATACATGGTTTATTAGGTTTAAGTTGGTAAGCAATAAGAGCAGAGAATAGAGAAGTAAAAAAATTAATAGGTGATCGATGTCTGGAAGGAGTAATATTAAAATTCTCTTTTATGTAGCCAAAAATGGTTTCGATAATGAATCTCTTCCTTAAAAGGATTTTATCCAAAAGAGGTAATAAATAGTTTTTCATATCCTTTCTTATTCCGGTAATTTTTATTAAACCTTGCTTATAAAGTTTTGTAAACATTTTTTCTGAAATAAACCCCTTATCATCATAACACTTACCTTTTAGACCTTTTTGATAACCATTGCTTCAAATGCAATTCTGTCATCAACATTACCTTTGGTAATTTTAACAGCAATAATTTCTCCCTTATCATTGATTATCATATGAAGCTTGAATCCAAAAAACCAATCGACAGAACTACGTCCCATTTTTGCAAGATTATTAAAAGTTCTGTTAGAATTAATTCTGATATTTTTACATACTGCAAAATGTGTGGAATCTGCATAATAAATTCCCGTTCTTTTCCCACTTAAGTAATGTAACATCACAATCAATGGCAGAAATAATGAAGGAATAAGCTGAACAAATCTCTCATAACAAGGTGGATTCCTGAACAAATTACCATTAATAATAAAGTTTTGGTAATAAGCTTTTAAATGTTTATATGCACTAAAATGGTAAAAATCATTATTGAGAGTTCTTCACTTAAGGAAAGCTTACCTTCTCTAAATCTTTGCTTATTACTTTTCAGCAATTGATGTTTTACCCATTTCTCATAAATTTTACAAAATTTATCTACTATACAAAATATTGTAGTATATTTACACATGTTATTAAACCTATTTTACTCCTTCAGTGCCCTATTTATAAGGTTTAATAACTCTTGCAACCTTCCTTCCTCTCTATTCCTTATCCATAATCGGGGTTACTTTACTTACATCAGATTTAAGTCAATATAAAACTCCAAGCCTAGATTCCCCCGATTCAGAGAGAGAAATGAAATCTGCATCGGTAAAGAGCGATATAGATGAGTTAGGAGAATTGTTTAAAGGTAAGACAAAAGACGGTATAGCAATTTTTAATAGTGCATTAAAGGTATGTATTGAAAATAATCCCACTGCCTTATTACACGAAGCGGCTGAACATGGTAAAAAAGAGTTAGTGGTAGCAATCTTAAAAGTAAATCGGGATTCTATAGATTCTACGACTCCTCAGGGTCTATCGGTATTACATTCGGCAATTGCAGGGGTTAATAATAAAGACGTTATTGAAATTCTATTACAGGCAAAACCTACTTTAGTAACACAATAAAGATGCTTCAGGTCTTACTCCATTAGATTATTCTACATATTATGGAAGTAGGGTAGAGATAGTAGAAATATTACAAGCTTACACTCGAGATGTTAAAGATCGAATTCCTATAGAATCATCAAAATACAATATAACACCGTGTAATAATTTGGAAGAAGATATGCACAAATATTTAGAAGATGATATGTCTATAATCGGAAAAAATAAGCATACAATAATGGAACTTGTATACAAAATTTGTAAATTATTGGACAAGCATCTTCCTTGTAAATTTAACATAGAGTATTAGATTTGCAAGGAAGATGTAGAGAGTTAAAAGCAGTGAGTATGTAAAACTTACTGATCAAATTTAAAGATTAAAAATTATAATTCAGTAGTAGGGATATACTTGATATTTCCATCTTCTCCTATCAATGGGTAATACTCTGTTTGAGAGTTATAATCATCATAACTAATTGATGTTTGTGATGATAGTTTTTGTGCTAATATTGTCAATTTTTCTTCATATAACTTAAAAGATTTTTCTAAATCCTTTTTTGTAACCTTTACAGTTTTAGCTTCATTTGTATTTACTTTGTGTGTTTCAATATTTTCTGTTGAGTCATATTTTGTTAAAGTTACTTTTTCTTTTTTTGGGAAGGGAAAATATGCTTTTATTTTTACCAATGCTATTTTTATTTCTGTTGGAACAGAAAAATATGCTTTTATTTTTACCAATACTGTTTTTATTTCTGTTGGAACACTTAGAACAAGTTTATCTAATAACATCTAATACCTTAAAATTATTTTGAAGCGGCAAGTATATAAGTCTTATTTATAAATGTCAATAACATATAATTACTATAAGTATTAAATACTAATTGTTATAATTTTCTTTCACAAAATCGAAATAAACTGTTATTAATATAAAAAACCAATCTTAATCTATATATGCGTTCTTTATTTGTAGTAATTATATTCTTTCTAATGAGCAGTTGTAATTTAAAACCGGTATATAGTGAAAAATACAGTAGAAATAATGATTTAGAAGCTATTGAAGTTGAACCGATTAGAACAATTGAAGGAGCTGAGTTTTATCATCGTTTAACTAGTATTTTACCTCAGAAAGCAAAAGCAAAATACCTGCTTAAAGCAGAGCTTATCGCAACAACTATGCCTGCTACTATTGAAAAAAACTCCAATGTTTTAAGGGAATATATTAATCAATTAGTTAGGTATAAATTAATTGATATAGAAAGCCAAAAGGTTTTAATTGAAGAGAAGTTTTACCAAAACACGTCATATAATGCTATTTTTACACCATATGCAACAAATGTTGAAAGAGATGAAACAGGAATAGACTTGGCATATCAAGCAGCAGAAGAAATTCGTAGCAGATTAATTTTATATTTTACACGGGAATAGTTAAGCTATGAAATTTTATTTTTCACAAATAGGTAGATTATTTGAACTAATAACAGCCGGAAAGATTAGAGCTCTTTTACTATATGGTCCTGATAAAGGTTATATAGAAAAAATTTGTAAGCATTTAGTCAAAAGCTTAAATATGCTACAAACTTCTATAGAATACGCAGATCTTAATATTTCATCTTTAGAAATATTACTTAATTCGTCTAATTTTTTTGGTCAAAAAGAATTAATTAAAATTAGATCGGTTGGGAATTCAATCGATAAGAATTTAAAAACAATTCTAAGCAATGATTATATAAATTTTCCTGTGTTTATCGGTGAGGAAATTACTTCAAGTGGGAGCTTTAAAAAGTTTTTTGAAACGGAAGAATATTTAGCGGCAGTTGCTTGTTATCATGACGATGAAGCAAAAATTGAACGAATTATTTTAGGTAAAGTAGAAAAAACTAATAAAATTATAAGTAAAGAAGCTATCACTTATTTAAAAGCTCATTTAAAAGGTGATCATGATTTAATTTGTAGCGAAATAAATAAATTAATATATTTTGTTCATGATGAACGCGAAATTACTTTAAACGATGTTCTAGAAGTTATAAGTAGCGAAATTACGGCAAACGGCAGTGATTTAGCAATGTATTTTTCAAAAAAAGATTATAGTAATTTTCTGCAAGAGCTGGAAATATTAAAAAAACAAAATATCAATGAAGTTTTAATTATTAGAGCCTTAATAAGGCATTATTTAAATTTATATATAGTTTTGTCGAAAGTAAAAAACGGTGAGCGTTTGGAACTCGCAATAAAATCATTATCCCCACCGATTTTCTATCAGTATATTAATGATTTTACGAAAATAGCAGGTAGTCTTAGCCTAACCGAATGTCTAAAGACTTTAAAACTGCTACAACAGGCAGAAGTGGATTATAAGTTAAATCCTGCTAGTTTCGATTTATTCCAAAGTATACTCCAAAGTAAATGAAGAGTAGACGAAGTTTAATTTGGAAAAGAGCAAGGAGACTATAAGGCGAGGAGCGTATACTTAAATACGTGAGCACTGTAGCTCTTATAAGACGACGTAGCCAATTTTTCAAATTAAACGAGTATACATTATGCCTAGACCTGATTTTTCTGCCCCTGACAAACAAATTCACGAGATAATTAGAGTTAATCATGCTGGAGAGTATGGTGCAAAAAGAATTTATCAAGGGCAGCTAAAATATATCAAATCTCAAAATGATCATATATTGATTAAAGAAATGCTTGATCACGAAGAGGTCCATTTAAATTTTTTTGAAAAAAAATTACTAGAAAAAGAAGTAAGACCCACGTTTTTATTATTTTTTTGGCATCATTACGGATTTTTACTTGGTGCTTTATCTTCCTTGATGGGAATAAAAACGGCGATGCTTGTTACCGAGAGTGTAGAAGAAGTAATAGAAAAACATTATGAACAGCAAATAAATTATTTAGAAAATAAAAATGTTGAGCCGGAATTATTAAATAATATTATTAAATTTCGACTTGATGAAATTGAACATAAAAATATTGCTATAATGAATGATAGTACTGAGGCAATATTTGCAGAAATAACTAGTAAAATAGTGAAGATAATTTGTCGTATCTCTATAATTTTAAGTAAGAAAATTTAGAGTTAACAGCTTAATTAGTTGAAAAATCTAGAAATATTTTACTTTTAAGATATTAAGAAGATAATAAAAAAACATTAATAATATTATTAGAAACGGTGATGAAAAGAAAAAATTTTTTTAATTTTTTCTTTATTTTTTGCATTTGTATTTTTTAGAATTAATAAATCTTTATTTTTATCAAACATAGTTAATACTACTCGCAATTCCTTTATTTAATTTATGCCTAAACTTAATCTAGAATTAATAAATAAAGGTGCCAGGGGTAAGCTCCGTTGCTGTAAGACAACAACCTCCATTATACTTCATGATTTTACTCACTTATAATAATAGACCCCTGGCATAACTTAATATTAAGTTTTGACAGATTGGTCTTGCAACAATGGAGCTTAAACATTATTAGCGGTCTATATATTAGTTGAATAATATATAGAGTCAAGAGATTTTAGTTGTCATTAATAATAAATAATGTAATTCTGAGTTATGAGGTATATTTTCTATATAATCTGCTTCTAGAATTTGCTTTTACATCAATAATAATTTATATTTATTTATATACTAAGATAGAACTTGAAAAATTGACTATCTCGTCTTTGTAAGACCTTGGACGCTCACATATTACTGTTCTGCTCCTTGGCTTACAGACTCCTTGCTCTTTTCCAAGTTGATCTTCGTATATCTACTCGAAGTATAATTAGAAAATGATAAAATATGAATTCAAATTCACATCCTATTACTAAATCGCACTTATTCCATATAGTAGATCCAAGCCCTTGGCCCGTCCTAACATCTTTTGCTTTACTTCTTTTGGTTATAGGCGGCGTCTCGTTCATGCATGGCTATAAATTTAATATATATATTTTATCTGCAGGAGTTATTTCAGTAGGTTACTGTTTATATTCTTGGTGGAAAGATGTAGTGAAAGAAGGAATAGTCGAACATCAGCATACTAGTCCTGTTAGAAAAGGTTTACAAATAGGTATGGCGTTATTTATCTTAACGGAAATAGTATTTTTTGGTGTATTTTTTGCTTCTTTTTTTAAATCAAGTCTATCCCCCGTAGGTCTTTTAGACGGTGTATGGGTTGTAAAGCAGGGAATTTGGCCTCCACCTACAATTAAAACTTTTGATCCGTTTGATATTCCGTTTATCAATACTTTAATATTACTCTTATCAGGCACTACCGTTACTTGGGCTCACTACGCCTTAGAAGAAAAAAATCAAAAAGATTGCGTAACTGCACTTGCTCTTACCATATTGCTTGGAATATTTTTTACAACTATGCAAGCATATGAATATTATCATGCGGCGTTTAAATTTACAGATGGTATATATGCTTCTAATTTTTATTTAGCAACGGGTTTTCATGGAGCTCATGTAATTATAGGTACTATATTTCTAATAGTTTGCTACTTTAGAGCAAAAAGAGGAGATTTTACTACAGAAGGTAATGGACATTTAGGGTTTGAATTTGCTGCATGGTACTGGCATTTTGTGGACGTGGTTTGGTTATTTTTATTTACGTTTGTTTATATATTTGGAAGTTAAATTATACTATATGTGATTATAATGTTACTTAAAATAAGTGTTTTTAAAATATTTTTGCATATTAATTAAAATTGCATATATTTAGGAGTTGATTTATATATAAATAAATTATACATTATTTTTTTGCTAATTATTTTATTGAGGTAAAACATATGAACTTTCCTATTCGTAAATTAAACGAAGAATTAATCGATTATAATCTATCATTACGCATATTATTTACTATTCTAAGTGTGGCTATTATTATGGTAGCTTTTGATAGTTTAGGTAATAATGTCGACGATCCTGTGGGTGATGCATTATGTAAGTTAATTAAAGTATTCAGAGGCAATACTGCAAAAGGTATAGCTGTTGTCGGTATAATTGTTCTGGGAATTCAAACATTAAGAGGAAAATTGCAGTGGGAAATAGCTTTAGTGGTAGTTACTGCAATCATTATATTATTTAAAGCTCCAGATATTGTTAATATGGTATCAAGTGATACTAATAGCTCAAGTTGTGGTGTTTCCTAATACACGATAATAAAAATTATTATATCTTTAGTAATACCCATAAGTTTCGGCTTATGGGTATTTTTATTTTTTTGTATATCATTCATGAGAAAAGACGGGGGGGCGTGGATACTGAGTCGTCATTGCGAGCAGCCGTAGGCTGCGTGGCAATCTCATGAAATAATAACACACTCCTGAGATTGCGTACGTACAATTACTTACGTAATTTCCTCGCAATGACGGATAAATCGATCCACGAACCGTCTTCACTTAAATAAAAGCCCTAATCTATTACCTATAACAATATCAATATATTTTGCCGTAACAGGGATCCCTTCAATATTCATTTCTAGATATATTGCTTGTTTTGCAGGGATTTTTGTTTGTAGTTTTGTAATTGATACATATTCATCTAAAGCTTGATCATTAGTATCCATTACTCTAACTTTGATTATAGGATCAGAAATTAAATAATCAGACTGATTAGATAATTTATAAAATATCTTCATACCGCCTATATGACGAGATTTTCCTAAATTAATTTCCTCTATCTTTAATTGATCATATTTACCTAAGAATTTAAAACTATCTATTAGTAATATCACTAAACAAAAAATTATAAAGCTAGTCCATAATATTGGAAATATATTATATTTTTTCTTAGGAGAAATATACGGTAAAATAACCGGCACATTAGCATTATAATGATTTTTAATAGGAGTTTTAATAATTTCCGTGTTTACTTTATCTTTAAAGTCATTTAATTTACTAGTGTTATAGTCTAATTTTTGATACCACAAATGGCTACATTTGGAACATTTTACTCGTCGTCCGTTAATACCTATTTGATTGCTTGTAACAATAAATCTTGTTTGGCAATTTGGGCAAGTAATATACATAGTTAATTATAATTATAATGTTTGACTTCATGATAATCTCATTTATTATTTTTGGCAATAAAACAGTTAAAAGATATGTCCTATCTTATTAAAGAAATTGAAGAAGCTTGGCACATTAAGGACAAACTTCTTCAAGATTCTTCAAAGCTTATAACATTAAAGAAGACTCTTAATGATATTATAGAAGTCTTAAATCAAGGTACAATTCGTGTTTGTGAAAAGCAAGAAAATAATTGGCAAGTTAATGAATGGGTAAAGAAAGCTATATTGCTATATTTTATCACTACGGAATCGCAGCTTTATAATAACAATTATAATAGTTGGTATGATAAGGTTGCCCCTAAATTTTCTGCAGATATCGATAAAAATACATTCAAAGAAGCTGCTATACGCAAAGTTCCCGGAGCTGTTGTTAGAACCGGTACTTATATAGCTAAAAATGTTGTAATTATGCCTTCTTTCATTAATATAGGTGCTTATATAGATGAGGGAACAATGATTGATACATGGGCTACTATTGGCTCATGTGCTCAAATCGGTAAGAATTGCCATATTTCAGGCGGCACGGGAATAGGCGGGGTACTTGAACCGCTGCAAGCAAAGCCCGTTATTATTGAAGATAATTGTTTTATCGGTGCAAGATCGGAAATAGCAGAAGGTGTAATAGTAGAGGAAGGAGCAGTAATTAGTATGGGGGTGTTTATCGGTAGCTCTACAAAAATAGTATATAGAGATACAGGTGAAATTATTTACGGCAGAATTCCGGCTTATTCCGTTGTAGTTCCAGGAGTATTACCTGCTAAGGAAGCCGGCAAGCCTGGACTTTATTGCGTAGTTATCGTAAAACAAGTCGATAAAACTACTAGAGCTAAAGTAAGCATAAATGATCTATTAAGAATGTAGATCAATAATATCGCCGATTATATCCTTAAAATACTCCTTTCTTTGTTGTGCTGAAATATCTGTTTGTTGAATTGCGTTATTATTTGGGTTTCCTAAGAAAGTATTATATGCCATAAGCATTACATTTTGTTGTTTTTGAGGATCACGTACAACACCAGCTGCTTTAAAATAGGATTCCGCAGCATCTGCTTCCTGTTGTTTTTGAAAGCGAAGTTCGTTTCCTTGGTCTAATATAAATCATATTTTATAGGCTTTTCAGCCTTATTTATGAGGCTGTCATAACATTTTAATATAGAGTCTAATTTATTATTCTTTCTATAAAATATGATAGACGTCCTAAGTATAAATAGCATATCACCGATTTTATTGTACATTTCTTTAAGTTCTTCATTACATGTTAGAGTTGCATTATAATTAGCTAAAGCTCCCTTATAATCTTCTTCTTCGCTCAATATATCGCCTATTTTGGAGTAGCAGCTAGCTATAGTTTTAATTACTTCCGCCTTGTCAGGGTACTTATTTAACCACTCTATGCTTCTTCATAATATTGCACCGGTTGATCGTTTTTAGGTTCTATATTTTTTATAGAAGATAGATAGTTATTTTTTATGAATAAATCACATATTTCAATTAAGGAACTATAGCAATCATTGGATTGAGACCATGTTGTAGGTAACATTTCTTCAAATAATGATAATTCTTTAATTTGTAGATTTAATACATATCGGTAAGCTTGAATAACCGGCTTATTATCTGTAAATTTCTCAATAGAGTCTAAAATTTGAAATATTGCCTCTATAAGGTTATTAGCTTGTTTATTTGATATGATAGCTTGCAATTCCGATAATTGTGCTAATCCTTCAAAACAAGAAGGAATTTTTTTTAGAGCCGGATATTGTATTGAAGAACTTGGTAAATATGGTTTAACATAATCATCATAGTTATTATTATCTGAAAATTTTACACAGTTAAGAGATGTAGATATATTAAAATCTCTGAAAATTGATTGGATAGTATTAATTATACATTCTACATGCATCTGTATATATAAATTTTCTATAAGACTGTCTTGTTCTTTTAGCAATGAACTTAGATTCTTTATCCCTAGATTTTGTACACCGGCTCTTTCTTCTAAGTTTTTTAGCTCTAGAGTGAGCTTTATTTCCTCATTTTGAGAAGTAGGTTTACAGAAAAATTTTATATTAGAGGATTCTAATATATCCTTGTTACTAGCAATGCTATTTTGTAACATTGGTATAATGTTTTCATGATTATTTTCATTATGTTGGGTTATTACGCATATAACATTTCCTTTTAATTTTTTGTATTCTTCTAAAGGGAAAAACTTTTTAAAGTCTTCTATAATCCTGTTAAAGATACTAGGGGATTTTATGGGCTCTTCTTTTGCTACTATGATAAATTTTAATTTATCGGTCATTTGAACTAGCTTTTTAATGAAAAATACATTGATTAACTCTTGAACTGTATCAGGTACCCTGTTAGAGTATTCCCAAAATACTTTTCCTGCAATTTCAAATTTTTTTGGGTAATATACAGCCGATTTATATGTATGCTTAATTTCCGGCGTTGTTTCAAAATCAAATAATTTATCAAATGTAAATTCTTTACCGTTTTCGATAATCTCAATGTTGTTTTCAAGAGCATTTAAAAATGTGCTTTTCCGCTATGAGGCAACCCTATTATTACTGTATTTTCTGGTGTTTTTACTGCTTGTATTAGTGAATAATTAACTTCAGTCAATGCATTTAGAATATTTGCTTTTAAAGAATCAAG
Source organism: Rickettsia monacensis (assembly GCF_000499665.2). Lineage (NCBI taxonomy): Bacteria > Pseudomonadati > Pseudomonadota > Alphaproteobacteria > Rickettsiales > Rickettsiaceae > Rickettsia > Rickettsia monacensis. The sequence goes on from NZ_LN794217.1 coordinate 113,844, forward strand.
AGCGGTTTCTTCGTCTGTTAAAGAGTTAATATCAACTTCTGTAGTAATTTTAAATTTCATATGTAACCAATAATTTATTCTTTAATATAAATTTTTATACTGTCGCTTTCGCCACTATCACTGATAGCTCTAATAATAAATTCACCGGCTTTTGCTTGCCATATTACTGCTTCGTTTGGTTTTGCGGTTGCTATTAATTCATTCTCCACAAACCAAAAAATGTTATTGGTTTTATTATCGCTAATCGCACTAAAAGTAATATTATCACTATTTTTAATTGAATGTACGGAATTTTTTAACGGGTATATAATTTTAGGTTTTTGATGATGCCAATTTATCAACCTATTGCAATGGTTTGTAGGTATCGGTTTCGGTAATATATGTATTCCAGCTTTTTGATAAACCGAAAGCATATCTGTCGGCCATAAATTTACTGTTTTATATTCTGTTTGTCCTTTAATAAAGTTGCAAGCAGGCATACTGGTTTTTAAATCTATCAACATTTTTCTATAAATGCCTGATTGTTTTATCGGTGATTTGCCTTTAATGAATAAGGCTTCTGCTTTAACCGGACACATATCGTTATCGATATCTCCCGTATCTGCACAAACTTTTACTTTAGTAATATTTAGTTCATTAATTTTTGAAAGGATTAAATCCTCATCTTTATTTGGATGGGCTATTGATTCGATAATATTAAAGAATAAAGGGGCTGCAGAGATATTACCCGTAAATGTTCCGTGAGTTTGCCCTTTGAAATCCCCAACCCAAACGGCAAGTACGTATTTCCCGAATATGCCGACGCTAAGTGCATCTCTAAATGAGCTGGAAGTATCTGTTTTCCAATAAATCGGTAAGTTATGCTTTGTATTATTATAGGTAATAGGACGGGTCGTATCTTTTAAATATCAAGTGTTAGATAACTTGCCTCGGGGGATAGTAGTACGGTGTCCGTGTCATCCCGTGGTCCCGCCACGGTATGACATCAAGTTTTTCTTAAGCGGTTTATAAGTACCGAAATTAGCAAGCATAGCATAAAGAGTAGTTAACTCTTCAAGAGTAATTTCTGCTGTGCCGAGTACTATAGATAAGCCATAATTTTCAAGTTTTCGTAAGCCGCTAATTTTTGCTTGTTGTAAGAACTCATAAAAATTCGGGTTTTTTAACTTAGACGCTAGAAATATTACAGGTACGTTACGGCTCTTTATTAACGATTATCTAGCACTTAACCCGCCTGTAAATCTGCTATCAAAATTTTCCGGTTTATAATGATCATTAGTAAGTAGGTGTATCCTTTAGTAAAGCTAACGGATGTATTAGTGATTGATCAAAACTAAGTGCATAGACAAACGCTTTTAAAGCTGAGCCTGGAGATCTTCGACTTTTGGTGCCATTAATCTGTCCGCAAATATCGTTATTAAAAAACTCTCCGGAGCCAATACTTGCAAGCACTTCCATAGTAGTAAAATCAATAAGAATTACGGAGGCATTATTAATGCCGTATTTTTCCCGATCATTAATATATAGCCGAACTTGCTTCTCTATAGTAGTTTGTAGATTTTTATCGATAGTAGTATATATAATAGGGCTATCATTACCGGTTAGTATATCTAAAGTAAAATGTGGTGCGATAAAAGGAAGATTTTTATTTTGATTAAATTTAATCAGCAAACTAATTAACTTATTATAAATAATATCTTGTGGATGAGTCGTTAGCCACTCGGTAAATGCTGTAAGTGTCAATGATAAAATCAAAAAAGCTATACATTTTAATAACATAGAAAATTTAAATACACCTTTGGAGCAGTTAAAATATATAGCTATGACAGGAGGTGTAGATGTTAATGATGATTTAAAAGTTGTAAATAATTATGTTGATGTTCCTTTAACAAAAGAAGCTTTTGAACATGTATTTTTTGGCACTAATATTACTGATCCTAATAAGAGGCAAAGATGTTAGTGTTAACTATTATAAATCAGGACAAAGTAATTTATTATAAAAGTTTAAAAGCGTAGCGGCCCCGGAAACAAAGCGTAAATTATTAAATCAATTTGAAAATTATGTTACTCAAAACTTAGTTGAACTTGAAGCTAACAAATCTAATATTACTACAAGACAGGCTATAATAAAACTAGCTGATCCTGCAAGATTAGTAACTTATTTAACCCCGATTATGGATAAGGAATAGAGAGGAAGGAAGGTTACAAGAGTTATTAAACCTTATATAAATAGGGCACTGAAGGAGTAAAATAAAGGTTTAATAACATGTGTAAATATACTACAATATTTTGTATAGTAGATAAATTTTGTAAAATTTATGAGAAATGGGTAAAACATCAATTGCTGAAAAGTAATAAGCAAAGATTTAGAGAAGGTAAGCTTTCCTTAAGTGAAGAACTCTCAATAATGATTTTTACCATTTTAGTGCATATAAACATTTAAAAGCTTATTACCAAAACTTTATTATTAATGGTAATTTGTTCAGGAATCCACCTTGTTATGAGAGATTTGTTCAGCTTATTCCTTCATTATTTCTGCCATTGATTGTGATGTTACATTACTTAAGTGGGAAAAGAACGGGAATTTATTATGCAGATTCCACACATTTTGCAGTATGTAAAAATATCAGAATTAATTCTAACAGAACTTTTAATAATCTTGCAAAAATGGGACGTAGTTCTGTCGATTGGTTTTTTGGATTCAAGCTTCATATGATAATCAATGATAAGGGAGAAATTATTGCTGTTAAAATTACCAAAGGTAATGTTGATGACAGAATTGCATTTGAAGCAATGGTTATCAAAAAAGGTCTAAAAGGTAAGTGTTATGATGATAAGGAGTTTATTTCAGAAAAAATGTTTACAAAACTTTATAAGCAAGGTTTAATTGTAAAAGTAAAGAATTGATCTGACAGTTAAGGATTGTTGGGTACGAAGAAAAAAGATAAGATAGTACCTGGCAAGTTTTAACAACCTACTAAAAAGGAGACTGTCAGATGACAACATATCAAGAAAAAATCATAAAGCCAAGAATCGGTTTATTAAAACTCGCTGAACAATTAGGGAATGTATCACAAGCTTGCAAAGTAATGGGTTATAGCAGGGATACATTTTATCGTTACAAAGAGCTCCATGATCAAGGTGGGGAGAGGGGGAAGCTCTATATGAGATGACTAGACGTAAAGCTTGCATTAAGAATCGTGTGCCCGCAAATATAGAGGATGCTGTAGTTAATATAGCTGTTGAATTTCCAGCATTTGGTCAGGAACGTGCTGCTAATGAATTACGCAAGAGTGGGATAATCATTTCTGGTGGCGGAGTTAGATCTGTGTGGTTACGTCATGATTTAGAAAGTTTCAAAAAACGTCTAAAAGCTCTAGAGACTAAAGTAGCAAATGATGGTATTGTTTTAAGTGATAATCAACTTGCTGTTCTTGAAAAAGTTAAAAACCAACGTGAAGCTAGTGGTGAAATAGAAACTATGCACCCTGGCTACCTTGGTTCACAAGATACTTACTATGTTGGTAATATTAAAGGCATAGGCCGTATTTATCAGCAAACTTTTGTCGATACCTATTGAGGAGTAGCTATTTGTAAACTCTATACCGAAAAGACGGCTATTACAGCTGCAGACCACTTAAATGATAAGGTTATTCCATTCTTTGCAAACCATGATATCCCTCTGCTTAGAATATTAACTGATAGAGGTACGGAATATTGTGGAAAACCAGAAAACCATGCTTACCAACTATATCTTGGCATTGAGAATATCGATCATTCCAAAACTAAAGCATATAGTCCTCAAACCAACGGTATCTGTGAGCGTTTCCATAAAACTATGCAGGAAGAGTGCTATCACATTCTATTCCGCAAAAAATTTTATAATTCACTTGATGAATTGCAAACAGATATAGATAACTGGCTTGTGAGTTACAATAATGCAAGACCTCATTCCGGTAAACATTGCTTTGGTAAAACACCAATGCAATCTTTTACAGATTCACTTTATATTGCTAAAGATAAAAATATTGGTAATATTGGTAATATAGATAAAAATATTGGTAATATAGAGAGAATATCAGACAATTTGATGATTGCCCATCAAGCTGCCTTATTACTCAACTCTGTCAGATTAAGTCGTAACTTGTACATTTTAATATTACTCCTTTCATACATCGATCACCTATTAATTTCTTTACTTCTCTATTCTCTGCTCTTATTGCTTACCAACTTAAACCTAATAAACCATGTATTTCTTATCCATAATCGGGGTTATTTTAGGTAAATCGGTAAAATTAATACTGGGTTTTACCACTCTCTTTGGTCCTGCAAAAGTAAAAGGGCTAACCCGCTCCGACCATACCGGATCGGTTAAGATATTTAAACCTTCTATTTGAATTAAAAAGGTTACATGCCCTACATAACTTACTCGTATATAGTCAATTGATTTGGACTTGCCCTTACATCGTTGCTCGTCGCTCTCCTATTAGTTATAGGCTTTGCTTCTCGCTCCTTGTATGCAAATCCAACTGAATTGACTATACTCTTTCTGCCTGAAAAATTGGCAGCGTCGTCTTTGTAAGTCCTCAGATGCTCACGTACTTCTGTATGCTCCGCTCCTCGTCTTACAGACCGATTACTCTTTTCCAAGTTGATCTTCGTATCCCAACTCTTCATTTCACAGGAATATATATTTTCGTTGCTAGTTATTTTTTGAGGTGGAATATCAGTAGAAGTAAGTGGCAGTGTTGTCGGCCATTTTGGTCGTTTTGAAGTTATTTTCCATTTTAGAATATCAAGTAAGGTTTTAGGGATCAATATTGAAAAACATATTTTTACTTAGATAGACCTTCCTTTCGGTTTATTAGAGCTTTTAACTTGTTCAGCAAAGGATTTTGTATCTTTATTTGTTGGTTTATGAATAAATCCTCTAGTTTTTTCTCCTATCAACATGGCTTCTTGAAGTATGTCTTTTGGTAGTTTAGCTATAGATGCTGATATTTCCGGAGTTTGTTTTATTTCTACCGTTATCTTTTTTTCTTTATTTATATCTCTGCCTATTACTTCATCTAGTGGAACATTTTTATAATCTGCAAGAGCAACAATTGCTCCCATGTCAGGCATTTTTGTACGACCGTCTAGAAAATTTTTCCACGCTGTTTCATGGGTGCCTGTTTTTTCACTTAACTTATACGGGGTTATATTGTCTGTTTCTAATATATTCAGTACAAATTTTTTAAAATTATTTCTAATTTCTTCTGGACCATCTTTATTTGTTTCTGATATATCGTTAATCCGATTAAATCTTTCTTTTGATCTTATATCTTCGCTCATTATTTTTTCCTGTAAAATTTACTCCTAAAAATTGAGAGTTAAAATAATTTTTTTTAATGATAAGAATTTATGATTTTTAAGAGGCTATCTATGAAATTATTTTAATTGATAATTAAAGTAGACTTATTTATTAATATATAACTAATAAATAGTAAATAGAAGATAATTATAATGAAAATAATAAATTTAAGCTATTTAACTCCGATTATGGATAAGAAATACATGGTTTATTAGGTTTAAGTTGGTAAGCAATAAGAGCAGAGAATAGAGAAGTAAAGAAATTAATAGGTGATCGATGTCTGGAAGGAGTAATATTAAAATTCTCTTTTATGTAGCCAAAAATGGTTTCGATAATGAATCTCTTCCTTAAAAGGATTTTATCCAAAAGAGGTAATAAATAGTTTTTCATATCCTTTCTTATTCCGGTAATTTTTATTAAACCTTGCTTATAAAGTTTTGTAAACATTTTTTCTGAAATAAACCCCTTATCATCATAACACTTACCTTTTAGACCTTTTTGATAACCATTGCTTCAAATGCAATTCTGTCATCAACATTACCTTTGGTAATTTTAACAGCAATAATTTCTCCCTTATCATTGATTATCATATGAAGCTTGAATCCAAAAAACCAATCGACAGAACTACGTCCCATTTTTGCAAGATTATTAAAAGTTCTGTTAGAATTAATTCTGATATTTTTACATACTGCAAAATGTGTGGAATCTGCATAATAAATTCCCGTTCTTTTCCCACTTAAGTAATGTAACATCACAATCAATGGCAGAAATAATGAAGGAATAAGCTGAACAAATCTCTCATAACAAGGTGGATTCCTGAACAAATTACCATTAATAATAAAGTTTTGGTAATAAGCTTTTAAATGTTTATATGCACTAAAATGGTAAAAATCATTATTGAGAGTTCTTCACTTAAGGAAAGCTTACCTTCTCTAAATCTTTGCTTATTACTTTTCAGCAATTGATGTTTTACCCATTTCTCATAAATTTTACAAAATTTATCTACTATACAAAATATTGTAGTATATTTACACATGTTATTAAACCTTTATTTTACTCCTTCAGTGCCCTATTTATATAAGGTTTAATAACTCTTGCAACCTTCCTTCCTCTCTATTCCTTATCCATAATCGGGGTTACCTTAGGATGGGGAGAGTCATATAAAGAACAAGAAATACAGCTAAATTCAAAAAGTTTCAGAGAAGATGAATTTAAAGGCGATGTAGAATTTTATTTAGAACCGGCACAGCATTGGTCGGCTAGAGGAATATTTGATAAAAATGAAGCATTATGGGAACTTTTATCATTAAAACTAAGATAGGAGATATTTGTTTTATAGGTGATTCGGGTTATAACGATACTCTTTTTAAAGAGATCGGAAAAAAACATAATATTGATGAAAATAAATTTATTATTCCTGAAATAGGTGAGTTTTTCTATTTGATAAAAACGATTTATAGTGTATTAACTTGAATTATTGTCACCCATACTATATGTTTTACTGGATCCCGTGAATAAATCACGGGATGACAGAGAGAAATAATAAGGCCACACCAACCACCCCTGAACGACACAAAATTCAGTTTATAATGGAGATAAAAGCATATTTATTACTTGAATAAAAATTGCCAATTTCTGATTTATCACGAGAAGAGAAAATAGAGCTACTAAATGGTTGTGCTTGGGGCGTTGCATTAGTCCATAATATTCTACCGCTTTTTGCTTCTACTATTCCTATAGACATAAATATATTATCTGCATTACTTACTGAACAACCCAAAGCACTAATTAAAAAGTCACGTGTACGAGCTCCGTTAGTCTTTATCATTTGCACATAATTAAGTAATACAAATATATCAGCTCCTGTTTTTTCTCCTAAAATTATAACAGGTTCACCTATATTTTGAGTAATTGAGAAAGCTTTTTCTTCAGGCCATAATAAAGGCGTATATAAAGCAGTATAAGCATTATTATAGGAGGGAGCTACGGAAACGAGATACTAAATCATCAAGCTTTTGTGTTCTAATATCTTTTTTGTGCAATAGCTTAACTCTTAAAACATTCTTCTGCATTGCTAAAGAAATTTCTTGCTTCAACAATTCTTCCAAATGATCTTCATAGTCATATTTACGTTCTTTGCAATTACCAATATCTAACGTATATACTTCCATTTGCATCGGTAAAACTAATATTTCCTTGTGAGCGATCATATTTTTATTATATCCGCTAACATGACGCACAGAAGTTACTTTTGTAAAGCCTGAAGTAATAAAAACTAATAAAACATACAATACTAGGTTTTTTAATTGCATAATTATTACCTATTAATTAGCCGGTATTATACGAGTACGCTTTTCGGAAAAAATAACATATACTTTTTGACCTATATTTACGTCTGTACCTTGTACTACGGTAATTAAACCGCTTGTAAATGCAGCAGAGATAACATTACGCATAGCAGTACTACCTTCATAATAGTCACTTTTTATTTTAGAAGTATCAACTTTAATTAAATATTCATACCCTTTACTCTGTCCAAGTTTATCTTGTAATATAGTTCCAACAGCTGCTCCTGCAAGTGCACCTCCGACAATCGCAGCAGTAGTACCGTTTCCTTGACCTACTGTACTACCAAGTACACCTCCTGCTATACCTCCTGCTGCCATACCACCTGCATTATCCGATAAACGATCTGATTCTTTTATTTTTACAGGACGTACGGATACTACTTCTCCTTCTAACGTTAAACTTAATGTTGAATCGCTAGTATATACATTTGAAGATAGGTCACGAGCACAACCGCTAATAAAGGTAGCTAAGATAATAAAAATTATAGATTTATGAAAAATTTTATGCATAACATTTAAATTTAAAGTTAAAAAAATCACAAATAAAGACACTTAAATTCATTATTTCCGTCAAGATTTATTTTTTACCTATTACGGTTAAATAATATGGTCATAGAATAAGCAAGTACGGCAAACATGCAAAGATATAAAATCGGAAATAGGTTAAAATCAAATGATTTTATTACCTTTGCACAAATATAATTAGCAGTACCGGACATTAACATTGAACCGATATTATGTCCTAAACTTATAACACGATAGCGTTCTTTAACTACAAAAGACTTAATAACTATACTATGAGCAAGAGCATTAAAAGGAGCAACCGATGCAGATAACATTAAACTAGCTGCAAGCCCTAAATTAGTCATTTGATATTTTACTGCTATTATAAAAAATACACTTGCTGTAATAGTACATATAAATGCGATTTTTAATACCGAATTAATTCTTAAACGGTCGGCAATAAAACCGGCAATCGGCATACAAACAGCAAAGCATATTATTATTAAGACTGAAAAAGAACTCATAATAATACCGACTGAAGGTAATACAATCGGTAAATATTGCTTCATAAAGATGATTGCAATTTGATATGTTGCTCCAAAACCTCCGGCTAAGAATATTAACCGTGCAATATTTTTCCATTGCTTTTTAATTATAGAGCTAAGTTTTTCAATAGAATCTTGGCCATGGTGTGCTTTTTTAAACTCCGGTGTTTCATCAAATTCCCGACGATAATAAAGAGTTATTAATGCAAGCGGTAAACTTAGTAAAAATGGAATACGCCAACCCCACTCCGGAAAAATATGAGAATTGAAGAAATTAGTTGCACCAATCCCGCATAATAAACCCATTACTCCTGTACATCTAGTTATTGCCGAGGCAGTAAATCGGTATTTTGCTCCTAAATGTTCAATAACATAAATCGCTGCACCATCATATTCCCCTCCAATAAAAATACCTTGCATGAAGCGACATAAAACTAAAATTATTGTACTCCAAACTCCTATCGAGGAATAATCGGGCAATAAACCGATTATTAAGGTAGGGATTACAATACCGATAATCGTAAAACTTAAGGCTTTTTTTCGACCGTATATATCCCCTATACGTCCAAAAATATAAGCACCTATAGGTTTTGATAAATATGCTACTGCATAAACGGCAAAAACATTTACAAGCTTTGTTAATGGATCAGTACCGGCTGAAAAGAATTTATCGGCGATAATTGCCGCTGAAAAACCATATAAACTATAGTCGTAATACTCAATGATAGTACCTAAAAAAGCACCGAGAACTTTATTGCTTGATTTTGTTTGTTTCATTTTAAAGGTATATGTCATTTTCGGTGTCATCCCGTGGCTTGTCCAACGTTGTTGCATGGGTAGGTTTTCCCGTCATTGCGAGAAGAATTACGTAGTAATTCGACGAAACAATCCAGTAAAAAATTCTGATTTACAGAATTTTTTATTATTTTTTTGGATTGCCACGCTCCTTACAGTCGCTCGCAATGACGATTAGGTATTATCCATACGGGAATGACATAGGTATACATGAGACCGCTTTGGCCGTTACTTAAAATCCTTCAAAGACCTTTATATAAAGGTGGACTTCATATATCTAAACTGAATTAGTATTAGACAGGGACGATGTCCTAAAAGTTAGTGGTAGTCCTAGGTTAATATTAAGTTCACGAACCAAGCAGCCAAGAGCTAATATATCACTTTCTCATTTTACATGCAAGGTTTTCTAGGTAACCTGCTATAGTATTTAAGGTTTCTGCGAATTTTTCTTCGTCGGGATGATTTTTTTGAAGGCCGTTTTTATTAAGTTTTTCCGTTAGACTAGCTATTTCAGCTTGAGCATTAAGTGATGCCATAACTAATAATAGCTCAAAAGAGGCTGTGGGACTACCAAGTTTAATTTCCGCTATTTTATCATTCAATTTATTCGCTAAAGATAGTAATTCTTCCTCATCTCCATTATTACAATATAATTGAAAACTCTTGTTATTTAATGTTACCGTAACAATTGACATAATTATTTTTGCTGTTTTTTTATTTCTTCAAGTTCATTAATATAAATGTTAATTTGATCTAGCATTTTTATATAATTATCTTTTAATTCTTTATTTTCGTTTTGTAATTTTTTAATTTCATTTAGATCATACTCATGAATCTTCAATAACTCATCAAGTTTATGCTCTACTTCTTCCATTAATTTCTTTAGACTGCTTACATAACTTGCTTCTAAAGGTAATTTGTACGTCGATACGGTACTCGCATCCTCACGTACTTCTTTGTACGCTGCGGTTCTGCGTTCCGTGTCTCCTTCGAATTCCTCTTTATTAGCTTCGTTCTGTAAGCAGTCTAATATTTCATTATCCATTTTCGTTTAAGCGTTAATTATGAATGGATGACTTACAATAATAATTGATAACATTATAATAGATATAAGTACTAATTGTTTTTTACGTTTATAATTTATCAATGCCGTAGCTCTTTTATTACTTAATAATTTTTCGGTTGCGTTCTGTTTAGTAGCTTCTATCTGCTCTGCATTTCGATCTTTTACATTAAGATAATCCAAGTATAATTTTAAGTAACCTCTTACTTATACTTCTCCCGGTAAAACATCAAAATCACCCTCTTCTAAAGCTACTAAATATTTTTTTCTAATTTTTAAATCACTAGATACCTGATTTAAAGTTTTACCCGAATCTAACCTAATTTGCTTAAGCATTGACGACATAATTTACTCAAGTTTTTGTAAGAATATTTCAAATTTCTTATTTGCTAAAATAATTATATTTAAGTCTATAGTTTCTTGAGATTTAATTTCTTTAATAAAATCAAGAAAATTTCTAACTAAGTTATTAGTATTATCAATCCATAAATCTAAATCAATAGTTGTTTTAGATTTATTAATTATTTTTATTAATAATCTACGTTGTTTGTCATATAAATCATCTTTTAGCGATTGAATACCTAAGCGACGCCAAAATGAATCGTTCAATTGCCTATCACAAGCTTTACGTAACCAATCAAGACTAAACATATCACTTATAGCAAAATAAGCTTTTGCTATCTCTTTATTATTTCCTGAAGTCTGTTTTGTTACATATATAATGTCAAATACTGAAATTAAATTGTCAAATGTAGCGATAGTAGCAGCAAATGATTCCTCTACCCCGCTAGTTGTATAATAATTTAATTTTTCTTCAAATCTTATTTTAGTTTCTCCGACTAATAAAGTACCTACCGTTTTTCTTAAGTTTTGTGCAGGAACTCTAAACTCTTCTATAGTTTCACTAATATTAATAGGATGTTTTAAATTTTTAATAAACCACGAAATACCTCGACGCATTAATTTCGTTATTTCGGTAAACATGTCGATTTTTACATTGTAATCAATATTAGTAGGTAGCTTACTTATCGTTTCCCATATATCATCAAGATCAAAAATTTCACAAATAATGGTATATGACCTTATTATATCACAAAGAGGAGCCCCAATCTCACGCTTTACAATACTAATAAGCGGTCCTCCAAGCTGATTAATTATTTTATTTATAGTAACGGTTTTAATAATCTCATGTTTAAGAGGATGAGATAAAATTTCATTATAAAACTTTTTTTGCATCATTTCAGGAAAATAATCTATAAGATATGCATCAAAATATTTATCATGGGAAAAAGTAGAATTAAGTAACTCGTGATAAGCCGACCTTTTACTATATGATAGCAGTAAGCAAAGCTCAGGACGAGTTAATACTTCACCGCTAATAGCTCTTCTATTCAATTCTTCTGCACTAGGCAAAAATTCATTTTCCCGCTCTAATACTTTTTCTTCTTCTAAAATATCTATAAATTGACTAAGTATATTAACGGTTAAAGTAGGAGATAGTTGCATAATTGTTATTGCTTCGGTTTGCTTATAATTATCAAGCAATACTAACTCTTCAACTTGCTTTGTCATATCGTTTAGAAGTTTATTACGTTCCTCTAAAGTAATTTTTCCTGAGGTTACCGCACTACTTAAAGCAATCTTGATATTTACTTCATGATCAGAGCAATCAACACCTGCTGAATTATCAATAAAGTCGGCATTTATGCGTCCGCCTTTTTTAGCATATTCAACTCTACCTCTCTGTGATACACCGACATTACCGCCTTCTGCTATAACCTTTGCTCTAATTTCTTCACCGTTACATCTAAGGTTATCATTTGCTTTATCACCGATTTCTAAATTATTTTCCGTTTTAGCTTTGATATAAGTGCCTATTCCGCCATTCCACAATAAATCAACATCTGCTTTTAAAATAGCTTTAATTAATTCTTCCGGTGACATCTCATTATCATTTATATCAAGTAATTTTTTAATTTCCGGTGATAATTTTATTAATTTACTACTGCGTTCAAATACTTTGCCTCCTTTAGAAATCAGCTTAGAATCATAATCGGACCAATTAGAACCCTTTAAATTAAATAAACGCAAACGCTCATTAAAACTTGATAAAGGATCAGGAGTAGGATCAATAAATATATGTTTATGATTAAAGGCGGCGACTAACTTAATAGTCTCTGATCTTAGCATACCATTACCGAACACGTCTCCCGACATATCTCCTATACCTACGACGGTAATAGGGTCTTTTTGGACATCTAACCCTAAAGTTTTAAAGTGATTAGTTACGGAAATCCAAGCTCCTTTGGAAGTAATAGCCATTTTTTTATGATCGTAACCTGCAGAACCACCGGAAGCAAAAGCATCATCAAGCCAGTAATTATATTCTCTTGCCACACTATTAGCATAATCCGAAAATGAAGCTGTACCTTTATCGGCAGCAACCACTAAATAAGGATCTTCTTTATCATAAATAATAACCTCTTTCGGATGTACTACTTTACCGTCAATGATATTATCGGTTATGTCTAATAAACCTCTCAGGAAATTCTTATAGCATTCTACCACTTTTTCCATATATTCATCACGAGTAAGCCCTTCCTCAGTAAAATGAACATAAAAGCCGCCTTTAGAACCGACAGGGACAATAACGGAATTCTTCGTCATTTGTGCTTTCATAAGCCCAAGGACTTCAAGCCTATAATCTTCTGCTCTATCCGACCATCTAAGCCCCCCGCGCGATACGGGACCGCCTCTTAAATGAACAGCTTCAAAATTTCTAGAATAAACAAATGCTTCGGCAAACGGAACAGGTTTAGGCAAATCCGGTACTTTTGAAGAATCAAACTTAAATGAAAAAATATGTTTATGTGGTTGATAGTAATTTGTTCTAGTAATAGCATTAACTATACCAAACATATTACGTAGTACTTTATCTTCACTACTCATCTCAACGGTTACTAAGTAGTTATTTAGTTTGTCTTTAATTACGTCACAATTATTAGACATCTTCCCAAGCTTCGCTTCTAGAGGTAATTTAGACGTCGAACCGGCACTCGCATCCTCACGTACTTCTTTGTACGCTGCGGCGGCAAGTGCTTCCGTGTCTCCTTTCAATTCCTCTCTATAAGCTGGTTTAGAAAGATTTCTATCATTGGAGTATTTAGGATTGAATTTTATATCAAATAGATTTACCAACATTTTTGTATATTCGGGATGTTTAAGTAACGTTAACTGTACATAACCTTTACCGTAACTAAATCCTGTTTGATGTAAATATCTTGTTAAAGCTTTGACGAGTTTAACTTGCTTCCAATTAAAACCGGCAAGTACTATTAATTTACTTAAAGAATCATTAGCAAGCATCCCAAGTGCCATTTTATCTAAAGCTTCTTCAACATTTATTTTTAATTCGGTAATATTATCCTTTACAGGTACAATAGAAGTTAAGATAAAATTATATATCCAGCTTTCTTTAATTCCCAAAGCCTCCTTAATTGCAAAAGTTTGTTCATCAATTGCTTTAAAACCTAAATTTTCGATTGACGGCAATATGTTAGAAAGGGCAAGTTTTACTTTTGGACTATATATTTTTAAGTAAAATTCCGTTTCATTTACAGAAACTAGATTAAACATACATTCTTGTGACTTGCTTGCTTCCGTTAAATATTCAATATCTACTAAAGCTATCTCTGGAGAAAATTTTTGCCTATAGTCTGCCGGAAAAACATTATCAAAAAGCTTTAAATTAATACCTGCTTGATATTCGCCGAATTTTTTAGAAAGCTTAAAATAAAAATCTTCACTCCAACGTGTAGAGATACGATCTAAATCTTGCTGTATTATTTCTGCTTCAAAATTTATTTTATGTTCTCCTTGTGCTTCAAGCGTTACAAAAAGATAAGAAAAATTACCGGCTACTTCGGTGATATAGTTGGATAAAATTTTACTGCCGAATTTTTCCGCTAAATAACAATCTATCATATTATGTATTTCAGACGTTAAACGTTCTCGTGGCAGAAAAATTATGATATTAAGAAAAGAACTCGACCAATCATATTGAATAAATAATTTAAGCTTCTTACTCATCATACTTGAGAGCATATGTAAACACATACAATATAAATCGCCTTGATCAATTTGTATTAAAGCTTCTCTCGGTAACGACTCCATTAAAATTCTTAACTTATCGGCATTATAACCGGATAATGCAAAACCGGCTTTCTCAATTACAAAATTAAATTTTTGTCGTAGGATTGGAATATTACTTATTGAATGGTAATACATATTTGAATTATATATGCCGAAAATTATACTTCCCGAAATATATTCACCCGAAGAGTTAAATTTTTTCACTAAGATATAGTCGATTAAATTATCTGAATGGATAAGCGACGCACTATTTATTTTACCGAGTATTATTAATTGATTTTGATATAAAGGATTAGCAGAACATTTTATAATATCATCAATCTCATCTTTTACTTCTTGCCATATTTTTGCTGCTCCTATTTCATTGCTTAATTTTAAAGATTTTACCTCAAAATCAAGAGTCCCTAATAAAACCAAATTATCGTTTTGTAACCAATTTAAGAATTCTTTAGCCTCTTCAAAATTTAATTTATCATTATCAATTATATTTTTAGATAAATCTTGTAATTTTGTGAGTAATTGCGGTAAATGGCTATAGCTTTGCTCTAACTCTTCTAATCTTCCATTTATAGCCTCAGTTAAAAATGTAGCAGTTTTATCATCAAAGTTTCCTAAAATGGTTAAATGTAGTATCGATTCTGATTTTTCATCCGACACAGAATTTTCTAATATTTTTTCTAATTCTCCTTTACTATTTCGGACACAGTTTATTACCGGATGGAGTAAAAACTTAGTTTGCAAATTCATGTTTTTAAGCAGACATATGATAAAATCAACAATATGCGGCTTATTATCAAGTAATATCAAGACATTTATTGCCGGATCATTTTCGATAACTGCCTTTGTTATTGCTATTTTTCTTGCTCTTTCTACCCTTTGCTTAAAAAACTTAAAGGCTTCATCTGCAAAATTTTGGAATAATTTTTCTCTATTCTCAAAATCATAATCTATCGGAATATAATTTAAAAACTTTTGAACAAAATCTATATATATGGAACTTGACTCACGTTCCTTGCTAAGTTCTAGAATTTTAGTTTTATAATTCGGAATTTGACAATTTAAACGACTAAAATTTAAAGAGGTTGTTTTTGGGGTCATGATTTTCTCAAGTAATAATAATATGATTATTTCTTTTGTTATTATATTATATAAAATAACTTAAGCAAGAGGCATAGAGAATAAGTGGAAACGATATTTGCACAAAGCTCTGCATTCGGTAAAGCAGGTGTAGCGGTTTTTAGGATTTCCGGTCCTAAAAGCTTAGAAGTTTTACAACTACTTACCGGTAGAAAGGACTTTAAATCGAGATTAATGTATTATCAACAAATTACAGTCCCTGAAACTAAGGAGCTAATTGATAATGCTATGGTTGTTTATTTTAAATCACCAGGTAGCTTTACCGGTGAAGACGTAGTTGAGATTCATACGCACGGTAGTAAAGCTATTTCTATAATGCTTATTAATGCATTGTTAAATATAGCTGATATTCGTTTGGCAGAAGCAGGAGAATTTACCAAAAGAGCTTTTTTAAATAACAAATTCGATTTAACGGCAGCAGAGGGGATAGCTGATCTAATTAATGCCGAAACCATTATGCAGCATAGGCAAGCAATTAGACAAGCAAGCGGCGGGCTTGAAGAATTATATAATAACTGGCGTAGTCAGCTTTTAAAAATTATCTCTCTGCTTGAAGCTTATATAGATTTCCCTGATGAAGATATACCGGATAGCGTCCTTAATGACGTTAATAACACTCATAAAAACCTTGTAAATGAAATATCTAATTATCTTAACGATAATAGACGGGGAGAATTACTAAATAGCGGTCTTAAGCTTGCAATTATCGGTCCACCAAATGTTGGTAAGTCTAGCTTACTAAATTTTTTAATGCAGCGAGATATAGCGATTGTCTCAAATATCGCAGGAACTACTAGAGATATAATTGAGGGGCATTTAGACATTGGCGGCTATCCTATTATTTTACAGGATACAGCAGGTATAAGAGAAGAAAGTAGTGACATTATAGAGCAAGAAGGTATAAAACGAGCTATTAATTCGGCTAAAACAGCGGATATTAAAATTATAATGTTTGATGCCGAAAAATTAGACTCCTCTATAAATGAAGATATTATTAATTTAATTGATGAAAATACTATCACAATAATTAATAAAATCGATTTAATCGAAGCTAGTAAAATCTTTTCTATTGAAAATAAATATAAATGCTTAAGAGTTTCAGTAAAAAATAATATTGCTCTTTCAAGTATATTAAAAAATATTGAAAATATTGCCGAAAATATGGCAGGATTTACCGAAACTCCTTATATAACAAATCAGCGTCATCGTCATTATTTAAAACAAGCTCTCTCACATTTAACTGCTTTTAGCTTAGATAATGATTTAGTCCTAGCAACTGAAGATATTAGAATGACGGCACGCTGCATCGGTGCAATTACGGGTGTTATCAACGTAGAAGAAATACTATGCGAGATCTTTAAAAATTTCTGTATAGGTAAGTAATATTGTATAGCTCGTTCTATGTCATTCCCGCAAGGTATTATTGCATGGACACCAAATCGTCATTGCGAGGAGAGGCAAAGCCTCGACGTGGCAATCTCATGAAACAGTAGACTTCTTGCATAACCTATCTTATAAAGAGGAATTTGAAGGAAACACGGAACGCAGCACCGGCAGCGTACACTTAATACGTGAGGATACGAGTACCGGATTGACGTACAAATTACCTTTAGAAGGAGGTTATGCAAGAAGTCTACTGTTTCATGAGATTGCCACGTCGAGGCTTTGCCTCTCCTCGCAATGACGAAAAAACGAAACATTACAGCATAACAATCATCTTTCTCAAGTCTTTTCATATATTAATTTATTTTAACTTTATCTTGACAAAAACATTAACATACTCTAAAAACCATGTTTTATGGTTTTATTAATTAAAGGAGTAATATTATGGCACCTATATTAAATATAAATTTAAACTGTTTCATGCCTATATTTGCAAATAAAATGGTGAGTAGCTTACCTGGAAATACAAAGTATATTATTTATAAGTTAGGCAATACTATACTTTCATCAGTATATAATACTGTTAAAGGAAATTTCACTAACGGTTATTTAGTTGAGAATATAAAATGTAATTGGGCAGGAATCTATAATCATTTAACAGATGTACCTAACGATTTATCAGCAGTAATTAGGGAGTGTACAGGCATTAAAATCCCTATAAAATCTATTGTTACTTATGGAAACAGTACTAGCGTTATTTTAGAAGAAGGTAAGCACTTACTTCAAAACAATACCCTAGTAGAATTAAAGGAATGCACTACCACTGAAGGCGAAGCTGTTTTACAAGAGCATAATGCCAAAATGTTTGTTAATAATTTGAGAGATATTTTAAATCATTCGGAAATAACTTTGAAAAATGCTCAAGAAGCAGGGGTAGAAATTTTTAATTTATTGAATATACCAGTCAAATTCACTACTGATAATCTTAAGGTTATTCTAGATGCTTTCAACGTAACTTTGGACGATATATTCCCTACAGAAGTAGGTAAAAATATTTTAGATCTACTAAGTAAACCTTTCATTGAGGCAACCACTTCCACTAAAGAAAAACCTAACGACTATGGTGGATATACCGGTGCTTATATCACCGCTACGGTATTTGGAGTAATAAGTCTAGGTTTTGCAGCTAAATATGGATGGGATTGGTATAAGGGAAGAAATATAAAAAATGAAAATTTAGATTTAGTAATGAAGAATAAAGAATTAGCATTTGTAGAACTACTATATGAAAATTTTAAGAATAATGCAGTTATATTAGATGAAGTTATAAAAATTAATAATTTAGATGATATTATAAAACTAGCAAAATCTATTAAGGAATATGAATTCTCAATACTACCACTAACTAATTTAAATAATGAAATTGTAAAATTAAATTCCCCATCCGCTATAGCAATAAACTTAGATTCTTCAAGCGGAATATTGCATGAAATATGTAAGAGTCTTGGCGGTGATGATAGTTTTAAGACTATCAGCAACTTTGCAAGCTTAATAACAATTATACGAACAGCAAATCCCAAGTCTGAAGAATATAAAGAAAGCATTACAGAAATATTTGAGATATTTAACCCTCGTTACACAGATATTGACTATCAAAATTGCAAAATGCCGTTATTAGCCGATGTATCATCACCATCTGACTCTTACGGTATAGAAGCATAGAACGTTGTTAGTACCATAACAAACCATCATTGACTTTTTGAAAGTTATATATAAAATGATACTTGGAGTAGCAAAGTGCTATTTCGGGGTGTCGAAACCTCTGCCAAAAGTGAGAGCATTTCTCACAAAACTGATGTAATCCTCGACTTCACGGTCGGGGAGATATTAGGTATGTCCAGAGCTTAAGGGTTACTGTAAGCTTAAAACCTAGTGTGGCTGACTTTTGGCAGTTTTCGACCTCCCCGACCACCAAAAATTATGCTCATTGGTGGTTAAAAGTATTTCAAATTAAGCCTAGGCTGTGTAAAGGAAAATCAATTTAATCTATTTTTGCTTTTTTTGGCTACAAATTATAAGATTTTTTTGAAATAGGGACAACTATTACTGCAAAAATCTTATTAATTTTCGCTTAAAAATTAATTTTCTTTCACATAGCCTATTTAACCCCGATTATGGATAAGGAATAGAGAGGAAGGAAGGTTACAAGAGTTATTAAACCTTATATAAATAGGGCACTGAAGGAGTAAAATAAAGGTTTAATAACATGTGTAAATATACTACAATATTTTGTATAGTAGATAAATTTTGTAAAATTTATGAGAAATGGGTAAAACATCAATTGCTGAAAAGTAATAAGCAAAGATTTAGAGAAGGTAAGCTTTCCTTAAGTGAAGAACTCTCAATAATGATTTTTACCATTTTAGTGCATATAAACATTTAAAAGCTTATTACCAAAACTTTATTATTAATGGTAATTTGTTCAGGAATCCACCTTGTTATGAGAGATTTGTTCAGCTTATTCCTTCATTATTTCTGCCATTGATTGTGATGTTACATTACTTAAGTGGGAAAAGAACGGGAATTTATTATGCAGATTCCACACATTTTGCAGTATGTAAAAATATCAGAATTAATTCTAACAGAACTTTTAATAATCTTGCAAAAATGGGACGTAGTTCTGTCGATTGGTTTTTTGGATTCAAGCTTCATATGATAATCAATGATAAGGGAGAAATTATTGCTGTTAAAATTACCAAAGGTAATGTTGATGACAGAATTGCATTTGAAGCAATGGTTATCAAAAAGGTCTAAAAGGTAAGTGTTATGATGATAAGGGGTTTATTTCAGAAAAAATGTTTACAAAACTTTATAAGCAAGGTTTAATAAAAATTACCGGAATAAGAAAGGATATGAAAAACTATTTATTACCTCTTTTGGATAAAATCCTTTTAAGGAAGAGATTCATTATCGAAACCATTTTTGGCTACATAAAAGAGAATTTTAATATTACTCCTTCCAGACATCGATCACCTATTAATTTCTTTACTTCTCTATTCTCTGCTCTTATTGCTTACCAACTTAAACCTAATAAACCATGTATTTCTTATCCATAATCGGGGTTAATATAGATAAAAATATTGGTAATATAGAGAGAATATCAGACAATTTGATGATTGCCCATCAAGCTGCCTGATTACTCAACTCTGTCAGATTAAGTCGTAACTTGTACAAATAAATTAAGATGTCATTCCCGCAAGGTATTGTTGTGTTGATCAATTTCACTGCTGTCATCCCGCGACTTGATCGCGGGATCCAGTCCTTTTTTAATTTTTTTCTAGATACCGTGGTCAAGCCACGGTATGGCATCGAGTGTGTTTTTCGATCTACGCAACAATGCATTCCCAAGAGTCGTAAATAATACTTATTACTCGTCTCTTACTACCAAAACTGATATATCTGAATGACGGACGATTTTAGAAGCATTAGGTCCAAGCATATAATCTTTTAATTGTAGTCTGACTGCAGAGATTATTATTAAATCGGCTTTAATTTCATTAGAGTGCTTAATTATTTCATCATAAACGGCACCGCTACCTACATAATAATCTGTTTCAATTTCATCGGAAATATATTGTTTGATAAGCTCTTTAATTTGAGCTTTATACTTTTCTTTTTTCTCCGTTCTCCAATTTTTAGGTAAATAATCTTCAAACATTTTCGTACCGAATTCAGGAATTACATACATAAAATGTAATTTTGCTTGAAAGTTCGTCGCAAGCATTAAACTCTTAGAAAGAATACCTTTTATAGATTTTTTATCATTTAAATCTATAGGTATAAGTATATTTTTAAATATAGTATTTTCAGACATAAGATATTGTTAGTTTTTGTTTCTTACTGAATCATGTTTTGGTAGAACAAAATTTTTAGTATCGGCGAAATAGTTAATGTCGAGGTTATTTAATAAGTAATTAGAAAGTTTAAAATTTGCTACGTTTCTATGAAAAGCTCCGATAAATTTATCTAAAATATCACGATTCGCCTCATCTCTAGTTACTAGGATTGCCGATACTTTTACGGTAGTTTGATCATCGGTAATCCCTGGATATAAGCCTTTGTGAAGTATAGCTTTATGAAAAGCTCTATTTTGTTTTATTAATTCTGCTATTTTATCATTTTCAATTGAAACGAAATCAACTTCACACTTATTAGCTATTAAATTTACTAAGGGGTTAGAGTGTCCAACCATCATTATTATAGCATCTATTTCCTTATTACAGAATTTATCAATAGAATCTTCATAATTAATGTGTAGCTCTTCAGGTTCCTTAGAAAATTTATATAAAGAACGTACGGCATCATAAGTAATATTACTACTGGAAAATGCCGGACCGTTAGTTATTTTTTGTCCGTCAATATCAACAAAAACTTTTATTTTATCCTCATCTTTTACAATAACCGTAAAAAACTCATCATGTAGATTAAGCACCTGACGTAAATTTTGCATTTTTTCTTGATCGTGATAATAACCTATGCCCTCATATGCTTCTACTGCAATATTAGCTTGCACTAAGGCTAAATCAATTTTGCCTTGCTGTAATAATTTTAAATTTTCTATACTGCCGTTTGTTGCAACAACTTCACATTTAATATGTTCATTATTTTTATCATCATTTGTAATAGTCTTGCATAAATCAAGTCCAATAGCATAATATCCTTTTAAAATAGAGCCGGTACTGATTTTAATGACTTTTGGAGCAGCATAAATATTACTGCAAATAAGAAATATGCTAATAATGGTAGTTAGTTTAAAATTGTTCATAAAACTAATTTGGATTATTTCCGGTGTTTTGGTCTTCTTTATGTTCACCAAGTTTTAGTTCTAATAAATTAATAGAACCGATATTTATTCCTTTGTCTGAAAACTCAATATCAAACTTAGCTTTTTCTATATTATTGTAAGCCGAATTTACATCATTTTGATCTATATTTAATTGCTCGTCGGAAGCTTTATTAATTGCTTTAGCAATAATTGTTTTAATTATTTTCTTAGAAAGAATAATATTATTCGGTAATAATTTATCAACTATGGAATTATAATTTTCCAGCTCAAAATATAGTTTTCCTTCTGGTAATTTATTGGCAAAGAATTGTAAAGCACCGTTTAAATTAACTTTAGAATCATTATCACAAGTAAAAATAAATCTTTCTATATTAAAATTTTGTAAAATAGCTGAATCTTCTCCGTCTTCAGCAAATTTTAAAGAAGCAGCAATATCTAAATTAGCATTTTTAAAATTCAAAATATCTTTTTCTGAATAATAATTGATATTTAAAAATAAGGATATATTTTCCTCACTTGCTAAATTCTGTTTTCTTATAAGAAATGCTAAATCATTAATTTTAAAGATTTCTTGATTATCTTTAAATATCGATAATGCTTTATTATTTAACTGAATTGATTTTAATATTTCTTTTAAATTATCATCTTTTGATATTTTATATAAAGGTTTATTAAATTTTCCTATACCCTTTATGTCATCATCGCTGCGTACATCATGGGTAAATGTTTTGTCGCCGTAATTATCGACTTCTTTAATAAAAGGACCGAAATTAAGAGCGGCTCTTTTAGTACTAAAAGCTATATTTAGGACAATATTTTCGCTAGTAAATTCTTTAGAATTTACATGATCAATTAATTTTACTTTAGGATCCGTTACGGTAATTTTCCAATTAAAAGGATAGCCTGAAAACTTAACCGTATTATAAGATATTTTAAGATTATCGGATTCAGAATTCTTAATTAAACTTACAACGTTATTTTTTATAGTATATGCAGTTGCAAACCATATTATAGTAAAGGCTAAAAACACAAAAAGAAGTATTTTACGTATCACTTTTTTAATCCATTATAATTTTATATTACGAGTAGCAGAAGGAAGGCGTACTTTTATGCCGTCTAATTCTTCGGTTAAAATAATTTGACATCCCAATCTAGAAGTATTGGTAAGACCGAAGGCTAAGTCAAGCATATCTTCCTCTGCTTCCGTAGGTTTTTTTAATTTGTTGTAAAATTCTTCTTCTAAAATAACGTGACAAGTAGCACAAGCAAGCGATCCTTCACAAGCTCCCTCAAGGTCTAGATCGTTACTATGGGCAATTTCTAAAATAGAAAGCCCTATCGGTGCTTCTACTGTTTTTTCTTCTCCATCATTTATAATAAATGTTACTTTTATTTTTCCTGACATTCTTCTTATTTTTCCTTATCTAAATTAGTTCGATTATATATAACTGAGGCTATTTAATTTGATTGATATTTTTGCCTTTTAGCAAATCATTAATTATTATATTAAACTTTGTATTCATAGATTTTTTTATTTTGGATTTAAACTCTTTAATAGAATTATTAATTAAGATCCGATCTCTAGCGTGTGCGGCTTCTTTTATATTATCTAATAAAGAATTAATTATAGATATCTCACTTTCCGATAATAAAGCTGTTAATTCCGCTATAGCACGTTCTATGCTAAAGATTAAAGCCTCTGCTTCAATTACTGCTTCTTGTAATAATCTTGTAGTATAATCTATTTTAGCATTTTTATAAGCGTTTTCTAACATAATATCAACCTCCGTTTTATCAATACCGTGATTTGGCTTTACTTCTATAGTATGTGATGTATTGCTGATTTTCTCATAAGCAGAAACGGATAATATACCGTCTGAGTCAATAGCAAAAGTAACTTCGGCTCTAATATTCCCTGCTTTCATAGGAGGTAATCCTTTTAACTCAAATCGAGCCAAGCTACGGCAATCTACAGCCATTTCACGTTCACCTTGCAATATATGAAATTGTATACCGGTTTGATTATCGGCATAAGTCGTAAATTCTTTTACTACTGAAATAGGAATCGGAGTATTACGCATGATGATTTTTTCAACTATACCGCCATATAATTCCATGCCCAGCGATAAAGGTACTACATCAATCAATAATGAATTTGTATGGGGTGCTATTAAATTTTCTGCTTGTAATGCAGCCCCCCATACAACTGCTTTATCAGGATCGATATCTGATAGAATATCTACTTTAAATGCTTTATATAATTCATCTTTTATTAAAGGAATGCGGGTTGCACCTCCTACTAAAATAACTCCGTCTATATTTGGATTTCCTGCTTGTTCTAAACACTCTTGAGCTATATTGATAGTACGTTCTACTAAAGGTAAAATTAATTGTTCTAATGTTTGCTTATTAATTGATATAATCTCATTATTAAAACTATCTTTATATGTTAAAGTTTCTTTTGCTTTTTTTGCAAGTTGTAAAGTATCTATAGAATTAGGTAAATCAAATTTATTACAAAGATATTGTGTAATTACTACATCTATATCGTCGCCACCAAGCATATTATCGCCGTTTGTTGCTATAACTTGAAAAATACCTTCTTGTATATTAAGAATAGATACATCAAAAGTGCCGCCGCCTAGGTCATATACTAAATAACAGCCTTTTTGATTTTTGTTTAAGCCGTAAGCATAGGCAGCTGCCGTCGGTTCTGCAATTAGCCTTAATACTTCAAAGCCTGCTATTTTAGCTGCAAGCATTACTTCGCCTCTTGCTGCATCGTTAAAATGTGCAGGTACTGTTATTACTGCTTTAATTATATTAGTCTTTAATTGTTCTTCTGCTTGATTTTTTAGGTAAATAAAAACTTCTGCTGCAATTTCAGAAATCCGTATTCTTCTATTGGCAAAATTTAGCTTAAGCTCACTACTATTTATATCTAGATAATCTTTAACTAACGAAAAAAGTGCCGGAGTGTTTAAAATTTCTTTTAGTGTTTTACCAAATAGTCTTTTAATAGAACGCAGTCCTTTATTATTACCTATTATAAAATCTTCATTTGTAAAATCTATAGTAGTTGGGATTAATTCTTTATCATCTATAGATTTAATAACTTTAACTTGTCTATTGCTAGAGATAGCTATTAATGAGTTAGTAGTACCAAAATCGATACCGACTGCTATTTGCCGTTCTTGCTTAAAATCAGCTTGCTCCGGTTCCCTAATTTCTATTATTTGCATGATTTTATTTTTTCTTGCAGTTTATGCAGCAATGTCCCAATATATTTAAGCTTGCTAGTTTTTATAGTTGCGTCTGATAGATTTTGTTCTTCAAAAGCTTGTTTTAAAGAATCAATCTCAAGCTTTTTCATTAATTCATATTTGTCTTTTATTTTTTCTAAATCACTAAATAAGATAGTATTTTCAATTATTTCCATTTCATCCCAGAATATGCTTAATTTTAGCTGCGAAAGTAAATTGCGTGTTTTTTCGTCATTCAAATTTATATTTTGCAAAAGCAGCATATATTCAGCACGCTTTAAGGCATCTTTAAGAGTAGAATAAGCATTATTTAATTCAGCCGCAGTAATTAGATTTTGTTCCTTTTCCTGCAAAGTTTTTGCTTTATCGGGATGATATTTTACCTGCATAGCAAAATATTGCTTTTCTAATATCTTTAAATCAATATTATACTCTTGCGGAAGCCCTAGTAATTGAAAATAATTTTGCACTTTTACTTTTTTGTAATTATATAATTATATTATTCACTGTCATACCTTGGCCCCTCCACGGTATCCAGTCTTTTTTAATTTTTTTCTAGATACCGTGGTCAAGCCACGGTATGACAACGAACGCATTTTTCGATTCATGCGGGGACGACATCGCCCCATACAACGACGCCAATTTTTCAAATTAAACGAGTATACATTAAAAATTAAAAAAATACAATTATGGAAGTAGATCTATTACATTTTGAAAAAAAATATCATAACTTACCCCGATTATGGATAAGGAATAGAGAGGAAGGAAGGTTGCAAGAGTTATTAAACCTTATATAAATAGGGCACTGAAGGAGTAAAATAAAGGTTTAATAACATGTGTAAATATACTACAATATTTTGTATAGTAGATAAATTTTGTAAAATTTATGAGAAATGGGTAAAACATCAATTGCTGAAAAGTAATAAGCAAAGATTTAGAGAAGGTAAGCTTTCCTTAAGTGAAGAACTCTCAATAATGATTTTTACCATTTTAGTGCATATAAACATTTAAAAGCTTATTACCAAAACTTTATTATTAATGGTAATTTGTTCAGGAATCCACCTTGTTATGAGAGATTTGTTCAGCTTATTCCTTCATTATTTCTGCCATTGATTGTGATGTTACATTACTTAAGTGGGAAAAGAACGGGAATTTATTATGCAGATTCCACACATTTTGCAGTATGTAAAAATATCAGAATTAATTCTAACAGAACTTTTAATAATCTTGCAAAAATGGGACGTAGTTCTGTCGATTGGTTTTTTGGATTCAAGCTTCATATGATAATCAATGATAAGGGAGAAATTATTGCTGTTAAAATTACCAAAGGTAATGTTGATGACAGAATTGCATTTGAAGCAATGGTTATCAAAAAGGTCTAAAAGGTAAGTGTTATGATGATAAGGAGTTTATTTCAGAAAAAATGTTTACAAAACTTTATAAGCAAGGTTTAATTGTAAAAGTAAAGAATTGATCTGACAGTTAAGGATTGTTGGGTACGAAGAAAAAAGATAAGATAGTACCTGGCAAGTTTTAACAACCTACTAAAAAGGAGACTGTCAGATGACAACATATCAAGAAAAAATCATAAAGCCAAGAATCGGTTTATTAAAACTCGCTGAACAATTAGGGAATGTATCACAAGCTTGCAAAGTAATGGGTTATAGCAGGGATACATTTTATCGTTACAAAGAGCTCCATGATCAAGGTGGGGAGGGGGGAAGCTCTATATGAGATGACTAGACGTAAAGCTTGCATTAAGAATCGTGTGCCCGCAAATATAGAGGATGCTGTAGTTAATATAGCTGTTGAATTTCCAGCATTTGGTCAGGAACGTGCTGCTAATGAATTACGCAAAAGTGGGATAATCATTTCTGGTGGCGGAGTTAGATCTGTGTGGTTACGTCATGATTTAGAAAGTTTCAAAAAACGTCTAAAAGCTCTAGAGACTAAAGTAGCAAATGATGGTATTGTTTTAAGTGATAATCAACTTGCTGTTCTTGAAAAAGTTAAAAACCAACGTGAAGCTAGTGGTGAAATAGAAACTATGCACCCTGGCTACCTTGGTTCACAAGATACTTACTATGTTGGTAATATTAAAGGCATAGGCCGTATTTATCAGCAAACTTTTGTCGATACCTATTGAGGAGTAGCTATTTGTAAACTCTATACCGAAAAGACGGCTATTACAGCTGCAGACCACTTAAATGATAAGGTTATTCCATTCTTTGCAAACCATGATATCCCTCTGCTTAGAATATTAACTGATAGAGGTACGGAATATTGTGGAAAACCAGAAAACCATGCTTACCAACTATATCTTGGCATTGAGAATATCGATCATTCCAAAACTAAAGCATATAGTCCTCAAACCAACGGTATCTGTGAGCGTTTCCATAAAACTATGCAGGAAGAGTGCTATCACATTCTATTCCGCAAAAAATTTTATAATTCACTTGATGAATTGCAAACAGATATAGATAACTGGCTTGTGAGTTACAATAATGCAAGACCTCATTCCGGTAAACATTGCTTTGGTAAAACACCAATGCAATCTTTTACAGATTCACTTTATATTGCTAAAGATAAAAATATTGGTAATATTGGTAATATAGATAAAAATATTGGTAATATAGAGAGAATATCAGACAATTTGATGATTGCCCATCAAGCTGCCTGATTACTCAACTCTGTCAGATTAAGTCGTAACTTGTACAATTAAAATTCTCTTTTATGTAGCCAAAAATGGTTTCGATAATGAATCTCTTCCTTAAAAGGATTTTATCCAAAAGAGGTAATAAATAGTTTTTCATATCCTTTCTTATTCCGGTAATTTTTATTAAACCTTGCTTATAAAGTTTTGTAAACATTTTTTCTGAAATAAACCCCTTATCATCATAACACTTACCTTTTAGACCTTTTTGATAACCATTGCTTCAAATGCAATTCTGTCATCAACATTACCTTTGGTAATTTTAACAGCAATAATTTCTCCCTTATCATTGATTATCATATGAAGCTTGAATCCAAAAAACCAATCGACAGAACTACGTCCCATTTTTGCAAGATTATTAAAAGTTCTGTTAGAATTAATTCTGATATTTTTACATACTGCAAAATGTGTGGAATCTGCATAATAAATTCCCGTTCTTTTCCCACTTAAGTAATGTAACATCACAATCAATGGCAGAAATAATGAAGGAATAAGCTGAACAAATCTCTCATAACAAGGTGGATTCCTGAACAAATTACCATTAATAATAAAGTTTTGGTAATAAGCTTTTAAATGTTTATATGCACTAAAATGGTAAAAATCATTATTGAGAGTTCTTCACTTAAGGAAAGCTTACCTTCTCTAAATCTTTGCTTATTACTTTTCAGCAATTGATGTTTTACCCATTTCTCATAAATTTTACAAAATTTATCTACTATACAAAATATTGTAGTATATTTACACATGTTATTAAACCTTTATTTTACTCCTTCAGTGCCCTATTTATATAAGGTTTAATAACTCTTGCAACCTTCCTTCCTCTCTATTCCTTATCCATAATCGGGGTAAGTTATGATATTTTTGGAGAGAATAAATTAATAGATTCACCTATAATTGAAACAAAAAACGAGCATATTAATATACCGCTCCCGAATGTAGAAAAACAAGAAACTACTAACCTTAACTTGGATACAATACACTCAAAAAATTCGCTTGTATCAAGCTTTTTGAATGACGCTGTACTTAAAGAAGAAAAACAAAATTTAGTAAATGAACTAATAACTGAAGCTAATAAAAATCCACCTGATAGTACGAAAGTGGTAGACGATAAAAAACAAGAAGTTAAAACCGATAATATATTCAATAAAAATTCAGAACCTAAAAAACAAACGATCCAAAATAAATTTTATAAATATTTAAGTAAATTAACGGGAAAATTGGGATTAAAATCCATAAGTAATTATTTTAAAGAATTAATTAAAGATCCAAATCTTGAGCAAAATATCAATTTAGAAAAAGAAGCAAAGTTAATAGCAGACAAACATCGACTAACAAAATATATGGAACTTAGCGATAATAAAAATAATAATGCAGTATTTAGCGATAAAAAAACATCAAAGAATATTACTCAATTATAGATTCATTTTACCGTCAATTCAGGTATTGCCTATAAAAAATTGACTCAAGGTTTCGATTTCATTCCTGTGAGGCATTGGCTTTGTTGCATGGCTCGGTTTTTTCGTCATTGCGAGGAAAATTACGAAGTAATTGACGAAGCAATCTCAGGAGTTTGTTATTATTTCATGAGATTGCCACGCAGCCTATGGCTGCTCGCAATGACGACCCGGTATCAAAACAACAATGCCTCGCGGGAATGACACAGAAAGCCGAGCAACAACCCCGCTATTTACTATATCCTTTTAAAATCTCAAAATCTTGCCCTTGGAGAAAAAACTTTTCCGGTAATGTAATTTTTGCTACAAAATTCTTTACATCTTCGCTTTGTAAATAGATCGTAGCTTTAGCATTACTCTGATCCCCGTTATTAGTGCGGGTTGCAAGCAAGGTTACTATCTGCAGTAATTCTTCATGATTTTGTGGGTAAAGCTGTAGTTCGAATTGTTTATTATTAATTGCATCCTCAATTGATAAAAAGCTTTTTGCCGTTAGTTTTATTCCTCCTTCATCTTTGATTATATCACAATTAACGACTACCAAACTTTTAACGTCAAGTAAATGTACATAATCTTTTAAGACTTCTTCGCTAAAAATACTAAGCTCAAAGATATTCTCAGGATCGGAAAGCACGAGTGTAACGAATCTACCTCTTGCTGACATACGAGAATCCTTTTTTTGTATTACACCGGCAAGATTTACTCGGTTAGTACCTTCAGGTAAGTTATTATGTAAATCCGCAATATTTAAAATATTTAAACGACTAAATATTTCTTGATACTGCATAAGAGGATGATTAGATATAAATAAACCCATAGCCTCAAATTCGTAAAAAGCTAAGGTATTTTTATCGGCATAATCACTTGATACTAAAATAGTTGGACTTAAAGTAGAAACTTTAATTAAACTAAATTGATTAGATTCCTGCTCTTCGTGATATGAAGTTGAATAAGAAAGCAATTTTGAAATACTTGAAAATAATTGCAATCTATTATCATGTAACTCATCAAAACAGCCTGATTTAATTAAATTTTCCAATAATTTACTGTTAATAGATTTTGGGGGTAATCTTTCAATAAAATCAGTAATTGATTTAAACATTCCTCTTGCTTTTCGCTCATCCGTTACTAACTTACCGAAATTCGGCGTGACTCCCTTAATAGCACCTAAGGCAAAGATTATTGCATTTTCTTCTTTGTCATATCCAATACCTTCTATTTCATTCCTGCAAAAGCGGGAATCCATTTTCATACTTTTATGATTCAGAGCAGTTTCTACCTTTTCTGGATCCCCGCTTTCGCTGGGATGACATAGAGAACCTTGGAGATGACAAGTCGCAGCTCGCGGGATGACAGTGTCCGAAGACTTTACGCTAAAATATCCTTCAGAAATATTAATATTAGGTGCAATAATTTTTATGCCGTTATCTTTTGCTTCTTGCAGAAATAAATTAATTTTATCATGATTATTTAATTCAAGATTTAAGCATGCTACTAAAAATTCAGCAGGATAATTAGCTTTAAGATATGCAGTTTGGTATGAAATAACACCGTAAGCCGCAGCATGTGCCTTATTAAAACCGTATCCGGCAAATTTAGCCACGGTTGCAAAAATGGATTTAGCTTGAGATTCCGAAATATTATTAGCAATTGCTCCTTTAACAAAAATTTCTTCCTGCTCCTCCATTTCTTTTTTTATCTTCTTAGCCATTGCTCTACGAAGTAAATCGGCAGCTCCTAGCGTATAACCTGCAAGAACCTGAGCAATTCTTTGTACCTGTTCCTGATATATCACCACTCCGTAAGTTTCTTCTAAGATTGGCTTCAATAGCTCATGTAAATAATCAGGCTGTTGTAATTTATGCTTACAAGCTATATAGGTAGGGATATTTTCCATAGGACCGGGACGGTATAACGCACCAAGAGCTATCAAATCATGTATAGAATCAGGTTTAAGGCGTCTAAGTGCATCTTTCATCCCGATACTTTCAAATTGGAAAACGCCGACTCCTTTACCTTTACACAACATTTGATAAGTCTTATTATCATCAAACGTCATATTGTTAAAATCCACTTCTATCCCTTGCTCTTTAAGCAGTTTCTTACAATCGGTAATAACCGTTAGGGTTTGTAGCCCTAAAAAATCAAATTTAATTAAACCGGCAATTTCAGAATATTTCATAGAATAACCGACTACCAGCATATCGGAATTAGCATCTTTGTATACCGGTACTATATCGACTAAATCAGTACCTGCTATTACGATTCCTGCGGCATGAGTTGAGGAATGCCTATGTAACCCCTCAAGAATTAACGAAGTATCAAGCACTAGCTTAATTAACTCCGCCTCACCCTCTAAATTATACAGTCCATTACCTTTAGCGGCATTTGCAAGCTCCGGAACTTCACGTATTGCCTGTTCTAGGCTAACGGGATTAACTGCACTAAAAGGTACAAGTTCTGTTAGATAATCAGCGAATTTATAAGGTAAACTAAGAACACGAGCGACATCCTTAATTACAGCCTTTGCCTGCATCTTACCGAAAGTTATAATCTGTCCTACTCTATTATTACCGTATTTAGAGCGTACGTAATTAATTACTTCCTCACGCCTTTCTTGACAAAAATCAATATCAAAATCAGGCATTGAAATACGTTCAGGATTTAAAAATCTTTCAAATAATAAGCCAAATTTAATCGGATCGAGATCAGTAATAAGCAAGCTCCAAGCAACAACCGAACCTGCTCCCGAACCTCTACCTGGTCCGACTAAAATACCCTCTTTTTTACTCCATTTAATAAAATCGGATACAATCAAAAAATAACCGGCAAAATTCATATTACAGATAATATCCAGCTCATAATTAAGACGAGCAAAATATTCGGTTTTCAATTCTTCTTGATTCTCTAACGAAATATTTTCAGATTTAAACTTTGTAGCAAGCCTTGCAAGCAACCCTTCTTTTGCATCTTTTCTAATTAAATCCGTTTCACTATCTTTGGTGGCAAAATTAGGCAGCATCGGCGGGTTTGCATGTGCTGCAAAATAACAACGCTCTCTTAAATTCACGGTATTTTGGATGGCACTAGGTAGATCAGAAAAAAGCTCTATCATCTCATGCGGTGATCTAAAATAACAATTTTCGCTAACTGTTTTTCGATCCGGATATTCTTTAGTAACACCAGCTGATATACATAACAATACATCATGTGCATCATGCATGCTTTTCTCACTAAACAAAACTTTATTAGTAGCAACAAGCGGAATAGCAAGCTCGGCAGCAATTCTAATATAACTATCCTCAATAAACTGTTCTTCAGGTAGATCATGTCTCATAATCTCAAAATAAAAACGATCTCCTAAAATTTCCTGTAATTTACGTGCAAATAGCATCGCTTGCTCCTCGTTGCGAGCTAGCAAGCATTTCCCGACAATACCGTCGGTATAACAGCATAACGCTATTAATCCCTCTTGATATTCGATTAAATCTTCAAAATCAATGTGATCGCATATCTTACGATCATTCTTAGTAAAAGTAAGGCTTGATAGTTTGAGTAAATTTTTATAGCCGGTTTCATCTTTAGCTATAAGTAAAATTTGAGCAAAAATATCTCCAGCATCATTCAGCAAGCTTGATACAAGCGAATTTTTTGAGTCAAGCCTTTGCTCACGTACTTTTGTACGCTCCGCAGGCTTGCCCTTAAATTCATCTTGTCTGAAGCTTGCTGAATTTAGCTGTATATTATATTTTATGTTGAGAATAACTCCGTGTATCGGCTGCACTCCTTTTTTTACTGCATATAATGCAAACTCTAATGAGCCGAATAAATTTCCCTTATCTGCCAAACAAATAGCAGACATTTTATTCGATGAAGCAAGCTCTACTACCTTCTCGATCGTTAATGCACTTTCTAGAAAAGAATAAGAGCTTTGAGTTCTTAAATGAATAAATTCAGGTCGCATTTTAAATTAATGTTAAAGTTTTTATTGTATTCATGTCATTGTGTCACCCCGTGTCTTGATCACGGGGTCCAGAAAAAAATTTAAAAAGACTGGATCCTGCGATCAAGTCGCGGGATGACAATTACAAAGACTAAATTTTACTTCCGACTGCATAATATCTAAAACCGATTTTTTTCACTGCTTCATTATCTAGTATATTTCTAAGGTCAATGATTATCGGAGATTTTACTAAATCATAAATTTCTTGCCAATTAAGTTCTTTAAATTCTGACCATTCAGTTGCAATAACTATAATATCTACTGATTTACAAGCTTCAACTGCCGAATCTAAATATAGCAAATTTTTATGTTCCAAATTCTTTTTAGCATTTTCAAGACCGATAGGATCAAATGCTTTAACATATACATCTTTATTTAATAAGATCTTTACAATTTCGATGGCAGGACTTGCTCTAACATCATCTATTCCTGCTTTATATGTTAAGCCTAAAATTGCTATATTTTTACCTTTTAAATCTCCGTCTAACAAAGTAGCTATCTTATCTACCATATTACTTGGACGCTGCTTATTACTTTTAATTACTGCCTTAAGAATCTTACAATCGATATGATGATTTTCTACAAGATTATTTAATGCTAGAATATCTTTTGGAAAACACGAACCACCAAAACCCGGTCCTACATTTAAAAAATTTTGACCGATTCTTTGATCAAGTCCTACACCTTTAGATAAATCTTTAATATTACCGCCGATTTTTTCACATAAATCAGCCATTTCGTTAATAAAAGCAATTTTGGTAGCTAAAAAACTATTTGAAGCATATTTAATAAGTTCGCTCGTCACTAAATCGGTAACCACAAACTTTGCACCTTGTTCTATTAAAGGTGCATAAATTTTTCGTAATATTTCCTCTGATTCTTTATTATTTACACCGATAACTATACGATCAGGATATAAAAAATCTTCTACCGCACTGCCCTCTCTTAAAAACTCAGGATTAGAAGCAACATTAAATGAAAAGCCTTTTGATTTTAAATAAGCTATAATATTACTGCAACTATCAGGCGGAACAGTAGATTTTATGACTATTAAACAATCTTTATTTATATGCATAGAAACTTTATCAATAGCATCATAGACATATTTTAAATCTGCTTCTCCCGACTCTTTTGAAGGCGTGCCGACCGTAATAAATATTGCATCGGCATTTTGAAGTTCATTATTATAAATATTTGTAAATTTTAACCTATCATATTCTAAAACTTGCTTAAGATACTCATCAAGTTTAGCTTCATAAATCGGTAATATTTGCTTATTTAATTTGGATATTTTAACCTCATCATTATCAAGACAAGTAACATTATGACCTAAATAGCCCATAATAATACCTGAGACTAATCCCACATATCCGCTACCGATAAATGTAATATTCATAATTTTTTGTGATTTTTATATTAAATTTTAAAATTATACGTTATATTCCAAGTGTATACCTCAAATAAATGAAGAGTAGTATAGACGAAGATCAACTTCAAAAAGAGCAAGGAATCCACAAGACGAGGAATGGAGCGTATACTTAATACGTGAGTACCGTAGTACTTGTAGGATGACGTAGCCAATTTTTGAAGTTGATCGAGTATATAAAGCTTTTATCATATTTCAATAGATTTACAAGCTCAAATGAATTTGATTAAAAAAACCTTTACTAGTATTTTTATAATTCTAATTTCATTATCTTTGGCTATAACTCTAACTGTTTATAGTGCAAATAAAGGACACTTAAATGAACCTTTGAAAAAAATAATTGAATTTTATTTAAGTAAAAATGATATAAAGGCTGTACTACATAATTTAGAATTTAAAGAAAACCGATTATCCATAGATAAAATTTCCTTAATTCTCATAGATAATGCTAGAGGAGAAATTAACGATTTTAATCTTTTCTTTAATTTCAAAAATTTCTTTTCTAATTCATTAATAGAAGCTAATTTTAATATTGATAAAATTTCCGTAATCTCAAATAACGATGAAGAGATTATAAATACTTCAACGACCGGTGATTATTCGTTAAATATAATTAAAAAAGATTCCCTAACCGACATACGGTTAACTTCAATAAAAAGTGATATCTTAACCGATGAGCAAGGAGCGGGCTTACCGCTAGGAAATGCTTTATGCTCATATAAAACCACCTATTCTAAAGATAATCCAAAGACCGTTAATTGCAAACTTACCTTTGGGGATAAAGCTTTTTTATCACTAAACGGTATAATAACCGATAAAAATATCGACGCAAGTGCAGCTGCCGCAAATATGCCTTTAATAATTTATCAAACAGTCGAAAAAATTATTCCGGATAATCCTATAATCTCATATTTGCAAGAACATATAAAACAAGGTTACATCCAAAACGGAGAATTAAATATTAAATTAGATAAAAAATTTTTTAAAAAAAATATTTTAGTAGAAGATAATTTAAAAGCAAATTTACATATCTCGAATTTTGAATATAAATATCATAAAGATTTACCGCCTTTAACTAAAGTTGATACTAATATAATCATTTCAGGACCGGAAATAAAATTTCTAATTAATGAAGCATATAGCGGTAAAAGTGTCGTTTCAGACGGTATTATGACTTTCAAATGGGAAGGACCAGATAAATCGCAATTTGTTTTTAATGCTACTGCTAAAGGTGAAATTAACGACTTAATTGCCTTTGTTCCAAATGATGCATATCAAAATATTGATCTTAAAAAAATCAAAGGAACGGCA
The DNA here is from genome assembly GCF_000499665.2 of Rickettsia monacensis. Classification (NCBI taxonomy): domain Bacteria; kingdom Pseudomonadati; phylum Pseudomonadota; class Alphaproteobacteria; order Rickettsiales; family Rickettsiaceae; genus Rickettsia; species Rickettsia monacensis. The sequence continues at coordinate 150,140 of NZ_LN794217.1, forward strand.
AATTCAATAATAGAGCTAATAATTCCTATTAGCCCAAATATCCCTAATAGCTATAATATTTTGTCGACATTAACAAATATCTCTTTTAACACCTTAGACAATAATATCCTATTACAAAACGGTGAAGCCAAAGGTAGCTTTAAAGACAATAAACTAAATATTAGCGGTAAAGGTAAAATTAATAATTATGCAAGCAGCTTTACTTATGATCATGATATATCGGATAAGAATAATGAGTGTTTACTTAAAATAAAAAGTAATATTGCGGCAAATAATCAAAGATTAGGAGTATTTAAATTAATTTCAGGCAGCACCGTTTTAAATTTTGAGTATAAAAAACAGCATAATAATGAGAGTTTTATTACCGTTAATTCTAATCTTGATAATTTAGAATTTTATATAGATAAAGTATCCATTCATAAAAAATTATATAAAAAAGCCAATTTATATTTATATACTAAATTAAATGATAAAAATTTCGATAGAAATATTGAATTTAACCTTTCAGGGCAGGATAATCTAAAAATTAACGGTAATGCCTTAATTAAGAAAAATATTTATAATATTAATCTAGCCTCTGTTAAACATAATCATACGGATTTAAAAGGAAAAATAATCATAGATAACCATAATCTTAATACGGAACTTTATGGAAGCGGATTAGATTTATCAAATGCTAATATGATGCAGTTTTTAGAAAAAGAGGGAGATTCTACACGTAATATTAATTTAAAAACTAATATATCAAAAATACTTTTAAAAAATAATATAATTCTAGGTAATCTTGATTTAGCAATTAAATGTGATAAAGTGCGGTGTTTCTCCGGTTTTCTAAATGCTAATATCGACAATAAAAAAGTTAAGATGTCGCTTACCGCTAAGGACACTTTTGAACAATGGCTAATTGAATCCGATAATGCCGGAGCATTGCTTAAGGGACTCGGAATGTATACCACTATGCAAAACGGTCAGATTAATATCAACTTAAATACAAAAAGATATGAAGTAAAAAAAGGTGAAATAGTGCCGATATTAGACGGCAAATTTTCTATAAAACATTTTACGGTAGTCGATACTCCTTTTTTAACACGCCTTGTTTCCTTTGTTTCATTGCCGGGTTTTCTTAGTTCAATAACTAATAATAAAAATATTTTATTTGAAGATATGACCGGTAAATTTAATTATAGAGGAAATATAATTACAATTTTTGATACGGAAGCACATGGACCGTTCTTTGATTTTACTATGAAAGGTAATATTGATACCAAGCAGCAATTAATTATGGTTAAAGGAAATGTTATTCCTTCTTTTTTCTTAATCAGCACTATTGTAACTAAAATACCGGTAGTCGGTAAAATATTTTCCAAAGTAGCCCCTTACTCCCTAAAAATGAAATATTAAGTAACTATTTAAAGCTATTAGATTTCGTGTACAAAATTTTTAATCATTCCTTTATGTCATTCCTGCGAGGCATTATTGCGTGTGTACCTAATTGTCATTACGAGCGACTGAAAGCGTTGTTACATGGCTCAAAAAACGTGTTCGATGTCATACCGTGGCTTGACCACGGTATCCAGAAAACAACTAAAAATACTAATATTATTAGTATTTTTCACTGGATCCCGCTACAAGCTCGCGGGATGACAGAGGTAGAAGTGAGCCATGCAACAAAGCCACAACTGAAAGGAGTGTGGCAATCCAGAAAAAATAATAAAAAATTCTGTAAATCAGAATTTTTTACTGGATTGCTTCGTCGAAACTTACAGTTTCTCCTCGCAATGACGTTGAAGATCAATTCACGCAGGAATGACATAAATAACCATACATATTTAATCGGTATTTTACTTTTAGGCTTAATTTCCGGTCTTACGTTCAATTTAATTTTTTTTACAGTTCCATATCAATTATCCGAAGCAACATACACCACTGATATAATAGGTTCGATATCACTAGCTGCTTTTCCGTATTGCTTAAAGGTCATATGGTCACCTTTTATAGATAAATACTCTATACCTTTTTTATGTTCTAAATTCGGTCACAGACGTGGCTGGGCATTAGTAGCACAAATATGTTTAATCCTAGCAATGACGGGGTTCTTAAACATAAGCCCTTGTAATAATTTATATATTACTGCCGTTATCTTATTTATTATTTCATTCTGCAGTTCTACTCAAGATATTGTACTTGATGCATATAGAATTGAGAGACCTACATCGAAAGAAGAGCTTTCAATGGCTTTTACCTTTAGTAGCATAGGGTTTCGTTTAGGTATGTTACTTGGTAGCGTCGGTGCTTTATATTCATCAATTATTTTCGGCTGGAATACAGTATATAAATTTGCTCTATTCATTACTCTAATTGGACCTATAGTAATTTTGTGTATCAAAGAACCACAATCAAAAGAAATACGTCATACAACTACTAATTTAATAGGATTACAACAATATTTTGAAGTTATTAAAAAAAGTATTATCTCCTTAAAAAATAAACAGCAATATTTACTGCTAATTATATTGTTTATCTTTTTATATAAAGCTGCGGATTCTATACCTATGGCTATGAGTTCTCCTTTATTTCTAGATTTAAGTTTTACTACTCATGAAATTGCCGTTATTTACAAAGCTTACGGGTTACTAATCATGATCGTCGGAGGAGCTTTAGGCAGCGTTTTAGCTACAAAAATGGGTATATTTCATAGTGTCTTAATTGGTGGAGTTATTCAATTATTATCACCTCTTATGTTTATGATTCTTGCTACTATCGGCTATGATATAAAGACATTTATAATAACCGTTACAGTACAAAATTTTTGTGCAGGCTTTGCAGGAACTATTATCTCTATCTATTTTGCTAGCCTTTGCAATAGTGAATTTGTTGCCACACAATATTCTATTATTGCATCTTTTAGCTCTCTTAGCCGTATTATTCTAGCTAGCCTTGGCGGTATTTGTGCAAAATATCTTACTTGGCCTGTATTCTTTTTAGGTAATACTCTGTTTAGCATGTTATTTATACCGATATTTTATAAAATATATAGAAAGAAACTAGGCTTTGTGAATATTTCTAAAAAGATATGACAATTATTAAAAAAGGTTTATAATATATATATATTATATATATTTCTGCGAAATGAAGAGTCAGAATTTTTATGAAACTATATAGTTTTCAAGAACATTTATTAGAATTAAAAACAAGGCTTCTTAGAATATTTACTGCTTTTATAATTATATTTGCTATTTGCTATTATTTTAGCGACTATATTTATAGTTTTTTATTAAAACCACTTGCTAAGCTAAGCGGTGATACGGTACGAAATATAATTTATACAGGGCTTACAGAAGCATTTTTTACCTATATTAAACTTGCAGCTTTTACTGCTTTTACTATTATTATACCTATAATTGCTTTGGAGTGTTATTTATTTATCAGTCCCGGGTTACACCGCCATGAAAAAAAAATTATCGCTTTTATTCTTTTTATGTCGCCTATTTTATTTTGGTGCGGTAGTATTTTTGTTTTTTACTTTGTAATGCCGAAAGCTTGGAATTTTTTTCTTAGTTTTGAAAAACGTGATATGATAGTACCGATAGTTTTGGAAGCAAGAATTAGCGAGTATCTAAATTTAGTTATTCATTTAATTATTGCTTTTGGAGTTGCTTTTCAACTACCGGTCGTGATAATAATATTAAATATACTAAAAATAGTTAAGGTACAAACACTTAAGCAAAAAAGACGCATTGCCGTGGTAATTAACTTTATTATTGCAGGAATATTAACGCCTCCTGACATTTTAAGCCAGTTTGCTCTTGCAATACCGCTACTTTTATTATATGAAACTTCAATAATGATATGTAATTTTATAGAAAAATCGAGGACACTAAATGTTAAATATCAAATGGATTAGAGAAAATCAAGAATTATTCGATGAAAAGCTTAGCCAAAGATTTATTGAACCTATGTCTAGTAAAATTGCTATGCTCGACGGAGAGAAAAGAAAAATTACAAGTTTAATTCAAGAATTTCAGCATGCACGTAAGGTAAAATCAAAGATTTTAGGTAATATGGCCTCTAAAAGCGGCGAAGAGTTTGAAGGGTTACAAAGAGATGTCAAACATATAAATGAGAAATTGGAAGAACTCGAACAGGATCTAAATAATAATAACAAATTAAATGAACTATTAAATATGCTTCCTAATATTCCGGACGAAGAAGTACCTTACGGAATTGATGAAAGTATGAATAAATTAGTTCGTACTTACGGAGAGACAAATCCAAATGCTTTGAATAAGCAGCATTTTGAACTAGGTACAAAATTAAATTTAATGGATTTTGAACAAACTGCTAAAATTTCAGGAGCTAGATTTGTAACGTTAAAAGGTGATTTAGCAAAGCTAGAACGTGCTTTAATTAATTTTATGATTGATGTTCATACTAAAGAGTTTGACTTCTTTGAGATATCACCTCCGGTATTAGTTCGAGATAATGCTATGTATAATGCAGGACAACTACCTAAATTTGCCGAAGAGTCTTTTGCAACAACAAATGGTTACAGACTAATTCCAACCGCAGAAGTATATTTAGTAAATATAGTCGCCGATACTATTATACCGAGAGAAAAATTACCGATGCGTTATGTTGCTTACACCCCGTGCTTTAGATCAGAAGCAGGTAGTAGCGGTAGAGATACAAGAGGTATGATTAGATTACATCAATTCGGTAAAGTAGAGCTTGTATCTATTACTACTCCGGAAGAGTCAAAAACCGAACATGAATATATAACTAATGCATCAGAGACTATTTTACAAAAACTGAATCTTCCTTATCGTGTTATATTACTTTGCACCGGAGATATAGGGTTTACGGCAAAAAAAACCTATGATATAGAAGTATGGCTTCCGGGACAAAAGCAATATCGCGAAATTGCTAGCTGTTCTAATTGTGGAGATTTTCAAGCACGTAGAATGAAAGCAAGATATAAGGAATTCGGCAGTAACGAAACTACCTTAGTTCATACTTTAAATGCTTCAGGATTACCTATCGGAAGAACTATGGTTGCAATACTTGAAAATTATCAGAATGAAGATGGATCAATAACTATACCTGATGTCTTGATAAATTACATGGGAGGGTTACAAAAAATCACTACATATAGTGAATAATTGTTTATTAAATATAAATAATAAGGTAAAGTTTTGTGGTATACTCGTTTAATTTGAAAAATTGGCATCGTCATGTAGGAAACGGCGTTGTGTGACTCTGTGTCATTCCGTGGCTTGACCACGGTATCCAATTACTAATAATAAAATGATTAGTATTGTTAAGTTATTTCTAGATCCCGCGATCAAGTCGCGGGATGATATCCCAAATGTTACATAGTATACAAAACGATAATTTAAATTCAGGTTATTTGTGTTTAGTGATTTACGAAAATTTGACAAAGATATATATAATTATAATGCTCCTAATTTTATACCTATAGCATGTCATTATAATGAAAATACTTTACTTACCAAAGACGGTAAATTACTACAAATTATCAAAATACACGGCATTAACTCAGAGAAAATAAGCGATAACATACAAAATTTGCGTGAAATGGTTAGAGTTTCTATAAAAAAGAATATAACCGATTATGATTTTGCTTTTTGGCTACATACAATACGAGAAAAACAAAATTTAGACGATTCCACTCCTTACAAAAAATTATTACCGGCAAATATTCATGCACTATGGCAAAGAAAAAACCATTGGAATGATAAATTCGTTAATACTTTATATATATCTATAGTACATGATTCTGCTAAAGTTGACATCAAAAATTTTAACTCTTTAATAAATTCTTTATCTAATAAATTAATTACTGATTTTGAAAATAACTACTTAGATTCAGCTTTTCAAAAACTAGAAAATATCACTAATAATATTTTAAACGATTTAAACGAATTCGGTGCTGAAAAACTCAGTATAATATTTGAAAATGATAATGTTTTTTCTAATCCTTTATTTTTATATAATCGAATAGCTAATCTTAATAATAATGATTGTTTGGTACCTATAATAGATTTATCCGATGCACTAGGTAGAAGTATTTATACAATTAGCGGCGATAAAATGGTAGTTACGGATCATGAGAAAAATAATAAATTAGCTTCTTTACTATCTATAAAAGAATATCAAGAAACTCCTTCTAATACACTGGATAAATTTTTACAGTTACCGATTGAATTAATAATAACTGAAATATTTTACTTTGTTAGCAAAAAACAAGTAACATCCAAATTGCGTGGTCAAGATTATATTCTAAAAATTACTAACGACTCAACTTTACTTAATCACAAAGGGATTAATAAGCTTGATGCAGCTAATTTAGATTTTCAATTTTGTAATCAGCAAATTTCAATTGCCGTTATAGAAGAAGATGAAAATAAACTAGATGCAGCCGTAACTAAAGCATCAACCGAACTTTTTAAACTTGGTATTATTCATGTAAAAGAAGATCTTAATATTGAGCAAATATTCTGGTCGCAATTACCTGCTAACTTTGCCTTTATACGTAGAATGTCACCATTATCCGTAGAACATATTGCTTCTCTTACCGCTCTTCATAATACTACACTCGGTAATCAATATAATCCTTGGGGTAAGGCTATAACTTTACTACGAACCGAGAAAGGTACTCCATATTTCATGAATTTTCATGATAAAACGAATAAAGGTAATACTTGCATCTTTGGTACGGGGAAAACCGGCAAAACAGTATTATTGAACTTTTTAATATCAGAATCGACTAAATACGATCCAACAATAATTTATATCTCTAATAATAATGATTCTAAAATTTTTATCGAGGCAATAGAAGGCAAATGGTTAGAACCGGACAAACAAATTATCAATCCATTTTTAGTAGATGATACAGAAAAATCACAAGCCTTCATTTTAGAATTTTTAAAATTAATCAGTGGTCATTATATTTCACCTCTTAGTGAAATAGAGCTATCCTTTCTAGAGAAATTAAAAAATAAAATTTTATCAATTGAAAAAGAAAAACGTATTTTTTCCGATATTTTAAAATTAGAAGATTTTAAGGAGGAAGGAGGAATACAAATACTTGATAAACTTAAAGTTTTTACCGAAGAACAATTATATTATGGATTATTTGATGGACCGTCTCTTAACATTGAAGAAGGGAAAGTTATAGGGTTTAATTTATATAAACTTTCTGATGAGCCGTTTTCTAAACAATTTTACCCGACGGAGAGAAAATTTTTAGAACAATTTAATAATAATTTAAAGAAGCACCAAAGTATTAGTGCAGCAGTAATTTATGCTTTTACTTATCATTTAAGCCTAGTTGGCAGAAAACCTAAAATATTTGCTGCCGATAATTTTGATAAACTTTACAGACCTGAGGTTTATTATGATAATATAAATTTAATCTATAATAATTTATCTCAAAATAACGGTATTTTCGTCAGTAATTTCAATTTTATTTATCTTAAGTCATATCCAAAATATACTATAAAACCTTGGCTTGATTTAATTAATACTAAAATTATTTTACCGTCTGACGTTAAAATAGAAGATTTAGATAAAATTTTAGGTTTAAGCGAGCCGGAAACACGAAAATTATCACAGCTAATACTTTCTGCAAGAATGTTCTTAATTAGTAAGGATAATGAATCGATAGCTTCTGAATTAAGTATTGCCGCTTTAATAGGAATTGTCCGTATTTTATCAAGCAGACAAGAGGAAATGGATATTTATAAAAAAATACTTGAACAACACCAAGGTCCTCCGGATAATTGGGTTAATTACCTATATAATGAGTTAAATACGAACTAATATTTCACTCTGTCATCCCGTGATTTATTCACGGGATCCAAAAAAAACTAAAAAGGACTGGATCCCGCTACAAGCTCGCAGGATGACAATAATTTATTATGAACTATAAAAACAACGAGCATAAAGAATACTCAAAGTGTTAAAAAAATATTTACTATTTTTCTTATTTTCATTTTTCTCATTTAATGTATATGCATCTATTTGGGGTGATATAGTCGATTGTCTTAACGATCCATGTAATTGCGGTCAAAGTGAGAGAACGGAAATTTGGAATAAGGGCAGCAAAAATGAAGTAAAAAGAGGACCTTTTAAACCAGGCAGATTGTGTCCTCCTTGGAATAAAAGCGACGGTCGCGATAATGATACTTGTTTATTAAAATTTGATTACCCAGGTACATTTATCGGTTTTTTACTCAATAGATGTGCAGAAGAAGCCCCTGATAGTAGTTACTTTACTCCAAAAATTCGTATTAGAGTTCAAAGCTGTAATGCCGCAGCTTGTTGGCACCAAAACTCTACTTTAAATTGGGATGGAGAATGTGTATTATGGCCTACAGGTTACGGTCTACCTCTAACTAGAGTTTGTGCTAGAATTGCCGTACCGGATATGCCTCCGCCTCCCGGAATAAATACTACACCTTCCCCTGCAGATCCAGGTTATACCGATGGAGTACATCTCAATAAAGTCGGTTACACGCAAAGTGATAATAAGATAATCGGTGTAGACGGAAAAATAGTTACTTTAAAATCTCCTAAACTTTGTGCTTATAGCGATCCTGGACTTGTTAACCTTGTTTCAGATTCCGGTGTACATCTTGATCCGATGGACTGGAATCCTAATCGTCAACCTCTTCATCAAACTAATGAACTTAGCCCTATTGCAAAAGTATTAAAATTTTTAGTTGAAATGGTAAAAGGAGCAAGTTTACCAAGTTTATTAGGGCAGCTTCTTGGTATGATAGATCAAGATTCAGAATTTATAAAAGTACTTCAATCAATACTTAATGCAATAGGAAAGATTTTTAATTTTTTTCCTGATTTAATAATAAAAATTATTGAAGCACTTGGATCATTAAACGGTTCTGTAGATAGCTATTCTTTTGGTTGTGTACAATTACCTTTAGGACCTTTTCCACCGCCATATTGTCCAAATTTAGATTATATTAGCATTAATGCTAGTGCTAATAATGTATGTAGCATAAAAGATGCAAGCGGCAAGTTTGACCAATCTTCTACTAGTCCGGCTTGTGTAGTGCCGTCTAATATTAATGTTAAAAACAATATTGTTAATAATACCATACGTGTTAGCTTTAGCAATCTTGTTCCACTTTGCACGAGTTCTCCCTCTGACCTCAAAACTTGTGTAGAACCACGTAATATAGATTTTTCTTCAGCAAAAATTACTCATACTAATACGGCTTTTAAAGATTTAATCAAATCGTGTAAGAATACTTCAGGCGGCACTCCATGTATTAATACAGAAATTCCTACGCCATGTAGTGTTACGGCTAACGGTTGTAATGAGGGATTTAGAATAGTATATTCGCAGAAAATTGGAAATGTAGAAACACCTAGCGATTACTACATAAGCGATATACCGGACTGTCCAAGTTCTAATTCAACTACCTGCCAAAAAGTATGGGGAGTTAATATCGGCGAATTTAAGGATGTAAGCGTAAAATTTCCTGAGGTACAAAAACAAGATACAACTAGCTTAATGCCTATAAAGACAGATGTCACCTTAAAAGACAATAACGGTAAAGATAGAAAGCTTTATGTCTCTATTAGTAATACTGAAGACGATAAGCAAAATCCTAATAATATTTGCTTATTTGAGTCCGGTAATTTAATAGATTGCGTACCGAGAGCAAATCATTCTTACAGCTTAGCTGCTTATGAATGTGCAAAACAATATGCCGGAATTACCTGTGCTAATAATAGCAATCTCAACGATGCTTATTATAAACCGCAATTCATTGCTTCATTACAAGTAAGAGAAGGCAACAATATCATAGATGAAACAAGCACTCTTGTAACGCCGTTAGCATACGCCGGACCTCCACCTCCCAACCCCACTGACACAGAAAGCATAGTAATGCTTGCCGGTTATAAGTATAGTTCTTCCGTTGCGTTTATACCTAAAGATCCACCAAAAGATCCGAAGGAAGATAAATATATTGCTATGCCGTTTTCAGGAGAAAATGCTCTAAATCAGTTGACTATTCACGGTAAATATAAAGACGATAAAGAACCTTATGATAGTAATGGAAATCCTGACTCAAGTGCGGTATATTTAAAATATTTAGAATATATAAACGGTAAATATATCCAAGGTGGAACACATGCCTGCTTGATGCCGAAAAATTTCCAACATTGTAATCCTATTCCGCTTCCTACTTTACCTGATGGATCACCTATTCCCGGTTACAATAATGACTCGACAAATTGTGTACTTGCTAAACTAAACAACAACGATACTATAAATTGTAAGGATTTTAAAAATAAATATAGCGTTAAATATCCAAATCTTGGCTTATGTCAAAAAGATACAGATCTAACGAGCTGTACTCTAGAAGAAACAGTGTCAGGTCCAGGAAGAGGTATTACAATTTATACTTGCAATATAAATAAGATCCCGAGTAAATGCTATACCAATAACGATAAGGCTAATACTCCAATATGTGTTTTAAGTAGGGATTATACGGATAGAATTAAGCCGGAACCTAACATAGGACCAATATTAGTACCAGTAGATCCTTCAAAATATTATACAGTGACATATACAAAAGGAGATGAAAACACTCGTCCTGAGCCGACATATAAAGCTGAGACTGAGGATGTAAGAGATAAAACTTGGCAAGAGCTGAATCTTTGTGCTCCTATATTAGTACCTACTTGTGCTAAAATTCCTAGCACAGCGGAAGCTCCTTCCGGTAACAATCACGGTAATGCAGAATGGCCTGAAAGCGATATAGGAGAACTTGCAAAAGGAAAATGTCCAACGAATTGGATAGTTATTGATCCTAGTAAACCTTTAGAACGCCATTGTTTGTCATATTCTGATAGAAAGGTTGTCGAGTTTGAACCTTTAGGTCAAGATGTCGGCTGTAGAGAATCTACAGGATTACCTATAAAAGTTGGTTATAACGACTTTCCATCAAGCCAATTACCTGAGACCCCTTATAATCCGGTAACTAAAATAGGTGACTATATCTTAAACAAAAAACCGGTACCACAGGAGAGCATTATGGCATTTCCAAAGGATGGGGCATTTATAGATGCAACAAATGAACCGGGCAATACAATATTGCATACTGTAGAATTCAAAGTAACTTTAGATGCAATAATGGACGATATTGAGTATTTTGAAGTAAAAGATTTATGGTATGATGATTGCACATTAATATATGTCAACGGCACAAAGCTACTTAGCCTCCCTACTAACGTTGATTCTCTAGATGAGAAAAGGTACTGTAACAATGGAAATGACCAAGGTCAAGCATTACAAGCTAAGAATTTACCGATTGATATAAAGCGTTATTTAAAACAAGGAGAAAATACTATAAAATTCCAGCTAAGAGTTATGTTTGGCGGGGGGTTATATTTCCACATGCAATATAAAATGAAGAGATAAATAAATGAGTTGGATTATTTTTTATACGGTAATCGCTGCTTTACTGATTCTCGATTTGGGAATAATACACAAAAAAAATACCGTAATGAGCTTTAAAGAAAGTGTACTTTTTAGTCTTTTCTATTTTGTAATAGCTTGTTTATTCTGTATCTATGTTTACTATAATACGGGGGTAGATCATGCTCGTGAATATTATACTTGCTTTCTCATTGAGAAAGCTATGTCACTTGATAATATTTTTGTTATCTCTATTATTTTTCAATTTTTTAAAATTCCCGGGAAATATCAACATCGTGTTTTATTTTTCGGTATAATAGGCGTAATAATATTCAGAGCCATAATGATTTACGGCGGTATTATTCTTATAAATAAATTTGCCTGGTTATTATATATTTTTGCCGTAATACTTATTGCTACCGGTATAAAAACTTTTTATGTATCACATAAAACTTTTGATATACAGAATTCTTATATTTACAAGTCAATAGTAAAAAATCTAAATATTACTCCTAATCTTGAAGAGGATAAATTTGTTGTTAAACGTAATAACAAACTATATTTTACCCCCCTTTTTATATCTCTAGTACTGATAGAAGCAATAGATTTAGTCTTTGCTATAGATAGTATACCAGCAATATTCGCAATTACTAATGATGTTTATATAATTTATACTTCAAATATTTTTGCTATTTTAGGGCTTAGAGCGTTATTCTTTTGTTTAGCAGAAATTGTAGAACGTTTCAGTTATATAAAATATTCTTTGGCTTTAATTTTAATATTTATCGGCTTTAAAATATTTATTCATCATTATATAGCGATTCCGGCATATGTTTCGCTCACTGTAACTATTACTTTATTACTATTTAGTATAATTGCTTCCATAATTAGGAAAAATATGATTGACCATTAATAAAGGGGGTATATAATATTTTTTTATTTTTTAAGAAATTATAATGACTAAATTACTAAAATTATTCTTTATTACTATCATCATTTTTAATAACATTGCTTTTGCAAAAGAAACAGGGTTCTATATAGGAGCAGAAGGCGGAATAGTTGAACCGGTCGTTAGTAAATTCCGACATAAACACTCAAATACCGAAATAATTTTAAAAAAATCAAGTATGTATAGTGGGGAAATAGGCTATATAATATATCCACAGATAGCTATTGAATTCTCAGCAACTTATCAACCTAAATATCGTCTGCATTACGTATTACCTCAGCAAAATTTAAGTAATGGTCTCACTATTCCTAAAACCCCAGGTAATACTACCGTATTATCAAATATATATGCTAAATCTTATTTATGATTTAGAAAAAATAAAAACTTTCACACCTTTTGTAATACTTGGAGGTGGAATAGCACAAATAAAAGTTAAGCCTACCTCTTCTAGGTGGAGTGTTATAAATAGCGATTATTTTAAAGTAAGAAGAACCCATAAAAATTGTGTTGCTTGGCAAGCAGGTCTTGGGATTTCACAAGATGTAACTTCAAATTTAAGTATTGATGCAACTGCAAAATTACAAACGGCATATAAAGTAAGAATTAATTATGATACGCTTGATATGAAAACGGGGCAATTTGTGCCGGCAAATCCTATCAAAAAAAACTATAGCCATTGGAGAATTTGGCGTAGGATTTACTTATAGATTGCCATTTTAATAATTCTGTGAAATATTTATATGAAAGCTGCAATGTCATCCCGCGGTCAAGCCGCGGGATGACACGAATAATCCAACTATATAAGGAAAAAATATGTCCCCAAAAGCTACTAACTCTTCTTCTACCCCTAACGGTCATGATAAGACGGCAAAAAAATCACATTCCATACAATCAGTTCTTAACGGTGTGGTTTCAGATCATAACACTTATGATGAAGTACCATATGAGAGCTACCCGTATACCACTACCCACCCCTATCACTTAAGTACACTTGCAACTCTTTTCAATGTAAATGCTCCTGAAGTCGAGAATGCAAAAATATTAGAGCTTGGTTGTGCAGCAGGCGGTAATTTAATACCACACGCAGTTCTTTATCCAAAAGCTCATTTTGTTGGGGTTGATTTGTCTAAGGTACAAATTGACGAAGCAAATAAAAATGTCAAAGAACTTGGACTGAAAAATATAGAATTTCATCATTGTTCGATAACCGATATTGATGATTCTTTCGGTAAGTTTGATTATATAATTTGCCATGGCGTAATTTCTTGGGTGCCAAAAACCGTTAGAGATAAAATTTTTGAAGTTTGTAATAAAAATCTTAGCCCAAACGGAATAGCATATATTAGCTATAATACGCTACCGGGTTGGAATATGGTCCGTACTATTAGAGATATGATGATGTATCATTCTAGCTCATTTGCAAATGTACGGGATAGAATAGCTCAATCTAGATTGTTACTAGAATTTGTTAAGGATAGCTTAGAGAATTCTAAAACTCCTTATGCAGAAGTATTAAAAACCGAGGCAGAGCTGCTTGCTAAACAAACCGATCATTATTTACGTCATGATCATCTAGAAGAAGAAAATGCTCAATTCTACTTCCATGAATTTATGAATGAAGCAAGAAAGCACAATTTACAATATTTAGCCGATTGTAATCTTTCGACTATGTATCTTGGTAATATGCCACCAAAAGTAGTAGAGCAGTTAAAAGCGGTGAACGATATAGTTAGAACTGAACAATATATGGATTTCATTACGAATCGTCGTTTTAGAACCACTTTGTTATGTCATAGTGATGTGAAAATTAATAGAAATATTAACAATGATGATATAACGAAATTTAATATGATCTTTAATATAGCGCCTGAAAAACCACTCAAAGAAGTAGATCTTAATAATGCTTCAGAATCCTTAAAATTCTTCTTAAACGGTAATAAAGACTCTCACTTAACAACTAGTTCGCCTTATATGAAAGCTATTTTATACACTTTCAGCGAGAATCTAAATAATCCGTTAAGCTTTGAGAAAATAACCGCTAAAGCTAATAAAAAGCTACATAATACTAAATTAAACGAAATTAAAGCTGAGCTTTTAAATAATGCAATGAAGCTAGTATTACAAGGTTATATTAGTATTACAAATCAGAAACATCGAAATAAACCTGAGCTTGATAAGCCTAAAACAACAAAAATGGTAATACATCAAGCAACCCATACACCTTCTATGTGGGTTACAAATTTAAAACATGAACCGATCGGCGTTAATTTCTTTGAGAAGTTTGCACTTAGATATATGGACGGTAAACATGATAAAAAAGCAATCATTGAGGCTGTACTTGGTCATGTAGAAAAAGGCGAGCTAACTTTAAGTAAAGAAGGTCAAAAGGTAGAAAACAAAGAAGAAATACGCAAAGAACTAGAAAGCTTATTTACTCCGATGATCGAGAAATTTTCTTCTAATGCTTTGTTGGTTTGATGTTTGAATATAGGCATTTACTATGTCATTCCTGCGAAAGCAGGAATCCTGTAAAACCTATAAAAACAAGTTTTTATAGGTTTACTTTGTCAAATATGTATTTATATTAAGGTTATTTTTCTGGATTCCCGCTTTCGCGGGGATGATATCGAAATCATGCAAAAAACATGTCGGAAGAGGCAAAAATGAATAATAAAAATACTAATCAAACCGAAAAAAGTATATTAATTGGAATGCAAGAGGCTGTTTTATACGCTAAAGGAAAATTAAAAGCAAATAAACATGATATAAAATCATCTAATATAGACGTGCATGAAGCAAGAGATAAGTTAAAATTAACACAACAACAATTTGCTACAACATTTGGAGTTAGTGTTGCAACTTTAAGAAACTGGGAACAAGGCAGAAGATTACCTACCGGAGCTGCAAAATTACTTCTTAAGATTATTGAGAAAGAACCTAATGTTGTAAAACGAGTTTTACGAGGATAAAATAGAGATAAGACACAACCTATATAAAAACCATGCCTATATTTTTTTATTTATTTGCAACATTAATAACTATCAGTGGCTTATGCGTTGTCTTAAGCAAAAATTCCGTATATTCGGTATTATGGTTAATTTTTGCATTTATCAACGGTGCAGGGCTTATGATTTTGCTTGGAGCAGAATTTTTAGCTATGATGCTGATAGTGATTTATGTTGGAGCTGTAGCAGTATTATTCTTATTTGTGATAATGATGCTAGATATGCATTTTAATAAGACAATAACACAGTTAAAAGAAAATCTTGCTTTAAGTATTTTTATAGCTCTAATAATGTTTGCTGATTTAGTAACAATTATTTTACTTGGCACCAAAAATATTAATTTCAGCTCCGATATATCATTTGCCATAACAAATAATATCTCAAATACTAAAGCAATAGGAGGCGTACTCTACACAGACTTTATGCTACCGTTTCAAATGGCGGGCCTTATCTTATTTGTCGCTATGATTGCATGTATTACGTTAACGCTAAAGAAGCGTGAGGGAGTAAAACGTCAAGATATATCAAAACAACTACGTCACAATAAAGAAAATACCGTATTAATGACAAAGCCTATTCTAAATAAAGGTGTTGAGAATATTAAATATGAATGAATATATTTCACTTAATCATTATTTAATCTTAAGCAGCTTAGTTTTTACTATCGGAATGTTTGGATTATTTATGCATCGCAAAAATATTATCAATATATTAATGTCTATTGAGTTAATGCTGCTTGCAGTTAACATAAATTTTGTTGCATTTTCCGTATATATGCAAGAATTATCGGGACAAATTTTTAGTATTATAATCTTAACCGTAGCAGCTGCCGAAACCTCAATCGGGCTTGCAATATTACTAATATATTTCCGTAATAAAGGCTCAATTGAAATTACCGACATTAATCAGATGAGGGGATAATGATGTATCAAAATATTTCCATAATGATCATCATGTTACCGCTTGCCTCTGCAATAATAAACGAGTTATTCGTAAGGATAATAGACAAAAAATTAGCTCAAGTAATTGCAACCGGCTTTTTATCTTTATCTGCCTTATTCTCATTAATAATATTTTGTGATGCGGGCTTAGACGGAAATATAATCCATATTAAATTATTACCATGGATTGAGGTTGGAAATTTTAAAGTAAATTGGTCGATTTATATCGATCAGCTAACTAGCATAATGTTTATAGCCGTAACATGGGTATCTAGCGTCGTGCATATTTACTCGCTTGGCTATATGGCCGAAGATAAGGGGATTATACGCTTCTTGTCTTTTCTTTCTTTATTCACTTTTTTTATGTTAATGCTAGTATCTAGCGATAATTTCTTACAGTTATTTTTCGGTTGGGAGGGCGTCGGCGTTTGCTCATATTTACTAATTGGTTTTTGGTATTCAAAAGAATCCGCCAATAAAGCAGCGATTAAAGCTTTTATAACAAATAGAGCCAGCGATTTTGCTTTTATCTTAGGCGTAATAACGATTATTGTTTATTGTGATTCGGCAAATTACAAAGATGTATTTTCATCTGCAGAATTATTATCTAATACAAAAATATGGTTACAGTTTTCTATTCTAGATATTATTTGCTTCTTATTATTCATCGGCTGTATGGGTAAATCTGCACAGATTGGTTTACATGTATGGCTTCCTGATGCGATGGAAGGACCGACTCCGGTATCCGCACTTATTCACGCAGCAACCATGGTAACGGCAGGAGTATTCTTAGTAGCACGCTGCTCGTATTTGTTTGAATATAGCCCTTTAATTCTACAATTTATTACGATTATCGGCGGTGTTACTTGTCTTTTTGCTGCAAGCATTGCTATTATGCAAAGCGATATCAAGAAGATTATTGCTTACTCTACCTGTAGCCAGCTTGGTTATATGTTTATGGCTTGCGGGGTATCTGCCTATAATAGCGGGATATTTCACTTAGTAACTCATGCCTTTTTTAAAGCCTTATTATTCTTATCAGCCGGCAGCGTAATACATGCCGTTCACGAGCAGGATATTTTTAAAATGGGTGATTTAAGAAATAAAATGCCGGTAACTTACGGAAATTTCTTAATCGGCTCACTTGCACTAATAGGGATTTATCCTTTAGCAGGGTTTTACTCTAAAGACTCGATTTTAGAAGCGGCTTATAGTAGCGGCTCATTTATGTTCATTTTTGGGATAGTAGCAGCAATACTTACCGCTATTTATTCAATGAAGATTATTATGTTGGTATTTCATGGCAAAACTAAGTTAGAAAAAGATGTTTTTGAGCATGCTCACGAACCGGCTAAAGTAATGAATAATCCACTTATATTACTTGTCGCTGGGAGCTTTTTTAGCGGTATGATCGGCTATTATTTACTCTCTATGGACAAACCAAACGGTTATTTCCATGAAAGCCTATTTAATTTACATATTTATAAATTACTAATTAGCCACCCGCCTTTATATATAAAATTACTACCTATGGCAGTCGGTATAGTGGGAATTGTTATTGGGATTTACTTATATAAGTCAAGTACTGTCATTCCGTGGCTTGACCACGGAATCCAAAAAAAATGGATCCCGCAGTCAAGCTGCGGGATGACACCCCTTGGATTAATTTCCAACATTCTAAGAAATAAATATTACTTCGACGAGATATATAATTTCTTAATTGTGAAGCCTATTAACTGTTTAGCTTCTTTATTTTATCTTGGCGATCAGAAAATAATCGATCGTTTTGGACCGAACGGTTTTTCACGAGTCGTTAATTGCTTTAGCGTTCTTACCGGCAAAACACAAACAGGATATGTTTTTAATTATGCTTTGTATATAGTATCATTTATTGTTGTAACAATTAGTTATTTTGTTTGGAAAGGTTTTTAGTGTCATACCATGGCTTGACCACGGTATCCAGAAAAAAATTAAAAAAGGACTGGATCCCGCGATCAAGCCGCGGGATGACAGCGTTGGAATTGATCCACACAACAATACCTCGCGGGAATGACATATACTAATAAAAAAACTCATAAAATCTTAAAAGAATGTTAGAATTACCTATTATATCTATCAGTATTTTTCTGCCGCTAATAAGCGTGCTATATATTTTGCTGTTTATTAGTCAAAGTAAAAAGGCAGATAAACCGATATATGTAATGTATGTTGCAGTGCTTAGTTCTGTTTTAACATTCATCTCAACTATTTATATTTTAATAGAGTTTGACTCCTCAAACCCCGCTTATCAATTTGTTGAACGCTACGCTTGGCTTGATAAAATCGGGCTTGAATTTCATGTTGGCGTTGACGGTATATCAATATTTTTCGTGGCTCTAACTTCCTTTCTTACTCTTATTTGTATAATCGGAAGCTTATTTACCGTTAAAAAATATATTAAAGAATATTTAGTATGTTTTTTATTAATGGAATCTTTTTGTATAGGGGCATTTACCTCTGTAAATTTATTATTATTCTATCTCTTTTTTGAAGCAATATTAGTGCCGATGTATATCATTATAGGCGTCTGGGGTGGTGAGAATAGAATATATGCAGCTCTTAAATTCTTCTTATATACTTTCTTTGGTTCAGTATTTTTTCTACTTTCATTAATTTATATTTACAGCAAAATTCATAGTTTTGATTTAACCTATATTTCTGAACTTACCTATAACATCCCGTTATTTGCTCAGCAAATTTTATGGTGGGCTATCTTTATTGCTTTTGCCGTTAAAATTCCTATGATTCCGTTTCATACTTGGCTACCCGATGCACACGTACAAGCTCCAACTAGCGGCTCGGTTATTCTTGCCGGTATTTTGCTAAAACTCGGTGGTTACGGTTTTTTAAGAGTATTATTACCGCTATTTCCGAGTGTATCACAAGAATTTGCAATTTACGTAATTTACCTTAGCGTTATTGCTATAATATATGCGTCCCTTGTTGCTTTTGCTCAAAAAGATATGAAAAAGATGATAGCCTATTCATCAATTGCACATATGGGATATGTTACGATAGGTATTTTTAGCTTTACTGAAGCCGGAGTTAGCGGAGCAATATTTCAGATGCTTAGCCATGGCATGATTTCTTCATGCTTATTCTTAATAGTCGGTACTTTATATGAAAGATTGCATACTAAAGAAATAGCTAAATATGGTGGTGTAGCAAGTAAAATGCCTGTACTTGCCACATTTTTTATGATTGCTATGCTCGGCTCTGTCGGGCTACCCGGAACTAGCGGATTTATCGGTGAATTTTTAAGCCTACTTGGGATTTATAAGGTGAACGTAATAGCAACCTTTATAGCAGCTCTCGGCATAATCCTTGGGGCGGTTTATATGCTGAAATTATATAAAGAAGTAATGCTCGGTGAGATTATCAATAAAGAAATTATGCATTTCAGAGATTTATATAAATATGAAATAATCTCAATAACTCCTTTAATACTACTAATTATTTACTTTGGTCTAATGCCGAGTTCTATTTTAAACGTATTTCGTTTATCGGTGGAGAATTTGCTAGTAAAATTTTAATTGCTTATAAAAAATATAAATGCTACTCTAATTATAGAACTTAAAAGTGAGGTCTATATGAAAAAAAGAATAGATAAAGAAGCTAAAAAAGTAAATCATGACTTAGACAACGCAACTAAAAAACTAGGTCAAGAAGCTATAAGGTAACAGGCATAGATATAAGTCATGTGGTAAATCCTGATGCATCAGATCATAAAGAAGCTTTAAGAGGTGCTCGTGACACACTTGGAATTGGTCATAATAATCAACAAGATAATACAGAATTAACTGGGACCACACCAGAAGAGCATCATGAAAATTAAATTTATTGAAAAGCAACAGATATCATACCGTGGTCCCGCCACGGTATCTAGTAAAATTATTAGTATTTTAAATTGCTTTTATGGATACCGTGGCGGGACCACGGTATGACAAGGGCATGCTATCACTTCATCAATTACAATTTAACTTGGCACAAAGAAATTTATTTGATCTAAATATTACTTTTCTTCCTTCTTCTATCACCTATATAAAAGGAGCTAACGGTTGCGGTAAAAGCTCACTGCTACGAATGATAGCGGGAATTATGCAACCTAGTAGCGGTAATATCTACTATAGAAACTGTAATATTAACAATATCGCTAAACCCTATTGTACTTATATCGGTCATAATTTAGGTCTAAAACTCGAAATGACTGTTTTTGAGAATCTAAAATTTTGGTCGGAAATTTATAATTCCGCTGAAACCCTATACGCTGCTATTCATTACTTCAAATTACACGATTTATTAGATGAAAAATGCTATAGTCTGTCTAGCGGGATGCAGAAAATCGTAGCTGTAGCAAGGCTTATTGCTTGCCAATCTGACTTATGGCTACTTGATGAAGTTGAAACTAATTTAAGCAAAGAAAATAGGGATTTACTAAATAATTTAATTGTTATGAAAGCAAATAGCGGTGGTATTGTTCTTCTATCCTCTCATCTAGAAAGCTCTATAAAATCTGCACAGACATTACAACTTGATTAAGTATTATTGTTTTGCGTATTTTTATAAATCTTCCAATGTACAATAAAAAATATAAGGCTAACTATAATCCAAATTGAACTTGTACTTACAGCACGTGCTTTAGTAACTTCTATCATTCTTATAACTAATTCTCTTTTCTTCTAGCTCTTTTGGAGGCAACCCTTTAATTGTTCATATAAATCCTTATCATATGATTTTAGCTTTAAATATTGCTCATTAGTACTATAAGTTCCTCTTTATTAGTATATTCCGGCAGAAATAATGTAATGAATGCATTAAATATAATAGAGAGCGTTATCAATAAAACTATAGTAGTAACAAAACAAACTACCATACTATAAATCTGTTTTATAAACATAATTTTTTAAATTTTTTAGTTTTTATAATTATTTACAATTAAGAGAATAAAAGTCAAAAAAAGAAAAGCAATAATTAAATTACAAAGGTTTATGAAATCTCGAATGCAAGGTTCGAATTTTCATGATATATTTTTTTAATTTAACTTTTTTGAAATGAACCTATTAACAGAATCACAATAGCATAATACGTATATATTCCGAATAAATGAAAAGTAATTAAACGAGTATATTACCGATACTCGTAATCTTTGTGTAGTTTACTAGCAAGTGCCTGCTCCCATTTGTCGCCGTTTTGCAGTAATCTTTCTTTATCGTAAATAAGTGCGGTATGAGTTAGACTTGCAAACTCAAAATTAGGTCCTTCAACTATCGCATCTACAGGACAAGCTTCTTGACACAACCCGCAATAAATACATTTTGTCATATCGATATCATAACGAGTAGTACGTCTACTGCCGTCATCTCGTTCGTCCGCTTCAATCACTATCGCTTGTGCCGGGCAAATCGCCTCACAGAGCTTACAAGCAATACAACGCTCTTCGCCGTTTTCATAGCGACGCAGTGCATGCTCACCCTTAAATCTAGGGCTAACAGGACTTTTTTCATAAGGATAATTTATGGTAACTTTGGGCTTAAAGAAATACTTTAAAGTCAAAGCCATCCCTCGTACTATCTCATATAGAAAAAACGATTTTAAATAGTTTATCATAATATTAAAAAAATACCTGTCATCCCGTGGCTTAACCACGGGATCTAGTAAAACAATTTATAGTGCTTTTAATTCGTATATTTTTTCTGGATCCCGTGGTCAAGCCACGGGATGACAATAGAGAGCAATGATACTCTCCCCCTCTAAATACTCGGTAAATTATCGGTATACATAAGCACGCTTGACACTAACACCACCCAAAATAAAGTTAGAGGTAAAAATACTTTCCAGCCAAGTCGCATTAATTGATCATAACGATATCTTGGTAAGGTCGCTCTAATCCATAAAAAGCAGAACAATAAGAATCCGACCTTAAATACAAACCAAAAGAACCCCGGAATACAATCTAACCACGATATATTAAAGGGCGGCAAGTAACCTCCTAAAAAGAAAGTCGTAGTCATTGCACTAACTAATATCATATTAGCATATTCCCCTAGGAAAAATAAAGCAAATCCCATAGAGGAATATTCAACATTATAGCCGGCGACTAGCTCCGATTCTGCTTCAGGTAAATCAAAAGGTAATCTATTTGTTTCAGCAAGCACTGAGATAAAAAACACGACGCCCATAGGTAGTAGCATTAAATCAATCCACCACTGCATTGTTCTTTGTGCTTCAATGATCCCACTTAAATTGAGAGTACCGGTAGTAAGTAGCACGGTAATAATAACCAGCCCCATCGACACTTCATAAGAAATCATTTGAGCAGATGAGCGTATAGCACCAAGGAATGCATATTTTGAGTTACTAGCCCAACCGGCAATAATAATGCCGTAAACACTTAATGAAGATATAGCAAGGATATATAAAACACCGACATTAATATCTGCAAGAACTACGCCCTTTGCAAAAGGTATAACTGCCCAGCCGATTAAACTTAATATAAAAGTTATCATCGGTGCTAAAATAAATAATATTTTATCGGAATTGGTTGGAATGATCGGCTCTTTGAATAAGAGCTTAACCGCATCGGCAATAGGCTGAAGTAATCCAAACGGACCGACAACGTTAGGTCCTCGTCGGAGCTGCATTAATCCAATAACACGACGCTCTGCATATGTTAAATACGCAACGCACAATATTAAAGGGATAGTGATTGCAACTACCTTTAGAGCGATGATAATTAACGGAAAAATATATTCAAAAAAGAGTTCTGTCATGAGAGTACCTCGGTGTCATACCGTGGCTTGACCACGGTATCCAGTAGTACAATACACGCTATATCAACATTTTTGCTGGATACCGTGGTCAAGCCACGGTATGACATTATTGTCATGCTGCCTCCTCGTCTCTTGCTTCCTTAGCCTCAACACACTTAGCCATAGTGACTGAGTTTTTACTAATTATGTCTGTCATATAATAATTAATAGGTTCCGCAGTTATAGGCTCTTTTGATAACTTATCTTTAGAGCTAAATTTAGTAAATTTATTCTCTGTAATTTTATCAATACTAGCAAATATCTTATATTCTTTAGCAAGCTTGGCTCTTACTTCTTGCAAATTATCCATTCCGATATCTATTTTTAGAGAACTGGCAAACTCTTTAATAATTTCTATATCTTCTTTAGCTATTCCTACAGGCGATACTGCTTTTTCTGCTATTTGCGGTCTTCCTTCTAAATTAACATAAATTCCGCTCTGCTCAGTATAAGCAGCCGCAGGTAAAATTACGTCAGCACTCGCAGCACCTGAATCCCCGTGATGTCCTTGATATATTATAAAAGCCGATTTCAGCTTATCAAACGGGACTTCATCAGCTCCAAGCAGGTAAGCAAGTTCCAACTCTTCGAGCTTAATAGGAGTATTAAAACCGATATCAAGACCGCCAACTATAGAAGCGTGATTATGCAATATATTAAAACCTTTCCAATCATCACGCATAATATTATATTCAGCCACTATCTTATAAATAAGCGACAATATAGCATATCCGTCATCTCTTGCATATACGCCGTCACCTAGTATAATCATCGGATATTTTGCTGCTTTAAAGGCTTTTGCAAATTCATGTTTACCGCTAGCTAACTCCTCAATTATTTTAGGGTTGCTTCCTAAATCCTGAATTCTATAAGTTTGATTATGTCCTTCGCCTATTTTTGCTATTTTTAATGAGTCGGCACGTACTCGCATGCCTATTCTGCTATTTAATATAGGTGCTATTTGTCTTGGATTCGCTCCGATTAGTAAACATAAATCAGCTTTTTCTACGCCGGCAATAGTTGTATTAAATAAATAGTTTCCTCGCTCGCTTGTATCTATTTTATAGTTAAACTGATTAACACTATAGTTATTAGAGCCAAGCTTTTGCAGTAATGCTTTTAGCATAAACATTGCTTCGACAGAAGCAAGAGAGCCGGCAATAGCGGCAATTTTCTCAGGTTTTACGGATTTAATTTTATCCGCTATAATTTTTAAAGCTTCACTCCAGCTAACTTCTACTAACTTACCGTTTTTTCTGATATAAGGGCGATCTAAACGCTGATATTTCAAACCGTCATAACTAAAGCGATTTTTATCCGAAAGCCACTCCTCATTTATTTCTTCATTAACACGAGGTAATATTCTCATTACCTCATCGCCTCTGCTATCAATGCAAATATTAGAGCCTTCAGCATCATGCACTCCAATACTAGCGGTATGTTTTAGTTCCCATTTACGGGCTTTAAAAGCATAAGGTTTGGAATTTAAAGCACCGACCGGACAAATATCTATCATATTACCGGAAATTTCAGAGTCTAAAGTTTGCTCTAAATATGAAGTTACCTCCATATGCTCGCCTCGATGAATAGCTCCCATTTCTTCTATTCCCGCTATGTCACTCGCAAATCTAATGCATCTAGTGCATTGTATACATCTAGTCATTGCTGTTTTAATCAGCGGCCCCATATATTTATCTTTAATAGATCTCTTATTTTCATGAAATCTATTAGTACCTTTGCCGTATCTAAAAGCCTGATCTTGCAGGTCGCACTCCCCACCTTGGTCACAAATAGGGCAATCTAGAGGATGGTTAATAAGTAAAAACTCCATCACCCCTTCACGTGCTTTTTTTACCATAGGCGTATCGGTATGAATAACCATACCGTTACCGGCAGGCATTGCACAAGAAGCTATAGGCTTTGGTGATTTTTCCATTTCAACCAAGCACATACGGCAATTACCGGCGATTTTTAGACGCTCATGATAACAAAAATGAGGAATTTCTTTACCTGCTTGTGTACAGGCTTGATAAACGGTGCTGCCTTCTGATACTTCTATTTCAGAACCGTCTATAGTAAGTTTTATCATCTTTTATTTTATCCAATAAGTCATAGGGTTCGGATAAGCTTGATCCTCTATCATATATTTAAAACCGATAGCAACACGAAGTATATACCAAACAGCGAGTGCAAAATACAATACTACTCCAATAATGATAAACGTAAATATGAAACATACAATCCACCCAAGAACTCCAAGACAAAAAGTACGAAATAAAAACACGTAATGACTAGTAGCAAAGTTATCACCTTTATCTTTATTGAGATATACAAAAAATATTCCAATTAACGGTAATATCGGTGCTACTATCCCGCATAGATATAATATATATACCACTATTAAATTTTTCTTACCACTCTCGGTATATTCTTTAAGATGCTTGTCCATATTTTTACCTCTTTATGTCGTTCCCGTGTGGCGTTGTTGCATGGATATCTGAGTCGTCATTGCGAGCAGTCGTAGACTGCGTAGCAATCTCATGAAATAAAACAAACTCCCGAGATTGCTTCGTCAATTGCTACGCAATTTCTCCGCAATGACGATACCAGCAAACTACCCCTTCAAACTCTCTACCACAAAATGCATAATACTGCCGTGATTTATATAATTTATCTCATTATCCGTAAATATTTGCAATATTAAATCGATTGTTCTTATTTCACCGGTTTGTTTTTTTATCACGCATTTAACAGGATTATAAGGTCTTATATTCTCGCTTAAGCCTATAATGTCAATAGTTTCTGAACCGTCTAACTTTAAATCTAATCTTGTATTATTGCCGGTAAAAGTTAGCGGTAAAATACCCATACCTACTAAATTTGAGCGATGTATTCGTTCAAAGCTCTCGGCAATCACTGCCTTTACACCAAGCAACTCAGGTCCTTTTGCTGCCCAGTCTCTAGATGAGCCGCTACCATATTCTTTACCTGCAAAAATCACTACCGGTACATCATGAGCTTTGTAATCCATAGCTGCATCGTAGATAGTTTGCTGCGTGCCACTTAATTGATTTATAGTAAAACCGCCTTCTACACCTTTACACATCTTATTTTTTATACGGATATTAGCAAATGTGCCACGCATCATCACTTTATGATTTCCTCTACGTGATCCGTAAGAGTTGAAATCTAGAGGCTCTATATGATGGTCCGTTAAATATTTAGCAGCAGGGCTGGTTTTACTAATACTACCTGCCGGCGAAATATGATCGGTAGTAATAGAATCGCCGAAAATTGCTAGAATTTTTGCAGATTTTATATCTTTTATACTATTCTCGCTGCCTATATCCTCAAAATAAGGTGGATTATTAATATAGGTACTATTCTTATCCCAATTATAATTAGAGCTAGTAGTAACCTGTAAATCTTTCCACTCTTTTGTTCCGCTAAATATATCAGAATATTTTTCTATAAACATAGAGGAATTAATTGAAGTTGCAATAACTTCATCTATCTCTTCTTTGCTTGGCCAAATATCTTTTAAATAAATATTTTCTCCTATAGGCATATTTGTTAGATCTATATTAAGAGTGCCACTAAGTGCATATGCTACGACTAAAATAGGCGAGCCGAGATAGCTTGCTTTAGTAAGTGGATTAATTCGCCCTTCAAAATTCCTATTACCAGATAAAACAGAAGCAACAACTAGCCCGTTTTTGTTAATAGTTTCCTCTATTTCCGGATTTAGAGGTCCGGAATTACCGATGCAAGTAGTGCAGCCGTAACCTACTAGATTAAACCCTAATTCATCTAAATATTTATCAAGACCTCTAAGATTCAAATATTCCGTTACGACTTTTGAACCAGGAGCAAGAGAAGTTTTAACCCAAGGCTTTACCTTTAACCCGTATTCTAGTGCTTTTTTAGCAAGAAGTGCTGCACCAATCATAACCGAAGGATTAGAAGTATTAGTACAGCTAGTAATTGCTGCAATTACCACATCGCCGTTACCGATTTCGTAATTCTGATTTGCTACGGCATATTTTTTATCAATGTCTTTATTTTCTAAAGCAAAATTCGATAATTCATGTTTAAAATTACTTGCTACATCGTTTAAGTTTACTCGATCTTGCGGACGTTTTGGACCGGCAAGTGAACTATGTACCGTGGATAAATCTAGCTCTAAAACCTCAGTATATTCTGCCTCATGCTCAAAATCATACCAAAGATTCTGCTCGGTTGCGTATTTCTCTACTAATTTGATTTGCGTTTTTTCTCTACCTGTTAGCTCTAGATATTTTATAGTTTCTTGATCAATCGGGAAAAAGCCGCAAGTAGCACCGTATTCAGGCGACATATTAGAAATGGTAGCACGATCGGCAATCGTTAGATTTTTTAGCCCCTCACCGAAAAACTCAACAAATTTACCTACTACTCTCTTTTTACGTAGCATTTCAGTAACGGTTAAAACTAAATCGGTTGCGGTAGCTATACCTATTAATTTTCCTGTTAGTTTTACACCGATTACTTCCGGTAGAATCATAGTAAGAGATTGTCCAAGCATTGCAGCTTCCGCCTCTATTCCGCCGACTCCCCAACCAAGCACCGATAATCCGTTTACCATAGTTGTATGGCTATCCGTTCCAACTAAACTATCAGGATAAGCAAGCCCGTCCTTATGCCACACGACTTTTGCTAAATATTCTAAATTTACTTGATGGCAAATACCCGTACCTGGCGGCACTACTTTAAAATTATTAAATGCTTGCTGCCCCCATTTAAGAAATGCATAACGCTCTATATTACGTTTCATTTCCATTTGAACATTTTTATCGAATGAATCCTTAGCTGCGTAAGAATCAACGCTTACGGAATGGTCTATTACCAAATCAACAGGAATAAGCGGATTAATTTTTAACGGATCGCCTCCTATTTTCTTCATCGCATCACGCATAGCAGCCAAGTCCACAATAGCAGGCACACCAGTAAAATCCTGCATCAAAACTCTTGCCGGCATAAAATCTATTTCCGCATTAGATTTTTTAGTTTTTAGCCATTCTTTAAATACAAGTAAGTTTTGCTTTGAACCATTAGAACGTAATACATTCTCAAATAATACTCTTAAACTATATGGAAGCTTTTTTAAGGGAAGTTCGATATCGCTTGCCGCTTTATTTATATCGTAAATTTTGTATGAAGTATTATCGACTGATAATTCTTTAAGATATTCTGAATTATGCACTTTTGACATTTGTTTCTCACTTGATTATGTGGAATGAACATCGTCATTGCGAGCATCCGTAGGCTGCGTGGCAATCTCGTCAAATATTCTGAGATTGCTTCGTCGAATTACTATGTAATTCTCCTCGCAATGACATCAAAATAACCTTATCCCAAAACGTAGATTTTTCAAACAAATTAATGTTGATCTGATAAAGGTTTTTGAAGTTCTAGAAGCTTAGTTGCTATTTCTGCTTCACTTAAATTCGTAACGTTAATAGCCGTTTCCGTAGCTATATTAATATAATTTGCCGTTACTTCGGTTACACCGCCGGAAATAAGATAAGTGTTTTCAGATTTATGCATATCATCTATATAAACCTGCACTAAACTGGCTTTTAAATTAACAATCATCGGAGCGTGACCCGGCAGCACTCCAAACATACCCTCCTCACCCGGCATTGTTACCATTTTAGCTTGCTTTTCAAATGCAATACTTAAAGGAGTAATTATTTTGACTAGAATTGTTTCGTTCATATTTTGGTTTATCCTTAATGTCACCCCGTGGCTTGACCACGGGGTCCAGAAAAACGACTTGCTATATTGCTACTTTCACTGGATCCCGTGGTCAAGCCACGGGGTGACAATGTCTACATCTTCAACGTCTTTGCTTTCTCAATAGCCTCGTCCATAGTTCCGACCATATAAAAAGCAGCTTCCGGTAAATCATCGTATTTACCCTCTACAAGTCCTTTAAAGCCTGCGATAGTATCAGCTAAGTTCACAAATTTGCCTTCAGCTCCGGTAAATACTTCGGCGACATGGAAAGGCTGCGATAAGAAACGCTGTATTTTTCTAGCACGCAATACGGTTAGTTTATCTTCTTCGGATAGCTCATCCATACCTAAAATAGCGATGATATCCTGCAACGATTTATAAGTTTGTAAAACTTGCTGCACTTGTCTTGCTACACTATAATGTTCTTCACCAACAATCATCGGATCAAGTACCTGAGAATTACTATCTAACGGGTCAACTGCCGGATAAATTCCAAGCTCGGCTATCTGACGGCTAAGTACTGTTGTAGCATCTAAATGTGCGAAAGAAGTAGCAGGAGCAGGATCGGTTAAATCATCTGCCGGTACATATATAGCTTGCACGGAAGTTATTGAGCCGTGCTTAGTAGAGGTGATACGCTCCTGTAGCTCTCCCATATCAGTAGCAAGAGTAGGCTGATACCCTACCGCTGACGGAATTCTACCAAGCAACGCCGATACTTCAGAACCTGCTTGAGTAAAACGGAAAATATTATCTACAAAGAATAAAACATCTTGCCCCTCATTCATATCTCTAAAACTTTCTGCAATGGTCAGGCCGCTTAACGCAACTCTTGCTCTTGCTCCAGGCGGCTCGTTCATTTGCCCGTAAACTAAAACTACTTTTGACTTTTCAGGCTCTTCAAGGTTAATAATACCCGAGTTAATCATTTCATGGTAAAGATCATTACCTTCTCTAGTTCTCTCACCGACTCCTGCAAATACCGTATAACCGCCGTGGGCCTTAGCTACGTTATTAATAAGCTCCATAATTAACACGGTTTTACCTACTCCTGCACCACCGAATAGTCCTATTTTACCGCCTTTAGTATAAGGAGCAAGTAAATCAACAACTTTAATACCGGTTACTAATATATTACGCTCGGTTGACTGATTGGTAAAATCAGGAGCAGGCTTATATATAGAAGAAATATTTGAGCTTTTAATGTCTCCTTTACCGTCAATTGGCTCACCTACAACATTCATAATACGCCCAAGCGTATCAGTACCTACAGGAATACGAATAGGACTGTCTGTATCTATTACTTCTACGCCCCGCACTAATCCTTCAGTAGAATCCATAGCAATACAACGCACCGTATCATCGCCTATATGTTGTGCTACTTCCAGTACTATCCTTTGTTTATCGTTATAGCACTCTAGAGCATTTAAAATTTCCGGTAACTCACCGTTATTCGTAAATTTTACATCCACCACCGCTGAAATAATCTGAGTAATTTTACCGATATTTTTTGTCATAATTTTTTCTTTTGTTATAATTTGTCATCCCGTGGCTTGATTGCGGGATCCAGGCTTCTCTTTACTTTTTAATGGATCCCGTGGTCAAGCCCACGGGAGATGACACAGCCTTATACCTAAACCGCCTCAGAACCAGCTATAATCTCTATCAACTCCGTAGTAATAATAGCCTGTCTTGATCTATTCAACTTTAAAACTAACTTGCTTATTAAATCATTAGCATTATTTGTTGCATTTTCCATAGCGGTCATTCTAGCTCCCTCCTCACTTGCTCTACTTTGTAGTAAAGCATAATTTATTTGGGAATTCACATATAAATTAATTAGATTAGAAATTAGATTCTCCCCCTCATATTCATAATGATCATTTTCTACTGCAGAATCATCTTGATATTTTTCTACCGGTAAAACCTGCTGCTTAGTCATAATTTGAGTCATTGCGTTCTTAAATTTATTAAAATATATAACACAATTACTAACTTCTAGATTTTCTACTGCCGACATAATTTTTTGTTTTACTTGTAGCATCAGATTTTCATCATGAATTTTGGGTAACTCAAAATAACTATCAATATAATTTACATAGTGCCTTTTTAGTGCTTCGTAACCTTTTTTTCCAATAATGATAAGTTTTATTTGTTCGCCTTTATTTTCTAACTCTTTAATATCATTCTTAACTTGTTTAATTATACTGTAATTAAACGTTCCGCATAAACCACGCTGTGATGTCATAACTATCAATAAATTTGCTTTATTCGGCACGGTATTAAAAAATTTCTGCTCTTCTATAGATAACTCATACATATCAATTGATAATATAGCAGACATCATTTTACTAATAGCCTCAATATAAAAATTTGAATTGGCTATTTGACTTTTTATTTTTGCCATTTTAGAAGCTGATACTAGTTGCATTGCTTTAGTAATCTTTTGTGTAGATTTAACGCTTTTAATTCTAGTTCTTAACTGCTTTAAATTTAACATAATAGTTTTTTGGTTTTTCCATTGTCACCCCGTGGCTTGACCACGGGGTCCAGTATTTTTAACTTATTTTACTGGATGCCGTGATCAAGTCACGGCATGACACAGTAGGCTTTTACGAAATTTTCTAAAAATGCTTTTAGTTTTTGCTCGGTTTCTTCGGTTATACGTTGCTCGTTTTTTATTGATTCCAAAATATCTTTTTTATTTAACCTTATCTCCGTAAGCATTTTATCTTCAAATTCTTTTACTTTCTGAAGCGGTACATCATTTAAATATTTCTTAGTCCCGACATAAATACTTACTATTTGTTCTTCTACCGGAAAAGGATGATATTGAGCTTGTTTTAATATCTCAACTAATCTTTTACCGTGATCGATTTGTGCTTTAGTGGCAGGGTCTAGATCTGATCCAAATTGCAAGAAAGACTCAAGCTCTCTAAATTGAGCAAGTTCTAGCTTTACCGAACCTGCTACCTGCTTCATAGCCTTTATTTGTGCCGCAGAACCAACACGGCTTACCGAAATGCCGACATTAACGGCAGGTCTTACGCCTTTATAAAATAGCTCGCTTTCTAAGAAAATTTGACCGTCGGTAATTGAAATAACATTTGTTGGGATATATGCGGATACGTCACCTGCTTGCGTCTCAATTATAGGAAGAGCAGTAAGTGAACCGCTGCCTTTTTCCTCTGACATTTTAGCAGCTCTCTCAAGCAATCTTGAATGCAGGTAGAACACGTCACCGGGATACGCTTCTCGCCCGGGAGGTCTTCTAAGTAATAATGAGATTTGTCTATATGCAACGGCATGCTTACTTAAATCATCATAAATAATAAGTGCGTGCATGCCGTTATCACGAAAATATTCACCCATGCTACAGGCAGAATAAGGGGCAATGAATTGAAGAGCCGCAGCTTCTGATGCAGTAGCCGAAACAACGATTGTATAGTCCATGGCTCCGGCATCTTCTAATTTCTTTACTATCTGTGCAACACTTGATCTTTTCTGCCCAATAGCTACATAAATACAATAAATTTTATCACTTTCATTAGTAAGTGAATGGGCTTGTTTTTGATTGATAATAGTATCGACGGCTATAGCTGTTTTTCCGGTTTGCCTATCACCGATTATTAACTCTCTTTGCCCTCTACCTATTGGGATTAACGAATCTATAGCCTTTATTCCGGTTTGTACGGGTTCGCTTACGCTCGTTCTTTCTATTATTCCCGGAGCCTTCATCTCGATATGTCTGTACTCTTTACTTGCAATATCGCCTTTGCCGTCAATAGGATTACCTAGAGCATCAACAACACGACCAAGCAAAACTTTTCCTACCGGTACTTCTAAAACTTCTTTAGTTCTTTTGACATTATCGCCTTGCTGTACTTGGTTATCATCCCCCATAATTACAGCACCGACGCTATCATTCTCCAAATTTAAAACAAGCCCCTTAACACCGGATTTAAATTCTACCACTTCACCAGATTTTACATTAGCAAGACCGTAAATTTTGGCTATACCGTCACCGACGGTTATTACCTGCCCTATTTCCTCAAACTCACTTAAGCAATTAATATTAGCTATTTCCTTTTGTAATATTTCAGCTACTTCAATAGGCTTTAGTTTCATGTGGTTTACGTCTCCTAATTTTCTTGTCATTGCGAACGAGCATTACCCATGTGGATACTAAGTCGTCATTGCGAGCAGCCGTAGGCTGCGTGGCAATCTCATAAAATATCCTGAGATTGCTTCGTCAATTACTTCGTAATTTCCTCGCAATGACTATATAAATATCTATGCAGCAATATTAACTTTCTTTAAAGCTTTCGTTATTTTCTCTAAACTACCTTTTATTGAGTAATCTTGCAACATACTATCATATTTAATTACAATACCGCCAATAATAGTACTATCTATATCAAATAATATTTCTGTTTTTTGATTTAATTCTTTTTCTATACGAGATTTAATCCACTCCTGCTCTTTAGGTTGTAACTTATTTGCAGAAATAACCTGAACTATCTTTATATTTTTACTTTCATATAGTAAAGTACTATAAGCATCTACTA
This sequence comes from Rickettsia monacensis, assembly GCF_000499665.2. NCBI lineage: Bacteria > Pseudomonadati > Pseudomonadota > Alphaproteobacteria > Rickettsiales > Rickettsiaceae > Rickettsia > Rickettsia monacensis. The sequence goes on from NZ_LN794217.1 coordinate 183,702, forward strand.
TATTAGATAAAATAGCAGTACGAGAATTTTTTACCAATAACAATAAAAAATTTTGTACTATTGTGCTAATTTTGATATTTTTTGCTAACGAATTGACTGCGTTAATTTTGTCGTTCTTATTTACTATAGGAGAAAATAGGAACTCTCTAATATCAAAATTATCAGTAATTATAAGGTTTATAGAAGTAATTTCTTCAAAGATCTTATCTTGTATATTATCAATCATAGCGTTATTAAATAATGCTACTGCATAATTCTCGATTAAATTACCTTTGTTCATTTTTTTAATTATATTTAAATATGTATTGCTCTATCATAAGCGGCGAGTACTGATTCATGCATCATTTCCGATAAAGTCGGATGCGGGAAGATAGTGTTAATTAAATCCAACTCCGTTCCTTCTAAATTTTTTGAAACCACATATCCTTGTATTAATTCCGTAACTTCCGAACCTATCATATGAGCTCCGAGCAACTCACCCGTCTTAGCATCAAATATAGTTTTAATTAAGCCATCACTATCACCGCTTACTAAAGCCTTACCGTTAGCTATAAAAGGAAATCTGCCTATTTTAAGCTCATAACCTAAGGTTTTTGCTGCTTCTTCAGTCAAACCGACGCTTGCTATTTGCGGCGAAGAATAAGTGCAACCGGGAATATTATGTTTATTAATAGCATGCGGTTTTAAGCCCGCTATGCTTTCCGCTGCAATAATACCTTCATGGCTTGCTTTATGAGCTAAACAAGGCACTCCTGCTACATCGCCTATAGCATAAATTCCTGATTCCGTAGTTTGCATTAACCCGTTAGTAGTTATATAGCCGTTTTCTACTTTAATTTTTGTTTTCTCAAGACCTAAATTTTCCGTATTAGCTGTAATACCTACTGCCATAAGTAAAATTTCAGCTTGTAATTTTTGTGTTTTACCTGCTAACTCTAACTCAACTTCTATCGTATCTTTTGTTTTTGTTTGCTTAATTAACTTAGCATTTGTAATAATTTTTATACCTTTCTTCTCAAAGCTCTTATGAACGATTCCGGCAATTTCCGTATCTTCAGCCGGCAATATTCTATTATGTGCCTCAATTACGGTAACATCCACACCGATACTATTATAAAATGAAGCGAATTCTATACCTATTGCACCTGAACCGACAATAATAATAGATTTCGGCACATGCTGTGGTATCATAGCTTCCTTAGACGTCCAAATTTGTTTACCGTCAGGCTCAAAGCCTTTTAAAACCCTAGATCTTGCTCCGGTAGCTATAATAATATTTTCTGCTTTTACTGTAGGTTTATCATTTATATTTATTACCTTATTTCCTGCAAGACTTGCTACTCCGTCTACCACGGTAACTTTGTTTTTTTTCAGTAGTAACTTAACACCGCCTGCAAGCTTATTTGAAATCTCTCTTGAGTGTTCGACTATTTTCTTAATGTTGATTTCAGCACCTTTAGCATCAATTCCATAATCTTTAGCATGTTTTATATATTCAAAAACCTCAGCAGATTTAAGCAGGGATTTAGTCGGTATACATCCCCAATTAAGGCACACCCCTCCTAAATGTTCTTTTTCTATTAATATAACTTTTTTCTTTAATTGTGCTGCTCTAATTGCTGCAACATATCCACCTGGACCACCGCCTATAACGACTACATCGTATTGTTCCATTTTATTTTTATTTTGTTAGTTTGTTTGTTATGAGCATTAACGTCATTGCGAGAAGATGCGTAGCATCGACTCGGCAATCTCAGGAATCATACACTATCTCCTGAGATTGCCACGCTCCTTTCAGTTGCTCGCAATGACGAAGAAAATGACACTAGAGTATACTACTCTTCAGCATCCATCTGTTTTTTTCATGCACTTTAATTCGTCCAATAATCATATCGGCTGTACCCTCATCGCCCTCTGCTTGTGCTACTTTGAGTCCCTTATATAATGTATCTCTAATAATATCTTGATCTTTTGTTAGACTTTTAAGCATTTCATTTGCTGTTGCGTTTGGATTTGCCTCATCTACAGATGCAAGTTTTATTAAATCTGATAATGCGGGGACTTTAGCACCTAAACTTCTTATTCTTTCAGCAAGCTCATCTAAGCTTTCAGCTAAATCTTCATACTGCCCCTCAAATAATAAATGTAGACTTCTAAACTCTGCTCCTTCTACATTCCAATGATAATTTTGTGTTTTAAAATATAAAGCATAACTATCTGCTAAAATTTGTTCTAAAGCTTTTACTACTTGCATAATACCCTCAAATTTCTATGAACTTTTTGAGTTTATAACATTTCTTTATATACTTCAAGCAATATTGAAATTTATATAATTTCACCTAATTGCAATGATTATATATTAATTATTAATTTTTGTTAATAATTTCTTGACTATCAAATAAGTACTGCTTATCATTCACTTCAATTTTAAAAATCCAAAAGAATAGCAAAATAGATACATCAATTAACTTCATTTTTAACCACTGTGGCAAGAATTACTACAGCAAGAGCAACAATTGGAGACCAAGAATATAATATGCTTCAAATAGGATATAACGGAGAAAATTATTATAAGATCCTACTACAAAAAATTTAATTGTATCGAATTGTCTTAAAAACAATATGGCAGCGATGGAGTGTAGCAAAGGAATTGAATTATTAAATAGCGATATCATGAACCTAATATTTAGAGGGTTTTTCAAAGTAAAGAAAGCGTTAACTATAGACGAGGCTATTATTACTGCAGTTAATGATAATGGAGATGATATACGAGATTATATATTTAAAAAACAAGGTGATAATACTTTTGTGTATGAGGAAGCATTGATGAAAATATGTCAAGAAAATTTTCGTTATTATTCTGATCCACAAAATTATACTAAAATTTTAAACCCTACTATTGAGTATATACTTAATACTGCAGCAACTAATAACCCTATTACTATAGGGTAAAGGATGCGAAATATTTGAGGTACTTAAAGGAAATAATTTGAATGGAATTTCTTCAGAAATAAAGGATTTAATAGCTAACCCGATATCTAGGCACTACTCAAGGTACTAGCACAATAGAAAACTTAGTAGAACTCATAACAAAAGACTTACCTGAAATAGCAGCTAATACGATTAATAACACAATAACAAGCTCTACTGCCAAAATTTCTGAATCAATCTTTTCCAATAACACTGAAAGTTGGACTGAAACGGGAATAAATTTAATTAATAACACCGTAGCAAACCTTACTAATACTGATTTCAATACAACTTACAACTCTCAAGAAAATATGTTTGATGAGAGTGATAACGATAATTCCTTAGTTGCTCCATATATAAGCATTGGCACAGCTGTAGTTGCCTCCATAGCTGTTATAATAGGTGCAGGAATAACTTACCCCGATTATGGATAAGGAATAGAGAGGAAGGAAGGTTGCAAGAGTTATTAAACCTTATATAAATAGGGCACTGAAGGAGTAAAATAAAGGTTTAATAACATGTGTAAATATACTACAATATTTTGTATAGTAGATAAATTTTGTAAAATTTATGAGAAATGGGTAAAACATCAATTGCTGAAAAGTAATAAGCAAAGATTTAGAGAAGGTAAGCTTTCCTTAAGTGAAGAACTCTCAATAATGATTTTTACCATTTTAGTGCATATAAACATTTAAAAGCTTATTACCAAAACTTTATTATTAATGGTAATTTGTTCAGGAATCCACCTTGTTATGAGAGATTTGTTCAGCTTATTCCTTCATTATTTCTGCCATTGATTGTGATGTTACATTACTTAAGTGGGAAAAGAACGGGAATTTATTATGCAGATTCCACACATTTTGCAGTATGTAAAAATATCAGAATTAATTCTAACAGAACTTTTAATAATCTTGCAAAAATGGGACGTAGTTCTGTCGATTGGTTTTTTGGATTCAAGCTTCATATGATAATCAATGATAAGGGAGAAATTATTGCTGTTAAAATTACCAAAGGTAATGTTGATGACAGAATTGCATTTGAAGCAATGGTTATCAAAAAAGGTCTAAAAGGTAAGTGTTATGATGATAAGGGGTTTATTTCAGAAAAAATGTTTACAAAACTTTATAAGCAAGGTTTAATAAAAATTACCGGAATAAGAAAGGATATGAAAAACTATTTATTACCTCTTTTGGATAAAATCCTTTTAAGGAAGAGATTCATTATCGAAACCATTTTTGGCTACATAAAAGAGAATTTTAATATTACTCCTTCCAGACATCGATCACCTATTAATTTCTTTACTTCTCTATTCTCTGCTCTTATTGCTTACCAACTTAAACCTAATAAACCATGTATTTCTTATCCATAATCGGGGTTATCTTATTATCTTTGGTTAAGTCAAATATTTTTCCTAAAGATAGAGCAAATAAACAATAAAAAAGTAATTTTTTAGTTGAGGCTCTATTGGGATAAACGGAAAAGTAATAATTATTAATATAATATATAAATAGAGTAATTGACTAAGCCAAGGCTTTTTTTCGTTTATTTCTTTACTAGAATAAATATAAAATGCTTGACTACCGATTAAGAAAATTGCAAGTTCAGAAGGAAAGAATCTATAAGACCAAGGATCTCCTATAAATCCGTTAAACTGAAGAATAATTCTAGTAATTAAAGATATACAAATTATGGATAAAATATAGATATTTTTCTTTTTTAGAATCCAAGGTGCTATTAAATAAAAAGAAATTTCTAACCCAATTGACCAACCAGGAGGTATCAACAAAAATTGATAAAGAGGAGGCATGGAGTCAGTAAAGTATTTTGTAAAATGTACTTGTATTATTATTAATTCCAATAAACATTGTTACATCTTGAAACAACATTGTTAGGTTTGTAAAAATTAAAAAAAACCAGCCGGAAATGGAAGATTATACAATTGCCTTAAAAAAGAAAATTTTTGCTGCAAGAGGAAAGTAGCTAAAATACAAAAGATATAAGTAGGATAAAGCCTTAAATATCTACTTTTCCAAAATTTTATTTTGCTTGTATAATTGCTCTGAATCATAGCCATATAAAAGCCGGAAATCATGAAAAAAGATTGTACTGCGATTTCTGAACCAAATTTAAGAAATGGATGAGAATTTGAATGTGCAGCCACAACAGAAAGAGCAAATTAATAACCTAACTACACCCATTATGTTAAATAATAATTATATTAGCAATTATATAATATCCAAAACCTAAATCAAGTAACATAGCAGCACTTCTCAATAATAGGATAAATTATTTACATTAAAAGAACCATTTTGTATTATAAAAAATACATTTTTTTACTTGAGTGAAAGGTAACCAAAATTCATGACTATAAAAATCCATACGGAAAAAGATTTCATAAAGATGCGAGCAGCTGGGAAATTAGCTGCAGAGACACTCGATTTTATTACTGATTACGTAAAGCCGAACGTCACTACTAATAGTTTAAATGACCTTTGTCATAATTTTATTACTTCTAATAATGCCATTCCTGCACCGTTAAATTACAAAGGCTTTCCGAAATCGATTTGTACTTCTATAAATCATGTGGTTTGTCATGGCATTCCAAACGATAAGCCATTAAAAAACGGTGATATAGTAAATATTGATGTTACGGTAATTTTAGACGGTTGGTACGGTGATACTAGCCGTATGTATTATGTTGGTGACGTAGCAATTAAGCCAAAGCGTCTTATTCAAGTAACTTATGATACAATGATGAAAGGGATTGAAGTAGTTAGACCCGGTGCTAAACTCGGTGATATCGGACATGCTATTCAAAGCTATGCCGAGAAACATAATTATTCTGTGGTTAGAGATTATACGGGTCACGGTATCGGAAGAGTTTTTCATGACCAACCGTCAATATTAAATTACGGTCGCAGCGGCACGGGTATAACGTTAGAAGAAGGGATGTTTTTCACCGTTGAACCTATGATAAATGCCGGTAATTACGACACTATATTAAGTAAACTAGATGGATGGACGGTTACTACACGTGATAAATCATTATCGGCTCAATTTGAGCATACTATAGGCGTGACTAAAGACGGTTTTGAAATATTTACGTTATCACCGAAAAAATTAAAATACCCTCCATATTCAATTTGATTCACACAATGTTAGAAAATAATTTGATAGAATTCGGTAATGATGAAATAGGTACGCCTCATTATATAGGTCACCGTAAAAGGGTAAAAGAACGCTTCGTTACCGCCGGAGCAGAACATTTTTCCGATTACGAATTACTTGAAGTAATGTTATTTTCGGCTATCCCTCGTAAAGACGTAAAGCCTCTTGCTAAAAAGTTACTTGACCATTTTGATATTACGGATTTAATTAATCTTGATAAAGAAAGGCTACTTAGTATTAAAGGTACTAATGAAAATTTATATATTAATTTTGCTCTAATACGTGAGTTGATAAATAGAGTATTGAAACAAAAAATAATAAATAAAAATATTATTGCTTCTTGGAGTTCTTTGATTGATTATTTAAAAGTTAATATGGGCAATATGCGACTCGAGCAATTTCGTATATTATTTTTGAATAAGAAAAATATTTTACCGATGAGGTTTTAAGTCAAGGAACTATAGACCAAGCTGCGGTATATCCACGTGAGATAATTAAACGAGCTTTATTTAACGAAGCAAGCAGCCTTATACTTGTGCATAATCATCCAAGCGGTAGCCCTGAACCTTCAAAAGCCGACATTCATATGATAAATAAGATAGTAGAGACATGCCAAACCGTAAATATTATAGTACATGATCACGTCATTATAAGTAATAACAAATATTATAGTTTTAAATCTAATATGTTACTATGAATATAAATAGCTATAGCACTTTAGACTTCCTGCATAACGTAGCTAATAAAGAGGAATTTGCAGGAAACACGGGAGCGCTTGCCGCCGCAGCGTACACTTTAGTACGTGAGGATGCGAGTACCGGATTGACGCACAAATTACCTTTAGGAGCAAGTTATGCAGGAAGTCTACTATTTATTTTTTCTTTTATAGCAACCGCTATATTAACATATATATTAACTAAATATCTTCCTGCAATCGGTTTAGTTGATGTACCGAGTAGTCGTCGCTCTCATGATAAGATAACACCGCGCGGCGGCGGTCTTGCTATTGTAATTGTCGTAATGATTGCTTTGAGCGGATTTGAATATATAACAAGCAATAATCTTATTAATTCAACAAAAATACTACCTTTATTATTGGTAATTTCCTCGGTTTCTTTTTTAGATGACTTAAAAGCCGTACCTATTCTAATTCGTTTAATAGTCCACTTAATTTGTGCAGCTTTTGCTATTTTTCTTTTTTCACAGGTAAATTCCGTCCATATACTAATATATTCTATTTTAGTTATAGCTTTAAGCGGCTTTATTAATATATATAATTTTATGGACGGTATAGACGGTATGAGCTGCATAGAATCTATTCATCTATCTAGCACTATGCTTATATTATGTTTTTTACAATTTCCTACTATTGATAACTCGTATTTTATATCTAGTGTAAATGTTATTATTCTTGGTTGTTCTTGTGGTTTTTTAATATTTAATTGGCATCCGGCAAAAATATTTTTAGGAGATGTGGGAAGTATTAGCCTTGGATTCTTAACGGGTCTTTGCTTGCTCCTGCTTGCTCTTACAAGCACTAATTTATTTATAGCTTGTGCTATTGCTAGCTTATATTACATTACCGATGCCGTACTAACCATATTAATTCGGCTACTCAATAAAGAAAAAATTTGGCAGCCTCATTTAAAGCATTTTTTCCAAAAAGCAGTACAAAAAGGTAAGTCTCATAAACAAGTAGTATCGATTATAGCAGTTTGTAATATATTTTTAATGATCATATCGGTTACATCTTTACATTTTCCCGTAATATCTATAATGCTTGCTTTAGCCGTCATAACTTTAACAGTGCAAAGTTTATTAAAATGAAGCTAATTAAAGAGGATATTGATAAAATAGTTAGACGTATATTTGCCAAACAACATCCATTGCTGCCTGAAATCATGATTAACTGGAATAAAATAGTCGGGTTTAACTTCAGTACTAAAGCATTACCTTTAAAAATCACCACCTATACTTATAAAAAACAAAAGATTAATACGCTGTTTATACAAGCAGAAGATAATGCTACGGCAGCAGAATTACCTTATTATCAAGATATTATTCTAGAACGTATTAAAATTTATTTAGGCTTTGAAGCAATACATCAAATGAACGTAACGTTTTATAAGCAAAAGCCTAAAGTATGAGAATTAAGTCATGCTCTCTTCGTGTGGATTTCTTGAATTAAAATATCCGCCGGAATATTTAAATTTTTATGTAATTTTCTAATCATAGATAAAGTAAGAGGTCTTCTTTTATTAAGAATTTCAGATACTTTACTTCTTGAACCTATGCTCTTTTCTAAATCTTTTCTAGAAAGTCCAAGCTGTTCTATCCTAAAATTAATTGCTTCAATTGGGTCAGGTGCTTCTATTTTATAATGTTTATTCTCATAATCTTCTACTAATATTGATAATATTTCTAATTTTTCAGCTTTTGAGGAATTTTCTTTTGCATATAATAAATTATCTAGTTCTTTTAATGCTTCTTTATATTCTTTTTCTGTTTTTATAATATTTATTTCCATACTCAAATCTCCTTAACATTTATCTTATCATATTCTGCATGCGTTCCCCCAAATCTTATGACCATTGCCTGCGTGAATACTCAATCGTCAATGCGAGCAGGCGTTGTTGCGTAGATACCCAAGTCGTCATTGCGAGGAGCTGTAGGCGACGCGGCAATCTAGAAAATGATTAAAAAAATTCTGTAAATCAGAATTTTTTACTGGATTGCTTAGTCAATTACTTCGTAATTTTCCTCGCAATGACGAAAAAGCTGAATCATGCGATAATACCTTACAGTCGCTTAGCTCATGACGCCTCAGTATCCACGTAGGCAATACCAAGGCACACAAACAAAAAAAGGAGTCTTTGATTAAAGACTCCTTTTTAGCTTGTAAAAAGATTTGAGAGTTAATTACATATCAAATCTTAATCCTGCCATTAAGTTATTACCTTTATAACGGGTTCCACCAAATTTAACTTTATTTCCGGCAACATTTTTAGTATTAGTTTTTGATTTACCGTAATCTGTCCAGCTATAAACGAGTTCTGCTTTCACACCTTGTGCTACTTCAAATGAAGTTCCTAAAGATAATTGATAAGCAAAGTTGGTTTTGTTTTTAGTGGTTCCTGAAAAATTAGTACCATTATTAGCAACAGTCTTAGTTGAAATATTTACTTTTTCCTTTACTAACGCAGCACCGACACCTGCTCCTGCAAAAACTTTAAACATACTTAAATCAATAAAATCTACATAACCGTTAAGTAATGCACTTACAATAGTAGGTTTATGTTTTACTGATACTGTAGCAGTGCCGCCAGGACCACTTGTAAACACACCTCCTGGAATCACAACACCATTAATAATAAGTTGTCCACCTGCTGAAATAACCGATGGTACAGTAGTAACAGTAGAGCTATAGGTTGAAACATTTGTAGACTTTTTCATGTAGTTATTTGTTACCATTCCAATTGTAAAATCAGTTCTTAAATTATCCATGATATAATAACCTGCTCCAATATTACCGGTAAAACCTGTATTGGATTTTAACTTAACACTGCTATTTGAAGATTTCGCTTTATCAAAAATCACGCCACCGGCATTAAGTTTTAAATACCATTGATTTTCCAGAGATGATGACATCGATGAATTAGTAGATGAATCTACAGAAGAATTCATATCGCAATCAGCGAATGAAAGACCGGAAGTTAAAAGTGCTGTGCTTGCAGCTGCTATTAAAAGTAATTTTTTCATATTGTTAAATTTTTCCTTTAAATTTTATTAGTTGTTAGTAAAAACGATATTAGATAATAATTTTACAATTTTTACCTAAATTCGATAAAAAATAGTTTCAAGTGACATTTCTGAGTTGTCGTTTAATGTCACTCCATGGCTTGACCACGGAGTCCAGTCTTTTTTTTGTATTTCTAGATACCGTGGTCAAGCCACGGAATGACATTAGGTTATTACCTAAAACTATTAATATATTCTTGTTAATTATATATCAAATCTTATACCGGCTGTTAAGTTGTGGCTTTGATAACGCATGCCACCGGTTGGTACACTTGTTCCTTGGTAAATTACATTCTTACTTTTTGTTCTACCATCATATATCCAGCTATAAGCTAGTTCTGCTTTAACACCGTCGGCAATTTGCGCAGAAGTACCTAAAGTTAGCTTGTAAGAGATATTAGTTCTGTTTTTAGTGTTAGATGAAAGACCGGTTATCCCATTATATGTAATTTTTTCTTTAACTAATGCAGGACCAACACCGGCACCAGCAAAAACATCGAACATATCAAAATTAGTTAAATCTACATAACCGTTAATAAGTAAACGTGTAATAGTAGGTTTATGGCTTGCTGAAACATTAGTACCGGTAAAAGGTGCATTAGTCGCAGCTCCGGATTTCTTTAACTTCCCACCGATTATAGTACCTAAAGTTAAATCGGCTCTAAAGTTTTCGGAAATATAATAACCGATACCTAAATCAACTGGAACAGTTGTATTAGATTTTAATTTAACACCGGTTGCCTTATCTTTTTCTTTATTAAACATTGCTGCACCGGCATCTATTCTTAAATACCACTCATTATCCATGCCCTCGGCAAATGATACGCTAGAATATAAAATTGTTGCACTTGCAGCTATTAAAAGTAACTTTTTCATGATTAGCACCTCAAAATTAAATAATTAAACATTATCTTAATAGCATATATAACATATTATATTTTTTAGTTCTATATTTAATCGGCAATTAGATTCATATAATAAAGCTTTTATTAAGTTTTGTGACAAAATAAACACATTATATGTATTTATTAAACTTATCTTTCTCATCTTTAAATTTATCGGCATCAGGCAAAGCAGTTTTTTTTTTGGTAATATTTTTCCATCCTTTATTTTCTATAAAATCTTTGGCACGTTCTACCCATTCTATTAACTCCGGTGATTCGGGTTTAATAGCATCTATAGGACAATCAGGAATACACACGCCACAATCTATACATTCATCAGGATTGATAACTAGCATAAATTCACCTTCATAGAAACAATCTACGGGACATACTTCAACGCAATCGGTATATTTACATTTTACGCATTCATCGGTTACAACATAGGTCATTTTGTTATCGATTCTTAATTTTATCGATTAATATAGAGGTTCTTAAAAGTAATACTAACAAAAAATATAGTATAAAACTTATAAACATAATAACTAAAGGCTTTAACATTGAAGAATGAATAGTATGAGAACCAAACCTTAAAACACTAGCAGGCTGATGCAGACTATACCAAATATTTACCGAGAATTTTACTATCGGTATGTTAATCAGTCCGATAATAGCAATAATCGAAGCAGGATTTTGTGCTTTTCTTATATTATCCGCACTATTCACTATAATAATATAGCTTAAATATAATAAAAATAATATGAGCATGGAGGTAAGTCTTGCATCCCAAACCCACCATGTCCCCCATATAGGTTTTCCCCATAAAGAACCTGTTACTAAACTAATCAAAGTAAAAGTAGCTCCAACGTAACTAGAAGCTACGGCTAGCAAATAGCTAATAGTAGTTTTCCATACTAAATAGCTAAAGCTGCATGCTGCCATGAAAACATAAACACCAAGGGCCATCCAAGAAGCAGGAACATGAACATACATAATGCGTACAAACTCACCTTGCTGATAATCTACCGGCGAAACTATGAGGGCTAAATAAAGACCTATAATCATCATTAGGAAAGTAGATATAGCTAATATAAGTATTATAACCTTCGATAATTTATTAAAAAAATAGGGGGTTAATAGTTTTAGCATATTTTCTTACTTCTTTATTTCATTCTTGCAATCCTCTATGTCATTTCCGCAAAAGCATTGTTGCGTGTATAGGTTTTTCATTTGTCATCCCGCGACTTGATCGCGGGATCCAGTTAAAAATACTAAAATTTATTAGTATTTTTAAGTTATTTTTATGGATACCGTGGTCAAGCCACGGTATGACACCGAGCATACTTTATGATCCACGCAGGCAATGCTCTACCATGATTATCGTATCCTTTTAAAAAACTCTTTCATTAATAGCCCCGAATCTTCGGCAAGAATTCCGCTATATATTTCCGGTCTATGAAAACAAGCACTACTGTTAAAATATCGTAAATTACTTTCGACTGCTCCGTGCTTGAAATCAGAAGCCCCGTAAAATAAACGTTTTAACCTGCTATGAGCTATAGCTGCCGCACACATAGCACAAGGTTCTAAAGTAACATAAATATCATAATCATTTAAATTTTTAGAAGATATAAGATTACATGCTTCATTAATAGCAATAATTTCAGCATGACAAAGAGCGTTATTTTTTTCTTCCGTATTGTTATGGGTACTAGCAATAATTTTCTGATTTAACCTATCTACAATCACCGCTCCGACCGGAACTTCATTTTTATCAAAAGCAATCCGTGCTTGTTTTAAAGCTTGCTCCATGAAAAAATTATTAAAATTAGCTTCTTTATCTAACAATATATTCACGGTAATTTACGTGTTCTTCGATTCCAAAAGGATCTTGGTGGATAATTATTTCAGCCTCCGAAAATTCCTGCAATATTTCAAAAGCAATCTCATCGCTAATTTTATGAGCATTATAAAGCGACATATTGCCATCTATTTCCAAATGGCACTGGATAAAAACTTTTTGACCGGCATATCTAGTTTTCATTTCGTGCATACCTTTTACGCCTAAATGGTTATTAACTATCGAGATAATTTTTTGTCTATCTTGTTCGGGTAATTCATGATCTACTAAATTTTTAAATGCCTTTTTAAATAAAGAATAAGAAGAGTGAAATATATATAACGAAATAACTACACCAAATAATGGGTCAACAAACCAAAAATAATCACTTAAATTTATAGAGATAATTACTATAACATTAGTTATTAAGTCTGTGAAATAATGAAGCTTATCGGCTTTTACTATTTCCGATCCTGTTTTTTTAATTACATAAGTTTGATAAAGTACTAAAATAATTGTTAAGAATATACATACATACATTACAGTAGTACTGTCGCTAATATTCTCCGGTTTTGTTTTTTCAAATAACGATTTAACCGAAGAAAAGCCTACAAAAAAAGCTGAAGCAAAGAAAAATATCGATTGAGAAAAAATTGTTAAATCCTGCATTTTTTCATGCCCGAATCGATGATGATGATCCGGCGGTTGCAGGGCAAATCTTAAAGCTATTAAATTAATAAAGGAGGAAGTTATATCAAGCATCGAATCAATTAAAGAAGCAAGGATTGATTGCGAATCGGTAACAACCCAAGCATATAATTTTATACTTAAAATAATTAATGCCGTAGTAACCGATAAATAAGATGCCGATTTTATTAACCGATTACGGCTATTAGTATCCATGACAAATCTTTCCAATTTATTTTTTATAGTTTAACAAAGAAAATATAAAATTCAATTATAATTAGGTTCCGTGAACAAAATTAAAAATAATATTTTAAAATACAAATAATTTAAATTTTGTTTACAGAATCTGGTTTTAACTTTACAAAATTCTAAAAACCATATACTTATTAAATAATATATTAATTTAGAGAGAATTATATGAAACTATTATCTAAAATTATGATTATAGCTCTTGCAGCTTCTATATTACAAGCCTGTAACGGTCCGGGCGGTATGAATAAACAAGGTACAGGAACACTTCTTGGCGGTGCCGGCGGCGCATTACTTGGCTCTCAATTCGGTAAAGGTAAAGGACAGCTTGTCGGAGTAGGTGTAGGTGCATTACTTGGAGCAGTTCTTGGTGGACAAATCGGTGCAGGTATGGATGAGCAGGATAGAAGACTTGCAGAACTCACCTCACAAAGAGCTTTAGAAGCAGCTCCTAGCGGTAGTAGTACAGAATGGCGTAATCCGGATAACGGCAATTACGGTTACGTAACACCTAATAAAACTTATAGAAATAGTACAGGTCAATATTGCCGTGAGTACACTCAAACAGTTGTAATAGGCGGAAAACAACAAAAAGCATACGGTAATGCATGCCGCCAACCTGACGGACAATGGCAAGTTGTGAATTGATAGACCAAACTTCATTGCGAGCAGGCATTGCCTGCGTGGATCAATTCCTGTGCATACCACGACTTGATCGTGGTATCTCAGGACTCAGCCTGTGACACAAGATCCCGTGGTAAAGCCACGGGGATGACATCCCTTAAACTAAGAGAGCAATCATGACTTTCATAATAACAAGTACGACGTTTAAACATAATGACCGCATTCCTGATAAATTTACTTGTAAAGGACAAAATGTTTCACCGCATCTAGAATGGAATAATGCTCCTGCAGATACTAAATCTTTTGCACTTATCATGGATGATCCGGATGCACCGGTAGAAATAGCACCACCGCACGGTATATTGGATAATCTATAATATTCCTGCTTCTGTTACTAAGCTTTCAGAAGGACAAATAGATAGCAATATTAAAATTTTAAATAATAGCTGAAAAGAAAAAAAATACGGCGGTCCTTGTCCACCTGCCGGCAAACCTCATCGTTACTTTTTTAAACTATACGCTCTAAATGATTATCTTGAGCTTGATGAGAATGCTAGTAAACAAGATTTAGTGTTGGCTTTGCAAAAACATTTACTTGCCGAAGCAGAACTAATCAGCATTTATTCTACATAATGCAGCCACGGGATGACAGGAGTGAACCGATACATGCAAAAACCTATAATCGAGTTTCGTAACGTATCTAAAAAATTCGGTAATAAATTGCCGATAAATAATATTAGTTTCACTGTCAAAAAAAATAATATAACTACTTTAATTGGACCTAACGGTGCAGGAAAAACTACCATAGTACGATTAATGCTTGGCCTTGAAAAACCTACAAACGGCGAGATTATAATTGATCCCAAATTAAAAATCGGATATGTACCGCAGAAGTTCGGATTAACCCCTGATCTACCTATTACAGTAAAAAAATTTTTAGATTTGTTAGCACCTAGTAATTTTAATAACAATATTAAAGAGATTAAATCATTTATTGATTTGGAACATATAAAAGATCAAGAAATTTCTAAGCTCTCAGGAGGGCAGTTTCAAAAGGTAGTTCTTGCATGTTCAATAGTTAATAATCCCGACTTAATTATTTTAGATGAACCGTTACAGTCTTTAGACGTAACAAGCCAACAAGAATTTTATCAGCTTATTAATTTGATTCGTAAAAAGCTAAATATTACGGTTTTTATGATTTCTCATGATTTATTTACCGTAATAAAAAACTCCGATCAAGTGATATGCTTAAACGGTCATATATGTTGTAGCGGAATACCAAACGAAATAACTCCTAACTCTGAATTCTCAAATGCACTTTCTTCTCTAGGCTTCTATACCCACCACCACGATCATAAGCATTAGATAACCGTTCACGAGTATTGCGTGGCTTATTATTCCTCTCTGTCATCCCGTGATTTATTCACTGGATTCAGTAAACATATAAAATTAAATTTTTATATGTTTACTGAATCCAGTGGTCAAACCGGCTTTGTTGCATGCATGGGTTTTTTCGTCATTGCGAGGAAAAACTGTAAGTTTTGACGAAGCAATCCAGTAAAAATTTTTTATTATTTTTCTGGATTGCCACGCAGCCTACGGCTGCTTGCAATGACGATTCGATATCTATGAAACAAGGCTGGTCAAGCCACAGGATGACAGAGAGGAATAATAGGTCACGCAACACCCGTGAACGCTAACGGCATTATACTTATTCCAAATATTGCTTTAAATATCTACCGGTATGGCTTTCCTCACAAGCAGCGATATCGGCAGGAGTGCCACATACAACTATCTTACCGCCTTTGTCACCGCCTTCAGGACCGACATCAATAATATAATCTGCCGTTTTTATAACATCTAAATTATGCTCGATAACTAAAACGGTATTGCCCATATCAACAAGTTTATGTAATACTTTTAACAATTTATTAATATCGTCTATATGTAGTCCTGTAGTCGGTTCATCAAGTATATAAAGCGTTTTACCGGTTGAACGTCTTGATAATTCTTTAGCAAGCTTAACACGTTGTGCCTCGCCTCCTGAAAGAGTAGTAGCAGACTGACCGATTTTGATATAACCTAGACCCACCTCATTTAAGGTAATTAGTTTTTCATAGATTAACGGTATTTTTTCAAAAAATTGCATTGCATCTTCTACCGTCATCATCAAAATATCAGCAATAGACTTGCCTTTATATTTTATTTCAAGCGTTTCTCTATTATATCTGTGACCATTACAAATATCACATTTCACATATACGTCAGGTAGGAAATGCATCTCAATTTTAATCAGCCCGTCACCTTGGCATGCTTCACATCTACCGCCTTTAACGTTAAACGAAAATCTGCCTACTTTATACCCTCTAGCTTTTGATTCAGGTAATTCCACAAACCAATCCCTAATATGGGTAAAGGCACCTGTATAAGTCGCAGGGTTTGAACGAGGAGTTCTACCTATCGGAGATTGATTAATATCGATAATTTTATCAATATATTCAAGTCCTTTTAATTCTCTATATTTGCCGGGAAATACTTTGCTAGTTGGCTCTAAATACTTTAGAGCCGCTTTATATAGAGTATGAATCATCAAGCTTGATTTACCGCTTCCCGATACTCCCGTTATAGCAGTAAAAGTACCAAGCGGAATTTTGATATCAACATTATCTAAATTGTTGGAAACCACCCCAAGTAATTCAATTGCCCTATTATCATGCCCTACTCTTGTTTCAGAAGGCACTTTGATTGTTTGACGACCGCTTAGATACCTACCTGTAATACTTTCTTCAAAATTCTTTATTTCTTCAGCATTTCCTTCCGCAATAACACGACCGCCGTGAATACCGGCTCCCGGTCCTATATCAATAATATGGTCTGCTTCATACATTGTTTCTTCGTCATGCTCGACTACCAAAACGGTATTACCCAGATCTCTAAGCCTTTTTAGTGTCTCAATTAATCTTGTATTATCTCGTTGATGAAGACCGATAGACGGCTCATCAAGTACATATAAAACACCGCTAAGCCCTGAACCTATTTGAGATGCAAGACGAATACGCTGACTTTCCCCTCCCGATAAAGTACCTGCTTCTCGTGATAACGTTAGATAATCAAGCCCAACATTCATAAGAAATTTTAATCTCTCGGTAATTTCTTTGAGTATACGTTCGGCAATAAATAATTGCTTTTTATTTAATTTTTCTTCTAAGTGACTAAACCATTTTTGCAAGGCTGCAATACTCATACCTGCTACTTCGCCTATATGAAGATTCGCTATTTTAACGCATAATGCTTCGTCTTTTAATCTAAACCCTGAGCAGGCAGTACATTTATGTTCTGACTTAAATTTAGCTAGTTCTTCTTTAATTAAAACCGATTCTATAGTACGGTCCTTTTCTTGCAAACTTGGTATTATACCGGCAAAAGGTTGTTTTATTATTTGCGTTTTAGAACCGTCGTGAAATTCAAACTTTATTGCCTCTTCTCCTGAACCTTCAAATAAAATATCCTTAACATTTTGTGATAAACTTACAAAAGGTACTTCAATAGAAAATTTATAATGATCGGCAAGAACCTTTAATGTCTCTAGGATAAATTTAGAAGATGTACTACCCCAAGGCACTATTGCACCGTCTTTAATAGAAATTCTTTGATCCGGAACTATTAAATCTCTATCAAAGAAAAACTCTTTACCTATTCCTTCACATTTAGGACATGCTCCAAAAGGGCTATTAAAAGAAAAGATTCGAGGCTCTATTTCAGTAAGCTGAAAACCCGATACCGGACAAGAATATTTTTCGGAAAAAATAATATGCTGATTTTTTTCAAACTCGGTCTTAACTGCCGGCGGCAATTCTACAATTTCCAAATAAGTAATACCCTCGGCAAGATTTAACGAACTCTCTAAGCTATCTGCAAGCCTATTACCTAAACTTTCGTCTAGAACTATTCTATCAACGATGACTTCTATATTATGCTTCTTATTTTTATCAAGTTTCGGTAAATCATCAATTTCGCAAACCTCACCGTTAACTATTAATTTCTGAAAGCCTTGTTTTTTCAGATTCATAATTTCACGTTTGAACTCACCCTTATGTCCTCTAACAATAGGAGCGAGTAAATATACTTTCGTACCTTTAGGTAGTTCATTAATTATATCTACCATCTCGGAAACCGTTTGGCTACGTATCGGAAGACCGGTTGCCGGAGAGTAAGGAATACCCACCCTTGCATATAATAACCTAAGATAATCGTAAATTTCCGTTATAGTTCCAACCGTAGAACGAGGATTTTTAGAAGTAGTTTTTTGGTCAATTGCAATAGCAGGCGATAATCCGGAAATAGATTCCACATTCGGTTTATTTTGTAAATGTAAGAATTGCCTTGCATATGAAGATAAGCTTTCAACATATCGCCTTTGACCTTCTGCATAAATAGTATCAAAAGCTAAAGAAGACTTGCCTGAACCGCTAAGACCGGTGATAACAACAAATTTATTCCTTGGAATATCAACATTTATATTTTTTAGATTATGCTCTTTAGCACCGCGTACCTTAATATATTCTTGGTTCATAATCACTTCACTACAAAATTTTTGAGATATTTTTTAAAAAACCTGTAGTATTATAGGCTCTTTTATTTTATTATTGCAATAATAATATTTTAAAATAGGTAGTAATCTATGGCAGGTAGTTTAAATAAAGTAATATTAATAGGTAATGTAGGGCGTGATCCGGAAATTAGAACTACGGGCGAAGGGAAAAAAATCATTAATCTTTCCTTAGCAACAACCGAAACTTGGAAAGATCGCATTACCAGCGAACGAAAAGAACGAACTGAATGGCATAGAGTAGTGATATTTAGTGAAGGGTTAGTATCTGTTGTAGAACGCTATGTCACAAAAGGTAGTAAATTATATATTGAAGGTTCATTGCAAACCCGTAAGTGGAATGATAATTCAGGTCAAGAAAAATATACCACGGAAGTTGTGTTACAAAACTTTAATTCACAATTAATATTATTAGATAGTAAAAACTCTAATAATCATACTCAAGATTCAGGGCATAGCGAATATAAACATCCTGAAACTAAAAATCATTCCTTTGATCATAGCGACTTAGACGACGAAATACCGTTTTAATTATTTTCTGTCATCATTGCGAGCAGGTATTGCCTGCCCTGCGTGGTTCGACAAAATCCACTGTGTCATCCCGTGGTCAAGCCACGGGATGACAGAGGTGCAATTGATCCACGCAACAATGCCCACTCGCAATGACGATTTGATGTCCACACAGGAATGTCATTAAAGCCATATAAATAACTCCTACCAAATATAACCTTAAATATTATGAAAAAACTTCTTTGTATAATATTCCTTACATCAATATTTCTTTCAGGGTGTTCTACTACCAATGATGTAGCTAGTAGGGTAAAGCATTCGCAAGATATAGCAACTCAAAATAACTTTCAGATGCAGCTAGTAAACGGAGGTGATTTTACTCTTACGACTTATCAGCGTATTACCGACCGTAACCTACCTTTTGTATTCTATATTGAGGGAGATGGACATCTTGCGGATAGATCTGCTAATTCCAACAACCCTACTCCCGTTAATCCGATGCTCTTAAAGCTTGCTACAATGGATAAAAGACCGAATATTGTTTATATAGCAAGACCTTGCCAATATACTCCTTTAGAAATGAACTCAAAATGCATTAGCGATTATTGGTTAGATAAAAGAATGGGGCAGGAAGTCGTAGATTCAATTAACAATGTCATAAATATTATCAATAACGGACAAAAATTTAGCTTAGTCGGCTTCTCCGGTGGCGGCGGGCTTACAATATTAATTACCGCTCAAAATAGTAATGTTAAAGATATTATAACGATTGCCGGTAATTTAGATACTGAAAAATTTGATAAATATCATAATTATCGTGGTTACTTAGTTAAATCGTTAAACCCGATAAATTATGCAAAGCAGGTTAATAATATCCCTCAATTACATCTCTCCGGCATGGAGGACAAAAGAGTCCCGCCTTTCATAGCAGAACTTTACGTAAAAACAAGTAACTCACTATGTGTAAAAAAACAAACTTTTCCTAATATTTCTCATGCAAAAGGTTGGGATAAAGTTTGGTCTAATATATTATATATTCCTCTGATTTGTAATTAGGCATTGGGAAATATTATTAATCTATTTAACCCCGATTATGGATAAGGAATAGAGAGGAAGGAAGGTTACAAGAGTTATTAAACCTTATATAAATAGGGCACTGAAGGAATAAAATAAAGGTTTAATAACATGTGTAAATATACTACAATATTTTGTATAGTAGATAAATTTTGTAAAATTTATGAGAAATGGGTAAAACATCAATTGCTGAAAAGTAATAAGCAAAGATTTAGAGAAGGTAAGCTTTCCTTAAGTGAAGAACTCTCAATAATGATTTTTACCATTTTAGTGCATATAAACATTTAAAAGCTTATTACCAAAACTTTATTATTAATGGTAATTTGTTCAGGAATCCACCTTGTTATGAGAGATTTGTTCAGCTTATTCCTTCATTATTTCTGCCATTGATTGTGATGTTACATTACTTAAGTGGGAAAAGAACGGGAATTTATTATGCAGATTCCACACATTTTGCAGTATGTAAAAATATCAGAATTAATTCTAACAGAACTTTTAATAATCTTGCAAAAATGGGACGTAGTTCTGTCGATTGGTTTTTTGGATTCAAGCTTCATATGATAATCAATGATAAGGGAGAAATTATTGCTGTTAAAATTACCAAAGGTAATGTTGATGACAGAATTGCATTTGAAGCAATGGTTATCAAAAAGGTCTAAAAGGTAAGTGTTATGATGATAAGGGGTTTATTTCAGAAAAAATGTTTACAAAACTTTATAAGCAAGGTTTAATAAAAATTACCGGAATAAGAAAGGATATGAAAAACTATTTATTACCTCTTTTGGATAAAATCCTTTTAAGGAAGAGATTCATTATCGAAACCATTTTTGGCTACATAAAAGAGAATTTTAATATTACTCCTTCCAGACATCGATCACCTATTAATTTCTTTACTTCTCTATTCTCTGCTCTTATTGCTTACCAACTTAAACCTAATAAACCATGTATTTCTTATCCATAATCAGGGTTAAATAAAATATTTTCTATTACAAATCCTTCAAAACTTCCTCCGAGAATATAATGTCCGAGTAGCTCTAAGACTTAATAATGCATGTAGGATACCGCTATCACGAATATATAGTTTGGGGGCTTTGACTAATCGCTTCTTTACATTACTAGACCAAGGTCTTAGCAATCTTATAAGGAATAAATCCTCAAAGAGATCGATATATCTCATTATAGTAGGGACTGATATCCCAAGGCTTGCTGCTATTTTGCTAGCATTGAGTAAATCGCCTTGACAATGAGCAAATATAGTCCATGTTCTACGTAAAACTTCTGTAGATATATTATAGCCGAGTTGCGGTATTTCACGTTCTAAATAAGTCATGATAAAAGATTGCCGCCAATTCATACTACTATTATCCGAAGCACTAAGAAAGCTATCGGGAAAGCTGCCCCTAAGCCATAATAAATTATCATCAATATATCCGGCTTTTCTAACTTCTTGAATATTAAAACCACAAAGCTGAGTATAAATTATACGACCTGCTAACGATTCTGAGGAATGCTTTAATAATTCTTTAGAAGTAGAACCAAGAAGTAAGAATTGTTTAACCTTTTGCCCCTGCTGACGTCTTTCATCAATAACGCTACGTAAAACTTCAATAATAACTAAATGGTTAGAATGAGTTTGAAAGTAAAGCTCAGGATCAGATAATTTTGCCAAATCTGAAGGCTTCTCTAAGTCTAAATATAAAGGGGTAGGGGATATTTGTGCGGCTATTTCTTTTGCCAAAGTAGTTTTTCTCACTTGTCTTGGGCCTAAAATAGCTACAGCTGAAAACTCATTTAAAAAAGATTTAATATCTTTTGCTAAAAAACGCTCAATCATTATACAAGTATTATTAATATGGTAAAAAAGAAAATAAAAGATAAGGCTCATAAAAAAGAAAGTATGATTTGTACTACACTTCAAATCAAGCTTTAGCAAAATTACAAGCAAAAGTGCAAGATTATATAGATACTACAGGAGAAAAAATTTCTCTAGTAGATGAATTAATTAAGTTAAGAAAAGCAGATGGATAGTGCTTTCGGTTTATTTAAAATTTGATAAAATTATCTAAATATAGTATAGAACTTATTTATAATATTAAAAATTTTATGAGTAAGAAGCTTTATATTAAGACCTACGGATGTCAGATGAATGTTTATGACTCCGTTAAGATGCAGGATTTGCTTTACCCCTTTGGCTATGAACCCACGGAAAATATTGAAGATGCTGATGTTATTATTCTAAATACCTGTCATATCAGAGAGAAAGCAGCCGAGAAAACTTATTCTGAACTCGGTCGTATTAAGAAAATACAAGATACCAGAAAAAAACAAGGCTTAAACTCTGCAATAATAGTTGTAGCCGGTTGTGTTGCACAGGCGGAAGGTGAAGAGATTTTCACAAGAACTCCTTATGTTGATATTGTTGTCGGTCCGCAATCTTATTATAACCTACCGGAATTAATCTCAAAAGTCGTTAGACACGAAAAGCACTTAATCGATCTTGATTTTGTTGAAGAAGCAAAATTTGATCAGTTACCTGAGCAATTATATCCGCAAGGAACAAGTGCCTTTATATCGGTACAGGAAGGGTGCGATAAATTTTGTACTTTCTGTGTAGTGCCTTACACAAGAGGTGCTGAATTTTCAAGGAATGTAGAGCAAGTTTACAGAGAAGCACTAAAAGTAGTTAGTAGCGGTGCTAAAGAAATTATGTTACTTGGACAAAATGTCAATGCATATCACGGTAAAGGTCCTGCAGATAAAATATTTAGTCTAGCTGATTTACTCAAACATCTAGCACAAATTCCAAATTTAGAGAGATTACGTTATACTACCTCACACCCGATAGATATGAATGATGATCTAATAAAACTGCACGGCACCGAACCTAAATTAATGCCGTTTCTACATCTACCGGTGCAGTCAGGTTCAAATAAAATATTAAAATCCATGAACCGCAAACATGATCGGGAATATTATTTTGATATAATTAATCGCTTAAGAGAAGCAAGACCCGATATAGTTTTATCCTCTGATTTTATTGTCGGTTTTCCCGGTGAAACAGATGAAGATTTTGAGGATACTTTAGATTTGGTCCGCAGAGTAAAATACGGTCAGTGCTATTCGTTTAAATATAGCCCACGTCCCGGCACACCTGGTGCAACTAGAACCGACCAAATACCTGAACATATAAAATCAGAGAGATTAACTATATTGCAAAAAGAACTTATGGCTCAGCAACTAGCTTTTAATGAAAGTTGTGTTGGTAGTACTATGAAAGTTCTATTTGATCGCGATGGTAAATTCGACGACCAGATAATAGGTAAAACTCCATACATGCAGTCCGTATATATCCAAAACCCTAATAAATCTTTACTTGGTAAAATCATTGATGTAAAAATTACTAAGGCTTCACTTAATAGTTTAACCGGCAAAATATTATAAGTCATGTATAAATCTCTATTTTTTTGTTTAAAAATTTTTGCCTTCCTTATTTTAATAGGTTGCGGGATTACTGCTTATATAATATATCACTATTCACGTGATTTGCCTGATTACTCACAGCTTGCACGTTATTATCCACCGTCGGTAACGCGTATTTATTCCCGTGACGGCAAATTAATGGAGGAGTACGCTTTTGAACATCGTGTATTTGTACCGATTAATAGCGTACCGAGTTCGCTAATAGAAAGTTTTATTGCAGCTGAGGATAAGAATTTCTATAACCATCCCGGCGTTGATTTGCTTGGAATAGTTAGAGCGGCATTTTTAAATATATCTAATTATTTACATCATAGGCGTATGGAAGGAGCATCTACCATTACTCAGCAAGTGGTTAAAAATTTTCTGCTAACTAACAAGGTTTCTCCTGAACGTAAGATTAAAGAAGCGATTCTTTCTTATATGATTTCAAGAGTATTTACTAAGGATCAAATCTTAGAATTATATCTTAATCAAACATTCTTTGGTCGCGGTGCATACGGTGTTGCGGCAGCTGCACAAAATTATTTTAATAAATCCGTAGAGGAACTTACCATTGCAGAATCAGCTTTTATTGCGGCACTGCCTAAAGCCCCTTCCAAACTTAATCCGGAGAGAAACTACGCTAGAGTAAAAGCTCGTCGTGATTACGTAATAATGCGTATGTTTGAAGATGGTTATATAACAAGAGATACTGCGAAAGAAGCTATGGATAGCTCGATAGTTTTACGTAAACGAGCTAAAGAAGAAACTGTTACGGCTGATTATTATGCCGAGCAGGTGCGAGAAGAAGTAATTAAGATGCTAAATAGTAAAGAGGAATTTTATACAGGAGGTCTTACTATTATTACTTCTTTAGATGCAAAGATGCAGCAATTAGCCGAAAACTCTCTAAGAAAAGGACTTAGGGAGTTTGATAGGAAGCGTGGTTTTAGAAAACCTATTGCCAATATTTCTCTTGATAATTGGGAAGAGTTTAAAAAATTACCTACACCTCAATCGCTTTTAGAATATAAATTAGCTGTAGTTCTAGATGTGACTGATAACCATGCAGAGATTGGACTTATAGACGGCAGCAAATCTAAAATTCCTATTGCTGAAATGAAATGGGCAAGAAGTAACCTTAAATCAGTTAAGGCTTTGCTTAAAAAAGGTGACGTGATAGTGGTTGAGGCTATAAAAGAGGGGTATGCTCTTCGTCAGATTCCTGAAGTAAATGGGGCTATTATGGTTATGAACCCAAATACCGGACAGGTACTTGCAAGCGTCGGGGGGTATGATTTTTCCACAAGTAAATTTGATAGAGTAACTCAAGCACTTCGTCAACCGGGTTCTTTGAGTAAAACCTTTGTTTATTTAGCAGCCCTTGAAAACGGTGTTAAGCCGAATCAGATTTTTAACGATGGACCTATTGAGATTTTGCAAGGTCCGGGTATGCCTAGCTGGCGTCCTAAAAATTATGAAGGTAAGTTTTTAGGTGAAATCACTATGCGTACCGGGCTTGAAAAATCTCGTAATCTCATAACCGTAAGAGTTGCGACTACTGTAGGGCTTACAAAAATCGTTGATATAATTAAGCGATTCGGTATTAATAATGAACCGAAAAAAGTTTACTCTATGGTACTTGGTTCAATTGAAACCACACTTAGCAGAATGACTAATGCTTATGCAATTATTGCTAACGGCGGTAAAAAAGTTGAGCCTCATTTTGTAGAATTAATTAAAGACCGTAACGGTAAAATTATTTATAGGCGAGATGATAGAGAATGTCTTTCTTGTAATGTTTCAGATAGCAATTTAGATACCGCAATATTAGAAATACCGAAAGAATATATCTATAGAGTTACGGATGAAGCTAGTGATTATCAAATTACTTCGTTTTTAACCGGAGCAATAGATAGAGGTACCAGTTATGCTGCGAAGAAGCTAGGGAAAATTATCGGTGGAAAAACCGGTACTAGTAACGATAGTAAAGATACATGGTTTGTAGGTTTTACGCCCAAGATAGTAGTTGGCAGTTATGTTGGCTATGATACACCGAAAGAGCTTGGAAAAAGAGCAACAGGTTCAAACGTAGTATTGCCGATTTTTATTGATTTTATGAGTAATGCTTATAAGGATGAACCGTCGCTGCCTTTCAAAGTTCCTGATTCAATAAAATTATTAGCAGTAGATAGAGCAACCGGTAAAATTACGCCAAGCGGCACGGTTATAGAAGCATTTAAAGTCAATAATTTTCAGATGCTTGAGAATGAAGATATGATCGATAATCACAATAATAATGATATTTTTGATTATGTACCGAGTAAGGAAGATCAGTCTCAAGAAATTTATTAAATTGTATACACTTAGTTTAAGTGGATGTCATTCTCGTACAGCATTGTTGTATGGATCAATATTTCCCTCTGTCATCCCGCAAGCTTGTAGCGGGATCCAGTTTAAAATACTAAAATTATTAGTATTTTAAGTTGTTTTCTGGACCCCGTGGTCAAGCCACGGTATGACACTAAATACATTTTTTGATCCATACAACAAAGCTACCTACCTACTTATTCATTTATTTGGAATTTTAATTATATGAAAAAAATTATTTTACACCTAACTGCCCTAATATCACTTACTGTACCTTTTATAACTCAAGCGGATTGTTTTTTAGTTAAAGAAAATGATAAATTTATTAAACGGGAAGGTAATTGCGAGTCTCGTTATGCTCCATGCTCAACATTTAAAATTGCTATAAGTTTAATGGGTTATGATTATGAGTTTTTAATTGATGAAACTCATCCAAAATTACCTTTTAAAGAAGATGATGTTATTAAGGTGTTAGGGAGAGAGAGTACGGATACTAATCGTCATTGCAAGAGGTATTGCCTGTGTGGATACTACCGAGTCGTCATTGCGAGAAAATTACGAAGTAATTGACGAAGCAATCTCAGGATATTTGACGAGATTGCCACGCTCTCTACGTTCGCTCGCAATGACGATTCGGTCCACGCAACAAGGTCTGCTCGTAATGACGAAGGCCGGTCCACGCAGGCAACGAATGACATATAATCTATACAAATGCCACATATTCATACTAAATTTGTAAAAATATCATCTAAATTATTAATTATACATAGACATATTTAAAAAATTGTATTAAATTATAACACTTTATAAGTTATTTAATTTTTATTAAGGTTTACATATGGCGAATATTTCTCCAAAATTATTTCAAAAGGCAATTCAAAAAGGTCTTAAAACCGCTTTATTCACCACCTCAACCGCAGCATTAATGCTGAGTAGTAGCGGGGCGTTGGGTGTTGCTGCGGGTGTTATTTCTATTAATGATGCAGCATTTAGTGATCTTGCTGCTGCCGGTAATTGGAATAAGATAACGGCTGGAGGAGTAGCTAATGGTACTTCTGTTAACGGTCCTCAAGACAATAAGGCATTTACTTACGGTGGTCGTCATATTATCACTGCAGATAAAGTCGGTCGTATTATTACGGCTATAAATGTTGCGGCTACTAATCCTATAGGCCTAAAGATTGCTGAAAATACCAGCGTCGGTTCTATTGTTACAGATCATAACTTGTTGCCTGTTAATATTACTGCCGGCAAAAGTTTAACTTTAACCGGTACTGCTGCGTTTGTTCCACGTCATGGTGTTGGTGCTTTTGCTGATACTTATACGGGTTTAGGAAATATAACTTTAGGGGGAGCGAATGCTGAACTAATTATGCAATCTGCAACTCCGGCAAAGATAACACTTACAGGAAATATAGATGGAGGAGGTATAATAACTGCCAATACAGATACTGCCATTAACGGAACAATAGGTAATGTTAATCCAGCAGCTCAAATAAGCGTTGGGGCAAGTACCCTTTCTCTTGGAGGGGCGGTTATTAAAGCCACTACGACTAACTTAACAAATGCTGCGTCGGTATTAACCCTTACAAATGCAAATGCAGTATTAACAGGTGCTATTGATAACACCACAGGCGGTGATAATGTAGGTGTCTTAAATTTAAATGGTGCATTGAGTCAAGTAACCGGGAATATAGGTAATACAAACTCATTAGCAGAGTTAAGTGTAGGAGCAGGTTTGCTACAAATACAAGGTGGAGTAGTAAAAGCGAATGCAATAAACTTAACGAATAATGCGTCAGCAGTGACATTTACGAATCCTGTAGTAGTGACCGGAGCGATAGATAATACTGGTAATGCTGGTAACGGTGTAGCAACATTTACCGGAGCAAGTACGGTAACCGGGAATATAGGTAATACAAACTCATTAGCAGAGTTAAGTGTAGGAGCAGGTTTGCTACAAATACAAGGTGGAGTAGTAAAAGCGAATGCAATAAACTTAACGAATAATGCGTCAGCAGTGACATTTACGAATCCTGTAGTAGTGACCGGAGCGATAGATAATATTGGTAATGCTGGTAACGGTGTAGCAACATTTACCGGAGCAAGTACGGTAACCGGGAATATAGGTAATACAAACTCATTAGCAGAGTTAAGTGTAGGAGTAGGTTTGCTACAAGTACAAGGTGGAGTAGTAAAAGCGAATGCAATAAACTTAACGAATAATGCGTCAGCAGTGACATTTACGAATCCTGTAGTAGTGACCGGAGCGATAGATAATATTGGTAATGCTGGTAACGGTGTAGCAACATTTACCGGAGCAAGTACGGTAACCGGGAATATAGGTAATACAAACTCATTAGCAGAGTTAAGTGTAGGAGCAGGTTTGCTACAAATACAAGGTGGAGTAGTAAAAGCGAATGCAATAAACTTAACGAATAATGCGTCAGCAGTGACATTTACGAATCCTGTAGTAGTGACCGGAGCGATAGATAATATTGGTAATGCTGGTAACGGTGTAGCAACATTTACCGGAGCAAGTACGGTAACCGGGAATATAGGTAATACAAACTCATTAGCAGAGTTAAGTGTAGGAGCAGGTTTGCTACAAATACAAGGTGGAGTAGTAAAAGCGAATGCAATAAACTTAACAAATGCTGCGTCGGTATTAACCCTTACAAATGCAAATGCAGTATTAACAGGTGCTATTGATAACACCACAGGCGGTGATAATGTAGGTGTCTTAAATTTAAATGGTGCATTGAGTCAAGTAACCGGGAATATAGGTAATACAAACTCATTAGCAGAGTTAAGTGTAGGAGCAGGTTTGCTACAAGTACAAGGTGGAGTAGTAAAAGCGAATGCAATAAACTTAACGAATAATGCGTCAGCAGTGACATTTACGAATCCTGTAGTAGTGACCGGAGCGATAGATAATATTGGTAATGCTGGTAACGGTGTAGCAACATTTACCGGAGCAAGTACGGTAACCGGGAATATAGGTAATACAAACTCATTAGCAGAGTTAAGTGTAGGAGTAGGTTTGCTACAAGTACAAGGTGGAGTAGTAAAAGCGAATGCAATAAACTTAACGAATAATGCGTCAGCAGTGACATTTACGAATCCTGTAGTAGTGACCGGAGCGATAGATAATATTGGTAATGCTGGTAACGGTGTAGCAACATTTACCGGAGCAAGTACGGTAACCGGGAATATAGGTAATACAAACTCATTAGCAGAGTTAAGTGTAGGAGCAGGTTTGCTACAAATACAAGGTGGAGTAGTAAAAGCGAATGCAATAAACTTAACGAATAATGCGTCAGCAGTGACATTTACGAATCCTGTAGTAGTGACCGGAGCGATAGATAATATTGGTAATGCTGGTAACGGTGTAGCAACATTTACCGGAGCAAGTACGGTAACCGGGAATATAGGTAATACAAACTCATTAGCAGAGTTAAGTGTAGGAGCAGGTTTGCTACAAATACAAGGTGGAGTAGTAAAAGCGAATGCAATAAACTTAACGAATAATGCGTCAGCAGTGACATTTACGAATCCTGTAGTAGTGACCGGAGCGATAGATAATACTGGTAATGCTGGTAACGGTGTAGCAACATTTACCGGAGCAAGTACGGTAACCGGGAATATAGGTAATACAAACTCATTAGCAGAGTTAAGTGTAGGAGCAGGAATAACATTACAAGCCGGAGGAAACTTAATTACAAATAATATAAATTTTGGAGCAGGCAGTACGTTAGAGTTTAACGGTCCTCTTGATGGTGGTGGTAACATAATTACTTATGGGTTTAAAGGAGCTATAGTAAACGGTAATAATGCTACATTAAATGTTAATACAAAGTTACTTATAGCATATGATGCAACTGCGGGAACAATCGCAACAATCAATATTAAAGCCGATAATAATTTTGCATTTGATGCAAGTGCCGGTGATGTTACCATATTAAATGGTCAAGCGATTGTTTTTGAAGATGCAAATTCTATTTTAACTCTTTCTAACCTAACCGGAGGCGGAGTAAATAATATATTATTAGCAGCTGATTTAGCGGCACCTGGTGCCAATGAAGGTCAGTTAATCTTTGATGGTGGGGTTAATGGACTGAATATCGGAAGTAATGTAGCAGGTACTGTTAGAAATATTGGTAATGCAGGCGGTAATAAATTTGAAAATTTATTTATTAATCATGTGGTTACAATAACCGACGATGTAAATTTAGGTATACATGACTTGGTTATTAACGATAATGCAGATTTTACTAGTAGTACAGCATTTAATGCTGATGCTATACAAATAAACAATGCTACTTATAGGATTGATGCAAATGGCGGTGATTTAAATGTACCGGCAGCAAATATTGAATTTGCCCATGCAGATGCAGAGTTAGTATTACAAAATAGTTCAAATGCAAATGACCGTACAATCACATTAGGTGCAGATATAGATCCTAATAATGATGATGAAGGTATAGTAACCTTAAATTCCGTAAACGCAGGAAGAAAATTAACAATAGACGGAGGGGTTACATTCGGTAGAGCTAAGAGGTTACAAGCTATAAAATTTCAAGGAGCAGGAAATTTGGGTACAGTAGGTATCACTTTTAATACAGCAAATATAGAGCTTGATACTACAGGGGTGCTAGAGCTTGGAGCTACTACGGCGAATGTAACATTAATTAATGATGCCGTTCAGTTAACTCAAACCGGTAATATTGGCGGTTTCTTAGATTTTAATGCAAAAAACGGTACGGTAACATTAAATAACAATGTAAATGTTGCGGGAGCAGTCCAAAATACCGGTGGTACTAACGGTACGTTAATAGCTTTAGGTGCAAGTAATCTTAATAGTGTAAACGGGATTGCTATGTTAAAAGTCGGTGCAGGAGCTGTAAGCATAATCAAAGGCGGTAATACTAGCATCACCGAGATCCAAGGTAACGGTACTGCACTCTTAACATTACCTGCAAACTTTAACTTAACAGGCAGCATAAATAAAACCGGCGGTCAGGCTCTGAAGCTAAACTTCACAAATGGTGGCAGTGTTAGTGGTGTTGTAGGGACTGCGGCTAATTCGGTTGGTGATATCACAACAGCAGGTGCTACAAGTTTTGCAAGCAGTGTTAACGCAAAAGGTACGGCGACGCTCAGCGGTACTACAAGTTTTGCCGATACATTTACTAATACAGGTGCTGTTACTTTAGCCAAAGGTTCTATCACTAATTTTGCTAAAAATGTAACGGCTACCAGCTTTGCAGCTAACGGTGCTACTATTAATTTCGGCAATAGCCTAGCCTTTAATAGTAATATAACAGGTAGCGGTACTACACTTACTTTAGGTGCAAATCAAGTAACATATACCGGCACCGGTAGCTTTACCGATATGCTAACCTTAAATACTACTTTTGACGGAGCAGCTAAGTCAGGCGGTAATATCTTAATTAAATCAGGCAGTACTCTTGATTTATCAGGTGTTTCAACTTTAGCACTTGTTGTTACTGCTACTAATTTCGACATTAATAATATAGATCCAAATACCAAATATACGGTAATATCTGCAGAAACAGCAGGCGGTTTAAAGCCTACTCCCGCAGATAATGTTAAAGTAACCGTTAATAATGACAACCGCTTTGTCAACTTTACTTTTGATGCATCAACTTTAACGCTATTTGCGAAGGATGTATCTCAAGAAGTGATAGATAACAACTTCAAACCGGGCGGGCCACTTACAAATATCCCAAATGCTGCAAATGTAAAGAAATCGCTTGAGTTAATGGAGCAAGCACAAATCGGTTCGGATGCACGTTTAGCTTTCGGTAACTGGGGAAAACTGACTCCAATCCAAGAAGCAGATGCTGTAACTCACCTCATGCAAGACGTTGTAAAACCTAGCGATACTATAACTGCTATTAATAATCAAGTTATACTAAGTAATATCTCAAGTAGCTTAATTAATCTAAATGCTAGAATGGATGCAATACAGCCGGTTGCTGTAGCTGCCGGTGATGAGGACAGAGATGCTAAGTTTGGTGCATGGATAAGTCCGTTTGTCGGTAATGCAACGCAGAAGATGCGTAACAATATAAGCGGTTATAAGTCTGATACAACTGGTGGCACTATAGGTTTTGACGGCTTAGTTAACGATGATCTAGCACTCGGGCTTGCATATACAAGAGCCGATACTGATATCAAACTGAAAAATAATAAGACGGGCGATAATAAGGTAGAGAGTAACATCTATTCCGTATACGGTTTATATAATGTACCTTATGAAAATCTTTTCGTTGAAGCTATAGCATCTTATTCGGATAATAAGATAAGAAGCAAATCAAGACGTGTTATTGCAACGGCATTAGCGACTACTGCTTATCAAACTGCAAACGGTAAGTATAAATCCGAAAGCTATACAGGTCAGTTAATGGCTGGTTATACTTATGCAATGCCTGAGAACATTAACTTAACACCGCTAGCTGGGCTTAGATATTCGACTATCAAAGATAAGGGCTATAAAGAAACGGGTACTACTTACCAAAATCTTACCGTTAAAGGCAAGAACTATAACACTTTCGACGGTTTACTCGGTGCTAAAGTATCAAGTAATATCAATGTAGGTGAAGTAGTGCTAACACCTGAGCTTTACGCAATGGTTGATTATGCATTCAAGAATAAAGTTCCGGCGATTGATGCAAGATTACAAGGTATGACTGCTCCTTTCCCAACCAACAGCTTTAAGCAAAGCAAAACAAGCTTTAATGTCGGCGTTGGTATTACTGCTAAGCACAAAATGATGGAATACGGTATTAACTACGATACAAATATCGGAAGTAAGTATTTCGCTCAGCAAGGTAGTGTAAAAGTTCGTGTGAACTTCTAATATGCTTGGTGTCATCCCGTGGCTTGACCACGGGATGACACTGAGGATCTTAAATAAAAAATTATGTTAGATAATATTAGAAAAACTGCCGATAGTTTTATAATGCGGGTTTTATTCGCAATGATAGCTTTTGCTTTTGTCGGCTTTGGTATTAAAGATGTATTAAACGGAAGAAGAAGCGGTGATATTGTTACTTTTTCTCATGTGAAAAATATCTCCCAGGAAGATTTTTTGAGAGCAAAATCTTTAGAAATTAATGCTATAAGTAAGCAAACGGGAACAAGTTTAACCGATGAAGAAATAGCACAGTTAAATATTGATAACCGAATC
Source organism: Rickettsia monacensis (assembly GCF_000499665.2). Taxonomy (NCBI): domain Bacteria; kingdom Pseudomonadati; phylum Pseudomonadota; class Alphaproteobacteria; order Rickettsiales; family Rickettsiaceae; genus Rickettsia; species Rickettsia monacensis. The sequence continues at coordinate 217,160 of NZ_LN794217.1, forward strand.
CTAAAAAGGCTTGTTTATGATAATGTCTTAGATTATCTAGTTAGCTATTATGACTTAGATCTAAGTGATGATACAGTTAAAATTTTAGTTAAAGAATCACCGGTTTTTAAAAATGAGCAAGGTGTTTTCGATATAAAAATTTTTAAAACTTATTTTAGAAATTCTTATATGGATGAAGAAAAATATTTATTAAACTTCAAAGAAAAAGCTCTAAAAAATATTTTTGTCGGTACTTTTGTAGAAAGTTTCTATGTTCCTAAAGCTATGATTGACAATATAGTAGATTATATGGCTGAAAAAAGAGAGGTAGAATTAATACAAATAGATTTACAAAATAAACCAAAAGATTTACAAATCCCTACTCCTACCGATCAGCAATTAAAGGATTTTTACCAAGATAATAAAACCTCGTTTGAGGTACCTGAGAAACGCAGCTTTTCTTATATTAAAGCTAATATTAAGGATTTAAAAGTCTCAGTTACTCAAGATGAGTTGTTAGAATTTTATAATGAAAATAAAGATGAGTTTGGGAATCAAAGTTTTGAATCGGTACAAAAACAATTACATGATTTATTAAAGGCTCAAAAAATCGACATACTTAATATGGAGTTTGCTAAAAAGCTGGAAGATGAGACGGCAGCTGGTTCTAGCTTAGTTGAAATTGCCGAAAAATATAAGCTACCGATACAAAACATTAACTATGTCAGTTATGCAGAACTTATTGAAGATAAAATAATTGCCGAAAATGCCGATAGTATTTTTGAGCTTTCGGAAGGAGAATTATCTTATCCTATAGAAGCAGAAGATAAAAGCTATCTTATATTGGTAGAATTAAAATCTATTCAGCCAGCAAAAATACCTGAATTTGATGCTATTAAAGAACAGGTAAATAAAGTTTGGATAAAGCAGAATATCGCAGATGTAAACTTAAAGATTATCAAGGATTTAGCAAAGGAATATAATTCAGAGCAAGAGAATATAAAAGAGCTTAAAGCTAACGGAATAAAAATAAGCAAAAAAAATTATATTAGATCCGAAATGGAAAATGATTTAACACTAGCTCCTGAAATATTATTATCAATTTTTAATACTAAAATAGGAAGTAATACGCCTGTATTCCAAGTAGGTGATGAAGTATATTTTGCACATATTAAATCTAGAAGTATAGATGAATTAACGGCTAAAAATATTCATGTCAATTCAGAAAAAAATATAATATATAATATTAAAAATTCTGTAATTGACGAACTAATTAACTACACAATTATTCAGAATGATATCCAGGTAAAGGCTAATTTTAGTAAGTAGGGAAACCCATCGAGTCATACCGTATCGTCATTGCGAGGAAATTACGAAGTAATTGACGAAGCAATCTCATGATATTTGATGAGATTGCCATGCAGCCTACGCCTTGCTCGCAATGACTATAAAATAAGCCGCACATTATAAACAAAAAAATAGAACTATGAGCTTTAAAGATTTACCGGAGTTTTTAAAATTTTTAGAAAAAAACGGTGAGTTAAAGCGTATTTCTGTTGAAGTTAAAACTGACCTAGAAATTACTGAAATTAGTAGAAGAGTATTAGCACAAGGCGGACCTGCATTACTTTTTGAAAATGTTATAAAAGCCGACGGCATTAAGTCCGACATACCTATTCTAACTAATCTTTATGCTAGTATAAATCGTATTTGTATGGGGCTTAAACTTAAGTCACCCAAAGAATTAAGAGAGCTTGGTATTTTACTAGCATTCCTTAAACAGCCGCAACCTCCCGCATCTTTTAAAGAAACATTGTCAATGCTACCGCTAGCTAAGCGTATATTTGCTATGTCTCCTAAAACCGTATCAAAAGCAGCTTTTCATGAAATCGTCATTGACAAACCGAATATCAATATATTGCCGATTCAAAGATGTTGGCCTGATGATATTTCGCCTTTAATTACTTGGGGGATAGTAGTTACTAAAGGACCAACAAAAGATAAAATCGATAATTACAACCTTGGCATATATAGAATGCAGGTTATTTCAGAAAATAAGCTATTGATGCGTTGGTTAAAGTTACGAGGTGGAGCAGAGCATCATAAACGTTGGAAAGAAGCAAAAAAAGAACCGTTTCCTGCTGTTATCGTTATTGGGGCAAATCCGGCGGTAACTTTGGCAGCGGTTACGCCGATACCTGAGAATATCTCAGAGTATCATTTTGCAGGTTTACTCGGTAATGAAAAAGTAGAGCTGGTGCAATGCAAAACTATTGACCTCAAAGTACCTGCACATAGTGAAATAGTGCTGGAAGGCTATGTAAGTTTAGAGGAGTATTTGCCTGAAGGTCCTTTTGGAGATCACACCGGATATTATAATGATGTTGAGGAGTTTCCGGTATTTACCGTAACGGCAATAACGATGAAGAAAAATCCCATATATTTAAGTACTTATACTGGAAAACCGCCTGATGAGCCGTCAATCTTAGGTGAAGCATTAAATGAAATTTTTATTCCTATCTTGCAGCAACAATTTCCGGAAATAGTCGATTTTTGGCTTCCACCTGAAGGTTGTTCATATAGAGTTGCAGTAGTATCGATTAAAAAATCCTATCCCGGTCATGCTAAAAGAATAATGCTTGGGATTTGGTCTTACTTACGGCAATTTATGTATAGTAAATTTATTATCGTTGTAGATGACGATATTGATGTTCGTAATTGGCAAGAAGTAATTTGGGCAATAGCAACAAGAAGTGATCCAAGGCGTGATACGAGCTTCATAGATAATTCCCCGATAGATTATTTGGATTTTGCATCACCTGATTCAGGGCTTGGTAGTAAAATGGGAATAGATGCAACCGATAAAATATACCCTGAGACAAATAGAAAATGGGGTAAAAAAATAGAAATGAGTCAGGAAGTTATCGACAAGGTTGATAGTATATGGAATAGTTTAATGACATAAGGTATACTCGTTTAATTTGAAAAATTGGCGTCGTTGTTTTATATTTTTTGATCCTCACGTACATAGTATGTACGTGAGGATCAAAAAATATAAAACGCCTTGCTTTTTCCAAATTAAACTTCGTCTACGTTTATATTAATTGTTAACTTTTTAGAAGTATCTTGGAACTAAACATGTATAACATTCCCGAACGAGACGATAATTAATAATTTCAAAAAAATATCAAGAGCTTATTTTACATTTCATGCAAGGTAGGGGGAGTATGATCCCTAGGAGCCTAATTGATAGTGATAAAAACAGAATTATAGCTTCTTTAATGGTAGAACAGTTTTGGGTAAATCCTGAAAAATTTTGCTTAATATTGAATATATTGATAAGTTAAGAGAGCTTACAGCAAGTAGCTTTGCAAAATTTGTCGGTAGTCCGGCAAAAGCTGTATTTTCTCCGGATAATAGAGATAAAAGATTTAAAGATTCTTCATGGGAGGATAATGCTTATTTTGACTTTGTTAAACAATATTATTTACTATCTAGTGAGTGGCTTAAGAAGAATATAGAACAGTATGAGCTATCAAATGATCTCAAGCAACATTTAGAGTTTGTAACTAAACATTTTATCGATGCTTTTTCACCTTCAAATTTTGCTTTTTGTAATCCAAAAGTTTTACGTGAGACATTAGAAAGCGGCGGTCAAAATCTAGTACAGGGATTAGAAAATTTCTTAAGAGATATAAAAAGTTCCGGTGATATATTAAATATCAAAACTACTGATAAATCTGCTTTTAAACTCGGTAAGAATATTGCTGCAACAAAAGGAAAAGTCATATTTCAAAATGATTTAATGCAATTAATATGCTATGAACCGAAAAAGAAAGTTCATAAGATTCCGATATTTATTATTCCGCCATGCATAAATAAATATTATATACTCGATTTATCTCCGCATAATTCTTTAGTATCTTTTTTGGTAGAAAATAATTTTCAAGTTTTTCTTATTTCATGGGTTAACCCTGATATCTCTCTATCGGAAAAAGGCTTCGAGGATTACTTAAAAGACGGTATTTTAGCACCTTTTGAGTATGTGAGAAATCTTGGTTTTTAAAAAATTGATTTTGTCGGATATTGCATGGGAGGTACATTCCTTGCTATAATTATCGCATACTTCAAAGCAAAGAAAATAGATTCCGTTCATAGTGCTACTTTCTTTACTACTTTGCTTGATTATACTCATCCCGATGAGCTTGGAATATTTTTTAATGAAGCTACGATTAACTACATTAAGGAAGATATAAAACTAAAAGGCTATTTTGATGGGCAGTATTTATCAAATAGTTTTAGTTTGCTAAGGGCTAATGATTTAATTTGGACATTTTTTGTCAATAATTATTTACTCGGTAAAAAACCGATGCCTTTTGATTTACTATATTGGAATGCGGATTCTACTAACTTGCCGGCAAAAATGTATGAGGAATATTTACAAAATACATATTGCAATAACTTGCTAAAAGAGTCTCATAATTTAGAGGCGCTCGGAACAAAAATAGATCTTGGAAAAGTTGATTGTAACTCTTTTTTTGTAGCCGCAAAAGAAGATCATATAGCTCCATGGCGTTCAATATATGATGGAGTAAAATTATTAAACGGACATAAGATTTTTTGTTTCACGGATTCAGGGCATGTAGCAGGTGTAGTTAATCCTCCTGCGATTGCTAAATATAATTATCGGCTTTAAATGACGACTTAAGTTTAAGTAGTCATGAGTGGCTTATAAAGCCTACGGAATATGAAGGCTCATGGTGGAATTATTGGCTTGATTGGCTTATAAAAAATAATGATAATAAGCTAGTAGATTCTTTAGATTATCAGAATCTAAAGGCTATTGAAGAAGCACCGGGAAGTTATGTAAGAAGATAGGTGTTGGATCTTTTTATTGTCATACCGCGACTTGATCGCGGTATCCAGTCTTCTTCTTTATTTTTTTATGGATACCGTGGTCAAGCCACGGTATGACATAGCGGAATGCAAACCATGCAGATAACGCCTAAAATATAAATAAGTCATGAAGAGAAAAAATAATAAATTTATAGAAATATCTATTGCCTTTATCTTGGGAGTTGCTTTAGGTATTTATGGACAGAATCCGGATTATTTTACTAATCTAATAAATCAAAAATCATTAGCTTTATCTGCACCTCAAATAAAGCATTACAATATTTCAGAGCTTTCAAGAAGTAAAGTTAACTCCGCCTGCCGGTTGTACTAAAGTTTATAGCCAATCAGATAGATAAAGCTGAAGAATCTATTTATATGCAGGCATACGGTATGAGCGATGCGTTAATTACTACTGCACTTATTAATGCACAGATGCGAGGAGTAAAAGTTAGAATATTACTTGATCGTAGTAATTTAAAGCAAAAATTTTCTAAATTACACAAATTACAACGAGCAAAAATTGATGTAGGTATAGATAAAGTACCCGGAATCGCTCATAATAAAGTTATAATTATCGATAAAAAGAAAGTAATAACCGGTTCGTTTAATTTCACGGCTGCTGCCGATAAACGTAATGCTGAAAATGTGATTGTTATAGAAGATCAAGAACTAGCAGAGTCTTATTTACAAAATTGGCTAAACAGAAAGGCGAGCAACTGAGAGGAGATTTCCACGATGTCATTCCTGCGAAAGCAGGAATCTAGTAATAAAAGATATAAATATATTTAATTTTTTATATTAAAAGCTCAAATAATTTCGCTTTTTTCTGGATTCCCGCTTTCGCAGGAATGACATCAAACGCATTTTTCGATCCATGCAACAATGCCTTCAGTCGTTCGCAATGACGTTGAAAATTAAGCAGATTTCTTATTGAAGTTTTTTTGTACTTGTTCTGCCATATTCTGCATATTATTAGAAGCATGATGAACATTCTCGGCAATATGCTTATTTGCGGCTTCTAATATTTTGGTTGAAGACTCATAAGCAATACTTGCTAATTCCTTAGAATTATCCATAGATGTTTCATAAATAGATTTTAAACATTTTTGATGACATTTACTAGCTTGTTTGAAATCTTTAGAATTTGCTGCTTCTTTAGTAGTATTCAAAATAGTATTAACATTATTTTGTATAATCTCGGAATTTTTCTTAAGCAAAGATTGCATGCTTTCTGTAGCAATTTGGTTAGTTGTTAAAAGAATATTCATAGCTCTTTGCATTGTATTTGTGATAGATGAAAGATCTACACTAGGGATATTTTTCATAGAACTCATATAAAATTCCGGATTCATAATAGGATTTCATTAAATCTAAAAATTGTGTATTATTTAACATTATTCATTCTCCTAAAATAAATTAAATTTTTTACTTAAAAAATTTTTTGTGTTTTATAGGTTACGTATATGTAAACATAAACCCTCAATTCATGCTAACATTTATAAAATTATGAGTCAATAATTGTTAGCATTAAGAATAATATTGAAAATAGTTAAGTTTTTATAAATGTTAGATATATCAATTCAAGAATTAATAAATAAGTGGCAAAAATACCTCGTTTTGCAAAGAAATTACTCTAATCATACAGTAATTTCTTATAATAATGACCTTAAGCATTTCCTTGAGTTTATGAATTATTATAATTCAGAGCTTGTAACGATAAATCATATTAAAACCGCAGATATAAGATTAATCCGAAGTTGGCTTGCAAAACGTAACTGTGATAATTTTACCACTTCTTCAATTTCACGTGGTTTATCTGCAGTAAAAAATTTTTATAGGTTTTTAGAGAAAACAACACAATTAAATAGTCATATAATTTTTTCTATAAAATCTCCTAAAAAAACTAAATTGTTACCAAAAGCTTTATCGGAGGATGATGTAGTAATATCACTTGAACATATTGAAGAATATGGGAATGTTAAGTGGGTAGAACTTAGAAATAAAGCCCTACTTGTTCTTATATATGCTTCAGGTCTACGTATATCGGAGGCATTATCAATTACGAAACTTCATCTACAAAATCTAGAATTTATAAGAATAATAGGTAAAGGTAGTAAAGAAAGAATAATTCCGTGGTTACCGATTACTAAAAATTTAATTACCAAATATTTAGAAATATTGCCGTATAAGCTAGGGGATAATGAACCGATATTTAGAGGAAAGCAGGGTAAGAAATTGCAGCCACCGGTATTTAATCGTGAATTAATTAAATTAAAGCATTTTTATGGTTTACCGCAGCATTTAACTGCTCATTCATTTAGACATAGTTTTGCTTCACATTTGCTTGAGCATGGTGCAGATTTGCGCTCTATTCAAGAGCTATTAGGTCATAAAAGTTTATCTACTACACAAAATTATACTAAAACAAGTATAAAGCATTTAGAGGCTGTATATACTACCGCATATCCAATTAAAAAATAAAATATATTAATATTCATAATCTTCTTGCGTTAATTTTAAGTTATATATTATATTATTTTAAAAACCTTATAAACATAATATATTAAAGCTAATATTGAGATATTAATATGTTAGAAACACCTAAATTACCTATGGGATATAAACCTTCTAAAGATGAAGAATATATGTGTCCTAATCACCTAGAATATTTTAGACAAAAACTTTTAAGATGGAAAGAGGATTTATTAAAGGAATCTCAAGAGACTTTAGATCATTTAAAGGAAGAAAATTTAAAAGAATCCGATCTTAACGATTGTGCTACTCATGAAACAGAAAGAGCTTTTGAGCTTCGTAGTAGAAATAGATATTGTAAATTAATGAGTAAAATAGAAGAAGCATTATCACGTATTAAAAATGGGGAATATGGTTACTGTGAAGAAACAGGCGACCCAATAGGTATAAAAAGATTAGAAGCACGACCTATTGCTGCATTATGTATTGAAGCTCAAGAGCGTCATGAAAATTATGAGAGAAGTCATTTGGATGCGCCTGGAAACTGAGTATCTAACCCCGATTATGGATAAGAAATACATGGTTTATTAGGTTTAAGTTGGTAAGCAATAAGAGCAGAGAATAGAGAAGTAAAGAAATTAATAGGTGATCGATGTCTGGAAGGAGTAATATTAAAATTCTCTTTTATGTAGCCAAAAATGGTTTCGATAATGAATCTCTTCCTTAAAAGGATTTTATCCAAAAGAGGTAATAAATAGTTTTTCATATCCTTTCTTATTCCGGTAATTTTTATTAAACCTTGCTTATAAAGTTTTGTAAACATTTTTTCTGAAATAAACCCCTTATCATCATAACACTTACCTTTTAGACCTTTTTGATAACCATTGCTTCAAATGCAATTCTGTCATCAACATTACCTTTGGTAATTTTAACAGCAATAATTTCTCCCTTATCATTGATTATCATATGAAGCTTGAATCCAAAAAACCAATCGACAGAACTACGTCCCATTTTTGCAAGATTATTAAAAGTTCTGTTAGAATTAATTCTGATATTTTTACATACTGCAAAATGTGTGGAATCTGCATAATAAATTCCCGTTCTTTTCCCACTTAAGTAATGTAACATCACAATCAATGGCAGAAATAATGAAGGAATAAGCTGAACAAATCTCTCATAACAAGGTGGATTCCTGAACAAATTACCATTAATAATAAAGTTTTGGTAATAAGCTTTTAAATGTTTATATGCACTAAAATGGTAAAAATCATTATTGAGAGTTCTTCACTTAAGGAAAGCTTACCTTCTCTAAATCTTTGCTTATTACTTTTCAGCAATTGATGTTTTACCCATTTCTCATAAATTTTACAAAATTTATCTACTATACAAAATATTGTAGTATATTTACACATGTTATTAAACCTTTATTTTACTCCTTCAGTGCCCTATTTATATAAGGTTTAATAACTCTTGCAACCTTCCTTCCTCTCTATTCCTTATCCATAATCGGGGTTAGCTAAGTAATTTATGTAGTGGATACTGAGTCGTCATTGCGAGAAGAAACTATAAGTTTCGACTAAGCAATCCACTAAAATGCGTAGCATTTTTATTATTTTTCTAGATTGCCACGCGGTCTTTGACCGCTCGCCAATGACGATTTTGTCTCCACGCAACAATGTTCACGACTATTAGCGTTTATATACCTTAAAACCTAAAGAAGTTAGAGCATTTACCGTTTCAAATAAAGGTAATCCCATAACATTTGAATATGAGCCGGAAATAAATGAGATAAAAGCTTCTGCATAACCGGAAATTTTGCACCCGCCGGCTTTATCTATTCCCTCATCCAAAGAACAATAAAAATTAATCTCTTCATCACTTAATTTTTTGAACTTAACAATAGTCTGAACTATTTTTTGTCTAACTGTAAGCTGATCATTCTCTTTTTTGATAATACATAAACCGGTATGGACACGATGACGACGTCCGGATAACATCTTAATACAATTCTTGACTTCTTCGTAAGTAGTAGCTTTCGGCAATATTCTTCTACCTACTGCCGCTACGGTATCGGCAGCTATAATTATAGCTGATTCCTCTATTTGAGATGCAACTTTTATAGCTTTTTCGTAAGCAAGTCTTATGGCTAAGGGAGCGGGTAATTCACGCAAATTAGGTGTTTCGTCTATATCTGCTGGAATAATTTGTGAAGGAGTAATTCTTATTCGGTGTAGTAATTCAATTCTTGCAGGAGAGCTTGATGCTAATATAATCGGTAGGTTTTTTTTGTTCTGCTTCATACTTATAAAGACTAGTGACGATGAATCACACGCCCTTTAGTTAAATCATAAGGAGTCATTTCTACCATAACTTTATCTCCTAGTAATATTCTGATACGATTTTTACGCATCCTACCGGAAGTATGAGCAATAATTACATGATCATTCTCAAGCTTTACTCTGAAAGTAGCATTAGGTAAAAGTTCAAGTACTGTACCTGTAAACTGAATGAGGTCGTCTTTTGACATTAGGTTTAAATTTATATTTATGGTCGGGGCGGAGAGATTCGAACTCCCGACCCTCTGGTCCCAAACCAGATGCGCTACCAGGCTGCGCTACGCCCCGAGAATTAATTATGTCTATAATATATACTCTATTATTCGTAGCAAATCAATTTGTTTATGTAAAAATTTATAGATTTTGCTCAATAAAGAAAGATATCGTCATTGCGAGCAGACATTGTTGCGTGGATCGAAAAACGCATTCGGTGTCATACCGTGGTCAAGCCATGGTATGACACCGAGCGTGCTTTATGGTCCATGTGTATTTCTTAAGTTTTATATTTATATACGATTTACTGAATTTCTATAAACAATATATAAAGTTTAATTTATTTTAAACAAGAAAAGTAACTTATGATTACTTTCTATATGTAGAAAATACTTTATTTTATAATTTTTATAGATATTTTAGTATTTAATTAATGTTTTTTAACTAAAAGTAACGTGTTATTTATATAACAAAATCATAAGTTAGAAAATTTTTTGTTCTTTTAATAATTATTAATCATTTCTTCTTACCCTCTTTTATTATTTAATATTAATTAAAGACCTGAATAAAAATTTAATTTTATTATTAACTTTTTTTAAAAGTGCAACATAACGAAAATATTAAGAATTTTTATCTTAATCTCATTTAACTAAAGATTTTTAAAAATCTTCCAAAAATACATAAAATTTATATTTGTTAATGAATACTAGTCTCAAATTTATAATTTAGAAAATTAAGTCCAAATTTAGGAGATGTTATGTCAAGTCAACGAAAAAATACTCTAAAAAATTTAATAAAAAAAGGCATGTTCGCATCAACTGCGGCAGTGATGCTTGCTAGCACAAGTGCACTCGGGGTTCGAACCGTCATAGGTCCAAATGCTGTGTTATCCACAGGCTTTAACCTTGATGGTGGAACGCCTTTTGCCCCAGGGGATGATTTAGCACTTGGAGGAGTGTTTAATTTCACTGCTAATGTTTCAATTGGCTCTTTAAATATAGGTGCCAATAATAACGCAGTTATGACTGTACCGGCCAATACCGCAATAAATCTCGGTAATGTTACGGTGCCGGAAGTGGACTAAATATCGATTGTCCTAATAACGGGGCGGCTTTAACTTTAACAGGTAACACTTATTACGTTAATAATATGAATTTTAACAACACTGTTAGTACTTTCTTCTACAGTTGTTGCTCCTGCTGATCCTACCGTTTACTTGGATGAACACACTATTATAACTGATGTTCAGGGTCAAAATAATCTTACAATAGCTACTAATACGCCATTCGTTGTTAAAAATCCAAATTGGAATAAAGCGAATGCTATTAATATTGGTAACCTTAATGGATCAAGATATAATCTTGCAACCGATACTTCAGTTTACTCCCCAGGAAATGAAGTTGTAGATATACAACCTACAAAAAATATCAATTTTTCCGGCTCAAATTCTAGTTATATAGTAAGTAATGGATCAAAAATGAAGCAAAATTTATAGCTACTGTGAAACTAATTCCGGCACAGGATTTATGGGGTCAATTAGGAGTACACGTGGCTTCTGGTAAACGAGAAATTGCACTTGATGCAGGTAGTGGCAACGGAACAGGGGGAACAAAAAGGCTTAACATATTTAGTACCGATGGGATAGCCGATGAGCCGGGACAACTTCTAAATCAAAATCCGGTTACAATTACAGGAACTATCTTTGCACAAACTATTCAGATAGGAAACCAGTATCAGCCTCTTGTTGGAGGTGACACCCATTATGGTGTAGATTGGGAAACGGGAATTGATACAGGAAATGGAGGGTTAGTACAATTTACGCACAACTCGTTAACACGCTTTCAAAAAAGCGTAATTTCTGATATAGATTTTAAAGGTACTGCCGCACAAGTAACAATAGCTGCCGATGCGAATGTCGGCGGAGCTACCGGTGGGAATATAATTAATTCCGTAGCCGAAGGAAATAATACATTAAATTTTGCCGGGTAGTACGGTTACCGGAAATATAGGAGCCAATAATGCGATTAATACATAATACTACAGCTGTTGATTTGGGAGGTAATGTTACAGTTAATAACTTTAATTTTACTAGTGATGGGATAGCTGCAGTAGGAGGAACATTAACTGCAACAGCAGGAGTTGATTATAACAATGCAGCAGCTAGACTTCAATTTAACGGTGCTGTAGGCATAAATCCTTATACTTTTGCAAGTCCGGTTCTTCAGGCTAATAATGGTATATTAGACGTTTATACTAACCTTCTTGCTACTAATGCGAGTATCGGAACACTTGCAACAATTAATATAGGTAATGTTGTAGGTCCGGTCGACGGAGAGTTTACGGTTACCGTTCCAGGAAATTTTGCCTTAGGAGGTACGATTAATATAGCTACTGCTGGCTCACAATTGATTATAGAAGCACTAGCTGGAGGACAAACAGTGAACTCGATGAAGGTAATGCTAATAATTCCGTTTACGGAGTATGGGTTAGCCCATATTACGGCAAAGCGGTACAAAAAGCCTTTAACGGACTTAGTATAAAGCTAAATCTACCGGTGGTTCAATCGGGGTCGATACCGTTATAAACGATAATATAGTTCTTGGTGCTGCTTATACTAGAGTCGATACGAAGTTACGTTACCAAAATGCTAAAGCCGGTAATACTACTAAGGTCGGAACTAACATGGGTTCTATATACGGTTTATATAACTTTATAAATAACTGGTTTGTAGAAGGCGTAACTACCTATTCACGAAGCGATATTAAAACTAATGAACTACGTAATATTATAGGCGGTTATGAAACGGCACACGGTAAGTATCATTCAACTTCTTATAGCGGTCAAGTAGTTGGGGGTTATAATTATCTATGGAAAGAAACTTCATTTGCACCGATGGCAGGTTTAAGACTTACTAAGATTAAAGATTTCGGTTATCAGGAATACGATACTTCTTTCCAAAATCTAACTATTCAGAAGCGTCAATATAATAAGGTTGAGGGTATACTCGGCGGTGAAATTAAAACAACTTTCTATAAGGATGAGTTCATAATTAGACCGCAAGTTCATGCCTTTATTAATTACGACTTTAAAGGTAAAACACCGGCAATCATTGCAGATCTTAACGGTCTTAATGAGCCTCTACCGGTACCGTCACCTAAACCTACTAAAATGCTGTATGATTTAGGAGCAGGGGTAGTACTTAAGAAAGGCAGAATGGAGTACGGAGTGCATTACGGGTTGAACTTAGCTAAAAAATACTATGCTCAATCCGGTACGCTAAGACTTAAAGTAAATTTCTAAAAATCCACTTACTAATAGCAAATTACATAAGTAATTTGCTATTAGTAATAATTTAATGAATTATTACATATCTAAATCAACATTTAGAACGGTACTTAGTTTTTTTAGTGTATCTATTATGCCTTTTCGTAATCCTTTTTCAATAGATGATATATATTGCTTAGTTTTACCGATTTTAATAGCTAATTGTTCTTGAGATAACCCTCTATATTCACGATAAACTTTAATAGGATTTTCACCGTCCAGGATTTTTTGTACTAATTCTTCAGGAAAATATTCCTCATTTTTGGCTATAGCTTCAGTGTATAATGTTTCATCGGTAATACATTGTTTTTTATTGATAAGTTCCTGATATTCATTAAAAGGTATAACAACAAAAGCAGGCTTTCCTTGATATTCTATTATATGTTTATTACTCATTTATATACCTCTCCTCTAACATCAACATTAATTACTAGAATTTCTAACTTTCCTTTATTTATTCTATATATAATTCTATAGTCCCCAATCCTTAATCTATAACCATCGTGTCCTATTAATTTCTTGATATTATTATTTTCCTTATAAGGATTTAGCTTTAGTTGTTCTAATTTTTCTTTTCTTTTGTTTGTAGAAATTTTGAGTAAATTTTTTAAAGCTGTTTTAGAAAAGCTGAGTTTATATTGCATTTAGAGATGAGAATAGATTATTATAATATACTCTATGTAAGAATAGAAGTCAACATATTGTTGACCAATGCAAAAGTTAATTTAAAATTTGGTTTTATCAGAAAAATTATAATCTTAATGCTAAGTAAGTATAAAACTTAATTAAAAATAAGTTGAATTTGTGTAAGATTTATTATATTAGTGTTTGTAATTATTTTTCAGGAACTGCGATAGTTTTTATGGTAATTGCATGTAGTTTTGTATTTAATATTTCAGATAAGGCATTTTTTACTAATTTATGTTGATTAATTAAAGAAAGTCCATTAAATTGAACATCTGATATTTCTAATGCATAATGGTCTTGATCTCCTACTAAATCAGTAATTTTTATTATACTGTTTGGAAAGGATTCCTTAAGTATTTTTTCTAGCTCTTCTGCAGATATTGCCATTATTTTATCACTTTTTAGATATAAAAGCCTATAAATATTAATTAAAGTTTTTTTTGTTAAAGTAAAGCTTTATATGAATTTTTATTATAGAATTTTAAACATTCATTGATAAACTCTACTCTTATGCATATAATAATTAATATTATTATGTCATTTATTAATTATTATGAAAAAAGAAGCTGAAGAATTAAAATTATTTATCTTAGAATGTTTGAGTGAGAAAAAAGCAGAAGATATTGAGGTAATTGATTTAACAGGAAAACATAAATTAGCCGATTATATTATATTTGCTAGCGGTTGTTCGACTAAAAATGTTGGAGCAATTGCCGAATATGTAGCTTTAGAATTAAAAAATAATGCCGGTGTAAATAGTAATATTGAGGGGCTTGGTAAATCAGAGTGGGTACTAATAGATGCAGGTACTATTTTAATTAATATTTTTTATCCTGAAGCACGGGAGCATTTTAAGCTAGAAGAAATTTGGAAAAGATGAACGATCATATTCTTATTAACGTTATAATTTTACTCGGTACTGCGGTTTTTATCGTGGCTATACTTAAGCGTCTTAGATTAAGTCCAGTACTTGGTTACTTAATTGCGGGAGCTGCAATAGGTGATCACGGTTTAAAAATCGTAACATATGACCAAACTAAGTTACTAGGTGAACTTGGTGTAGTATTTCTATTATTTGCAATAGGTCTTGAGTTATCCTTCGAGCGATTAAAAGCTATGAGACGATATGTCTTTGGTCTCGGTAGTTTGCAAGTTTTAACGACTGCTATAGTAATTGCCGGTGCAATGGTACTTATAGACGGTAATAGTAGTGCGGCTATCATTACCGGCGGTGGTCTTGCCCTTTCATCTACGGCACTTGTTATGCAGGTTATTGAGGAAAATCGTAGTCAATCAACGCAAATAGGAAGAGTTTCTTTAGCTATTCTATTACTGCAAGATTTGGCCGTAGTTCCATTGCTTGTGATAGTTCCGTTACTTGCCGGTAACAATAAAGCCTCGCTTGCAGCGGCTCTTGGTATTGCACTCTTAAAAGCCGTAACGGCCTTACTTACAATATTTATTGTCGGTCGTGTTTTTCTTCGTCCTGTATTTTCATTCATTTCATCAGAAAGTAATAATGCAAGCGAGTTACCTATTTCGATGACTTTGTTAATAGTACTTTCTGCTGCTTGGGCTACCGAAACATTTGGTTTGTCTTTAGCTCTAGGAGCATTTGTTGCCGGAGTATTAGTTGCGGAAACTGAATTTAGATTGCAGGCAGAAGAAAGTATTTATCCTTTTAAAAGTTTATTTTTAGGATTGTTTTTCATGACCGTCGGTATGAATATCGATGCCCTAGAAATGTATGAAAAAGTATCTCATATTCTTACTTTATCTATTGCTTTAATAGGTATAAAAACCTTAATCATAACGGCTTTTTGTATTTTATTCGGTTTTAATAAAGGAGTTGCTTTTTATTCAGGCTTATTATTATCGCAAGGTGGAGAGTTTGGTTTTATATTATTCAGTTTAGGTAAAGATAGCGGAATATTAGAAGAAAGTACTGCCGATATATTATTACTCGTAGTTACTTTTACTATGGCACTTACTCCATTACTCGCAGCTTTAGGGAAAAAGATTGCCGAGAAAGTTGATAAAGGACTAGATAAAACTCCGACTCAAATGATTGAGCTTGGTGCAAGAGATTTAACAAACCATATTATTATTGCCGGACTCGGTAATACCGGTAAAATGGTAGCAAGAGTTTTGGAAGCAGAAGGTATAAGTTACGTAATACTTGATTTAGATGATGATAGAGTCAAAGAAGAGCTATCAAACGGTTTACCGGTTTTTAAAGGTGATGTATCGCAAGCCGATACTCTAAAGGCATTAGGTACGGAAAGAGCATTCGCTATAATACTTACTATGAATAATCAAGTAACTATTAAGAAATCGCTTAAAACAATTAGCGGTAATTATCAGGATATACCGGTTGTCGTTAAGTTAAAAAATTTAAAAAATGCTAGAGAGTTTTATGATTTAGGCGCCACAACTATTATTCCGGAAAGTTATGAGACTGGATTACAAATCGGTGGAATAGTCCTAAAAAATATAGGTATTAGCGAGCAGGAAATTAATAGAATAAAAGTACAATTTAGGCTTGGTAATTATATAATAGCAAAAAAAGAAGATGCTTTATCTGAAGCGGAAGATAATGATTAAAATTCTTATTACTTTAATTATTGTAATATTATCAACAACAATTAACGCCGATAATAAAAAATTGCCTATTCCGAGATTTGTTTCAATAAAATCTAATGAAGTAAATGCAAGAAGCGGACCAACTACTAAATCTGCCGTAGAATGGGTTTTTGTTAAAAAAGGCGAACCGGTAGAAATAACTGCAGAGTACGAGCAATGGCGACAAGTACGTGACATTAACGGCGAAGGCGGTTGGATACATTCAAGCGTCTTATCAGGTAAAAGATCAGTAGTTATTACTTCTAATAAGAAAACAGAACTTACCAAATCCGCAGACCCTAAAAGCCGAGTTATAGCAAAATTAATGCCCAAGGTTCGCTGCGGTTTAAAAAAATGTAAAGAACAATTTTGCCAAATTACATGTAAGGATTACACAGGTTGGATTTCCAAGAAAGTAATTTGGGGAGTATATGATGATAATGATAGGTATTAATTTACTATATATAAAAACTTACTAAAGATATAATTATTTATGCAAAGATATTTAGACGGTACAAATGATGTCGCATTTAAAAAATTATTTAGCGATAAAGTAAAATTAATAAATTTACTGAACTCTCTTCTTAGGTTATCGAAAGGAGATAGAATCATAGATTTAAGCTATATAACTACTGAACAAATTGCCTTTATTTCTTGAAGGGAAAAGAAGTTTATTCGATCTAAAAGTTAAAGATGAAACTGGTAGATGTTATATAATCGAGATGCAGCGAAAATGGAGAAAGATTATCTTAATAGAACGCAGCTTTACAGTTGTTATACCTACATTAATCAAATTAAGAAAGGTATGAAACATAGGGATTTATTGCCGGTAGTAATAATTTCTATCATAGGAACAAAAGCTTTGCCTGATGAATTGCCTTGGAGTGAAATGAAAGAAATTGCTAAAGATAACCCCGATTATGGATAAGAAATACATGGTTTATTAGGTTTAAGTTGGTAAGCAATAAGAGCAGAGAATAGAGAAGTAAAAAAATTAATAGGTGATCGATGTCTGGAAGGAGTAATATTAATACGTCCCATTTTTGCAAGATTATTAAAAGTTCTGTTAGAATTAATTCTGATATTTTTACATACTGCAAAATGTGTGGAATCTGCATAATAAATTCCCGTTCTTTTCCCACTTAAGTAATGTAACATCACAATCAATGGCAGAAATAATGAAGGAATAAGCTGAACAAATCTCTCATAACAAGGTGGATTCCTGAACAAATTACCATTAATAATAAAGTTTTGGTAATAAGCTTTTAAATGTTTATATGCACTAAAATGGTAAAAATCATTATTGAGAGTTCTTCACTTAAGGAAAGCTTACCTTCTCTAAATCTTTGCTTATTACTTTTCAGCAATTGATGTTTTACCCATTTCTCATAAATTTTACAAAATTTATCTACTATACAAAATATTGTAGTATATTTACACATGTTATTAAACCTATTTTACTCCTTCAGTGCCCTATTTATATAAGGTTTAATAACTCTTGCAACCTTCCTTCCTCTCTATTCCTTATCCATAATCGGGGTTATCTACTTTATCATTTATCCCATCAACCAACTTTTGAAAACCATCTATTTTATGCAATAAGTCACATACATTTTTAAAACCTTTATTTGTAGCTATACTTAAAGCTGTTTTACCATTATTAGTAACTTGATTAATAGCCTCATTATAAGCAATTCGCAAACCCTTTCATAACCATTAGCAACAGCCCAAGTCAAAGCCGTATAGCCGTTATTATTAACATGATTAATAGCTGTAATGGACATTCTATTAATAAGTAATTCACAAACTTTTTCTAAGCCACCACGGGCGGTTTCTAATATCTCTCTATTATTAATAGCTATGTTGGACGTATTAATAAGCAGCTCATAAACTACTTCTAAGCCCTTTTCTAAAGCAGAAATTAATATAGTATTACCTTTATTTGTACAAGTTACGACTTAATCTGACAGAGTTGAGTAATCAGGCAGCTTGATGGGCAATCATCAAATTGTCTGATATTCTCTCTATATTACCAATATTTTTATCTATATTACCAATATTACCAATATTTTTATCTTTAGCAATATAAAGTGAATCTGTAAAAGATTGCATTGGTGTTTTACCAAAGCAATGTTTACCGGAATGAGGTCTTGCATTATTGTAACTCACAAGCCAGTTATCTATATCTGTTTGCAATTCATCAAGTGAATTATAAAATTTTTTGCGGAATAGAATGTGATAGCACTCTTCCTGCATAGTTTTATGGAAACGCTCACAGATACCGTTGGTTTGAGGACTATATGCTTTAGTTTTGGAATGATCGATATTCTCAATGCCAAGATATAGTTGGTAAGCATGGTTTTCTGGTTTTCCACAATATTCCGTACCTCTATCAGTTAATATTCTAAGCAGAGGGATATCATGGTTTGCAAAGAATGGAATAACCTTATCATTTAAGTGGTCTGCAGCTGTAATAGCCGTCTTTTCGGTATAGAGTTTACAAATAGCTACTCCTCAATAGGTATCGACAAAAGTTTGCTGATAAATACGGCCTATGCCTTTAATATTACCAACATAGTAAGTATCTTGTGAACCAAGGTAGCCAGGGTGCATAGTTTCTATTTCACCACTAGCTTCACGTTGGTTTTTAACTTTTTCAAGAACAGCAAGTTGATTATCACTTAAAACAATACCATCATTTGCTACTTTAGTCTCTAGAGCTTTTAGACGTTTTTTGAAACTTTCTAAATCATGACGTAACCACACAGATCTAACTCCGCCACCAGAAATGATTATCCCACTCTTGCGTAATTCATTAGCAGCACGTTCCTGACCAAATGCTGGAAATTCAACAGCTATATTAACTACAGCATCCTCTATATTTGCGGGCACACGATTCTTAATGCAAGCTTTACGTCTAGTCATCTCATATAGAGCTTCCCCCCTCCCCACCTTGATCATGGAGCTCTTTGTAACGATAAAATGTATCCCTGCTATAACCCATTACTTTGCAAGCTTGTGATACATTCCCTAATTGTTCAGCGAGTTTTAATAAACCGATTCTTGGCTTTATGATTTTTTCTTGATATGTTGTCATCTGACAGTCTCCTTTTTAGTAGGTTGTTAAAACTTGCCAGGTACTATCTTATCTTTTTTCTTCGTACCCAACAATCCTTAACTGTCAGATCAATTCTTTACTTTTACAATTTATTCATCAAAATTATTTAATTCATCCTGATTTATATGTTTTATTAGGTTTTGCGTGTCTACTTGATTTTTTTCTTTTATATCTATTACTAATTTTTTCCATTTAGTTAAATTATCGTCTACAATATTAATATTTTTTGCAGAAAGTACTTGTTTTTGTTGTTCTTTATATTCCTTTTCTGCATTTGTTTTATTTTTTTCATATAAATTGTCTGCCCTATATGAGTATCCATCAAGTCCTTTCTTGATTTTTATTGCTGCTTTATATTTTTCTATAGCTTCATCATACTTTTCTTGACTGCATAAATTATTACCCTCTGCATTTAAGCTTTCTGCTTTTTTCTCGGCTATAGTTTTATTTCTTTGCAGATATCCGTTAATTGTCTTTAATGTTGTATCGCCTATGTTGTTATAAGAAAGAGAAAGAGTTGTGTCACCCTTTCTTAAACTATCGGCTTCCCATTTCAAACCTCGTTTTTCTAGAAATTCTATTAGTTCTTTCATATCTTTATCCTTATCAAATTCTATAAATCTTAATATTTTGTTAAAAATGAGCTTATAGACAGAATCATAATAAGGAGCTTTAAGAAAGCAATCGAAATTTAACTAAAAGTATGAATAAATAAATTAGGATTGATTCAGGGAATCTATTAATATATAGAGGATTAGAGGGAAATAATAATGTTGCCGACGTGTCGCTAAACCTTGCAGCTTAACACCGCCTTTAGCGTATATCCATCTTGGCAGTTCATCGACAGCCGCTAAATATTCAACTCGGTTAAGCTTCTGCGGCAAGGTTGATGCTTGAAACTTCCCGCTACCAAAATTAAAGATAAATGAGATTAAGGCGGCTTGTTGGTTTTCGGTTAATGACACACACCCTAGTGGACGATTATAGACACATTTACCAGCTTCGAGTAATTATTATTTACCTTCCTACAGATCCTCGCTTGCTTTCCCGCAATATATTCTTGGGAGTAGTAATAGAATGAGGAAGGGGAGATTTATGTTTGTTAATAGTATCCCTTATGTGTTCTAGTGTTTGTTTAGTATTTTTATTAGCATGTATTATAGCCTCCATATAAATACCTAACTTCTTTCTGTTCTTTTTTGAAAGCTTCTTTATTTCCTATGTTAGCCAAAGCTTTAAAACTATGTTTTATAACTTGTCCAATATTTTTAAAAACATGCGAATTATCTTTTTTAGCTGTTTCTTTGCACCATGTATCTAGATTCTCTAATTCTTTTTTGATTTCTTGAGAAATTGCTTTTTTGTTTTCAGGATTTTCCTTCCCTTTTTCATAAGTATTAATAATCTTGTCTAATTTTTCTTTAAACTCTTTTTCGTTATTACTCAGTTTTAAATTAAGCATTACATCAGAGTGGTCTGATGATAGTTCTTTGAGGATATTAATAATTATTTCTTCTTTTAATCCATTATTAGCTCCATTAAGCAAATTTTCATATTTATGATCTGGTACTATATTCGTTACATAATCTAAGAATTCTGTTTTGTGGTAATGATTCGGTATTGAGTTTAGCAAATTCTCCATTGTGTCTACATATGGAGCTATACTTGTAATATCATGGTTATTAGATGAATCGGCTATAAGAACACTAAAGTCTTTTAGTATATCTGGGTTCTTTAATGTTAATTTATGTTCTTTAAAAAACTTTTCTAGTTTACTGTTAATTTCATGTTGTCCAAATTTACCTTGAGTTGAAGAATTTGGCATTTTGATAATCCTATATTAGTTAACACAAAAGAAATTAAAGCTTATATTAATAAACTTGAGAAATATTTTTAATTAAATTATTAATATTTCTTTTTATAAGGTGATAAATTTACTATTTAAAAGAAAGAGAAAAGCTGCTTAGTTTAGAGATTTGGTGAAAGACACTTAATATTCCAGCTAAACGGCAAAAAGCTTGATTTTATGCTGTATCCGCCGTTTGATAGCTTTATAAAAGTGTCGGAAATCGAAGAATGGGGCGCACCCTAAAGGATTCGAACCTCTGACCCACAGATTAGAAATCTGTTGCTCTATCCAGCTGAGCTAAGGGTGCTAAACATTTACAGTAAACTGTATATCAGTTTAAGCAAAGTTTTTCAAGGATTTTTTTTATTAAAAATAATAAGCAAATGTGATAAAAGATATTCATGGATAAATTCTACAATTACAATTCTTCTTCAAATCAGGCTTTACTTAGTCTTAAAGTAAAACCTAATTCTAACCGGAATCTAATTAGCGATTTTATAACTATTAATAATATCCCATATCTAAAATTATCTATAAAAGCATTACCGGAGCAAGGTAAAGCTAATGAAGAAATTATAAATTATTTAGCAAAAGAATGGAAATTATCACGTAGTAATATCGAAATTATTAAAGGTCATACTCATAGCTTAAAAACGATATTGATAAAAAATATTAATGAAGACTATTTAAATTTGATTATTAATTCCTATATTAAATAAATAAAGTTTTGTTACAAGATACCAAAATCGTCATTGCGAGCGACTAAAAGGAGCGTAGCAATCTCAGGACTATAGCACGAGATTGCTTCGTCAAAACTTACAGTTTTTCCTCGCAATGACAAAAAAAACTGACCTAGTAACAAAGCTAAAAACAAGAATTTATAAATTGGTTTAGTATGACACAAGAAAAGAAAAAGTTTGATGCCGAGGTTGGCAAGATTTTAAATTTAATGATTCACTCTCTTTATAGTAATAAAGAGATTTTTATGAGGGAGTTAATTTCCAATGCTTCGGATGCTTGCGATAAATTACGTTATTTATCTCAAAGTAATAGTGCATTAGTAGCAGGTGATAGCAATTTTAAAATTACGGTTAAAGTCGATAAAGATAACAGACAAATCATTATCCGTGATAACGGCATAGGCATGAATAAAGAGGATTTAATCGAAAATCTCGGTACTATTGCAAGATCGGGTACGGCAAATTTTCTTAAAAGCCTCTCCGGTGATTCTAAAAAGGATAATATGCTAATCGGTCAATTTGGTGTTGGATTTTATTCAAGCTTTATGGTAGCCGATAAAGTGACTGTAACCTCAAGAAAAGCTGGTGAGGATAAAGTTCATGTTTGGAAATCAGACGGGCTTGGTGAATATATTGTCTCAGATTCAGATAAAGAGTTCACAAGAGGCACGGAAATCGTTTTACATATCAAAAAGGAAGAAGATACATTCCTTGATCATTTTAGATTAAAACACATCGTTAAAAGCTATTCCGATCACATAGCAGTACCGATATATTTCTTTGATGAAGCCGGTAATAATGAAATCCAGCTTAATTCAGCTTCTGCATTATGGACAAGACCGAAATCAGAAATTACGGAAGAACAATATAAAGAATTCTACAAAAGCTTATCTTATGCCGTTGATGACCCTTGGATAACGATGCATAATAAAAACGAGGGAGCTATAGAATTTACTAACCTACTTTTCATCCCATCGAGCAAAACATTTGACTTATTTCACCCTGATCGCAAAAGGCGAGTAAAATTATATATAAAAAGAGTATTTATATCTGATGAAAATATAGATTTAATCCCGTCATATTTGAGGTTTTTACGAGGTGTAGTTGATTCAGAAGATTTACCACTAAATATTAGCCGTGAATCACTGCAGCATAATAGCGTGCTTGAGAAAATCAAAAATGCTATTACAAAAAGAGTGCTTGGCGAGCTTAGAAAAAAGAAAGAGGAATCACCTGAAGAATATAATAAGTTTTGGGCTAATTTCGGCGGTGCTTTAAAAGAGGGTTTATGTGAGGCCATTACCGATCATGAAAAATTATTAGAGGTATGTATATTCAGAAGTGCCTTGCATAATAAAATGATCAGCCTTGACGAATATATAGCGAATTTTAAAGAAGAGCAGAATACTATATATTATTTAAGCGGTGATAACCCCGATAAATTACTTTCAAGCCCACAAATCGAAGGGTTGTTAAGTAAAAATATCGATGTATTACTTTTTACTGATACAGTGGATGATTTTTGGGTAAATGTTAATAGCGAATATAAAGGACATGCTATTAAATCTGCTACTAGAAGCGATATCGATGTAGAGCAAACCACTTCACAATCTGAGAAGAAAAATACAGATAGTAAAAAATCTGATGATGAATATAAATTGCTAACCGATTATTTTAAAGAGACACTCGGGAAATTAGTAAAAGAAGTTAAGATCTCTAAAAAACTTACTTCAAGCCCTGCTTGTCTTGCCGTTAGCGACGCTGCTATGGATATTCGTATGGAGAGATTTTTGATTGAGCAGAAACAAATAGCTAATGCCTCAGCTAAAAATTTAGAGCTAAACCCTAAAAATAAAATCATAGAGAAAATCTTTAATGACCTAAAAGCAAATAATAAAAATAATGAAGAATTGGTTAATCTAATATTTGATCAAGCCTGTATTTTAGAGGGTGAACCGGTTGCTGATACAGGGGCATTTTCAAAGAGATTAAACAATATTGTACAAAAAGCCATATTATAACTTTAAACTTTTTTAATTTTAATGTAGAATGGTTGCAATCCGTTGTCATCCCGCGACTTGATCGCGGGATCCAGTAGAAATACTAGTATTTTTTATTGTTTTTATGGATCCCGTGGTCGAGCCACGGGATGATACAGTACGTTTTACAATTCACATAAAAAAGTTCTAACAATCAATAGTTCTAATGCTTTATTACAATACTATATTTAGCAAACATATAGATAAGATCAAAAGCGAAGGAAGATATCGAGAATTTAAGGCCTTAAAAAGACAAGCCGATAATTTTCCTTTTGCAGAACACGCTAATAAACAAATAGTTATGTGGTGTATTAATGACTATTTGGGTATGAGTAAACATGCAAAAGTAATGCAAACTTCTATAGATGCCTTGCTAAAATACGGTGTTGGATCAGGCGGAACTCGCAATATCGGCGGTAATAATATCGCCATTCTTGAGCTTGAAAAAGAACTTGCAAATTTACACAAAAAGCAAGCAGCTTTAGTTTTTACATCCGGTTTTGTTGCAAATGATACAACGCTTGCAAGTCTTGCTAACATCATGCCAGATATAGTATTTTTCTCCGATGAGCTAAATCATGCATCAATAATTGCAGGGATTACAAGTTCAAGAGCCGAGAAATATATATATAGACATTTAGACGTTAAGCATCTAGAAGAGCTTTTACAATCAGTCGATATTAATAGACCGAAAATTATTGTTTTTGAATCGGCTTACTCTATGGACGGTTTCTTCTCACCTATCAAAGATATAATCAACTTAGCCAAAAAATATAATGCTTTAACCTTTATCGATGAAGTTCATACGGTCGGTTTATACGGTAAACAGGGTGGCGGTATTGCCGAACTTCTTAATTGTAGTGATCAAATCGATATTATTCAAGGTACACTTGCCAAAGCATACGGCACTATCGGCGGTTATATCACTAGCAACCATAATTTAGTCGACGCTATAAGACTAACCGCTCCAGGGTTTATTTTCACTACTTCATTGCCACCGGTAATTTCTACCGCTGCAACGCATAGTATTAGACACCTCAAAGAATCAAATGAAGAACGAATAAAACATCAAGAAGTAGTTACAAAACTTAAAAATTCTTTTGAACGTTTTAATATACCTTATTTGAAAAATGAAAGTCATATAGTGCCGATAATTATTGGTGATCCGATTAAAGCGGCGAAAACCTCAAATATGCTCCTTAATGAATATGGTATTTACGTTCAACATATCAATTTTCCAACCGTACCGAGAGGTACGGAACGCCTCCGAATCATCCCAACCCCTGCCCATACCGATAAAATGATCCATGATTTATCTATAGCCTTAGTGCAGATATTTGCCGAACTTGATATAGAATTATCTTCTGCTAAAGAACTTAACGAAGAAGTACGTTTGAACCTTATTGCTTAATGTCATTGCGAGGAAAATTACGAAGTAATTGATGAAGCAGTCTAGTAAAAAATTCTCTTAACGTCATTCCCACGGAAGCGGGAAGGAAGTAAAAACCTATAAAAAACTTGTTTTTTTAGGTTTATTTTATCAATAATGTTTAGCAATATTAAGGTTATTTCTCTGGATTCCCGCTTCTAGCTAGGAATGACATAATATCCACGTAACAATGCTTTCAGTCGTTTAGCTCATGACGATATCCATCTTTGGTTAACAATGCCACAAATCTTATACCAAATTTATTTAACCCCGATTATGGATAAGGAATAGAGAGGAAGGAAGGTTGCAAGAGTTATTAAACCTTATATAAATAGGGCACTGAAGGAGTAAAATAAAGGTTTAATAACATGTGTAAATATACTACAATATTTTGTATAGTAGATAAATTTTGTAAAATTTATGAGAAATGGGTAAAACATCAATTGCTGAAAAGTAATAAGCAAAGATTTAGAGAAGGTAAGCTTTCCTTAAGTGAAGAACTCTCAATAATGATTTTTACCATTTTAGTGCATATAAACATTTAAAAGCTTATTACCAAAACTTTATTATTAATGGTAATTTGTTCAGGAA
The DNA here is from genome assembly GCF_000499665.2 of Rickettsia monacensis. NCBI lineage: Bacteria > Pseudomonadati > Pseudomonadota > Alphaproteobacteria > Rickettsiales > Rickettsiaceae > Rickettsia > Rickettsia monacensis. The sequence goes on from NZ_LN794217.1 coordinate 243,455, forward strand.
TCCACCTTGTTATGAGAGATTTGTTCAGCTTATTCCTTCATTATTTCTGCCATTGATTGTGATGTTACATTACTTAAGTGGGAAAAGAACGGGAATTTATTATGCAGATTCCACACATTTTGCAGTATGTAAAAATATCAGAATTAATTCTAACAGAACTTTTAATAATCTTGCAAAAATGGGACGTAGTTCTGTCGATTGGTTTTTTGGATTCAAGCTTCATATGATAATCAATGATAAGGGAGAAATTATTGCTGTTAAAATTACCAAAGGTAATGTTGATGACAGAATTGCATTTGAAGCAATGGTTATCAAAAAAGGTCTAAAAGGTAAGTGTTATGATGATAAGGAGTTTATTTCAGAAAAAATGTTTACAAAACTTTATAAGCAAGGTTTAATAAAAATTACCGGAATAAGAAAGGATATGAAAAACTATTTATTACCTCTTTTGGATAAAATCCTTTTAAGAGCATTAAATGTTAAATATATTAAGCCGAGAATTACCTGTAGAAATTCAAGAATCGTTTCATAATGAAGATGTAATCATAGTACAATCCACATCAAAACCCGTTAATGATCGTTTAATTGAGCTGTTCTTGCTAGTAGTAGATGCGGCAAAAAAAAAGCGGGAACAAATCAATGCCTTATTTCGGTTATGTAAGGCAAGATAATATAAATTCTCAAAATATAATTCCTGCTAAGTTAATAGCAGATTTTTTAGAGAAGCTCGGAGTAAACCATATAATTACTATTGATTTACATTCCGATAAAATAGAGAAATTTTTTAATATTCCTGTTTCTAATCTTGAACCTATAAATTTATATATCCCGTTTTTAAGAACTTATAGCAATTTCGTTATAGTTGCACCTGATAAAGGAAGTATCAATCGAGTTCAAAAAATTAGTAATTTACTAAATATAGATTCAGCTTATATAAACAAAGAAAGGGATATAAATATATAATTGCGAGATGATATCAATAACAGGATGATATTTATAGATAGCGGTGAAACAATAGTAAAAGCAGCGAGATTTTTAAAAGAACATTCGGCTTTATCGGTTAGTGCTTTTATAACTCATGCAGTGCTTTCTGCTGGTTCTAAAAATTCGATAATAGACCTCTTGCATAACGAAGCTAATAGAGAGGAATTTGTAGGAAACACGGAACGCAGCACCGCAGCGTACACTTTAGTACGTGAGGATGCGAGTACCGGATTGACGTACAAATTCCTCTCTATTAGCTTCGTTTAGACAATATTTTTATCACGGATACTATAGAAACAAGTGACTTATCTACAAAATTTCATATAATACCTGTGTTGTCTATCATCGTAAAAGAGTTAAGAAATATATTATGAGTTTATGTACTCTAGAAATAAATCTATCTGCAATAAAAAATAATTACCTTTTATTACAAGATATTTGCAAAACCTCATTAGTCGGTGCTGCCGTTAAAGCTAACGGTTACGGTCTTGGAGCAGTACAAATTTCTAAAGCTTTAATAGAAGAAAATTGTAGGCATTTTTTTGTAGCCTCAAGTGAAGAGGGAGTGAATTTACGCAAAGCTTTAGGAGTAGATGTTAATATTTTAGTGCTTAACGGCGTTTTTGAACATGATGCTTTAGAGCTGATAGAATATAATTTAACACCTGTTCTAAATAACTTAAAACAAATAGAAATTTGGCAAAAATTTAGTAATTTGAAAAACCGATTATTGCCTTGTTATTTACATTTTAACACAGGGATTAATCGCCTTGGATTAACTCATGATGAAATAGAGCAGTTAATTAATAATCGTGATTTATTAAAAGGGCTAGATTTACAATATATTATAAGCCATCTAGCTATATCCGAGGAAATAGATAATTCTTATAATCTAGAACAATTAAACAGATTTAAAGCTTATTTACGATATTTTCCAAACGTCAAAGCAAGCCTTGCTAATTCCGGCGGCATATTTTTAGGACAGGATTACCATTTTGATTTAGCAAGACCGGGGGCAGCCTTATACGGTCTTAACCCTGTAATGAAAAATCCTGTAAACTTAAAAGCTCCTATAATCCACTTACAGAATTTGACACTAGATAGCCATATCGGTTATAATATGACTTTTACAACTAAGCGTGATAGTGTCATTGCAACGTTACCGCTTGGTTATGCCGACGGATATAGCTGTAACTTTAGTAATCAAGGCGAGGTGTTTATTAACGGTTGCAGCGTTCCTATAGTAGGGCGAATATCGATGGATTTGATAAATATCGATGTTACCGATCTACCACCGTCCGATATTTTTCTAGGGCAGGAAGCGGAAATTATCGGAAATCATTGCACGCCCGATAAAATAGCGAGTATTATAGGTACTATCGGGTATGAGGTATTAACTAGTCTTGGTAATAGATATAAGAGAATTTATAAGTAAGCATCATGAGCTACGGAAATTACGAAGTAATTGACGAAGCAATCTCAGGAATTTGTTATTATTTCATGAGGTTGACACGCATCCTACGGTTGCGGCTTTGTTGCATGGATCGTTTTATGTCATTCCCGCGTAGGCGGGAATCCAATAAAACATATAAAAAACTTGTTTTTATATGTTTATTTTATCAAATATGTAACTTCTATATCAATATTTGAAGTTATTTTTCTGGATCCCCGCCTATGCGGGGATGACATCGAGTAGGTTTTTCGATCCATGCAACAACGCCTACGGCTGCTCGCAATGACGATTTAGATAATAATTATAAATATACACAAATGTTATTAAATATAGCTAATTCGGTCGGTAAACGTACTATAAAGTTTGCACAAAGTGTAGGCAGTTTTTCTCTATTTAGTTTTGCTGCCGTTAGCAGTATCATAAGACCGCCTTTATATTTGAGTTTAATCATCAGACAATTATTATTTATCGGTTTTCACTCGCTTTCGGTTGTTGCGATGACAACTTTCTTCTCAGGGGCGGTACTTGCATTACAGAGCTATACTGGTTTTTCCCGTTTCTCAGCTGAAAGTTCCATTGCAACGGTAGTAGTATTGTCGCTGACTAGAGAGCTTGGACCTGTCTTAGCCGGACTAATGGTAGCGGGAAGAGTCGGGGCATCAATCGCCGCCGAAATAGCAACAATGAGAGTAACAGAGCAGGTAGATGCTTTATATACTTTATCTACCGATCCTATTAAATATTTAGTTTTTCCAAGAGTAATAGCAGCTATTATTACAATGCCTTGTCTTGTTTTAATCGGGGATATAATTGGTGTTATGGGCGGTTATTTGGTAGGGGTATATAAACTTGATTTTAATAGTGCAGCTTATTTAACCAGTACTTTTCAGTATTTGGAGCCGATTGACGTAATTTCCGGTCTTGTTAAAGCGGGAGTTTTTGGATTTATTATTTCTATAATAAGTTGCTATAGCGGCTATTATTCAGGTAAAGGGGCTAAGGGAGTTGGAAGAGCTACTACCTCGGCAGTAGTAAATTCTTCTATCCTTATCTTAATCAGTAATTATTTAATAACCGAATTATTTTTTAAAGTATAAATATGGGTGAAAAAGAAGAATTTAAAATTAAAATTCGGTCATTATATAAATCATTTGCTAATCATAAGGTGTTAGACGGAATAGATTTGGATGTAAAAAAGGGCAGTTCATTAGTTATTTTAGGTGGTTCCGGTAGCGGCAAATCCGTTCTAATTAAAAATATAGTAGGACTGATTAAACCTGATAAAGGTAAAATTTTTATTGATAATGTAGAAATCCAAGACATCTCAAGTAAACAAAAATTTGAGATTATGGACGGTATAGGTTTTTTATTCCAAGGTGGAGCATTATTTGACTCCTTAAATATACGTGATAATATTACTTTTGAGACTAAAAAATTATCTAAGAAAGAAAAAAACGACCTTGCCGGTGCAAAGCTTAATTCTGTCGGTTTGTCTCCTAGAATACTCGATCTTTACCCTTCCGAATTATCGGGAGGAATGCAAAAAAGAGTAGCCCTTGCTAGGGCTATTTGTAGTACACCGTCGATTTTATTCCTTGATGAACCGACCACAGGGCTTGATCCTATAATGGCAAATGTTATCAACGAATTAATTATAAAAATCCAAGAAGAGTTAGGGGCAACTACGATTACTATAACTCATGATATGATTAGTGCCGAAAAAATAGCTAAAGAAGTAGCTATGATTTATCAAGGAAAAATTAAATGGTACGGTAGTAAAGATGAAATGCGTAATAGTGATAATCCTTATTTAAAACAATTTATAAATGGATTAACTACCGGTCCTATAGAGGTATAAAATGTTTAAGAACTTATTATGTATAGTAATATTTCTAGGTATAAACCTAAATGTTTATGCTATAAATTCTAGCTCTTATACGACAGACGATATAATAAAAATAGTAATTATTCTTGGAATAGTTATTTTAATTTTTAGTCCTGCAAAATTCCGTATAATCGTTATCGGTACTATGTTAGGCTTGGCTTGTGCCTATTTTACATATAAATATATCGTACCTATCTTTATTTCTTCACTAAATGGACCATAATTATCTCTTGACACTAGGGGAGTATTACTTTATATTTTTTATCTATTGTATATTTATAAGTTTTAAGGTATTTAGCTTATGTCTCGTAAGTGCGAACTCACAGGTGTGGGTGTTTTATACGGCAATAACGTATCACATTCTCAACGTAAAACTAGAAGACGTTTTGAGCCTAATTTAAGGTCAGTTAAGTTTACAAGTTATATAACAGCCGGGGAATATAGATTATCGGTTAATGCTAGATGTATTAGTTCAGTGGAAAAAGCTGGCGGTTTTGATGCATATATTCTAAAAGCCGATGATAATGTTTTATCAAGTAACGCTAGAGCTATTAAGAAAAAAATAATTCAGACTAAAACGGCAAAATCATTATGAAAAGCGGTATACATCCAGAATATAAAAAGTTTTTGATTAAAGTAGGAATCGATGTTTTTGAAACAATGTCTACTCATCCTACAGGTGAAATTTTAATGGATGTTGATTTTAGAAAGCATCCGGCATGGAATAAAGATTCCGGAAATGTAGTAAATCAATCGAACAAAAGTGTTAGTGATTTCAATAAAAGATTCTCAGGTCTTTCTTTCGGTAGTAAGAAAGAAGCTAGCTAGGCTTTGTTTGTGGATAACAAATCGTTATTGCGAGAAGAATTACGTAGTAATTCGACGAAGCAATCCAGTAAAAAATTCTGTAAATCAGAATTTTTTTTATTATTTTTTTCTGGATTGCCGTGCAGTCTACGACTACTCGGTATCTACGCAAGAATGACACTAACAATATTCACATAGTATTGGACTAAGTCAAAATATAACACAGATAAATCGTCAATTCTCAATTATTGCGGGGTGGAGCAGCTCGGTAGCTCGTCAGGCTCATAACCTGAAGGTCGTTGGTTCAAATCCAGCCCCCGCTACCATATTTTAATGTCATTCTAGCTCACTTATAGCGTTATTGAAGTCTGCTGATGCCATTCCTAACTCAGTGTTGTTGCATGGTTTGGTTTTCCTGTCATTGCGAGAAGAATTACGTAGTAATTCGACGAAGCAATTTAGTCAAAAATTCTGATTTACAGAATTTTTTTTATTATTTTACTGGATTGCCACAATCCTTTTAGTCGCTCGCAAGGCATTGTTGCGTGAACCGGTAAAACCCACTGTGTCCACCCCCCGTGGCTTGACCACGGGATGATCAGAGGTGAAATTGAACCACGCAACAATGCCCGCTCGCAATGACGACTCGGTATTCACGCGGGCAATGCCTAATTACATCCAATACGAAAGCAAATTATGACTACTCAGAAAATAGTGCCTACAAAATCGACTGATGGCAGTAAGCTTTTTCGTCATCAAGCTAAATTTGTAGCCGGTGTTATGAATATAAATCAAATCCCCAATTTTTCATTGCCGGAAATTGCTTTTGTCGGTAAGTCAAATGTCGGCAAATCAAGCCTAATAAACACGATATGTAATAATAAAAATCTTGCTAAAGTTTCTAATACTCCGGGGCGTACTAGGCAAATCAATTTCTTTAACCTTGCAGATAAACTTATTATAGTTGATCTTCCCGGCTATGGTTTTGCTAATGTTCCTATATCAGTCAAAGAGCAGTGGGAAGTGTTAATTAGTTATTATTTACGAAATAGTCATAATTTATGGTTAGTTAACTTATTGATTGATTCAAGAAGGGGTATAAAAGAAAACGATAAGAAAGTAGCTGAGCTATTACTTGCAAATAAAAGAGAATTTCAAATTATTTTCACAAAATCGGATAAAGTTACGGATCATAAAAACCTTAACGATGAAGCACAGAATTTTCTTGCAACTTTAAACTACTCATGTAATGTTATGTATGTAAGTAGTAGGAGTAAAGAAGGTGCAAGAGAACTTAAAGCTAGTTTGGCAAAATGCATCAAACCTCAAAAATAAAGAGGTAGATAGTATTTCTTCATTAAATAACATTGCTATAATTAAGAATATAATAAAGTGTAGTAGTGAACTGAAGAGTCAAGCAATAGTTCTAAAATTACCTGCTACTATTATTATTGACGATAAATTATTTACGGCTTTTATTGAATCTGTTAGATTGCTTGAGATGTGCGGTGCTAAATATATATAGTACATGATCATATTGATTTACGAAGTTCGTCTTTAATATCACAAATAGATGAAAATTTTAGTCAAAAAATTAGTAAAATAAGCGACTATAGTTCTCTAAATGATCCTATTATTATGGAAATTTTATCCAGTTACGTTAATTATAGTAACAAAGTTAAGTAGTATAGGTTGTTATGCAGTTGGTATTTCAGGTAAGGATGCTAATTTACTGCAAGCAAAAAAATCAAAATTATCTCACCGAAAAATTGTAAATCATGATGTTATAAATATTGGTTTTTTGAGTGAGCCTATTATGATTCATCCGGAAATTTTATTAAATTTTGAAGATAATAATATTATACCCGTGATAGCACCGTTTGCGAGCGACGATCAGGAGAAAACACATTTATTAAATGTTAACTTAACGGTAGCAACAATTGCTTCTGCATTAAGTGCGGAAATTTAATATTGCCATATTGAGATATTGCAGGTATCCGAGACGTTACCGTATAATATAAAAATACGAGATATTAACTTGTTGAAATCAATGTTAGATGATAGTAATAATTTCATCGAAGAAGAATTAATTAAGATAGCAGTTAATGCACTTGAAAATAATAACGGTTACGTACATTTTGTGAATAGTGAAGCACCGAATTCAATATTGTCAACTATGTTTGATATTAATATAAATTAATAGAGGTTTTTTATGGCAGGAGCATTAGCATCCGATCTTTTATTTGTAGGGTTAACTAGACCGCCGATGATATTTGGAGTAAGTATTAAGTTTGCTGCATTAAATATGATAATGACGATGATAGTATTTATTTGGAATAACGGTATTATGATTTTGTTCGTTGCAGCTGCTTTGCATTTGGTAGCTTATATTATATGTTTTAAAGAACCGAGATTCATAGAGCTATATTTAAATAAAATGTCAAAAACTAGCCAATGTCCTAATAAATTTTACTACGGAGCAAATTCGTATAATATTTGAGTTTTATGTCATTCCCGCGTGGATACCAAGTCGTCATTGCGAGGAAAAACTGCAAGTTTTGACGAAGCAATCCAGTTAAAAATTCTGATTTACAGAATTTTTTTATTATTTTTTCTGGATTGCCACGCAGCCTACGGCTGCTCGCAATGACGACTTGGTATCCACGAATACTATGCGGGAATGACATAAAAAGAGGTATAAAATAAATCAAAATAGTTAAATCAGGTGAGATAATGAAGTTATTTAGAACTAGAGTAGCTAAAGAATTAAGGTCTAAACAAGAAAGACCCACTTCGCATTTTATTCCTTATAAATGTCATTGGGATAGTAATACTATTTTAACGAAAGATAATTCTTTATTACAAGTTATTAAAATAAACGGATTTTCTTTTGAAACTGCTGATGATGAAGATCTAGACATTAAAAAGAATATCAGAAATGCCTTACTTAAAAATATGGCTTCGGGAAATATCGTTATGTATTTCCATACTATTAGAAGACGTAAAGCAGTAATATTTGACGATACGGAATTTACTTATGATCCTACCGTAAAAGTCCCTAATGATTTTATTACTTATTTAGGTGCAGAATGGCGTAAGAAGCATGCGGGTGCTAGGTCGTTTTTTAATGAATTATATGTTAGTATTTTATATAAGCCTGATACCGGCGGTGCTGCTATAGTTGAGTATTTTCTAAAGAAGCTTAGACAAAAATCTAATAAAACCGCTTGGGAAAATGACATGAAAGAGATGAAAGAAAATCTTCAAGAAATGTCAACTAGAGTGGTTAATACATTCAGAAGTTATGGAGCAAGATTACTTGGAGTTCGTCAAACGCAGTCAGGTAGTTATTGTGAAATTTTAGAATTCCTTTCATCTTTAATCAATTGCGGCGATTCACCAGGTCCTATAGCATTACCGCGTGGTACTATTGACGAATATTTACCGACTCATCGCTTATTTTTTGATTCTCGTACTATTGAAGCAAGAAGTCCGCTTGGCAAGAAATATGCCGGAATAATCAGTATACTTGAATACGGTCCTAATACTTCGGCAGGAATTTTTGACGGATTCCTGCAAATGCCTTTTGAATTTGTCATGACTCAAAGCTTTATCTTTGCTAATAGAACAATAGCGATCGGTAAAATGCAATTACAGCAAAATAGAATGATAAAATCTGGTGATAAGGCTACTTCACAAATTGCTGAAATTAATACGGCCCTTGATATGGCCACTAGCGGTGATATCGGTTTCGGTGAGCATCATTTATCGCTTTTATGTTCCGCAAATAATATTAAAGCTTTGGAAGATATATTGTCAATGGCAGCAGTTGAGCTTTCTAATTCAGGAATTCAGCCGGTTAGAGAAAAAGTTAACATGGAACCTAGCTATTGGGGACAGTTGCCAGGAAATATGGATTATATAGTGCGTAAATCCACTATAAATACTCTTAATATGGCTAGCTTTGCCTCACAACATAATTATCCGCTCGGTAAAATTAGAGATAACCATTGGGGAGAATATGTCACAGTACTTGATACTACTTCAGGTACGCCGTTTTATTTTAATTTCCATGTAAGGGATGTTGGACATACTCTAATTATCGGTCCAACCGGTGCCGGTAAAACAGTTCTTATGAATTTCTTATGTGCGGAAGCACAAAAATTCAAACCTCGTATGTTCTTTTTTGATAAAGATCGAGGAGCAGAAATATTTATACGTGCTTTAAACGGAGTTTATACAGTAATTGATCCGGGTTTAAAATGCAACTTTAACCCTTTACAGCTTGAAGATACTAGTGAGAATAGAACGTTTATTTTAGAGTGGCTTCGCGTGCTTGTAACTTCTAACGGTGAAAGTTTAACTGCACAAGATAATAAAATCTTATCTCAAGCGGTAAACGGTAATTTTAGATTAGAAAAAAAAGACAGAAAGCTTAGTAATGTTATAGCATTTCTTGGTATTGATACACCAAATAGTTTGGCAAGTAGGATTGCAATGTGGGTCGGTAAAGGTTCACACGCTAAGATATTTGACAATGAAATAGATTATATTGATTTACAACAAGCAAGGGTATTCGGTTTTGATATGACTGAATTACTTAAAGATCCTATAAGCCTTGCACCGGTATTGTTATATATTTTCCATCGTATTAATATCTCTTTAGATGGGCAGAAAACTATGATAGTGCTTGATGAAGCATGGGCTTTAATCGATAATCCGGTATTTGCACCTAAGATCAAAGATTGGTTAAAAGTGTTGAGAAAATTAAATACTTTTGTTATATTTGCTACGCAGAGTGTTGAAGATGCCGCAAAAAGTAAAATTAGTGATACGTTGATTCAACAAACAGCTACGCAGATTTTTTTACCTAATTTGAAAGCTACGGATATTTATCGTAGTGCATTTATGTTAAGTCAGCGAGAATATATTTTAATTAAAACTACCGACCCTACTACACGTTATTTTTTAATAAAACAAGGAATAGATGCCGTAGTTGCAAAGGTTAGCTTAGATGGCATGGATAACATAATCAGTGTTTTATCTGGTAGAGTTGAGACTGTAATATTGCTCGATCAAATTAGAGAGAAACACGGCAATGATCCGGATAAATGGTTACCTATATTTTATGAAGCAGTTAAAACATTATAGATTCCTGTCTGTCATCCCGTGGCTTGACCGCGGGATCTTGTCTCACAGACTGTATCCTGAGATCACGTGGTCAAGCCACGGGATTACATTGTTACAATACGACGCAAGTAACTAGTTATGAAATTATTTCCTCGTAGTATACTTATAACATTAGTACTAAGCTTTATCCTAAATTTAGGGCTAGTTACTAAAACTCATGCTAAAGATACTCTTGATAGCATTGTAGATGTTTTAAGCGGTTTAACTTGCGAAACTCAAGGCGTAGGTGATTTATTACGTAGTGAATTCTCTCATACATGTATTGTTGCTCCGTTCTTTACTTTTGCGGTAATGAATCTTGTTTCTCCCGTTTTATACATGAATACGTTTTTAAAGCTTAAAATAAATGATAAAGATTTGTTTAACGATAGTAAGTTTGGAAATTTTCCAGGAGGTCAATGTACTCGTGAAAATAGAATTGATCCTAAAAATCCGGAATTACGTTTTGCTTTATGTAGTAATGCTAAACTAATTGTAGCCAGGGCAACTGCCGTAGCAAAATCGGCACTTGCGATCGCTAAAGCCGTATTAACAGGGAGTGATCCTTGGGATGATATAAAAGAAGCGTGGAAAAATAATAAGAAAGATTATTATGTTCCATATAGCGGTAAGCCTGGTGATGACGGTTTTGCATTTGATGTAGGCTTCCCTGTAATATATTGGAAAGTTATTCAAGATAAAGATAGAATATGTGTTTCAACAAAGGGGTTTACAGGATACGTTCCCGTCGGCTGTAAATATATGAAAGAGCCGTTTCCGAAATCCATGTATAATAGCTTTATTGATGTAGCAGATAAGGATTTTATTGAAGATCCAAATGAAACGCCTACCGATCCTTTAGCCTTAGTTTCCTGTAGTGCGGCAGGCGACGGGTGTTATCAAAAAGCTTATAATGCTTCAAAAACTGCAGTAGTCATGACTTCTCCTCTTATAGAATGTATGAGGCAAATGATTGCTAGATTACTAATTAGTAAAGATGTTTGTAGTTTTGATAATGTAAGCCAAGTGGTTAATTTGGCTTCAAGGCAAGATAGTGCATTATTTCAGTTCCAAGTAGGAATGTATAAAATAGTTACGGCTTTTCTAACTTTATATGTTATGTTTTTTGGCTTTAAACTATTACTTGCAGGTGAAGTACCGCCAAAAAGTGAGTATATAAATTTTATATTGAAAATGATATTCGTAACTTATTTTTCAATAGGAATTAATATAACCCCTGGTAATGGCTCTCCGTATGACCGGTTAGACGGTATGATTCAGTGGGCGTTTCCTTTCTTACTTGACGGTATAAACGGTTTAGCAAGTTGGGTTATGAATGCTGCTCCGTCCGGTTTATGTAAATTTAATAATCTTTCTTATGACGGTACCGTTTCTTATATTGCATTATGGGATGCATTAGATTGTAGAGTAGCTCATTATTTAGGACTTGATATATTATCTACGTTACTTGTCGAAAATGCTTATCGAAGCCATGATTTTTTAAATTTTGATTTCTTTAGTTTTAGTGCTCCACCATATATTTATTTGCTAATTCCGGCGATAATCTCCGGTAATATGATGTTGGTGTCACTCGCTCTTTCTTATCCGTTACTTGTGATTTCGGTTGCTGCCTTTATGGTTAATGCAACGATTATGTGTATGATATCTATAGTAATACTCGGTATTTTAGCTCCTCTTTTTGTACCTATGTTTTTATTCACATATACAAGAAATTATTTTGATAGCTGGGTTAAACTAATGATCTCGTTCTTGCTACAGCCTATGGTGGTAGTTACTTTTATGATCACGATGTTTTCGGTATATGATTATGGTTTCTACGGTAAATGTCAATATAAGAGCAAGTTAATTCACAATAGTATAGAAGACAAAATTCAAGGTGGTATTACCTCTAAGAGGGATGTTTTAATATTTTACATTAATAATGATTGGGATGATACGTTACAATATCCTGATAAAGATGCCGTAGAAAGTTGTAAAAATAGTTTAGGTTATATGTTAAATAACCCTATTACCACGGCATTTAACTTTGCAAAAGATAGTGTAAGTGAAATTGTCGATAGTAAACCGGGTGATACCCCTACCGATAAATTTCTTGCTAAATTCCAGTTTTTATCGGGAGTAGTTTTGGGTCCCGGAATGTTTTTCATGTCTCCAAAAGTGCTTTTTGAAAAAATTAAAAATATTTTGCTTGCGTTAGTTACGGCATGTTTTACATTGTATTTGATGTATAATTTTAGTAGTCAGCTAGCTGAATTTGCTGCAGATATGACGGAAGGAGTAGCTCTTAATAATGTTGCTATAAAACCGCAAGCAATATTTAAGGCAGCTATGGCAGTACTTGCTACTGCGGGTGCTGCAACTAAGGGGGGCGATCAGATAGCAAGTAGAGGAGGAGTTGGTGATTTAAAAGCTGGTCAAGGTGGAGGAGCAAGTGATTTAGAGGTAGGTAAAGGCGGACTATCAAATGATAATATTGCTGCAAGCGGGGGTACGTCGGCACCTGCGGTAACAATGCCGACAGCTTCATCTTCTGTAGCAACTTCTAGCTCAAAAACTGTAAGTAGTGAAGCAAGATCAGATGTTGTTACTCCTCCTCCTACAGAAGCTGTTTCACCACCGCCTGCTAGTATTAGAACTTCTATTTCTACACCTGCACCGCAAAGTAATATTGAAGCTGAAAGTGTTGGAAAAATCATAAGAGATAATAATCAAGAAAGTAAAAAAGAGATTGATAATACTCCGCCTTTACAGGAAAAAGTTGACAATACAAGTAAAGGTACGGGAGTAATTGATTATAGTTTTAACTTAAAGGAACATGAAAATCCGGCAGGAGTAAAGCAAATACGGGAAAATGTAGAGATTCGGGATAAACGTACAGAAGTAGAGAAAGTATGGAACGAATTAGTAGTAAGCGGGGGAGGAAGAATAAGAGATCAGCAAGGTGAAGAAACATCGGAACGACGTGCGAATGCAGAAAAGAAATGGAATGAATTAGTCGATAGCGGTGTAGTAACTGAGATAAGAGAAAGGGATAATAGTGTAACTAATAAATTTGATAAATTAGCTGATGAACTTAATAAGTCAGAAAAAGCAAAGGTAGAAGAAAATAAAAATATAGAAAACGACAGAAAAGAAGATAATACTACTACGTCACCGCAAGAAAAAGTTGACAGTACAAGTAGGGGTTCAGGAGTAATTGATTATAGTTTTAACTTAAAGGAACATGAAAATCCGACAGGAGTAAAGCAGATACGGGAAAATGCAGAGATTCGAGATAAACGTGTGAAAGTAGAAAAAGCATGGAATGAACTAGTAGCAAGCGGAGGAGGAAGAGTAAGGGAACAAGAAGGAGGAGAAGTATCAGAACGACATGCAAATGCTGAAAAGGCATGGGATGAGTTAGTAAAAAGCGGCGTAGTAACAGAAAAAAAAGATAATAGTTCTAATGAAAACTCTTAAAACCTTAAAAATATTTATTATAGTTTATATAGCATCTGTAAGCTTAGCTAGCTTTGCCGGCTTTGGAGAATCATGTTCTAGTTTACCGACTACTTCAGATGGGTATTTAGAAAAGGACACGGCATATGGCTATATAATTCGTAATATTGATATGAAAGATCCGAGAGGTAATTGTAACTCAGTTGCGTCTAGTATAACGTTTTGTTTTAAAAATGTAGAAGGTAGTAGTAGCCATTGTACCATGTATACTTTAAATGAAGGTGACTCTAAGAAGATTAGTGATTTAAGTACTGATAATAATCTTGATCTTGGAGCAAATCCTGTATTAAAGAATATCGTTTTAACGGTTAAAAAATGGGATAATGATCTATGTTTAGTTATGCCTACGTCAAGGGGACTGATGCCGGTAGCATGTAAATCTTTAAGTGCCACTTCGCCGCCTACTCCGCCTGATGAAAATTGTAATATAGGAAAAAGTTGCTATACGGGAGCAAATTATAGTCAATCGTTAATTAATTTTTCCGGTCTTGCAGTTCAGTGTTTGAGCGAAACGCTTAATAAAATATTTTTTGCCGGAAATGGTTGTAGTTCTCAAGATCAAAATTCTAGAATAACTAATCTTGCTGCTTTTTCTACGTTTCAAGGTTATTTAAAGAGAATTATAGGTGCGGCACTAATTCTTTATACTATGTTTTTTGCCTTTAATATGGCTCTAAATAAAGAATATGCAAGTACTGAAAAAATAGCTCTTTTTGTAATAAAATTCTTATTCGTTGCTTATTTTTCTATCGGTCTTGGACCTTTAGATTTTAGTGGTGGTCAGCCGACAAAAGAAAACGGTATGTTAAAATATGGATTACCTCTTTTGACGGGAGCGGCACCGGACTTTGCACAGATGATCTTTAATGCAGCAGGTTCTATAGGATTATGTCAATTTGATAATTCAAAGTATAAAGACGGTTATAAATTTTATGGTTTATGGGATGCTATTGATTGCCGTATAGGTTATTATCTTGGCTTGGATTTACTTTATAATATAGATAAGAATGGAGTTTTAGGGAATTCGATCGGCAATGGTCCCGGTGGTAATAATACACCTATACCTAATTTTGATCCTGATGGCAAAAATGATAGACCAAAAGATTTAAGTAAAGCAGGAGCACTGAGATTTTTTGCCGTTATGTTTGGATTCTTTATGGCCGGAAACGTTATTATACTTGCAGCAGGTTTAGTATTTTCTGTAATATTTTTATCTATACTTTTATATTTTATTACGCATTATTTAGTTTGCATGATTACTATTTACGTTATGACATATATTTCTCCTATATTCATTCCTATGGCTCTATTTACTCGTACAAAAGCTTATTTTGACGGGTGGTTAAAAGTATGTATCTCATGTGCATTGCAGCCGGCAGTAATAGCAGGTTTTATAGCTTTATTAATAACTATGTATGATTCTGTAATATTTAAAAATTGTGAATTCCTTAGATATGATTATGAAAAAGGGGATATTAGATTTAGTACTTTTGAGTTAAGGCTTCCTGTCGGTGGGGCAGATAAATGTCAGGAAAGTTTTGGATATAAAATGTTACAATATTATGCGGGTGAAGGTTGGGAAGAGCATTTATTAATACTTTTCCCAATAAAATCAATTGTTAGAGATGTTGTATCTATTTTAGCGGAACTTTTGTGCGTATTAGTATTCTCGGTTATTTTTTATTATTTTTCTAAATCTATAGGGCGTTTTGCCGCTGATTTAACTAACGGTCCTAATATGGATGCAGTAACGGCAAGTCCAACTAAAATCGTTGATTTAGTAAAGAAAGGAGCAGCTTTCCTTAAGGATGCTGCTATGGCTTCGCAAGGTAAGCCGCCGGTAGGAGATAAGCCGGATGTTGGAGGTAAGCGTAAAGAGGGAGAGCAGCAAGGCGGGGATTCAGAAAGCGGTACGGGTGGAGGTAAATGATAGAATATGCAGAGTAACTTATTAAAAGTTTTAGGAGTACTTGCTATAGTAGCAACGTTAGTTTGCTTTATTTTTGCAGCACTTGGTATGATAGGAGCAGTAAAAGTCGGTGACGGCTGTTACATGAGATATGCTCCGGACGGTAAAGGAGGTTCGGATTCAATAACCGGTACTATAACCCTTAATGCTAATGCTAATTATGTAAACACTTCTAAGATGTTGCCCGACGGCACAACTCAGCTTATTCCTGATCCTAATCGTTACGGTGAATGGTTAAATACTCAGGTACTAGTAGAAGACAGTCAACCGGTGAATTTACAAGTGGTCGGTCAGGTTAGTTTGTGTTTAGCTTATGTACCAAAAGACAATTTACAACGTACAGGGGCTGGATCTAATTTAGATGATAGTGGTAAAATGATTCCGATCCCTCGTATTACCGATGCAAATAATAAGCCTGTCTCTCTAATAATAGATGCAAGAAATAATGAATGGCGTAATATTGCCGAATTATACGCCAATGATAGAGTTTTAGTTTCCGTATCTCCTAATTTTGCCAATACGGATGCGACAGTTGAGGATGCTTTTAAAGGTGCTAAGGTTACGAAAGATTGTTCACAAGGCAAAACTTCTTATGAGCCGATTTGTGGAAAATATTCTATTTATTCCGGTAAATATGTTAATGCTTGCGAACTGAAGCAAAATTATTGGCAAGGTAATAAGCATCGGGAAAAATGTTATTGTCTTTTATGTATTCATCAAGAAGATGTTGCTCAGTGGGTATGTGATGTTGCTAATGCCGTTTCTCATTGTTGCATTAGTCTTATATGTGACTCCTTACCTGCTTGGATAAATCACGAGGGCGACATGCCGGAAGCTTATAAAGATGACGGTAGTTTTACCTTTAGTTGGTCAGATAATTCAGGTAATTTATTGATTGATTATGCGGGACTTCAATGTTCTAATAATGCTAATATTCCTTCAAACGGTAAATGTCCTGATAGTGTCGAGAATCGTAGTCCTAAGGATAAAGATTATATTGGAGGTGTAGATTGTACTTCGGGAATATGTAACGATGGAGATTTTCAAAAGAATCGGAGATTTTGGTATACGGCGGATGGTAAAGGAGGCAAAGGACCAACCGGATTAATATATCAAATGAATGATGCAGGTTCTGTAAGTCAAGCTCTGCCTTCTAAGCTAGAATTTGCTAAATTTGTTGCAGATACAGATCAACCGTCTGACTATAAAGATAAAGACGGTAAATATTTATATAAAGTTATATATAATATACCTTTTAACAGCAATATTGAAAAAAGTTATTTACAATATAGGCTTTGGTCTCCTACCTCACAAGATGCTAGTAAGAATACGGGAGGATACGTTTTAAATATTAAACAGACTAAATGTTATAGAGAGAACGGTAATAGTTTTAACGATACTTTTGATGATCGGGGACGAGTGCAATACATAATAGTAAAGCCTTCGGAAAACCCGAATACTAGCGGTAAAACCTATTCACCTCAAGGAATTAACGTTGATAGTGAAGGTAAATATAACTTTAACGCAAATGAGGCGGGTTATATATGGATGAAAATTCTAAATGATCCTGGTAATAATTTAAGGGACTATAAAGATAGTGAAGGTAGCTATAAAGTACATTTCTCAACATCCTTAAAAGTAGGAAGTTTTACTATTAAAGTAATGAATCCGTTACTTCAGTTATTTAAAACTAAAGTGCAAGGGGCTGCTACTTCTATTTTTAAAAATATGGTATGTTATAAAGCTAATGATAGTTCGTCCTGTACTAACTTTTTTACCTATATTAAAGCAATTTTAATTCTGTATGTGATGACTTACGGAGCAATGTTCTTGCTTGGTTTTGCTAAGATAAACCAAAAAGAGCTAGTAATTAGAATAGCAAAAATCGGGGTAGTTAGCGGACTTATGAACGGTAATACCTTTGAATTTTTCAATAACTATCTTTTTGATGCAATTACCAATTTTTCAGACGCAATTATTGCTAATATGAGTGGATATAGTTTGTTTACTTCTACTAATGCTATTTCTAATCCTTTCATGTTTTTAGATGCAGTAATGAGTAAAATATTTTTTAGTCAAACCTTTATCGCTCAATTACTTTCACTTCTTTCTCTTGGGCTTAGCGGTATTATATATTTTATAATTACTTTTATTGCGGTTGGTATAGTAATTATTACGGCACTTAGAGCTGTTGCCGTTTATATTATGGCATTTATGGCAACTTGTATATTAATCGGTATAGCCCCTTTATTTATTAGTTTCTTATTATTTGATTTTACTAGGTATTTATTTGATAATTGGGTGAGGTTTACGATCCGCTATATGATAGAACCGGTAGTTATGATGGCAGGTATTATAGTGCTAACACAGCTATTTACCATTTATCTAGATTTTGTTTTAGGTTATAGCGTTTGTTGGAAATGTGCTTTACCGATAAAAATTCCGTTTATCGGTACTATTTTACCTATTGCATTGCTGAATGTACCTATCTTCTGTATTAATTGGTTTGCCCCTTGGGGAATGGATTATATGTCGGGTATGATGGGAGTAAATATGCAAAATATCGTAGCTCTAGTTATTATTGCTTACGGTATGTATGGTTATGTCGAATTTTCAGGACGTATGGTAGCAAAATTAACTAGTGCTGCTGGACCTTCGGCTACTGAAATTGGTGGTAAAATGTCTCATGATGCAGGACAAAAAGCATTAAGTCAAATAGGAATGGATTATAAAACAAGAAAAGGTATTACCGGCAGAGCGGAAGCACGATTAAAACAACGCAATAAGACATTAGATCAGGCTGAGAAAAATAGGAAAAATACGCCAAAAGAAGGGGGTGAGAAGACAAATGAAGAACCGCCTAAACCTGAAACACCGAAATAGAGGGCTGGAAGTGTCATACCGTGGCTTGACCACGGTATCCAGCTTACAACGTATATTTTTTGACATTTTTACTGGATACCGTGGACAAGTTACGGTATGACGTGTTGGATAACAATTTAAAATTATGAAAATTCTTAAGAGTTTAGTTTTATTAGTTTTGTTTATGGCGATGCCAGCTAAAGCTGATGATGCTTTTGCATGGATGTCAACCAGTTTTGGCGGGTTAAAAAGCTTATTCGGTTGTTTAGAAGTGCCTGAATTTACAAGTTTTCAAGAGGGTAATATAGGAATTAGTTTATCTACAGCCGGAACTTGGCAATCAACAGGTAATACTGTTGAGAAAGGTAAATTGTTAAAAATAAATTGGTCTACTTCAGGTATTACTCCTGAACCTAGAAAATATCTAGTATTATATAGAATTGATCCAAGGTTTAGTACGCCGCAAGTTTTCATTAAAACTTATAATTATTCTAAATTACAATTTGAAGCTTTAGGATTTCCTCGTTTTGTTACGGACAATAACAGTGAAACACCGGGGGCTATACCGCCTGATAAAGACCTTGATGCACTTTCATTTACTAAAATGTCTGATTCTGTTAAATATTTTAACTATTCTAACGGTAATTCGAGAATTGAAGTTAAGGCCGGCGATGTAGTAAATATTAGTTTAGTTGGTAAAGATAATTTTTTTAGCCCTAATACTCCAAAACTTCCTAATACCGTAGATAATATTTTAACACAGGAACTTGATAGTTCGATATTCGCTGCTTCTGCACTTTATACTCAAAGTAATCTTGGAAATTTTGATAATAGAATAATTTACTCTTCTGCAGAGCAGGTGTGTAATATGATAGATGAGGAAAGAAAAAGTGTATGTAGCGGCACGGGTACTGCTACAAAGTATAAAAATACCGATAATGGAATAATAGTCGGTAAGCCTATGATAACGGGAGCGGTACAGAATTTCATGAGCTTAATTAATTCTTGTCCTGCTAATGCCGGTATAAATGCGAGCCCTGCTTGCTATTATGATCAAGGTAGAGGGATGATAATTAAAGTAGGCGGGCAGGTTATTAAGGGACGAGATCAGAGTTTTGTAAATTCAGGCAGCACTCAAAGTAGCTTTATATATTATCAAGCCACTATCGGTGGTACTATGGATTTTACTAGCGATTGGCAAGTTAGTAACATGTTTAGTAATTCAGTTTTAATGAGTGATTGGAGTAATGGCAGATTTCCTGATTATAATAGTTTTGTAAACTATATAAATACTAGCGATTGGTCAGCTAATTTTTTATATTTCGGTCGTTATTCGATGATTGTTGAAATAGGTAACGGGACAAATTCAATTAATCCGGGTGATCAACAAAATATAAAGTTAGAATATTTAATAACATCTGATGGTGCGTTACCTGATTCATCTGTTCGTGGTACACCGGTATATCATAACTTTACGACTGATGCACCGCAAGATGGATATTTATGGTTAAGGGTAGTAAATCCTAATAGTAATATACAAGGGGTAGTTAGTGTAAATTATGCTAATTATACTGGTACAACTTGGTTTTCTGATATAGTATATAACGGTGCTATTAAACCTATTACCGATCAGTTTAGAACTTTTAGTCAAAATTTTTATATTAAGTTAGTTAAAAATTCTGCAGTGCAGAATATAGCTAAAGCTGCATTAACCCTTTATGTTACTATATTTGGGCTAATGTTCGTTGCAGGAGCATTAAAATTAACTGCCGTAGAAGTAATAACACGTATATGCAAAATAGCTATAGTAGCTTTTTTAATTAGAGAAGAAAGTTGGAGCTTCTTTAATACATACTTCTTTAGTGCATTTACTGACGGTATTGATTTCTTTGTAACTAACGTAGTAGGTGCTACAAGCTCTAGATCTAATATTTTTGGTTTTATTGATCCTATATTTGATAAATATACTAACGGTAGGATTTGGGGATTACTATTTATTGAATTATTACAAATACATAATGGTTTAGCATTTATCGCTATTATAACCATTTATTCACTTATTACTTATTTTAGAGCTATTTTAGAAGTTATAATAGGCTATGTTATTGCATTCATAGGGGTAACTGTTATGATTTCATTAGCACCGTTTTTCATAATATTAATGTTATTTGAAAAAACTAAAAGTTTATTTGATAATTGGATATCGACATTGCTTAGCTATGTAGTGCAGCCGACAATATTATTGATTTTCTTTTTATTGATAGATCAGGTTTTATCTGAGCAGCTTTTAAAAGTGGTAGTTAGAGCCTGTTGGGATACTCTTATACCGATAAAAATAGGGCTTGATTTAACAAATCTTGGTATTCCGATTAATTTCTCTTTTACATTACCGTTCTTACCCGGAATACCTTTCTATGTACCGGATGTTCCGGAAATTAGTAGCTCTAATATTCTAACGAACAACGCTAATACTTTCTTAGTATTATTTACTACGGCTTTATTATTTTATTCATATTGCTTGATGTCATATGGTTTAGTAACTTTTGTAAATGTAGTAGTCGGAATGCTTACAAATGTTACACCGGCACGAATATCAGGAAATTATCAAGAACGTTCTGATCCTGTGGGAGCCGTTATGCAGGATATAGGTTCGGTAACAAAACCGATTAAAAAGGCTGCAATGGCTCCGGCTAGAGTTTTCAAAGACAAGATAATTGATCAAAATTATAAAGCTAGAAAACCGGAAGGGGGTGGTGAATTTACAAATAAATTCCTTGCTGAGCGTAATGATGTGAAGAAAGAGGAAGGAGAGAGAAAAGAATAATTGTAAATATTTTCACCGTCATTGCGAGGAAATTGCATAGCAATTGACGAAGCAATCTCAGGAATTTAATACTGCTTCATGAGATTGCCACGCTCCCTACGGTCGCTCGCAATGACGTTGAAATTGAGACATATGGAAATAACACATAAAAAATAAATGAACAAAAATATTTTTATTACATTATTAATATCGCTATTGCTGCTTTCCGGTTGTACCGGCGATACTTGTATTGACCCTGATGATTTCGGTTTTATCAAATTCAATGTCTCTTCTAGATATGATCCGGAAGAAATTACTTCAAGACAGGAAGGTGATCAGGTAGCACCATGGCGTGATAGTGCTTATAAAGTAAACGGCTATCCTTTAACAGTTATGGTAAGACCGTGGAGTTATATACTTGGCGATAAAAATACTTCAGGTCAGTTATCTGCATGGTGTCCATGGTATGGTCAAAAAAATAACACAACTACTTTGGCTGCTTTTTGCGTTAAGCTACAACCGTGTACTTTTTGGGATAATGCTAGACTTGATATGTGTACTCCTAATCCCGCAAATCAAAATGATGCAATGATTAGTAATGCTCCATGTATAATGACAGACGGTGTCGGGCTTTATTTTCTTATTGCCGCTAAAAATACCGATCCCAATATTTCACCGGACTCACAGCGTAAACCGCAAGGTATAACTCAGCATTTAGGAACGCTTACTTCGAGTGTAGGCTATAGTATTAGTAGTACAGGACAATTCTTGAAAGCCGGCGGTATAAATTATCAATATAAAGGTGAAGATAAGTCAAAATATGCTCAATCTCCTCTTTATTTTAAGATTATAGATAAATTTTATGATGATAATAGCGGGCAATATAGATTAGTAATAAAGTCTGGAGTTACTGATACTAGACCCGATCCGCTACAATTTTTAACGGATTTAATAAAAGGAGTATTATTTGGTAAGGATGGGATTATAAAGAAAACTTATCAACAAATAATTGATACGTCGGGTTATAGGATGAGTGTCTCGGCTATTTTAACTCTATATATAATGTTTACGGGCTTTTCCTTTTTAATAGGTAATATAAACCTTACTCATATCGAACTTATAGTTAGAATATTAAAAGTTAGTATAGTCTCAATATTATTAAGTACGGATAAAGCTTGGACATTTTTTCATGATTATTTATTCGTATTTTTTATTGATGGGGTTCAGCAAGTACTGCAAATAATTAATGAAGCTTCGGCTACCGGCCCCGGTTCTCAAAGCTTGCTTGGGTTACTTATTTCTCCTCAAACTTTATCTAAATTATTTTCTTTACTATTTGTTGATTGGCTTGGTTTTATATATATCATTTTATATTTAATAGCTCTGTATTTTATTTTCTTTCTTATATTTAAAGCTACTATTATATATCTAACCGCTCTTATAACTATCGGTATGATTATAATTATGGGACCGATATTTATTTGTTTCATGTTGTTTAATATAACTCGTTCATTATTTGAGAATTGGTTAAGACAATTAATATCATACGCATTACAGCCTATAATTTTATTTGCCGGTATCGCTTTTATTTCAATGATCATCAGAACCGAAATATATTCAACGCTTGGTTTTGCGGTATGTAAACATGATTTTCCTAATTTAGGTCCGATAAATGAAATATTCGGTAGTTTTCTTGAGGATATAGATCCAAGCCTTGGTAATTCAATATTTTATTGGTGGTTCCCCGTACCAATGAAAGGCGGTATAAATAATTTCCACAAAGCAAAGATATTAGTTCCCAAAGATCATATAATAGTAGATGATTCTTGTAAGAATGACCCTGATAAATGTAAGCATTGTGCTGCGTACGAGTGTATAGATGAACGCTATATTGAATTACCGTTTTTAGATCTAGTTAAAGATGCAAAAAGGATTAGTAATTTTATAAACGGGAAATTTGTCCAACTTGATGGGATATTACTAATTTTTGTGTCTATTTATTTGCTAAGTAAATTTAACGATACTGCTATATCGACGGCACAATTTATTGCCGGTACTTCAGGTAATTTAACAGACATACAAAAAGTTAATCAGCAATCTTATGAATCTGCAGCGAAGCAAATGAATAGACCGCTAAGTTATGTGGCTAAGACGGTAAGTGCACCTGTAACTACCCGTGTAAGCGCGAAGTTAGAAGAAACTAGTATGTTCTTTGCTAAAGGATTTGAAGGTATAATGATGGAAAGGCTTGAAAAGCAAGCTCTCGGTTCTTCAGCAAATAAAGCCGTACAAAATGAGGTTAAGAGAAAATACGGTATAGATTCTAAAGATGTAAAAATGAATGCTATTACTGATTATGAAAATGGTATTTCAGGATTATTAAAGAATTTACCTAAGGGGAATGAATTAAAAGCAAAAGAACTATCGCAAATGAAATTTACTCAGCTTCGAGATAAAATTGCTGCAAATAAATATGGAGTGAAAGATTACGCTACTTTAAGTAAAGAACAAAAAGCTGAGCTTGATAAGTCATTAAAAGATTCTAACTTACGTGAACTCGCTAGTGATGCGAACTTTACTAGAGATTATCAAGATGCTTATAAGAATGCTCACCAAGAAATGTCAGGGCGAGGTGTTGGTTTGTTCGGTAAGAATATAGGAGTGCTTAGAAGCTGGCAAGAGATGGAGCATCGTGTTGATACAAAACGTAAATTAAAAGAAGAAAAGCGTGTAGGTATAGGCGAAAAAATATATGCAGGTTATACAGGAATAAAAAGAGGAGCTTTAACTGCAATAGTCGGTAAAGATTTACGCGATGCTTATGAGGGTAATCTAACCAGTGCCGAATGGCATGATTTTGAATATAACGATCCAAGGCTTAGAACTTATAGCGAAAAATTAAAAGATGATGAAAAAGCACGGGAACGTGAAGAGCTTCAAATGCATATTAATAAGGAGACGCTAGCTGCTCAAGCAGATATATTATCACCGGAATATCTAGCAAGACTAGAAAAAGCAGGTAGACAGAGTGATGTAGAATATTATCAAGAATTAGCTCAAAGAAAGCTTATTCATGAGGTGCGTGGTAGGTTATTTGAGGAAGGTGATCCGGTAATGATGGGCGATAGATTTATGCGTGAGAAAGCTACTGATTCTCAGATGCGGGATATGATAGATAACGCTCATAGAAAACATGCACAATTTATAGATGAAGATCGATATACCAGTCGTCAAGAGCATTATGATATTATGCACGAGAAAGCTCAGGAAAATTTAGAGCAAACTTATAAAGAGCTTAAAGATCATTTCAAAAGAGATGATATCAAGATCGAAGAAATGCCGGCATTAATAGCACAAAAAGTTAAAGATACCACCGAGGGAGCTGAAATAGATCAAAAGATTACGGAAGAGCTTAATAACTTTAATGTTGATGTTAAAAATTATGAGTATAGTACTGAAGTATTAAATAAAATAGAGGATAGAAAGCAAGCCATTACCGATGAAGTCAATGCTCAGATCGATCAGATTAATAAATATAGAGAAAATGCAAAAATGCAAACCTATGTAAAGCCTATAGTAAACGAGGGTAGAAAGCTAAGAAAATTAGAAGATCATTTAAGAAATATGAAGTAGAAGAGTTGGTACTGCCTAAAAAGAATTGATTGGGGTGTTATCCTAGTACTTCGATGTCATCCCCGCGGAAGCGGGAATCCAGTTACTAAAAAGTATAAACACACTAAATTTTTAAAATTAAAAGCTCGATTTATCTCGCTTTTTTCTGGATTCTGTGGACAAGCCACGGAATGACATCGAATATATATTTGTTGCGGTAATACTACTTATAAATTTCCTATTAAAACGTTTCTTCAATTTTCTCTATATTAGTTAACCCCGATTATGGATAAGAAATACATGGTTTATTAGGTTTAAGTTGGTAAGCAATAAGAGCAGAGAATAGAGAAGTAAAGAAATTAATAGGTGATCGATGTCTGGAAGGAGTAATATTAAAATTCTCTTTTATGTAGCCAAAAATGGTTTCGATAATGAATCTCTTCCTTAAAGATAATGAATTTATAGGAAAATATAGAATGGTGACCCCTACGGGACTCGAACCCGTGTTCCCACCGTGAAAGGGTGGTGTCCTAACCGCTAGACGAAGGGGCCTTCTTAAAGTAAGCAAATAGATATATTAGTCATACCGTGGCTATGACCACGGCATGACAGTAAGTTAGAAGTTTTATACAACAACTTTGTAAATATTGCAAGTATAAAATTATAGGTTTACCTTA
This sequence comes from Rickettsia monacensis, assembly GCF_000499665.2. Lineage (NCBI taxonomy): Bacteria > Pseudomonadati > Pseudomonadota > Alphaproteobacteria > Rickettsiales > Rickettsiaceae > Rickettsia > Rickettsia monacensis. The sequence continues at coordinate 269,195 of NZ_LN794217.1, forward strand.
AGCTTAACACTACCTTGATGACTTCTATAATGTTTATTTAGATAATAATTATAATCCAAAGAAATAGTAGTATTCTTGATACTGCCTATAATACCCGTTCCTAAATTATAGGATGTTTTCGGTTGCTTCGGTATTAGATAATCCTGTTTGAATGTATTATCAAATATTTTAACAACTCTATTTATTCTTTGGGTTTTCTCTTTAAAATTATGTTCTACCGCTCCTTGGAATGTTAGACCTAAATTATTAAATTTTAGAGCATCTTTTAAAGGTACTTTGACTTTAGTACCGACAATTCCGGACAATATATTATTCTCTTTCATTGTAAGAGCTATTTCTTGTACGTTAATACCGGTTTCATTATATACCCCGTCTCGTGACTTCCCGTATCTTAAGCCGATATTTGGAGTAATAACGAGCTTGTTCTGCAAAAGATAATTATAATTCAGTAATGCTTCTGCATTATAACTATGATTGCGATGTTTTACATTACTTCTAATTTTAGTATCACCATATGAATAAGTTGTCTTATCTTTAATAAAGTTTTTAGAAGCAGATACTAAAGCTTGTAGTGCAAAATTCCTCGGTAATTCTTTTTGTCCGTAAATAGAAACTACATGGCTATTAATAAGTTCTTTATCATTATTTTTACTATTTTTAAATTTAAATACTGAATGAACATTACTATAAGCTATACCTAGAATATTATTGTCGATTTCAACGTCAAACCCAATAGTAGCACCTTTGTTAGTACCTCTATAACCGGTCATATTGTCAACGCGTCCATGATTATTAGTGCCGTACATACCACGCATCCACAAACCTCTTTTTATACGAGACTCTTCTTCATCACCGGCTCCTACTGCTACCATATTATTAGACATATTCATAGATGCATCTAATCTGTTACGAATCATATTATTTACAATAGTATTAACAACTTTCGCTTGATTTAAAGTAGGAGCGTTTTCGGAAATTTGCGTTTGCATTTCTTTTTTTGCTTTCTGTTCAAGAGGAACAGCCATATCAACTTCCGTTATTTTAAGGTTATCCGATAATTGCTCTATTGTTTCTTCTTCCTCTTCAAATCCTGAATCATAACTTTCCTCATCTTCTTCATCTTCGCTACCGTCACTTAATGCTAATGCATACTCATTACTTGATACAGGTAATAAAGATAATTTTCCACTTACGTCTGTTACTTCTGTGTCTTCTTGTTCTTCATCTCCTGTAGGTAAGGTAGATTCTGATTTACCATACGACACTAACATTTCTTGTAACAATGACTGAGCAAGAATGTCTTCAGCTTCTTCGCTTGTATACTTCTCTAGAAGTAACGAAGAAATTTTTTCATCATGCTCTTGTAATAGTGCATTTATTGCTAAAAGCATGTTTTCATCTAATTCCTCTACATCCTGTATACGATCACTTATATAAGCCATTGCTTCTTTAATATTATTAAGTTCCTCACTTCTAGAACTTGAGCCAGGCAATTCTTCTATTTTTTGTATTTTATTGCTTAATACTCTTATATAGGTATCTACATAATCTTTATCATTTTCTATTTCCTGTAAAGCTAAATTAAGTGATTTTTGTTGTGAAGGACTGGTTGTTTGCAGTATTTCGATTCTCTTTGCATCTAAAAGGCTTATAAGCTGAGCTGCCTTTTTTGTTAATCCACTATCTACACTTAAACTAGACTCCTTATGATGCTCATTTCCCCAACCTGAATAAAATCCGGCATCTTCATCTGTTTCTTTACCTAAAGTGCCGTTTGATAAGCTCCCCAAGCCTGAATCCATACTTTTAGGGTCCTCTATTTCTTGACTCGACAACATTACTGTATAAGGTTGCTGCTGAACTTTTGTTGACACTAAGTATCCACCTTCATCCTCCAGTTGTTCACCTAAAATTCTCTGAACCCCACGACTTAATGGCATGGTTGGCTTTGCTTTTGGCGGCTGCTTATAAGTAGAACCGGTAGAACTATTATAAACAACAGGAGTTAATAACTTTAGATTTTCCTCTATCTTATTTAATTGTTCAGAATAACCATTCATTTTATCTTGCATAGCTCGTAATGCCGTTCTACTTGTTTCTTTTTTCGCACTAGCAGCTACTTCTTTAGCTTTATCTGCTGCCGTTTTTATAGCTTTTTCTTGTTTCTTTATTTCTGATAACTGCTTTTGTGCTTCTTGTTTTTTCTTTTTATCTTTTATATTTCCTACTCTTGTTTCCAATTCTTCCAACTTTTTCGGCAGTATTTCACTATAACCACTCATTGTTGACTGCATTGACTGCATTTTTTTTGCAATATCTTCCCTGATTTCTACTATATCTCTTGCTTTTTCTTTTTGATGATTTTCTTCTTTTCTTTTCTTTTCTCTTTCTGTTCTTTGCTTATCCTCTGCTTGCCGCTGCTTTTTTGTTTTTCCTGCAGCAATATGTTGTTGATTTTGTCCTAATACATCTTGCTGAGCCTCATTAATTCTTGCTTGCTGTGCTTGAAACGCGCTAACTTTGGTTGACGCCGTTGTAACCGGAACTGTTCCCTGCGATTTTATCGAAACTTTATTTACTGGAATATCTATTTTTTCTATTCTCTGAAATAACGTATCTGCTTCACTGTTTCTACTTACTAACTCTTTTTTAAGTTTTTCTATTTCTTTATTATTTTTTCCTACTTTTATCATATCTTTATCAGATTCACGTTTATTTTTTATTCCTCCTTCCTTTTTGTTCCAATCGCTTAGACTCGTATTTGCTTCATCTAATGCTATTATTTTTTGTCCTATCCTTCCAGCTTTTGACTTTAGTTTTTTTGCTGTTTTTTGTGATGAAGTTAGCTTCGTATGCAACTTCTGCAATGGTTTTTTATTTTTTTTACCTTTGGTATCTTTAATAGCCTGTGTTACTTCAGCTAACTTGATTCCTATCGTCTCATTAACTCGTGATATATTACTTACCATTCCTGCTGCAATTTCAGTACTGCTTTTTTTTATAGGCAACGGTACAGGTGTTATCGGTCTCGGATAAACCGTTGGTTTACTAAGTTGTACTATCTGTTGCGGCTCGCTACTAAACGATAGTTTTTGTACTACCTTTGAGCTTGTACTTGGTGGTGTATTAACTCCTACACTATCATTTGGTTTAGAATCTGGAGTAGTCTGATACGGAGTCGCCGGTGTTGATGGAGTACTAGGTACCGTAGTATAATGTTCCGGTGATGTCAGCGTAGTACTTGGCGTATTAGGTGCAGTGACAAAGCTATTTGAAGCTGGACTAACAGTAGGCGAAGATGCTGTTATTATAATCTCTGGTTTTTGAGGCGTTTGCTTTGTCAGTTCAGGAGTATAAGTATTTTGACTTCGTTCTGTTTTTTCACTGTCTACAAATGTTTTGTTTCTATTAGGTGGTCGTACTTTTCTTGCTTTTCCGACATCAGACTTACTACGTGCTATCTGTTTATAATGATCCTCTACAGGAACATCTTTTAATGGATTAGATGCCTTAGGTTTGTTAGATATTTCCATTTCTCTTATTTCAGATGGAGAATATGTGTTCGGTTCCGGTACAATTACTGTTCCTATCTGCTGCGGGGTATTTGTCGTATCTTTGTTTCCGTTTAATTGTGACAAGTTATTCAACAATTTATTACCGAGGTCGATACGAAATGCTTCTTTACTCATCGCCATACTCTCAAAAGGTATTGCGATTATTGCTCCTACTGAAATAGAGGCAAGCAGAGAATATTTTAAAAATCTTGATTTTTTTAGTAAATTTTGTTCTGTTAACTTATTCATTACAAATATCTCAATTTAAATTAAAATTTTATATACATAAACGTTAGGCATTGTAATGAATAAGTTAATAAAAAGCAATATAATTTATCTTAACTATAATTACAGGAGAATTTTGTTCTAATTATTGAAAATATAACAGATATGACGTATAATGTATTTTTAACTTTTGATAGAAAATACTACAATATTTTAAAAAACTTTGGAAGCAGAGTATAATAATTTAAATATTTGGTATTTTATTAGTTTTATTTACGGTATTATTGTTTATTTTTCGCTTGATTTTGAGCTTTCATTTACAACAATTTTTTTCATTTTTTGTGTTTGCCTAATATTAACTTTTACTAGAAATTCTAATGTATTTTTACAGTTTACTTACTGGACTAATTGGTTTGGACAGAAAGATAGTGCGGTGTTACCCTTAGAGGATAATATTTTCATAACTAATCACGGACAGAAAATTGTCATTAACAAAAATAATCATTGTGAGAAAGCCGAAATTCATATTAATCTCAATTATAAATCTAAATGCCGCGGGAGCTTAATAACGATTAATAAAGATTTTTAAAAAAAAAGCCCTGTTATACTTATCTTTTGCAATAAAAAGGAATGTACGGTAAAATCTTAGTACCGGACTGTTTTTGTTCTATGTCATTCCCGCGAAAGCGGGAATCCAGTAGTCAATAAGGGATAAATATGAAATATAGAAATTGTTTTACTTTTTTCTGGATTTCCGCTTCCGCGGGAATGAAATAAACGAGCCATACAACAAGGTCCAGCTTTTAGCTAGGATGACATCAAAGTCTTTTTAAAAACTATCCGATAGTATAGGTAAAACCAAGTAATGCAAGTTATACATAAAACATTAAAAATCCCCTCAAAAGGATACAGAAAAATCTTGAGTCTCTTAAATGAAAAAGGACAAGCAAGACTTATAGGCGGCTGCGTACGTGATGCGTTACTAGATCTCTTGCATAACGAAGCTAATAAAGAGGAATTTGAAGGAGACACGGAACGCAGAACCGCAGCGTACATAGAAGTACGTGAGGATTCGAGTACTGGATCGACGTACAAATTACCTTTAGAAGCAAGATATCCAAGAGATCTACTTGAGAAAGATAGCTATGATATAGATATAGCTACTAATTTGATACCTAGTGAAGTAACAAATATTTTATCTGGAGCTAAAATAAAAACTATTCCGACCGGTTTAAAATTTGGCACGATTACAGCTATTTTAAATAATGAAAAATTTGAGATCACGACTCTTAGAAAAGATATCGAATGTAACGGTAGACATGCCAAAGTAGTATTCACCAACGATTTTGCTGAAGATGCCGCAAGACGAGATTTTACTATTAATGCTTTAAGCTATTGTCCCTTTAAGAACGAGATATATGATTATTTTGAAGGGTTTAAGGATTTGCAGCAGGAAAAGGTTGTATTTATAGGGGAAGCTCTAGATAGAATTAAAGAAGATTATTTGCGAATTCTACGCTTTTTTCGGTTTTCTAGCTATTATGCGAATCAGCTTGATAATGGCAGCTTTAAAGCATGTAAAACTTTAAAAGACGGCTTAAAAACTTTATCACGAGAACGAATAAAAAGCGAAATGGATAAAATTATTGTTTCAAAAAGAGCAGCACAAATTTTAAAAGCTATGTTTGAAATAGGAATATTAGAACTAATATTCTCTATCCAAAATTATGAAATAAAATTTTTTGAGCAGGCAAATGATTTTAAATTAGAATTAGCTACTCGATATGCACTCTTATTATATTGTCAAAAAGATTTAAATTTAAAGGTCTTTCTAGATTGGAAATTCTCAAGACATGAAGCAATGCAAATATTATCAATAACAAACTTTCTGAATGAAGCTAAATTTAACATAAAGAAAATTTGGTTTGAAAAAAAGAATTATAAGGAATATTTATTAGCAGCTAGCATAATCGGTAAATTAAATCATTCACAAGCAAAAGAATTTATCCTTAAATATGATGCGTTATTACGTCCTAAATTCCAAGTAAACGGTAATGATTTGTTAAATATGAATATAGAAAAAAAAGAGATAGGAGCAAAACTAGAATATCTAAAAAATTTTTGGATAGAGCAGGATTTCAAACCTAGTAAATTGGAGTTGTTGGAGAAATTATGAGAGCTAGTATGTCAAACCGTCATTGCGAGGAGGCATTGTTGCGTGGACCGGTAAAACCCACTGTGTCACCCCGTGGCTTGACCACGGGGTCCATAAAAACAATAAAAAATACTAATAATTTTAGTATTTTTAACTGGACCCCGTGGTCAAGCCACGGGGTGACACAGTGGGTTTTACCGGTCCACGCAACAATGCCTCCTCGCAATGACATAAAAGTTAAAATTTTAATCATACTATATCTACTATTCTTCAGCCTTACTAGCTATGCTAAGCCTAAGATAGTTGTAAGTATTACGCCAATTAGTAGTATTGTTTCGATGCTTGTTAAAGATAAAGCGGATATTGAGAGCTTAGCTATTAGTAGTGACTGCCCGCATCATTATAATTTAAAACCTAGTGATTTAGTAAAAGTTAAAAATGCCGATATAGCAATTTATATTAATGAACAATTTGACGGTTTTGCCGAGAAATTAATTGATAATCATAGCAAAAACATTATCAAAATCAGTGATATTAAATCTTTAACCACTATAAAAGATAATTGGCATATTTGGCTTGATCTTAATAATGCCGCGATTTTACTACAAGAATTTGCACGAATATTTAGCGAAAATTTTCCTGAGCTACAAGAAGATATTAATAATAACCTTTTTGCAGCACTTAAAGAATTAAACAAACTACAAGAAATTAAAAATAACGAGCTTGCAACGATAAAAGACGTAATTTTATTAAGTGACAGTAGCGAGTATTTTCTTATTAAGACTAATATTAAAACTGCAAAATTATATAGCGAAAGTCAAAAAAGCCTCCGATATATAAGCAAGCTAGAAGATTTAATTAAAGAGTCTAATAACAAATGTCTTATTTTAAGTAACGAACAAAATTCACGATTATACGATAAATTAAACGCTAAAATAATAATATTAAATAGCGAAAACTGGAATGTTCAGAATATTAATTCAAGCACTTTTCAGAACCAATATTTACAAATGATTGATCAAGTTAAAAAATGCATACACTAAATAGCAAAGAAGAGACAAAAAAACTTGCAAAGCTTTTAGCACAAAGCTTAAAACCAAATGATATAGTTTTATTTAACGGTGACCTTGGAGCAGGTAAAACATTTTTTTGTCGTGAAATTATTAAATATTTTTGCGGTGAAAATACAAGCATTATAAGCCCGACTTTTAACTTACTGCAAACATATCAAGTTCCTAATTTCACCATAGTCAATTCAGACTCGTTTGATGAAAGGCGTGAGGAGCGAAGCCTATATACTAATAGGCGAGACGACGAGCAACGAAGCAGTAAACGTGGATCAATTGACTATATTTATCATTATGATCTTTATCGTCTAAAATCACCTGAAGAAATTTATGAACTTGGATTTGAAGAAGCATTAAACGGTAATTTAATTTTAATAGAATGGTATGAAATTATTAAGCACCTACTATCCCCGCCTTTAATCGAAGTAAATCTAGAAGTATTAGACGAAAACAAACGTTTGTGTAGCATTATAACAAATTCACAAGATTGTAAAAGTAAAGAATTGATCTGACAGTTAAGGATTGTTGGGTACGAAGAAAAAAGATAAGATAGTACCTGGCAAGTTTTAACAACCTACTAAAAAGGAGACTGTCAGATGACAACATATCAAGAAAAAATCATAAAGCCAAGAATCGGTTTATTAAAACTCGCTGAACAATTAGGGAATGTATCACAAGCTTGCAAAGCAATGGGTTATAGCAGGGATACATTTTATCGTTACAAAGAGCTCCATGATCAAGGTGGGGAGGGGGAAGCTCTATATGAGATGACTAGACGTAAAGCTTGCATTAAGAATCGTGTGCCCGCAAATATAGAGGATGCTGTAGTTAATATAGCTGTTGAATTTCCAGCATTTGGTCAGGAACGTGCTGCTAATGAATTACGCAAAAGTGGGATAATCATTTCTGGTGGCGGAGTTAGATCTGTGTGGTTACGTCATGATTTAGAAAGTTTCAAAAAACGTCTAAAAGCTCTAGAGACTAAAGTAGCAAATGATGGTATTGTTTTAAGTGATAATCAACTTGCTGTTCTTGAAAAAGTTAAAAACCAACGTGAAGCTAGTGGTGAAATAGAAACTATGCACCCTGGCTACCTTGGTTCACAAGATACTTACTATGTTGGTAATATTAAAGGCATAGGCCGTATTTATCAGCAAACTTTTGTCGATACCTATTGAGGAGTAGCTATTTGTAAACTCTATACCGAAAAGACGGCTATTACAGCTGCAGACCACTTAAATGATAAGGTTATTCCATTCTTTGCAAACCATGATATCCCTCTGCTTAGAATATTAACTGATAGAGGTACGGAATATTGTGGAAAACCAGAAAACCATGCTTACCAACTATATCTTGGCATTGAGAATATCGATCATTCCAAAACTAAAGCATATAGTCCTCAAACCAACGGTATCTGTGAGCGTTTCCATAAAACTATGCAGGAAGAGTGCTATCACATTCTATTCCGCAAAAAATTTTATAATTCACTTGATGAATTGCAAACAGATATAGATAACTGGCTTGTGAGTTACAATAATGCAAGACCTCATTCCGGTAAACATTGCTTTGGTAAAACACCAATGCAATCTTTTACAGATTCACTTTATATTGCTAAAGATAAAAATATTGGTAATATTGGTAATATAGAGAGAATATCAGACAATTTGATGATTGCCCATCAAGCTGCTTGATTACTCAACTCTGTCAGATTAAGTCGTAACTTAAACCTAAGTTCGGTAAGCTAAACCGACATTATTAAGAGAGGCAGCAATATCAGGGTGATTGCTTTGATATAATTCTTGAAATATTTTTAATGCTTCTTTGTGATATTTTAATGAGTCCTTAAGTTTATATAACACGCTCTCATTATAATATCCTAACTTTTTATATAAATTTACCTTTCTAAATTTATCAATTTCAATATTATTGTTTAATATTTTTACTACATAAGGATAAAATAATTTAGAAATTTCCCAGTCTTTGTTTGGAACAGCTGTTAAATAAGGAAATAAACTGTCTAAAGCTTCAGCTAGACTTTGTATAAATTTTTTGTTTGTCTATTGCATGTTCCTTTTATCTACATATCTTTTTACTGTAGACTGCATTAATCTATGTAATTGTAAGCCGGCTTGTCCATTTTGGTATGTTAGATTCATTATCGATAATGCTTCTAACCTTTTTATAGGTTCTTGTAGCTTTTCTTCATCTATTAAAAATAATTCTTTGAAAATCTCTATGCCGATAAAATCAGGATCTAAATGTGCCGAATATTGTAGTATCTGCCAAGCTGCCAATGATACTTCTGATAACTTTAATAATATAACGCTTTCTATGTAATCATCATTGCTATTTTTAAAATAATTAACACAATCATTTACTTTAAATAATTTGTTTTCCTTTAAATATGTTACTGCGTTAGATAACTTATAAGGGAATACAGCATCATTACTGCCAAGTTCTTTTATTAAATTGTACTTAACCTATTTCCTTATGTTATTGCTGTTCTTATATTAAAAGGCTTTAATTTAATATTTGTTATATCCTCACTTAAATTATTGTTTCTAGTAGTAATTATAACTTGCGTCTTATCTTAGGCATATTCATTATACCGTTAATATAAGGCTCAATGTCTTTATATGCTTCTACGTTATCAAAAACAAATAATGTATTTGAATTTAAACTAGCAACCCTCTCATGGACTAATCTTATTATATGCTCTTCTCTTTCGCCTATTGTATAAGCTCCTCAGCAAGTTGTCTATATGCTCCGTTAATTTTGCTTGAGGAATCTGCATTAATAAAACATACTATTTTCTTTGCTTCATCTCTTTGTTTACGACCATATTCTATATTGTACTTTTACCTGTTCCGGCGTAAGCACTGATTGCTACAAATGAATTTTTGCTTAAAGCTTTTTCTATTTTTTGCAATATTTTTTCACAAGTAATAAGATTATGGTCCGATAAAGGCGGTAAGTTGCTAATTATATTTTTATCATTTTTAATAAAAATATAATTGTTACTAAATTCTAATACTTCCTTTGCTTCAGGGCTAACTTCAATTAACCTTAAAATTTGCTCTCTTAAGTCATCTACTTTAACTTTAGGTAAGTTTGTAAATATATAATATTTGCTGTTTTGAAGCTTTATTGTATATTGCTCTTTTATTACTTTTAACTGCTGCTTTATTAAATTCGGTATTTCTTTTCTATCTATTGCTTAATTTACTCAACTGGGCTAGATACCAATCACTACTTCCCTTATTATTCGTGTTTATTATATCAGTAGACAAATTTACTTCTTGTGAGCGGTAATGACCTTTGTAAGAAAGTTCAAATTGATCTTTAGCAAATGTTACATCTTTTCTTGGCTGGTATCCTTGGGCATGATCGTTTTCTAAATGCTTATAAACCTCTAAAAACTGTTCAGCGGTAATATTACTACTTATGAATTGATCAATTACCTCTAAAAAACTCCCTAATGTTGTTGCCGTGATACCTCTATGTATTAATTTACTTGCAAAATCTTTAATCGTATTACTCCAGGTATAAAATCAAGCACTTTATCTATTGCTTTCTCACCTAATGTATCATCTTTAGGATCATATTTTATGCATGACCAATCTAGTATTTTTTTATATCTTATAGGCTTACCTGTTTCGGGATCAAAACTATCTAGCATTGAATCAAGTAAATCACCGCTTAATGATAGTAAAGTAACCCCGATTATGGATAAGGAATAGAGAGGAAGGAAGGTTACAAGAGTTATTAAACCTTATATAAATAGGGCACTGAAGGAGCAAAATAAAGGTTTAATAACATGTGTAAATATACTACAATATTTTGTATAGTAGATAAATTTTGTAAAATTTATGAGAAATGGGTAAAACATCAATTGCTGAAAAGTAATAAGCAAAGATTTAGAGAAGGTAAGCTTTCCTTAAGTGAAGAACTCTCAATAATGATTTTTACCATTTTAGTGCATATAAACATTTAAAAGCTTATTACCAAAACTTTATTATTAATGGTAATTTGTTCAGGAATCCACCTTGTTATGAGAGATTTGTTCAGCTTATTCCTTCATTATTTCTGCCATTGATTGTGATGTTACATTACTTAAGTGGGAAAAGAACGGGAATTTATTATGCAGATTCCACACATTTTGCAGTTACGTACCGAACGCCGTATAAGCCATGCTTTCTTAATGGCTGTTGCTACCTTTCCAAAACCGTTCATTATTACCGATGCTGCTATTAATATTCGTCCTACTCTAGAAGATAAGCGTGATATAGTGCAGAATGCTATTGATTTAATGCATATGATCAAAGAAGATAAGCAGGTTAGAGTTGCGGTATTATCGGCAGTTGAGACGGTAACTTCTGCAATCCCTACAACCCTTGATGCTGCTTTATCGAAAATGGCAGATAGAGGGCAAATTACGAATGCTATAGTTGACGGACTGCTTGCGTTTGATAATGCTATATCTTTATTTGCTGCAGAAGCAAAAGGTATTTAGTTCTTCGGTTTCAGGAAATGCCGATATATTAGTAGTATAGCTAGACCATAGGAAATAGGTACAGTTAAATAAACTTTAGTACGTGTTCTACAGCCATACTGATATCTTTGAATTGCCCCGTAACTTTTCTTATTTCGTTCTTAATCTTAAACCAATAATGTTCTATAGGATTTAAGTCTGGGCTATATGTAGGTAAGAATAAAATTCTGCACCCAACCGACTCGATTAATTCTCTTATTATATTATTCTTATGGAAGTTGATATTATCCATAATTACTGTTTGTCCAGGATGTAATTCTTTAGTTAATATAGTCTCTACATAGGTTGTAAATATTTCTTTATTACAATTTCCTTCAAATATTACTGGCGCTATAATTTGATTATTACGAAGCCCCGCTATCATACTGATCCTGGATTTATGTTGATACACTTTGTTTCCATAACATCTAGTACCTTTTATACTCCATCCATATTCTCTACAAACATTATCTTCTATTCCTGACTCATCAATGAATACTAGAGTTTCTTTAGAAATTTGCTGTATCTTTTCTATAAATTCATTCCTTAAACCAATATCCCTTTTGGGATGAAGATGACTTTTTTTTATAAGTGTAGCCTAGTAGTTTTCTATAGTAATTTATTCTAGTTCTTTGTAATCTATTACCTAGTATAATACTTAATTCTTTAGCTGTTTTATCATGATTATTAGATAATTAATTCTTCAAATAGCAGAGCCGATCCTATGGATATGCGTGTTATTTCTTGTGTACTTGCTTCATTTATTTATAATCACGCTAAGGCGAAGCTACATATCCAAGCAGGTAAATAATATGAAAGATGTTATTTTAATAGCTAATGCCGGCTCATCTAGTTTAAAAATTTCTATTTTTGAAATTCAGAATAAAAAAGTTAAAGATAAAATTTATAATATTTTTTTAGAAAAAAATGATAATAAAATATTATTTCATATAAATAAAAAACAGGAACCTGCTATCGACATTAAAGATGATGCTATTGAAATGATGATTGATCTTTTTGAAGATTGGTGGAAAAAACAAGAGAATCTCAATTTAATTACAACCGGTCACCGTATTGTTCTGGCGGGGAAAATTTTAATAAACCGGTTATTGTTAATGAAAAAGTTAGCGAAGATTTAAGAGCATTAATACCTCTAAGCCCCTTGCATCAACCTTATAATTTGCAGGTACTGGATTTATTTCTTCAAAAATATAAAGAAATCTCGCATATAGCATGTTTTGATACGTCGTTTTATTTTACCAATCCTCCCATTACAAAAGCTTTCGGTTTACCGAAAAAATATTATGATAAAGGGATAATTCGTTACGGTTTTCATGGGTTATCATATAAATATGTTAGCAGCTATTTTAAAGAAATGACAAAGGAAGATTTACCTACAAAGACTATTATAGATCACTTAGGAAGCGGTAGTAGTCTATGTGCTATTAAAAATGGTCTTAGTCTAACAAGTTCCATGGGCTTTAGCGTACTTGACGGTGTTATGATGGGTACAAGGACAGGTAACCTTGATCCCGGAGTAGTGTTATATCTTATCGATCATGAGAAAATGACTACGAAAGAAATCACCGAGTTATTATATAAGAAATCGGGGTTACTCGGTATGTCCGGTGAAAGCTCTGATATGCGTACTTTGCTTGCCAGTAACTCACCTGATGCTAAATTTGCTATAGATTTATTCGTGTATCGCATTGTACTTGAAATAGGTAAGTTAACTGCTGCCCTTGAGGGGCTTGATTGTCTAATTTTTACTGCCGGTGTCGGACAGAATTCCGCTGTACATACGTGAAATGATTACTGAAAAACTTTTATGGCTAGGCATTAAAATAGATGATACAAAAAACCAAAAAAACGAGTATATAATAAGCGCTGAAAGCAGTAAGGTTAAAGTTTTCGCTGTGCCGACAAACGAAGAGCTAATCATTGCTGAGGAAGTGATGAAGTTTTTATAACACAAATTGGTTAATTTTTAATTACTTCTACCTCTATTTTTCTTTATTAACTTTTTTTGAAAAAAAATATATGCAACTATAGATATATTTTTAACTTAAATTTTGAGGGAAGTTATGCCGGAAGATTTTGATAAAAAGAAAGCAGAAAAACAAATAAAGGATATTAAAAACAATAAGATAAATCCATATAATGATGCAATGAAGAAAGATTCTAGAGTGAATTTATGCAGAAGCAAGTTATAGCTAAAAACGCAGCAGCAGGTTATAAGGCAGCATTAAAAATAGAGCAGCAAGCAAAAGAAGCAGGTATTAGTTTAGATAAAGATGCTATGAGACGCTTAGAGAAAATAAAAAGTCGTTATATAGAAGCTACTAAGAAAGCAGAATTTCAGAAATTTCAAAGTGATCAAGCTCATAAAACGAATCAACAAAAAGCTGAAGCATTTAGGAGTGGTGCAACAGCTGCTGCTAAAAAACAAAGAAAAGAAGATTATAGGACAGGTGGGTGGGGTAAAAATTAAATTATAATTTTATTGCATTAATTGATACTGGCTACTATTTTAAGCGTATGTCTATACTTCACGCTACAATTTTAACAGTTTTTCCTGAAATGTTTCCTGGGACTCTAGGACATTCTTTAGCAGGGCAAGCACTGCATAAAAATATTTGGTCATATAATGTTATTAATATTCGGGATTTCGGTTTAACTAAGCATAAAAAAATTGATGATGAGGCTTACGGCGGTGGTGACGGGCTTATAATGCGTTCTGATGTTCTAGGCAGTAGCATAGATTATGCTTTATCTTTAAATCCTAATGCTGAAATTTACTATCCTTCACCTCGCGGTAGAGTCTTTACCCAAAGCTTTGCTAAAGAGATGTTAAAAAATAAAAACTTCATATTCTTATGTGGACGTTACGAAGGGATTGACGAACGTGTAATTGAAGAGTATAATGTTAAAGAAATTAGTGTAGGCGACTACATTTTATCCGGCGGAGAAATACCTACCCTTACCATTCTCGATTGCTTAATTAGACTACTGCCAGGTGTTTTAATGAATCAAAATACCTTATCTTCCGAGTCTTTTGAAGAAGACGGGGAATTTAAGGGTGGGCTTGAATGCGGTCTATATACAAGACCTGAAATTTGGTGTGATCGAGCTGTACCGAGTGTTTTGTTATCCGGTAACCACAGGCTAATTAATGAATGGAAAAAAGAGCAATCACATATGATTACTAAATTACGCCGTCCGGAGTTACTTAAAGATTTATAGAGTTAAGGAGTTAAAAAAATGAATATTATTGACCGCTTTGAACAGGAAAATATTTCAAAGCTTACTGCAAATAAAAAAATTCCTGATTTTGAAGCCGGCGATACAGTTAAAGTAACTGTTAAAATTATTGATAGATCGATTGAGAAAGACGGTAAGGAAAAACTAACAGAAAGATTCCAAGCTTATGAAGGTGTAGTTATTGCTAAAAGAAATCGTGGTATTACTTCATCTTTCTTAGTACGTAAAATTAGCCACGGTGAAGGTGTCGAAAGACGTTTTATGACTTACTCGCCGATAGTACACTCTATTGATGTAGTAAAATACGGGGTAGTTCGTCGTGCTAAACTTTATTATTTAAGAAATAGAAGCGGTAAGTCGGCTAGAATTAAAGAGAGACATATCCCTATTGCTAAAACTAAGGCAGCAAAAGCTTAAATATATTCGTAGCTCTTATGTTATTCCTGCTTTCGTAGTAATAACATGGCATATACTCCGAATGAAGAGTAGGTATACGAAGATCAACTTCAAAAAGAGCAAGGAATCCACAAGGCGAGGATCGCAGTGCTTATATGTAAAAGTAAAGAATTGATCTGACAGTTAAGGATTGTTGGATACGAAGAAAAAAGATAAGATAGTACCTGGCAAGTTTTAACAACCTACTAAAAAGGAGACTGTCAGATGACAACATATCAAGAAAAAATCATAAAGCCAAGAATCGGTTTATTAAAACTCGCTGAACAATTAGGGAATGTATCACAAGCTTGCAAAGCAATGGGTTATAGCAGGGATACATTTTATCGTTACAAAGAGCTCCATGATCAAGGTGGGGAGGGGGAAGCTCTATATGAGATGACTAGACGTAAAGCTTGCATTAAGAATCGTGTGCCCGCAAATATAGAGGATGCTGTAGTTAATATAGCTGTTGAATTTCCAGCATTTGGTCAGGAACGTGCTGCTAATGAATTACGCAAGAGTGGGATAATCATTTCTGGTGGCGGAGTTAGATCTGTGTGGTTACGTCATGATTTAGAAAGTTTCAAAAAACGTCTAAAAGCTCTAGAGACTAAAGTAGCAAATGATGGTATTGTTTTAAGTGATAATCAACTTGCTGTTCTTGAAAAAGTTAAAAACCAACGTGAAGCTAGTGGTGAAATAGAAACTATGCACCCTGGCTACCTTGGTTCACAAGATACTTACTATGTTGGTAATATTAAAGGCATAGGCCGTATTTATCAGCAAACTTTTGTCGATACCTATTGAGGAGTAGCTATTTGTAAACTCTATACCGAAAAGACGGCTATTACAGCTGCAGACCACTTAAATGATAAGGTTATTCCATTCTTTGCAAACCATGATATCCCTCTGCTTAGAATATTAACTGATAGAGGTACGGAATATTGTGGAAAACCAGAAAACCATGCTTACCAACTATATCTTGGCATTGAGAATATCGATCATTCCAAAACTAAAGCATATAGTCCTCAAACCAACGGTATCTGTGAGCGTTTCCATAAAACTATGCAGGAAGAGTGCTATCACATTCTATTCCGCAAAAAATTTTATAATTCACTTGATGAATTGCAAACAGATATAGATAACTGGCTTGTGAGTTACAATAATGCAAGACCTCATTCCGGTAAACATTGCTTTGGTAAAACACCAATGCAATCTTTTACAGATTCACTTTATATTGCTAAAGATAAAAATATTGGTAATATTGGTAATATAGATAAAAATATTGGTAATATAGAGAGAATATCAGACAATTTGATGATTGCCCATCAAGCTGCCTGATTACTCAACTCTGTCAGATTAAGTCGTAACTTGTACATAATTCCTCAGAGTATACTCAATGAGAAAAATTTAATATCTCTTAATACAATTTTTATAGACAAGCAGAAATGTAGTGCTAGTATAAAAATAGCTATATTTAACGATGAATTAGATTATGACAAATAATCAATTTTCCGAAGATACCAAAAAAATCGCCGATCAAATAAAAGATGCATTAATGGGTATTAGTGACGATCTTGTACTTGAGAGTAAAGAGGTAGAGGAAATTTTTGAAGAATTAAGCCAAAATGAAGAATTTGAGTATGAGATAGAGCGAATACTTGCTATCTTAAACGAGCAAACTATGGATTTAACTCAACTGCAAAGCCGAATTATCTTATTAATCCGTAAGTATTTAGGTAAAACTAAAAACTTAAAGCTTAAAATGCTTAAAATGGATGAGAAGCTCATTAACAAGAATGTTGCCGAAGTCAGTAATTATTTAATGCATCAGCATTCTAAAATAGTTAGAGATGCTAATAAAAACCTTGCAAACCCAAAAGACAAATTACAAGGTTTAACCAAACAAGCTAGAATAGACTTAAAACTTTTATTAAAAAGCTTTGCCGTTTACCAAATTTATATGTTTATGAACCCAAAAAGAATAGCAGGCGAAACAAAGCTAATGAACTTCGCCTATAATATGATCAGAGGGGGAATGAAACTCGCTAAAAAATATGAAGGCGGCAAGGAAAAAGACATTAAATCATATTCACCTAAACTTATTAAAAAACTTGAAAAAGCTCATGCCGGCTTTAAAAAAAGTGGCGGTATATCAATTTAACTATTGTATCTTTTTATAAAGAGCTTATACTAGACTAACATTAATATTATGATAGGTATAAAGCTTTCAACTTAAATTATTCATGTAAACTTAATATTTCAGAACTAATAACTTGGGTACATCTTGGCTGCAGTACTCAAGAAAAACACCACGCTCAACCTGTAAAAATTAACATAAAACTCTTTCTCTCAACTCCTCCCCTTGCTACTGTAACGGATAATATAAACGATACTGTTTGTTATGCAGAAATCGTACGGCTAGTACAAAAACTTTCTCAAGAGAATCACTTTAATCTTATCGAGCATTTAGCCGCACAAATATATGATATTATTTATCAAAATTTTATAGAATCTAAATTAGAAAAGATTTTTCTAAACGTAACCGTTACTAAATTAAAATCACCAGTTTCAGGAGTGCATGGCGGAGTTTCTTTTTCTTATTCAGGAAAGGAGACACTATGATTTATATTTCTATAGGCAGTAATTTAGGTAATAGACTTTTAAATATTAAAAAAGCTCTAAATTTACTAAAAAGCTGTGATTTTATATTGCTTAAGCAATCTATTATTTTTGAAACACAAGTTATTCTACCACCTAATGCGGATAAAGCTTGGAATAAATCATATTTAAATATGGTGGTGCAGGGCAAAAGTACTTTAACGCCTAGTAAACTTCTAATTGAGCTTAAAAAGATTGAAAAACAACTAGGTCGAGCAAGCTCTTACGATAAATGGTCTCCAAGAGTTATTGACTTAGATATCCTACTTTGGAATAATTGCCATATAGATTTGCCTGATTTTAAAATACCGCATCCTGAATTATTAAACAGACCGTTTCTTATTCATCTAATTGCAGGTTTAAGCTTGGAATGTCGTTATTCATGTCCGACTAATAATTTTTACAACAATAAAACCTTTGCAGAAATAGCACATTTAATTGAAAATCAAGGAGTTATACGCTCTCTTGTTTTAAATCCTCAATTTGTCGGTATTTTAAACATTACTCCTGATTCTTTTTCTGATGGAGGATTGAGTTTTCATAAAGAAGATGCCGTTAGAAATTTTGTACGCTTGATAAATGAAGGGGCTACAATAATTGAGTTTGGATCACAATCAACACGTCCTTCTGCTTTAATTATTAATGAAGATGAAGAATATGCAAGACTTGAGAATGTTCTTGAAGAGCTTAGGAAAGTTATAAAGGAAAAAGAAGTTATAGTCAGTATTGATAGTTTCACTCCTGAAGTAATTAAACGTGTTTTAAAAAAATATCCTATTTCCTGTATCAACTTGGTTAAAAATAATCTAGATGACTATACATTACGATTAATTGCCGATTATAATTGTAAAATTATTACTATGCACTCATTAACCGTTCCACCGCAAAAACAAAAATGTCTTGATTTCGATAAATCTCCGCTTGCTAGCTTAAATATATGGGCAGAACAAGAAATAACAAAATTAGAAAAATGTGGATTTGATAGAAAAAATATCATTCTTGATACTGGAATTGGTTTTGGAAAATCCATTTATCAAAATTTATATATATTACAACATATTAAAGAATTTAAAAATCTAGGGTGTGAGATATTGGTAGGACACTCACGAAAATCTTATATTTCTGCTTTTTATAATTCCAAAGCATCGGGAAGAGATTTAGAAACAATAGCAATATCAAAATATTTAACAGAACATGGAGCTGATTATTTACGAGTGCATAATGTTATAGAGCATCAAAGATTTTTTGTAGCAGACCATATGATTAAATATTCATCTTATGAAAAATAGAAAAATCATCGGTATAATGGCATGTGACCCACAAGGGGTGATAGGTAATAAAGGTCAGATACCTTGGTCTTATTCTAAGGAGTTTGAATATTTTTATCAGACGGTAAAAAATAATATTATAGTCATGGGACGAAAAACCTTTGACTCTATACCTGCAAAGATTTTAAAAAATTGTATTTGTATTGTTTTTTCAAGAAATACACCATTACAATCTTATAATAATAGACATCTTTCCAAACCAACTTATAGAGAGGAATTTAAAGGATACACGGAACGCAGCACCGCAGCGTATATAGACAATCGCACAGATGCGAGTACCGGATTGACGTCTAAATTAACTCTAGAAGCGAAGTTTGGAAAGATGTCTATTATATTTTTTATTAAATCTTTAGATGATTTTTGGCAGATAATAAAACCTTTTACTGATAAGAAAATTTTTATGGTTGGGGGGACAGAAATAGCGACTCTTTTCCTAGAGCAAAATCTTATTGATGAATTTTTACTTACAAAAATAAATAAAAATTATAATGGAGATACTTTTTTTCCTCTTAATCTTTTAGCAGAATGGCATTCTGTAATAATAGATAAAACAAATAATTATCAGATTTATAAATTTACTAAAAGGAGGTAAGATGAAATTTTTAGAACAGCTTAATATAGATCTTGAACGATATAATCTTTTAAATCATCCATTTTATCAATTATGGAATATGGGAAAACTTACTCATTCTACTTTACAAATTTACGCAAAAGAATATTATCATCACGTTACAGCTTTCCCGCGTTATATAAGTGCAATACATTCCAAATGTAGCGATATACAAGCTAGGCAAATATTACTTGGTAATCTTATAGAAGAAGAACAAGGTGAAGAAAATCACCCGGAACTATGGAAACGTTTTGCTGAAGGACTTGGATGTTTAAGAAACCAGCTCACTTCAGAACCTAAATTAGACTCAACTCAAAAACTTGTTCAAGGTTATTTTGAATTAACGGAGAAATCTTTTTCTATAGGTCTTGGAGCACTTTATGCTTATGAACATCAGACTCCTGAAGTATCTGACTCTAAAATTCAAGGGTTGCAAAAATTTTATGGAATTTCAGATTACAGAACTTTACAATTTTTCATTGTTCATAGTAAAGTTGATCAATGGCATGCACAAGAATGTGCAAATTTGATTAATAATTTAAGCTCAAAAGAACAAAAATTAGTATATCAAGGAGCAATAAAAGGTGCAAAACTACTATGGCAATTTCTAGACGGTATAAATACAACGTATCAATAATTTAACTATTATTCTTTCATAAAATGAAAAATATCTTCCTACATTCCTTAAGTCTTGAAAATTATCGTAATTTTAAAAATCTTGAACTAAAAACAGATAATACCCCAATAATTTTAATAGGTGAAAACGGTAGCGGTAAAACTAATATTTTAGAAGCTATATCGCTATTTTATCCAGGAAGAGGGCTGAGATCAGCGAAACTTGCCGATATATGCAAGACTTCAGAAGATCATTGTACCGTAAAAGCTCTATTGCAAAGTAAGCTAGGACTTGCAGAATTTACCACACAATTTAAACGTAGCTCTAATAGAAGAATAACCGAGTATAACGAAAGTAAAATAGCCAATAATGAGTTAAGTAAATTCACTAGCATGGTATGGCTGACTCCGCAAATGGAAGGAATCTTTACAAGCGGTAGCAGTGATAGAAGAAAATTTCTTGATAGAATAGTTTATAATTTTGATCCAAAGCATGCAGAGCTAGTTAGTAAATACGAATATTACATGCATGAGAGAAATAAAATTCTAGCAGAAGATATAAGAGATGATAATTGGCTTAAAATTATTGAAGAAAAGATGGCCGATATTTCTAACCATATTGCTAATAATCGCTTAAAAACCTTAGAATTTATGCAGCAAGCAATAGATGAACTTGAAAATGAGTTTCCAAAGGCCGATTTATCGATTGACGGCATTGTTGAACAAAAAATATTAGACGGCGAAGAAAATATTGTTAGTTTTATTACTGCAGAACTTTATCAAACAAGAAGCAAAGATAAACTACTCGGTCGCACTAGTTTTGGAGTTCATAAAAGCAACTTTTTAGTAAAGCATCAAAAGAAAAATATCTTAGCCAAATTCTGTTCTACAGGTGAACAGAAAGCTATATTAATTGCGATAATACTTGCTGAAATGAATTATGCTATAAAGCTAACTAAAATAGCACCGATTTTACTTTTAGATGAGATCTTTGTGCATCTAGACGACAAAAGGCGTCAATATTTAATCGAATTTTTTACCGGCTTAAACATGCAGCTATGGGTTACCGCTACCGATCTAGAGGGAATAGAAAATTTTGCAGGTAAAACACAATTGATTAAGTTATAATTATGATCATTTAGCTTGTATTATTTTCAAATAACCTAAATTGGCATACTCTATAATTTTTTGATCAAAAGTAAATAAACACGCATTAGTAGTTCTAGTAGCCACTATTATCTGCCGGGTCTTTATGTTCATAATGAGGTAAAAGGCAGCTTTGTATTAAAATTGAAACCGACAGGTCAATTAAATTTAAGCCCGGTATAGATAGTAATTTATCAATCCAATCATTTAACTCAATTGAAAATGCTATTTTACCTTTATTTTCAAGCATTACTATTTCCCATATAGAGCAGAGATATATAACTTATTTTTTTCTCTTATTTTCTCTATTAGATTTATTTGTGCTTCAGATAATCTAATTCCTTCTACATACCAAATTAATATATGAGTATCTAAAATCAGCCCCTCTTGGTTGCTAGCTTCAATATCAATCATTATTTACTTCCCAATCAGATTCACAAGAAGAATTTATTATATCGTCATTAATTTTAACAGTACCTCTTAAACAGACAAAATAACTTTTTTTATTTTCTTTAGTATCAATCTCTAGAGGCACTACCTTAGCAATCGGCAATTTTCTTTTTGTAATAATGAAAGAATTATGTTTACTTTTAACTTGATCAACTAGATTTAAGAAATGCTTTTTAAACTCAGTAGCATATAATTAATATTTACCTTAAATTACTACATGACCATTAACATATGTTATATAGTATTTAGAGTATAGTCATGAAATATAAAAACATCAAATTAAATTTAAAGTTTTTGTATATAAAATATATTGCTTAATCTTTTGAAACTGCTTAAAATTAATTTTTAATTTATGTAAATACTATGACAAAACAAGCTAATAAAATATCCTATGATGAAGTACCTTACTCTCCATTTACTTTCAGTTATACATCCCCACCGTATTTAAGAACTATCGGTAAGCTATTTGGACTAAACCCTCCGCCTCTTGAAACTGCTAAAGTACTTGATATCGGTTGCGGGGTTGGTGTTAATCTGCTTAACTTTGCTGAAACATATCCTAAATCACAATCTCTAGGTGTTGACTTATCCAAAACACAAATAGAATTAGGTAAAAAAATTACCAGTGATTTAAAAATAAAAAATGCCGAACTAAAGGCATTATCTATATTAGACCTTGATGAGTCATACGGTAAGTTTGATTACATAGTTTGTCACGGCGTATATTCATGGGTACCTGAAGAAGTACAAGATAAAATACTCGAAGTCTGTAATAAACTGCTAAATCCGAACGGCATAGCTTTTGTAAGCTATAATACGCTCCCGGGCTGGAATATGCAGAGAACAATACGTGAAATGATGATGTTCCATTCAGAGCTATTTAATACTAGCCACGATAAATTACAGCAAGCTAGATTACTTTTAAAGTTCATCAATGATTCATTAGAAAGCTCCACAACGCCTTATTCTAATTTCTTACGAGATGAAACAAAATTATTATCTGCATATACGGACTCATATGTATTACATGAATATTTAGGCGAAATTAATACAGGTACATATTTTCACCAATTCATAGAAAAAGCTCAAAAAAATCATCTAAATTACTTAGGTGATACGTCGCTTACTGCAATGTTTATCGGTAATTTACCTACTAAGGCAGCAGAAAAGCTACAAGCCGTTAATGATATTGTTCGTACTGAGCAATATATGGATTTTATCACTAATAGAAAGTTCCGCTCGACATTATTATGTCATCAAAACATGCCTATAAACAGAAAAATTGAATTTAATAATTTAAAAGAGTTTTTTACTAGCCTTAATATTAGACCGGTAACTCTAGAAAAAGATGTTGATTTAACTAACCAACAGGAAAATGTTAGCTTCTATTACGAAAATTTACCTGATCCTTTTATTTCAACCACTTCACCGATCATGAAAGCTATTTTATATGTATATACTGAAAATATTAGCAATCCGATAAGCTTAGAACAAGTAGCAAAAGAAGCTTTAAAAAAGCTCGGTAAATATCAATTACAAGATTTCTTAGCTGCACTAGAGCAACATTTTATCAAATTCATTTTTCAAGGTTATCTCAAAATATTTGAGACCAAACCGCATGCTATAGCAACTATCACCGAAAAACCTAAAACTAGTGAATTTGCAAGATATCAAGCAAAACAAGCACATTTTAATAATACAACTAACGTGTTTAGCGTCACTAATAGACTTAACGATATGGTAGGTATACCTATACATGAAAAATATATTTTAGAAATGTTAGACGGTACACATAATATTGATGATATTAAGAAAGGCATTCTTGAAAAAATTAATTCAAAACTTTTAACTGCTCGTGATGATAAAGGACAGGAAGTAACAGATCCAAAATTGTTAAAAGAATTTGTTGACTATGTAGTGACTGCATCCCTTGAGAAATTCAGGATGAACTATCTGTTAGTAGGGTAAGTTAGTATGGCTTTGTAGGGATTGCAAATAGGTATTGTTGCACAGGTCGAAAAACGCACTCGGCATCATCCCGTGGTCAAGCCACGGGATCCAAAAAACCACTTAAAGTATTAATAATTTTAGTATTTTTAGCTGGATCCCGCGATCAAGTCGCGGGATGACAACAGAAAGCTTAGCCACGCAACAACACTTTAGATAATGTCAAAACTTACGCTACTAATTTTTCACGCAATACTTCAACTAACTTATTAATTGCTTCGGTTGGGTGGATGTTTTCAAGGATAGCAAGCTCACCTGCAAGTCTATTTAAAGCTGATTCGTAGAGTGTTCTTTCACTGTAAGAACGATCATTATCAACATTTTTATGTAAGTCCCGTAATACTTCGGCTATGGCTACAATATTACCTGAGTTAATTTTGCCTTCATATTCTTGTGCTCTTCTACTCCACATTCTATTTCCTTGCTTTGGTTTACCTTGAAGAGTTGAATATATGACATCTAAATCTTTTCTGCTTGCAACCGCTCTAAGCCCAACAACCGCAGCTCTACTAACAGGCACTTTTAATGTCATTTTATCCTGCGAAAAGGAAATTACATATACTTTAATTTCAGTACCTGCAATAGTATGATATTCAATATTTGTTATTTCACCAACTCCATGTGCAGGATAGACAATTCTCTGCCCTATTTTAAACTCAGATTTTTGTTCGGTTTTATGTTCGGATTGTGTTGTATTTGCCATTATTAATTCCTCCGTAGTGGTTTTAGTGTCTAAGAACTTAATGTTAGACTATTATTTTCTATAGCATAGCACATTTTGCTTCTATTATAAAGTAGATATTTTTATTGAAATAAAATTGATACAATCTTATTATAGATAATATTAATAGTTAAAGGAATAAATATGCGAAGTATTTTTATTGTACTAATATTTTTATTATTTTTGAGTAGCTGTTCAGAAGAAAAAGCACAAGATAAGAACCATGAGGAAAAACAAATAATAGAGCAAGAAACTCTGCAAAATAACGAAACTTCTAAAGAAACGAATCAGGAAGCCGTAAATTCTGAAAATACGGCTGAATCGATAGTTCCTGCTAATGATAATAATCAGACTGATGAAGTATCAACGCAGGCTTCACAAGAACAAAAAAATCCTGAAATAAAACCTGTTAAAGTCACTTTTAAAGTTGATAATAATGATATGGTTCTCGGTAACAAAAAATCAAATGTTATAGTAGTCGAGTATTTTTCTCCTACCTGTCCGCATTGTGCTTATTATCATCAAACAATTTTTCCGGAACTTAAGAAAAAATATATCGATACTAACAAAATTGCATATGTGACTCGTGAATTTATTGCTACTAAGCAAGATTTAGATGCTGCAATCTTAGCCCGCTGCAAGGGCGATATAGATAGCTTTGTACAATTTCATAATATCATATTAAAACAACAAGATAAATGGGCTTATAGCAATAAATACAGAGAATTATTAACCGATATAGGTCAGCTCGGAGGTGTTTCTCCGGAAGAATATAAGCAATGTTTAAATAGTGATAAAATTACTGAAACACTAATTGCTAATACTAATTTTGTAGCAAAAGCACCAAAATTTATAGGCACCCCTTCTTTCTTTGTTAACGGAGTACAAACCGGAAATTATAGTATAGATAATATTTCCACAGCAGTTGATAAAGCTTTAGAGGAGCAGAAAGAAAAAGCAAAAAATGAAATGAGCTTGTAATTTAGATCGTCATTGCGAGCAGTCGTAGACTGCACGGCAATCTCGTCAAATATCCTGAGATTGCTTCGTCGACGCCTATGGCGTCTTCTCGCAATGACGGAGATAAACTAATGAATACGGAAAAACTAAAAGATATCAAAGCAAGAATTAAAGACTTAAAAAGTCCTAAGTTTTCTAATCCTAAAATTCGGCAAGAAATTAGCCCGTTCACTATCGCTGTAGATTTAGTTTCAGGTACAATGGTAGGTGTCGTAATTGGAATATTTACAGATAAGTTTTTTAATTCTAAACCTTTATTTCTTATTATATTTACAATAATAGGAATGATTGCCGGCTTTAACATTATAAGGCAAAAAGTAAATAATAAAAAGTAAGGAAATGACTCATAGCCCTTTAGCACAATTTAATATCAAAAAATTAATAGACATCAAAATGTTCGGTTTTGACGTCAGCTTTACTAATTCGAGTATCTATATGTTACTTGCTAGCATCCTAGCTCTAACTTATTTTTACTTAGCTTTTTATAACCGGAAATTAGTACCTTCTAGATTACAAGTGAGTGCTGAAATAGTTTATAATCTTGTAGCTGATATGTTAAATCAGAATATAGGAGTAAAAGGACGTAAATTTATTCCGTTAGTTTTTAGTTTATTTATTTTTATTTTATTCTGTAATTTACTTGGTATGACACCTTATAGCTTTACTGCTACTAGTCATATTATCGTTACTTTTACCTTGGCAATTTTAGTATTTTTAACGGTAACTATAGTCGGTTTTGTAAAACACGGCTTACGTTTTTTAACTCTTTTTTCACCGCACGGTACTCCTTTATGGTTAGCACCGTTGATGATAGTAATTGAACTATTTACATATTTAGCAAGACCGGTTAGTTTATCATTGCGACTTGCCGCTAATATGATGGCGGGACATGTTTTATTAAAAGTAATAGCCGGTTTTACCGTTTCATTAATGATTTACTTGAAATTTCTGCCAATCTCTCTTATAGTGATACTAATTGGGTTTGAAATTTTTGTTGCAATACTTCAAGCTTATATTTTTACTATTTTATCTTGTATGTATCTTAATGATGTTATTAATTTACACTAATTGTTATTTTGATTAATTAAAAGTTAGGTTTTTTATGGACATGGTTTCTTTAAAATTTATTGGTATAGGGCTTATGGCTATCGGCATGTACGGTGCAGCTCTAGGCGTTAGTAATATATTTAGCTCTCTACTTAGTTCAATAGCACGAAACCCTTCAGCTGCAGAAAACTTACAAAGAATGGCTCTGATCGGTGCAGGTCTTGCTGAAGCAATGGGGCTTTTTTCCTTTGTAATTGCTATGTTACTTATTTTTTCTTAAAATTCATTTTTAAATAAGATGCCTCAATTTGATATTGCTACCTATTATTCACAAATTTTTTGGCTTATCGTTACTTTCGGCTTATTGTATATCTTTGTTTATAAATTTATAACTCCAAAAGCCGAAGAAATTTTTAATAATAGACAGACAAATATTCAAGATAATATTACGCAAGCCGATACATTGACCATAGAAGTAGAAAAGCTAAATAAATATTATAACGAGGAAATAGACAAAACAAATACTGAAATAGATAGGCTAAAAAAAGAAAAAATAGACTCTTTAGAATCAGAATTTTTAATTAAAAAAAAGAATCTAGAGCAAGATTTAAAAAACTCTATAAATCAAAATATTGAAGATATAAATTTAGCTGCTAAGCAATTTAGAACTAATAAAAGTGAAGCAATCATAAAACTTGCCGTTAATATTATTGAAAAAATAGCAGGAACTAAAGTAGATATGAATTTACTACAAAATATAAAAGTAAAATAATGAATTTCCTAGATGAGAGCTTTTGGCTTGCCGTTAGTTTTGTAATTTTTGTATATTTAATTTATAGACCGGCAAAAAAAGCCATTTTAAATTCTTTAGATGCTAAGATTTTAGAAGTCCAAGAAAAAGTTCTAAAAGCTGAAAAGTTAAAAGAAGATGCTGCTTTGCTCTTTGAACAAACCAATATACAGATAAAGAAATTAGAAACTTTACGCTCTCAAATGATAGAAGAAAGCAATGAAGTTACAAAAAAAATCATTCAAGAAAAAACTAAAGAAATTGAAGAATTTTTAGAGCATAAAAAATTTGATGCTATACAGTTAATTCAAAACCAAAAATTAACCGCAAGTAAGGAATTACAAGATGAATTTTGTGATAAAGTGATAAAGCTTGTTTCCGAATATTTTCAATCAGCTAAGCTTTCAGAAAGCAACATTGCTAAAAATTTAATGGATAAATCTGATTTTCCTCATGATGAGGATAAAGCTACATAGCCACATTAACCACTAGCTAGCAATTTATTTAAAATTGCTTCATCATTAACACATCTGTAAAAGTAAAGAATTGATCTGACAGTTAAGGATTGTTGGGTACGAAGAAAAAAGATAAGATAGTACCTGGCAAGTTTTAACAACCTACTAAAAAGGAGACTGTCAGATGACAACATATCAAGAAAAAATCATAAAGCCAAGAATCGGTTTATTAAAACTCGCTGAACAATTAGGGAATGTATCACAAGCTTGCAAAGTAATGGGTTATAGCAGGGATACATTTTATCGTTACAAAGAGCTCCATGATCAAGGTGGGGAGGGGGAAGCTCTATATGAGATGACTAGATGTAAAGCTTGCATTAAGAATCGTGTGCCCGCAAATATAGAGGATGCTGTAGTTAATATAGCTGTTGAATTTCCAGCATTTGGTCAGGAACGTGCTGCTAATGAATTACGCAAGAGTGGGATAATCATTTCTGGTGGCGGAGTTAGATCTGTGTGGTTACGTCATGATTTAGAAAGTTTCAAAAAACGTCTAAAAGCTCTAGAGACTAACTTAACCCCGATTATGGATAAGGAATAGAGAGGAAGGAAGGTTGCAAGAGTTATTAAACCTTATATAAATAGGGCACTGAAGGAATAAAATAAAGGTTTAATAACATGTGTAAATATACTACAATATTTTGTATAGTAGATAAATTTTGTAAAATTTATGAGAAATGGGTAAAACATCAATTGCTGAAAAGTAATAAGCAAAGATTTAGAGAAGGTAAGCTTTCCTTAAGTGAAGAACTCTCAATAATGATTTTTACCATTTTAGTGCATATAAACATTTAAAAGCTTATTACCAAAACTTTATTATTAATGGTAATTTGTTCAGGAATCCACCTTGTTATGAGAGATTTGTTCAGCTTATTCCTTCATTATTTCTGCCATTGATTGTGATGTTACATTACTTAAGTGGGAAAAGAACGGGAATTTATTATGCAGATTCCACACATTTTGCAGTATGTAAAAATATCAGAATTAATTCTAACAGAACTTTTAATAATCTTGCAAAAATGGGACGTAGTTCTGTCGATTGGTTTTTTGGATTCAAGCTTCATATGATAATCAATGATAAGGGAGAAATTATTGCTGTTAAAATTACCAAAGGTAATGTTGATGACAGAATTGCATTTGAAGCAATGGTTATCAAAAAGGTCTAAAAGGTAAGTGTTATGATGATAAGGGGTTTATTTCAGAAAAAATGTTTACAAAACTTTATAAGCAAGGTTTAATAAAAATTACCGGAATAAGAAAGGATATGAAAAACTATTTATTACCTCTTTTGGATAAAATCCTTTTAAGGAAGAGATTCATTATCGAAACCATTTTTGGCTACATAAAAGAGAATTTTAATATTACTCCTTCCAGACATCGATCACCTATTAATTTCTTTACTTCTCTATTCTCTGCTCTTATTGCTTACCAACTTAAACCTAATAAACCATGTATTTCTTATCCATAATCGGGGTTAAATTAATGATCAGTAAAGCCGTTGAATATATAAAATCAGGTAAAGTGGTTGTTTTGCCAACTGAAACAGTCTATGGGATTGGAGCGGATGCTACAAATAATGAGGCATGTTTAAAGATTTTTCAGTTCAAAAATCGTCCTGCTATCAACCCGCTTATCGTGCATGTCGCATCCATAGAGCAAGCAAAAGAAATAGGGGAGTTTAACGATTTAGCTACAAAAATAGCAGAAAAATTTTGGCCTGGACCGTTATCTATAGTTGTCCCTTTAAAAGTAAATGCAAATATTGCTCCTAGCGTAACGGTAGGGCTTAATACAATAGCGATTCGAATGCCGTCTTATCCACTAGCATTAGAGCTTATAAGACAATCAGGCGTACCTATAGCTGCCCCAAGTGCTAACCCCTCAAACTATATTAGTCCGACTAACGTCGAGCATGTTACAAAACATTTTTCAGAAAACGCAGAAATCTTTATTTTAGCACCTGAAATTTATCAATCTGAATATGGGCTAGAGTCAACGATAATCGATACAACAACTGTTACTCCTACTATTCTTAGAGAAGGGTTTATAACTGCTGAAATTTTAGAAGAAGTACTAGGGGTAAAAGTTTTAAAAGCATCAGAGACAAGTACTATAAAAGCTCCGGGAATGCTTGCTAAACACTATTCACCAAAAGTACCGGTTAGGCTAAATGCTATAAATTTAGAGGATAAAGAAATCGGATTAAATTTTGGCAATAGTAATCTTACGGGAAAATTTTCGTTAAATTTAAGTGCCAAAGGTAATCTTATAGAAGCTGCTGCAAATCTTTATGCTTATTTAAGAATTCTTGACGATTATGCTACAGCTCATGATGTAAGCAGTATAGCAGTTGCTCCTATACCTCAAGTGAATATAGGGGCTGCAATTAATGATCGCCTAAAACGTGCTGCAAAATCATAAATTTCGGCGTTCTATTCGCCTTAATAGCTTTTTTATGATATTTGGTTATTACATAGTTATCGTGCGGTTTTAAATAATCATTTTTATTTATAATTTCAAAATTACCGTTCTGCTGTATTAACTCTATTGCTTCATAAAAATAATTTTCGATATTGGAAGCAAATACTAAATTACCGTTGTCTTTTAACTTATCTTGTGAAACCTTAAGTCGTTCTTTATTGAAAATACGTTTCTTTTTTTGTTTATTTTTTATCCATGGATCAGGAAATAAAATATAAATTCCATCAAGGCTATTACTTGGTATCTCATTTAATATTAAATCCAAATTATTAGGGAATAATAAAAAATTCGTGATATTATGTTCGCCCGCAAGTTTTAAAACATTTACAACTCCGTTTAAATATACCTCTACCCCAATAAAAAGTGCATTAGGATTTATTTTAGCTTGATTAATGAAATGCTCACCCATACCAAAGCCTATCTCAAACCCCGATTATGGATAAGAAATACATGGTTTATTAGGTTTAAGTTGGTAAGCAATAAGAGCAGAGAATAGAGAAGTAAAGAAATTAATAGGTGATCGATGTATGAAAGGAGTAATATTAAAATGTACAAGTTACGACTTAATCTGACAGAGTTGAGTAATCAGGCAGCTTGATGGGCAATCATCAAATTGTCTGATATTCTCTCTATATTACCAATATTTTTATCTATATTACCAATATTACCAATATTTTTATCTTTAGCAATATAAAGTGAATCTGTAAAAGATTGCATTGGTGTTTTACCAAAGCAATGTTTACCGGAATGAGGTCTTGCATTATTGTAACTCACAAGCCAGTTATCTATATCTGTTTGCAATTCATCAAGTGAATTATAAAATTTTTTGCGGAATAGAATGTGATAGCACTCTTCCTGCATAGTTTTATGGAAACGCTCACAGATACCGTTGGTTTGAGGACTATATGCTTTAGTTTTGGAATGATCGATATTCTCAATGCCAAGATATAGTTGGTAAGCATGGTTTTCTGGTTTTCCACAATATTCCGTACCTCTATCAGTTAATATTCTAAGCAGAGGGATATCATGGTTTGCAAAGAATGGAATAACCTTATCATTTAAGTGGTCTGCAGCTGTAATAGCCGTCTTTTCGGTATAGAGTTTACAAATAGCTACTCCTCAATAGGTATCGACAAAAGTTTGCTGATAAATACGGCCTATGCCTTTAATATTACCAACATAGTAAGTATCTTGTGAACCAAGGTAGCCAGGGTGCATAGTTTCTATTTCACCACTAGCTTCACGTTGGTTTTTAACTTTTTCAAGAACAGCAAGTTGATTATCACTTAAAACAATACCATCATTTGCTACTTTAGTCTCTAGAGCTTTTAGACGTTTTTTGAAACTTTCTAAATCATGACGTAACCACACAGATCTAACTCCGCCACCAGAAATGATTATCCCACTCTTGCGTAATTCATTAGCAGCACGTTCCTGACCAAATGCTGGAAATTCAACAGCTATATTAACTACAGCATCCTCTATATTTGCGGGCACACGATTCTTAATGCAAGCTTTACGTCTAGTCATCTCATATAGAGCTTCCCCCCTCCCCACCTTGATCATGGAGCTCTTTGTAACGATAAAATGTATCCCTGCTATAACCCATTACTTTGCAAGCTTGTGATACATTCCCTAATTGTTCAGCGAGTTTTAATAAACCGATTCTTGGCTTTATGATTTTTTCTTGATATGTTGTCATCTGACAGTCTCCTTTTTAGTAGGTTGTTAAAACTTGCCAGGTACTATCTTATCTTTTTTCTTCGTACCCAACAATCCTTAACTGTCAGATCAATTCTTTACTTTTACATTTTAATATTACTCCTTCCAGACATCGATCACCTATTAATTTCTTTACTTCTCTATTCTCTGCTCTTATTGCTTACCAACTTAAACCTAATAAACCATGTATTTCTTGTCCATAATCGGGGTTTTGATACGTATTTTACAGAATTTCTTACCATATGAACAATACACAACTGCACTATGGTTTTTGGAAAAATGCTATTTATCGCCTCTGGAAAACCCTTAAGGCCATCAACACATGCAAAATATATTGTTCAACTCCTCGATTCTTAAGTTCTGTTACTACCTGCATCCAAAATTTAGACCCTTCATTCTTGCCTATCCAAATTCCTAATAGCTCTTTCTTGCCCTCCATATTCACTCCAATAGCTATATAAACTGCTTTATTTATTATTACATGATTATCTCTTGCCTTAACATGAATACAATCTAAGTACATTATAGGATATACATTATCAAGTGCTCTATTCTGCCAGGCAGTTACTTTCTCTAAAATAAGTTACCTTTGATATTAACTCAGATGATACCTTGGTGGCATATAGTTCTTCTAAGTGCTATTGTATTTCCCTAATGGTCATTCCCCGAGCATATAAGGATATTACTTTATCATCAAATCCTTTAAATTTACGCACTCCTTTTGGAATTAGTTTAGGTTCAAATTCTCCGTCCCGATCCATTGGCACTTCTACTGTCAATTTACGACCTTCTGGATTTATTAGAGTCTTTTCATAATTGCCATTACGTCTGTTATCTGAGTCTTTCTCATTTTTAGAATGTTTCTCATAACCTATATGAGATTCCATTTCTTTCTCTAAAATCTTATTTACTATCTGCTTTTTAATCTCCTGAAATATCTCTTCTTTGCCAAATATCTCAGATGGATCACTTTGTGATAGTATTTCTGATACTACTTTTTCTATACTTGGATTTGATACTTTGCTCTTATTTTTCATATTAGCCTCATGTAAGTTGTTTTAATTAATTTTATTCTTAACTATTTTTATAACTTACACAAACTTTCTGACACCCTCAGCAATCTCAGGAGTGTGTTATTATTTTATGAGATTGCCACGCAGCCTACGGCTGCTCGCAATGACGATTTAGTATCCCGTTTCTACAGGAAAGATATTATTAGAACAATATCTTTAACTTTAATGAACCTTGATGGCTAGTATATTTGCTGCGTAAATTACAGTTATACGGCAAGTAGCTCAATATTCTTATGAGCCGTAAGTAAAATTGCACCTACATTATAGCCGACTTTCGGTGTGCTGCTACTTGTAGTGTTCTCAAAGTAATTGTCTGCCCCAATAAATCTAGCTTTCACCTTAGGTTGCTTATTGCTAAAGCTATTTTCTATGGAAGCATGCAGTCCGGATACTATTTGAGTATCGTTTGATAATCTCTTACGGTTAGTTTTATACCTGCAATCCCTGTAGTTAAGTTACCGGATTTACCTGCAACATACATATTATTCACACCTGTACCGGTTTCGGTATAAGCATTATCTTTATATGTATTATATCTAATACCGATATTAGGCATTAAATTTATACCGTCCATAGCAGAGAATTGATAACCGACATTACCCTCAAAACCGTAAGCTTTGCTTGTATATTTACCGCTAGCCGTTTTATAACTATTAGGTCCGACCGGTCTTAAGTCCTTCTTGTTGATTTTACTGTTACTTGCTGAAAATATTTCTTGTAATATAAGGCCATTACTAAATTGTTGTTGACCGTATAGAGAAATAATATCGCTTTCTGCCGATAATTTATCACCGGTGCTTGAACCTTTAAACTTAAAGTCAGAGTTCATACGGCTATATGCAATACCGACAAGACTATTTTCCCCGATGTAAAGATCACCGCCGATCGTGCCACCGGATACCATGCCTTTATAGCTAGGATTACCTTTATATGCATCTTGATTACTTGAACCAAAAGTACCGGCAACCCATAATCCTTTTTTAGTAATTATAGAGGTTTCTTCATCACCTGCTGCAACGGCTATCATACTACCGCCTGATAGGTGATTATTAATATTAGCAGTTACTGCTTCAGCCGTAACATTTGCTACACTAACCGATCTTGTTCCTTGCTCGGTTAAATGCTCTACTACTTTTTTTTTGCATTATCAGGTGCAACTTGAGCTAAGTTTGCTACGAATAATAAAGATTGCTCTTGCTTTGTTTTACTCACTACAACAGTATCATCATTAGCTACATTTAGCCACTTCTTTAAGCTCAGCTTTATTATTTACTAACTCCTTAGCAAGTTCTACCGCATGTTTTTCAGGATTTTTCATAACAAGTGCAGATTTTTCTCTGATCACTTCTTTTTGCACTTCCGTTACAAAAGTATTTTCCGTATGGACAACGATAGTATTATTGATTGCCTCAGCTAATTTTTGCAGCTCAGGTTTTTTAACATATTCTTATTTCGTTAGCTTGACGTTGCTGATACTCCGCTTGCAGTCTTTGCTCTTCATTCTTCTATTATTTTCTTCGACTATTGCTCTTTCGTTAGCCTCTTGTTGTGCTAATCTTTAATTTTCATTTCTTCTTTCTTCTTCTTGCTGTTGCTGAGCTTGCAGTCTTTGCCGTTCAGCTCTTTTTCGTTAACTTCACGCTGAGCTTGAGCCTGTGCTTGTTTGCTGATTCTGCTGACCTTGTCCTTGCTGGTTCTGCTGTGCTTGAGCTTGTTGCTGAACTTGCTGTTGTTGCCGCTGTAATCCTTGAATTTCAGCTTGTAATCTAGGTTGCTGCTGTGCGCTACTTCTTGAACCGCTGCTTGTCCTGCTTGTTCCTAAAGTTCATTTTTCCCGTAACCGGATTATAATTATGCCCTTCAGGAACAAATGCACCGCCATTGACCCTAAAAATAGATAATGCCGATACTGCATCTACGGGATGGGCACCGTTAACATTAATCTCAATACTTGTACCGGCTAATACGCTAGGGAGATTTTTTTGAAAAAATACACTATATCCTCCGGTTACGTTAAATGTAATATTACCGGAAAATTATACATTACCGTTAAGAATTAAGTCACGTCTAAGGTCAAATGTTGAACCGTTAATTTTAGCATTTCCCTCAATTGTAACAGGATTAGCGTGAACATTATAAGTACCGGCCTCAAAGTTAACTTTGGGTAGCATAAATGTTTTTATGTAGGTTACGAACATGATTCCGTAAATGTTAACTTCTCAATCCTCTTATTTACTGCACTGACTTCATAAATATTAGAAGTATTTACAAAAGTTACTTCACCTTGGCCTGCTTTACTAGTAGTAATGTTACCGATTAAATCTTTATTAAACTTTACTTTGCCGCGATTCGTAAATTCTAAATTACCGGTATGTATTAAATTAGTTCTATTACCTCTATTATCCTGATTATACTGAGTCATATCAAGTTTTTCTTGAAACTCAACATCATTACTTGCTACTGTAATCTTCTTTGCGTATACATTTTGTTTGAATTCAGCTTTATTTTCATTTCCAATTTTTATCTCGGCAACTCTAAAATCCTGTAAGCCGACGCTTTTACGAAAAATTACCGCATTTTTTCCTTTTACTTCAACTATACCATGATCATCTCCCGGATTATTGGAAGCAACTCCGGACCATACATCTATATTCTGTTTAGAAGAATCTATAATTAATTTTGAATTTTGTCCTAAAACAATATCATTAGAATAAATATCAGACTTTAAGGTAGCTGTTTTATTATTTTCTATCTGTAATGCAGAAATACTAAAAAGATTCATTCCATCGTGACCGATAGGTTTTGTAAAAACTACATTATTGCCTGCTACAGTTAATCTACCTCTCTCTATACCGTTAGAGTATATTCTATTATCAACATTATTATTTTCAAAAACTAACTCAACCGACGCACCGCCAAATCGAATTGCACCGACTGCACTAATATCGTTTCCCTTAATAACTAATTTACTATCCTCAACTAATGCTCCTGTGTTTGCTACCTGATGGTGAAGTAGTATATCCACTTTTGCATTCTTATTACCACCATATCCTAGGGGAACTCTTAAAGCATTTTGAACTGCTGCTTGAGTTTCATTTTTATTAACATTAACTATATTATTAATACTAGTTGGATTATTAGTCGGAATTATAAGCCCCCATGAAGTATAACCGTAAAGATTAATATTACCTATATTGATATCAGTATCAATATTAAGACGCTGATTATTCTCCGTTAAGATAATATTATCACTGTTTTGTGGATTATAATGAGCTCCATTATACTGCCAATCATTCCCATCTCATGTGTAAACAGTCGGTCTTGCAGCAACAATATCCACCGCAAAGCTTTCTGCACTTGCAAGTAGCCCGATACTACTGGTTGCTAGTAAAAGTTTATTAAAAAAAGTTTTTTTCTTATTATAATTTCCCCTATAACTTATTGTTTTTAATGATTTCCCCACTTAACTTATTGGTCATTATACACTATTTATTTATGACGCACAACAATTAATTAATAAATTTACTATTAGTTAATATTTATTAATTAATTACGATTGAGTGATTTATAAAATTTAAAGGAAATAGGCTGGTTTAATGAAGAAGGGTTATGGTGCTTGTTTGGTGGGTAATCGTCATTGCGAGCAGGCATTGTTGCGTGGATCAATTTCACCTCTGTCATCCCGTGGCTTGACTACGGGGTCCATAAAAACAATAAAAATACTAATAATTTTAGTATTTTTAACTGGATCCCGCGATCAAGTCGCGGGATGACAGAGGTGAAATTGATCCACGCAACAATGCCTTGCGAGCAAGCCGTAGGCTGCGTGGCAATCTCATGAAATAATAACAAACTCCTGAAATTGCGTACGTACAATTACTTACGTAATTTCCTCGCAATGACGTCAAAATAACATCCTATTCATCATCTATATTAGAAAGCTCATCTTGTAATTCTTGAGAAAATATATCCTTATCATCGTTAGAATCACTTGATTTCTTAAGGGAGTTTTTGAAATCATTTAGGTCTTTATTTTCAAATATTTCAATAGATTTTAAAGTCTTGTTTGGAATTATAACTATAATATTTTTACTTAATTCATCTAAATAATCAGTGGTGATGGAAACTTTCAGCACTCCTCCATATTTGCTCTGTTTGCTACTTACTACAAAATCTTTTAAAGATTTACTTTTAAAATAGTTTTCAGAAGTAAAGATCATTGTTATAAAAAATAGTACTAATGAGATAGTAGTACCTACGGCAAATCCCGCTAATAGCCCTAAGAATCTGTCAATAAAACCGTTTCTCATAAACGAAATTATAGCAAGAAATTTATAAACTATAAAAACACATAAAATTAAAGAAATAACATAAGATATAACACCGGCAATAATTATTCTTATAACCTCATTATCCATATATTTCCCGATTAGTTCAGAAATATATGGATATAAGAAATATCCTAACATTATAGAAGTAATAAAACCGAGTATTCTAGTTAAAAACCCGATTATACCTTGATATAAGCCGAAAAATGAGAAAAGAGTAATAATAGCAAAAATAGTAATATCAAAAAATGTGATCATTATTGTTAACTTCTATTGAATAATTGGATTTAAATCTTATATATTAATTTTTATAATTAAAGTTTAATTTATGGGCGATAAAATTTTTCATAACTTATCCGGTAAAACACTCGTTGCTACACCACATGTAATTACAAAAGGCATTTACCATAAATCCTTAATTTATATGTTATCACACACGGAAGAAGGAGCAATAGGATTAATATTTAACCGCTTAGTAAATCATATAGACTTAAAATCGTTTTTTAAAATAAAAAATGACGAAATAATAACCCCGGTTATGGTTCCTATATATCTTGGCGGACCCGTAGAACATGAAAAAGGGTTTTTTCTTCATTCTAGCGATTATAATAAAAATTTGTTATTGGATTTCCATAATGATTTAGCAGTAAGCTCTAATTTAGAAATTTCAGAAGATATAGCTTTCGGTAAAGGACCTAAAAATAGCTTATTCATTGTCGGTTATACAGCATGGAAACCAGGACAGCTTGAAGAAGAATTAGAGAAAAATCTATGGCTGGTTATGGATTGTAATAAAGAATTTATTTTTGCCGATAATCCTGAAAGTAAATGGCATAATGCATTAAAACACTTAGGCATTGATGAAATACATTTCTCATCACAAATAGGGAATGCTTAGATAACGTCATTAGGTATGGCTCATGTGTCATTTTGCGAAGAGGTTTTGTTGCGTGGATCAATAAAACCCACTATGTCATCCCGTGGTCAAGCCACGGGATGGACACAGAAAAGCACTGAATTCCCACTTTCGCAGGAATGATATTTTTATTTAACCATTTTTTGGTAAGCCTAAGCAATAATGCTTTAAAAATTTTCCTTGGCTGCTAATTAAATACACAAAATTAGAATGTTGTAATTCATATTCGTTTGTTTTTACATCAAATATTTTGGATGTATAGAAGACCTTAAATTGGTTTGCTAATTGTTCAATATCTTGTACTCCCCCCGTTAAACCTATAAAATTAACATCTATTTTTTCTAAATATTTTTTTAATACCTCACTTGTATCATGCTCAGGATCTAGAGCAATAAAAACTACTTGTACTAAAATATTCTCTTTCTTCAAAATCTTAATAATATCTTCTACTCTTTTTAGTGCTTGATTGTCATACAAGGAATAGGTAGTACCAAAATAAATCAAACTTAAATGACCTTGCAAATGGGTACTATCAAATTTCTTTCCTTCTTGATCTATAAGAGTAAACTTAATTTTAGGCGAATCGTCCATATTACTAGTTTTTGCCCCAATCTTAATCTTAGACGAAGTTAATGAAGAATAAAATAAACATAAAAATATTATGCCCGTAATCATAGCTAGGGCTATAAAAATTTTTATAATATATATTTGGTTTTTATTATTTCTCATAACCTAAGTAATTATTAATATTTATTTATAATAAAACTTATTCTTATCATATACGCAATAAAAATTATCTTTTACTATATTAAATATCGTAATATCTAAATTGTGATATTTTTATCATATACATATTTTTAGTTAACGCCGATTATGGATAAGGAATAGAGAGGAAGGAAGGTTGCAAGAGTTATTAAACCTTATATAAATAGGGCACTGAAGGAGTAAAATAAAGGTTTAATAACATGTGTAAATATACTACAATATTTTGTATAGTAGATAAATTTTGTAAAATTTATGAGAAATGGGTAAAACATCAATTGCTGAAAAGTAATAAGCAAAGATTTAGAGAAGGTAAGCTTTCCTTAAGTGAAGAACTCTCAATAATGATTTTTACCATTTTAGTGCATATAAACATTTAAAAGCTTATTACCAAAACTTTATTATTAATGGTAATTTGTTCAGGAATCCACCTTGTTATGAGAGATTTGTTCAGCTTATTCCTTCATTATTTCTGCCATTGATTGTGATGTTACATTACTTAAGTGGGAAAAGAACGGGAATTTATTATGCAGATTCCACACATTTTGCAGTATGTAAAAATATCAGAATTAATTCTAACAGAACTTTTAATAATCTTGCAAAAATGGGACGTAGAATACCAAAAGGATCTACATATTTTGTATCTACTAAATATAAATTTTTTTCTTTCAACCAGCTATTTAACCCCGATTATGGATAAGAAATACATGGTTTATTAGGTTTAAGTTGGTAAGCAATAAGAGCAGAGAATAGAGAAGTAAAAAAATTAATAGGTGATCGATGTCTGGAAGGAGTAATATTAAAATTCTCTTTTATGTAGCCAAAAATGGTTTCGATAATGAATCTCTTCCTTAAAAGGATTTTATCCAAAAGAGGTAATAAATAGTTTTTCATATCCTTTCTTATTCCGGTAATTTTTATTAAACCTTGCTTATAAAGTTTTGTAAACATTTTTTCTGAAATAAACTCCTTATCATCATAACACTTACCTTTTAGACCTTTTTTGATAACCATTGCTTCAAATGCAATTCTGTCATCAACATTACCTTTGGTAATTTTAACAGCAATAATTTCTCCCTTATCATTGATTATCATATGAAGCTTGAATCCAAAAAACCAATCGACAGAACTACGTCCCATTTTTGCAAGATTATTAAAAGTTCTGTTAGAATTAATTCTGATATTTTTACATACTGCAAAATGTGTGGAATCTGCATAATAAATTCCCGTTCTTTTCCCACTTAAGTAATGTAACATCACAATCAATGGCAGAAATAATGAAGGAATAAGCTGAACAAATCTCTCATAACAAGGTGGATTCCTGAACAAATTACCATTAATAATAAAGTTTTGGTAATAAGCTTTTAAATGTTTATATGCACTAAAATGGTAAAAATCATTATTGAGAGTTCTTCACTTAAGGAAAGCTTACCTTCTCTAAATCTTTGCTTATTACTTTTCAGCAATTGATGTTTTACCCATTTCTCATAAATTTTACAAAATTTATCTACTATACAAAATATTGTAGTATATTTACACATGTTATTAAACCTTTATTTTACTCCTTCAGTGCCCTATTTATATAAGGTTTAATAACTCTTGCAACCTTCCTTCCTCTCTATTCCTTATCCATAATCGGGGTTATCTCAAGAAATACTTTACGTTTTTCATTTACAAGCTTTTCTTTAGAAAATAAATATTTTGGTAGTTCGTTATCTAATAAATTCTGTTGCACTCCTGACAAGCTTTTACCGATGCGTCTTGCGTATGACCTATTCAAATTGATAGGAGAAAATAATATTACCCTACTGTAACCTTGTAGGTCCCTGTAAACATTTTCAATATTATAATCCTGATCTAAGAAAATTTGAGTTACCGCTTCTTCCTGTTTAAACCCTATTTCTAATATAATCTTACCGTTTGGTTTTAAGAATTGTTTGGCATTTCCGGCGATTGTTTTATAACACTGTAAGCCGTCTTCTTCAGCAAATAAAGCAATAGACGGTTCATAATTGATTGTTTCAATTGCCATCTCTGATTTTTCGCTGTGAGATATATAGGGTGGGTTGCTAACTATAAGATCAAATTTTTGCTTTCCTAGATTTTCAAACCAATCACTATGAATAACTTGCAAACGATCCATTACCTCATATTTTGCCGCATTACTTTTGATAATTTCTATAGCATCAAGACTTATATCGGTCGCAATTACATTAGCATTCGGTAACTCACATAATAGGCTTATAGCAATACAGCCGCTACCTGTCCCGAGTTCTAGGATTTTTGTGTATTCGTCATTGCGAGAAGACACCATAGGCGTCGACGAAGCAATCTCAGGCAAAATCCCTGAGATTGCCACGCTCCTTTCAGTCGCTCGCAATGACGGTTTGAGTAATCCTAGAACTATTCTCACCAAAACTTCAGTATCGCTTCTTGGAATTAATACATGTTTATTAACAATAAATTCACGTGAGTAAAATTCTTTAACACCTGTAATATACGCTATCGGTTCATGCTTTAATCTTCTCTCTAACAGTTTTTCAAAAGCTTCTATCTCGGCTTCATTTAACTGCTCATCAAGATTAATAAGCAAATACTCAATAGGTTTATTTATAACATGCCGTAGTAAAATTCGTGCTTCTAATTGCGGCGAACTAATACCGATTTTATTTAATTTATCTGTAGCATTACTAAGAATTTGCTTTATAGAACATTGCATGGAAAGTTTTATTTTCTGCCAAAATTTTTCATTTCTAAAATCTCATCTACACTACCTAACGGTACTCGTTTTTTAAGTTCGGTAAATTCACTAAATATGTTAGAAGATTTATTATCAGTTATAATCTCCCCATATCCCTTGGCAGCTCACAAGAAAATTCCATAATCTCATTACTAGTCGGATGAGTAAAACTTAAATACCAAGAATGTAGGGCTTGACGCTTAAAATCAATTAATTTTGCTTT
This sequence comes from Rickettsia monacensis, assembly GCF_000499665.2. Lineage (NCBI taxonomy): Bacteria > Pseudomonadati > Pseudomonadota > Alphaproteobacteria > Rickettsiales > Rickettsiaceae > Rickettsia > Rickettsia monacensis. Next base: position 311,578 of record NZ_LN794217.1, read on the forward strand.
TAGTTCAGGGGGAGAATGAGCAATTTTTCGGTCGTTATTGCCATAAGTTTGATCGCCGACTACCGAATGTTTTAAATGGCTTAGCTGTACTCTAATTTGATGAGTTCTGCCCGTACTAAGCTTGCACTCTACCATACTAATAGTACCGCTGTAAAACAATTCTAGAGTCTTGTAATGCGTAACGGCTTCTTTACCGCCATATTTTAATATGGTCATTTTTTGACGATCGCTTCTGCTACGACCGATATTATTCTTAATGATTCCTTCTAGCGGATTAATTACTCCCCACACTAACGCTTTATATTTCCGTATTACCTGTCTTTGCTCTATCTGATTTGCAAGCAACATATGTGCTTTATTATTTTTAGCAACTACCATCAAACCGGTAGTGTCCTTATCTAAACGATGTACTATCCCTGGTCTTTCTGATGAACCGATATCCGATAAATTCTTCGTATGATAAAGTAATGCATTAACAAGCGTATCATCATGATGCCCTGCTCCAGGATGTACCGTCATACCTGCAGCTTTGTTAATTACTATCAAATCATCATCTTCGTAAATTATATCAAGTGCTATATTTGCTGCTGCAATTTTTAGCTCTTCAGGTTCTTTAAAAGAAAATAATATAACATCATTCTCCTTGACCAAAACATCAGGATCAGAAATAATTACATCATTAACTTGTACGCAAGAACTTTTAATAGATTTTTGAATTTGGTTTCTAGAAACATTTTCAAGAAGTTGTGATAAAGCTTTATCAAGTCTTATATTATTTAGTTCGTTCGGTACATTATATGCTAACATTATGTTATTAATGAATAATACGCTTAAATGGTTAAGTGCAATCGGTGTTGAATATTATTGCCATGAACATCCACCGAAATTAAAAGTGAGTAATAATACCAAGCTAACTGAAAAGCCACAAGTAAAACTTATGCCTACAAAAGAAACTGCATTCAATATGAATAGAAATCTTTCCAAATTTAAAGGAGACACGGAACACAGAACCACAGCGTACACAAGCGTACGTGAGGATTCGAGTACCGGATCGACGTATAAATTACCTCTAGAAGTAGAGTTTGGGAAGATTTCTAATGATAAAGTTCATGATAATATAACCCTAGCAAGATCTCTTGCCGATAAAGCTAATAATATCGAAGAACTAAAAGAATCTCTACTAAATTTTAATGGTTGTGAACTTAAGAAATTTGCTACTAATACGGTTTTCGGTGACGGTAATTTGGAAGCTAAAATTATGTTAATAGGCGAAGCCCCGGGAAGTATCGAAGATTTAAAAGGCATACCTTTTTGCGGTGAAAGTGGCAATTTACTTGATAATATGCTGCACGCTATCGGAATTTCACGAAAAAATAACGCTTATATTACGAATACGGTATTTTGGCGTCCTCCTGCTAATAGACAACCGACACTCGAAGAAGTCGATATTTGTAGACCTTTCGTTGAGAAGCATATCGCTCTTATTAACCCGAAGCTAATTATTCTAGTCGGTAGCACGGCTGCAACTAGTTTACTTGGAAAAAATTCAGGTATTACTAAAATTAGACAAGAATATTATTTTTATACCAATAAATATCTATCCGCTCCTATTCAAACTACGGCAATCTTCCACCCTGCCTATCTATTACGCCAACCTATGCAAAAACGAACCTCTTGGTATGATTTACTCAAGATTAAGGAGTATTTAGTAAATAATAGACTTCTTACATAACTTGTACATTAATCTCGTACTCACAGTTTAAATAATTTTCTACTGGACAATTAGTCGTATATATGCGACGATGTAATCGTCTCTAGTTAAGCTTAATATGCAAAAAACTAAACAAATACAATTTTTTATAACAGAAAATGGTAAATCTTATATTAAAGATTGGTTAGAAAATTAGATATCGAGACGCATAGTAGAATTCTTAATAGATTAGTTCGCTTAGAATATGGAATTTATGGTGATTACAAACAGATAAAAGGAAGGCTATATGAGCTTAGGTTTTTCTTTGGCAAAGGTTATAGAATATATTTTACTGAAAAAGATAATAAAATTATTCTGCTATTAAATGCAGGTAATAAAGATACTCAAGGCAAAGATATTAAAAAAGCCTTAGAAATAATAGAAGAAGTTTATAAACAAAATTGAGGGTGTTATATGGAAAAGTTTACAGATTATTTAAAAGAAAAATTACAAAATGAGGAAATATTAGTAGGATATATTAATGAAGCGTTAGAGCAATATTTTGTGGTCATAATAAGGAGCTATTTTTGGCTACTTTAAAAGAAACCATTATAGCAAAAGGAGGTATAGCAAAAATCTCTAAAGAAGCTCATATAAATAGACAACATATATATAGAATGTTATCTAGCAAAGGTAATCCAAGTTTCGACAATATAGGATCTTTATTAAACGCTTTAGGCTTGCAGTTGAAAGTAGAAGCATGTGCGTTTTAAATTTTCATTAACCTTGCAAGTTGAGCAAGATATCAAAGAAAATTTTTAAATCCTAATAAATCATAATTCATTTCTAATTTCATTAAATTAGGGTTATACTTACTAATGTATAAAAATAAGGTATATCCATATGACCAATGAAAATAATAATGATTCAGAATTTGCCGAGTTAAAAATCAGAGGAAAAATATTTAAATTACCGATACTTAAAGCAAGTATCGGTGAGGATGTAATCGATATAAGTAGGGTATCTGCAGAAGCCGATTGCTTTACTTACGACCCGGGCTTTATGTCTACTGCTTCTTGTCAATCTACTATCACCTATATAGACGGTGATAAAGGAATCTTGCGGCATCGAGGATATGATATTAAAGATTTAGCTGAAAAAAGTGATTTTTTAGAAGTAGCATATTTACTGATTTATGGGGAACTACCAAGTAGCGAGCAGTATAATAATTTCACTAAACAGGTTGCTCATCATTCATTAGTGAATGAAAGATTACATTATTTATTTCAAACCTTTTGTAGCTCTTCTCATCCTATGGCTATTATGCTTGCGGCTGTCGGTTCTCTTTCGGCATTTTATCCTGATTTATTGAATTTTAAGGAAGCAGACTACGAACTTACCGCTATTAGAATGATTGCTAAGATACCTACTATCGCCGCAATGTCTTATAAATATTCTATAGGGCAACCGTTTATTTATCCTGATAATTCGTTAGATTTTACCGAAAATTTTCTGCATATGATGTTTACAACGCATTGTACGAAATATAAAGTAAATCCAATAATAAAAAATGCTCTTAATAAGATATTTATCCTACATGCAGACCATGAGCAGAATGCTTCTACCTCAACAGTTCGAATTGCCGGCTCATCCGGAGCTAACCCTTTTGCTTGTATTAGCACGGGTATTGCCTCACTTTGGGGACCTGCTCACGGCGGGGCTAATGAAGCGGTAATAAATATGCTTAAAGAAATCGGTAGTTCTGAGAATATCCCTAAATATATAGCTAAAGCTAAGGATAAAAATGATCCGTTTAGGTTAATGGGTTTTGGTCATCGTGTATATAAAAACTATGACCCGCGTGCCGCAGTACTTAAAGAAACGTGCAAAGAAGTATTAAAGGAACTCGAACAGTTAGAAAATAATCCACTTTTACAAATAGCAATAGAACTTGAAGCTATCGCTCTTAAAGATGAATATTTTATTGAGAGAAAATTATATCCAAATGTTGATTTTTATTCAGGTATTATCTATAAAGCTATGGGTATACCGTCGCAAATGTTCACGGTACTTTTTGCAATAGCACGAACCGTAGGCTGGATGGCACAATGGAAAGAAATGCACGAAGACCCTGAACAAAAAATCAGCAGACCAAGACAGCTTTACACCGGTTATGCACATAGAGAGTATAAGGGTATTCGGGAGAGGTAAACATTGTCGTCATTGCGAGCGACTGCAAGGAGCGTGGCAATCTCAAGAGATTTGATGAGATTGCCACGTCGCTTCGCTCCTCGCAATGACGTTGAAAATATAAATCATATGAATTTTATTGATGAAGTTAAAATATTTATAAAAGGTGGGAACGGCGGCAATGGTTGTGTTAGTTTCCATCGTGAGAAATTTATTGACAGAGGCGGACCGGACGGTGGTAACGGTGGACGTGGCGGTAGTGTTATTTTCAGGAGTAATCACCATCTTAATACGCTAGTAAATTATCGATATAAACAGCATTTTACCGCAGAAAACGGTGAAAACGGTAAAGGTTCAAATAGAAGTGGTAAATCAGGAAAATCGTTAGTTCTTGATGTTCCCATCGGTACTCAAATCTTTTCCGAGGACGGCAATATATTATTGCATGAATTTACTGAAGATGACCAAAGCTTTGAAATAATTAAAGGAGGAAGTGGCGGTCTTGGTAACAGTCATTTCAAAACGTCGGTTAATCAAGCTCCAAGAAAGCGTACGGAAGGAGAAATTGCCGAAGAAATGTGGATTCATTTAAGCTTAAAACTTCTCTCTGATGTTGGGCTTGTGGGTCTTCCAAATGCCGGTAAATCTACTTTTTTATCGGTTGTAACGGCAGCCAAGCCTAAAATTGCCGATTATCCCTTTACTACTTTAGTGCCGAATCTTGGAGTGGTGTATGTTGATGACGAAGAGTTTGTTATAGCCGATATTCCTGGCTTGATCGAAGGAGCTCATCAAGGTCACGGACTTGGCGATAAATTCTTAAAGCATATAGAAAGATGTAATGTATTAATACATTTAATAGACGGCTCTAGTAATGATGTAGTTGCAGATTATAATACGGTACGTCTTGAGCTTGAATCATATTCCGATTATCTAAAAAATAAAATCGAAATCATATGTCTTAATAAATGTGATGTTCTTACCGATGAGGAAATACAAGAAAAAATAAATAAGTTACAGAAAGCTACTAATAAAGAAGTTTTTCCTATCTCTACCTACACTAATACCGGAGTAAATAAAATAGTTAAACTGGCTTTAAAGACTATAAAAAATCAGAAGTAATACTGTTAGGTATTAGTTGCATGGATCGAAAAACCCGTTCAATGTCATACCGTGGCTTGACCACGGGATCCAGAAATACAATTTAAACTAATATTATTAATAGTAATCTTTAATGTCATCCCGCAACTTGATTGCGGGATCTCAGGATACAGCCTGTGACACAAGAGCCCGTGGTCAAGCCACGGACACAAAAAAAGCACTGTATTCCTGTTTTTGCAAGAATGAAAAAAACGGTAAACTTTAAAGTGTACAAGTTACGACTTAATCTGACAGAGTTGAGTAATCAGACAGCTTGATGGGCAATCATCAAATTGTCTGATATTCTCTCTATATTACCAATATTTTTATCTTTAGCAATATAAAGTGAATCTGTAAAAGATTGCATTGGTGTTTTACCAAAGCAATGTTTACCGGAATGAGGTCTTGCATTATTGTAACTCACAAGCCAGTTATCTATATCTACCCCGATTATGGATAAGAAATACATGGTTTATTAGGTTTAAGTTGGTAAGCAATAAGAGCAGAGAATAGAGAAGTAAAGAAATTAATAGGTGATCGATGTCTGGAAGGAGTAATATTAAAATTCTCTTTTATGTAGCCAAAAATGGTTTCGATAATGAATCTCTTCCTTAAAAGGATTTTATCCAAAAGAGGTAATAAATAGTTTTTCATATCCTTTCTTATTCCGGTAATTTTTATTAAACCTTGCTTATAAAGTTTTGTAAACATTTTTTCTGAAATAAACCCCTTATCATCATAACACTTACCTTTTAGACCTTTTTGATAACCATTGCTTCAAATGCAATTCTGTCATCAACATTACCTTTGGTAATTTTAACAGCAATAATTTCTCCCTTATCATTGATTATCATATGAAGCTTGAATCCAAAAAACCAATCGACAGAACTACGTCCCATTTTTGCAAGATTATTAAAAGTTCTGTTAGAATTAATTCTGATATTTTTACATACTGCAAAATGTGTGGAATCTGCATAATAAATTCCCGTTCTTTTCCCACTTAAGTAATGTAACATCACAATCAATGGCAGAAATAATGAAGGAATAAGCTGAACAAATCTCTCATAACAAGGTGGATTCCTGAACAAATTACCATTAATAATAAAGTTTTGGTAATAAGCTTTTAAATGTTTATATGCACTAAAATGGTAAAAATCATTATTGAGAGTTCTTCACTTAAGGAAAGCTTACCTTCTCTAAATCTTTGCTTATTACTTTTCAGCAATTGATGTTTTACCCATTTCTCATAAATTTTACAAAATTTATCTACTATACAAAATATTGTAGTATATTTACACATGTTATTAAACCTTTATTTTATTCCTTCAGTGCCCTATTTATATAAGGTTTAATAACTCTTGCAACCTTCCTTCCTCTCTATTCCTTATCCATAATCGGGGTTAAGTTAGTTATTTTGGTTTTGTTATATATCTGCTTCTTGATGTCATTCCTAGCTAAAAGCGGCGTTGTTGCATGGCTTATTTATGTCATTCCCGCTTTTGCGGGAATGACATAGGAAAGTTTGATCATAAGCGGTTAAACTTAGCTATTTTATGGAATAATTCACAAGTATTTTGTAATAACGATAAACGATTTTGAGCGATCTTTGAATCAGAGTCATTAACGAGTACATTATCAAAAAAGCTAGTAATCGGAGTTAATAGAGATGATAATAAATTTAAGGCTCTCTTATAATCTTTATCAGCTATACTATCTATAATTTGCGGAGAAATTTTTTGGATTACTTCAAATAATTCTTTTTCAGGTTGTGTAATAAAGAGACTTGCATCAACTAAGCCGGTAATTTTCTGACCATCAATTATATTGCTAGCTCGTCTGTAAGCATTTAATAATTGCCTTCCTGCGTCTTCTATTAAAAATTCTTTTAACGCATCAAGCTTAAATTTTGTATCCACTAAATTTAAATCAAGAACTGCATTAATTAACGCAATATCATAGTCATTTTTAAAGTAAAATTTTACTCTTTCTTCAAAGAAAGATATTATTAAATCCTTATTTTTATCAGATGAATCTTTATATAAGTTTATAGAAAAATTAATTAAGCTATTTAAATGTAATTCTAATTTATTCTCAAGTATTATTCTTATTATACCAAGAGCTTGACGTCTTAAGGCATATGGATCACCTGAGCCTGTCGGAGCTTCGCCTGCTATCATCAAACCTACTAAACTATCTAGCTTATCGGCTAAAGCAAGCAAAGCAGCATTTCTGCTCGGTACATTATCATTAAGTCCTTGAGGTTTATAATGGTCTTTAATTGCTGTGGCTACTTCTTCATTTAACCCTTCATGCTTTGCATAATAATAACCCATAATACCTTGCAACTCAGGAAATTCTCCGACCATCTCGGAAACGAGGTCACTTTTGCAAAGTTTCGCTGCCGTAATTAAATCTTTATTATTTGGAGCTATATGCTTACAAATTTTAGTTATACGCTCCACTTTTTCTCTTAAATTACCAAGTTCTACATGAAATGTTACAACTTCTAATTTGCCTAATCTTGATTCTAAAGTTTTAGCTATATCCTGCTTATAAAAATATAAAGCATCCGAAAGACGTGCAGATAGTACTTTTTCGTTACCTTTAATAACGAGGTCAGCATTTGCAAATCTACCATTACTGACAAAGAGAAAATACGGTGCGAAATTTCCTGTTTTATCAAATAAACAAAAATATTTCTGATGCGTACGCATCGAAGAAATAAGTACTTCTTTAGGTAACTCTAAAAATTTTTGTGGGATTTTTCCAAGTAACACAACGGGAAATTCACTAAGCCCTGCTACTTCTTCGATTAAACGATTATCTTCTTTTATGTTTAGATTATGAGAATTTGCCAGTTCCAGTAAACCGGTTTTAATTACTTTTTCTCTCTTTGTTCTCTCTAAAATAACATGATTTTCTAAAAGCTTATTTCTATAATCTTCAAAATCTGTTACTTCTAATTTTTTATTATCAGTAAGACGATGCCCGTACGTAATATTATTAGCGGTTAAATGCCCAAATTGCAGTGGTAGTACTTCACCGTCAAATATACATAAAATATTTCGTAACGGTCTAATCCATTTTATTTTGTAATTGCCCCAAAACATCGATTTTGCCCAGCTATATTTATTAATAGCCTCTATAATAATCTCCGGCAAAATCTCTTTTATTTCTCTTTCTTCTGTTTTTTTGACAAAGAAATAATATAGCTGATTATTAATTAATTTAGTAGAAAGCTCTAATTTACTAACATTATGAGCTTTACAAAAGCCGTTAATAGCAGCTTCCGGTGCTTCCGTGCTAGGCCCTTTAATCTCGAGTTCTTTTGATAACGTTACTTTCGGCAAGTGAGTAGCATGCAACGTTATTCTACGAGGCCCTGCAAATACTTGTACTTTTGCAAATATTTCGTTTTCTTCAAAAATTTTCGTGAATATGTTTAAATAACCCTCTTCAGCATTTTTTTGCATTAATGCAGGTATTTCTTCACTAAATAACTCTAATAATAATTCACTCACCACTTAACTCCAACCATTTTATACAACAAATTCTAGCTAAATGACGTACTCTTAAAACATAAGAAGCACGCTCAGTTACACTAATCACACCTAATGCATTTAGTTGATTAAATGCATGACTTGCCTTAAGGCATTCATCATAAGCCGGCATAGGTAAATTAGCTTTAATTAATCTCTCACACTGTTCTTCGCTATCCTTGAAATGTCGCAGTAACATTTCACTATCGGCAAGCTCTAAATTATATTTTGAAAATTGCCGTTCAGCTTCGAAATCCACTTCACCGTATTTTAAAGCTTTTTCGCCTACTTGCCCGTTCCAATCAAGCTCTTTTACTTCATCAACACCTTGAATATATAAAGCAAGTCTCTCGAGTCCATAAGTGATTTCACCGGCAACGGGACGGCATTCAATACCGCCGATTTGCTGCATATAAGTAAATTGCGATACTTCCATACCGTTACACCATACTTCCCAGCCAAGCCCGGCAGCACCTAAGGTTGGCGACTCCCAATCATCTTCAACAAATCTGATATCATGAATTTTTAAATCTATGCCTAAACATTCTAAACTTTCAAGATATAGCTCTTGAATATTATCCGGTGAGGGTTTTAAGATAACCTGAAATTGATAATAATGTTGCATTCTATTAGGATGCATGCCATACCTGCTATCCCCTGGTCTTCTTGATGGCTGAACATATGTAACAGACCAAGGTTTGGTACCAAGGCAGCGAAGCACAGTTGTAGGGTGAAACGTACCGGCTCCGACATGGGCATCGTAAGGCTGCAATATTGCACAACCGTAATCCTGCCAGTAATTTTGCAAAGCTAGTATAATTTGCTGAAATGATAGTTTTTTCATAAAAAATGCATTGTCATACCGCGACTTGATCGCAGTATCTAATAAAATCAATATAAATTATTTGTATATTTAAATGGATACCGCGATCAAGTCGCGGTATGACACATAACACAGAAATCTTAATAATACTCCTTGCCAATCTCGATCTTAGGGCGATTGTTTGCTACTCGCCAATCGTTAGTATCACGGAAAGAATAAACACAGCCGCAAAATTCTTGTTTATAAAAGTTCTCTTCTTTGGCAATTTCGTACATTCTGCTAGCACCGCCGTCTTTACGCCAATTATAAGTACAATAGGTTACCCCTTCATAATGAGACGCAGCCCTAGTTCCTGATTCATTAATTTGGTTCATATCTTTCCATCTAGAAATACCAAGCGAGCTAGTTATAACCTTAAAGCCGTTTTCATAAGCATATAAAGCCGTACGCTCGAAACGCATATCAAAACACATTGTGCAGCGTTTACCTCGTTCAGGCTCAAACTCCATCCCTTTAGCTCTTCTAAACCAATTTTGTGGATCGTAATCCGCATCGATAAATTCTATATTATGTTTCTCGGCAAACTTAATATTTTCGTTTTTACGAAGCTCATATTCTTTTTTAGGATGAATATTAGGATTGTAGAAAAAAAGTGTAAACTTAATGCCGGTATCGATCATTTTTTCCATTAAAGGGCCAACACAAGGAGCACAACAACAATGGAGTAAAACCTTGCTTTCACCGTTTGGTACTTCAAAAACTTCGCTCATATAAGGTTCTGTATATTAAATTTAAATTAATCTATTTTAGCTCTTTTTAACTGCAAATTATAAGATTTTTTTGAAATAGGAACTGCTATTCCTGCAAAAATCTTATTAATTTTCGCACAAAAATATTTTAAATTTTATACACAGAACCTAGTTTACCAAATTCTTTTTATAAGTTTCTTTATAGAATTTTAGGATTATAGAAGATAACAAGGCAAGTGCAATTAAATAATATGCAATAGCATAATTGTCTCCGGTAACTTTCGTTAATATCATTGCTAACATTGGAGCAGTACCGCCAAATATAGCAGCTGCAAGGTTGTATGAAAGTGCAACACCGGTAAATCTTATGCTAGTCGGAAATATCTCTACTAAAACCGTTGGGATAGGTCCCATATAAATGCTAATAACTCCGGCAAATATTACTTGAGATATTATAGCTAAAGTAAAATTCATCGATCCTAAGGCTACAAAAATAGGATAGACTGATAAAATTAACAAGATAATCCCCCATATTAGTACAGGACGCCGCCCCACCTTATCCGAAACATACGCAGATATAGGAAATACTATCATCATTACGATTAATATTATACTACTAACAATTGTGCTTTGCTGATTAGTATAACCGAGTGTTTGCATAAAATTACCGATAAAAACCGTAGAAGTATAAAAAGGAGCAGTTACGGTAATATAAAGACCAAGTGCGATAATTAGTTCTTTTGGGTATTTTGTTAATGTTTCTCGTAAAGGAAAACGTGCTAAACGTCCTGTTTCGTTAGCTTTTTTATAAATAGGACTTTCTGCTAGGTTTTTTCTAATATATAAACCTACGGAGCTAATAAATAAACCGGCAATAAAAGGTATCCTCCAACCCCATTCAAATAGCATATCGGCAGGCATAAAATAAGAAAAACCGGCTGCTGTACCAAGTCCAAGCAGCATACCGCCGCACATACTAACGAATGAGCTACTCCCCGCAAGTCCTCGCTGCTCGAACGAAGCATGTTCTACAATATACGAAATACAACCGCTAAATTCCCCTCCTAAAGAAAAACCTTGTATGAGTCTGATAATAGTTAAAATAATAGGAGCGGCAATTCCAATAGTTTTATAACTTGGTAAGAGACCTATTCCGGCAGTCGGTATTGCCATAGTTATAATACCCATAACCAAAGCAGTACGTCTACCGAATCTATCACCGATATTACCGAAAATAATACCGCCGAGCGGTCGTACTACAAAGCCTGCAGCAAATACCACAAAAGTTAAAGTCTCTCGCATTTCTGAATCCGGAAAAAAATGCTGCCCTATAATATAAGCAAATTGAGCATATAATGCATAATCATACCATTCTAAAGCGTTGCCGATCATGCCGGATATTATTACTTTTCTCATTAAGTTATTTTATTGATTTTAAAAAAGATAATAATAAGAGTAATATTTTATATTCTCAAGTAAAAAATAGCTTTATGGCTTTGTTGCATGGCTCAGAAAATGCACTCGCTGTCATACCGTGGCTTGTCCACGGTATCCAGAAAAGCAATTTAAAATACTAATAATTATTAGTATTTTAAGCTGGACCCCGTGATTAAGTCACGGGGTGACAGTGGAAAAATCGATTTATACAACAAAACCCTATCTATGTTTTTCATTAACCACTTTCTTAGTTAATTTAGCATTTATTTGAGAAGGAGAAACTTTAATATTTTTTTTGATGTTTTTTGTTTTTTCTTGAGATAGAAGACTTTCTTTATCATTTTGTAATGTTTTCATAAACTTATCTATATTGCTTTGTTCTAATTTTATTGCATTATCATTATTTAAAATTAATCCTCCAATTTTTTCACCAAGTTCAGGTGCATATCTGACGGCAAAAATTGATGCCGGTACAACTATGATAGAAAAAGCCGCTCCCGCAGTCGCAACACTAATTGCTCCGACTAATAAAGCACAAACAGCACCGGCGATTTTTCCGGTTGCTTGTTTAAATATATTACTTTTTTGTGTAAATGCTAAAGACATCTCTAATATTTTATTAAATTCTTTCTTTATATAGATGGTTGCTTCATCAATATTATTATATTTCTTCATTGCATACATTATAGAAGCCTTAAATAATTTTTTGTGAGATTCCACATAATTTATTATTTTGTCAAAATTCTTCTCTTTTAAAAGAATTTTAAATATATTTTTAATTTTTTCTTTTTCGGTACTATTTATTTTTTCATCTCCAAAATAAACTTCTACAAGATTTTCTGCTATTATATCTTGTGATTGCTCTAAAATATTATTCTTATTTTGCTCATTTTCGTCTTCAGAAGTAATCATTATTGCAAATAACTCTAATGCTACGGAAAAATTATCATCGTTAATAACCCACATACCTAAATAATTTTTGAGTCTAGAAATACATTTATTAATATATTTTTCAGCTTCTGGTTTAGAATTAAGCCTTAGCGTATAATCTATAGCAAGCATATTTGCAATAGTAGAGCAAGTAGATTTTGTAAGATTATTGACAAAATTATTAACAATATCTTTTTTAAATAAATTAGTATTTACGTTATTAAGTACTATTGCATTATTCATTTTAGTAATTTATTTTGAGGCTAATTCTCTGATATATAATATCAATTTAGCATAAATAAGATTAGGAGTGTGATTTACTGAAAGTTTATAGATATTCTTAGGCGTTAACACTTTTTCATTACGTACTCGTACAAAAGATATAAGAGTATTAGGAGGCATATAAGAATAAATTTCAGAGAATATTTTTAGAAAAGTCAAAAAATCTGCACATGCATATTTTATATTTATGCTATAATTATTTACATGAATCGATTCACCTTCTCCTTCAATCACCTGAACATTATTTTTAAAAAATACTGAATTTATAGATACATCTATAGGTTCTACTAAATCATATTTATTGCTTAAGCTTTTTATTTTAGGAATTAGTTCTTGATAATTTAAGCAACTCACACTACTTGGCACGCTTAAATCTACATATTTTTTGTAAGATTCTAATATTTTTTCTTTAGAGTTAATGACAGAATAAAGCTTTAAAACTTCCTCTGTTAGATTTTCTTGTGAAACTTGTTTATCAAGAATAGATTTACTGTATTCTTGCTGGAAATTTTTTATTATCCAGATAGTTAAGGAAATAAAGAAGAAATATATAATAAATTGAAAGAATATAAGATTCTTTAAATACATAATATATTTTTCAAACATTTTGTGCTTACCTTATTTTATTAGTGTAGAGCAGTTTTTTCGTCATTGCGAGCGACTGCAAGGAGCGTGGCAATCTCATCAAATATCCTGAGATTGCTTCGTCAATTACTTACGTAATTTCCTCGCAATGACGACTTGGTATCCTTGCAGTAATGACACAGTTGTTATGTCTTATCATCAACTATATTAACCGATAAAGGAATTACTACCTTACCGAATATATCAAGTATTTTATCCTTATATATAACATAATCTATCTGCAAATTAGATAATTTATTTTTTACGTTTTGCATATGATCATCTAGCATCTTTAGAGATTCATCTACCGATAGATTATTAGTATGATATTTAAGTATTAATTTGATTATTAATTGCCTCTTAGAAACTAACAAAATATCATCTATATTTGTTAATTCCCATTTAATTTCTTCTAATTTAAAAGCCGGATTTAAAGTAATTATTAGCCTTTTAAGTAAATCAAACGGCAGTGGCACCGGTGCTTCTAGTAATTTTTCTATTACATATAAATCAGCTAGGCTAGTAGTATTTTTAATATAAGGATATTTATATTTTATACTATCATATTCTTGATTTGTTGCATAATATTTTTCATTAATAGAGTTTATGTCTTTGCAATTCTGTTTTGTATTATATTTGATAATACCGACCACTAATATTAATATTATAAGTAATGCACTATATAATTTAAATGTCAGATCCTTTATAGTAACTAGTTTTTTTATTGATTTTAAATTATTATTATAAGCGGGAAAACTCTTATATTCTAGAAACAGCCTACTAATATTCGTATCTATAAATCTTTCTTTTTCTAGAGTTTGCTTATTTAGTATATTATCAACCGGTATAAAGATTACAGGGCGATCTTCAAAATTTGTTGATTCTAATAAAGATTTTAACTCTTCATCTACTATAAGAATTATACAGGCTCTTTGGTCAAGATTACTTATATAGTTTTTAAATAATATCAAACAATCATTAATTTCTTGTTCTATAATACCTTGAACATAGCCGGTTGTTTTATCAAATGGATACTCAAGATTTCTAATTGTTATTATATTATTTTTATGTTTGATAATAAATTTTATACCGCTAGCTTGTGATGCATATACACAAATTTGAAAATAATCGTTATATTTATCATTTTCTATATTCTGCACTATTTTATTTATAATAACTTTTAGCTCTAACGTTAAAAAGTAAATTCCTTTTAAATCAAGCGATCTTTTATCTATAATGCATGAAATTATATCACTTAAAGGTGTTTCAAATGGACACGACATAATTAAAGTCGACCAAATTTCACTTGGGATAGTAGTAATTTCGTAAACACAATGTGCTATAATGTCTTCTTTATCAAAATAACCCTCAATAAATTGTTCAATAGGATCAAGTTTAACTATTGACTGTAATATAGGTATTTGATCGTGCCGTGTTTTACATTCGCTGCCGTCAAGTAAAAAATAAATATCGCTTTTTGGAAATTTACTAAAAAAGTTTTTATAAGGATTTAAGTCTATCTGTTCCTGAGTAGGGATAAATAATTTATCTAATAATTTATTATCGAGAAAAGTACTAAGAAATACACCTTTATTACCTAGTAACACCACAATCTTTTTTCTTTTGAAAGAAAATATTTTTAATTTTGTAGCAAATTGAACAAAATATAATTTGATCGAATCAAAAATATTTTTCATAAATAAATTTATTTTAATCATAATTCAGTGTATTTTTTACTATACTGGACGTCATTTCTGCATGGATACCGAACCGTCATTGCGAGCGACTGATAAGGAGCGTGGCAATCTCAGGACTTTGGCACGAGATTACTTCGTTAATTACTGCGTAATTTTCCTCGCAATGACGAAAAATGATCCACCCCGGAATGACATAACATTAAATAATATATTTTACCATGACTAAATTTACCACCGAAGAAGTTAGAAGTAAATTTATAACTTACTTTAAAGCAAATAATCATACACATGTACCGGCTAGCTCGTTAATTCCACACAATGACCCTAGCTTAATGTTTGTTAATTCCGGAATGGTACAATTTAAAAATGTTTTTACCGGACAAGAAAAAAGACCTTATAACAAAGCGGTAACTAGTCAGAAATCTCTTAGAGCCGGCGGTAAACATAACGACCTTGAGAATGTCGGTTATACTGCAAGACATCACACATTTTTTGAAATGCTAGGTAATTTTTCATTCGGTGACTATTTTAAAGAACGAGCCATATATTACGCTTGGAATTTATTGACTAAAGAATTTGAACTCCCAAAAGACAAGCTTTATGCAACAATTTATCATACCGATGACGAAGCAGCTTCTTACTGGAAAAAAATAGCAGGATTTGGGGATGATCGCATAATAAGGATTAAAACAAACAATAATTTTTGGTCTATGGGCGATACTGGTCCTTGCGGTCCTTGCTCTGAAATTTTTTATGACCACGGAGAACAAATATACGGCGGGCTACCTGGCACTAAGGATGAAGACGGTGACAGATTTATCGAGATTTGGAATATGGTATTTATGCAATATGAACAAATCGATAAAGATACTAGAATAGAGTTACCGCAAAAATCTATCGATACCGGTATGGGTCTTGAGCGTATGACGGCAGTATTACAGCATGTTAACAATAATTATGACATAGATTTATTTCAGGAAATAATTAATTTTACCGAAAATATAGTAAAAGTGAAAGTAGAGGGAGAAGCTAAATTTTCTTACCGAGTTATTGCCGACCACTTACGAGCAAGTAGCTTTTTAATAGCTGACGGCGTTATCCCTTCAAATGAGGGGCGTAGTTACGTACTTCGCCGCATTATGCGAAGATCCATGAGGCATGCTCATATGCTAGGTAGCAAAGAGCCGTTAATGTATAAATTACTGCCAAAACTTGTTGATTTAATGGGGAATGTTTATCCTGAACTTAAAAGAGCAGAAAGCTTTATAAGCAGTATCTTAGAACAAGAAGAAATTAGATTTAAAGCCACATTAGAACGTGGTCTAAAGCTTCTTACCGAAGAAACAGAAACGCTAACAAAAGGTAATGAATTATCAGGAGAAGTAGCGTTTAAACTATACGATACTTACGGATTTCCGCTTGATTTAACCGAAGATATTCTAAAAAACCGTGATATTTCCGTTGATCACAAAGGGTTTGAAGAGCAAATGCTTATGCAAAAAGAACTTGCTAGAAAATCTTGGCTTGGCTCCGGTGAGTCCAAAACCGATCAACTATGGTTTGATATCAAAGAGCAGCATGGTAGTACGGAGTTTTTAGGATATACGCTTAATGAAGCAGAATGTAAAATAATTGCATTAATTAAAGATAATAATTTAGTTAATGATATAAAAGAGATAGATACGCAATTTCTGCTAATCAGCAACCAAACACCTTTTTACGGTGAGTCCGGCGGTCAGATGGGTGACATTGGGACAATATTTGCAAAAGATTCTGAAGTAGAAGTAATAGATACTTTAAAATATTTAGGCTCTATTATAGTCCACAAATGTATTTTGAAAAAGGGGCAGATTAACGTAGGCGAGAATGCTAATTTTAGTATAGACATAAGATATAGGCAGAATTTAAGAATTCATCACTCAGCAACGCATATATTACATGCAGTACTGCACGAGGTACTTGGTAAACATGTTACACAAAAAGGTTCGTTAGTCGCTCCGACTTATTTACGCTTTGATATTAGCCATTCTAAAGCTGTGACTAATGAAGAAATCACTTTAATCGAAGATAAAGTAAATGAGATTATTAGAGATAATCATGAAGTAAATACTACATTAATGGCAACTGAAGATGCAGTCAAACAAGGAGCTATGGCACTGTTTGGCGAGAAATACGACTCTGAAGTAAGAGTAGTTAAGATGGGTGAGACTTCTTTAGAATTATGTGGCGGTACACATGTCAGACGTACCGGTGACATCGGTTGCTTTAAAATCACAAGCGAAAGTGCTATAGCGGCAGGGGTTCGCAGAATTGAAGCAGTTTGCGGTGAATTCGTAATTAAATTAATGAGAGAAAAAGATAATTTACTTAAATCGGTAGAAAGCAGTTTAAAGACTAATAAAAATGAGCTTATTACCAAAGTTAATAATATTTTAGAGCGTAACAGAGAACTTGAGAAAGAGTTAGAAAAAACTCATTTAGCTAGTTTAGATTTAAGTATAGAACAAATTGAAAAACAAGCTAAACAAATAACAGGAATAAAACTATTACACAAAAAAGTAGGAAATATAGAAAATAAAATATTACGCCAGGCTGCCGAAAATTTAACAAAAAAATTAGAAGATTTAATAGTGGTATATATTGCTGAGGGGATTGGTAAATTATCTATTACGGTTGCGGTGAGTAAAGCTATAACAGACAAATACAATGCAGGTATAATTGCAAAAGAACTTTCTTTATTCTTAGGCGGCAGCGGCGGAGGTGGACAAGCAAGCCTTGCTCAAGCCGGTGGGAATGATATAGGTAAGCTAACTAACATCCATGAAAAATTATATAGTTTATTAACAGTGTCGTAGTGTACTAATTTAGGTGTACAAGTTACGACTTAATCTGACAGAGTTGAGTAATCAGGCAGCTTGATGGGCAATCATCAAATTGTCTGATATTCTCTCTATATTACCAATATTTTTATCTATATTACCAATATTACCAATATTTTTATCTTTAGCAATATAAAGTGAATCTGTAAAAGATTGCATTGGTGTTTTACCAAAGCAATGTTTACCGGAATGAGGTCTTGCATTATTGTAACTCACAAGCCAGTTATCTATATCTGTTTGCAATTCATCAAGTGAATTATAAAATTTTTTGCGGAATAGAATGTGATAGCACTCTTCCTGCATAGTTTTATGGAAACGCTCACAGATACCGTTGGTTTGAGGACTATATGCTTTAGTTTTGGAATGATCGATATTCTCAATGCCAAGATATAGTTGGTAAGCATGGTTTTCTGGTTTTCCACAATATTCCGTACCTCTATCAGTTAATATTCTAAGCAGAGGGATATCATGGTTTGCAAAGAATGGAATAACCTTATCATTTAAGTGGTCTGCAGCTGTAATAGCCGTCTTTTCGGTATAGAGTTTACAAATAGCTACTCCTCAATAGGTATCGACAAAAGTTTGCTGATAAATACGGCCTATGCCTTTAATATTACCAACATAGTAAGTATCTTGTGAACCAAGGTAGCCAGGGTGCATAGTTTCTATTTCACCACTAGCTTCACGTTGGTTTTTAACTTTTTCAAGAACAGCAAGTTGATTATCACTTAAAACAATACCATCATTTGCTACTTTAGTCTCTAGAGCTTTTAGACGTTTTTTGAAACTTTCTAAATCATGACGTAACCACACAGATCTAACTCCGCCACCAGAAATGATTATCCCACTCTTGCGTAATTCATTAGCAGCACGTTCCTGACCAAATGCTGGAAATTCAACAGCTATATTAACTACAGCATCCTCTATATTTGCGGGCACACGATTCTTAATGCAAGCTTTACGTCTAGTCATCTCATATAGAGCTTCCCCCCTCCCCACCTTGATCATGGAGCTCTTTGTAACGATAAAATGTATCCCTGCTATAACCCATTACTTTGCAAGCTTGTGATACATTCCCTAATTGTTCAGCGAGTTTTAATAAACCGATTCTTGGCTTTATGATTTTTTCTTGATATGTTGTCATCTGACAGTCTCCTTTTTAGTAGGTTGTTAAAACTTGCCAGGTACTATCTTATCTTTTTTCTTCGTACCCAACAATCCTTAACTGTCAGATCAATTCTTTACTTATGGATACCAAATCGTCATGAGCTAAGCAACTAAAGATGTTGTTGCGTGGAGCAGTTTCACCTCTGTCACCCCGTGGCTTGACCACGGGATGACACAGTGGATTTTCCCGATCTATGCAACAATACCATGCGGGAATGACATAAGAGCCGTGTTAAAACGGCATTTTAAAGCCTGGTGGTAAGCTCATACCGTTTAAAGCTCCTGATAAAGAATTTTGAGAATCTTCATCACATTTTTGTTTAATATCGTTAAAGGCAACTTTAATTAAGTCCTCAAGCATTTCTTTTTCTTCTGCTTTTAATAAAGATTCATCAATTGAAATCTTTTCAACTTCGCCTTTACCGGTTGCAATAACCTCAACAAGTCCACCGCCGGCTTTACCGGTATATCTTGCATTTGCCATTTGCTCTTGAGCTTCTTGCATTTTCTTTTGCATTGATTGGGCTTGCTTTAAAAACTGATTAAAATTTACCATAATTCTATCCTATATATTTTTTAGCTTTTAAGTAAAATATCCGAAATTGTTATATTTGGGAAATGTTTTTTAATTAAACCAAAATCGTTACTTTCTTCAATCTTACCGATTAACTGATTCTTTAAGGTTTGCTTGTTCTGCTCTTTTATTATTACTGTCTCAAACTTTTCACTAGTAAAAGCAGCTAACAAATCTTCTATTTGTTTTTTTATTTTGCTTGTAACTTCAAGACTTACGAACTCTAATCTATTATTACTGAGATTTTTAAGTTCCGTATGATTGAGCAGGAAATAATATATATCTATCTCATTATTTTTATATAGATATTCAAGAAAATCTACAATTTCAAATTTTTTTTTTATTTCCGGATTAATTGATTGATTTAAATTTTGATTATTACCGTTGAAATCTGCAAGTAAGGGTAGCGACGTCGAATATATAGATTTTATAACTAACATTTCCGTTTCTGTTAGTTGGTTATAGGAAATTTTTATTTCCCCTACTCCCTTATTATATATTTGCCATAAGATTGATAAGTGCGGCAAGCTGGTTTTATCTAATATGCTTTTAGTTTTATCATTAAATGATTCATATATAGGCAAACTATAATTAGGTAACATTTTTACTTTATTAAGATAAGCAATAAAATCTGCTACCGATTCTATAAAAATCTCAAGATTAACCGAGGAACCATAAAGTTTATTTATTAAATTTATAGCTTTTTCCGTCTCTCTGTGGATAATACATTCGACAAATTCTATTATAACCGAACTATCGACAAGCCCAAGTATTTGATTAATTACTTGAGGACTAATTATATTGTCAGATTTCGCCGACATACTAGCTGCTTGATCTAAAATAGATACTGCATCACGTGCTGACCCTTCCGATTTGTAAGCTATAATTCTTAGTGCTTCTATATCGGTTTTTAAATTTTCTTTCTTAGTTATATATTCAAGTAGCTTAAAAATCTCTTCAAAACTCAACCGCCTTAAATCATAACGTTGACATCTTGAGATAATAGTTGCAGGTATCTTTTGTACTTCCGTCGTTGCAAAAATAAATATTATATGAGGCGGCGGTTCTTCCAAAGTCTTAAGAAGTGCATTAAATGCCCCTTTAGAGAGCATATGCACCTCATCAATGATGAAGATTTTATGTTTACCTTGTAGAGGTTTATACTCGGCGGATTCTATAATTCTACGTATGTCATCTACGCTAGTTTTACTTGCCGCATCAATTTCGATTATATCAGGGTGATTATGATTATTAAAGCTGATACAATTTGTACATTCTTCACATGTTTTAATAGTCGTATTTTCAGTAATTAAAGCAGAACAATTTACGGCTTTGGCAATAATTCGGGCGGAGGTAGTTTTACCGACTCCTCTAATACCTGTTAAAAGATAGCCTCCGGCGAGCCTATCGTTTAAAATAGTATAGCTTAAAACTTTGACTAATACCTCTTGGCCCTGAAGCTCGGCAAAGTTACTAGGACGATATTTCCTTGCAAAAGGAATATACTGATTAGATGAATTTATATCGGTCACGATTGTTATAAGACTTTTTATGTCATACCTCTTCAGGCATCGTTGCGTGGATCAATTTCACCGTTGTCATCCCGCGACTTGATCGCGGGATCCAAAAAAATAACTTATAATAGTAGTAATTTTAGTATTTTTACTGGATACCGTGGTCAAGCCACGGTATGACAGTGAATCGAAGTAAATGCTAGTAATGACCCACCGAATCCCACTCCGGCTGCTTCCTTTCAGACCTGACCGACTAAACAGGTACAATGCCCACTACTAGCGTAATTAACATAACCTGTTTATTTTCAAGAAACAATATATTTTTTTTCTATTTCCGATTTTGTTAATCTTTCAGGCGGACCGAATATTTCAGGGTTTTTTAATTTAAACAAATCATCGGAAAATTTTTGTACTTTAGCTACTTTATCAAAAGTAATAGTAACTATATTGTTATCTTCAAATATTTTTAATGCTTCAATTTGTTTAGTAGCTGTATTAAAAGTAATTTCACTACGTTTTTCTGTTAGAGTATGATAGATAGTAATTTTAGAAATATTCCCTTCATTAACTACCGATTCAAAAACAAAATCCTTGTCAAAATGCTCATTATCTTCTAATAAAAAATTAAATGTATTTTTGCTTCTATTAATACGGCTTACTTGTTCCATATCATAATCATACATCGATACGAAATTTTTAGTACCTATTATGACTAAAGGGAAAGGTGGATAATAATTACATCTAAAATTATAAGGTTTGTGGATTAGTAATTTTCCTTTAACTATTTTACCGTACGAATCTTCTTGAGTAAAATCTATCACAACCGACTTTATAGTACGTAGATAGGTTTTTAGCTCCGAAATAGCTGTTTTATCACCTGCCCCAAATGCTAAGTTTGAATTCACAAAAAGATAAGTAATGATTAGAAAAAATATTTTTTTCATTTTCGTTGTTTTATATTTTAAATTATGTTTAAAATACCTTATGTATTCAGTTAATGCAAAATATAATTAGTATTTATGAAAATCGTTGCTTTAAAAGAAAAAGCCAAGCATGAGACACGAGCCGCTATAACGCCTGAAGTAGCAGGATTGCTAGTCAAAAAAGGCTATGCGGTTACGGTAGAAAAAGATATAGGGCTTCATGCCGGTTTTCTTGATGAAGAATATGTCGCTCTAGGTGCTAAAATATCTTCGGTACCACTCGAAATTATTTCTGATGCAGATATTATATTAAAGGTGCAACCTTCATCCGTTACGGATAAATATAGCGAGCTTGAATTTGCAAAAAAAGGAGCAATTATTGTAGGATTATTGTCGCCTTATTTAAATCATGAATATATAAAAGCGGCAGCTAAAAAAAATCTTACGACTTTTGCTATGGAGTTTGTGCCGAGAATTACTAAAGCTCAAAATATGGACGCTTTATCTTCTCAAAGTAATTTAGTTGGTTATAGAGCGGTAATTGAAGCAAGCTATCATTACACAAGGGCTTTTCCTATGATGATGACGGCAGCAGGGACGATTTCACCATGTAAAACTTTGGTACTTGGTATCGGTGTTGCCGGTCTTCAAGCTATTGCAACGGCAAAAAGACTTGGTAGCATTGTTGCAGGATATGATGTAAGAGCTGCTACCAAAGACCAGGTGGAAAGCTTAGGAGCTAAATTTGTATCACCGGAACTACAGGAAGATTTACAAGATAAATCAGGCTATGCTCACGAGAGTTCAGAAGATTACAAAGCTAAACAAGAAGAGTTTTTAGCAAAAATTATTAAAGGATATGATATAGTTATTACTACTGCACAAATTCCCAGAAAAAAAGCACCTCTGCTTGTTACGGAAAAAATGCTAGAATTTATGAAGCATGGCTCAGTGATTGTTGATATAGCAACCTCTACAGGAGGAAATGTGGAAGGGTCAGAACCGGATAAGATCGTTACTAAGCATGGAGTTACCATAATAGGCTTCTCAAATCTTGCTACTAAAATTGCTACCGACAGCTCAAAATTATATGCTAAGAATTTGTATAATTTTCTAACCTATGCATTGCAAGACGGTAAGTTTAATATGGATGATGAGTTAGTACGTGATATGTTGATTACTAAAGACGGAAAAATTGTGAGTGAGAAAATTAATGTCATTCCCGCATAGGTATTGTTGCGTGGATATTGAAGGTCGTCATTGCGAGGAAATTGCATAGCAATTGACGAAGCAATCCAGTAAAAAATTCTGATTTACAGAATTTTTTACTGGATTGCCACGCAGTCTATTACGACCTTCAATATCCACGCAACAATACCTATGCGGGAATGACATCGATCCTTAAGTTGACACCCATGTGCGAAAGCAGGAATGACATAATAAGAGAGAAATATGAATCAATTACCAATAATGGCTAAACAGGCAGCTGAAATTGCCCATAATACCCAAGAATTATCAGACAAATTAAAAGATTTGGTAATAGATACTAGTTGGCAAACAAACACAAGTACTATAGACCCGCTAGTATTTGCTATAACTATTTTTGTATTAGCTTCTTTTGTGGGCTATTATGTTGTGTGGAAAGTAACGCCTGCACTCCATACTCCGCTTATGTCTATTACTAACGCTATTTCAGGTATTATAGTTCTTAGTTCTATGATTGCCGCAAGTAGCTCTGCTTTTGGGTTTTCCGGTCTACTGGGGTATTTTGCAACGCTGCTGGCTTCTATAAATATCTTTGGCGGATTTATAGTAACAAAAAGAATGCTCGAGATGTTTAAAAAGAAATAACTATTGTTATACTCACGTCGTCATTGCAAGTGGGCATTGTTGCGTGGATCAATTTCACCTCTGTCACCCCCGTGGTCAAGTCACGGGGGTGACAGAGGTGAAATTGATCCACGCAACAATGCTTTGCGAGGAGCGAAGCGACGTGTCAACCTTGTCAAGCCTCCCGAGATTGCTTCGTCAAAATTTTCAATATCTATAGTTATTAGGCAAAAAAATCAAATTAAAGTTCTACTTCTTTATATTCAACTGTAACTACTTCGTATGATTTCGACCCTTTCGGTGTTGTAACTTCTACAAAATCACCTACCGATTTTCCAATCAAAGCTTTTGCTATAGGAGAAGCGATTGAAACTCTTTTTCTAGTTATATCGGCTTCATATTCTCCTACAATAATATATGTTACTTCTTCTTCAGTATCGTCGTCGATCAAAGTAACCGTAGCCCCGAATTTTATGTTATCTCCCGATAATTTGCCAATATCAATAATTTCCGCTCTTGCCGTCATATCTTCAAGCTCTTTAATACGCCCTTCTATAAATGCTTGTTTCTCACGTGCTGCTTCATATTCCGCATTCTCGGATAAATCGCCGTGTTCTCGTGCTTCGGCTATATCTTCACTAATTTTTTTACGCTCTACATGTTTTAAATGTTTAAGCTCGTGTTCTAATTTTTCAAAACCTTTAGCTGTGATAGGAAATTTTGTATTCATAATTATATTGTATAGATTTAGTAATTTTAGTATACTATTTTCAATAATATAGATTTCAGTAAGTATATTTGTAATAGTTAAATTTGTCAAATAAGCCTTTTTAATTATTTGGCATTGCCTAAATATCGTCATTGCGAGTGGGCATTGTTGTGTGGATTGGTGAAACCCACTGTGTCACCCCGTGACTTAATCACGGGGTCCAGAAATATAATTTAAAACTAAATAATTTTAGTATTTTTTACTGGATCCCGCGATCAAGTCGCGGGATGACAACGAGAACTAGGTCCACGCAACAATACTTTCTCGCAATGACGTAGGCATTGTTTTTCACATATCTAAAAACATATTAATGATTCTATGGAAATTAAAGATTTTGACTTTGAGAAAAAGCGTAAAATTTTCCACCTATCGGCTATAATATTTCCGCTGCTTTATTTATTTATTCCAAGAACCGCTATTACGTTATTATTATTTATAATAACGGTTATTACATTATATTTAGATGTGTCACGTCATAATAATGCAAAAATTAGCGAATTTGTAACTAGATTTTTTTCAAAAGTTATAAGGCTCGAAGAAAATAACAGTTCTTTTGCTTTAAGTGGCATTAGCTTTATGATGCTCGGTTTTTTCTTAACTGCTCTTCTTTTCCCTAAAAATTTAGTGATTTGTTCGTGGTTGATTTTAATTATTTCAGATTGTTTAGCGGCTCTTGTCGGCGTTAAAATAGGAAATAGCTTAAGTAACGGTAAATCGGTATCAGGTTCTGTTACTTTCTTAGCTTCTGCAATTTTTATAAGTATATTAGGGTATTTCTATTTAGGGTACAATACGAGTTTTATTATTATCATTATAAGTTGTATAGGGGCTACAGCAGCTGAATTTTATTCAAAAGATTTAAGAATTAACGATAATTTATCTATACCGCTTTCTTATTGTCTTTCTACAGCTATTCTTTCTTATATACTATAAAATATGAGAGTTACACCGGAATTTTATGAGTTCTTAAGAAACCGTATTAACATATCTGATGTAGTGCGGCAAAAAGTAGCTTTAACTAGAAAATCCGGTAACTATGTAGGTTTATGTCCTTTCCATCAAGAAAAGACCCCATCTTTTACAGTTAGTGATAGTAAGAGATTTTTCTATTGTTTTGGTTGTAAAGCAGCCGGTGACGTTATAAAATTTACTTCTAATATTAGCGGTTTATCTTATAATGAGTCTGCTATAAAGCTTGCAACCGATTACGGTATAGAGATACCGAAATTAACTGCGAAACAGAAAGAATTTTATGAAGAATCCGATGAAATTCTAAATATTTTAGAACTCGCCAATAAATTTTTTAGAACGCAGTTAACACCTGAAATATTAAATTATTTACACCGAAGAAATATTACCGAGACAACAATAAAAGAATTTTCCATAGGCTTTGCACCGAAGAATAATAAATTTGAAAAGTTTTTTCACGATAAAAATATAGATATTATAAAGCTTGGTAAAGCAGGGCTAATCGGCAAGCGAGAAAACGGTGAAATATATAATTTATTTTCTAACCGTATTACCATTCCAATTAGAAATATTTACAATAAAATCGTAGGCTTTGGCGGTAGAGTGCTAGGGGAGGGGCTGCCTAAATACTTAAATTCACCTGAAACTACAGTATTTCAAAAAAGTGAAACTCTATACGGTGAGCATAAAGCGATAAGCAGTAGCTATAAAAAAAATCACTCGATTTTAGTAGAAGGTTATTTTGATGTTATAGCACTACATCAAGCAGGTTTTAGCGAAGCAGTTGCGAGTCTCGGTACTAGCGTTACCGAGAATCACTTACATAAATTATGGCGTGCCGGCGATGAAATTATATTATGTCTTGACGGAGATAATGCAGGCATAAAAGCTAGCATAAGAACTATTAACCTAGCATTACCGCTTATTAATAGTGAAAAGAAAATTTCTTTCATTAGGTTACTAAGCGGGCTTGATCCCGATGATGCAGTAAATAAAAACGGTGCTGATTTTTTTGCAAAGCTTATAGATAAAAGAATAAGTCTATCAGAAATGATTTGGCATATTGAGTATAGCGGTAAGAGTTTTAAAACTGCGGAAGAAAAAGCTAATTTAGAGAAAAATTTAAAAGATTACTGCAATAAAATATCGGATAGTAATTTAAGAGCGAGTTATTACAGGTTTTTTAAAGATCAAATATGGCAAAATTTAGTCACAAAACAGAAGAAGGTTATAACTAAAAGCTCAAATTTGGCTCCTATAGTTTCAAGTCACAGCTATTCAGAGCTTGAGATGTTAGAACATGCTTTTTGTGCTTTGTTGGTTAAATTTCCTATAATACTTGAAGAAAAAGATATTAAAGATTTCATCTTAAATTTAAATTTTAATAATAAATCGCTTGAAGAATTCCGTAATTGGTATTTAAACGAGATTATAGATAATAACGTAGAAGCAAGTGAAATTACTGCAATTGTGGAAAAAACTAGCTTTTTTGATATTTTTTTATTATTATCAAAAACGGATAATTTGTTTTTAGATATCTCATTTAATAAAAATAATATCAGACTGGATTTATTATGGCAGTGGCTACATAAGAAATATTATCTAATAAATTTACAACAAGAATACGCTATTACCATAAACAGTACAGACAATCACGACTTTGAAAAAGTTTTATTATATAAAAAAGAAATTCTGAAGATTGCAAATGAACTTCAAGTTTTAAACGAATCTTTTATTAATCACACGATAACTTAATTATTTCAAACTTCTTTTAAAAGAAAAAAGCATATAGGTATTTAATGAGCAATAGCAATATAGACAATGATCTAGATAAAATAGATAGTTTACTTAAAAAAGCTAAATCTAAAAAGATACCGGTCACTTATGATGATATAAACAAAGCTCTTCCTCTTAATAAAAATCCTTCAATAAGACAATTAGAGGAAGCTATATTAAAATTTTCCGATGCGGGAGTAGATATTTTAGAATCTAACGAAGATGATGAAATTAAGCTTGATATCGGAATGGATGAAGAATTTAAGCTATCTATCAATGTTGATAATGAACCTGAGGATGAGGTAGAAGAAGAAAATATAGGTACTACCGATGATCCTGTAAGATTATATCTTAAGGATATGGGGGGAGTCGATCTTTTAACTCGTGAAAATGAAGTAGAAATAGCAAAAAGGATTGAGGAAGGACGTAAAACAATGACTGCTTCCTTATGTAGAAGCCCTATTGCTATGCGTTGTTTTATAGTATGGTATGAAGATTTAGTTAATGAAAAAATGTTACTACGTGATTTGATAGATTTAGAAGCTAACATGTTACATGACGAAACACCCGAAAATGATGAAGAACATAGTAGTGATACCGAAGGAGAAGAGCATGAGGATAATCACTTATCTATGTCTAGAGTAGAAACGCAGATATTACCTAATATCATAGAGCGTATGAAGAAGATTTCTTTTATCTGCGAAGAACTACTCATTGAAGCTAAAAAATGTTATGAGAAATCTTTTGAGCCGAAAGTTTTACAAAATAGCAAAAAATATAATAATAATTTGGAATTATTAATAAATGAAGTTTCGGAAATACATTTTAATTCTAAAAGAACAGAAGAAATTTTAGGTAAGATGTATGGAATAAATCGTGATTTAATTAATAAAGAAACAACCTTTTTAAAACTTGCTGAAAAATACGGAGTAACTCGCCAAAATTTCCTCGATGAATATATAGGATCGGTTATCAATGCAGCATGGAAAGAAAAAATGCTGAAAAATAAAAAAGTCGTTTGGAAAGAGTTAATTACTAAAGAATCAGATTATATAGATCAAATGATTGCCGAATTATCGGTTATAGAATCTAATACTGGTCTTTTAGTTAATGATTTTAAAAAACTAGTGAATACTATACAAAAAAGTGAGAGACAAACGCTACAAGCAAAAAAAGATATGATAGAGGCGAATTTACGTTTAGTTATATCTATCGCTAAAAAATACGCTAATAGGGGATTGCAGTTTTTAGATTTAATTCAAGAAGGTAATATAGGACTTATGAAAGCGGTGGATAAATTTGAATATCGTCGTGGTTATAAATTCTCTACCTATGCTACTTGGTGGATTAGACAAGCTATAACAAGAGCTATTGCAGATCAAGCAAGGACTATACGTATTCCTGTGCATATGATTGAAACAATTAATAAGATACTGCGTATTTCAAGACAAATGCTTAATGAACTCGGATACGAACCAACGGCAACGGAAATTGCTAACCGTCTTTCAATGCCGCTTGATAAAGTGCGTAAAGTCATGAAAATAGCTAAAGAACCTATAAGTCTTGAGAATCCCGTAGGTGATGATAGTGATGGAGGTCAATTAGGCGATTTTATCGAAGATAAGAATGCAGTAGCACCGATTGATGCGGCAATTCAGTCAAATTTACGAGAAGTTACCACTAGAGTACTTGCAACCCTTACACCTCGTGAAGAAAGAGTGCTTAGAATGCGTTTCGGTATAGGTATGAATACTGACCATACATTAGAAGAAGTAGGGCAGCAATTTAAAGTAACTAGAGAACGTATAAGACAAATCGAGTCAAAAGCTTTAAGAAAGTTACAACATCCTATTAGATCCAAAAAGCTTAATAGCTTTAGAAGCGGAGGAAAGCGTGGTGACGGTAATCCATCGGATTTACTAGAAGCGTGATAACACTTATATTGTCATACCGCGACTTGATCGCGGTATCTCAGGATACGGTCTGTTATACAAGATCCTGTGGTCAAGCCACGGGATGACAATTGTAAAATCCAATCCCCTTATGTATCGATATAAGATCACCATTGAATATTTAGGTACGAATCTTGCAGGTTGGCAAAGGCAAGCAGGAGTAATGTCGGTACAGCAGATATTAGAAGAAGCGATTTATAAATTTTCCGGTGAACAGGTAATATTGTTTGGGTCAGGAAGAACGGATGCCGGTGTTCATGCTATAGGTCAAGTAGCACATTTTGATCTTTCAAAATATTTAGAACCTCACAAAATTATTACGGCTATCAACTATTTTGCAAGACCGTATACTGTAGGAGTATGGAATTGTAAATTAGCCCCCAATAATTTTCATGCTAGGTTTTCAGCTACCTCTCGTCATTATATATATAGAATTATTAATAGACCTTATCCATCCGTAATTGATTTAAATAGAGCATGGTGGATTAGTTCACCTTTAGATATTCTAGTTATGCAAAAAGCTGCCGCTTATCTATTAGGCAAACATGATTTTACTTCATTTAGAGCTAGCTCATGTCAATCAAAATCACCGATTAAAACTTTAACTGAACTTAATATTATTAAAGAAGACGAAGAAATAAAATTATATCTTTCAGCCCCGTCATTTTTGCATCATATGGTACGTAATATTGTCGGTAGTTTAGTGCTTGTCGGTAAGAATGTTTGGCAGGCAGAGCAAATTAAAGATGTTCTAGAAGCCAAAGATAGAAAAGCCGCCGGTCCTACTGCTCCCGCCTCCGGTCTTTATTTTGTGAAAGCAGAGTATTAACAATCATAAATTTCGTCATTACAATGCTTCCCTGCATAGGCATTATTACGTGGATACCACCTCGTCATTGCGAGGAAATTACGAAGTAATTGACGAAGCAATATCAGGATACTTGACGAGATTGCCACGCAGTCTACGACTGCTCGCAATTACGATCGGGATCCCCACGTACAAAGTCCGCTCGTAATGACGTCCTAATTGTAAAAGTAAAGAATTGATCTGACAGTTAAGGATTGTTGGGTACGAAGAAAAAAGATAAGATAGTACCTGGCAAGTTTTAACAACCTACTAAAAAGGAGACTGTCAGATGACAACATATCAAGAAAAAATCATAAAGCCAAGAATCGGTTTATTAAAACTCGCTGAACAATTAGGGAATGTATCACAAGCTTGCAAAGCAATGGGTTATAGCAGGGATACATTTTATCGTTACAAAGAGCTCCATGATCAAGGTGGGGAGGGGGGAAGCTCTATATGAGATGACTAGACGTAAAGCTTGCATTAAGAATCGTGTGCCCGCAAATATAGAGGATGCTGTAGTTAATATAGCTGTTGAATTTCCAGCATTTGGTCAGGAACGTGCTGCTAATGAATTACGCAAAAGTGGGATAATCATTTCTGGTGGCGGAGTTAGATCTGTGTGGTTACGTCATGATTTAGAAAGTTTCAAAAAACGTCTAAAAGCTCTAGAGACTAAAGTAGCAAATGATGGTATTGTTTTAAGTGATAATCAACTTGCTGTTCTTGAAAAAGTTAAAAACCAACGTGAAGCTAGTGGTGAAATAGAAACTATGCACCCTGGCTACCTTGGTTCACAAGATACTTACTATGTTGGTAATATTAAAGGCATAGGCCGTATTTATCAGCAAACTTTTGTCGATACCTATTGAGGAGTAGCTATTTGTAAACTCTATACCGAAAAGACGGCTATTACAGCTGCAGACCACTTAAATGATAAGGTTATTCCATTCTTTGCAAACCATGATATCCCTCTGCTTAGAATATTAACTGATAGAGGTACGGAATATTGTGGAAAACCAGAAAACCATGCTTACCAACTATATCTTGGCATTGAGAATATCGATCATTCCAAAACTAAAGCATATAGTCCTCAAACCAACGGTATCTGTGAGCGTTTCCATAAAACTATGCAGGAAGAGTGCTATCACATTCTATTCCGCAAAAAATTTTATAATTCACTTGATGAATTGCAAACAGATATAGATAACTGGCTTGTGAGTTACAATAATGCAAGACCTCATTCCGGTAAACATTGCTTTGGTAAAACACCAATGCAATCTTTTACAGATTCACTTTATATTGCTAAAGATAAAAATATTGGTAATATTGGTAATATAGATAAAAATATTGGTAATATAGAGAGAATATCAGACAATTTGATGATTGCCCATCAAGCTGCCTGATTACTCAACTCTGTCAGATTAAGTCGTAAGAGGTCATTCCTGCTTTCGCGAGAATGACCTCGGCACTCTAATAACAATGCCACTCGCAATACTTGGATTTATACCGAGAAAGAATTACCGCAGCCGCATTTTGCTTTAGCTTGCGGATTATTAACGTTGAAATATGAACTGCCTAGCTCTTCTATAAAATCAAGAGTACAATCCAGTATAAATTTTTGAGAGATAGGATCAATAATAATTGTAGCATTATGTTTAGTAATGACATAATCATCTTGCTCTATATTATCTTTTGAGACTAGTTCGTAATTATACATAAGTCCTGAGCAACCGCCGCTATCAACCGAAACTCGCAATACTAAATTCTTATCTTTTTCTAGCTCTACTAACTCGCAAACCCGTTCAAAAGCTCTATCCGTAATTGTTATCGTCACTTAAAATTACCTTGTAAAAGTCTCATAAATTATATAGTATATCTTGATATTTTTCAAGTCGGCGTTGTTGTGTGGTTTAGAAATTGTCAAATTTGTCATACCGTGGCTTGACCACGGTATCCAGCGTAAAGCGAGATAAATCGAGCTTTTAGTTTTAAAAACTTGCTGTATTTGTATTTTTTAACTAGATACCGTGGTCAAGCCACGGTATGACAACCGGAAAACCAAATTCACACAACAACGTCTTTCAAAATAAAGGATAACGATGCTTGCTTCATACGCTTCTGATCCTCTTAAAAGTAGGGGAAGATTATATAAGGAAATCCCGACCTCTTATAGAAACGAGTTTGAACGTGATCGTGATCGCATTATACATACTAATGCATTTAGGCGTTTGCAATATAAAACTCAAGTTTTTATTAATCACGAGGGAGATCATTACAGAAATAGGCTAACTCATTCTCTAGAGGTTTCGACTGTTGCACGTTCGGTTGCTAATACTTTAAATTTATCAAGTGATTTAGCTGAGACAATAGCACTTGCTCACGATCTTGGTCATACGCCTTTCGGTCATGCGGGAGAGAGAGCTTTAAATGAATGTATGAAAGAGTATAACGGTTTTTCTCATAATGCTCAATCTTTAAAGATACTAACATTACTTGAAAAAAGATATGTGGCTTATAATGGAGTAAATTTAACATGGGAAGTTTTAGAAGGAATCGTAAAACATAACGGTCCTATACTAGGTGAGATAAATGAATATATAGCAGAGTATAATAAGCAAAATGATTTAGAACTTAGTACTCATGCATCAGCAGAGGCTCAAATAGCAGCTCTTGCCGATGATATTAGCTATATTTCGCATGATTTGGAAGATAGTATCGGTGCTAAAATTATCGATTTTAATAGTCTCGCTGAACTTAAATATATTGATCAGCATGTTTTTGAACTCAAATCAAAATTTAAAAATATTAGTTCCTCATGTCTGATTTATGAGGTAGTACGTAAGCTAATACATGAGTTAATTACCGATTTATTATGGCAAACAAAAGAAAATTTAAATAAAGAAAAAATTACTAATATAGACAAAATACGTAACTTGAATTATCAGATAGTGGATTTTACAGAAAAAACTAATGAAAATATTAAGGAAACTAAAAAGTTTCTCAATAAGCGAGTTTATAAAAGTAATAAAATTACGGCCATCAGCCTTAAATGTACTAAAATCGTACAAGGTCTGTTTAAAGTTTATATGGATGATATTAATTTATTGCCGGTTAATTGGAAAATGCTAATAGACTCTAATGAAACATATAGTAAAGCTAGAGTTGTTGCTGATTATATAGCAGGGATGACTGACCGTTTTGCCATTCAGGAATATAATCAGCTTTGTTCGACTTCCTACATAACTTGCTTCTAAGGGTAATTTGTACGTCAATCCGGTACTCGCATCCTCACGTACTAAAGTGAGTGCTGCGTTCCGTGTTTTCTTCAAATTCCTCCTTATTAGCAGACGTTTGCAAGAAGTCTATTCGCTGAATTTTAATAACATTTAATAATTATGAATATATTTAATCAATTGAAACAAGATATAATTGCGGCAAGTCAGCAATTATATAATAATCAAGAAATAGCAAATACTGCTACTATTGAAACACCGAAAGATAGTTTTAACGGTGATTTATCAAGTAATATTGCAATGATTATTGCAGCTAAAGAAAGTATTTCTCCTCGGGAAGTGGCTTTAAAGTTTAAAGAAGTCCTTATAACATTACCTTATATTGCAAGTATAGAAATAGCAGGACCGGGCTTTATTAATTTCACTATAAAAGCTGATAGTTGGCAGGCATCAATA
The DNA here is from genome assembly GCF_000499665.2 of Rickettsia monacensis. Taxonomy (NCBI): domain Bacteria; kingdom Pseudomonadati; phylum Pseudomonadota; class Alphaproteobacteria; order Rickettsiales; family Rickettsiaceae; genus Rickettsia; species Rickettsia monacensis. The sequence continues at coordinate 345,571 of NZ_LN794217.1, forward strand.
AAAGATATTTTACAGCACGAAGAAAAATTTTTTGAAATTGATATAGATAAAAGCAGAAATATTAACATCGAGTATGTTTCGGCAAATCCCACCGGTCCAATGCATATAGGGCATGCTAGGGGTGCGGTATATGGTGATGTGCTAGCAAGGATTTTGCAAAAGGTAGGTTACTCCGTTACAAAAGAATATTATGTTAATGATGCAGGCTCACAAATAAATGATTTAGTTAGTACGGTATTATTACGTTATAAAGAGGCTTTAGGTAAGCAAATTACTATCCCTGCCGGGTTATATCCGGGAGAGTATTTAATTCCGCTCGGGCAAATTTTAGCGAAAGAATACGGCAATAAATTATTAACTATGAACGATGCTGAAAAGTTCAAAATAGTCAAAAATTTTGCCGTAGAAAAAATGCTTGATTTAAATAGAAAAGATTTAGCAGATTTAGGGATTAAACATGATATATTTTTCTCTGAGCAATCATTGCATGATAAAGGTGAGATAGAGAAAACAGTTAAACTACTGGAGCGTATGGGGCTAATTTATGAAGGTACGTTACCTACCCCTAAAGGTAAAGTTCATGAGGAATGGGATAATAGAGTTCAAAAATTATTTAAATCTACTAAGTACGGTGATAGTCAAGATCGTCCTATAGAAAAAGCTGATAGAAGTTGGTCTTATTTTGCTTCCGATCTTGCATATGCTAAGGATAAAATAGAGCGGGGAGCGAATCACTTAATTTATGTACTTGGTGCCGATCATAGTGGATATGTTAAAAGAATTGAGGCAATAGTTAAGGCTCTAGGCAAAGAGCATGTTAAAGTGGACGTTAAAATCTGTCAATTGGTCAATTTCGTTGAAAACGGTGTACCGGTTAAGATGTCAAAACGCCTTGGGAGCTTTGCTAGTGTGCAAGATGTAAATCATGAGGTGGGGAAAGATATTATAAGATTTATGATGTTAACAAGGCAAAATGATAAGCCGCTTGATTTTGATTTAGTAAAAGTGAAAGAACAATCAAGGGAAAATCCTATCTTTTACGTACAATATGCTCATGTGAGAACGATATCTATTTTATCAAAAGCTAGAGAATTAATGCCAGAATCTTATAATAGCTTTGAAGCAAGTAAGTATGATTTATCTTTATTATCGTCAGAAGAAGAAATTGAGATTATAAAACTTTTAGCTGCGTGGACAAAAACATTAGAAGCATCTGCAAAATATTTTGAACCACATCGCATCGCATTTTATTTAATAAATTTAGCTTCAAAATTTCATTCTATGTGGAATTTCGGTAAAGAAAATAGCGATTATAGATTTGTAATTGAGAGCAATAAAGAATTAACTCTAGCACGTCTTGCTCTTGCAAGTGCCATACAGAAAGTTATAGCTAGCGGTCTCGAAGTGATAGGTGTAGAACCAATGAACAAAATGTAGTTAGGTTTTCATCGTTATTGCGAGGAGGTATTGCTCGCGTAGATCGGTAAAACCCATTGTGTCACCCCGTGGCTTGACCACGGGGGCCAACATAAAGCGAGATAAATCGAGCTTTTAGTTTTAAAATTTTATCTGTATTTAGATTTTTTATTACTGGACCTCGTGGTCAAGCCACGGGGGTGACATCTCAAATATTTTATATATCATGATCAATAATATTTTTATTAAAATATTTCTAGTATTTTTAATATGTGTATCCGCTATTTATTTTGGTTATCAATATTATCAGAATAGCAAGCCGGTAATTACTATTTATCCTGATGAGTTGCCTACAAAAATAAAACCGTCTATAATAGAAAATAACCAAATAGCAGCAGTACATAGTACGATATATGAAAATCTTATTGCTAAAGATACAAATATTAAAACCGTAAAATTGCTTCCTGATCCTGAGAAACCTATGAATATAGATTTTCGTAACCAAAGTCAAAGCGATGAATCTTTTGATGAAATATCCAACCTTATTGCATTAATAGAGCCAAGTAATAACGCCAAAAATGAAACTGATTTAAATATTATAAAGCTTGAAAAAGGAAGTAAGGATAAGGTTAGTAATGCTAAAAATTGTAAAAATAATGAAAGTTATAAAGTACAACTAGGTTCGGTAAAATCTGAAGCAGAAGCAATGCAAGAAGGGGAAAGAATAAAAAAGAAATTCCCAAAAATTCTTAAAAATGTTGTTATCACAACCAAAAAAGTTAAATATGAGGACGGCAAATTTTTCTATTTAATCTTAGCTGGTGATTATGGTAGTCTTATTCAAGCCAAAGGGGTTTGTAAGAAACTAGCTTATAACAAACAGAGTTGTGTGTTAAAGTGATATTTTAGTGTCATACCGTGGCTTCCACGGTATCCAGAAAAACAATAAAAAATACTAATGATATTAGTATTTTTACTGGATCCCGCGATCAAGTCGCGGGATGACAGTGGTGAAACTGATCCATGCAACAACGATTGCTTGCAATGACGATGACAATAAATAAAAAGCCCTTCAACATCAACAAATATTAAATAACTTATGAAAGAAGCTAAAATAGAAAATATTGACTTTGGTAATGCATTATCGGAGCGTTATCTTGCTTATGCGTTGTCAACGATTATGTCACGTTCGCTTCCTGACGTACGTGACGGACTCAAGCCTGTACATCGTAGGTTATTATACGCAATGCTACAGCTAAGGCTTGAGCCGAATTCCGGTTATAAGAAATGTGCAAGGGTGGTTGGTGACGTGATCGGTAAATATCACCCGCACGGTGATGTAGCAGTGTATGATACTTTGGTACGCCTTGCTCAGCACTTTTCATTACGTTATCCTTTAATTGACGGGCAGGGCAATTTCGGCTCTATCGACGGTGATAATGCAGCGGCTATGCGTTATACCGAATCACGTATGACGGAAATATGTACTTTATTAATGATAGACATCGATAAAGATACGGTAGATTTCCGCCCTACTTATGATGATTCCGATTTAGAACCGGTAATAATGCCGGCAAGTTTTCCGAATTTACTAGCTAATGGTTCTGAAGGGATAGCAGTCGGTATGGCAACCAATATACCGCCGCATAATTTACATGAGTTATGCGATGCTTTGGTGCATTTAATCGGCCACCCGAAAGCTGAAATTAACGATATAATGAATTTCATTAAAGGTCCTGATTTTCCAACCGGCGGCATAATTATTGATAAAGCTGAAGTTATTAATGCTGCATATACTACTGGACGCGGTAGTCTTAGAGTAAGAAGCAGATGGGAAAAAGAGGAGCTAAGTTACGGTACATATCAGATAGTCGTAACCGAGATACCTTATCAGGTTCAGAAATCAAAACTTATAGAACAAATAGCGATATTACTAAAGGATAAAAAAATCCCGCTTGTTAGCAATATTAGAGATGAATCAACCGATATTATTAGATTAATTATCGAGCCTAGAGATCGTAGTTGTGATCCACAAATAGTTATGGAATCTCTATTCAAGCTAACGAATTTAGAAAGCCGCATTCAGTTAAATATGAATGTGATCGGCAGTAATAACGTGCCGAGAGTAATGAATATTTTAGAGGTTTTACAAGAGTTTTTAGCTCACAGACAAAATATTGTTACTCGGAGGTCAACTTATCTTTTAAACAAAATCAAACATCGTTTAGAAATTCTAGAAGGTCTGAGAATAGCTTATCTAAATCTTGATGAGATAATTAAAATTATTCGTGAAGAAGATGAACCGAAAGCGATAATGATGGAGCGGTTCAAGCTAACCGAAATACAGGTAGAAGCGATATTAAATACCCGTCTTCGCTCACTTCGTAAACTTGAAGAGCAGGAAATTATTAATGAGCATGGTAATTTGCAGAAGCAGCAAGCTATATTAGAAGAGATTTTAAATAATCCAAAAGAATTATGGAAAGTAGTAAAAAAGGAAATAAAAGCAGTACAAACAAAATTCGGATTAAATACGGTAATAGGAGCTAGACGTACAAGTTTTGAAGAAGTAACGCTTACGAATCAAGTAGTTGATATAACGGCGTTTATTACTAAAGAACCGATTACTATTATTTGTTCAAAAATGGGGTGGGTGCGTTCGTTAAAAGGTCATAACACCGATTTATCGACTATCAAATATAAAGAAGGTGATGCAGAAAAATTTATTTTAGAAGCTTACACGACTGATAAAATATTAATAGTTAGTTCAGAAGGCAGGTTTTTTACTTTGCTTGCCGATAATATTTCCAAAGGTAAAGGAACAGGAGAATCTATAAAGCTACTTGTGGATATAGGCAATAACGATATTACAAATATTTTAGTCTATAAACCTGATCAGCTTTTATTACTCGCAAGTAGTGTAGGTAAGGGATTTTTAGTTAATTCAAACGAAGTAATGGCTCAAACAAAAACAGGAAAGCAAATTATGAATGTACCGGATGGTCATGCATGTATAACTTGTTTACCTGTAAACGGGGATAGTATTGCTTGTATCGGTGAAAGTCGTAAATTACTGGTATTTAATATAGATGAAATACCTGAAATGAAAAAAGGACAAGGTGTAACGCTGCAAAAATTTAAGAATGCAAAGCTTCTAGATATTAAAATATTCAATAAAGAAGACGGCTTAGGTTGGAATAACAATGGAAAAGTCAAACTTGAGAAAAATATTGTTGCATTTTTAGGAAAAAGAGGTAGTACCGGTAAATTACCTCCTATGGGCTTCCCAAAAAATAATAGATTTTCATCATAATTATAATAAAGATTGAATGTATACAAAAAAATAGCATATTTTATATGGTTTGATACAAGCGAATTATTTATAAATTCGCTTGTACCGTTCTATTATTAAAAGTTTTTATAGGCTTTTAATTACCTATTTAACCCCGATTATGGATAAGAAATACATGGTTTATTAGGTTTAAGTTGGTAAGCAATAAGAGTAGAGAATAGAGAAGTAAAGAAATTAATAGGTGATCGATGTATGAAAGGAGTAATATTAAAATGTACAAGTTACGACTTAATCTGACAGAGTTGAGTAATCAGGCAGCTTGATGGGCAATCATCAAATTGTCTGATATTCTCTCTATATTACCAATATTTTTATCTATATTACCAATATTACCAATATTTTTATCTTTAGCAATATAAAGTGAATCTGTAAAAGATTGCATTGGTGTTTTACCAAAGCAATGTTTACCGGAATGAGGTCTTGCATTATTGTAACTCACAAGCCAGTTATCTATATCTGTTTGCAATTCATCAAGTGAATTATAAAATTTTTTGCGGAATAGAATGTGATAGCACTCTTCCTGCATAGTTTTATGGAAACGCTCACAGATACCGTTGGTTTGAGGACTATATGCTTTAGTTTTGGAATGATCGATATTCTCAATGCCAAGATATAGTTGGTAAGCATGGTTTTCTGGTTTTCCACAATATTCCGTACCTCTATCAGTTAATATTCTAAGCAGAGGGATATCATGGTTTGCAAAGAATGGAATAACCTTATCATTTAAGTGGTCTGCAGCTGTAATAGCCGTCTTTTCGGTATAGAGTTTACAAATAGCTACTCCTCAATAGGTATCGACAAAAGTTTGCTGATAAATACGGCCTATGCCTTTAATATTACCAACATAGTAAGTATCTTGTGAACCAAGGTAGCCAGGGTGCATAGTTTCTATTTCACCACTAGCTTCACGTTGGTTTTTAACTTTTTCAAGAACAGCAAGTTGATTATCACTTAAAACAATACCATCATTTGCTACTTTAGTCTCTAGAGCTTTTAGACGTTTTTTGAAACTTTCTAAATCATGACGTAACCACACAGATCTAACTCCGCCACCAGAAATGATTATCCCACTCTTGCGTAATTCATTAGCAGCACGTTCCTGACCAAATGCTGGAAATTCAACAGCTATATTAACTACAGCATCCTCTATATTTGCGGGCACACGATTCTTAATGCAAGCTTTACGTCTAGTCATCTCATATAGAGCTTCCCCCCTCCCCACCTTGATCATGGAGCTCTTTGTAACGATAAAATGTATCCCTGCTATAACCCATTACTTTGCAAGCTTGTGATACATTCCCTAATTGTTCAGCGAGTTTTAATAAACCGATTCTTGGCTTTATGATTTTTTCTTGATATGTTGTCATCTGACAGTCTCCTTTTTAGTAGGTTGTTAAAACTTGCCAGGTACTATCTTATCTTTTTTCTTCGTACCCAACAATCCTTAACTGTCAGATCAATTCTTTACTTTTACAACTTAAGTCGCCTTCTTCACATTTAAGCATGACTTCAAATTCTTTGATACGCTCTTCGTTTTTTTTGTAAAACACATAAGCAGTATCATTGGATATACAGAACCGCCATAAACCCCAAAGCTTTGAAATTCGCACTCAGCTTCTCGGTACTTAATCCATAAGTTTTGAGATTTTTTAAGTAAATTAACTTGTTCTTGTTTGTCTGAAATATGTTTTAATATTTCTTGGTATATTTAATTTAGTTCCTTATCAACTTTCTTATATTCTTCATCGGCACAATAATGCATATCACCTTGTGTCAGGGCATTATTACAATCAACGGCAAAAGTACAAGATATCGAACTAAGAAATAGCCAACAGAAAATAATTGCTTTTTTCATTATTTTATCATTTTTAAAAATAATTAATTAAGAATCACAGCTTTGTTGCGTGGATCAGTTTTTCCGGTATCATCCCGCGACTCGATCGCGGGATCCAGTTAAAAATACTAAAATTTTAGCATTTTAAGTTGTTTTTCTTGATACCGTGGTCAAGCCACGGTACACCGAACGCATTTTTAGATCCATGCAACAACGCCAAGAATCACACGCCATGACGTTCTGCAATTAAACTTTTTATTTTACCTATAGCCTTAGCAGGATTTAAGCCTTTAGGACAGGTTTTAGTACAGTTCATAATCGTATGACAACGGTAAAGCTTAAACGGGTCTTCTAAAGCTTCAAGACGTTCACCGTTATGATCATCCCTTGAATCGGCAATCCATCTATATGCTTGTAGTAAAATCGTAGGACCTAAATATTTATCACCGTTCCACCAATAGCTAGGACAGGAAGTAGAGCAGCAAGCACATAATATACACTCATATAAACCATCAAGCTTTTCTCGGTCTTTAATCGACTGTAACCTTTCAGAGTTTGAAGGAGTAGGACTATCGGTTTTGAGCCAAGGTTCTATAGATTCGTATTGTGCATAAAAATGCGACATATCAGGTACTAAATCTTTCACTACTTTCATATGAGGAAGCGGATAGATTTTGATATCGCCTGATATATCTTCTATTGGTTTTATGCATGCTAAAGTATTTGTACCGTCAATATTCATTGCACAGCTACCGCAAATTCCTTCTCGACAAGAACGTCTAAATGTTAGAGTCGAATCGATTTCATTTTTGATTTTAATTAAAGCATCTAAAACCATTGGTCCGGTTTTACTTAAATCTATCTCAAAACTATCGATAGTAGGATTCTCGTCGAGGTCAGGATCATATCTATAAATCTTTATCTTACGAGGTTTTAGCATTTCCTCGTTTTCTTTATGCTCTCTACCTTTTTTTACTACTGAATTTGGCGGTAATCTTAATTCTGCCATTTAAGTACTCTCTTTTTTAGCTTTAGTTGTTTTTGTTTTCTCAGGTGATTTTTCTTTATCTATTTTTATAGTAGATGAATCATTAAAAGGAAATTTATTTTCCTCTTCTGAATCTAAAGCTCTACCGCTAAGTAAATTTTTAATTTGCTGACCGGACAATGTCTCATATTCAATTAAAGCATTTGCTAAGGTATGAAGTTGATCTATATGTTTTGTTAAAATATCTTTTGCAAATTCATATCCTTGTGTAATAATTCTTTTAACTTCGGCATCGATTAACTCTGCAGTAGCTTCCGAGGTTTCATTATTAGGTTGTCTACCATACATATCGTCACCACTTGAACCGTGAAATATCGGTCCTATTAAATCGCTTAAACCTGCTTTTGTAACCATCGCTCTTGCAATATTAGTTGCACCTTTTATATCCGACGAAGCGCCTGAGGTAACTTTATTTCTACCGAAAATAATTTCCTCCGCTACTCTTCCTGCCATATAAACTGCTATAGATGATTCCATCTGTTCACGATTCTGAGAATATTCATCAGTTTCAGGAAGTCTTTGCACCATCCCAAGAGCATTACCACGCGGTATAATCGTAGCCTTATGAATAGGCGATGCTGCAGGACAATAAAGCCCAACCAATGCATGTCCTCCTTCATGATATGCAGTCAGACTTTTTTCTTTCTCCGATATTGCAATAGAGCGACGTGCAACTCCCATCAGCACCTTATCTTTTGCCTCTTCCATATCATGCATATCTACTTCTTTCTTACCAAGCCTTGCAGCAATAAGAGCAGCTTCATTAACTAAATTAGCAAGTTCGGCACCGGAAAAGCCCGGAGTACCTCTAGCAATAATTCGTGCTAGTACCGTACTATTATATTTAATTTTCTTTAAATGTACTTTTAGAATTTGCTCACGACCGTTTATATCGGGGTTTGCAACGGCAATTTGACGATCAAACCTACCGGGACGTAGTAATGCACGATCAAGAACATCAGGACGGTTTGTAGCTGCAATGATCACAACTCCCTCGTTTGCTTCAAATCCGTCCATTTCGACTAACATTTGGTTTAAGGTTTGCTCACGTTCATCATTGCCGCCGCCCATACCGATACCTCTATGGCGACCTACCGCATCAATTTCATCGATAAAGATAATACAAGGAGCATTACGTTTACCCTGTTCAAACATGTTACGCACACGGCTTGCACCGACACCTACAAACATTTCAACAAAATCAGAGCCGGATATGTTAAAAAACGGAACATTAGCCTCACCTGCAATTGCTTTAGCAAGAAGTGTCTTACCGGTTCCAGGAGGACCTATAAGTAAGCAGCCTTTCGGTATTTTACCGCCAAGTTTTTGGAACTTGCTTGGATCTCTTAAAAAATCTACTATTTCAGTTAATTCTTCTTTTGCTTCATCGATACCTGCTACATCTTTAAAGGTAATTTTTGGTCCTTTATCTGATAGCAACCTAGCTTTAGATTTTCCAAACCCCATGGCTTTCCCGCCTCCATGCATTTGACGCATGAAAAAAACCCAAACACCTATCAATAAAAGCATAGGAAACCAAGAAATTAAAAAGCCTAAAAAGGTATTCATTTTTGTTTCAAGAGGCACTACTTCAATATTAACGTCATTGCTAGTAAGACGATTTACTAAATCAGGATAATCAGGAGCATAAGTGTTAAAAGTAGAGCCGTCATTTGAAGTGCCTTCAATTACTCTACCTTGAATTTTTACCGAATTAACGGTATTTTCATCAACTCGTGTTAAAAAATCCGAGAAAGTTATATTATTTCTTCCGCCAAGTAAACCGTCAGATTGGAAAATATTAAAAAGTAATATTACAAAAACAAAAAGTGCTGCCCAAGCTAAAATACTTCTACCTTGATTATTCATCGATATAAAACCTAATAAAAATTTTTATCGGTATAAGAGGTTATCTGTAAATAAATTTTAACTACTAATTAAAATTTATTTACAGATAACCTCTTAAATACCGGTGTTAGCAAAAATGGGTGAAACGAGATACAAAATTTGGAGCAAAAGATACTTCAAAATTCCACATGTCGTTATCATAATATGATATATGTGGTATTGCTATAACTTTTTCAAGTATTTTAATGATAGGTAAGGTAAATAAAATTGCATTGTGGTTTTTGCAGGATAGATTTTTCAAAGGTTCTAAATCTAATTGTTTCTTTATTATTTTATAATCTTCTAACGATAGATGAGTTACAAAACAATTTGGAGTTTCTTGATTTCTTGTGATGCAAAATCTATTATCCCAAATAACGGATTTATCTAGTAATATTTTACTCTCAGGTAATTTTTTGCCGAATTCTCTATATATAAGTAACTCGTTTTGTATACGCTTAATTACACAGCCATGAAGGGTATTCTTAAAGTTTACCTCTTGAGTAATTAATTTTAAAATAGGTTCTACCGAATAAAAACGAGCTGCTCTAGATTGTCCACTAATCATTATCAGTAAAAAATTAATTATTTGTACTTTCACCTCATTTAAAAATTTATCAAATTTTACTAAATCAAGAAAAGCAAAGCCATATTTAAAAATCTTGACCGCTTCAGCTACTGCTAATATTAACTCCGGCTTAAACTTATCTTCTATAAGCTTGTTGGTTTTGAGTTGTTGTAAGATTATCTCGGCTTTAGACATCTTTCCAAACTCTACTTCTAGAGGTAATTTATACGTCGAGCCTAGACTCGAATCCTCACGTGGCATTGTTGCGTGGACCGGTAAAACCCACTGTGTCAAGCCACGGGGTGACACAGTGGGTTTTACCGGTCCACGCAACAATACCTCCCCACGTACGCTTGTGTACGCTGCGGTGCTGCGTTCCGTGTCTCCTTTAAATTCCTCTCTATAAGCTGGTTTGGAAAGATGTCTAATATAATATTCGCCTTTAGCTAATTTTTGCCTAATAACATTTCGTCTATATTTATCGGATGAATTTGACTCATCTTCAAACCATTTTATATTATGACTGACTAAATATTCTACTAATTCACTTTTTGGAATATTATATAGCGGTCTAATTATTTGTATATTATTATACCAATTGATATTACTGCTACTAAGTCCAAATATACCGCTATTACGCTCTAATCTTAAACAAAAATTTTCTACGTAATCATCCTCATGGTGAGCAGTTAAAAGTACTAATATATCGAGTTCTAGACATAGATTTGTAATCAAATCATAGCGTCCTTCTCTTGTTCTTTCTTGTAAATTGGAAAAATTATTTTGATGGTCAAAAGATAAACTATAATGCTTGCGATTTAGACTATTACTGATATTGTGGATATAATGGGTCTCTTGCTTCGACTGTTCCCGTAAGTTATGATCAACCGATATAACAAATAATTCTATATTATTTTTTTCTGCCCAAATATTAGCAAGATAAAGAAGTGCTACCGAATCGCTCCCACCGGATACTGCAATCGATATTTTAGATAAGCCAAAATTACCTATTAGATTATTGATATTATACTCAAATTTTTCATATAGCATGGTTGAAAAATGTTAGTATTGTAAGTTTGACAATGTCATTTCTGCAGAAATGCTTTGTTATATGTCTCATATTTTTTCATCATTGCGAGAAGAAACTGCAAGTTTCGACGAAGCAATTCAGTTTAAAATGCTAATTTATAGCATTTTTTTTATTGCCTCGCTCCTTTCAGTCGCTCATTAAGGCATTGTTGCGTGGATACCGAGTCGTCATTGCGAGCGAACGTTAGTGAGCGTGGCAATCTCAGGAATTCTTCCTGAGATTGCTTCGTCAATTGCTATGCAATTCCCTCGCAATGACGGAAGAACTGGTCAATGCCTTGCAGAAATGACAAAAAACCACACAATTAGATGATAAAGAAAAATTTATGCTGACTCAGCTAAATCTTCTGAAGTTTCAGTCTTTTGTTCGCGTAAATAATCTTGTGCTTCTGATTCTGATCTTGCAACAATAACCGTAACTATAGCATTAAGCTCCGCATGGAGTCTTATTTCAACTGTATAAATTCCGGTAGATTTAATTTGTTTATCAAGAATAATATTTGAATGAGAGATATTATAAGATACATTTTCAGATAATTTATCGGCTATCTCTTTATTAGTAACCGAACCAAAAAGTTTACCGTCATCTGATGTTTGACGGATAAAAACTAATTTTTGATCTTTAATAAGAGCATTGATTTTTTCTACTTCTTCTCTTATTTGCTTATCTTTTGCTTCAAATTCGTGTTTTTGTTTAACTATTAGCTCTTTATTAGGCTCAGTAGCTCTAATAGCTAATTTTTGCGGTAAAAGATAATTACGACCAAACCCGTCTGCTACTTTGAGTATGTCGCCAATTTTACCTAATTTTCTTACGGGTTTTATTAATATAATTTCCATGTATTATGCCTTTATTTAGCTTGAAATACAAAAGGTAATAACGCTAAAATTCTTGCAATTTTAATAGCATTATTTAGCTTTCTTTGTTTCTTTGCACAAACATTTGTGATCCTGCTTGGTAGCATTCTACCGCCTTCAGAGACAAATTTTATTAAAAGCTCAGGATTTTTATAATCAATAACAGGTGCATTAGGCACAGAAAGAGGGCATCCTTCACGTCTTCTAAAAAATACTTTTTTAGCAGTTTTATCTCCTAGCTTGCGAGTAGCTGTTTCACTAGCATTATTACTTTTTAACATTCTTTAACCTTAATTCTTACAAATTTAATTATTAATCGTTACGTCAATTACCGGAGTATTCTCTGTACTCTGATTTTTTAATATCGGTGAAGGTTCACTACTAATTGAATCTGCTTTAATTGTAAGAAATCTAATGATATTTTCGTTAAGCTTCATTTTTCTTTCTAGTTCTTCTTTTACATTACCAGTAATATCTAGACCTAAAAAATAATAATGTCCTTTTTTGTTATTACCGATTTTGTAAGCTAAAGTTCTTAACCCCCAATATTCTTTTTTTATGATAGTGCCATTATTATCTTTAATAATTTTAGCAAAATCATTAACGATTTTATCTATATCGTTTAATGATACGTCTTGGCGTATAATAAAAACTGATTCATAAAAGCTCATAATATATAAGAATCTCCAACAAACAAACTTTAAAAAAAGCTATTTATAGCAACTAAAACTATTAAATTCAAGTATTATCTTTAAAAATTATTATTTCTTTGTTTCTTTATTATAAAAAGTTTGCTATAAACCCTAATAAATTAGAAAATTATTACAAAGTTTTTAATTATTTACTAAATATTAATGGGAATTAATTCAGTGTTTGATAAGCTATTACCTGAAGTTTTAATTTCTAGAAAAAGTATTAACTTATTTTTTTAGTCAGCCGCTTGCTATCATGATTATTAGTGCAGAATTACAAGAAAATCCTTTAATAACAATAAATAACGTTAGAAAAATTAATAAATTTTCTAAAACGCCTATAATCTATAATATTTATTATCAAACAAATAATTAAATTTAACAGAAATAGACGATAACGTGCTATTTTTTTTATAAACCCTTCTTATCTGAGCAAATAGTAGGTACTTTAAGAGCTTATTGAGACGTTCCAAGTCAGTTTTACAAGATAATATTATTAAATTTAAGAATATAAATATTGATTTAAATACTGAAAAAGTATACAAAGACGGACTGAATATTCGTCTAAGGTCCTACTGAGTTTAAAATTTTACGACTTTTTTTCAGTTTCCAAATGAAGTATTTTCGCGTCAAAAAATAATAAAATATTTATGGGAAAGTGAAGAGACCTTTAATGAACGTCTCATAGATGTTCATATAAATAGGATTTAGAGAGGCCTTAGGGAAAGACAATTTAATTATTAAAACCGTTCGTTTTATCGGTTATTGTTTAAATAAGGATAATGATTAGGTTCTGTGAAGGAGAAATTAATCTATTTTTGCTATTTTTTGCTGTAAATCATAAGATTTTTTTAAAATAGGAACAACTATTACTGCAAAAATCTTATTAATTTTCGCTAAAAAATATCTAAAAATATAAATAATTTAATTCTCCTTCACAGAACCTAGAATTTTGTTGTCAAAATTTTCTTTGTATTTATACATTAAGTATGTTATTATCTATTAATTATATTTATGTATACTAACTAATAATATAATAAGATTTTATTCGTTGTCGATTTATATATTTTATAACTAAAAACTGTAAAATTTATGTTAAGTAAACTAAATAAGCCTGCTTTATTTACTTTAATATTTTATCCTATTTTTATTATATCTCTTGTAGTTAAATATTCGTTTGATTATGGGATAGGACTAACTGAAGTTATTTTTATAATTGCTAGCTATTATATTAATACTATTACCGTTGGGATTGGTTTACATAGGTTGTGGTCTCATAATGCCTATAAAATAAATAAATATGCCGAGTTTGTCTTAATTATGCTGTCTGCAGGAACATTACAAGGACCAGCTTTATCTTGGGCATCGAATCATTATAAGCATCATAGATATACGGATGAAGATCAAGATCCGCATACTCCATTAAAATTTGACAATAAATTTTTAGGCTTTATGTGGTCTCATATAGGATGGATGCTAGTCGGAAGCGGTAGCCATAAGTCTATTGATCGCATTACTTGGGCTAAGCACGGGAAAAATAATTTATTAAAATGGCAGCTAAAATATTATTGGCAAATAGCAGCTTTTATGAATATTGTCGTACCTTTATTTATCGGTTACTTAGTCGGCGGTACTATACAATCGGCATATGCAGGATTTTTATTTATGGGACTCGGTAGATTCCTACAGCAGCAAGCAACATTCTGTGTTAATTCTTTATGCCACTTTGCCGGTAGTAAAAAATATTATAAAGGCACTGCTGGAGATATTTGGTGGATGGCATTATTCTTACTCGGTGAAAATTGGCATAATTACCATCATGCTTTTCCTTCAGATTATCGTAACGGTGCAAAATGGTATCATTTTGACGTTCACAAATGGATAATATTTTTAATGAGTAAAATCGGTTTAGCTTCAGAACTTGAACGTACTACAAAAGTACGTATACAGGCAAAAATGCAAGAAACTTTAAGCTATCTTAGTGAAAAACAAAAGCAAAAATTGACCTTAATGCAAACTAAAATAGATCATTTATTAGAAAATCTATGCTTAAAGATTAAAGAGCTTGAAGAATCATCTATTACTATTAAAGAACAATTTAAAAAATCTTTTGTAGAAATACAGGAATCTCTTAAAAATTTAGCGGAGCAAATAAGTTCTGCAACGCAAATAACAGAAAAACCTTCGGAAAAACTATTAAAAATAGTTAATAAAAAAATTATTGATGCCGAACAATCTATTTATAAGCTGTATAATCAATTAAATACCTTAAAGGTATCTAATTAGGCATTATTAAATAAAGATAGATATCGTCATTGCAAGCGGGTGTTGGTGTTGTCGTATGGATGTTATGTCATTCCCGCGTAGGCGGAAATGGCATCGGTATCCAAGTGGGCAACACTTTCTTGCAATGACGCAAACTATCATTTTTTACTTAATAACGCCTCTAATTAGTTTCAATTTGAATGATAAAAATTTTAGGTATAGAATCAAGCTGTGATGATACAGCTGTTTCTATAATCACCGAAAACCGAGAAATCTTATCTAATATAATCATTTCACAAAATACAGAACATGCAGTTTTTGGAGGGGTAGTACCTGAAATTGCTGCACGTTCTCATTTGTCGAATCTAGATAAAGCATTAAAAATCGTTTTAAAAGAAAGCAATACTAAATTAACGGAAATTAGTGCAATTGCAGCAACTTCCGGTCCAGGTTTAATCGGCGGTGTTATAGTTGGCTCAATGTTTGCAAGGTTGCTAAGCAGTGCTTTAAAAAAACCATTTATTGCAATTAATCATCTAGAAGGTCATGCCTTAACCGCAAGACTAACCGATAATATTCCTTATCCTTATTTACTCTTGTTAGCTTCGGGTGGACATTGCCAATTTGTAGCAGTTTTAGGACTCGGAAAATATAAAATCCTAGGATCTACTATAGATGATGCCGTAGGCGAAGCCTTTGACAAAATAGCAAAAATGCTAAACTTAGCTTTTCCCGGAGGACCTGAAATTGAGAAAAGAGCAAAACTTGGCGATCCTCATAAATATAAATTTCCAAAACCTATAATTAACAGCGGTAATTGTAATATGTCATTTTCAGGACTTAAAACTGCCGTACGTACTTTAATAATGAATTTAAAGGGAATTGATTATAAAGACCGTCATCATTTAGAAAGCTTCAGACAAGATGAATTTAAGGAAGAGCCTGCGCAGCGTACAAAAGTATGTGAGCACAGGCGAAAGCCGCAAAATTCGCTTGTATCAAGCTTTCTAAATGATGACGTAATTAATGATATAGCGGCAAGTTTTCAATTTACCATAGGAGAAATTCTAGGTAGTAAGGTACAGTATGCTATTAGAGCATATGAGCAAGTAATAAATAATTGCGATAAGAAAAATATAGTAATTGCTGGTGGTGTCGCTGCTAATAAATATTTACAAGAAATATTAAGTAGTTGTGCTAAAACATATGATTATCGTCTTATTTATCCACCTATCCACTTATGCACCGATAATGCTGCAATGATTGCATATGCAGGACTTGAGCGTTACAATAATAAGTTATTTACTCCTTTGAATTTTTGTCCAAAAGCTAGATGGAGTCTAGAGGATATCAGTAAATAAATTTTAACCAATAAATTAATTCTTTTTTGCTGCAAATTATAAGATTTTTGAAAAGGGACTCTATTCCTTCAAAAATCTTATAATTTGCAGCAAAAAAGAATTAATTTATTGGTTAAAATTTATTTACTGATATCCTCTAGGAAGAAATATAATTTTTTAATATTGACACTTCTTAATTTAGTAGTATAATATGCAATTACCATAAAACATGGTATATCTATATAAAAAAGAGGTAAGTTTATGAGCAATAACAATTATAAAAACATCTACAAAGCATTTAATTGTTTTTCAGAAGCAACAAATTCTGCCTATTCAGCCGTAAGTAATTTTTTAGAACTACCTAATGTATTTAATAAATATCCTACTGTTATTTCTTTAATTTTTTCTAAAACAGCAAAATTAGACTCTAATATAACCAATATAGTTAAAAACGGTGTTATTATATATGAAATATCAACAACCTTAATAGGTGCCGTAAATACTTTTTATAAAGATACAAAACTAGTCGATAAAATATTAAAAGACGGACAGAATGCTATTGATAAGCTTACTGAAACAACAACCTACTTATCGCCAATAGTTACAGATATTATAAATTCTTACTTAATTGATCCGTATAAAGAAGAAAAAACACTATTATTTGACTTACAAATTCCTAACTCTACTAGTAATGATTGTTATAAATTATTAGGTACTGAAAGTATAACATTAGCTGAAATTGAATGTTATTAATACTAATTTATAGAATTTTTTTATTACTTTTTCTAGATTGCCATACTCCTTTTAGTTGTGGTTTTGTTGCATTGCTCGTATTTACGATATTCATCTAGAGTAGTAGCACCGATACAGTGCAGCTCACCACGAGCAAGCATCGGCTTTAGCAAATTCGAGGCATCCATAGCACTGTCGGTTTTTCCCGTACCGACTAATAGATGCAATTCATCGATAAATAAAATAATTTCACCGCTTGATTCTTTGATTTCGCTAAGCACTGCTTTAAGACGCTCCTCAAATTCACCTCGATATTTAGCCCCCGCTATTAATGCTCCCATATCAAGCTCAATAATACGGCAGTTCATAAGCAACTCAGGTACATCCTTACTAAATATGCGTTGTGCAAGTCCCTCTATTATAGCAGTTTTACCGACTCCGGGTTCGCCGATCAATACAGGATTGTTTTTCATACGGCATGATAGTACCTGCACGGTTCTTCTTATTTCTTCATCACGCCCGATTATCGGGTCAAGCTTACCGCTTTCGGCAAGCTCTGTTACGTCTCTGCCGTATTTCTTTAGAGCATAGTAACTATTTTCTGCCGATTCGGTATCTGCTTTTTTGCCTTTACGAAGCTGTAAAATAGCTGCTGCTAATTTTTTACTATTAATTCCATTATTCGTTAAAATTTTACCGGCTATAGTATTATCATAAGTTAATGCTTCAAATATACGCTCTATGGTTACAAAACTATCCCCGCTGTCTTTAGCAATGCTACTCGCTTTTTCTAAAACTTTAAGAGCTTCAGCAGAAGAATAAACTTGTCCCCCTCCCTCAACCTGAACTTTTGGGATTTTATTTAGTTCTAGCTGAACTTGATCTTTTAATAAGTTTATATTACCGCCGGTATTATTATAAGGGTTTGAATTATATCTGTTTCTTCACTTAAAAGACTAGATAATAAATGCAAAGGTAATATTTGCTGATGATCGTTTTTAGCAACAAGCGATTGACTACTAGCTATCACTGATTTAGCATGTGCAGTAAATTTATCGATATTGATATAAATAACACATTTTAATTAATAAAGTTATATTTTAATATAATAATTTTTAATTAAAATAACAAGAGATGAACAACTACATATAGAATTTTATAATGCTTTCATCATTAAAAAAACAATTTGATAACGATAAGGAGTTTTTATTAAATCATACAAAAGAATTTTTAATTACACCAGGAGTAGGCGTTCCTTTAGAAACAAATAGAGCTAAAATTGAAGAAGCTGTTGAAAAAGGCAGCTTTACCGAGGCATTACAGGGTTTAGAAATTTTACGTCATGAGAAAACCGGTATAAAGCTTAATAAAATTGAAGGAAAAAATGATGAAACTCCAATATTAATACGTGACGGTCGTAACAATCCTAATGAAAAAATTGTTTTAGGCACTGAAGCTTTTGAAATGCAATATTTAAATGCTATCAGAGGAGCGCTAGACATAGCAAAGGGCGAAAATAAACCTGAGCTTGTGCTGAAATTAAATAAAGAAGCAGTAAAATTTATTAATAGTTTTAATGCTTTGAATATGGAAAAATCACAAGAAAATATCTCAAAAAATATACAAGCTGAGATTGACAATGTTACTGAATTGCTAGGAAAAAATGGTATTAAAAATGCTCATAAAAATCAAATGTTGCTAAAGATTTTCAAAATTTCAATGATGAGCATTGTAATATAGTAACTTTGTCAAAAGTCATCAATGATGAAGGAAAAGAGCATATTGTAGTTGAAGCGGAAGTAGCTTTTAAAGGCTTGACAGAAGAACAAAAGCAAGAATATCAAAATAGAGACGGTAAAAACTGGTATAATGTAATGCCTGAATGGGAGAAAAAGCTTGTTGATCAGTACGCTGATACAATTCAAAACGGTAGGCATGTTATCCAACCCAGTTACGACAAATTGTTGGCATGAAAAATGCCTTTGAGAAAATTGGTGCAATAACTGACAAAGACGGTAAAAATTTTGAAACATTGCTTACATCTAAACATGCAGGTACATTAGCCTCGATTTCGGATGATATAGATTCTAGACAAAAAATTACCGACTTAAATGCACGCCAAGCCCAAGAATGGACTGAAGACGGTGTTACTCTTCATACCAATACATTAAACTCAGGTCCTATAGGAGTCGACAATGATCCCACAATTGTTGAGCAGACAAAAAAATCTATGGAAAATGTCGGTGGGAAAAATACTAATACTCCTCTTAATTTATTTAGGCTTATAGGAGTAACAAATAACTTTTCAGGAGTGAGTGATACTTTAAACAAAATAGCAGAAAATTTACCGACTGAAAAAGGAATTGATGAATTAAAAGCACATATTAAACCTAGAAGCAAATTTGAACGTTTTTTTAGAATAAATAAACCTAAAGGAAATGCAGCAGAAATAATTAACAATGCAAATTTAACGGATAAGGAAAAAGAAATATTAAAAAAAGCCGTCACATTAAGAAAAAATATTGAGCAAGCAGATGTTCCTTTTAGAGTATCTTTCGAGACAAAACTTCCTTTTATATCTTTTGATAAAGAAAATATTAATCTAAATATATCAGATGTCTTAAGTAATTTAACAGAAAAAATAAGACAAAATAAACAAGAAAATAAAGGCACTAGTTTAATAAATTTACCTCAGGAAGAAATATTAACAATATGTGATAGCGGTAAAGATAGAGAAGGGCTTAATGAACATAATAAAATATCTCAAGCAGTCTCAAAATATACCGGTATAAAAATAACAGACATCGATAAACAATTACTTAAAAACGGTCATATTGCTTAGCAAGCAGGTAGTATTTATGCAGGCGGTGCAACAATAGGTTGTTACGGCACTAAAAAAGAAAATAAAAGAGCCATTCCAAAAAGTAGAAAAGAAGCACTTGCTGCTATAATGGAATTAACTGCTAAAATTAATAAAATTGAAGACAAAAAAAAGATGGATAAAAAGATAGATGCAGAATATGAAAAAAATCATCCTAAAGAATCTATCGTAACCCCGATTATGGATAAGGAATAGAGAGGAAGGAAGGTTGCAAGAGTTATTAAACCTTATATAAATAGGGCACTGAAGGAGCAAAATAAAGGTTTAATAACATGTGTAAATATACTACAATATTTTGTATAGTAGATAAATTTTGTAAAATTTATGAGAAATGGGTAAAACATCAATTGCTGAAAAGTAATAAGCAAAGATTTAGAGAAGGTAAGCTTTCCTTAAGTGAAGAACTCTCAATAATGATTTTTACCATTTTAGTGCATATAAACATTTAAAAGCTTATTACCAAAACTTTATTATTAATGGTAATTTGTTCAGGAATCCACCTTGTTATGAGAGATTTGTTCAGCTTATTCCTTCATTATTTCTGCCATTGATTGTGATGTTACATTACTTAAGTGGGAAAAGAACGGGAATTTATTATGCAGATTCCACACATTTTGCAGTATGTAAAAATATCAGAATTAATTCTAACAGAACTTTTAATAATCTTGCAAAAATGGGACGTAGTTCTGTCGATTGGTTTTTTGGATTCAAGCTTCATATGATAATCAATGATAAGGGAGAAATTATTGCTGTTAAAATTACCAAAGGTAATGTTGATGACAGAATTGCATTTGAAGCAATGGTTATCAAAAAAGGTCTAAAAGGTAAGTGTTATGATGATAAGGAGTTTATTTCAGAAAAAATGTTTACAAAACTTTATAAGCAAGGTTTAATAAAAATTACCGGAATAAGAAAGGATATGAAAAACTATTTATTACCTCTTTTGGATAAAATCCTTTTAAGGAAGAGATTCATTATCGAAACCATTTTTGGCTACATAAAAGAGAATTTTAATATTACTCCTTCCAGACATCGATCACCTATTAATTTCTTTACTTCTCTATTCTCTGCTCTTATTGCTTACCAACTTAAACCTAATAAACCATGTATTTCTTATCTATAATCGGGGTTATTCTAAATAAATTTTCATTAGAAATAAAAAATCTTTTAGATAAATAAACTATTGGTTTAAAATAAAATAAGTTATAGATTGACTTTTAAAGGAAGTTAGGTATAAACTTTAACTGAAATAGTAAAACACTATTTCGGGGTGTAGCAACCTCTACCAAAAGTGAGAACATCTCTCACATAACTGATGTAATCCTCAACCTTATGGTCGGAGAGATAACAGAGTTACAGAAAGACCTTTGAAAAAGAGAGATATCAACGCAATAGAGAAACGCTTAGCAGAACTAGAAGCAATATTTGGTATTGCTAAAGTATAGATGAACAGGCATTGCTTTCATTTATGTCATTCCTGCTTTCCTTTCACGGAAAAACATTGCCCACATGGATCGGTTTTAACGTCATTGCGAGGAATTTACGTAAGTAATTGACGAAGCAATCTTAGGAGTTTGTTATTATTTCATGAGATTGCCACGCAGCTTACCGCTGCTCGCAATGACTATATATCTTTAACAATCCCTTTTCAAATAAAACGAATATACTAGTCAAATGGTTTCACTATAACCATAATCACTGCAACAATCATGCAGATAGCCGGAATCTCATTAACTATGCGGTAAAATTTTTCTGAATGGACATTCTTACCATTTGCAAAATCTTTTCGCCATCTTGCAAGTAAACCGTGAAATATCACTAAAATTAATACTGCAAACATTTTAACGTAAAACCAAGTATCAAGAGCAACAAACCCGTAAATATGAGCATTTATTAAACCAAAAATAAATGTGCTAATCATTGCCGGATTCATAATGAATCTGAGTAATTTTAGCTCCATTACTTGTAAAGTACTATCTAGCTCACTACCTATTTTAGCTTTGGTATGGTAAACATATATTCTAGGTAAGTAAAGAAGTACTGCCATCCAACATATAGCAGATATCAGATGGACTGACTTAAACCATAGATAGTAACTTGCCATTCTTTTCCTTATTAATTTGTTAATTTACATAAACATTTAGTAAATTCATTTGGACATATTCTTGTACTAGAGCTACTCGTAACTAAATTAGTATCAACCTTACTAATAAATCGTAGCAATATATTTGTCAAACTATTAATAAAAATTTTATTTGTTCCAAGTGTCGGAATTCGGGTATATTGAATTTTATATTTATCTGCGATTAATTTATATTCAATATTAAGTTCTACTAGTGTTTCAACATGCTCGGATACAAAGGATATAGGTACGATAATTATGTCTTTTTTTAACTTTCCTGCTAGCTCTATTTCGTCTTCCGTATTCGGTTTTAACCACTCCATAGGTCCTACTCTACTTTGATAAGTTATCTTATAATCTAGATCTTTTATATTTAATTCTTTAACTATTGCTTTTACTGTTTCTTTTATTTGAAAACTATAAGGATCACCTGCTTTTATTATTTTTTCAGGTAACCCGTGAGCAGAAAATAATATACGAAAATTTTTATCGTATAGTTTTTCCTTAATCAATGAAACATGGGTTTTTATAAAATCTTCTTCTAGAGGATAACAGCAAATTGTTTTAATTGGAATATCAACATCAAGGTTTTGTAAAAAATTTTTAACCGAAGATCCTGTCGTAGTACTTGAAAATTGAGGATATAGAGGCAATAATATTATTTCGCTTGGGTTATATTTTTTTATTTGACCTATTACTTCTTTAGCAAAAGGTGCTGAATATCTCATATTTATAAAAATAGCGAAATCTTCTTTTATGAGTTGCTTTAGCTTTTCGGTTAGTGCTAATTTCTGCTCCTCTGTTTCCTGAAGTAAAGAAGATTTACCACCAATTAAAGAATAAATTTTTTGAGATTTTCTCTCTCTAGTAATAGAAATTATTTTAGCGATAATATAACGCAAAGGATTTGGCAGATTAATTATAGCTTTGTCATAGAATAGATTAAATAAAAAAGGTTTTACGGATTCAAGATCTTTTGGACCTCCTAAATTAAAAAGTACTATTGCTATTCTTTTCTTCATATAACCTAACATATTCTGTCAAAAATTCTATATTTTCCGGAGGTGTCTCAGGCAAAATACCATGTCCTAAATTAAAGATAAAATTCTTTCCTTTCATTACCTGAAGAATTTTATAAGCTTTTTCTTTAATAATTTCTTTATTAGTTAATAATATAACTGGATCTAAATTACCTTGTACTATTACTTTATCACTCCACTCTTTCATTTTTTCAAGAGGAATCATTTGATCTACGGCTAAAATATCTATCGGTACTTCTTTTATAAATTTTTTGTACAATAATCCCGCTCCTTTAGGAAAAGCAATTACAGGAGTTTTTGGAAAAACTTCTTTTACTTTTAGTATAATCTTTTTTGTCGGCTCTATTACAAATTCAGTAAACTCCTCTTCTGCAAGTACTCCTGACCATGAATCAAAAAGCTTTAAAACATCTGCTCCCGATCTTGCTTGATTCATAAGATGATCAGCTGTTTTTTCCGTAATAAAATTTAATAATTCTTTAGCAAGTATTTTATTTTCATATATAAATTTTTTGCTCGTTTTAAAATCTTGTTTCCCTTTTCCCTCTAGCATGTAACTCATCACTGTCCAAGGGCTACCTGCAAACCCTATTAAAGAAGTGGTGGAGGGCAATTCTTTTTTTACTTTTTTTATTATTTCATAAATCTTTTCTAATTTATTATTCGGATTGCTTTGCAGATATTTAAAATCTTCTTGTGATTTGAATTGCTTTAATATAGGTCCTACATTTTCTTTAAAATCTACTTCCCATCCAAGAGCATGAGGTAAAACTAATATGTCAGAAAAAATAATAGCTGCATCAAATCCATAACGTTTTATCGGTTGTAAGGTTACTTCCGTTGCTTTGTTAACATCATAACAAAAATCTAGAAAATTTTTTGTTGTTTCTCTTACTTTTTTATATTCCGGCAAATATCTACCTGCTTGACGCATAAACCAAATAGGTATTTTATTACTATTTCCTTTTAACGGATTTAAAATTTGCTTCATGCTATTACTAAAAATATTAAATTAATAGATATTATTTATTATTTATTGTTTATGTAAACAGAATTATGTAGATTAAATGTTTTAAACAGAGTTATCAACAAAATTTTCATTAAAATATTCTTAAAAATATCGGTATTTTTAATTATACTTCACATAAGTTTGTAATGAATTTATACAAGTGGATAATTAAGCGTAAAATTCATTTATAGCTTAGAAAAGACTATTTTTTCAAAGAAAAATGATATTTATTCACAATTTTATCCACAAACTATTTATTTAAAAGAAAATACACTAGATTTACTTGATTTAATAAGGATTTGAGGAAATTTTTAATAGATTTTAATAGGAAAAATAACAAGTTATTAAAAAATTATCCACAATTACATGTGTAAAGTATGACAAAGCTAATTATTCACTTGGTTTCAGACTCTTCCGTGCAAACTGCAAAATATGCAGCAAATTCTGCTCTTGCACAATTTACTTCCGTAAAACCAAAATTATATCATTGGCCAATGATTAGAAATTTGGAATTGCTAAATGAAGTATTAAGTAAAATAGAATCTAGACACGGGATAGTATTATACACGATTGCCGATCAAGAACTCCGAAAAGCTTTAACGAAATTTTGTTATGAATTAAAAATTCCATGTATTTCTGTAATAGGTAAAATTATTAAAGAAATGTCTGTTTTTTCAGGTATTGAAATAGAAAAAGAACAGAATTACAATTATAAATTCGATAAAACTTATTTTGATACACTTAATGCCATAGATTATGCCATAAGACATGATGACGGACAAATGCTTAATGAGTTGTCGGGGGCTGATATAATATTAATAGGTCCTTCTAGAACTTCTAAGACACCAACTTCCGTATTTTTAGCGTATAACGGTCTAAAAGCTGCCAATATTCCTTATGTTTATAATTGTCCCTTTCCTGATTTTATAGAAAAAGATATAGATCAATTAGTAGTAGGACTCGTCATTAATCCAAATAGATTAATTGAGATAAGGGAAGCTAGGTTAAATTTATTGCAAATTAACGAAAATAAAAGCTATACAGATTTTAATATAGTACAAAAAGAATGCT
Source organism: Rickettsia monacensis (assembly GCF_000499665.2). Lineage (NCBI taxonomy): Bacteria > Pseudomonadati > Pseudomonadota > Alphaproteobacteria > Rickettsiales > Rickettsiaceae > Rickettsia > Rickettsia monacensis. The sequence goes on from NZ_LN794217.1 coordinate 370,775, forward strand.
TAGAGGTTAGAAAAATTTGTGATCAAAGAAATTGGCCGGTAATTGACGTGTCGACTAGATCAATAGAGGAAACAGCAGCTTTAATAATGCGGATATATTATAATAGAAAAAATAAATATAATAAATAAAAAGATTTTCATTATTTACAAGTAGAAGCCTGTACTTTATAATTTTATTTTATACTCAGTGAATTTCAAAAATTGGCGTTGTCGTCTAGCAAGTTCTGCGGTACTCACTTATTAAGTATACGCTCCGTTCCTCGCCTTGCAGACCGATTACTCTTTTTAAAATTGACCTTCGTATAACCACTCTTCATTTACCGATAGTAATAACAAGGAGAAATTATGGCAAGTAATGTAACGGATAGCTTTTTTAAAAAGGAAGTATTAGAATCGGATTTACCGGTACTGGTTGATTTTTGGGCAGAATGGTGTGGACCATGCAAAATGTTAACACCGATAATAGATGAAATCAGTAAAGAATTAAAAGGCAAAGTAAAAGTACTTAAAATGAATATTGATGAAAATCCTAACACTCCTTCAGAATACGGTATTCGTAGTATTCCAACGATAATGTTATTTAAAAACGGTGAACAAAAAGATACTAAAATAGGTTTGCAACAAAAAAATTCTCTTTTAGATTGGATTAATAAATCTATTTAATATTTATTTTATGTCACTTAACCATTCAAAAGTATTTATAGAGATAACCGATGGTTATGTAGAAGGCATAGATACTCATAAAAGAGCTCAAGATTTAAAGCATTTCTTCTTGAAAAAAGGAGTCTCTCTTTCTCCAAATATACCTATATTAAATAATATTAATTTTTCTTGTTATGAGGGAGAAAAAATAGCTTTTATAGGAAGTAACGGTTCGGGAAAAAGTTCGCTTCTAAAGCTAATTGCCGGAATATATCCGTTAAAATCCGGTACCGTCAAAATTCATGGAGATATTGCGGCAATTATAGATATGGGAGTCGGTTTTGAACAGGAGCAGACAGGTCGTGAAAATATAAAAATGTTAATGCTATATAACAATATGTTAGATAAATATAGCAAAAAAATTGAGCAAGAAATCATAGATTTTTCAGAATTAGGTAGTAAAATCGACTTACCGATAAAAAATTATAGTTCAGGAATGTTATCACGCCTTGCTTTTTCCGTATCAATATTTCAAAATCCACAGATTCTATTACTTGATGAAGTTTTTGCGGCAGGCGATAGCTATTTTATAGAAAAATCTCTTAATTTAATGAAAAATAAATTTAAGAATACTCCTATTTCGATAATAGTAAGTCATCAAGAAGAAATTATAAAAGATAATTGCGATAGATGTGTTTTATTAAAAGACGGCAATATTATAGGTGATGGGATTCCATCAGAAATGTTTAAAATCTATAACCAACAACAAGGAAATTCATAAATGATAAAGTATTTTTTTTCTAAAAAATACTGGCGGGCAATAGCATTACTAGTTAAAGCTTCTATAATTAGGCAAAATAAAGATTCTTTTTTTGGTTCTTTATGGAGTTTAATTCAGCCTTTTATTCACATAATGGTAATTTCATATTTTTTCGGTTTTTTATTAAGACAGCCAAGAGAATTTATGGTAATGAACTTAGTCGGCGGTATTCCTTTATGGAGTTTTATAGTAAGCAGTCTAACGATTTGTTCGAGTTCTTTGGTAACACGTGATCAAATAATAAAAAAAGTTAGAATTTCTAAGACTTTTTTTCCTGTTGCGGACAGTTTAGGGCAATTATATACTTTAATTTGCTCATTTTCGGCAATGTATTTTGCTTTTATTTTATTATTTCCAGAAAAATTTTCTTGGCAAATAATATTTATGCCGATATTAATTTTGCCCTTAATAATATGTGTGATTAGCGGTTCTATCGCAGTAGCATTTTTAACGCCGTATATTCGAGATATTCCACAAATATTAAATGTTATTCTCGGAGTTATTTATTGGAGTATACCGATAGTTTATCCATATTCGCTAATTCCAGAGTCTAAAAAGATATATTTTGAATTTAATCCGTTCTTTTTAGTTATAAGACCCGTACAAGTGTTGGTGATTGACGGAACATTACCGGATATGATGCTGATAGTTAAGTCTATTATAGTTGCATTTATTACTGTTTGTATCAGTTATTTAATTTACAGACAATTTTCTAAAAGAGTTATTTATTACTTATGAAACTTGGTTTTAATCTAGATTTTAATGAATTAGATTTAACCGGACTTAAAAAATTAGATCAAATATTTTTAAATTATCTCTTTAAAGCCGATAAATTTCTGCATAAAGGTTTAATATTATTTAGATCAACTCCTTTCTCTATTATTCCACAAGATTATTCCGAATTTTTATTAAAAATCTCCCCTCATTTAGACGATTTTTTAGCAGAGTTATTTTGTATTTCAAAAGAAGTAACTATATCAAGATTAAAGCATAAAGATTTTGATATTATTTATGAATGTAAAAGAAAATTTGTTCAGCGTGTTGCCGTAAAAAAATATCCACCGGAAAAAATAAAAGATATTGATTTTGAAGAGGTGTATTTAAAGCTAACTAATTTAATAGGTACGAATTTTACCTCTAGAGAATTTGCCAAACAAATAATTATATGGCAACAGGCAGAAGAAAGTTTTGCCACAGAATTAGACATAGCAGCACAATATGTAGCGTGTAGAGTTTATGGTTATTGCCATTCATTGTCATCTCGTGGCTTGACCACGGGATCCAGTAAATCGACAAATGTTGATGTTAAAAGTCGTTTTTTGGATCCCGTGGTCAAGCCACGAGATGAAATCTTGTTTACAATCCCCCAAAAACTAGATAAAGAAAACCTAATAGACGATAAAAAAATATTAAAGTATCAAAAAAATGAGAGAGTAGATTTTGACTATACAGATTCTTTTTTAAATCTAGATGAAGCTCTAAACCACTCTCATTATTGTATTTATTGCCATAAGCAGGATAAGGATTCCTGTTCTAGGGGGGTGAGTGTCATCCCGTGGCTTGATCGCGGGATCCACAAAAAACAAATGGATCCCGCGATCAAGCCACGGGATGACACTCAAAACGGCTGCCCCTTAAAGCAGAAGATTTCCGAGATGAACTATGTTAAGGCACAAGGTTTTAACCTAAGTGCTCTTGCTATTATTGTTATTGATAATCCGATGGTTGCGGCAACGGGTCATAGGATTTGTAATGATTGCTCAAAAGCTTGTATTTACCAAAAGCAAGATCCCGTAAATATCCCGTTAATAGAATCAAATATTTTAGAAGAAACTCTTAAATTACCTTACGGTTTAGAGATATATCTACTTCTTACTCGTTGGAATCCGCTTAATATTTATGCACCTCTACCAAAAGAACCTACTAATTATAATATTTTAGTTACCGGTCTTGGTCCTGCAGGTTTTAGTCTTAGCTATTATTTATTACGGTCAGGTCACAATGTTACGGCTATTGACGGTTTAAAAATTACTCCTTTGCCTTTTGACGTTCATAAGCCTATAAAATTTTGGCATGAATATAAAAATTTGTTATCGGAAAGAATGCCAAGAGGATTTGGAGGGGTAGCAGAATACGGTATAACTGTTCGCTGGAATAAAAACAATCTTGATATATTACGGCTAATATTAGAGAGAAATAATAATTTTAAATATTATGACGGGGTAGCTTTAGATTTTAATATAACGAAAGAACAGGCTTTCGATTTGGGTTTTGACCATATGGCTTTTTGCATTGGAGCAGGTCAGCCGAAAGTTTTGGATATAGAAAATTTTGAAGTTAAAGGCGTAAAAACGGCTTCCGATTTCTTAATGACTTTACAAAGCGGAGGGGCATTTTTAAAAAATTCTAATACTAATATGGTAATTAGAATGCCGATTGCGGTAATAGGCGGCGGTCTTACTTCTTTAGATGCAGCAACGGAAAGTCTATATTACTATAAAAAGCAAGTAGAGAAATTTGCCGAAGATTATATAGAAAAAGATTTAACGGAGGAAGATAAAGAAATAGCTGAAGAATTTATTACTCATGCAAAATTGTTTAAAGAAGCTAAAAATAATGAAGAATTAAGAAAGGTTTTTAATAAGCTTGGGGGTGCTACTGTCTACTATCGTGGAAGATTGCAAGATTCGCCGGCGTATAAATTAAATCACGAGGAGCTAATATATGCATTAGCATTTGGTGTTGATTTTAAAGAAAATATGCAGCCTTTAAGGATTAACACCGATAGGTACGGTCATGTAGAATCTGTGGAATTCAGTGTCATCTCGTGGCTTGACCACGGGATCCAGAAAAAATATCAGAATAATGTTATAGATCCTGTGGTCAAGCCACGGGATGACACTATAGTAATCAAAGCCAAAACCGTAATTATGGCAATCGGTATAGAAAATAACACTCAATTTGATGAGGATAAATATAGTTATTTCGGTGATTGTAATCCTAAATATTCAGGAAGTGTAGTGAAAGCTCTTGCTAGTACCAAAGAAGGGTACGAGGCTATTAACAAAAGACTTATAAATAATGACCCTGGCTTTAAAGGTATTTATAAAGATTTTTGTACGCAGCTTGATTATTTATTAGTCAGCAGAATTCATAAAATAAATATCTTAGATGATAAAGCTTTTGAATTGGTAATTCATTCGCCGCTTGCTGCTAAAAATTTTAAGTTCGGACAGTTCTTTCGCTTACAAAATTATTCTGAATATGCTGCTAAGTTAATAGAGCCGGTAGCCTTAAGTCCTACAAATATCGATGTAGAAAAAGGTTTAATTAGCTTCATAGTTTTTGAAGTCGGTAAATCTACTAGCTTATGTAAAACATTATCCGAAAATGAGAAAGTGGTTTTAATGGGACCGACAGGCTTGCCGATGGAAATACCTAAAAATAAAAAAATAGTTATTGTTGATTCCGAAGCCGGTAATGTAGGCTTATTAAAAGTTCTAAAAGAAAATAATAATGAAGTTATATTTGTTACCTATCCTGATATAAAAAACCGTAAATTAACTTATGTGGATAGAGTAATAATTAATGCTTCTCCTGAAATAATAGAAGAATTGCAAAGTCTAAAAAATGAAATATTCGGTGAAAATACGGAGCTAATAGTTAGTGTTAATTCATCGATGCAGTGTATGATGAAGGGGATTTGTGGACAATGTATCCAAAAAGTTAAAGGAAAGAAAAAATATATTTTTGCATGTAGCCAGCAAAATCAAAATGCAGAAATAGTTGATTTTAAGAGCTTGAAAACTCGTTTACGCCAAAATTCTTTACAAGAAAAAATACTCCGTCATTGCGAGTGACTGTAGGTGTTGTTGCATGGATAGAAAAACGAGTTCGATGTCATCCCTGCGTAGGCGGGGATCCAGCAAAATAACTTCAGTATTGATATAGAAGTTACATATTTGATAAAATAAACATATAAAAAAACTTGTTTTTTTATATGTTTTACTGGATTCCCGCCTACGCAGGGATGACATAAAACGATCCATGCAACAAGACCGTGAATGTAAGGAGTGTGGCAATCTAGAAAAAGTAATAGAAAAATTCTGATTTACAGAATTTTTTTCTTCCTTGCTTCGTCAATTACTTAAGTAATTTTCTCGCAGTGACGGAAACCCCAATCCACGCAACAATGCTTTCGCAGGAATGACAAGTAAGAACCTATCACATCACTTCTCAAAATGACAAAATGCTCTACTACTATCTTGATTAAGAAAATCGATAATTTGTATTACTATAGAATTATTGTTATATTTCTCGGCAACTTGTTTTATACGCTCAGCAAAATTACCTTTGCCTGAGAAGATTTCTTCGATAGCTTTTAAAGCACTTAAAGACTCTGCTTTATCGAACCCTTTTCTATTCATACCGATTAGGTTTAAGCCCTCAAGCACCGCACGTTTACTACTTACAAGTCCGAACGGTATTACGTCTGCTCCGACCGGTGATAGCCCGCCGATCATTGAATATTCACCGATTCTAGCATATTGATGTACGGCAGACAGTCCGCCGATTATTGCGTAATCACCTACCTCGATATGACCTGCTAGGCTTACATAATTAGCAAATACTACATTATTGCCGATTTTACAGTCATGACCGATATGAACGCCGACCATAAATAAATTATTATTTCCTACTCTTGTCACCATTCCGCCGCCTTGGCTTCCTGCTTGCACTGTAACATATTCTCTTATAGTATTGTTAGAGCCGATTATCGTGCTTGATCTCTCATTAGCATATTTTAATATTTGCGGAGGTTGACCGATTGATGCAAAAGGATAGATTACTGTATTTTCGCCGATCTCGGTAATCCCCTCAATAACTACGTGGGATTTTAGATCGACATTGTCATGAAGCACTACTTCAGCACCTATAATACAGTATGGACCGATTTTTATGTTTTTACCGAGCTTTGCACCTTCGGCAATTATAGCTGTAGTATGGATATTAGAATTTGACACTATGTCCCTATTTATCTTTAATCATTGCGGTAAATTTACTTTCTGCGGCTATTTCGCCTTCGACCGTAACCGTACTTGAAAATTTCCATACGTTAGCTCTTTGCTGATCAATAACAGCGTGGATATGCATAATATCCCCTGGCTGAACAATTCTACGAAATTTTGCATTTTCGATAGCCATTAAAAACACTTCTTTATTCTTAGTAGAACCTAAAGATTTAGCAACTAATATAGCAGCTAATTGTGCCATAGCCTCAACCATTAGAACGCCGGGCATAACGGGTCTTGCCGGAAAATGTCCTGTAAATTGCGGCTCGTTAACGGTAACGTTTTTAATACCTGTTATTGATTTGTTAGGATCGATTTTAAGTACTCTATCTACTAATAAAAATGGATAGCGATGAGGTATCAAATCCATGATTTCGGTAATATCTATGATCATTTATTTAGGTCTCTTCTTTAATGTAAATTTTCCGTCATTGCGAGGAAATTATGAAATAATTGACGAAGCAATCTAGTAAAAAGTGCTAAAATCGGCACTTTCTGCTAATTTTTCTGGATTGCCACGCAACAATGCCTGCTCGCAATGACGACTCAGTATCCATGCAGGAATGACATTGTGATCCACACAACAAAGCCCTTTTCAATAGCAAACTACTTTTTTAATTTGCTATTATAGGTCTTTAGTAATTGTTTCATAATAATAGATTGTCTATGCCAGTCCATGATAGGAACTGCAGGGCTACCGCCGACGATTTTACCTGCCTCTATATTTTGTGTTACACCGCCTTGTGCTGCTACCTGTGTCCCGTCGCCTATATTTAGATGTCCGGCGATTCCTACTTGCCCTCCAAGAGCACAATATTTACCGATCGTGCTACTTCCTGCTATACCTGCTTGTGCTACGATAATAGAACCTTTACCTATTTTTACTCCATGTCCTATTTGTACTAAATTATCTATGCGGCATAAATCTTCTATAATAGTATCTTGAAGCGAACCTCTATCAATAGTAGTGTTGCTACCAATTTCAACATTATTGCCGATTTTAACTATTCCTATATGAAATATTTTATGATGTACGCCTTTTTCGGTAGAAAAGCCAAATCCGTCTTGTCCTATTTTTGCTCCTGCAAGTATTACGATGTCGTCACCTATAATTGCATAATTTATTGAAACATGTTGTTCTATTCTAGCGTTTCTGCCAATATTTACGCCTCTACCTATAAAACTTCCGGCTTCTATAATACTATTATCACCTATAATAACCTCGTCTTCAATAACTACATTGTGACCTATATAACAATTCTTTCCGATAGTCGCCGAATCTGCAACAATAGCGGATTTCATTATTTTAGCAGGGTATGATTTAATAGGAGCATAAAAAAAATCAATCAATTTGCCGTAAGCAAAATATGAATTCTCGGCATGTATTAAAAGAGTATTTGGATTTGCTTCTCCCGTAAAATTTTTCGGCACTATACAAGCAGCAGCTTTGGTAGTTTTTAAAAATTCGGAGTATTTAGGATTGCTTAAAAAGCTAATATCATTTGGTGATGCTTCCTGCAGAATTTTAATATCATGAATAGCTATATCTTCATGAATCTTAGGAGGTTCTATAATATTGTGTAAAAAATCTATAATTGCCGTTAGTTTTCGTGGTCCTAAATTTTTATAAAAATTACTACTTACCATATGAAACTTTAAGCAAATTAATCATTAGCGAAAGTATATAAGTGATAGTTTTATTATGCAACAAAATTTACAAGTAGCATAAAAGGTATTGCTAAGTAAAGAATGATATCGTCATTGCGAGCAGGCATTACTGTGTGGATCAATTCTATCATTGTCATCCCGCGACTTGATCACGGGATCCAGTTAAAAATACTAATAATATTAGTATTTTTAGTTGTTTTCTGGATACCGTGGTCAAGCCAAGGTATTACCTAGAACGCATTTTTCGATCTACGCAACAATGCTGAGCTAGAATGACAAACCAGTCATGCAATAATGAAAAAATTTCTGAAATCAATAATCATATTGACTTGTTTAGAGTTTTGCTTAGAATCATCTTGGAACAGCTAAGGTTGTTCTGGAGTATAGAAACCTCCATCAACAGGCGGTAAAACCACCGTTAAATTGGTTTATTCCTCGATATTTTACGGTCGGGGAGGTAGTAGTCATTGTTCAGGGCTTAGAGTATAACTTTAAGCCTAAAAACTACTCAGCTGTTCTTGTTGACGGTGTTTCTAACTCCCTGATCACCAATCGGGCTTTAACTTAGCTTCTTGGTGATCAAACTTGAATCATTTAAGTTTAATCAGGAGAACTAAGCCGTTATGAACACTAAAACAGTAGAAGAAAAATAGCCATTATTGAGCCGTATCTAGATTTTATTATTAAAGACAAAGACTTATTACTTGAAATTTATCCAAATGGCATAAATAGGGAATTAAGAATAGAGCTTATTTTAGCTGAAAAACCTTATACATCATATTCTTACTACAAATTAATCAGAAATTTATTCAAATTGCCATACCGAAAAATTATACTTATAATCGATAAACAACTTTTAAAAGCATCGCTTGGTTTATTTCGTTCAATTATTCTCGGCACTTTATTATATCTAAACTTAGTTAAAATTTTTATCTATGACAAGAATGATTTTGTATTGAATATACGAGCTTTAAAAAGTAACAAAAATTACTTTTTGTTATATAAAATTAATTACTTTAAAAAACTGATTAACTTAGAGTAATTAAATAAGCAGAAAGAAGAAGAATTGAAATAGTGGAGGCAAGTAGACTATTTGCTCCACTAAGCGACAGTATATTAAGTAATACTTTTTTGTGTAACAAAATTTACAGATAGCATAAAAATTTAAAGGGTTGGGACAAATTGTTACCCTTCTATGTAAAATATAAAATATTATATTTAATTTAAGGGCTTTAGCAATAAACTTTGCTCCTTCATCACCTATGTTGCACCAAGAAATTTTAAATTTAATAGTACCATCTCTTAAGCCGTTAGCTTTAGCTTGGTTTTTAAATCCTCTTTTTTCTAGAAATTCTATTAATTCTTTCATATCTATATCCTTATTAAATCTTATAAGTTTTAATATTTTGTTAAAAAAATAACTAAAATATGGATAAACTGTAATAAGTAGTTTTAAAAATCCAATAGAAATTTAATTAGAAGTATAAATAAATGAATTGAGATTGATTTAAAGAAGAATCACTAGAAAGATTCAACATTATCTAACTTTTTTTGGACAGCAAAAAGTCCTTAATTTATAATGTGTTCGCTGTTTGAGGTGTATATAAATTGGAATAGAAATAAAGAATGGTGGCCACGGTTGGAATTGAACCAACGACACAAGGATTTTCAGTCCTTTGCTCTACCGACTGAGCTACATGGCCGTATATACTTGTTTAATTTGAAAAATTGGCTATGTCGTTCTACAAGTACTGCGGTACTCACGTATAAGCGCTGCGTTCCTCGTCTTGTGAACTCCTTGCTCTTTTCCAAATTAAACTTTGTCTACTTACTCCTCATTTATTCAGAGTATGCCTAAATCGTCATTGCGAGCGACTGAAAGGAGCGTGGCAATCCAGAAAAGATAATAAAAAAAATTCTATAAATTAGAATTTTTTAACTGGATTGCTTCGTCGAAACCTGCAGTTTCTCCTCGCAATGACTGGAAAACCAAATACAACAATAAGTTTATAATAGATTAATCGGCTTTTGTCTATTCTTAATTAGTAATATTAGACAAAAATACTTAATTATGATATTATGAGCGTTTATTTTTATAACGGTTTTTATGATCAAAATCGGCAATATTGAGCTTTCTTCAAATATTATACTAGCTCCAATGTCGGGTGTTACGGATTTGGAATTTAGAAGATTGGTGAAAAGATTCGATGCAGGGCTTGTAGTTTCTGAAATGGTAGCAAGTAGAGCAATGATTGTGGAATCTAGGCAGTCACTACAAAAAAGTGCTATTATGCGTGATGATGCAACAAGTGCTTGTATACAGCTAGCGGGCTGTGAGCCGAATGTAATAGCTGAAGCTGCTAAAATGAACGAGGATATGGGGGCAAAAATTATCGATCTTAATTTTGGCTGTCCGGCAAAAAAAGTAGTAGGCGGTTATTCAGGCTCAGCTCTAATGAGGAATGAGCAGCTGGCATCTAAGATTTTTGAAGCTACCGTTAAAGCGGTTAAGCTGCCGGTAACCGTTAAAATGCGTATGGGCTGGGATGATAATACGAAAAATGCTCCGACTTTAGCCAAAATTGCTGAAAGCTCAGGTGTTCAGATGGTTACCGTTCACGGTAGAACTAGATGTCAGTTTTATTCCGGTAATGCCGATTGGGATTTTATACGATCAGTTAAAGAAGCGGTAAAAATTCCGGTTATTGCTAACGGTGATATTACTAATTTTGCCAAAGCAAAAGAAGCCCTGCAAAAATCCGGTGCGGACGGTATTATGGTCGGTAGAGGAGCATACGGCAAACCTTGGCTTATTTCACAAATTGATCATTACCTTAAAACGGGTGAAGAAAAATCTGCTCCCTCTATAGCAGAGCAGCTAGATATTGTAACAGAGCATTATGATGCAATACTTGATTATTACGGTGAATCCGTGGGCGTACCTATTGCACGTAAGCATATTGGTTGGTATAGTAGCGGTTTACCGAATTCGGCAGAGTTTAGAGGTGCCGTTAATTTGATGAACGATCCCGCAGCGGTAAAAGAGAAAATTGCGGAATTTTATAATTATGTTATGAAAGAGTAAGCGTTGTTGCATGTATCAATTCCACCTCTGTCATCCCGCGACTTGATTGCGGGATCTAGTTTAAAATACTACTATTATTAGTATTTTAAGTTATTTTTCTGGATACCGTGGTCAAGCCAAGGTATTACCTAGAACGCATTTTTTGATCCACGTAACAATGCTTGAATGAGTAGTAATGAGAAATATTTTAAGTTTTATTTTTATAATATTGTTTTTTAATTTAAGTTATGCGGATGAAAAAGCAGCGATTATAACTGATTATAAACCGGTATTTTTGCCTGTAATTGCTGAAAAAATAAAAATCGCTATTCGTTCTTATTTAAATAATGAAAAATCATATTTCGTTTTAGTAGATCCGAATTCTTTTAAAACTGAAATAGCCCTACAAGAGCTGGTAATTTTACCTACGATAAAATAGAAAAAGAAAATCTTCTAAAAAAATTAAATAAAACTCCGTATATTAAAGTTTTAAATAAATATAGCTCTATACAGCGTCATTCACAAAGCTTGACACAGGCAAATTTTTCGAGTTAAGTCTTTGCTCACGTACTATTGCTCCGCAGACTTACTTTAAATTCATCCTGTGTCAAGCTTTGTGAATGACGCTGTACAACAAAATTACGGTGCTACGAGTAGCATGTATAAAGTAAAAGGTCAATTTCTTACGATTGATATGTGTCCTTCTTCCAAAAGTTTTGAAGAAGATTTTTTTAAAAAGCTCGTAGAATTATAGATCAAACTAAATAAACCTATTCCGATTGCTATATGTATTTCAGGATTATGGATTAATAAACATCAAGAGGAGTTTTTGTGGCTAATAAAGCAACAAGAAAACGGTTATTTACAAATAACATGGGTTAATCATTCGTTTAGTCATCCTTATTTTAAAGATAAACCTCTTGAAGATAATTTCCTTCTTTCCAATAAAGATGATTTTGAAAATGAAGTATTAGAAGCAGGGAAAATATTAGTAAGTTATAATATTGCTCCGTCGCCTTTCTTTCGTTTCCCTGGATTAGTTTCTGATCAAACATTAATAGAAAAACTAAAAGATTTGGGATTTATCCCGCTTGGCAGTAAGGCATGGCTTGCTAAAGGCAAAAAAGTTCAAAATGGTTCTTTTATATTGGTACACGGTAATAGTAACGAAAAAGCCGGAATAAATTTAATTATGCCGATGTTACCGGAATTAAAATTACTTCCTATTGAAAAGGCATTTTTATTACATGACAATTGATTAGTTAGATATTAATAATTAGTAGTTATCATATTGATAATAGCTATTATAATATAATAATTATACAAACTAAATAAAGTAACAATATGAAAAGTATTAGTAGTAAAGAAGCTCAAAATCATTTTGGGGAGTTGAGTAATCAAGCAGCTTGATGGGCAATCATCAAATTGTCTGATATTCTCTCTATATTACCAATATTTTTATCTTTAGCAATATAAAGTGAATCTGTAAAAGATTGCATTGGTGTTTTACCAAAGCAATGTTTACCGGAATGAGGTCTTGCATTATTGTAACTCACAAGCCAGTTATCTATATCTGTTTGCAATTCATCAAGTGAATTATAAAATTTTTTGCGGAATAGAATGTGATAGCACTCTTCCTGCATAGTTTTATGGAAACGCTCACAGATACCGTTGGTTTGAGGACTATATGCTTTAGTTTTGGAATGATCGATATTCTCAATGCCAAGATATAGTTGGTAAGCATGGTTTTCTGGTTTTCCACAATATTCCGTACCTCTATCAGTTAATATTCTAAGCAGAGGGATATCATGGTTTGCAAAGAATGGAATAACCTTATCATTTAAGTGGTCTGCAGCTGTAATAGCCGTCTTTTCGGTATAGAGTTTACAAATAGCTACTCCTCAATAGGTATCGACAAAAGTTTGCTGATAAATACGGCCTATGCCTTTAATATTACCAACATAGTAAGTATCTTGTGAACCAAGGTAGCCAGGGTGCATAGTTTCTATTTCACCACTAGCTTCACGTTGGTTTTTAACTTTTTCAAGAACAGCAAGTTGATTATCACTTAAAACAATACCATCATTTGCTACTATAACCCCGATTATGGATAAGAAATACATGGTTTATTAGGTTTAAGTTGGTAAGCAATAAGAGCAGAGAATAGAGAAGTAAAGAAATTAATAGGTGATCGATGTCTGGAAGGAGTAATATTAAAATTCTCTTTTATGTAGCCAAAAATGGTTTCGATAATGAATCTCTTCCTTAAAAGGATTTTATCCAAAAGAGGTAATAAATAGTTTTTCATATCCTTTCTTATTCCGGTAATTTTTATTAAACCTTGCTTATAAAGTTTTGTAAACATTTTTTCTGAAATAAACCCCTTATCATCATAACACTTACCTTTTAGACCTTTTTGATAACCATTGCTTCAAATGCAATTCTGTCATCAACATTACCTTTGGTAATTTTAACAGCAATAATTTCTCCCTTATCATTGATTATCATATGAAGCTTGAATCCAAAAAACCAATCGACAGAACTACGTCCCATTTTTGCAAGATTATTAAAAGTTCTGTTAGAATTAATTCTGATATTTTTACATACTGCAAAATGTGTGGAATCTGCATAATAAATTCCCGTTCTTTTCCCACTTAAGTAATGTAACATCACAATCAATGGCAGAAATAATGAAGGAATAAGCTGAACAAATCTCTCATAACAAGGTGGATTCCTGAACAAATTACCATTAATAATAAAGTTTTGGTAATAAGCTTTTAAATGTTTATATGCACTAAAATGGTAAAAATCATTATTGAGAGTTCTTCACTTAAGGAAAGCTTACCTTCTCTAAATCTTTGCTTATTACTTTTCAGCAATTGATGTTTTACCCATTTCTCATAAATTTTACAAAATTTATCTACTATACAAAATATTGTAGTATATTTACACATGTTATTAAACCTTTATTTTGCTCCTTCAGTGCCCTATTTATATAAGGTTTAATAACTCTTGCAACCTTCCTTCCTCTCTATTCCTTATCCATAATCGGGGTTATATAGGTTGTTTTACTTTCGGGATCGGTACCTAAAACTTCTATTTTCCCTGTATTTATCTTATAAGCATTTACCAAAATTTTACTTCCAGTAGTTGTAACTTTTACCGCCCCTTCCACTGCTTTATAGCATACATAACCGGTAATTATTATTACGGCTCCTAAAAATTCTCCATCTCCGCTATCAGATGACTTTCCGTATTTTTTAGCTCTTTTTCTTGCCTCAAGGTCATCTGTTGCCTGTTTATTTGCAATTCTGCGTATGGTCTCCGGATCTTGTGTAAACATAATACCTCCTCCATGATTAAATAAGGCTTATTTAATCATATTACAATTAGAAGTCAAATATTATTTTAGAAGTTCTATTTTTATTAACCGAATTCAGCTATCAAAGAAACTTTGTAATTACTTTTAAATATTCATCTAGGATTTTTTGGTTGTCCTCAACAAATTTTAAAGCATTTTCACGATAGGCTTTAAGTTCTAGAGAATTATTAGACCTAAGTAGATATGTTAGTTTGGTTAGTAAATCTTCACCGTTTTTGATTTGGATAGCTGCTTCATTTTGCAGTATGCCTTTAGCGATATCGGTGTTTTTACTCATATCGGGACCGAATATAATACAATTAGAGAAATATGCCGCTTCTAAAATATTATGCCCGCCTTGTTTAAAAGAACCGCCGATAAGAGAAATTGTAGCTACGGAAAAAAACAACCCCATTTCACCGAATCTATCAACTATATAAAGGTCATCGCTTAAAACAGGTAAATCATTTTGTGATTTAGTGGTAGCGGATAAATTATGTGACTTACAATTATCGATAATTGATTTAACTCGCTCAGGATGTCTTGGAATTAAGATAATATAGCAATCTAAAAACTGCTCTTTTAGGTTTTTGATTATAGGCAAAATCACTTCTTCATCTTCGGGATGAGTGCTAGCAAATACCACGACTCGCCTATTTTCTAAATGTAAGCTTAATTTTGATAACTCTTCTTGATTGACCGGAAGTTTTTCATTAGCAAATTTAATATTGCCTAAATTAACTGCATTCGATATTCCAAGTTCATTGAATTTTTGTAAGTCACGCTCGCTTTGTACGATAATTTTACTGAAATTTTTGAGAATAAGCTGAAAAAAGCTTTTTCTTTTTAGCCAAGCTTTAAACGATTTATCGGAAATACGAGCATTTACTAGCAGTAATTTACACTGCCTCGCTCCCTCATTAATAGTACACGGCCATAATTCCGATTCTATAAAAATACCTAAATTAGGTTGCCAATTTCTTAAAAATTTTCGAGTAAAAATAATATTATCTATCGGTAAAAATTGGTGAACTGCTATTTTAGGTAATTTGGCAGTTAATATTTTAGCGGAGCTGTTAGTCCAAGAAGTTACTAAAAAACAAACGTCAGGATAGCGTTTACTTATATTATATATTAATGTTAAAGCTGCCATAGATTCGCCGATGCTTGCTGCATGAATCCATATTAGACTTCTTGCATAACTTGCTTCTAAAGGTAATTTATACGTCGATCCGGTACTCGAATCCTCACGTACGCTTGTGTACGCTGCGGTTCTGCGTTCCGTGTCTCCTTTAAATTCCTCTTTATTAGCTTCGTTATGCAAGAAGTCTAATGAATAGTCTTGTCTGCTTTTCCCGATAGCAAAACGTTCTTGGATGCGTCTTATATCTTCTTTACCTATTAATAAGCGGATAAGAATTATAATGAAATAAATAGGTAATAATATAAAGCTTAAAGCATAATATAATAGCATCATTTCTTTAAGCTCTTTAAGCTTGCTAATTGTTTTTCAAGGCTTATATGGTTTTGTATTTTATCATTTGTGAGTTCTAAAGGTGAGCCAACTATGATTTTAATAGTACCAAACGGTAGGGGTATTATTAATTTATCCCAACTTTTTAGTCTAAAACATTTAGAGGTACTACTTACTATCGGAATAAGTTTTTTGTTATATCTATAGGCAATTTCAGTAATGCCGCTATTTACTTTATATACCGGTCCTTTAGGACCATCCGGCGTGACTATTATATTTGCACCTTGAGATAGCTTACCTATAATATTACGTAAAGCTCCAATTGGATTTTTATTAGTAGAACCTACTATAACTCTGCAACCGAATTTTCCTACTAAATCGTTTAAAATTTTTCCGTCTAAATGCGGGGATATTAAAGCATAGATATTTCTATGTCCTATAAACATAGCCGGACTTAAGGCGAGCATATTATGCCAAAATGCAAAGATTACACCTTGTTCGTTTAGGAATTTTTCCTTATTGCCGTTATCGTAAAATATAAATTTCTGCCTTGAAGTAAAGTAAACAAAACGCAAATACCAATATAGTAAAATAGTAATTATACTAAGTACGTATTTATTATTTTTTAAAAATTTTTTAAAAACTTTCCGCATTGATTACCTTAATTTGTCATATCGTGGCTTGTCCACGGTATGACAATGGGAAAACTGAAGCCATACAACATAATCAACCTATAGAACTACAAGCCCTCTCAATTCTAATACAAGCCTCTTCTAGCTCTTCCATAGAAGTAGCATAAGAGATTCTAAAATATCCCTCTAAGCCGAAAGCAATACCGGGTACTACGGCAACTTTTGCTTCTTCAAGTAAATATTCGGCAAAATCATTACTATTTGCAATAATTTTTCCTGATTTAGTTTTATGCCCAAATATTTTATCGCATTTAACAAATAAGTAAAATGCCCCTTCCGGCTTATAGCACTCAAAATATTCTATTCTTTTCAAAATTGATAAAGTAAGATCACGCTTTTTTTGAAAATTTAAAGCATTAGGCTTTATATAATCTTGAGGACCGTTTAATGCTTCAATAGCAGCCATTTGACTTATTGAACAAGAGTTTGAAGTACTTTGCGACTGAATAATAGTCATTGCTTTAATCAAAGCTTTAGAGCCTGTACCGTAGCCTATACGCCAACCCGTCATAGAATAAGCTTTAGATATTCCGTTTACGGTAAATATTCTCTCTTTTAAATCAGGTGCTATTTGGGCTAATGTATAAAATTTAAAATCATCAAAAGTAATATGCTCGTAAATATCATCGGACATTACGTTTACATGGGGATATTTTCTTAAAACTTTAGCAATATTTTCTAGTTCTTCAAAATTATAGCTTGCACCTGTCGGGTTACTAGGAGAGTTAATAATAAGCCACTTAGTTTTATCTGTAATTGAACATTCTAAAGCTTCTGCACTTAATTTAAAGTTATTTTCAATTCCGCAATTTACAAAAACAGGTGTTCCTGTGCTAAGTGCAACCATATCAGGGTACGAAACCCAATAGGGTGCCGGAATAATTACCTCATCCCCTTTGTCTAAAGATGCCATAAACAAATTATATATAACTTGCTTACCGCCGGTGCTTACTATTATTTCATCAAGTTCGTAATCTATATTATTTTCACGTTTGAATTTGTCTTTTATTGCTTGCTTTAAAAGAGGCATACCCTCAACGTTAGTATATTTAGTAAAGCCATCTTTAATCGCTTTAATCGCCGCTTCCTTAATATTGTCAGGCGTATCAAAATCAGGCTCACCGGCACCGAGTGCGATAATATCAACTCCCGCTTTTTTAAGTTCAAGAGTTTTTTTTACGACTGCAAGGGTCGGCGATGGCTTTATAGAACTTAGCCTCGTAGAAATAATTGACATAATTTGAGTCCGTATTAATGCATTAGGTGTTGTTGCATAGATACTAGAGTCGTCATTGCGAGCAGCCGTAGGCTGCGTGGCAATCTCATCAAATATCCTGAGATTGCTTCGTCAATTGCTATGCAATTTCCTCGCAATGACGTTTACCCTTTTGATCCGCACAACAAGCTTTATTTATAAAAGCGATAATACAGCAATTTTAATCACAATAAAATTATTTTATTTAAAAATTTATCAAGATATGCTTTATTATAGTAAGTAATATTAATTTAGTAATTAAACTATGTTCGGTAAAATAAAAGACAAAATCAAACGTTATTGCTTAACTATAATAAATATATCGAATTTTATTAAGAATAAAATTTTAGAATTTAAGAAATTTAAGAATTATATAAGTGATTGTAAATATAAATTCTCTCATTTAGCCGAAACTAATTATCAGCTTGGACTTGATCATTTATATAGAGGTAATTTAAATGATGCATTGCTTAGGTTTAAACTAGTCGATAAATTTTTTAATCCTAATGATTCTAAAGTATATTATCAACTCGGATGGGTTTATTTTTTAAAAAAAAATTACAGACAAGCTATAGAATATTTAGAAAAATCTAATGAAAAATATAAAGCTATATTTATAAATTTTTTGAAAAATTATAAGGATATTACTGAAATACCTCAAGAAATTTGGGGAAAATATCGTGATTTAACAGCACAATATTATCCTACTATTTTTAATAACGATAAAAATATCCATCTTCCGTATAGGTTTGTTAATGAAGCACTTAAGCAGATATCTGATTTACCGGATAATTACTCTATTTTGGAACTTGGAAGTAATATAGGGCTTGTAGGTTATGAAATACAAAAACGTTTTCCGGAAAGTTTTACTTTAACCGGTGTAGAAATTTCTACTTTAATGAATGATTTACAAGAAACATATTATCCGAACACTAAAATTTACGATCAAATATATAATATTGCTATAGATGAATTTTTAAAACAAAACACTAATAAATTTGATATTATTTTTAGTTTTTGTGGATTATTGTTTACTAACAATTTAATAGAATATTTTAATTTAATATACTCATCTCTTAGTAAACAAGGGTATTTTACTCTTTGTTTACCGAATGCGGCGAAGACACAATTTTCAGTAAAACGCAAAGAATTTATTTTTAACTTGAATGAAATAAATAATATTTTGCAAAAAAATAATTTTACTATATTAACTTCGGAAGAAATAATACTAGCGGAAAACAATAAATATTGTATTATTGTTTGTAAGAAAACAGCATAAATCAATGAGAATATTAATTATATTATCCATTATTTTATGTTCATTATTGATAAGAGCTGATCTTGAATATGTTGATAATGACATATATAACTATAATGGTGGAAGAAATGAAAGCGGTTGCTTGGAAGTTTATGATCCATACGAAAAATTTAACCGTAAAGTGTTTGCATTTAATTCTGTGTTAGATTATATAATATTGCGTCCTTTAGCGTTAGGTTATAAGAACATCACGAATGATTACGTAAAAGCACGTGTTAATAGTTTCGTCAGTAATGTCGATACACCGCTTACGGTGGTAAATTATGGGCTTCAGTTAAATTACGATAAAACTATGAAAAGCGTTTGGCGGTTTCTCATTAACACGACGCTTGGCATAGGCGGTTTATTTGACGTAGCAGGTAAAGTAGGTTTGCCGTCTGATCGTCAAACTTTCGGTAGTACCCTCGCACATTATGGGGTTGCCCCAGGTCCTTATTTAGTATTGCCGATAATCGGTAGTACTAACGCAAGAGACATGACGGATTCGGTAATTACTAATTATGCTCTTAATCCATTAATGTACTACACTCATAATGATTTTGACTTAGGAGTACTAGCAGTTAGTAAAATAAACGATCGATATGTTGTGTTACCGTTTAGTGATTATGTGATGAAGAATTCTACCGATCCTTATGTGGCTATTAGATCAGCATTACATCGTGCTCGTGAAGCATCTGTTCAATATCCTGAAAATTTTAAATGTCCTAAACCCAAGAATTAATTAAATTAAAGAGGATTATATGCAAAAAATTATTACAGGTTTATTTCTATTAGTTATAACGTTTCCCGTTTATTCTAATGAAAAAGTGCCTGCCGGTTTGAACAGTTACGTTACTAATTTAGTAAATGAAGCTTCTAGTATATTAAACGATAGTAAGCTATCTGAGCGAGTAAAAATTGCTAAAGCACGTGAGTTAGTGTCTCAGAACCTAGATTTTGATTGGATGGCTAAATATACATTAGGCAGAAATGGGATAAAAACTTTATCAGGTGGGCAGGTTCAGGAATTCATCAAAGTTTACTCTAAATATGTTACTAAATCTTATACTGATTTAATAAAAGATTATAAAGGTGAACAGCCTAAAATAGTAGGAGTTCGTCCTTTAAGCTCGACCGATTTTATGGTTGCTATGAATCTCATTAGTAATAAAGAGCAAGACCCTATTAAAGTAGAATATCTTGTACGTGAAATGAAAGGAAACGGAAAAGACGTTTTTAAAGTTTCTGATATAATTACGGAAGGTGTAAGTCTTATTGGAGCTCAACAAGACGAGTTTACTGATACTTTAAAAAATCAAGGTTTTGAGGCACTAATACAAAAATTAGAAAGTAGTTCTTAAGCTTATTTCACTGTCATCCTAAATCGTCATTGCGAGGAAATTTTGGCGTTGTTGCATGGCTCGCTTCACCTCTGTTATGCCGTGGCTTGGCCACGAGATCCAGAAAAACAACTAAAATACTAATAATATTAGTATTTTTAACTGGATCTCGTGGCCAAGCCACGGCATAACAGAGGTGAAGCGAGCCATGCAACAACGCCAAAATTTCCTCGCAATGACGATAAACAACATAAATCACTCACATGAAAATCTTAGCAGGCAGTAGTAATAAGTTACTCGCATCTCGTTTAGCTATGAAGAGATTCATTATCGAAACCATTTTTGGCCACATAAAAGAGAATTTTAATATTACTCCTTCCAGACATCGATCACCTATTAATTTCTTTACTTCTCTGCTCTCTGCTCTTATTGCTTACCAACTTAAACCTAATAAACCATGTATTTCTTATCCATAATCGGGGTTACGATAATAAAAAAGGGAAATCGGGCTCAATATTGTTATATTAATAGATAAGACATTTGATAAATCCAAAATTATTAAAGCTCTTGAAAATTATAAGAAGCAGGAGCTTACTGCTATGGAAATTGCTCAATTGCTGTTAAGTGCTAACTCTAAATAGTTAGTGATTGCAAAAATATACGACTATAGTAAATCACCTTAAATTAAGTGCAATTTTTTAAAAATTAAAAAATTGCACTTAATTTAAGGTGATTTACTATATATGCCGACAAAGGTGAGTCCTGCGAAACTCACAGTCAACAATACCTAATCCTAATGGGATTTTACAAAAACTATTGCATATTTCAGCTCTTTAGTTTATTTTGATTAGCAAACTATGTACAGAATTAATGGATTATTAAAATGGGAATTACCGTATTAAAAAACGAAGGATTGGATTTTCATGCAAGAATCTCTACTCCTTTAAGTGAGATAGATGACGATATTCAAAAAGAATTACTTGATTTAACCAAAAAAGTTAAAATAGCGGGTTTTAGAGCCGGTAAAGTACCGGTTTCAATTGTTAAGAAAAAATACAGTACTTCCGTCAGGAATGATATAATAGAAAGAAGAATTAACCATTCGGTAAATCACGTTATTAAAGAGCATAATCTAAATATAATCGGTAGACCCAAAATTGAAGAATTACAAAACGAACCCGATAAAGCTTTAGAATTTACCGTAAAAATAGAGCTATTACCTAAAATTACTATTCCGGATTTAAAGAAAATCTCACTAGATCGTCCAAAATTAGAAGTAAACTCTAAAGATGTTGAAGAACAACTAGAAAAACTTGCTGCATTAACAAAAAGCTATACCAAAGAAAGTAAAGCAAAAATAAAAGATGGAGATCAGGTTACTATTGATGCAATCGGATACATCAAGGATGAAGCTTTTGAAGGCGGTAAATTAAATGATTTTAAGGTAGTAATAGGTAGTAATACACTTATTCCAGGTTTTGAGAAACAATTAATAGGTTCTAAAACAGGTAGTGAAGTAGATGTTAATGTTACTTTTCCTGAAAATTACCATGCTAAAGATTTAGCAGGTAAAGATGCTCGTTTTGCAGTACAAATTAAAGCAGTACATACTGCAGAACCTACCGTTATTGATGAGGAGTTTGCTAAAAAATTCCAAAGTAATAGCCTTGAAGAATTGCGTACACATTTTACTAAACAAATAGAAAATGAGTCGGAAGAAGCTATTAATACTATAATGAAAATGAACTTATTTGATAAGTTAGAAAAATTGTTAGATTTTGATGTACCGGAATCTTTATTAGAGCAAGAAAAAAATATTCTAAAGTCCGAAACCGATAAAAATGACCAAGATGAATCATTATTAAAAGATAAATCCTCTAAAGAAATAACAGAATATTATAATAAATTAGCCCTACGCCGTGTGCGAATAGGCTTATTACTTGCTGAATATGCAAAATCTAAAAATTTGCAATTAGAGCCTGATGATTTAAGAAAAGTTATTATGCAACAAGCACGTAATTTTCCTGGGCAGGAAAATATGATATTTGATTTTTATAAAAAAAATCCTAGAGCAATTGAAGGACTTAAAGGTCCTGCCTTAGAAGATAAAGTTGTACAATATATATTTAATAACGAAATAAAGCTTAAAGAAAAGAAATATACTAAGGAAGAGCTAGAGAAATATCTAGAGGCAGAAGAGTAACGTAACCCCGATTATGGATAAGAAATACATGGTTTATTAGGTTTAAGTTGGTAAGCAATAAGAGCAGAGAATAGAGAAGTAAAGAAATTAATAGGTGATCGATGTCTGGAAGGAGTAATATTAAAATGTAAAAGTAAAGAATTGATCTGACAGTTAAGGATTGTTGGGTACGAAGAAAAAAGATAAGATAGTACCTGGCAAGTTTTAACAACCTACTAAAAAGGAGACTGTCAGATGACAACATATCAAGAAAAAATCATAAAGCCAAGAATCGGTTTATTAAAACTCGCTGAACAATTAGGGAATGTATCACAAGCTTGCAAAGTAATGGGTTATAGCAGGGATACATTTTATCGTTACAAAGAGCTCCATGATCAAGGTGGGGAGGGGGGAAGCTCTATATGAGATGACTAGACGTAAAGCTTGCATTAAGAATCGTGTGCCCGCAAATATAGAGGATGCTGTAGTTAATATAGCTGTTGAATTTCCAGCATTTGGTCAGGAACGTGCTGCTAATGAATTACGCAAGAGTGGGATAATCATTTCTGGTGGCGGAGTTAGATCTGTGTGGTTACGTCATGATTTAGAAAGTTTCAAAAAACGTCTAAAAGCTCTAGAGACTAAAGTAGCAAATGATGGTATTGTTTTAAGTGATAATCAACTTGCTGTTCTTGAAAAAGTTAAAAACCAACGTGAAGCTAGTGGTGAAATAGAAACTATGCACCCTGGCTACCTTGGTTCACAAGATACTTACTATGTTGGTAATATTAAAGGCATAGGCCGTATTTATCAGCAAACTTTTGTCGATACCTATTGAGGAGTAGCTATTTGTAAACTCTATACCGAAAAGACGGCTATTACAGCTGCAGACCACTTAAATGATAAGGTTATTCCATTCTTTGCAAACCATGATATCCCTCTGCTTAGAATATTAACTGATAGAGGTACGGAATATTGTGGAAAACCAGAAAACCATGCTTACCAACTATATCTTGGCATTGAGAATATCGATCATTCCAAAACTAAAGCATATAGTCCTCAAACCAACGGTATCTGTGAGCGTTTCCATAAAACTATGCAGGAAGAGTGCTATCACATTCTATTCCGCAAAAAATTTTATAATTCACTTGATGAATTGCAAACAGATATAGATAACTGGCTTGTGAGTTACAATAATGCAAGACCTCATTCCGGTAAACATTGCTTTGGTAAAACACCAATGCAATCTTTTACAGATTCACTTTATATTGCTAAAGATAAAAATATTGGTAATATTGGTAATATAGATAAAAATATTGGTAATATAGAGAGAATATCAGACAATTTGATGATTGCCCATCAAGCTGCCTGATTACTCAACTCTGTCAGATTAAGTCGTAACTTGTACAATTAAAATTCTCTTTTATGTAGCCAAAAATGGTTTCGATAATGAATCTCTTCCTTAAAAGGATTTTATCCAAAAGAGGTAATAAATAGTTTTTCATATCCTTTCTTATTCCGGTAATTTTTATTAAACCTTGCTTATAAAGTTTTGTAAACATTTTTTCTGAAATAAACCCCTTATCATCATAACACTTACCTTTTAGACCTTTTTGATAACCATTGCTTCAAATGCAATTCTGTCATCAACATTACCTTTGGTAATTTTAACAGCAATAATTTCTCCCTTATCATTGATTATCATATGAAGCTTGAATCCAAAAAACCAATCGACAGAACTACGTCCCATTTTTGCAAGATTATTAAAAGTTCTGTTAGAATTAATTCTGATATTTTTACATACTGCAAAATGTGTGGAATCTGCATAATAAATTCCCGTTCTTTTCCCACTTAAGTAATGTAACATCACAATCAATGGCAGAAATAATGAAGGAATAAGCTGAACAAATCTCTCATAACAAGGTGGATTCCTGAACAAATTACCATTAATAATAAAGTTTTGGTAATAAGCTTTTAAATGTTTATATGCACTAAAATGGTAAAAATCATTATTGAGAGTTCTTCACTTAAGGAAAGCTTACCTTCTCTAAATCTTTGCTTATTACTTTTCAGCAATTGATGTTTTACCCATTTCTCATAAATTTTACAAAATTTATCTACTATACAAAATATTGTAGTATATTTACACATGTTATTAAACCTTTATTTTACTCCTTCAGTGCCCTATTTATATAAGGTTTAATAACTCTTGCAACCTTCCTTCCTCTCTATTCCTTATCCATAATCGGGGTTAAAGGTAGTGTAAATAAATATAGATCACCTCGATTGCGAATTTACTATAGAACTTTTAGGAGAGTAAAGAAGAACTGAGTTGGTGTTATTCAAAAAGTACTTGATATCATCCCCACAAAAGTAGAGCTTTATTGCATGAATCCAAAATCGTCATTGCGAGCGACTATAAGCGTTGTTGCATGGCTCGAAAAACCTACTCGATGTCATTCCCGCGGAAGCAGGAATCCAGAAAATAATTTCTTAATGTTGACAAAATAAACCTATAAAAACAAGTTTTTATAGGTTTTGCTGGATTCCCGCATCCGCGGGAATGACATAAAACGAGCTATGCAACAACACCGCGATTATAAGGAACGTGGCAATCCAAAAAATGTAATAAATTAGCATTTTTAACTAAATTGCTTTGTCAATTACTTCATAATTTTCCCCGCAATGACGAAAAAAACAAGACCGTTAACCCTGCGTAATAGCAGCTACTTCATCGGCAAAGTTTTTTTCTTTGTTTCTATACCTTCACCAAGTTCGTATCTAATAAATTTGGCGATTTTAATTTCTGCACCGAGTTCTTTTTCAGCATTTTTAATTACTTCCGCAACGGTAAGTTTAGGCTCAAATAAGAAATTTTGTTGAAGCAATACAACTTCAGAGAAGAATTTACGTATTCTACCTTCTACCATTTTTTCTATAATATTATCAGGCTTTCCTTCTTCTTTAGATTTCTCAAAAAATACTTTTCTCTCACGCTCTACGAGTGTTTGATCCAAGCTTGAATCATCTATACTTTGCGGGTTATTTCCTGCTACATGAACAGCAATTTGTTTAGCTAAAACTTCTAGTTTTGCTTTATCTTTTGCGTTAGACGCAAGACCTACTAATACGGAAATTTTTCCTAGATTCGGTACAACTTCATTATGCACGTACGAACCGATTGCTCCTTCGGATATCTCTAATATATCCATACGACGTAATGTTAAATTTTCACCGATTGTAGCGATATTTTCTATAATCTCTTCTTCAACTGATTTACCGCTTTGCATTTTAGATGTTTTTAGCGTATCTATAGTTTTTGCAATTACTGCAAGATTTGCAATATCCTTAACTAGATCCTGAAACTGCTCATTTCTAGCAACAAAATCCGTTTCGGAATTTACTTCAACTATCACTCCGGTAAGCCCATCAACTTTTGCAACCGTTAAACCTTCAGAAGCAATGCGTCCGGCTTTCTTTGCAGCAGCAGCCAAACCTTTCTTACGCAGAAAATCAATAGCTTCTTCAAAATTACCGCTGGTTTCTATTAATGCTTTTTTGCAGTCCATCATACCTGCACCGGTTTTTTCTCTTAATTCTTTAACCGCTGCAGCACTTATATTTATTTCACTCATCCTTACTTTCTCCTTAATTATTATATTTGGCTTGGGTTGTGTAGACACCTAATCGTCATTGCGAGGGAATTATGAAATAATTGACGAAGCAATCTCAGGAGTTTGTTATTATTTCATGAGATTGCCGCACAGCCTTACGGCTGCTTGCAATGACGACTCTGGTATCCACGCAACAACATTTATGCATTATCAGAATTTTTATTTTCATCGGCATCATTTAATGCTTGCTCAAATTCTGTATTTGTCTCTCCATCAATATTTTTCGTTTTAGAGAATTTTTTAGCTTGTTTTAATTTAGAAACATTTTTAGAAGTTAAAGCCTTATCTGTATGCTCCTGCATAGCCCCCATATCAACTCCTGAAGCTTTCATTGATTCTTCAAGTCCTTGTAATGCCGCATCTGCAAATAAACTACAATAAAGTCTTATTGACCTTATAGAATCATCATTACCCGGAATCGGATAATCCACATTATCAGGATTAGAATTAGTATCGACTACTGCAACTATAGGAACATTAAGCTTTACCGCTTCATTAATTGCGATATGCTCTTTATTAGTGTCAATAACTACTAGAAGATCAGGTTTAGAATTAAGATTTCTAATACCGGCAAGAGATAGAAGTAACTTATCTTTCTTACGGCTCATATCGAGTATCTCTTTCTTAGTATAACCCATAAGTGCTTCTTCGCTTTCTAAGGTTTTTTCTAACTTATTTAGTTTTTCTATTGAACCCGCAATAGTTTTCCAGTTAGTTAGCATACCGCCAAGCCATCTATGATTTACGTAATACTGCCCGCATTTCTCGGCATATTCCGCTATAATATCACTTGCCTGTATTTTAGTACTTACAAATAATATTTTACCGTCTTTTTTTACGGTTTCATATATTGCATTCAAAGCAACGCTCATTAAAGCGGCACTTTGTCTTAAATCGATTATATGAACATCATCACGTTCACCATATATATAAGATGCCATTTTAGGATTCCAGCGTGAGGTCTTGTGACCGAAATGCACGCCCGCATCTAATAATTCTTTAATGTTAACAGATGGTATTTTTGACATTTTTAAATTCTCTTAATTGTTAGTTTATACCTCCGTAAGACTGTCATGCCGTGTACAAGCCACGGTATGACATACATGAACTAACATATATCTTACGTGTGAATTTTTTGCTTACAAAGTGTCATACCGTAGCGGTGTTGTTGCGTGGACTGGAAAACCCATTCGGTATCATCCCGTGGCTTGGACCACGGGATCCAAAAAACAACTAAAAATACTAACAATGTTAGTATTTTTAACTGGGTCCCGGCGATCAAGTCGCGGGGATGACAACGGAAAAACGATCCACGTAGCAACGCCTTCTCGCAATGACGACTTACAAGCCTACAAATTATATACGCATATTGCGTAATTTACAAGCTTTTATTCTTTTCGCCAAATAGTAGTACCATCAGGTTTATCTTCTAGAATTATCTGTTGTTCTAATAGACGGCTTCGAATTTGATCGGCTAATAACCAATTTTTTTGTTTTTTTGCTTCTAAACGTTTATTTACAAGTTCATTTATATAGAGTTCATCCACACCGCTATTAAACCACTCGTGTGAAGTCTTATTCATTAAACCAATAAAATTAGCACAAGTAATAAGAGCAGAGGCATTAAGCTGCCTTCCTTCTTCAGTTGTAGAAGTAAATACCCCTTTAGCGTAGTCATTAATTATTTTTACGGCAAGCGGCGTACTCATATCATCAAGTAAGCTTTGCATGAAATTATGAGGTAAATCTATTTTCTGCACATTAATATTTTCTATAGCTCTATACCAATAATCTAAAGTTTTCTTAGCATCTTCTATAGCTTTATCATTATAATCAAGGGGACGTCTATAATGACTACTTAATAAAAATAACCTTACTACTTCTCCTTGAATTTGTTTATCCATTAAATCCCTTACGGTAATAAAATTGCCAAGAGATTTACTCATTTTCTCACCATTAACCGTTAAAAAACCGTTATGTATCCAGTATTTAGCATAGGTAGAACTTGGAAAAGCACATCTACTTTGAGCAATCTCATTGGTATGATGCGGAAAGATTAAATCTGCTCCGCCTCCGTGAATATCAAAATTCTCACCTAAATATTTGTAGCTCATGGCTGAACATTCAATATGCCATCCCGGGCGACCAAGTCCCCAAGGGCTTTTAAAATTCATATTTGCCGATTCATTTTGCTTTGCCGGTTTCCATAATACAAAATCCTGTGGATTTTTTTTGGTTTTACTATTTTCTACACGTACTCCCTCAAACATTTCTTCTAAATTTCGGTTAGATAATTCCGTATAATTTGGAGCTGATAAAACATCAAAATAAACATGATTATCAGCAATATATGCGTGATCTTTTGTTATTAAGCGTTCTATTATTTCGATCATTACATCAATATGCTCTGTAGCTTTCGGCTCAATACTCGGTAGCATGCAACCTAAATATGCCATATTTGTATGAAACTCTTGAGTAACTTTATCAGTCAACTCATTAATAGTAATGCCAAGTAGTTCAGCTCTATCAATAATTTTATCGTCAACATCGGTAATATTGCGTACATATTTTACTGCTCTACTGCCGAATATTTTTATAACTATACGATAAAGTAAATCATATACTACTACCGACCTACTATTACCTATATGAGGATTATCATAAACAGTCGGTCCACATACATACATTTTTACGTTAGCCTGATCTTGAGGATTAAAAACCTCTTTAGTACGGCTAAGAGTGTTATATAAGTGAAATTGAATTTGCATATTTTATTTACCAAAAACTGATTATTTATCAAAAACTGAAATACATTCCTTTCAAAAATAGTATTACATACTCCTTTTGAAAAAAGTTTAAAATTCGGAGTATACATTAGTATGTGATATATTAAACATATTTTGGCTAAATATCTTAAAAATTAATGATTAATAGTTTACATAAATTAATAAATATTGTATGATTCGCCTCGTTTATATTTAAAAAAAATAATAACTAATCGAGGTTTGAATGAAGTTACAAAATTCCCACTCAAAAAAATATGTTTTAACTTTTTTCATGTCAACATGTTTGTTGACTAGTAGCTTTTTAGGTACAAGTGCTAGAGCTGCAAGCTTCAAAGATTTAGTTAGTAAAACACCGGCATTGGAAAAGCAAAATTCAAAACAGCAACAAAATATTTGGAAAGATTTTACTATAAATGAAAAAATCAAAAAATGGCAAGAAGCAGATTTAGTTCCTAGTTTTACTCAAGCACAAGGTGATCTAGGAATAAAGTATAAGGAAAAAGATTTATCAAGCTTTTTAGATAATACTAGATATAAAGCAAGACAAGCAAGAGCTGAAATTTTATTATACGTCGAAAGAGTAAAACAACAGGATTTTGATACAAAAAAACAAGAATATATTAATCAAGGTGTAGTTCCTACAGATATAGAAGCAGCAACAAATCTTGGAATAAGTTATGACCCTAGCAAAATAGACAATAATGTAGAAAAAGATCAAAAGGTACGTCGTGCAGAAAAAGACAAAAAAGCGGTAATCGATCTATATATCAGCTCAATAAAAAGAGATATTAAATACAAACATTATGTTGATAATGATATTATCCCTGAAATGCAAGAAGTAAGGACTGCTCTTAACATGAATAAAGATGATGCAGAATCTTTTGTTATGTTAATAAGAACTGAAATTATGGAAAACGCAAAGGGACAATATATAGCGGATAGCCATATTCCTACAGAAAAAGAGTTAAAAAATAGGTTTGGTATATCTCGTGCTGATAATAGAGACGGCTATATTAAGTCAATAAGACTTAAAGTTATGGACAAAGAAAAGCCACAATATATAGCTGACAATAGTATTCCTACAGAAAAAGAGCTAGAGCAGAAATTCGGTGCTGATAAAGGTGAGGCAAAAAACTATATCGAATCAATAGCAACTCAGATGATGCTTAATAAAAAAGCATATTATATAGATAATAATATTATCCCTACAGTTGAAGAATTAAAGGAAGAATTTAAGATAGAGAAAGTAAAAGCAAATTATT
Source organism: Rickettsia monacensis (assembly GCF_000499665.2). NCBI lineage: Bacteria > Pseudomonadati > Pseudomonadota > Alphaproteobacteria > Rickettsiales > Rickettsiaceae > Rickettsia > Rickettsia monacensis. The sequence goes on from NZ_LN794217.1 coordinate 401,363, forward strand.
ATATACAGCAAATAACAGCCAGAATAAATGCAAACCAGATTCTAAACAACAATGATACTACTAAACCGTCTGCCGGACACTCTCAAAAAAAGAGCGGGACCAAAAGTGATAATTGGTATATATCAAATCAAGGTACAAATAATACAGAAACACCTTCGTGGGTTCCTACGGTTATAAAAGAGAAACAACCATATTCTTTTAATCCTATAAGTACTTTTAAAACTCACTTTAATAATAAAAAAAAGAATAATGAAAAAGAGTATGAATTAACGCAGTCTCAACACTATATAAATAGAATAATACAACAAGAAGAAAATATTGAAGAATTTACAAATCTTATTAAAAAAGATCCTATAGCAGCATTAAATCTTGAAGTAGATAGTAGTTATAAAAAACAAGCAGTAACTACTATTTTAAGTAATTTTAATGATACTACTATTCAAAAGGTATTATTTAGCAACGATGAGGGACAATTAGATTTCAATACCAATATTGACGTTAAAAATAGACCTATTCTAAAAGAATTATTAGAAAATAGTTCTTCTGAAGAAAAAACTAAATTTGCTGAAAGAATTAAAGACTATGCGACACGAAATATATCTAATAGTGAACTTAAAATTGAAGAAAAGGTACGATTAGATCTTATCAAACTAGCAGCAAGTAAAGATAAGAGTGCAGTAGAAAACTTTTTAGCTCTGCAATTAGAGTTAAAAAACAAAATGCAACCATATATTGTAAATAGTGTCTATGTTTTAACGCCAGAAATAGTAGGAGAAATAAATATAGAACTAATAAATAAAGGGCTAATAACAACTACAACTACTTTAGCTAAAGACTATATGATTAAACTAGCCAAAGAAGTAAATAAACACACATTAAATTCAATAATTAAAGTACTATTATCCGATAGTAACGTACTAAGCAATGAAACCAATAAAATTTTAGGGTTAGCAGTAGGTAATAACGCAAATAATTTAGAACAAACACAAAGCGGCATTCCGAATCCGCCACCTCTACCGCTAAATGGGAGTATACTACCCCCACCACCACCTCCTTCCTTAAATTCTCAAGGCTTTAGTAGCAACTCTAACAATTTTGATTTAAATAAGTTACAAGCAGAATATCCTCAAATACATTCATTATATACTCAGTTTATTCGTAATACTACTGTTCAACCAAAAGTGTTACTTCAACCTACAACTTCCAGTGCAACCAGCACAGAAAGAAGCAAGCCAGAGACAGCTTATGCAAAACTATATGCAGAATATAGAGCTGAGACAGGAGGTAAAAAAGCTGATGATTTACAGGATCAGCTTATAAAAAGACAACCTGATCTTACAAATGTTATACGTCAAATATTAACAGAATCATACGCCAACCAAGGAGCTGACGAGAAAACTCTTGTAAATTTATTTAGCATTTCAACCCCTAAAATCGAAGAAAAAGCTAAAGAAGCTTTTAACAAACTTATTCAAGACCCGTATATACAAGATATAACCGCTGGTAAGAAAGCAACAACAAGCGAAGAGATAATTAAAAATCTTTTCAATGAAGACACTGATGATGCAGTAAAACGTATTTTATTATCGTCATGTAAAATATCTGAAGAATTAAAGAGACCTATTGAACTTGAATTAAATAAATCAAAATTGATTAGAGAGTTAAAGAGCAAACAAACTCCGTTTGAACAATTAAAATTTGCCTATACTAATGCAGAAAACTTCGATCAAGATATATTTGGCAATAGAGTCGAAGAGTTAATTAACAACCCTAATATATTAACTATAGCACAACAAGCTAATTTTTTAATAACAGAATATACAAACTTAAGAAAAACAATTAATGCTGATCAAGCACAGGCTAAACTTGATGATTTAAGAACAGCTATTTTAAGCACAATAAAATTTGAAGAATTAATTACAGCAAATTTATCTAAAAATGAGTTTATTGCTATAGTAAAGGAAAAAGAACCCGAATTATTAAAAGAGTTTTTAAAAGCTACTACTATCAAACTAGAAGGTAATAATAATTTAGATCAATTAAGATTAGCTTTGCCTTCATTTACAGGCATGAGCAATGAACAAGTAAGAATTCTTACTAATAAATTACATATGCCTACAATATTAAGAGCTCTTAAAGAGCACTCGCAAAAAAAAGTTAAAAAACACATCCATATCGGGAACATGCCGCCACCGCCACCGCCAATGCCTGATTCAAAAGATTCGGAATTATCTTATCTAACAAGATTAGGGATTACTAAAGATTTGATAAGTAGAATTACTAAATTAAATGCAAATACATATACTTTTAAAACAACTACAAAAAATTATAACTTTAGCTCCGATATAGCTGTAAGATATAAAGATTTTGCTTTATCAGGAAAAGAAGTAGTAGGACATAAAGCAAAATACTCTGATGCCGATTTGTTTAAAAAAGCTATAGCGGAATCAGTAGTACTTGAGCATTCAAAAAATTTATCTAAAGTTCATCAAAATAATAAGTATTTTGCAAAAATTCAAGAAGCAGTCGATACTATGCACTCTAGCTTTATAGGTCCTAGAACTGAAATAGGGCAAGAAATACATAATATTTATACTTCTAAACTTTTGGAATTAACAAAAGATAAAGAATTTATTAATTATGTTAAAAAATATGATATTACACTTAACAAAAAATTAACGGAGGCGTTTACTTCCGCTGACTCTGATTTTACAGGTCTTAGAACTGAAATAAGGCAAGAAGTACATAATATTTATACACAGCAATTGACAAAATATCCAGAAGAAGATGTAAAAGAGGCATTTAATACTGCTAACTCTAATTTTATAGGTCCTAGAACTGAAATAGGGCAAGAAATACATAATATTTATAAATCCAAACTTTTAAAAGGTAAAGAATTGTTTCTATTTGTTGAACAATTACTAGCAGAGTCTGCTGAACTAGAACAAAAATATGGTAGTGATGTTCAATCAGAAAATAATAACCAGGAAAAGAAACTAGGACGTTTAGATCCGAAACAATTACAATTATTCCAACAAGAAAACAAAGCTGCAAATGACGAATCCTCAACAAAGGATGATACACAACCTGAAGATAGCAATAAAAAGTCAGAGAAATCTGATTCAAAAACTGCTTTATCACCGAGGTTATTGAGTTCTAACGATAGCAAAAATGATAAATCATCAGATGACAAAAAATCACTTCTAACATTAAGATCTAGAGATGAAGACGATAAAGGATATGAAACTGATGAAGAAGAATTAGAAGAAAGCAATAGCACCACTGACGAAGAATTAAAAAAAGATATAGCTTTAGAAAGCGAAGATGAAGCTATCGATGTGTCATTCAAAACTGAAGCAATTGCAGAACAAGATGAGGCAACACAGAGACAACAGGTATCTGATGACACCAGTAGGGAAGTAGCAATATTCAAAACTGAAGCAATTGCAGAACAAGATGAGGCAACACAGAGACAACAGGTATCTGATGACACCAGTAGGGAAGTAGCAATATTCAAAACTGAAGTAATTGCAGAACAAGATGAGGCAACACAGAGACAACAGGTATCTGATGACACCAGTAGGAAAGTAGCAATATTAGTTAAGGCGACTTCAACTCTTCACAAACCTGTTCATTATAATATTTTAAGTGATAGATTAAAGATTGTTACAATAGGGGCCGGTGATGAAGAAGCTAGTATAAACAGAGGAGTATGGATTAGCGGCTTATACGGCATCAACAAACAAGGAACTTGGAAGAATATTCCAAAATATCAAAGTCGTATAACCGGCGTAACTATCGGGGCCGATGCTGAATTCATCAATAGTCATGATGTTATAGGAATAGCTTATAGCCGTTTGGAATCCCAAATTAAATATAATAAAAAACTAGGAAAAACAGCAGTTAACGGTCATCTTTTAAGCATTTACGGTCTAAAAGAACTAATTAAAGGTTTCTCGTTGCAGGCTATAACATCTTACGGTCTTAATTATATTAAGAATAAATCTAAAAGTATTAATAATATAATTGGAAAATATCAAAACAATAATTTAAGTTTTCAAACTTTATTAAATTATAAATATCGTACAAAATACGATTTACATTTTATTCCTAATATCGGTTTTAAATATGATTATTCAAGAGCTAGCAACTATAAAGAATATAATGTAGATATAGAAAATCTGATGATTCCAAAGAAATCAAATCAATCATTTGAAAGTAGCCTTGGCGGTAAAATAGTTTTTAAGCCTATAACGACCACAAGTAATATAGTATTAACACCAAGTTTGTACGGTAATATTGAGCGTCACTTCAATAAAAATACAAAAGTTAATGCAAAAGCGACTTTTAAAGTACAAACATTACAAGAAACAATTATTATACCAAAACAACCTAAGCTTGGATATAATATCGGTAGTAATATACTTATGAGCAGAAAGAATATAAATGTTCTACTTGAGTATAATTATTATACTCATAGAAAATATCAAAGCCATCAAGGACTTGTTAAACTAAAAGTCAATTTGTAAAAATAAATAGAGGATAGGGTTTTTTGAGAATCTTATCCTTATTTATCAAATCTCTTGATAGATAAGCGTATTAACCAAACTGCCAAATAGAATATCGGTGTACTAAATACGGTAAAAAATAGTTTAAATGAATAGCTATTAAGTACAAGATGACCTAATTGGTCAAAAGGAAAAATATTAAATAAGCTCATAATCCCAATTACAATAAAAGTATCGATAAATAAAGAAATTGCCGTACTAAAATTGTTTCTTACCCATAAATATTTATCTTTAGTAATTTTACGTATCCATAAATAGATATTAATATCAACAAGTTGAGCTATATAACAGGCAAAAGTTGATGCTAAAAAGATATATGGTATGAACCAAAGACTTTATGAAAAGTTATGTTATCAACATTAGACTAATTAGTAGCTTCCAATTTATCCATAAGACTTATTATTAAACTACTATTATATTAAAAATAATAGCAAGCTTTACACAAAAATTGGCTCTTTCTTTACCGTAAAACTCAGCTATTAAATCCGTTAATAAAAAAGTTAACGGGTAAAAAATTGCTCCTATAGATAATTCAAGAATATAAAAATTAAAAATATTAAGGTAAACAAATTTTTGATATATTAAGTTTCCTACTATAATAAGGACTGTAAAAACGTACATAAAATGATATAAATTTTTTCTTTTATATTAAATTCTATAGACATTTCTAAAATTATTTTAGGTGCAAAAATATTGCTGTACTCTAATAATATATATTGGGAGTTCTGAAAACTATACTAAATTCTCTGATGTCATTCCGTTGATCCATAGGTGTTGTTGCATGAATCCTGTTATGTCATTCCCGCAGAAGCGGGAATCCAGTACTTTTATCTGTCACCCCGTGGCTTGACCACGGGGTGACACAGTGTATTTTACCGATCCACGCAACAATGCCAACAAAGGTAGACAATGACAAGTATGAGAGATATTACTAAGATAAAGCTGTAACTATTTAGCTATAGGTAAACTATTTTCTGCTTGATTTTCTTCAATTTCATTAATCTTAGAAACTAAATCAGATTTCTTTTTTGAGGAAAGGTTAGCAAGTACTATTGCGTTTATTAAAAATAATGTTGTAAGTATTATAGTGCTTTTACTAAGAAAATTACCGACTGTTTTAGCACTGACTACTCCCATATTATTACCGCCGCTTATACTACTAATTCCATCCGATCCGCTACGCTGCATCAGAATAACTATAATTAGCAATATTGCAATAGTAATATGTACAAAAAGAAGGATGTCTATCATATAATAAAATAATCGTTACCGTATTTTAAATGTAAATCATACATTAGTTTTATATTATTTGCAACTTAGCTTTATAAAATAAACGTAATACTATAATAGTATCTGACAGAAACTAGACTAAAATCAGCATATGAGCTTTTCAAGAAAGGTTAAAAACTCACAAAGCTTAGGATGTGTGGTGGTGCTACTAGGGGGAATTGAACCCCCGGCCTCTTCATTACCAATGAAGTGCTCTACCCCTAAGCTATAGCAGCAAGATTATTTCAAACTCTTTTTGCCATATATTTGTTATTAAATCAAGAAGAATTTTGGAAATTCGTTTACTATTTACAAAAAAGCTCTTATTCTAGCTCTTCATTCGCTCCACTTATATGTACCTCATCATAAGATGCTACTGTAGTTTCATTAGCATGCATCCCAAATTCTTTCTGTAAATAATCACTTAAAATCTTTAGTGTTTTTTCTTTGGTTTGGCATGCTAATATCATTTTATTATCTTGTACTAACTTTTGTAATTGGGCTATCTCTTTTGCAGAAACAGGTCTCATTTCTAAAGATCCGCTTTCTTCTTGCTGTAGTCGGTCAGTCGTTACAGTTGTAGTAACTCTATGGCACGTACCGAATAAGTCTATATCTATCCTTGAAATTGCCTCATTACTAGTTATTTTTCAACAGTTTTGGAGTGATTTATGCTATCCTGTAAGATACTAGCAAAAACTAATCCTTTTTTAGTTATTTTGTGTTCGTAAGCATTGCCATAGTAAAAACTCTTAGGTGTCAAGACTATCATTAAATTCAACTAGGTTTGCAGGTTTAATTTTTTTCATATTTTATCTAAACTTCTATTTTTGTAAAAAGATAAGGCAATCAATGCAAAAATACAGCTTAATATGACATAATAAACTGCCGAGGTTACATGCCCTGTTTTTTGTACTAAATATTCAAAGACAAGAGGCGTAGTACCGCCAAAAATACTTGTAGCAGTATTATATGAAATAGAGAGAGCAGTGTTACGTATATTTGTAGGATAAAATTCTGCTTGTAATGCCGGTTCAGGACCGATATAGCTAGCGGCAAGTATAGCGAGTATAAATTGTGAGATAATTACGCTTGTGAAGTCCCCGTTCTCAAAATTATTAAGTAAAAACGGCGTTGTTACAATAATTATTATCAGATTAATTACAAAAATTTTCCTGCGACCTATAATATCGGATAGATAACCGCTTAATAAAGTTACGGCTATCATAATCACGTAACACACGCTAGCGAGGCTATTTACCTCATTTTCAGTAAAGTTGCGGCTGATTTTTAAAAACGATACCAAGTAAATTGTAGTTAGATAGAATATTATCGAACCGGGAGCATTGATAAGAATCGAGATTAATATATCAAACCAATGATTGGTAATGATTTTTTTTAACGGTGATTGTAAAATCTTTTTCTGCTCTCTTAGATTTTTAAAATTCGGTGTTTCGTGTGTATTTTTTTTAATATAAAATGCTGCAAAAAGAATAAAAAAACCAAGTAAAAAAGGTATTCTCCAGCCAAAACTATCAAATTGTGAAGCTGTTAGAATATTCTTGACTATATAAGAAACAAAAGAACCAAGCAATAAACCGGAGCATATACTAGACATTGAAATACTACCGGTGAAGCCTCGGTGTTTATGGCTAGTATGCTCAATAACAAAGGAAATAGAGCCGGTCAAAGCTCCTCCCACTGATAATCCTTGTAGAATTCGTACACAAATCATTAATATAGTCGCAGTTATACCGATAGTATGGTAAGTTGGTAATATTCCTATTAATACGGTTGGGGCAGACATGCAAAATAACGCACTAGTTAAGGCTACTTTGCGTCCAAATCTATCACCGATAACACCAAAAAATATGCCACCCAACGGTCTTGCCAAATAACCTATAGCAAAGACTAAAAAAACTTGCAGTAAAGAAGTATTAGCATCATCATTCGGGGAAAATTTTGCTCCTATTATGGGTGCAAAATAACCGAATAATACATAATCATACCATTCAAAAGTGTTAGCGATACCGCTTGAAAATACTAGCTTACTGCGATTCATGTTTTCTACTCATAGTTTTTTTTTCGGAGTATATTATAAATAAGGTGGCAGGAATTATTATTACTGCTCCATGAAGTGTGCTTTTATCGGGAAACTCGTTAAATATGAAATATGCTGCTATTGCCGAAATCACCAGCTCTAAATATCTATAAGGAGCGGTAGCGGTTGCATCTACCATGGAAAAAGCTTTAAGTAGGAAGAATAATATTAAGCTTCCGCTACTACCGAGTACAAACAATAAAGCTAATTCAAAACTACTAGGAGTTAGCCAATACTGCGATGCTACAGGTAGCGACACTATAGCAGTTACTATTGCCGAATAAAACAGCATGCTAATTATCGATTCTTTTATTACGAATTTTTTATTAATAATGTCAAGCATAGCAAATGAAATAGCCGCTAATACAAAATACAAAATTTCGGGGTTAAAATCCTCGGCATGCGGTTTAAGCGTAACAACAAGTCCTATAAATCCTACTACGGTAACTACCCATCTTTGCCAAATAATATTTTCGTTCAGAAAAAATACGGCAAATATTAAAGTAAATAAAGGAATAGAAAAACTTACAACGGTTGCAGTAGTAATGGGAGCTATAGTCAGACCGTAAGTCCAAGAAGTCATGCCGAAAAATAATAATAACCCTCTTAATATATGTACAAAAGGACGACTTGTTTTTAAGGTATTTTTACCGTAATAAACAACAAAAGGTAGTAAAACTATGCTACTGAAAAAGAAGCGGGAAAAAGCTACTTCAAAGCTATGTAAACGAGTCCCAAGATATTTAGACATTACATCATTGGCACTACTACTTACTAAACTAAGTAAAAACCAACCTATACCGGTTAAATATGTTTTTAATGCATCATTCATTAATATGCTCCAATAATTTCTATAATTTTACTTAAATGTCTTGACTTTTAGCATAAAAGAATTCTATCTTTTATGACAATAGGTATAAATATATAAACAAAAACTTTATATAATAATACGGTAATCAATTTTAAGCAAGTAAAGGTTATAATTATATGTTAAGAATAGTGAAAAAATTAGGGATAATTTTGTTTGTGTCCAGCATAAGTATTAATAGTTTTGCTAAAAGCATGTATGATGATGTAGATTCTGCTCCTGACTATGATACACCGTATTACGAAAATGAAGGAAGTTTAGTTTTCAAGATGCGTCTAGGTGGTGTTTTTTCAAGTACTAAGCAAAAAGGATTACCTACTCCTACCTCTCCTCAACCTGTTTCAGTAGGAGAAGTTGCAAAAAACGGTTATGGAGGTGATGCGTCCACTACTATATTCTTTAATAATTATTTATCTACTGAATTATCGCTTGGCTTTAATGTTTTACGCACTAAATATACATCCCTTGCAGCCGTTGCTCATAATTATGGCGTTGATAATGTCAAACTAGGAAAAAACAAACCTATTTATATGATTCCTGCAACAGTTACCGGACAATTTCATATAGCTCCTTACGGTGGAATAAGACCGTATATAGGTATAGGTTATCACGGTTCTTATATGCTTACGCAAGCTACCGGTCTTAAAATTAGAAACGGACACGGTGCCGTAGGACAAATAGGTGTAGATTTTTATGCTAAAGATGATACTTTAATCAATATTGACGTAAGACAATTTTTCTTAAATCCTAAACTTGAGTATAAACCGAATTTAGTAGGTAATAAAACCGTGACCTCTAAAGTTAAACTTAACCCTTTAATAGTTTCCGTAGGTATAGGATTTACTTTTTAAAAATCTCTCGTCATTGCGAAGAGACATTGTTATATGGATAACTGAGCCGTCATTGCGAGGAAATTACGAAGTAATTGACGAAGCAATCTCAGGAGTTTGTTATTATTTCATGAGATTGCCACGCAGGCTAACCTCCTCGCAATGACGTTTCCAAATTATTAAATAAATTCACCTATGTCCCTACAAATTATCCAGTTATTATACTTAGTTGCAGCTGTTTGCTTTATTCTATCACTCAAATTCTTATCCTCACAAAAGCAAGCACGTTTAGGCAGTACCATAGGTATTTTGGGGATGGCGATAGCAGTCGGCGTTACTTTTTTCCTCCCGGATTTTACTCATAAATTACCCATTATAGCAACTATATTATTAGGCGGTATAATCGGAGGGATTATTGCACTTAAAATCTCCATGACGGCAATGCCTCAATTAGTTGCTGGATTTCACTCTTTCGTTGGTCTTGCTGCGGTATTTGTAGCTTACGCTACGATACTTGCTCCTGAAAATTTTTCTATAGGAATAGCAGGAAGTTTACCTATTAATTCGCTAATAGAAATATCGTTTGGAGTTTCTATAGGGGCATTAACTTTTAGCGGCTCGGTAATAGCTTTCCTAAAACTACAAGGCTTAATGAAAAGTAGCCCACTAAAATTCTACGGTCAGCAATATATATGCCTATTAACAGCAATAATATTACTTCTTCTGATAATATTATTTATTAGTTCAGAAAATATATTTTTATTTAATCTAATAGTTTTTTTATCGCTGTTAATCGGGGTATTACTAATAATACCGGTAGGCGGTGCAGATATGCCGGTTATAGTATCGATGCTAAACTCATATTCAGGCTTTGCAGCAGCAGGTATCGGCTTTACGCTTAGTAATAGCCTACTTATTATTACCGGGGCATTGGTCGGCAGTAGCGGAGCTATACTTAGCTATATAATGTGCAAAGCGATGAATCGCTCATTAATTAAGGTTATTTTTGGGGCGTTTTTGCCTGCACCTACTGGAATTAACAAGGATATAGACGACGATAAAATAGCAAAAACAAGCTGCCCTGAAGATGCGGCACATTTACTACTTAATACATCGTCGGTGATAATTGTCCCTGGTTACGGTATGGCAGTAGCCCAGTCTCAGCATATAATAAAAGAGATGGTTGATATATTAGAACGTTCAGATATTAATGTACGTTTTGCCGTACATCCGGTAGCCGGTAGAATGCCTGGACATATGAATGTTTTACTTGCAGAAGCTAATATAGATTATGAGAAAGTACTTGAGCTTGAAGAAATTAATAGAGATTTCGCTACCACTGATGTAGTGCTTGTGATTGGGGCAAATGACGTAACTAATCCTGCTGCTAAAAATGATCCGAATAGTCCAATTTACGGTATGCCGGTACTCGATGTCGAAAAAGCACGTACGATTTTGTTTATTAAACGCTCTATGGCATCAGGATATGCAGGTATAGAAAATGAGCTATTTTATCACGATAATACTTTTATGTTATTCGGCGATGCTAAGAAAGTAGTTGAGGAGATAGTTAAGTTTCTAAATGAAGATTGACTTAAATAACTCTATTTGTTATAACTTCTTAAATTAAGCCAAAAAACAATTATCATGAATTCGCAAAAAACATTACCGCTTCTGCCAAAAGCCACGGCTATGTGGTTAATTGAAAATACTTCTTTAACTTTTAAACAAATTGCCGATTTTTGTGGTATTCATGAATTTGAAATAAAAGGTATGGCTGACGATGAAGTAGCACAATCTATAAAAGGTTTAAATCCAATTGCAAACGGTCAGTTAACTTTAGAGGAAATTGAGCGTTGCAGTAAAGATCCTAATGCTAATTTACATATTTCATATAGCCCTGCTGATGAATTGATGAAAAATCAGAAAAAACAGCGTGCTAAATACACTCCTATAGCAAGACGTCAAGATAAACCGGATGCTATATATTGGTTATTGTCTAATTATCCGAACATCCAAGACCATCAAATAATTAAATTAATAGGTACTACTAAAACTACTATAGATGCTATTAGAACCCGTATCCATTGGAATATGAATTCTATTCGTCCTCGTGATCCCGTATTACTGGGGATCTGTAGTCAAATAGACCTGAATAAAATAGTAGAAAGCCTAAAGCTTCCACAAAATCCTACAAAAGAATCATAAAATTATACTAACTTCTATCCTGCGAAAAGCTTGTTACGTGAATTATTTTTTGATTGTTATCCGCCTTAATCAGCGTTATTGCGTAGCTCGTTTATGTCATTCCTGTATAGTCGGAACATTGCTGGATGGACCGGTAAAATCCACTGTGTCAAGCCACGGAATGACAACAGATGCGTTTTTCAATCCACACGGACAATGCCTTTCTCGCAAACGGATTTTTTTATGGATTAGAAAAGTGATTATTGCCTAATAAGTCGTTTATCGCTAGGTAAAGTATAACTTTTATCGGTAGAAGAACGATAGGGACAAATATCAATTCCTCCACGCCTAGTATATACTATATAAATAGAAAGAAAATCAGGATTTATAGCGTTTTTAATGTCTGTAAAAATACGCTCGGCACACTGCTCTGCAAACTCATTACAATTTCTAAAAGATATTAGATATTTCAGGAAAGAATCATGTTTTAACTTTTTTCCTTTATATTTTATAACGATTGTACCCCAATCCGGTTGACCGGTTACTAAGCAATTTGATTTTAGTAAATTAGAATTAATCTCTTCTTCTACTAAAACATCTTCATACTCAATTAAACTATTATCGGGTGGACCGTAATTATTGCATACTATATCTAAATCATCGATATTTTTACCGCTTGGAACACCAAATTCTATTTTTGTATTTATAGGAAATATACGTCCTGTTACTTTAGCGTGTGTAACATTACTTAGATCCTGCAAGATAATTCTTTCTAGTTCTTCTACTGATTCAACAACAAAGTTATTAAAAGAATTTAGATATAATTTAAATGATTTTGATTCTACTATATTTTCGGAATCCGTCGGTATATAAAAAGTGCCTATTCCAACCCATGGCTTACCGTTCTTATTAAGGCAAGATAGTTCATATGTATTCCAAACATCTACCCCGTAAAACGGAAGATTATTACTATTTATTCCAAGTTCGTTTCGATTATTTATACGTGGAATTTTAAATAATAAAGTCGCATCATAACTATCTTTATAAGTACTTTTTTTACCAAGTAAAGAAGTCGATAAAGGCATTAATTATGCTCCTTGTGCTAAAATTTCTTTTTGTTGTAATTCATCATATTCTTTTAGCATATAACCGCGTCCCCATACTGTGTCGATATAATCTCTACCGCCGGCAGCATCACTTAACTTTTTACGAAGTTTACAAATAAATACGTCAATAATTTTCATTTCCGGTTCGTCAACACTACTATATAAGTGATTTAAGAACATTTCTTTAGTTAATATAGTTCCTCTTCGGAGTATTAATAGCTCTAAAATAGCATATTCTTTGTTCGTCAAATGTACTTTTTTGCCGTCAACTTCTACACTTCTAGTATCTAGGTTTACGCTAACCTTATCAAACCTAAATACTGATGCTGCATGCCCTTTAGAACGTCTAACTATAGCTTTAATTCTAGCAATTAATTCCTCTCTTACAAACGGTTTGGTTAGATAATCATCGGCTCCGGAAGAGAAACCGGTAATTTTTTGATCGGTATCCGTTAAGCTAGATAAAATTAAGATTGGAGTTTTTATTTTGGCAGCACGCAATCTTAGTAATATCTCAAAACCATTAATATCCGGTAACATAAGGTCTAAAATCACTAGATCATAACCACCGACTTTAACAAGTCTTAAACCTTCCACACCAACTGAAGCTTTATCACAAACTATCCCTTCTGAAGCTAAAGTTAACTCAATTAAGTTAGCCATTTCCGGCTCGTCTTCAATTAACAAAACTCTCATTATTTTTCTCCATAAAATTTAATTTTTATATTGTGCTATAATTTAATTACAGTTAATTATTGTTAACTAAATTATAATTTTTTATCTAGTGCTTTATACATTCATTAATAACATAAGTAAAGAATATTTAATCTTGATAAAATTTTTACTATTAAAGCTCTATCTGTGACTTAAAAACTATGGCGTTTAAAACGAGATTTATTAAATAAACCCCGATTATGGATAAGAAATACATGGTTTATTAGGTTTAAGTTGGTAAGCAATAAGAGCAGAGAATAGAGAAGTAAAGAAATTAATAGGTGATCGATGTCTGGAAGGAGTAATATTAAAATTCTCTTTTATGTAGCCAAAAATGGTTTCGATAATGAATCTCTTCCTTAAAAGGATTTTATCCAAAAGAGGTAATAAATAGTTTTTCATATCCTTTCTTATTCCGGTAATTTTTATTAAACCTTGCTTATAAAGTTTTGTAAACATTTTTTCTGAAATAAACCCCTTATCATCATAACACTTACCTTTTAGACCTTTTTGATAACCATTGCTTCAAATGCAATTCTGTCATCAACATTACCTTTGGTAATTTTAACAGCAATAATTTCTCCCTTATCATTGATTATCATATGAAGCTTGAATCCAAAAAACCAATCGACAGAACTACGTCCCATTTTTGCAAGATTATTAAAAGTTCTGTTAGAATTAATTCTGATATTTTTACATACTGCAAAATGTGTGGAATCTGCATAATAAATTCCCGTTCTTTTCCCACTTAAGTAATGTAACATCACAATCAATGGCAGAAATAATGAAGGAATAAGCTGAACAAATCTCTCATAACAAGGTGGATTCCTGAACAAATTACCATTAATAATAAAGTTTTGGTAATAAGCTTTTAAATGTTTATATGCACTAAAATGGTAAAAATCATTATTGAGAGTTCTTCACTTAAGGAAAGCTTACCTTCTCTAAATCTTTGCTTATTACTTTTCAGCAATTGATGTTTTACCCATTTCTCATAAATTTTACAAAATTTATCTACTATACAAAATATTGTAGTATATTTACACATGTTATTAAACCTTTATTTTATTCCTTCAGTGCCCTATTTATATAAGGTTTAATAACTCTTGTAACCTTCCTTCCTCTCTATATCCTTATCCATAATCGGGGTTAGTTAATATATTAATATAGCTGTTGAATTTCCAGCATTTGGTCAGGAACGTGCTGCTAATGAATTACGCAAGAGTGGGATAATCATTTCTGGTGGCGGAGTTAGATCTGTGTGGTTACGTCATGATTTAGAAAGTTTCAAAAAACGTCTAAAAGCTCTAGAGACTAAAGTAGCAAATGATGGTATTGTTTTAAGTGATAATCAACTTGCTGTTCTTGAAAAAGTTAAAAACCAACGTGAAGCTAGTGGTGAAATAGAAACTATGCACCCTGGCTACCTTGGTTCACAAGATACTTACTATGTTGGTAATATTAAAGGCATAGGCCGTATTTATCAGCAAACTTTTGTCGATACCTATTGAGGAGTAGCTATTTGTAAACTCTATACCGAAAAGACGGCTATTACAGCTGCAGACCACTTAAATGATAAGGTTATTCCATTCTTTGCAAACCATGATATCCCTCTGCTTAGAATATTAACTGATAGAGGTACGGAATATTGTGGAAAACCAGAAAACCATGCTTACCAACTATATCTTGGCATTGAGAATATCGATCATTCCAAAACTAAAGCATATAGTCCTCAAACCAACGGTATCTGTGAGCGTTTCCATAAAACTATGCAGGAAGAGTGCTATCACATTCTATTCCGCAAAAAATTTTATAATTCACTTGATGAATTGCAAACAGATATAGATAACTGGCTTGTGAGTTACAATAATGCAAGACCTCATTCCGGTAAACATTGCTTTGGTAAAACACCAATGCAATCTTTTACAGATTCACTTTATATTGCTAAAGATAAAAATATTGGTAATATTGGTAATATAGATAAAAATATTGGTAATATAGAGAGAATATCAGACAATTTGATGATTGCCCATCAAGCTGCCTGATTACTCAACTCTGTCAGATTAAGTCGTAACTTGTACAATTTAAGTTGTCCATTTATAATCAAGACTCAGAACCTAGATTAATTCATAATTTGTAATACTTTAAATAATGTTCCCATTTGTTTCGGTGATATTAGTCTTTCTACCTGTCTTTCTATTATTTGTGCTTGCTCAGACATCTTTCCAAACTCTACTTCTAGAGGTAATTTATACGTCGATCCGATACTCGCATCCTCACGTACTAAAGTGTACGCTGCGGTGCTGCGTTTCGTGTCTCCTTTAAATTCCTCTCTATAAGCGAGTTTGGAAAGATGTCTATCATTAAGCTTGTCTTGCAATGTTTGTTTGCGTAATAAGATTCCGTTTTCTATTAAAAAATCTCGTTGCGATATTGTATCTATTACGTTTATTTTACTATTTTTAGCTACTGTTTTTAATGTATAAAAATCCACATGTGCCGATAAGTCGGCCTCTCCAAGATTCTCAAGGATGGGACAATATTTATGATTTTTGACCGCTTGTAATGTTGGATTATATTGATATCTAGTTCTAGCATTCGGAGCTATATCATAACCGTAATCTATTGTTAAGCAACTGCCGCTCTGTGTTTTTAGATGTTCAACTATAAATTTTATAATTTCTATAGATTTATAAGATTCTTCAAGCACTGCTCCGTCTTTTGCTTCAATATGAGTTCTTAGTAAATATTCTTGTAATGGTTTATTAATGCTTATTTTGTCGTATTTAATTCTCCCGTCTACCGGTTGCACCACAAATATTCTTTCATACCATAATTCCTTGACTTTAACATATTGCTTTATCGTCATAGCATCAAAGAATTCATTAGCTATTATTATAGTAGGTTTTTTGGGTATATCTTCTATAAATGATAGGTGTTTAATCGGTAAATCAATATCTTGTAAATTAGCCTTTTGATGAACAATAAAATTTTGATTAATTTCTATTAGTTCAATTGATAAAGCTTTATAAAATTCCGGTACTAATTTTGCAGTACGTAGTAAATCACGCATTAATAGACCTCGACCTGGACCAAGCTCAACCAAACTAAGACTTTTTGGGCAACCGATTCTTTGCCACTCTTTGATACACCATAAGCCGATAATTTCACCGAATAGCTGCGAAATTTCAGGAGCCGTAACAAAATCACCTTTGCTAGCCAAAGATTTTACTTGCTTATAATAGGAATTAGGATTTGATTGTAATACTTGCTGCATGAGAACATCGCAAGTAATATAACCGTTTTGATCAATTAATTGTCTTATTTTGGATTCGATTGACATATTAAATAACTTCCTAAAAGGAACATAGGTACAGATAAGATTTGTCCCATAGTTAAGCTAACTAAAATAAACCCGATTTGTATGTCTGGTTCTCTAAATATTTCAACAGCGATTCGGAAAAGAGCGTAAAATGTTAAAAATAGTCCTGAGTTTAAACCGCACTTTTTAAGAGTTTTGTGCTTAAATGTTGCATATGCTAGGATAAAAAATAATACTAAACCTTCAAAAAAAGCTTCATATAACTGACTAGGATGTCTTGGCATCAAATCACTATTCGGAAAAATCATACCAAAAGAAGAATTCGTAATACGTCCGTATAGTTCGCTGTTAATAAAATTAGCGATTCTACCTAAAAATAATCCGATAGGTACTACAGGGGCTATTATATCCGTGAGACTTAAAAAATTAATTTTATATTTTCGGCAAAACAAATAAGCAGCAATAATCACCCCTAAAGCTCCGCCATGGAAAGACATACCGCCTTCATAAGTTTTTAAGATATCTATTGGATTTGAAAAATATCTAGAAGGGTTATATAATAAAACAAACCCTAGTCTGCCTCCGACTATTATGCCTATAACGGCATAAGTAATGAAATCTTCTAGATTTTTTTTGGTAATTTGAGGCTTAAATTTTTCTATAATTTTGTTTGCATAGAACCAGCCTAGCAAAATTCCTACTACATATGAAAGAGAATACCAAGAGACAGCAAGTGGACCTATAGAGAAAATAATTGGATTGATATTAGGAAATGTCATAGATAAATAAGTTATTTAATTCATTTAATGTCTGAGTTACGGAAAATTACGTAAATAATTGACGAGGCAATCCAGTTTTTTATTATTTTTATGGGTTGCCGCAGCTGCTTCGTGGCTTCGCAATGACAGTATCTATATTTGGTTAGCAATACCAAATTCTTTTGAGTTAAAATTATTGATAAAAATAAAATTTTTAGTAATAATAAAAAAGATTTATATTTTATAATAATAATGATAGGTAAAATATGCAATATTTAATGGATCTATATCATACCTCAAGTACTGAGTTAGTATTATTGTTTGTTATGTTAGTAACTCTTATACCGGTGATATTTCTAATTAAAAGATTAATTTTTATTCCTGTAACAAATTATTTAACTAGACATCATTATGATGATTATGAAAGGATACTAAACAAATATCCTATATTTCGTTATTTATTACACACTTTATTAGCAATTTACTTTGTATGTTGGGGAAATATTTTCCATCCTACTTCTTTTAAAGCACATGTATTACTAGGAATCAAAGATACTATAGTAATCTTATATACTAGTATATCCGTGACGATGTTATTATTAATGCTTATAGATGCTTTTGCAGATCTGTATCACAATAGGATCAAAGCCGTTACAAAAAATGCACCGCTTAGCTTATATTTTCAAATATTAAAAATTATTGTCATAGTTATTGCAGTAATGGTAACTATTTCATATATATTAAATATTTCACTTAGTACATTCTTAACAAGCTTAGGTGCAGCCGCAGCTCTTTTAACATTTGTTTTCAAAGATACCGTTTTAGGATTACTTGCAAGCTTGCAACTAACTACTCAAGAAATTATTAATATTGGAGACTGGGTACGTATAGGCGAAATTGAAGGAACAGTTGAAAAAATTACTATTTCTGTAGTAACAATTAGGAATTTTGACCAATCTATTTCTACAGTTCCTACTTACAGCATTTTAAATTCTAACGTAACTAATTATAGAGGAATTAGTGAATCAGGAGCAAGAAGGGTAAAGAGAGTATTTAATATTAATATGGCAACTATTAACTTCTGTGATGCTACTATTTTAAAAGAACTAAAAAAATCTCCTTATATATCAAAGGATGTAATAGATAAAATCACTCTTGATAAAGAAGAGAAAGATTTAACTAATATTAAACTATTCAAATTATATATTCAGGAATATCTAAAAAATAATCCGGCAGTTTATACCGAAGGGTTTACTTTTCTAGTAAGACAGCTTGAACCTACGATTCATGGGTTGCCTATAGAAATATATCTCTTCGTTAAAGAAGTGAATTTAGTAGGTTATGAAAATATACAGGATAATATTTCTGAACATTTAATTTCTATACTTCCTGAATTTAAATTAAAAATATTTCAGAATATGGGAGTGGTATAATATATCCGAAGTAAAATGAAAAGTAGTAAAAATAAATTAAATTTGTATCCAAGATGGAAGTAGTCCTTCATCTTGGATATTCACTACTTTTGAAAGAAAAGAAGTATATATACTACTTGATTATTTTCTCTAAATGCTTTAAAACTTAAAGCTTTAAAAATATGAAAATTTAAGACCTAGGAATGAATAATAATATAATTAATTTAATAGTCGCTATTATACTGTCTTTAAGTATAATCTTCGGTTGGCAGTATTTTGTTATAAAACCTGAACAAAAAAAACAGCAAAAGCAAATAGCAGTGCAGAAAGCAGAAAATTTAAAGAAACAACAGTTAAAAGCTTTAGTAGAACCTGCAACTGATATTGTTGTTCAAGAAGAAAGTCAAGTACAGCGTATTAAAATAGAATCTGAATCACTCACCGGTTCTATTTCATTAAAAGGACTTAGATTTGACGATTTAATATTAAAGAAATATAAACAAGATTTATCTAAAAATAGTCCTGAAGTGAGATTATTTTCACCGGCTAATACAGAAAATGCATATTTTGCTGAAATTGGTTTAGTTAGTAATTTATCTAGTGTAAAACTCCCTAACAACGATACTATATGGAATAGTGATAGTGAAATATTAAGCCCTGAAAAACCCGTTAATTTATTTTGGGTTAATGAAGACGGAGTTAAATTTTTAGTTACTATTACTGTCGATGAAAACTATTTATTTACTATAGAGCAAACCATAGTTAATAATAGTGATAAAGAACTTCCTGTCCAATCTTACGGTTTAATAAACCGTAAATATATTGCCGTAGAGAAAGCGGTAAACATATTACATCAAGGACCTATCGGGTGTATAGACGAGAATCTTAAAGAATATTCATATGATGATATTAAAGATAAAAAAAGCGAAAAATTTGCTGCAGGTAAGGTCGATTGGATAGGAATTACTGATAAATATTGGTTATCTTCCTTGATTCCGGATAAATCAAGTAATTACAGCTCGAATTTTAATTATGCTCTTAAGCAAGGGGCTGAAAGATATCAGGTAGATTTTATTTCACCGGTACAAATAATAAAGCCCGGTGAAAATTTTTCCATTAAAAGCAGAATTTTTGCTGGAGCAAAAAAAGTAGATTTGCTTGATAAATATGAAAAGCAATATGATATCAAATTATTTGATAGAGCTATTGATTTCGGTTGGTTTTATATAATTACCAAACCGGTTTTCTACGCCATGAATTTTTTCTATGGCTATGTCGGTAATTTCGGTGTTAGTATATTAATTGTTACGGTTATAATTAAGCTATTAATGTTTACTTTAGCCAATAAGTCTTATCGTTCGATGAAAAAAATGAAAAATTTACAGCCGGAAATCGATAGGATAAAAAATTTATACAGTGATGATAAGGCACGTTTAAATCAAGAAATTATGGCTTTATATAAAAAAGAAAAAGTAAATCCGGTAGCGGGTTGTTTACCTATACTTGTTCAAATTCCGGTATTTTTCTCCATCTATAAAGTATTGTATGTAACTATTGAAATGCGGCAAGCACCGTTTTACGGCTGGATTAAAGACTTATCTGCACCTGACCCTACTACTATTTTTAATTTATTTGGCTTATTACCGTTCTTGCCGCCGTCATTTTTAATGATTGGAGCATGGCCTATTTTAATGGCTATTACTATGTTCTTACAACAAAAAATGAGTCCTGAACCTGCGGATCCGATGCAAGCTCAAGTAATGAAATTTATGCCGCTAATTTTTTTATTTATGTTTAGTAGTTTTCCTGTGGGACTTTTAATATATTGGTCTTGGAATAATATTCTATCCATAATTCAACAATATTATATTAATAAATTTAATTAATTAATGAGAATAGATAAAAATTTACCTAATTATCTAACTATTGCTCGAATAATGGTAATTCCGGTTATTATACTGGCATTTTATATAAATAATTTACTTGCACGTAAACTTGGAGCATTATTATTTGTTTTAGCTAGTATGACGGATTTTTTTGACGGTTATATTGCAAGAAAATATAATTTAGTTACAAGTTTTGGCAAGATGTTTGATCCTATAGCAGATAAGTTACTAGTAGGTTGCGTTATTATAATGCTACTAAAAAAGGATAACGTAGATGAGATACCTTGCTTATTAATTTTAGCACGAGAATTTTTAGTTAGCGGTCTTCGGGAATTTTTGGCTCTAGTAAAGGTTAGTGTGCCTATATCGAGACTTGCTAAGGTAAAAACGTTTTTACAAATGTTTGCTTTATCGATATTGATACTAGGCTCAAAAGGTTCAGGAATTATTTATTTAGATATAGTAGGGGAAATAATTTTATGGATTGCCACTTTTTTAACAATCATTACAGGCTATTCTTATTTTAAAGCATGTAAGAAATATTTTTAAATAGGAGAATTTTATGATATATATAAAATATATAATTTTAGGGTTTATTATGGTGTCTAGTTTAAATCTTTACGCTGCTAACAATGATATAATTGCCGATAAGAAAGTTGTAAAGGTAGAAGTAAGTAATGAACATTTAAAAACATTAAATGAAGCTTCTACTCTTTTAATTAGTTGTGTAGATTTTAGATTAATAGACGAAACAGATAAATTAATGAAGCAATTACGATTAGAAGATAATTTTGATAAAGTATCGCTACCGGGTGCATCGCTTGCCCTTGTTAACGACAAATATACTTATTGGGGAAAAACAATAGAAGATACTATCGAGATTTTACAAGAATTACATAACATCAAACAAATTGTTTTTCTTGATCATAGAGAATGTGGAGCTTATAAAATACTTATAGGTCAGGAACAGCTAAATACCAAGGAAAAAGAAACGGCAGCTCATGCAGAAATTTTAAACAAAGCCCGTGATATAATAAAAGAAAAATTTCCCCAATTAAAAGTTTATACTTTTTTAATGGGTCTTGATGGTGTAGTAGAGCAGATTTATGAAGATGTAATTCCTAGCTAAAAGCAGCTTTGTTGCATGGCTCTGATGTCATTCCTGCTTTCGCAGGAATGACATCAAGTAGATTTTTCGATCCATGCAACAACACCTGCAGTTGCTCGCAATGACAATTTTGGAGTCACGCAACAACGCTGAGAAAAATAATTTATTTTGTATCTTTGTTCTTATTATCATTAGAATCAGCAGTATTATTCTTTTGGTCGTTTTCTGCCGATAGTTTAGAGATAGATAGTTTTTGTTTATATTTTTGTTGCTCTGCTAAAAAATTTTGAGCCTCTTTGGAAAGGCTGTTATATAGTTCACGTTTCTTCTTATTAATATCGACTATTTCTACTCTATATTTTTGTATTTCCTTCCGTACTTCCGGTTTTATAGTACCGGCGTAAGCAGAAAAATCATCTATAATTTTTTGTGTTGTAACATCATTAGTTTTTGCACCGTCTTTTTTGGAGCCGTCAGAAGTTGTACTATTGGCAAAGCAGCTTGTACTAAGTAAAATAGCTATTCCAAATATTATTTTTTTTATCATATAAACCTTAAGCCTTATTCTTGATAAGTAGACCATTTTTAAGTCTAATAGTCAATAGACTTTTTTTCGAACTCTACTTCTAGGGGTAATTTGTACGTCAATCCGGTACTCTCATCCTCACGTACTTTTTTGTACGCTGCGGTGCGAGGTGAAGTGTTCCCTCCAAATTCCTCCCTATAAGCGAGTTCGAAAAGAAGTCTAATATATAATAGAAATTATATGTATTTTCTATTTGTATTTTATTGTTTGGTGAGTATAAATATACTAGGTTCTGTGAAGGAAAATTAAATTAATCTATTTTTGCTATTTTTTGCTGTAAATCATAAGATTTTTTTAAAATAGGAACAACTATTACTGCAAAAATCTTATTAATTTTCGCTAAAAAATATCTGAAAATATAAATAATTTAATTTTCCTTCACAGAACCTAGTAGTTGGGAATAAATATAAAATTATGAATAATATACAATATTATAATAATAATGCTCAAGAGTTTTATAACAGAACAATCAATGCGGATTTATCTGATAACTATAAAGCATTTACTAGCTATTTACCTGAAAAAGCGCATATTTTAGATGCAGGTTGCGGAGTTGGCCGTGATACAAAATATTTTTTAAGTCAAGGATATCAAGTTACCGCTTTTGACGGCTTAACCGAAATGGTCAAATTAGCCACAAAAGAAACCGGAATAGATGTACTGCACTCAACTTTTCAAGATATCAATTTTAAGAAGTCGTTTGATGGAGTTTGGGCTCAAGCAACTCTCCTTCATGTACCTTATAATGAAACAATCAATGTTTATAAAAAAGTTCATGCTGCATTAAAGCCGGAAGGGATTTTTTATGCTTCTTACGGATACGGTTCAGATATTATACAACCGTGATGACAATATGAATTAAGATACAATAAAACCTTATTTTAACGGGCTTTTTGAGGTAGTTAAAATATGGACGAAAAAGAGTAAGAGATTCTCTCCAAGTAAAGAAGCATTATGGTTAAATTTTATTGTAAAAAAAAGTAAAACAATATGATCAGATTAGTTTATTTATTTCTCACTTTAATAATCAGTTTTAAAATATACGCTAAGGAATATAAAGGCTTAACCTATAATCGTTATGAAAAAGATAAGCATGTTATTCATGTGTTAACTATTGATCCTAAGAATTTTGGGCTAAAACTAGTTGAAGCACATAATCAGGTTATAGGCAGAGAAACAGTAGATGCTATAGCACGCCGCACTAATGCAGTTGCTGCTATTAATGGCGGATTTTTTGAAATCGCCGGTAGCGATGACGGCAGACCAAGCCTTACTTTAATGATTGACGGCAAGCTATTTAGTCTTAGAACAACTACAAAGCTTGTTAATCATAGATCAAAATAATATCCAAATTACCAAAGCATCAGTAAAAATTTCAGTAGAAATAGGTGATAAATCGATTATTCCAAATCAAGTGAATTATTTTTCAAATCCAAAAGATATTAACTTTCTATAATGATGTTTGGGCGTCCTCCACATTAACGTCGTATACTAACAAAGAAATTTTGATTGACCGGAATTTTATTGTTACGGAAATAAGCAAGCATGGTGATAATCAAATCCCGCAAAAAGGCTTTATATTATCCTTTCCACAAGAAATAAGTTTACCGGTAGTAAATATAAATGATTCCGTAAAGCTAAATTTAGAATTTATCGATAAAGACGGTAAGCCTATAAATTTAAGCAAAACCGCTTCAGTAGTAACCGGTATTCCGTTGTTGGTTCAAAACGGTAAAAATGTTATAGATAATCCAAAGCAAAATGATTCGGCTCATGCTCGTATCGCTCTAGGGGTGCGTAATGACGGTACTAGTGATAGTTGTAGTAGAACAGATATATAAGCAGCATATAAAATACATTAAGCTTGAACAAGCTAGATCAATTCTACGAAAAGAAAAAGGTATAACTTTTGAAAAATTAACAATTCCCGAAACGTTAAAAATTTGATACTGTGATAGGGCTAACTAAAACAGAACTTGCAGATTATATGTTAAGCCTTGGATGTGAATCAGCAATCAATTTAGATGGCGGCGGCTCTTCCACGCTATTTATGGACGAAAAAATTATAAATAATGTTACAGGTGATGAAGATGAAGTTTTAGGCGAACATACAATACGCCCTGTATCTGATGCAATAGTTATTATACCAAATAATATAGAATAAATTTACGCTGCCTTAGCATGGAACGATGTCATTCCTGCGAAGGCAGGTGTAAAAGTAAAGAATTGATCTGACAGTTAAGGATTGTTGGGTACGAAGAAAAAAGATAAGATAGTACCTGGCAAGTTTTAACAACCTACTAAAAAGGAGACTGTCAGATGACAACATATCAAGAAAAAATCATAAAGCCAAGAATCGGTTTATTAAAACTCGCTGAACAATTAGGGAATGTATCACAAGCTTGCAAAGTAATGGGTTATAGCAGGGATACATTTTATCGTTACAAAGAGCTCCATGATCAAGGTGGGGAGGGGGGAAGCTCTATATGAGATGACTAGACGTAAAGCTTGCATTAAGAATCGTGTGCCCGCAAATATAGAGGATGCTGTAGTTAATATAGCTGTTGAATTTCCAGCATTTGGTCAGGAACGTGCTGCTAATGAATTACGCAAGAGTGGGATAATCATTTCTGGTGGCGGAGTTAGATCTGTGTGGTTACGTCATGATTTAGAAAGTTTCAAAAAACGTCTAAAAGCTCTAGAGACTAACTTAACCCCGATTATGGATAAGGAATAGAGAGGAAGGAAGGTTGCAAGAGTTATTAAACCTTATATAAATAGGGCACTGAAGGAATAAAATAAAGGTTTAATAACATGTGTAAATATACTACAATATTTTGTATAGTAGATAAATTTTGTAAAATTTATGAGAAATGGGTAAAACATCAATTGCTGAAAAGTAATAAGCAAAGATTTAGAGAAGGTAAGCTTTCCTTAAGTGAAGAACTCTCAATAATGATTTTTACCATTTTAGTGCATATAAACATTTAAAAGCTTATTACCAAAACTTTATTATTAATGGTAATTTGTTCAGGAATCCACCTTGTTATGAGAGATTTGTTCAGCTTATTCCTTCATTATTTCTGCCATTGATTGTGATGTTACATTACTTAAGTGGGAAAAGAACGGGAATTTATTATGCAGATTCCACACATTTTGCAGTATGTAAAAATATCAGAATTAATTCTAACAGAACTTTTAATAATCTTGCAAAAATGGGACGTAGTTCTGTCGATTGGTTTTTTGGATTCAAGCTTCATATGATAATCAATGATAAGGGAGAAATTATTGCTGTTAAAATTACCAAAGGTAATGTTGATGACAGAATTGCATTTGAAGCAATGGTTATCAAAAAAGGTCTAAAAGGTAAGTGTTATGATGATAAGGAGTTTATTTCAGAAAAAATGTTTACAAAACTTTATAAGCAAGGTTTAATAAAAATTACCGGAATAAGAAAGGATATGAAAAACTATTTATTACCTCTTTTGGATAAAATCCTTTTAAGGAAGAGATTCATTATCGAAACCATTTTTGGCTACATAAAAGAGAATTTTAATATTACTCCTTCCAGACATCGATCACCTATTAATTTTTTTACTTCTTTATTCTCTGCTCTTATTGCTTACCAACTTAAACCTAATAAACCATGTATTTCTTATCCATAATCGGGGTTAAATATTCTTCTTTAGTCATTATTTTTTTGGGAGCTACATAATCTAAAAATACTTTTCCATTTAGATGATCGGTTTCATGTTGGATAACTCTTGCTAAAAATCCTTCTGCGATACCTTGAATTTGATTTCCATTTATATCATATGCGTGATAATGAATTTTCTTGAATCTTGCTACCGGTCCTGTAGCATTTTCAACAGAAAAGCACCCCTCGTAATCTTCATGTTTATCAATACCTATCGGTTTATATGAGGGGTTAATCCAAATAGTTTTAGGCATTGTATCCTTAAGGTCAGGATGCTATTTTTTTTACTCTTCATTTTCATGTATTGCAAATATTATTATACATTTTGATATACCTATTTGCGGTGCAGCAAGCCCTGCACAATTTTCTTCTTGATCATATTTCTTTTCTAAAATAGATATATCACGTAAATCTTCTGAAGATAACGGAAAGTTTAAAGTTTTTACCTTTATTCTAATAGTTTTATCCTCTGAACTATTTAAGGTTTGAATGTTCAAAGTTACATATTGCGGTAATGAAATATTGTTTTCATTTTTCATATTACTTTTACAACCTGTTATAAAAATTATAGCAGAAAATATAGATAGAAATTAAAATCAAGTAAATAAATTGTCATATTTCTTTTACGCATCCTATAGTTAATAATTTTATTTAATTTCTTTTGAGAAAAAATCAATAGGTTTGACTTTTCTAACATATTCTAGTATAATATTTATCTTGAAAATAAATAGAAAAATTTAATTTATGAGTACTCCCAAAAGTGACAATTATCTCTCGGAACTAAGAAAGGTAATTTGGCCTATAGAAAGATATGAAAATAAGAAGTTTCTTCCTATGGCGTTTATGATGTTCTGTATTTTATTAAACTACTCAACGCTTCGTTCAATTAAAGACGGGTTTGTAGTAACGGATATAGGGGCAGAAGCAATAAGTTTCTTAAAAACATATATAGTACTACCTTCTGCCGTAATCGCTATGGTAATTTATGTTAAGCTCTGCGATATTTTAAAGCAAGAAAACGTGTTTTATGTTATTACTTCATTTTTCTTAGGGTATTTTGCATTATTTGCATTTGTTCTTTACCCCTACCCTGATTTAGTTCATCCTGATCCTGAAACCATAGAATCTTTAAGTTTAGCTTACCCTAATTTCAAATGGTTTATAAGAATAGTTGGGAAATGGAGTTTTGCATCTTTTTATACTATGGCAGAGCTTTGGGGAACAATGATGCTTAGTTTATTGTTTTGGCAATTTGCTAACCAAATTACTAAAACCGATGAAGCTAAACGTTTTTACTCAATGTTTGGTTTACTTGCTAATTTAGCATTGCCTGTAACATCCGTAATTATTGGATATTTCTTGCATGAAAAAACTCAAATAGTTGCAGAACATCTAAAATTTGTGCCTTTATTTGTTATAATGATAACAAGTAGCTTTTTGGTAATATTAACATATAGATGGATGAATAAAAACGTTCTAACCGATCCTAGACTTTATGATCCGGCATTAGTAAAAGAAAAGAAAGCTAAAGCTAAAATGTCATTAATAGACAGTTTTAAAATGATCTTTACTTCTAAGTATGTAGGTTATATTGCATTGTTACTTATTGCTTACGGTGTTTCAGTAAATTTAGTTGAAGGGGTTTGGAAATCCAAAGTAAAAGAATTATATCCGACGAAAGAGGCTTATACTATATATATGGGTAAGTTCCAATTTTATCAGGGTTGGGTTGCAATTGCTTTCATGCTTATAGGTAGTAATATTTTAAGAAAAGTATCATGGCTAACTGCAGCTATTATAACTCCATTAATGATGTTAATTACCGGTGCAGCATTTTTTGCATTTATCTTTTTTGATAGCGTTATTGCTATGCATTTAACAGGCATTCTTGCTTCGGGTCCTTTAGCACTTGCTGTTATGATTGGTATGATTCAAAATGTTTTAAGTAAAGGTGTAAAATATTCTTTATTTGATGCCACTAAAAACATGGCATATATTCCGCTTGATAAGGATTTACGAGTAAAAGGACAAGCTGCTGTTGAAGTTATCGGAGGAAGATTCGGTAAATCAGGCGGTGCTATTATTCAATCTACATTCTTTATTTTATTTCCTGCATTTGGTTTTGTAGAGGCAACTCCTTATTTTGCTTCTATATTCTTTGTAATAGTAATATTATGGATATATGCTGTTAAAGGTTTAAATAAAGAGTATCAAGTTTTGGTAAATAAAACTGAAAAATAGAATTTGTTAAAATTTAATATTATAAAAAAGCAAGTTTCTTAGAAGCTTGCTTTTTTATAGTTGGAGAGTTTATAATATGACAAATACAAAACCCAAAATTAAAACTCCAAGATCGCCATATGTAAAAAAATATAATAGTTGGCGAATAAGGATTTTGTATTCTATTATTATAGGTTATGCGACTTTCTATTTTTGTCGTCAGAATTTTAATATAGCAACTCCTGCTATAAGAGAATATTTTGGGGTTACTAAAACACAAATTGGTTGGATATTAACTGCTTCATCTATTATGTATGGAGTCAGTAAAGCTTGTAACGGGTTTATTAGCGATAAAGTTAATGCTCGAATATTTATGGTTTTGGGTCTTCTATTTGTCGGGATCATTACTATTCTAATAGGTTTTTCAGATTCTTTATGGCTTATAGGAATTTTATGGATAGCCAGTAACTGGTTTCAATCTATGGGTTGGCCTCCTGCAACAAAAATGCTTACTCACTGGTTTGCTTCAAAAGAACTTGGAACTAAATGGGCTATGGGTGCAACTTCTAATCAAATAGGTGGTGCCCTTGCTATGATAAGTTGCGGTTATTTAATCGATAAATTTGATTGGAGAGCTGCTTTTTTCGTTCCCGGTGTAGTTGCTTGTATAGTATCGCTTTTTTTATATAATAGGCTTCGTAATTCTCCAAAAGAAGTGGGTTTATCTACCGTAGAGGAATATAAAGAATATCCGCCTGAAGCTATAGGGGATTATGAGAAGCTATTAACTCCCCAATTACTTAAAATGGTCTTTTGTAATAAGCTAATATGGTATGTTTGTTTAGCAAACATGTTTGTTTATATAATACGTTCCGGAGTAATTTATTGGGCTCCAACATTTTTAAAAGATTTACGTAATATAAGTCTTGCAAATGCAGGCTTACAAATCGGTTTATATGAAATGATAGGTATCCCAGGGGCATTAATAGCAGGTGTTTTATCTGATAAACTATTTCAAGGTCGTCGAGGTCCTGTTGCATCCATATGTATGGTATTGCTTAGCTTATTGTTAGTCTTGTTTTGGAAAATTCCTATTCAAAGTGAATTATTAAGTATAGTAATTCTTTCTTTAATAGGCTTTTTTGTTTCAGGACCTCAGCTCCTTGTAGGTATAGCAGCTGCTGATTTCAGTACCCGTCAAGCTGTCGGTACAGCTAATGGATTATCAGGGTTATTTGGTTATTTAGGAGCGGCTATTGCGGGAGTCGGCGTAGGATGGATTAGCGATAATTACGGTTGGAATGGGGTATTTATATTTTTCAGTATTTCTGCTCTTTTAGGAGGAGTATTATTTGCTTTAACATGGAATCGTTCAGCTAAAAAATAAATTTAATAATTATATAAAGGTTGCAAAATGACAATACAATATACTTTTTCAATGATTAAGCCTGATGCTATCAAGAGGAATAAAATAGGACAAGTTAATACTTATTTGGAAAATGCAGGCTTAAAGATAGTAGCTCAGAAAATGAAATTTTTAACTAAATATGAAGCTGAGTGTTTCTACGATGAACATAGAGCAAGACCGTTTTTTAATAGCTTAGTTGAATATATTACTTCAGGAGCGGTAGTACTTCAAGTTCTTAAGGGGGAAGATGCTATAACTTTAAACCGCACCGTTATGGGTGCAACTAATCCTGCTGAAGCTGAAGCAGGAACTATTAGAAAAGATTTAGGCGAATCAATTGAGGCTAATAGTATTCATGGTTCAGATAGTGAAAATAGTGCGAAAAGAGAAATCGAATTTTTCTTTAACAAATCTGAAATTATAGAATAATTAATGCTAAAATATGACGTAATAGTTATAGGCGGTGGACATGCAGGCGTAGAAGCAGCCGCCACTTCTGCACGTCTTGGAGTTCCTACTCTCTTAATTACGTTAAAACCGGAAAATTTAGGTGAAATGTCTTGTAATCCAGCAATCGGTGGAATTGCAAAAGGCACATTAGTTAAAGAAATCGATGCACTTGATGGGTTAATGGGTTATGTTATAGACAAAGCCGGTATACATTATAAAATGCTGAATGAGACTAGAGGACCGGCAGTTTGGGGGCCTAGAGCTCAAGTTGATCGAAAGCTTTATAAAAAAGCTATGTATCAAATATTAACAAATTACCCTAATCTAGATATATTATATGGAAAAGTGGAGGATATAGAAATTAAATCTTCTAAAATTGAAGCGGTTATTTTAAATAACGGTAGCAAAATTCTTTGTCAAAAAATTATATTAACTACAGGTACTTTCCTATCAGGTCTTATTCATATTGGACAAAAAAAAATTCCTGCCGGTAGAGTAGATGAAGAGCCTTCGTATGGATTATCAAATACATTAAAACAAATAGGTTTTAAACTGGCTCGTTTAAAAACAGGTACACCGCCTCGAATTGACGGACGTACTATTGATTATAGTAAAACAATTTTACAACCCGGCGATAAAATTCCTCGTCCTTTTTCTGAATTAACAAATGTTGTTAATGTTCCTCAGATAAATTGTTTTATCACAAAAACAACCTCAGAAACTCATGATATTATACGTGAGAATCTTGATAAATCCGCAATGTATTCAGGGCAAATAGAAGGAATAGGACCGCGATATTGTCCTTCTATTGAAGATAAAATAGTCAGATTTAGTACAAAATCAGAACATCGTATATTTTTAGAACCTGAAGGGTTAGATGATTATACGATTTATCCAAACGGTATTTCTACTTCTTTGCCTGAAGATGTGCAATATAAATTAATCAAAACAATACCAGGATTAGAAAATGCAAAGGTTTTACGTCCAGGTTATGCTATAGAATATGATTATGTTGATCCACGTGAAATAAGTGTTACGCTAGAGACAAAAAAAATAGCTGGATTGTATTTTGCCGGGCAAATTAACGGTACTACAGGATATGAGGAAGCCGCAGGGCAAGGTATAATAGCCGGTATAAATGCTGCTTTAGCAGTAAAAGATCAAGCACCGTTTATGTTAACAAGAGCAAACAGTTATATTGGAGTAATGATTGACGATTTAACAACATTTGGTACTATAGAACCTTATCGTATGTTTACTTCTCGCTCAGAATATAGATTATCTTTAAGAGCAGATAACGCTGATTTACGTTTAACAGAATTAGGGATGAACATTGGAGTTGTATCAGAAAAACGTAAAAAAATATTCACAAAAAAATGTGAAGATATAGAAAAAACAAAATCATTATTAAATACCTTGTCTTTAACTACTAGTAAACTTGCTAAAATGGGTATACAGGTTGCACAGGATGGTACATATAAAACAGTATTAGACTTATTTAAAATACCTAATTTTAATGTTGAACAAGCTATTAAAATTTTTCCTATGCTTAAAGAAACGCAAAATAATAACATTTTGCAATTACTCTATATTGAAGCAAAATATGCTTCATATTTAACTAGACAACACGCAGATATTAATTTATTTCAAAGTGAAGAGGCACAGTTAATACCTAAAAATATTGACTATTTAAAAATACCAAGTATATCATTAGAGATACAGGAAAAACTTTCTTCCCATAAACCTGCTACTATTGGTGTAGCACGCCGAATTCCAGGGATTACACCTGCAGCAATTACGGCTATTATAATTTATTTAAAAACTAAATATAGTGATGGAAATTCCACGTGAAATAATTGAAAAGTTAGAAATTTTTCAAAAGTTAGTTAAAAAATGGAATAAATCAATCAATCTTGTATCGAATAGTATACATAATTTTTGGCAACGTCATATATTAGACTCATTACAATTAATACAATATATTGATAATAAAGAAATACATTTAGTTGATATAGGAAGCGGTTCTGGTTTTCCTGGTATAGTATTATCTATAGCAGGGGTAGCGAAAGTAAGTTTAATAGAAGCTGATTTACGTAAATGTATATTTTTAGAAAAAGCATCAAAGATATCAAATAATAACATACAAATAATCAATCAAAGAATAGAAAAAGTAGAAATAGATTGCAGTATATTAACTTGTAGAGCTTTCTCTAACTTAAATACAATATTTAATTGCATAAAAAATATTTCAGTACGAGAAAAATTTTTGTTATTAAAAGGAAAAAATTATTTAACTGAAATAGTAGAAGCTAAAGAAAGATGGTTATTTGATTATTTAATACATCAAAGTATTACTTGTGAAGAAGGGAAAATTCTAGAAGTTAATAATTTAACAAAAATTATATGAAAGTAATTACTATTGTTAATCAAAAAGGAGGGGTAGCTAAAACTACAACTACTGTAAATTTAGCTACAGCTTTTGCTGCTGTAAATAAAAAAATTTTAGTTATAGATCTTGATCCTCAAGGGAATAGTAGTACCGGTTTTGGAATTAGTCAGCAACAACGCAAAAATACTATATACCAAGTATTAACAAATTTAATAGAATTGAAAGATGCAATAATTTCTACAGATATACCAAATTTAGAAATAATTACTTCAAACACTAATCTATCTGCGGCTGAATTAGATTTAACAAAATTAAAGGACCGAGAATATATTTTAATGAAGCTATTGGAAGAAATAAAAATATTATATGATTATATAATTATTGATTGCCCTCCTTCATTAAATTTATTAACGGTAAACGCTTTAGTTGCAAGCGATGAAGTGCTGATTCCAATGCAATGTGATTTTTATTCTTTAGAAGGATTAAGTCACTTGCTAAAAACAATTGAAATTGTAGAGAAAAAATTAAATCCTAAGATAAAGATTGCAGGTATATTATTTACAATGTATGATAAGCGTAATCGTTTAACTGAGCAAGTAGAAGATGATGTTAGAAAATGCTTAGGAGAATTAGTATTTAAAACCGTTATTCCAAGAAATATTAAACTATCTGAAGCTCCTTCATATGGAAAACCGGCTATTATATATGATTATAAATGTTCGGGAGCAGTTGCATATATAGAACTTACAAAAGAAATCTTAGAAAGATATGGCGAAAAATAAAGGACTAGGAAGAGGATTATCTTCATTACTTGGAGAAGAAGTTATTTCTATAGAATCAGAAATAATACAAATAATAAATATTGATAAAATAAGACCAAATGAGAATCAGCCTAGAAAAAACTTTGAATATGATAAAATAAAAGAATTAGCAGATTCTATATTGAATAATGGTTTATTACAGCCTATTATTATTGATAATAATTTCCAAATTATAGCAGGAGAGCGACGCTGGCGTGCATGTAAATTAGCAAAAGTTTTAGAGATACCAGTAATTATAAAAAATTTAGATGCTAGAGAGAGTATGGAAATAGCATTAATTGAGAACATACAAAGAGCTGATTTAACAGTTATGGAAGAAGCTCGTGGCTTTAAATATTTAGTAGAAAATTTTAATTATACGGCAGAAAAATTAGCTGAAAGGCTTGGTAAAAGTCGTAGTCATATAGCTAATTTATTAAGGCTTAATAATTTGCCGCAGTCTATTCAAGATAAAGTAAATGAAAATATACTAAGCATGGGGCAAGCTCGATGTTTAATAAATCACGAACATGCAGAAGTAATAGCCGATCATATTATAAATAATGATTTAAATGTACGTCAAACAGAAGAACTAGTAAGACAATGGTATAAAAATGAGTATACAAAATCCCCTAACAATAATAACAAAGTAGGAAAGCGTTTTTTAAAGGACAACGCTACGGATAATGATCTAGAATTATTAGTAAAAGCTTTATCAGAAAAATTTGGTATAAAAATAACAATAGAAAATTATCCATTAGGCGGAAAATTAATATTTCATTATAAAGATTTGGAAGAATTAGACTTGATATTATTAAAATTAAATTAAAAAAACTGTTAAAATTAAAGTATATATACAGCATTTTATTTCTTAAGATAAATATCTAAACGAGAAAAGCAATGATAGAAATTACAATGTCTGATTTTGAATTATATGAGCATAGAGCAATAAATTCATACAATACAGTAGTAAATAAATATATATCGGTGTAATATAATAATATAAGGAAATAAGTAATTTATGTCATATCAATATGTTTATGAAATGGTTGGTTTAAGCAAAATTATAAATGGTAAACGAATTTTAAAAGAAACAAATTTATCATTTTTACCAAAAGCTAAAATCGGTATAATAGGTCCAAATGGAGCAGGCAAATCGACTTTATTAAAAATAATGGCAGGTATTGATAAAGAGTTTGAAGGTAAAGCAACAGCTAAAATTGGTATAAAAGTAGGATATTTACCTCAAGAACCGTATCTTGATGCTAGTAAAAATGTTTTTGATAATATCATAGAAGGTCTTCATGAAAAGAAAAAACTTATTGATGAATTTAATTATATAAGTAACAAATTTGCTGAAATCACTGATGAAGAAATGCAAAAGCTTTTTGATAAACAAGCAGAATTGCAAGAAAAAATAGACAATTGTGATGGATGGAATCTAGAACGTGAAATAGAGATCGCAATGCTTGCTTTACATTGCCCACCAAAAAAAGCAGATATTACAAAAATTTCCGGTGGAGAAAAAAGAAGAGTGGCTTTATGTAAATTGCTTTTAGAGAAACCTGATATGTTGTTACTTGATGAACCTACAAATCATTTGGATGCAGAATCAGTTTCTTGGCTTGAAGATTATTTAAAGCATTATGAGGGTACTGTAATAGTAATTACCCATGATCGTTATTTTTTAGATAATGTTACAGAATGGATATTAGAAATAGATCGTGGAAATTGTATACCGTGGGAATCAAATTATAGTTCTTGGCTTGAGCAGAAGCAAAAAAAATTAGCTTTAGAAAGTAAAGAAGACGATGATAGAAAAAAACAATTGAATCGTGAACTTGAATGGATTCGTCAAACTCCAAAAGCTAGACAATCAAAAAATAAAGCACGTATTACAGCATATCAAGAGTTATTAAATAAACAACAAGAACAAAAAACTGATCCTACTCAAATAATTATACCTAACGGACCTCGTTTAGGGGATCTTATTATTGAAGCAGAACATATAGCTAAAAAATTTAATAATAAAATATTATTATCAGATTTTAGTTTTAAAGTTCCACGTGGAGCTATTGTAGGAATTATTGGACCGAATGGAGCAGGTAAGTCTACTTTGTTTAATATTATTACAGGTAAAATAATGCCAGATAGTGGTTCTATTAAAATTGGTCAAACGGTAAAATTAGGTTATGTTGATCAATCACGGGATCATTTAGATGATAATAAGACTATATGGGAAGAAATTTCAGAAGGTCTAGATGAATTACAACTTGGTAATAGAATAATTAAAAGTAGAGCTTATTGTGCAGCTTTTAATTTTAGAGGCGGTGATCAACAAAAAAAAGTTGGACAACTTTCAGGTGGAGAACGTAACAGAGTACATTTGGCAAAATTACTAAAAGAAGGAGCAAATGTTATATTATTAGATGAGCCGTCTAATGATTTAGATATTAATACGTTAAGAGCACTTGAAGATGCTATTTTAGACTTTGCAGGTTGTGTATTAGTAATTAGTCATGATAGGTGGTTTTTAGATAGAATAGCCACTCATATTATATCGTATGATAAAGAAAATAATGCTACATGGTTTGAAGGAAATTATCAAGATTATCATGAATATATGCTAAGTACTAACGGGGAAAGTATTTTAAATCCAAAATATAAACATAAGAAATTAATATAGATATGTCTTTAACACAAATATTATTAATTTTGTTTGTAGGAATATTGGTAACAAAACCATATGATATTTTTATAATTATTAAAGAATTTAAAAAAATAAAAGCGTATTTAATTAATATTAAGTCGTCTATTATAAAAAATATAGATGAACCGTTAGAAACAGAGCAGGTAAATTTTTATTTAAAAAAAATTATTAACCTAGAAGGTTATTATCATGGTAATTATGATTTAACGACAATAAAAGAAAAATATTATACGCTAATAATTAACAATGACTTAATAGAAAATGAATCAGCACCTGATATAACAGAGAAACACTAATCCGTGCCTCAATTAATTAAATCTAAGAATTATGCAAAAAGTAGTAAAACTTAACAATATTAAAATAGGAAATGATTTACCGTTTGTTCTAATTGCAGGGCCTTGTCAGATTGAAGGAAAAGATCATGCGTTGTTTATGGCAGAAAAACTTGTTAAATTAACTAGCAAGCTTGAGATTCCGTTTATTTATAAATCTTCTTTTGATAAAGCTAATAGAACTTCCGTAAATGGGATTAGAGGACTTGGTATTGAGAAAGGTTTAGAAATTTTATCAAAAGTAAAATCTGAATTCGATTGCCCTATTGTTACTGATGTTCATTCAGAGAGTCAATGTACCGAAACAGCCGAAGTAGCAGATATTTTACAAATTCCGGCATTTTTATGTAGACAAACCGACTTGCTTCAAGCTGCAGCAAAAACAGGTAAAATAGTAAAAGTAAAAAAAGGACAGTTTCTAGCTCCGTGGGATATGAAAAATGTACAAACAAAACTAGAAGCTTTTGGAGTAAAGGATATATTATTTACAGAGCGAGGAGCGTGTTTTGGCTATAATAACTTGGTATCTGATATGCGTAGTCTTGCAATAATGGCAGAGTTAAATGTACCTGTAGTTTTTGATGCCACACATTCCGTTCAGCAACCGGGAGGGCTAGGAGGTAGTACCGGCGGAGAAAGAAAATATGTAGAGTTACTTGCAAAGGCAGCAACTTCTGTAGGTATCGCTGGTATGTATATGGAAGTACATCAAGACCCCGATAACGCTCCAAGCGATGGTCCATGTATGATTAAGTTGGATAATCTAGAATCCGTTCTTATCAAACTAAAAAAATATGATAAAATTACAAAAGAAAAATAACCTCAAATTTTACCTTTCAAAATATATATAAATATCCCCTATTAATTCAATTTTAAAATAGAAGTGATAATTTTTTACAACTAAGAAATAGAACTTTCTTATCCTCAGAATTCCAACAATTCTAAATCCTTGTTGTAAATTTACTTATTCAAAAAAACTTTTTAAGTAGTGTTAATATTTATTTATTCAACTTACGAAGCAAAAATGTTTTTATTTGGAGTAATATAAATTATTTTAGGTAAATATATATGTTTAATTGGTGGGAAGTCCCAAACAGGAACGAGGTTTAAAAAATATAAATGATTTTTTGACGGAGTATTTTAATAATATTTTGGAACAAAAAAACACTCCAAACTTAACTGTTCTTGAAGAATGTAATATATTAATGAAATTATAATATTAAGGCTATATTAACTCCAAACACAAGCTTCATATCTAAGTATGAATATAAAGCTATTATAGCTTGGCTCTCTAATAACACTCGTTCTATATTTAATGAAACATTAGTAAAACCAAATAGCGGGCTTGCAGAGTTTATCCACGTGGCTGCTTTGGATTTTAGTCTACCCCACAATATATAGCAAATTATTTAAGGAATAATAAGACTATCGAGCGAGTATTTTTGGACAATTGCGGTATAAATGATAAGCAAATAAAAATTTTTGCCGAAATGTTTAGACTTA
This sequence comes from Rickettsia monacensis, assembly GCF_000499665.2. NCBI lineage: Bacteria > Pseudomonadati > Pseudomonadota > Alphaproteobacteria > Rickettsiales > Rickettsiaceae > Rickettsia > Rickettsia monacensis. Next base: position 439,587 of record NZ_LN794217.1, read on the forward strand.
ACAAAACAATAACTAAACTTTCTTTAGTAAGTAATAAAGCAATAACTAATATCGGAATAAAAACTTTATTAGAGATAAAACATAATAATCAACATAAGCTAGCAGAATTAAAAATCTCTCCTAATTTTAATGATAATTCAGAATTTCAGCTCATTCCCGAAGTAGATATTTTAAATGAAAATTCTGTAAATGCATATTTAAAGAAAACAAAAGTTCAAAACATCGAAGATGAAATCGAAAATAAAAATTTGCAACCTCTTACAAATTTTTATGAACTGGGAAGAGCGGTCATAAAGAACGGTAATAAGCTTTTAAAATTGATTGCAGAAAGTCATAATGAAATTACTAAAACAGGAAATAGTATAAATAAACTAATTGCGATGATAGGGATGAACGGAGTAGGTACCACTACTCTTAGTTGTTTTTTAAGCGGACAAAAATTAGAAGAAGATGAAGACCGCTCTTTATATGCGAAAGAACCGGAATATGATGAAAAAATACATCATGAATCAGACAATGGATATAAGCGTGTTAATAATTTCTTTATATCTGATGATGAAGGTGGAATTAATATTATAGAATGTCCAGGGATTCATAATAAACCCATAGATCCTATTCAAACAATTCTTAATTCATATATTTAATGGCAAATATTAGAATTAGCCGAAAAAGTTAAATTTTCAGTCGTAATTAGCGATAATAGTGTAATTTTAGAGACGGTAACGGTCAGTTAACTCTGGAAATTAAAGAACAATTAGAAGATGCTGTATCTTATATAATTTCTGTTGCTGATTATAAAAATGAAAGAGAGAAAAATACTAAGATTAAGGAAGAAAAAAGTAAACTCAGTAAGCTTTTGAAGAGTAAAAACTTAGATTAAGGACAAAAATTTATAATTACAGAGCTAGGAAAATCTGTAAATTTATTTAAAAAACCTAGCGGTGATACTAAATCTTTTTTAGAAACACTTGAGACCAAAGATTTTTTTATTGTTATATCTGCTATTTCGTTATTAATTAGAACGATCGCAAATAATGAAATACAAGTAGAACGGGAAGAATCTTTTCTTATATCGAGGCTATTTCTCAGAGTAAAAATGAAGAAGCAAAAAAACACTAATATTACTATAATAGATGAACAGAAACACACTAACTTGGATGCATTTGCTTCTTCCACCAAAGGTAAAGGAGATGTTCTACTTAATTCCGGTTCCGATGCAAATCCTCTTATAACTGAGGAACAAAAAAATCTTATAAGTATTGCGTTGAAATTAGAGTTACAGGATATTTTGAGTAAAAAAACCTCATATGAGCCATTGATCATCGAACATGTAAAGAAACTGATAAACCTATGTGTAAGACCCTTTTCGGATACACTTAATATTAAGGACTTAAGTCAAGGTAAATGGGCTACAATAAAAGAAGTATATATAAAACCTCAAAAATCAGATGCAAATAAGATAATTTTACAGCAAGTGTTATCTAATCAAGTAAATGAAAATATTTTAACTAAAAATTATTATAAATTTTCTTCAAGTCAATAAGCATAACATAATAAGCCCGTTTATTTCTCTTGATTTACGCCAACCGTTAGATTCAGACACGTTCTCAAAAAATTATTCGTTAATTCAACCTTATTTGCCAAAAAAATATTAAATAAATCACCGGTACAAAAAACCAAAGAAACTTTTTTTCTGCTTTAAAAGAAATAGAAGAGCTTGAAGATACATATATTAAATATTCTAATGATCAGCTAAAAAATCCAAATGATCACCTAAATATGGTTTGTTCATTTTTAGAAACTATAAGAAAATTTTATAAGGCAGAAGATATAAAAGATAAAATTCATTTCCAAGGAATATTATGTAACTAACCCCGATTATGGATAAGGAATAGAGAGGAAGGAAGGTTGCAAGAGTTATTAAACCTTATATAAATAGGGCACTGAAGGAATAAAATAAAGGTTTAATAACATGTGTAAATATACTACAATATTTTGTATAGTAGATAAATTTTGTAAAATTTATGAGAAATGGGTAAAACATCAATTGCTGAAAAGTAATAAGCAAAGATTTAGAGAAGGTAAGCTTTCCTTAAGTGAAGAACTCTCAATAATGATTTTTACCATTTTAGTGCATATAAACATTTAAAAGCTTATTACCAAAACTTTATTATTAATGGTAATTTGTTCAGGAATCCACCTTGTTATGAGAGATTTGTTCAGCTTATTCCTTCATTATTTCTGCCATTGATTGTGATGTTACATTACTTAAGTGGGAAAAGAACGGGAATTTATTATGCAGATTCCACACATTTTGCAGTATGTAAAAATATCAGAATTAATTCTAACAGAACTTTTAATAATCTTGCAAAAATGGGACGTAGTTCTGTCGATTGGTTTTTTGGATTCAAGCTTCATATGATAATCAATGATAAGGGAGAAATTATTGCTGTTAAAATTACCAAAGGTAATGTTGATGACAGAATTGCATTTGAAGCAATGGTTATCAAAAAGGTCTAAAAGGTAAGTGTTATGATGATAAGGGGTTTATTTCAGAAAAAATGTTTACAAAACTTTATAAGCAAGGTTTAATAAAAATTACCGGAATAAGAAAGGATATGAAAAACTATTTATTACCTCTTTTGGATAAAATCCTTTTAAGGAAGAGATTCATTATCGAAACCATTTTTGGCTACATAAAAGAGAATTTTAATATTACTCCTTCCAGACATCGATCACCTATTAATTTCTTTACTTCTCTATTCTCTGCTCTTATTGCTTACCAACTTAAACCTAATAAACCATGTATTTCTTATCCATAATCGTGGTTAAATAATTAAAGATTTTCTTAATTTTGATGCTCCGACATTTTCTTATGATATAAGGCACCAAAATCTATAGGATCAATCATTAAAGGTTGGAATCCTGCATCTTGAGTACAGCTAGCTATAATTTTTCTAGCAAATGGAAATATCATTGCCGGACAATGAACGGATAATAAAATCGGATGTTGTTCAGAATCAATATTAATTAAATTAAATACTCCGGCATATTTTAATTCTATCTGAAATAATTTATATTTCTCATTTCTTGCAATTGCTTCGATATTTAACTCTACTTCATAGAAATTTTCTTCCGATAAATTAGTAATATTTATATCTAGAGATAAATCAATTTGAGGACGTTGATCCAAAGCCGCAAGAGAAGACGGGGCAGAAGGATTCTCAAGAGATAAATCTTTTATATATTGTGCATTAACGGAAATATGCGGCATTGCCTCATTAGTATTGGTGTTTATTGTACTCATAAAAGTCCTTATTAAAAATTTAATATAATTTTTTAGAGCCTGTTCACGATTTTATTTTGATTGATAATCAAACAGGTTTTTAAGCGAAAATTAATAAGGTTTTTGTAGGAATAGTATTCTTATTTCAAAAAATCTTATAATTTGCAGCTAAAAAGATTTTAATTAGCTTTAAAATTAAGATCGCGAACAGGCTCTTACATAAAAAAGTTATGTTAACGGTAAAGTTACGCCTACTTGTTTCATATATTTTCCTTGTCGATCGGCATATGAAGTATCACAAATTTGATCACTTTTTAAAAATAAAAACTGACAAGCTCCTTCATTTGCATATATTTTAGCAGGTAATGGAGTAGTATTAGAAAACTCTAAAGTTACATGTCCTTCCCACTCCGGTTCTAACGGAGTCACATTTACTATTATACCGCATCTTGCATAAGTGGACTTGCCGACACAAATAACTAATACATCACGCGGTATTTTAAAATATTCTATAGTTCTGCCAAGGGCAAAACTATTAGGTGGAATAATACACACATCTACTTCTCTATCAACTAAATTATATTCACTGAAATTTTTTGGATCAACCGTAGTAGAATTTATATTGGTGAATATTTTAAATTCATTAGATACTCTAGCATCATAGCCGTAAGAAGATAAGCCGTAAGAAATAATCTTTTCTTTATTATGAACTCTTACCTGCTTTTCCGTAAAGGGCCTTATCATACTTTGATTTATAACAGCTTCTTTTATCCACTTATCTGACATTATAGCCATAGTCAAAACTTAATTTAATTAATAAACTAATGATTATAACTCATAATTATTTACAATACAAAATTTTTCTTTAAAACTATAAGTCTGAGACTACTTGAATAATGATAATGATAATAATGCAACATTATGTACTTTAAATTAAATTATTACAAAGTTTTTTATTGTCAATTCTGAAAAGAATTATTATATTTTAACATAGTTGATTTATATTTATTAATACTAAAAATTTATTTAGTATTAATAATTGTATAGTAAATTTTTATTATTTAAGTTTATAGGGACTTTATTAAAATGAAAAAATTATTATTAGCTGCAAGTATTATTTGCCTTGCATCGGCTGGTCTTGCCGAAGAAAATCCAACACCTGTTATTTCTAATTCTGATACTGAAATAAAATTAGAAGGATTCTATTTATTTGAAAGCGGTTATATTAAACAGGATCATTTAATTTTATTTGATAAAAATGTAACTGATAACAGGAAAAAGTTAGGGTTTTACACGGAAGCAGCGTTTGCAGCAACTATTGCTAAAACTATCAATGATGTAATAGTAGGTGCTAAAATAGTGCTTCAGCCTACTACAAGAGCAAAAACCTCTGCAAGTTATAACGGATCACATATCTTTATTGAAACTAGTTACGGTAAAGTAGAATTAGGCTCTCCTGTCGATGCAAGTGCTAAGTTGCGTGTTACCGGCTCTCAAGTAACCGCAGGTACCGGAGGATGTTATAGATATGCTCTACTTGATGGTCAGTATATGAGATATAACGGTTTAAAACCGGATTTTGATACTAGTGCTAGCTTTTATCTTGAATCATACTCGAACTCTTTTGATCAAATCAATGAAAAAACTGAAAAAGCTAGAAGACTCAACTTTTTCACGCCTAAAATGAAAGGCTTCCAAGCTGGTATCTCTTATACTCCGGACACTGCTAATACAGGCGGTAATAAAGATATAAATAATTTAACACTTGAAAGTTCAGGAAGAAACGGGATTAGTGTTTCTAAAACCGGAATAAAAACGGTTACCTTAGGAAACGGCGAAACTATGACTATAAATCAGAATATTCGAGATGCTTTTTCTGCCGGCTTAACTTATGAACATGAAATTAGTGAAGATGCAAACTTAAAATTATCCGTTACCGGAGAATACGGTAAACCTGCTCGTCGTCTTATTCATGCTAAAAGAGAAGGAACTACAATCCAAGTGCTTAATACTTATAAGCTTTCTAATTTAAAAGCATATAATCTTGGAACTGTATTTACTTACGGTAATTTCTCTTTTGGGGCTTCTTACGGTAATTTAGGTAAAAGCTTAACCGCTAAGGAATATTATAAAATCGGTCGTGATACCTATTATTACAATGGAGCAGTTGCTTATGGACAAGGACCTATAAAAACAAGTCTTGAATATCTTAAAACTTCAAGATATAAAAACACCGTTGATGCTGTAAGCCTCGCTACTGAATATAAGATTATGCCTGGTTTATTACCATATGCTGAAATTTCTCATTTCCAAGCTAAAGGTAAACCTGTATATTACCCTGAAGCACCTAGTAAAACAACACGAGGTACTGTTGGTCTTATAGGTACAAAACTTAAGTTTTAATTATTTAACCCTGATTATGGATAAGAAATACATGGTTTATTAGGTTTAAGTTGGTAAGCAATAAGAGCAGAGAATAGAGAAGTAAAGAAATTAATAGGTGATCGATGTCTGGAAGGAGTAATATTAAAATTCTCTTTTATGTAGCCAAAAATGGTTTCGATAATGAATCTCTTCCTTAAAAGGATTTTATCCAAAAGAGGTAATAAATAGTTTTTCATATCCTTTCTTATTCCGGTAATTTTTATTAAACCTTGCTTATAAAGTTTTGTAAACATTTTTTCTGAAATAAACCCCTTATCATCATAACACTTACCTTTTAGACCTTTTTGATAACCATTGCTTCAAATGCAATTCTGTCATCAACATTACCTTTGGTAATTTTAACAGCAATAATTTCTCCCTTATCATTGATTATCATATGAAGCTTGAATCCAAAAAACCAATCGACAGAACTACGTCCCATTTTTGCAAGATTATTAAAAGTTCTGTTAGAATTAATTCTGATATTTTTACATACTGCAAAATGTGTGGAATCTGCATAATAAATTCCCGTTCTTTTCCCACTTAAGTAATGTAACATCACAATCAATGGCAGAAATAATGAAGGAATAAGCTGAACAAATCTCTCATAACAAGGTGGATTCCTGAACAAATTACCATTAATAATAAAGTTTTGGTAATAAGCTTTTAAATGTTTATATGCACTAAAATGGTAAAAATCATTATTGAGAGTTCTTCACTTAAGGAAAGCTTACCTTCTCTAAATCTTTGCTTATTACTTTTCAGCAATTGATGTTTTACCCATTTCTCATAAATTTTACAAAATTTATCTACTATACAAAATATTGTAGTATATTTACACATGTTATTAAACCTTTATTTTGCTCCTTCAGTGCCCTATTTATATAAGGTTTAATAACTCTTGCAACCTTCCTTCCTCTCTATTCCTTATCCATAATCGGGGTTATGTTAGTAATTTTTAAAGATAAAACCATTAGAGGAGTTTTGCATAATAACGAATGGTGGTTTTCAGTAGTTGATGTAGTAGGAGCATTGATTGATAGTGCCGATTCTAGTGCTTATTGGCGTAAACTTAAGCAAAGATTAAATCAGGAAGAAAGTGAAGTCGTGACAAATTGTCACGGTTTGAAATTGAAAGTTCCTGACGGCAAAATGAGATTAACAGATTGTGCAAATACAGAGTCATTACTTCGTATTATACAATCTATTCCGTCTCCAAAAGCAGAACCGTTTAACAATGGCTTGCTAAAGTCGGTTATGAGAGGATTCAAGAAATTTCTGATCCGGAAAAGTCAATTGATAGAGCAAGGGATAATTGCAAACGGCACGGTCGTAGCGAGAAATGGATTCAACAACGTATGATGGGGCAGGAAACACGAAATAAATTAACTGATTACTGGAAAAATCATGAAGTAACAAAAGAGAATGAATTTGCTATATTAACTAATATTATTCATCAAGAATAGGCTGGTATAACTGTTAAAGAACACAAAAATATAAAGGGCTTAACAAATCAAAATTTACGTGATCACATGAACTAAGCAGAATTAATTTTTACTGCTCTTGCTGAATTATCTACTCGTCAGGTAGCGGAAACTAATAATGCAACAGGCATGGAAGAAAATAATGTTGCAGGTAAAATAGGAGGTAAAAACGCTAAAACGGCCTTGGAAAATAAAACCGATAAAAAAGTAATCTCAACTAAGAAATATTTTATTTTTTTAAGGATATAGCGAATATCGCTAATGCCAACCCATTTACGATATGAGATATGTTATTTAAAAATTAAAAGATGAAATAGAAATGTCACCTAATTCAATGCATTCACTATATAGACCGTGAAGCCAAGGATTGCATTGGTTTTGTGAAAAATACTCTCACTTTTGACAGAGGTTTCGACACACCGAAATAGCAAAACGCTATTTCGGTTATGATTCTATATAGAACTTCCACAAAGTCAATTAAACTTTACTTCAGGTGGCAATGACATTAATATTGCTTCGACATTTCCATCGGTCATTAAGCCGAATTTAGTACCGCGGTCATATAGCAAATTAAATTCTACATATCTACCTCGCCTTATAAGTTGGTATTCTTTCTGCTCAGTTGTCCAAGGTAAAAATAACTTACTTCTAACGATTTCGGGATATACCGACAACAAAGCCTTACCTACATCCTGTGTAAAGGCAAAATCCTGTTCAAAATTACCGCTATTTAAGTAATCATAGAATATTCCGCCTACTCCTCTCGGCTCTTTTCGATTCTTTAGATAAAAATATTCGTCACATTGCTTTTTGAATTTAGGATAATAGCTAGAATCATACTTATCGCACGCTTCTTTAAAAGCTGCATGAAACTTTGCAGTTTCGTTTTCTTCCGGATAAAAAGGTGTTAAATCGCCACCGCCGCCAAACCAACTTTTAGAAGTTTCTATATAACGAGTATTGAAATGCATAGCAGGGATTAACGGCGATTTAAGATGTGCGACTAATGAAATGCCTGTTGCAAAGAATTTCCCGTCTAGCTCTGCTCCTGGAATTTCGCTACGGAATTCGGGAGAAAATTCACCGAATACGGTAGATATATTAACCCCGACTTTTTCAAATACTTCTCCTTTCATAAGAGACATAACACCGCCACCGCCGCCGTTACGTTGCCAGCTTGTGCGTACAAACTTAGCCGGTTTTAAACCTTTTGTCTGTGCATATTCTTCTTCGATTTTTTCAAATTCTTTGCACAATAAATCACGTAAATCAGTAAACCAACTACTTGTTATTTCTCTATAGTAAACTGATCCCCACTTTGTGCTTCGTTGTTCGTCGGCTCGCCTATTAGTATATAGGCTTCGCTCCTCACGCCTGTCACAAAATGGAGCTGAGTTTACTATATTTTCCATATTCATATTTAATTAATAATTCGTTTAATTACTTTTCTCATCCTATACATAATCACTAAAAATACAGCAGCAATGATCATGATATAAAAAGCCGGAGCATAAAATAAGCCTGTATGCTCTACAAGCCAACGAGAAATAATAGGTGAAGTTCCACCGAATATCGCTATTGCAAAATTGTAGCTGAAAGCCACACCGGTAAATCTTTGTTCTGCCGTAAACAAGGATATAACTAATATATAAGCCGTACCTGCTATACTTCCTGCGAGCATACCAAGCATTGTAAGAGCTATAATTTGTTGCCACATCTCTTCTGCTGACATAAGTAACATGGTCGGTAAAATCAATATCAAGATAGCAACACCAACAAGCATTGCCATTTTAAATTTTCCGATAATATCGGCAGTACCGCCGGCAAGCGGCATCGCTATCATCGCAATAAACGAACTGTACGCTAAATATGATAAAGCAATAGTATTACTAAGATGCATTACATTATAATAGAAAACATTTATATATGTTTTTACTAAATACATAACGCTGCTAGCGATAGTACCTATACACATAGTTAAAAACATCGATCTCCAAGCAGTTCTAATTACATTGGAAAAAGGTGCTTTAAGAACTTGTTTCTTTTTCTCAAGCATTTTAAAAATCGGTGTTTCCGATACACGCAACCGCAAGTAAAATCCGGCAAGACCCATAAATCCGCCAAGCAGAAAAGCAAAACGCCAAGCAAAATCTATATGAGAGAAATAACGTTCGATTATAATACCGATAAATGTTGCGATTAACGTACCGGCAATATTTGAACCATGTACTAAACCTGCTGTAAAACCCGGTCTTAAATTTTGACGATGTTCAAGGATAAAAATAGCCGCTCCCGTTCCTTCACCGCTAATACATAAACCTTGAATAAGCCGCATTATAACTAGAGTTATAGGGGCATAAATCCCAATACTTGCATATGAGGGTATGAGACCCATAACAAAGGTCGGAATAGTCATACCTAGCATCGAGATTATTAAAGCGATACGTCTACCGTATCTATCACCGATATAACCAAATAATATGCCCCCTATAGGTCTTGTCAAAAAGCCAACCGCAAATACTCCAAGGCTTAGAAGAATTCTAATGAATTCTGATTCGTCTGGAAAAAAAACTTGTCCAATAATCAGCGAAAAAACTGAATATACCGTAAAATCATAATATTCGAGTATATTACCTGAAATAGCAGATAAAAAAATGAACTTAGACCTATTCATCGAGCTTTAAATAACTTAATTACTAATTAGTTATTATAGACAAGTTACATCATTTATAAAGTGTTAAATATGATTTATATGAGTGATCTTTAAACTAATTGAGATAAGAAAGTCTTAGCAGGAACAATTACAGGATAATTATAACTGAAGCAATCAATCTCTTTATATTCCATATTAAATACTACTTGAAAGGCAAAAGGGCAATTTAAAAGTTCTTGAAAATATTTTAAATTTGAGTTTAATTCTTGATTTGAAGAAGTTTTAGCTTCAACTAACATCCATGGTTTGTTATTTTTTGTTACTAAAAAATCTACTTCTTTCTTTTGTTTATCTCTAATAAAATATAATTTATATTCACCAAATCCTAAATCACTCCAAAAATGACAGAATTTGAATAAATGATTTGCAATAAAATTTTCATATCTTGCTCCCATATCTTCTATGAGCGACCAGTCCCATAGATATATTTTCGGCTCTTTTATTAAACTTCTAGGAATATTATTTGACCATGGATAAATACGATAACTATAAAAAAACGACTCAAATGACTCAAGCCATCTTGTAATGGTTGGAATTGATACTTTAATTTTATTTGCAATAGAGCTATAAGATGCTTGTCTTCCTATAGAGGAAGTCAAAAAGCTTCCTAAGACTTCCATTTGAGATAACTCTTGGATTTGTGTTAACTCTCTAATATCTTCTTTAAAAAGCTGAGTATTTTTAGTTTTTTTCCATCTATGCCAAAATGTGGAAGAATTCTTAAGATAAGGATCAGGAAAACCACCAAATTTAAATAAGGATTCAAATTGTTCTTCAGATATTTTTTTTGGTAGATTTATTTCTTTGGTTAGACTACTAAAATTTTCTATTACTTCAGCAAGTGTCAAAGGGTGCATACGATATGGGAAATATCTTCCCATCATACTATCACCGCCTTTTTTATATACTCCAAGCTTTGAGCTGCCGGTAACTATAATGTGAGCTTGTTCTCCAACATCATAAAATCCTTTTAAAAAAGTTTGCCAGTTTGAGAATTTATGTAACTCATCAAAAATCACAATAGGATTATTTTGATCCGGAATATGTAGACCTATAAAATCTGCTATTGCTGTTGTTCCTTTTAAAATTAGCAAACGTGCTTTTTCTTCATCCCAATTTAAGTAGTAGTTTTTATCTATTACTTTTTTAGCTAAAGTAGTTTTACCGACTTGACGGGCTCCTTCTATAAAAATCATTTGCCTATTTTCTTGCAAGTGATTTTTAAATCCTTTTCATATATTTATTATGACTATTATAACGTACATATTAATTTGGTCATAACTATTATAATATACACGTTATAATGGTCAAGTACTTATAACCTAGTTATCTATCTAGTGGGAACTACCGGAATTCCTACTTTTGTAAGTTTAGCACCTTTTGGCTTTTTAATTCCTGCAAATTTCTGTTCTTCTTGTTGTTTTCGTAGTTTTTCTCCTATTTTTGCAGCGTCTCTGCTACCTTTAAGAGCACTTTTTACGGGCTTTGTGTTAAGATTCGTAACACCTTTTGAAGTCTTAATATATTCATCAAAATATTTTATGTCTGTAGAAGTGTTTAAATGATAAACTCCACTACTTGTTTTGTATAAACTGATTTTGATTTTGTAAAGCTTTACCTTCTAAATCTAAGAATTTTCCATTTTTTTGAAGAATAGTTTCATCAAGCTTAATATTCTCATCTAATACTACTTTTCCAAAATCACCTACTTCTCCAACTTTTGTACCACTAAGATCATATGCGTAAAGTTTTTCTTCATGGAAATCTAAGTTGTTTAAAAAGTTCTCTATGGAATTCTTATTATTAGTAAAATTGCCTAATTCATAGGTGCCTATAATTTTCTCTTCTTTGCTTACTACTTTTTCCGTATATTTTTCTTCTTTAATAACTTTTTTGGTATTTTTAATAATTCCAAGATAGGCTAGAGCTTTTTTAAACTTACCCAAATTACGCTTTACCTCAACTTCTCCTATAACTAATTGCCCATCTATGGGTCTGCCCAGTTCATCTTTAAAATGAATTAATTTGGCATTTTTTACTCTATTTAATTCAGTTTCTTCAGTTTGAAAATGTAGATGTTTTTTTTTCTGGCATAAATTCCTCCTTGAATAAAATTTTTGGTTTATTTCAAGTGTAAAGGAGTAAATTAAATTTTTGCAAGAAGTTTTTATTGTTAGTTATTTCTCAATAACTAACAAATATTAAGAATTAAAAACTACTGTGCCGTCCAGCCGCCATCTATCAAGAGTCCACTACCTGTTATTGATGATGCTTTTTCGTCACATAAGAATATTACTAAGTTTGCTATTTCATCAGCTTCTACAAATTTTTTCGTAGCTTGAGATTTAAGGATTACATCCCTTAACGCTGATTCTTCACTGATATGTCTAGCTTTAGCAGTATCTGCTATTTGATTCCTTACTAATGGTGTGTTGACGTAACCGGGACAGATAGCATTAACTGTAATATTATTCTCAGCTACTTCTAAAGCAACGGTTTTGGTAAGCCCAAGGATACTGTACTTTGCTGCTACATATGCCGACTTAAAAGGTGATGCGACATATGCATGAGCGGAAGCGATGTTAACAATTCGCCCGAAGCCGTTTTTTTCATAATCGGTATTGCATATTTTATAGTATAGAGGCTATTAAATCTATACACAAAATTTGCTCCCATTTATCTTCAGGAAGTTCATCGATAGGAGCAACATGCTGAATACCTGCATTATTTACTAATATGTCTATTTTACCGAATTCTTTTATTATTCTCTCAAACATAGAACGAATTTCATCAGGTTCTGCCAAATTTATTCCTTGATAAAATAAACTACTTGCACCAAGTTCTTTCAATTCTGCTGAAATTTTGGCTATTTCATCTTCTTTTGCAAAACCGTTAATAACTATTTTAGACTCAAGTTTTGCAAAATGTTTTGCTATCTCAAACCCAATACCGCTAGTAGAACCGGTAATAACTGCTACTTTGTCTTTCATTTTTACCTCCTTATAAATATACCAGTGTTGTTGTATAGATCGAAAAACGCATTCGGTGTCATACCGTGGCTTGACCACGGTATGACAGAGATGGATTCCATAAGTTAATCAAGTAATATTTGTCTTTTATTTAAAAGTAACTTATATTAGATTTCACTTAAAGAAATAATGTATAAATCTATGGAAATTGTTAATAGCGTTGATGCATCTGTATCTTGCCAGGGCAAAGAACCTCCATATGACCATCCAAAAGTTTATTTAGAGATAGATAAAGAAAAAAAGGAAGTTATCTGCCCATATTGTAGTAAGAAATTTAAATTAGTAACAAAATGACTATCAAGTTTCTTTCGGAAAGTACTATTAACCGAATTGCTGCCGGTGAGGTTATAGAAAGACCCGCATCGGTAGTAAAGGAATTAGTTGAAAATGCTGTTGATGCAGGTAGTACTAAAATAGATATTATCTTAGAACGTGCCGGTAAAAATCTAATCATTATTTCCGATGACGGTATCGGTATGACTGATAAGGAGTTAGAAATTGCCGTTGAACGTCATACAACTTCTAAGCTTGATGAAAGTGATTTTCTAAATATTCATACTTTCGGTTTTAGGGGCGAAGCACTGCCGTCTATTGCTGCCATTAGCAAAATGCTAATTACTTCCAAGAAACAAGGGGCTGACAAAGCATTTCAGATTAAATTAATCGGTGGCAATGAAAAACAAGTTACTATTTCTGTTCATAATGAAGGTACTAAAATAGAGATACGTGATTTATTTTTCGCAACACCTGCACGTTTAAAATTTCTTAGAGCTGATAAAACAGAGCTTGCAGCAACTGTAGATGTGGTTAAGAAAATCACTCTAGCACATCCTGAAATTTCTTTTAGTTTAACACATGACGGCAAGAATTTATTAAAACTAAAGGGACAAAATAAAGATGCAGAAACTAACCTAAAACAGCGTATAATTGATGTTATAGGCGATGATTTTATAAAAAATGCCGCTTATATAGATTTCAAAACACCTGATTTCTCTATTTGCGGCTATACTAGTATCCCGACATATAATAGAGCTTCAAGTGAAGATCAGTTTTTATTTATTAATAATAGACCGGTAAAAGATAAATTATTACAGGTAGCTTTAAGGGTAGCATATCAAGATTATTTAGCTCGTGATCGTTATCCGCTATGTGCTATATTCTTACAAGTTGATCCGCAACTTGTTGACGTTAACGTACATCCGGCAAAAGTAGAGGTAAGATTTCATGACCCGAATTATGTGCGAAACTTATTAATAGAAGCAATTAAAAATGCTTTAACAAATAAAAGCCATGTTACTTCTACTACTATTGCAACTGATACTCTTGAACTATTTAAAAATCCTTTAGTCAACAAACAACCACAGATAAGCAAAGCTATAAATGTTAATAGTAAATCGGCAGATTATAGACCTACTAATCATTCTACACTTAATAAAGTTCCTCAAAATCATGTTTGTCAAAAATTAATCGATACATTACCACATGCTAAAATAGAACAAGAAATAGAAAACCGTATAGAACATGAACAGCAAACCCGTAAACAATATAAACTTGGGGCAGCTAAAACACAACTTCATACGACTTATATTATTTCACAAACCGAAGATAGTATAGTGATTACCGACCAGCATGCAGCACATGAACGTTTAGGGTATGAAAAAATAAAAGATTACCTTAAAACGGAAGAGTTAATCAAACAGCGTTTGCTTATCCCTGAGATAGTAGAACTGCCAAATGAAAAAAAAGCAGATTGTTTATATGAACATAGAGAAAAACTATATAAACTCGGTTTAACTCTAGAAAAATTCGGCGAAAAATCTATTATAGTAACTGAAATTCCAAATATCCTTGGAGACGTAAACGTACAAAAGTTAATTCAGGATCTCGCTGATCATTTATCGGATTTTGGTGAGAATATAGCTTTGACGGAGTTAATAGAGCATGTGACGGAAACTTATGCCTGTCATTACTCTATTAGAGCAGGACGAAAATTATCAGCGGACGAGATGAATGCTTTACTGCGTCAAATGGAAAATACGCCGTTTTCAGGTCAATGTAATCACGGTAGACCTACGTATATTGAGTTGAAGCTTAAGGATATCGAACGCTTATTTGGACGGTAACTCGTTTAAGCATTTGGTGTCATACCGTGGCTTGACCACGGTATCTAGAAAAACAATAATAAATACTAAAATTATTTAGTATTTATTATTGGATCCCGCGATCAAGTCGCGGGATGCCATAAGTAAAATCGATCCATATAATTAAGTATGTAGAGTATTTTACTTGACTATTTTTCAATTTCGTTTTATTCTGCTTTTCTTAGAATAATAAAATAATATCTTGATTTAAGGTGTCAGCTAATGGCAAAGAAAAATAAAAATGTTTTGGTAAGGCTAGTAAGTACTGCCGGCACAGGTGTTTTTTGGGTAAAAAAACGTAATCCGAAGACCCAAACCGAGAAACTTTCTTTTCGTAAGTATGATAAAGTAGTTAGAAAACATGTTCTTTTTAAAGAAGAAAAAATAAAATAATTGTAAGTAATATATGGCAGTAAAAATTCGTTTAGCTAGAGGCGGTGCTAAAAAGCGTCCTTTTTACCGTGTAGTAGTAGCTAATGCAACAGCACCTCGTGACGGTGACTTTTTAGAAAAAGTCGGAACTTATAATCCAATGCTTGCTTCAGATAATAGTGAGCGTGTGGTTTTAAAAAAAGATCGTATAGAATATTGGCTTGGCACCGGTGCTAAACCAACTGAGCGAGTCGCAAAATTTATTGAACAAGCGGGTGTTACTCTTCCTGAGAAAGTTAAAAAGGAAATGGAAGTTAAAGCAAAAAACCGCAAAGCTAGACCAAGTAAAAAGGAATCTAACGAAGCTTAGTTTATAGTGTGTTTTCGTCATTGCGAGCAGGCATGACTGTGTGGATCAATTTCACACCTGTGTCATCCCGCGGCTTGATCACGGGATCTAGTAAATTTGACTATTACAAGCTATTTTTCTAGATACCGTGGTCCAGACCATATCTTTTCTCTATAATCATATTAATATGCCGGATTAGCTCAGTGGTAGAGCAACCGCCTTGTAAGCGGTAGGTCATCAGTTCAAATCCGATATCCGGCACCATCAAAATTTTTCTTGTTATACTTGACGCTATCTTTGTATAGATACCAAATCATCATTGCGAGCAAGCTTTTACAAGAATGACATAGAAAAAAACATACAATAGTGACATCCTTTAAAATTTTTATCTATGATAGTAATCGATAAAACATCTTATAGAGCTGTGGGATTTGATAAACGTATTAAATTCCTAGTGCTACATTATACACAGTGTGATTTTAAGCAATCTTTAGATTTTTTAACTGGTGAAAGGTTAAGTAGCCATTATTTAATAAACAATGAAAACCCTGAATATATATTTCAATTAGTAGAAGAGCATGATAGAGCATGGCATGCCGGAGTAAGTTACTGGCAAGGTCATGAGCGTATTAATGATACATCAATCGGTATTGAAATCGTAAATCCTGCTTTTGAAGTAAATGCAAAAAACAATAATATAACCTGGCTGCCTTATTCAAAGCAACAAATTAATAGTGTTATAAGTTTGTGTAAACAGATTATTGCTAGATATGATATTAAACCTACTAGAGTAGTTGGGCATTCTGATATTGCTTCAGGTAGAAAACAGGACCCAGGTCCACTATTTCCTTGGAAACTATTATATGATAACGATATTGGAGCTTGGTATGATGAACAGGTGTTTAACGATCTATTGTCACAAGTTGATATAACCGATATTAAAGCAATTCAGCAAAAATTTATTACATACGGTTATAAACTTGAAGCTACCAGAATTTTAGATTCTAAAATGAAAGATGTTATAATTTCGTTTCAAATGCATTTTCGTCCTAGTAACTTTTCCGGTGATTTAGATGTTGAAACAATAGCAATTTTAGATGCATTAATATTGAAATATAAATCCGAGTTAGGCAATTAATATGGTACAATTCATAATAATACCGTGTCTCACTGATTACTCGGTTACTTTGAAGTTAATGGAAGACCATGTTAATAAGGTAATTGATACTAATGAGCCGGAAATTGTTTATTTAGTTGAGCATTCGGAAGTATATACAGCCGGTACTAATTACAACTCAGAAGAAGTATTAGATTTTGGTGACATTCCGGTAATTTACACAGGACGTGGCGGTAAATTTACTTTTCATGGACCGGGTCAGCGTGTTATTTATCCAATTCTTAATTTAGCCTTACCAAATCGCCACAAAGATTTAAAGCTATATATAAAAATGCTTGAAAAATGGATTATAAATAGCTTAAATTATTTTGGAATTAAAGCATATATTATTAAAGATAAAGTAGGAATTTGGGTAAAAGTAAGGAAAGATGAATTTGCTAAAATTGCTGCAATAGGTGTTAGAGTAAGAAAATGGGTTACATATCACGGTGTAGCTATAAATATTTCAACAGATTTAAGTAAGTTTAGTGGGATTATTCCTTGTGGACTTGAAAATTCTTTAGTAACATCTTTAAATCAGTTAGGAATTCATATTGAAATGTCTGAATTTGATAAAATTATTCAAACTGAATTTAATAAAATATTTAAATGATCAGAAAATTTTTACTCACAATTTTAGCAATTTTTGCTCTTTGGATTGTTGGTTTTGGTTATTATTTATATTTAATAAATTCTTATAAGTTTAATAGTAATACCACTAATGCAATAATAGTATTTGCAGGAGGGGGACATAAAATTGAAACCGGTATTGCAATGCTTAAGGCAGGCTATGCCCCTATATTATTTATTACCGGTATAGAATCTACAGGGCAATTAAAAAATTTGCTAAAAGAACATAGCGTAATAGAACAGCAAGTAATACTTGCTCCGAATAAAATAATGTCTGAAGAAGATAATATTAAGAAAGCGGTTGATTTTATTGTAACTTACAATCTTACTTCAATAATTTTAGTAGAGCATAATTATAATATGCCTTTTATGCTAAATAAGCTTGAAAAAGCGATTCCTTCTTCTAATACTATCTATATAGTACCATATCCTGTTTTTCCAAACAAAAATATATTAAAATCCTATCATCGTTATTTAATGAGTATACTCGTTTAATTTGAAAATTAGCTACGTTGTTTCTTGCTGATAATCCTCACGTACTAGTATGTACGCTGCGGTTATCATCTTCAAGACGCTTTACTCTTTTCTAGTACAATATTTTAGAACGGCTACGCCAAATAATGCAGAGATTAAAGAGCCTATTATTACTGCAGCTCTCATAGAGTTTGAAGGACAACTACTCTCAAACGTAATACTACCTATAAATAAACTTAGGGTAAATCCAATTCCTCCAAGTATAGCTATAGAATAAAATTTTAACCATGAAGTATCACTTGGCAAATTACAGAGTTTAAATTTTACAAATGGATATGAAAATAGCATAATACCTAATTGCTTACCTACAAATAAACCAAATATTATCCATTAACAGGTATAAAAAGTGCTATAATGGTTCCGCATAAAGTACCGTGAATACCTGACTCCACCATACTAATCCATAATAATAAACCTACAATTATATAATAAAATAATTGTTTAACTTGTCGATAATTCAATATAAACAAGATGAATATAATTACAGAGGAAATTAGTAATGCCGGAGTATTGATTGTTTTAATATAAAACAAGGCTAGTATAGCATCGTCAATTAATGAGAAACCTATAATAAAAGCTCGTAATTCTAAAGATATATGTCGGCTGAAAAAGGATAAAATACCAAGGACAAAAGCAGTATCAGTTGCTATAGGAATAGCCCATCCTTTTATTAATCCCAGTTTATCATAATTAAAAAACATATACATTAGGGCAGGAACTACCACACCTCCAACCAAGGGCTGCCGCCGCAGGTAATATTAGTTTTTTTATTTTTATATTCACCTTCTACTAGGTGAAATTTCATCTCTAAACCTATTAATAAAAAGAAGAAAGTCATGAGACCGTCATTAACTAACTCTATAAAAGTTGTTTGTAAACTTACATTTCCTATTGTTAAAGAAAATTTACTGTAAATAAAAGAAGAATAATATTTTGCTAGGAAAATATTATTGCTGACAATTATTGCTAAAGTAAAAGCAATAATTAATAATATACCGGCAAAAGTGCCTGATTTAATTAATTCTCTTAACTGGTTATTTATACTCATGATTTTAATATTAGGCTCATAATAATAAGTTATTTAAATTCATTAAGAAAGTCAAAAATCTATATAAATCCACAGCAATAATTTATTTTTTAGTGAGATAAAAAGTTGTTTTTTGTACTTTTATAAGCTTGTATAATAAGTGTAAGAAGATATAATTATTAATTACAAAATAAAAATATCTAAGCAATTCTTATGTTAGTAGAACAGCAAACCGAATGGATTATCAGCAATAACCTTGTAAATAAGGGATGGTATATAGATAATGATACTAAAAAGAATGTTTATTTCCAAAAACCAAAATCAAAAATAGAACAGACAAGATTAAACGGAAAAAGACCGGATTATATCTTATATGGAAAGTAATATTGATAAACCTATTGCAATAATAGAAGCAAAAAAAACAGGAGTGGATTTAAGGCAAGCTTTGGATCAAGCTGCGGAATATGCAAAATTGCTTGATGTACCTATAGTGTTCGCAATGAACGGAGCTTACTGCGAAGCTCGTTTTGTTTCAAATAATAAAGAGCTTATATTAAACGATGATGAAGTAAGGGAATTACTGCGTGAAAAAGAATTATTAGCTTTTTTAGAAGCAAACAGTAATGAAGCTTGGACTATACCGAAAGAAGTTAAAGTATCCCGTGAAGAATTAATATCAATATTTAAAAACTTGAATAATCTTTTAAGAAGTGAAGGGCTCCGAGCAGGAATAGAAAGATTTAGTGAGTTTGCAAATATATTATTCTTAAAATTATTAAGCAAAAACAACGAAAAATCTTGGTGGAATAATATCAAAGCACAATCAAACGATGATATTATTGGTTACATTAATAGCTATGTTATAGAACAAATTAAGAATAAATACGGTGGTGATGTTTTTACGCCTATTTCTCTAAGTAATTCCAATACTCTTCGTCATATTATTGATGCAATCGATCCTCTCATTTTATCTACAATCGATACGGATATAAAAGGTGATGCATTTGAGTATTTCCTAGAAAAAACCACATCAACAGAAAATGATTTAGGTGAATATTTTATCGTTAAAACCATTATTAATTTGGTTGATCCTAAATTTAAAGAAACAATTTATGATCCTTTTTGCAGTACCGGTGGGTTCTTAACTGAAGCTTTTAATTATATCAAAGAAAATAATATAATTAATACCGATGAAGATTTAGAAAAATTAAGATTTAATACATATTATAACGGCATTGCAAAAAATAACGGTGATGCTGCTTGTGTTTTGCATTGCCTGCAAAATTTAAAAGAGGGTGGTAGAATGGCATTGGTAGTACCTGAAGGGTTCTTATTCAGAAAAACACCGCTGCTGTTCGTCAATTTTTACTATCAAAAGCAAAGTTGCAACTCGTTATCTCTTTACCGCAAGGTACTTTTTTACCTTATACGGGAGTAAAAACGTCAATACTTTATTTTACCGATGCACATAAGCCAAATAATCAAAAAGAATATTGACGTTACTCTAGACAATAAAAAAAGAAAAATGGTTGGTATAAATGATTTAAATAAAATTGATTCCTCAGACATTAGTAAGGTAGATAAAAATCCTGATTTAAAAACTAATATGTTTGAACTTGGATTTGAAATTATAGATTTAAAGAAAATAAAGAATAATGGGTATAACTTAGTAGGTAATCATTATAGAGAAGCGATAAAAAAGGAAAAGTTTACTTTGGTAAAGTTATCGAAAATATGTCATATATATAATGGTTCAACCCCTTCAAGAAAAGAACAAAAATATTGGTATAATATACCTTGGTTTACCTTAGAAGATTTGGAAAATGGGGAAAACGTTTAAAACTAAACAATTTAATTACAGAAAAAGCCTTAGAAGAAACTAGTGTAAAATTATTACCTACTAACACTATATTACTATCTTGTACAGCAACAATAGGCAAAGTTGCTTTTTCTAAAATACCGCTTACTACTAATCAACAAATAAATTGGTTAGTTATTAAAGAGGAATATGCAGATCAAATTTTACCAAAATTCTTATTTTACACCTGTAAGTCATTAGAACAAAAGTTATTAGATATTTGTACAACCCAAACAACTAAATATATATCCATTACTAAATTAGACGAAATTGCAATTTTTCTTCCACCTATTGAAGAACAGCAAAAAATTGTTGAGGAGTTGGATAGTTATCAAAAAATAATAGATGGGGCAAAACAGATAATAGATAATTGGAAACCCAGTTTTGAAATAAATAAACAATGGAAAATAAAATTGGTGACATTTGTAATAACAAAGTGCAGTATGGTCTTTCACAAGACATGAATATAGAGGGTGAAGGGTAAAAATACTTAGAATGGGAAACTTACAAAAGGGATTATTAGAGTTTACAGATATAAAATATGTTAAAATTGATAAAGAAACTTTTAGACAATTTAAACCTAATAAAGGGGATATTTTATTCAACAGAACCAATAGTTTTGAATTCTATATTTGAAGCAGAGTCAGAATATTGCTTTGCCTCTTATTTGATAAGAATAGTTGTCAACCAAGAAAAAATACTGTCTAAATTTTTAAATTTATATATGAATACTGATTTATTTCAAAAAAATCTTAAAAATTATGCTAAACAATCTAATAATCAAGCAAACATAAATGCTCAGATACTTTTAGCACAAAAAATCCCTCTTCCTTCTCTTTTAATTCAAGAAGAGATTATTGCAGAGTTAGAACATGAAAGAAATATAATTGAAGCAAATAAAGAAACCATAAAGCTTTTTGAAAACAAACTAAAAACCAAATTAAATTCTCTTTGGCAATAATTGATGTACATTAACTACTTAAAAGATTTGATTGGTTTTAAGTCTGTAACTCCTGAGAGCGATGGGGCTATTGAGTATGTTGATGATTTGCTTAAAAAACACGGCTTTAAGACCGAAATAAAAATATTCGGCGATTCTAAAAGCGAGCAAGTCACTAACCTTTATGCTGTTTTCGGTAGCAATGAGCCTAATATTTGCTTTGTTGGGCATGTAGATGTAGTGCCGGCAGGCAATCATAAGCTTTGGCATAATGCGAGTCCATTTAAGTCTCATGAGCAAGATGGAAAGATATACGGCAGAGGTGCGGTGGATATGAAAGGGGCTATAGCGTGCTTTCTAGCTGCCGGTTTAGATTTTATAAAAAATAATACCGATTTTAAAGGTTCCGTTAGTTTCTTACTTACTAGTGATGAAGAGGGAAAAGCAAAACATGGTACTAAAGAAATGCTGCAATATATTCGTAATCAAGGGCATAAAATTGATTTTGCCGTTGTCGGTGAACCCACTTGTGAAAAAGAAATAGGCGATACAATTAAGATCGGCAGAAGAGGAAGTGTTAACTTTAAATTAAATATAGAAGGTTTAGCAGGGCATGTAGCTTATCCTCATAAAGCAAATAATCCGTTGCATTGCTTAATAAGAATATTGAACGAGTTAACAAATATAAAACTTGATCAAGGGACTAGACCTCTTGGGAAACTCGCTTATAGGGAGGAATTTGAAGGAGACACGGAACGCAGAACCGCAGCGTACACAAGCGTACGTGAGGATGCGAGTACCGAATCGACGTACAAATTACCCCTAGAAGTAGAGTTTCCCAAGAGGTCTAATGAATTTTTTCAAAGCTCTAACCTTGAAGTAACGAATATCGATGTCGGTAATAATACTTTAAATGTAATTCCGGCAAGTACAGAAGCATTTTTCAATATACGTTTTAATAATTTACATAGTGCAGAAACTTTAGCAAAACAGATAGAAGAAATTATTAAACAGAATTGTAAAGAATATAAAGTAGATTATAAGTTAGAATATAGTAGTTCTGCTGAAAGTTTTATTCAGAATCCTAGAGATAAAATAAAAGAATTTGCTAAAGTAGTAGAGCATACGCTTAAAATAAAGCCTGAATTCTCTACAAGCGGCGGTACGTCGGATGCAAGATTCGTCAAAAATTATTGTCCGTTAGTAGAGTTCGGTTTATTATCCGAAACGGCGCATAAAATAAACGAATACACAAAAATTAGCGATTTACAAAAATTATATGATGTGTATTATAATTTTTTGATGGAAATACTTTGATGTCATTCCCGCAGAGGCAGGAATGACATCGAATCCATGCAACAATGCCTTACGGTAACGACATTACTATATGCGGATGTGATGAAACTGGTAGACATGCAAGATTTAGGTTCTTGTGCCGCGAGGCGTGGGGGTTCAAGTCCCTTCATCCGTACCACTTAAATTTTCTCATAAAAAATAACATAAAATTTTTATGCAGCAATTTAGTATTTATCAAACAAGCGATGAATTACTTCTAAAATCGATATTGCTTCTGATAGAAAAATGCTATCACTCTGATCTTAAAAGCGTGATATTAACTGCAGATGCAGATCACCAAGAAATGCTCAATAAAAATCTTTGGACTTATTCACGTAAGCAATTTATACCTCACGGTAGTAAGCTTGATCCACAGCCTGAAAAACAGCCGATTTATATTACCGATGAGTTACAAAATCCTAATAATGCTAGTGTGCTTGTTATTATTTCGCCTACGGATGTAGGAAAAATTTTACAAGCAAAAGAGTATATAAGAGTTTTCAAAAGGATAATTATAATAACCGATTTACCGGAAGATTTAAAAGAATTAACAGTTAAAATAAATAAATTTACCGGACAGGAAAACAAAATTGATTGTTTTACTCAAAATCCTCGTGGAACTTGGAATAAAGTAGTCTAATAAATTTATATTCTTTTACGTACATATAAATATAATCCGATCATTAAGGCAATAACCAAATTGGAATAACAAGCAAAAATAAAATCTAGATTTTTTGAGGCAAAATTTTGCAATATAAAATGAATTGAAGTAACTAGCAATACTGTTAAGGCAGAAAATAATACCGGCATAAAAGTTGTCTTTTTGCTATAAGGATATCTCAAAAAAACTGCAAGAGCTAAAAAAGGTAATACAAAATTATATAAAGGCCAAATTATTCTTTGATGTGCTTCAGCAATTAATTTAATTTTTTTAGTAATAGCTAAATCATGAGGAGGGGCAAGTAATTCGCTTATATAATATTCGTTTGCTTCTTTATTATGTTTAGTTCTTTGTGATACTAAAGGATTATCATTTTGTAGTTTTATCATTAAAGAATCGAAAGTTAACTGAGTTAAATTACCGTTTACGTCATATTCTTGTCTTATGCCTTTATTAAGTTCAAAAATCGGGCTATTATCATATATATTAAGAGTACCTGAACCCGCAAATACTACTGATGGGTTATCAGCGTTGCGATTATCAAATATTATTACGCCGTTCATAATATTCCCTGCTGATTTTTTATCTATAAAAACAGTGATATCTTTCGTTACTTTATTAAAAGTTTTCTCTTCAATCATACTTGATATATAATTATTCTTTATAAAGCTTAAACGTGATTTTAAGTTTATATGAGATAACGGCAGGATGATAGAAGATATATAATAAGCAAGTAGCATAACTATTAATGCGACATATAAAGCAGGCAATGCTAGCTGTACATTATTAACTCCTGAAGCTTGTAATATAATTAATTGTCGCTCGACTTTTAAATTATTATAGATATAGATCACGGCAATAACCGTTATTACCGGTAACAGAATAAATAATAAAGTAGGAAGTACTAAAACTATTAAACTGAAGAAGTCCATAACTTTTATACCTTTATCAAATAAATATAAAAGTTTTAATATTTGCGTTATCCATACTATACTAGTCACTGAAAAAGTAACGACTATAAGCAGCGGTAAGATATTTTTTATAAAGTATTTTCGGTATAGTAGCATAATGTTTATTTGATTTTTTGATGTCATTCTCGTTTGGCATTGTTGCGTAGACCGGTAAAATCCACTGTGTCACCTAGTTCGCTTGACCACGGGGTCCATAAAAACAATAAAAAATACTAATAATTTTAGTATTTTTAACTGGATCCCGTGGTCAAGCCACGGGATGACACAGAGGTGAAATTGATCCACGCAACAATGCCTTCTCGTTTTTAGCTAGGAGCGACATCAAACGCTTTTCAAAAACTGTTCAGTACTATGGATGGTTAGATGGGTTTTGTGGGAACTCGTTCCCGGTTCATTTCAAAATAATTAAAAACCAAGTTCACTGTGTGAACCTAATCGTATTAACTCCAATGTGTCAGCATTGGGTTTTCTATAAATTAATACTAAATCCGGTTTAATATGACAATCTCTACAATCTTTTCAATTACCTATAAGGGCATGATCTCTCATGTGTATAGGTAATGTTATATCAGTAACCAAGTTACCTAACTGCTTTCAGTAAAATATCATCCAAATTTATTCCATGTTTTCTACGTTTTTCACGTTTATAGTCACGTTTAAACTTTGCAGTACGTTTAATCGTTCTCATTTAAATCAGATAACAAATTATTGATATTACCAACATGAACTAATTTGTCGCTTCTTGCAGCTTTCATAGCTTTAATTGTTTTATCATTTGGGATAAGCGGCTCAAACGGCAATGCTTTTTCACGAGCAACACGAAATAACAGCATACGAACAGCATCAGATAAAGTAAGTCCCATAGCAGCAAGCACTAAAGCTGCTTCTTCTTTCACGTCTTCATTAATACGGGCTCGCACAATAGAATCAGCAGACATAAAAATCTTCTTTCAATAATGTGGCTACATTGTAGCACGCATATTAAAAACTTTCAAGATTAAAAACCAAGTTTTTTATATATTTTTTCTTAATTACTGCCTCATTAATGAAAATCCCCGATCTTTCTTATTATATTATTTGCAAAGACTCGATAAATTAATTTACCTATCAATATTGTTATAAATGCAATAATAATGCCGTAGATTATATCACTTGGGTAATGCATGGCAAGGCTTATGCGAGATAATGACACGAGTATAATAACACAAATCATTAAGATTTTTAATGGTAATTTAATATAATCCCAAATAAAATACGTTACTAAAACGCTAAGAGCTGCGTGGCTGCTTGGAAAGCTTGAAAAGCATCTTTCGTTTGCAGTATTTATTACGGTCATGAAACTATCCACAGGAAGACTGCAATAAGGGCGAGGGAAATTAACTGAAAATTTAAGAGCGGTAAAAATTAAACCGAATACCCCGTATATTATACCGATTTCAACTAATTTATTATAACCGTGCCAAAATTTATTTTGCCGTTCATTATCATTTTTAATTTTCTTTAATTGAATATAAAAATATATACAGTATAAAATATATATTAAGGCGAAATTAGCGATATTAAAACAAAACGAAATTATTTTTAAAAAATAAGGTATTAGACCAATGTTAGTAATGTTATTCAAAAATAAGAATATTCCTTGATTTAAGCCACAAAAATTATAAAAAACTTCAAACATCATTTTGAATATTTATGTTACAAGTAACAATACTTGGGTGTGGAGCATCTATAGGCGTACCGGTGATCGGGTGCGATTGCAGTATATGCACATCTTCTTCAAAGTACAATAAAAGGACTAGATCAGCAATATATATTAAAGATGAAAATAGTCAAATATTAGTTGATTTCGGTTTTGATATTAGAAATCAACTATTACGAGAAAAGATAAATAAGCTCGATTGTGCTATATTAACACATTATCATTCCGATCACGTTAACGGCATCGATGATTTACGGGTATTTACTTTTATGCAAGATAAGCCATTCGAAATCTATACAGATCACGATAGTGCGGCAAAGCTCCATACAAAATTTGATTATCTATTTAATAATAAATTATTTAAGCTTGGGCGACTATTCACAACTCAATCTGTCAGTTTTTTTGATAAAATTAAGATTAATACTATCGAAATACAATTTTTTAGACAGAATCACGGCCCTATAGATAGCTTGGGCTTACGTATAGGTGATTTTGTTTATTCGTCCGATGTAATCGATTTTCTGCCTGAATCAGAAAAATTTTTAAAAGATATAAAAATATGGATATTAGATTGTATGGATTATAAATCAAATCCGAATCATGCAGGGCTTGATAAAGTTCTAGAATGGCGTGAAAAATATAAACCTGAGCAGATATTATTAACCAATATGAGACACACGATAGATTATCATGAGATTACGAAAATGCTTCCAAATAACGTTAAGCCGCTTTATGACGGTTATAAATTTACGGTCTAGTTTATGATTATTTTAGAAAAAGTCTGTAAGCGTTACGGCAAGAATTACGCAATTAAGAATATTGATTTAAGTTTTACTACTAAGGAAACTACTGTAATAATCGGTCCTTCGGGAAGCGGTAAAACTACTCTGCTTAGAATTTTAAATAATTTAGAAGAACCAAGTAGCGGTACTTTTTTGGTAGACGGGAAGAAGCTATTACCTAAAGATAGGAGAAAGCTTCGCTTAAAAGTCGGTATGGTTTTTCAAAATTTTAATCTCTTTCCGCATTTAACGGTAGGAGAAAACCTAATCTATACGCCGGTAAATGTTTTAAATTTGCCAAAAGAACAAGCAATTTCTATGGCAAAGGAATTACTTGCAAAATTTAAGCTAACGCAAAAATTTGACTCATATCCGGCAAGCCTATCAGGAGGGCAAAAACAACGTATAGCAATAGCAAGGGCTTTAATGATGAAGCCGGAAATTTTGTTATTCGACGAACCGACTTCGGCACTCGATCCTGAAAATATTAAAGATGTTATAGAGAATATAAATTTATTAAAAGATCAAATGAGTATGGTAGTAGTCACGCACCATTTGAAGTTTGCAAAATTAATAGCGGATCGTGTTATTTTTATGGATCAAGGGCAGATTTTAGCAAACCAGCCTGCCGAGGATTTTTTTAGTAAACCGGCATCGCATCGAGCTAGGTTGTTTTTAGAGAATATAGGCGATTTAATGTGATTTTCTTGATATAAAATTATAGCCTATAATTAGTATTTAATTTAGTATTAATTATAGTTATACTCGATGAACTTGAAAAATTGGCTATGTCGTCTAATAAGTTCTGCAGTGCTTACGTATTAAGTATATGCTCCGCTCCTCGGCTTACAGACCGATTACTCTTTTCCAAGTTGATCTTTCGTATAACTTTCTTCGTTTACTTGGAGTCTAATAATGGAACATATTTATGCAAATCTAACAGTTAGTATATCAGAATTTAAAAAAAGCCCTACTGCATTATTGGATAAGGCAAGCGGTGAGCCTGTTGCCTTATTAAATCATAATAAACCGACTGCTTATCTAATTCCGGCTGAATTATATGAGCAAATTATTGAAGCTTTAGATGACAAATATTTATTAGAGCTTGTTACTATTAGATTAAAAGATAAAGAAAAAGCAATAGCGGTTAATTTAAATGATTTATAAGTTAGAATTTATTCCGGTTGCTAAAAAAGAATGGGATAAATTAGGCTCTACAATAAAAGAACAGTTTAAAAAAAGTTATTAGAGAAACTTAAAACACCTCATGTATCCAAAGATGCAATAAACGGTGGAAATAACTTATATAAAATAAAGTTGAGATCAGTCGGTTATCGACTAGTATATGAAGTAGATGATAAGCGTATAATAGTACTTGTACTTGCTATTGGAAAAAGAAATCGGAATGAAGTATATAGCAAATTATTCTCTCGTATTTAACTTCTTAGTATCATACTTGTAAATGAAAATAATATCACCATATGAATAAAAAACTTATCCTATTTTTTAGTATAATGTTACTATTATCACATCGTACAGTTTTGGCACAGACACGAGTAGAATTAACGCAAAAACTAAAAAGTTTTATTAAAAAGCTTGAATTGCAAAAAGACGAATTACAAGGAGGAGCAATTGCAATTTTATACAAAGGTGAGATTATTTATAAAACAACGTTTGGAAATCAGAAAGGTAATAGCGGAGTTATTACGGATAAAACTTTATTTCCGTTAGCATCGGTTTCAAAAGCTGTTTCAGCAACGGCAATTGCATTAATGGTAGATCAAGGAAGTTTAGATTTTGACGAAAAATTCAAATTACCATACTTAAAAAATGCTATTAGTCTTAATAATATTTTAAGCCATACAACAGGTTATCAATTCTCAGGAAACATTGAAATTGAGCAAGGAATGAGTCGCTCAAAGCTTTTAACGCTGCTAAAAAACAACAAGCTAGTTGTAAACCCGGACAATGTTATAAATATAGTAACACTGTTTTCAGTTTGCTTGAAGAAGCTTTAAATTGTAAAAAATCAAGTTTAAATGCTGCATAGATAATTTGTGTACAACACTTAAAACGTAAGATATACAAATATTACCGCTAGAGCCGAATGTACAACTTGCTTATCCGCATTCTAAAGCATAATAGACGGACAAGATTGCTGCCGCCGTTTCCGCCTTACTATCCAAAGACGGTACCTGCATCTGCCGGTATTTTTGCATCAATAGATGGAATTATTGAAACTTAGTTTTGGTTATAAACCGAATCTTATTTCTAAAAGTACTTTAGATCGTATGTATAAAACAGTAAAATCAAACAAAGATGTTTTTGGATTTAAATGGCAACTGGTTTGGCCTATTGATCAAAAATGATCGAGTCATATTATGCTCTTGGATGGCGTATTCTTAAAGTAAAAGGACGCTCAAATAAGGATTTAATTTTTCACTCAGGCTATATTAACGGTATTAATTCTTTTATTGGTTTTATAACGTCAGAAGAACTTGGAATTATTATTCTAGTGAACCAAGAAGGTAGTTTTCCACTTAAAAATGGGCTGGGATTTTGGTTTGATTATATAGATTAAATTATATACTCAGATAGAACTTCGTATACCTATTCTTTATTTACTTGTAGTATATTATATGAATAAAAAACTTATAAAACTTATTTTTATAATTTGCAGTACCGTAATTGTAAGCGGTTTATTATACAAATATATCAATCAACATTATCCAAAATTTTTTAAAGAACCGCAAAATATAGGGAGTTTTTGTGCGTCGTTATTAATATTATTTAGTATAATTTACAGTACTATTAGCCAAAATGAAATACGCAGATTTTGTTTGCAATTAGCAATGTGGGCAGCAATTTTCTTGGTTATAATAACCGGTTATGCTTTTAGGTTTGAGCTGAGCTACGCTTATCATAGAGTAATGTCTGCTTTAATTCCATCATATAAATGGTCTACTGAAGTCGGAGAAATTATTATAGCCCGTAGCGGAGACGGACATTTTTATATCAATGCTTTTGTAAATAACGTTAAAATAAAATTTATGGTAGATACCGGTGCAAGTGATATAGCTTTGACTAAAGAAGATGCCCAAAAATTAGGCTTTGACTTAACTAAATTAAAATATACTAGAACTTATCTAACAGCTAACGGCGAAAATAAAGCTGCCCCTATAACCTTAAATAGTGTAGTAATCGGTACGGAATTTAAGAACATCAAAGGACATGTAGGTCTTGGTGACCTTGATATTTCACTGCTTGGTATGTCGTTACTTGAGCGTTTCAAAGGTTTCAGGATTGATAAGGATTTATTGATCTTGAATTATTAGACTTCCTGCATAACTTGCTTCTAAGGGCAATTTGTACGTCGATCCTAATCCCTCATCCATCACGTATGTCTATGGCGGCAAGTGCTTCCGTGTATCCTTTAAATTCCTCTCTATAAACTGCTTTGGGAAGATGTCTATTTTTTACAAATTTCTCTTTATTAAGAAATAGTTAAATTATTAACTATTTCTTGACCTTTATATCAAAAAGTGCTAACATGCCTTTTTTAAATAAAAGGGGTTTATGTATAAATCTAAATATGACGAAAACGATTTCAAAATCAATTTGTTTAATGCTATTTACAATGAAGACATTAAGAAAGTCAAAGAACTTGTCAATAATAAGATGGCTGTTTCTAATGAGTTTGCAGCAATACCACTAAATGAACACGATGATACACCTCTGCATATGGCTTCTATTCTAGGTAAGGAAAATATAGTTAAAATGCTACTTAAGGTAAGAGCTAATCCTAATTGTATGGATGATATAGGCTATACTCCTCTACGTATAGCTTGTAGTTTGGGCAATAAAAATATAGTTAACATAACCCCGATTATGGATAAGGAATAGAGAGGAAGGAAGGTTGCAAGAGTTATTAAACCTTATATAAATAGGGCACTGAAGGAATAAAATAAAGGTTTAATAACATGTGTAAATATACTACAATATTTTGTATAGTAGATAAATTTTGTAAAATTTATGAGAAATGGGTAAAACATCAATTGCTGAAAAGTAATAAGCAAAGATTTAGAGAAGGTAAGCTTTCCTTAAGTGAAGAACTCTCAATAATGATTTTTACCATTTTAGTGCATATAAACATTTAAAAGCTTATTACCAAAACTTTATTATTAATGGTAATTTGTTCAGGAATCCACCTTGTTATGAGAGATTTGTTCAGCTTATTCCTTCATTATTTCTGCCATTGATTGTGATGTTACATTACTTAAGTGGGAAAAGAACGGGAATTTATTATGCAGATTCCACACATTTTGCAGTATGTAAAAATATCAGAATTAATTCTAACAGAACTTTTAATAATCTTGCAAAAAGGGGACGTAGTTCTGTCGATTGGTTTTTTGGATTCAAGCTTCATATGATAATCAATGATAAGGGAGAAATTATTGCTGTTAAAATTACCAAAGGTAATGTTGATGACAGAATTGCATTTGAAGCAATGGTTATCAAAAAGGTCTAAAAGGTAAGTGTTATGATGATAAGGGGTTTATTTCAGAAAAAATGTTTACAAAACTTTATAAGCAAGGTTTAATAAAAATTACCGGAATAAGAAAGGATATGAAAAACTATTTATTACCTCTTTTGGATAAAATCCTTTTAAGGAAGAGATTCATTATCGAAACCATTTTTGGCTACATAAAAGAGAATTTTAATATTACTCCTTCCAGACATCGATCACCTATTAATTTCTTTACTTCTCTATTCTCTGCTCTTATTGCTTACCAACTTAAACCTAATAAACCATGTATTTCTTATCCATAATCGGGGTAGATATAGATAACTGGCTTGTGAGTTACAATAATGCAAGACCTCATTCCGGTAAACATTGCTTTGGTAAAACACCAATGCAATCTTTTACAGATTCACTTTATATTGCTAAAGATAAAAATATTGGTAATATAGAGAGAATATCAGACAATTTGATGATTGCCCATCAAGCTGCCTGATTACTCAACTCTGTCAGATTAAGTCGTAACTTGTACACTTAATACGTGAGAACTGCAGCTCTTGTAGGATGCGTAGCCAATTTTTGAAGTTCATAGAGTATACAACTCAAATCCCTAAAGTATCTCTATAAAGTTCAAGCATAGCATCCTGCTCGGCAAGTTTATCTTTATCCAATTTCTTTAGTTTCAATATAGATTTCATAGCTTTAACATCAAATCCATGTGAAGAAGCATCTTGGAAAATATCTTTTACTTCTTGAGATAAATCAGCTTTTTCTTGTTCTAATCTTTCTATTTTGCTTATATATTGTTCTAATTGTTCTTTTACTACTACTTCTGACATAAAAAATCATTTAACCTTTTTGAATTTACTATATAATACAAATATAACTTTTATTCAATAAAATATATAATAATGCAAATTTATCCTTTAAGACTTTTACCTAATAAAATCGATTTTGATTTTATGAATTTTAAAAAAGTCAGCTACACTTTCTCAATTATTTTATCACTCATTAGCTTTATTTGGATCGGTATATATAAATTTAATTTCGGTATTGATTTTGCCGGCGGTATACTTATTGAAGTAAGGCTTGATCAAGCTCCTGATTTGCCAAAAATGCGTGGGGTTCTAGGCGAGCTTGGAATAGGTGAGGTGGTCTTACAGAATTTCGGTAGTGAGCGTGATTTATCGATTAGATTCGGTAGTAGTAGCGAAGAAAATCTCATGAAAAATATTGAGTTAATTAAAGCATCTTTGCAAAGTAATTTTCCGTATAAGTTTGAATATCGTAAGGTAGATTTTGTTGGTCCGCAGGTGGGTAGACAGCTAATAGAAGCAGGGGCTATGGCGATGCTGTTCTCTTTCTTAGCGATTATGGTTTATATTTGGGTGCGTTTTGAGTGGTATTTCGGTCTTGGTATACTTATCGCCTTAGTGCATGACGTAATACTTGCTCTTGGGTTTATGAGTATGATAAAGCTTGATTTTAACTTAAGTACTATTGCTGCAGTGTTAACTATTATAGGTTATTCCGTTAATGATTCGGTAGTAATATATGATAGGATTAGAGAAAATTTACGTAAATATCATAAAAAAAATATCACGGAAATTATAAATTTAAGTATTAATGAGACTTTATCAAGAACTATTTTAACGGTAATTACCACGTTACTTGCCAATTTAGCTCTTATTCTTTTTGGCGGTGAGGCAATCCGTAGTTTTAGCGTACTTGTATTTTTTGGGATAATAGCCGGTACTTATTCCTCGATTTTTATCTCTGCTCCGATACTTACAATGTTTGTTAATAGGAAGTTTAATAAAAAAGTAATAGAAAGGTAATGAATCATCATTGCGAGCAGCCGTAGGCTGCATGGCAATCTCAGGATTTTGGCACGAGATTGCTTCGTCAAAATTTTCAATTTTTCCTCGCAATGATGTTTTTAAGCCATAACGAGAATAGTTTATGCTAAAAGAAGAAGACAAAATTTTTACTAACCTACATGGGCAGCAAAGCCATGATTTGAAATCTAGCAAGAAGCGAGGCGATTGGGAGAATACTAAAGCTTTGCTTGATAAAGGTAGAGATTTCATCATTGAAGAGGTTAAGAAATCAGGACTTAGAGGGCGAGGCGGTGCCGGATTTTCTACCGGTATAAAATGGTCGTTTATGCCCAAAAATTCAGAGAAGCCTTGCTATTTAGTAGTAAATGCTGACGAGTCTGAGCCTGGTACGTGTAAGGACCGTGATATATTAAGGTTTGAGCCGCATAAATTAATAGAAGGTTGTTTGCTTGCAAGCTTTGCTATAGGAGCGAACGATTGTTATATCTATATTAGAGGTGAGTTTTATAATGAAGCCTCTAATATTCAGCGTGCCTTAGATGAAGCTTATAAAGAAGGGTTAATAGGAAAGAATGCTTGCGGTTCGGGCTTCGATTGTAATATTTATTTACATCGTGGGGCAGGGGCTTATATTTGTGGTGAAGAAACTGCATTACTTGAAAGTTTAGAAGGCAAAAAAGGCATGCCACGGCTTAAGCCGCCTTTTCCTGCCGGCTTTGGGTTATATGGCTGCCCGACTACTATAAATAATGTTGAGTCTATTGCAGTAGTGCCAACCATTTTAAGACGAGGAGCTAGCTGGTTTGCCGGTATAGGTAAACCTAACAATACGGGAACTAAGATTTTCTGCATATCAGGGCATGTTAACAAGCCTTGTAATGTTGAAGAAGCAATGGGAATCTCGTTAAAAGAATTGATTGAGAAATATGCCGGCGGTGTTCGAGGCGGTTGGGATAACCTTAAAGCCATAATCCCGGGTGGTTCTTCTGTGCCTTTACTTCCTAAGTCATTATGTGAAGTAGATATGGATTTTGATAGTTTAAGAACCGCAGGTTCCGGACTTGGTACAGGCGGTATTATAGTTATGGATAAATCTACCGATATTATTTATGCAATAGCAAGGCTTAGTAAATTTTACATGCATGAATCATGCGGGCAATGTACTCCTTGCCGTGAGGGTACGGGCTGGATGTGGCGAGTTATGATGCGGCTAGTTAAAGGTAATGCCAAAAAATCTGAGATAGACGAACTCCTTAACGTTACGAAAGAAATAGAGGGGCATACTATCTGTGCTTTAGGTGATGCGGCAGCTTGGCCGATTCAAGGGCTGATACGCCATTTTAGAAGCGAGATTGAGGAGAGGCTAAGAGTTAGCGTGGCTTGACTTTATCGTCATTGCGAGTGGGTCTTGTTGCGTGGATAGGATACCCAAACCGTCATGAGCTACGCAGCCCGTAGCGTAGGCGTTGTTGCAGAGTTGCCGATGTCATTCCCGCGTAGGCTTTGTTGCGTGGATCAATTTCACCTCTGTCATCCCGCGACTTGATCGCGGGATCCAGTTAAAAATACTAAAATTATTAGTATTTTTTATTGTTTTTCTGGATACCGTGGTCAAGCCACGGCATGACACTGAATGCGTTTTTCGATCCACGCAGGAATGACATCGGCAACTTTGCAGTAATAGTCTTCCACGAGAACGACATAGGTAAGAGCCATGTAACAAATATTATTTATAAATAATTAAGAGATTATGCAAACAGATAATACAAAATCAAACACTAATAAAACAGCTAAGCAAGAGTGGGGGTCTTTTGCTTTTGTAATATGCATCGCTTTACTTATTAGAATACTTATTATGGAGCCGTTTACCGTTCCGACCGGTTCTATGAAGGCAACCATACTTGAGAATGACTATATATTTTCTACGAAATATAGTTATGGTTATAGTAATTATTCTTTATCTTTTTTTGATTTTATTCCTCTTTTTAAAGGGCGAATATTTGCTCGTGAACCGGAGCGTGGCGATATTGTAGTTTTTCGTCCACCTAACGATATGAGTGTTAGATATATAAAGCGTTTAATAGGGCTACCCGGCGATAAAATTCAATTGATTGATGATGTAATATATATTAACGATAAAAAAATAGAACGCACGGAAGTTGGAACTTATATAAGCGAAGAGGGAATAAAATATTTGAAGTTTAAAGAAACACTGCCAAACGGTAGAACATATTTTTCTTATAAGCTTGCTCCTATTTTTGGTGTTATATATAATGATAGATACGGTAATACGGATGTTTTTTATGTACCTGAAGGGAAATATTTCTTTTTAGGGGATAATAGAGATCAGTCAAATGATAGTAGAGTAAATCTTGGATTTGTACCGTTTGAAAATTTTATTGCTAAAGCACAATTTATTTGGTTCTCAACAAAAATAACTTGGTGGGATAATGATATAGGAGTTATTAATCTAGTACTAAAGTTAAAGCCATGGATTGAATCTGTTAGGTTAAATCAAATTTTCAGAAATCTTTATAACACGGATGAGTAATGGAATCATTTGAGAAGTTAGAAAAGCTACTTAGCTATAGTTTCAAAAATAAAGAGCTTTTAATAGAGGCGTTGAGTCACCCGTCTTTAAGGCAGCATCACGAGTACAAGGATGATAAAGATTATGAACGATTAGAGTTTCTAGGTGATGCCGTATTAAATTTAGTAATCACGGAAATTTTATTTAAGAATTTTGCAAATTATAATGAGGGAAATTTAGCTAAAATTAGATCATATTTAGTTTGCAAAGAAACAATATGTATGGTTGGGGCTAAGCTTGCTTTAAAAGATTATATAATTATGACTCATGGGGAAGAAGTAGTAGGCGGGCGTGATAATCCTAATAATATAGAAAATGCTACGGAAGCTTTGATTGCAGCTATATATCTTGATAGTAATATTGAAACAACCCATAATATTATCGGGAAATTATGGGAAGAATTTATAAAAGTTCAGAATTTAACGGATTATGACCCAAAAACTGCTTTACAAGAATGGGCTCAAGCTAGTGATCATCACCTACCTATATACCGTCTGATAAAAAGAGAAGGAGCCGCCCATTCATCGACTTTTACGGTTCTTGTAAAAGTAAAAGATTATGAACAAACAGGCACTGGTCACTCGATAAAAGAAGCAGAGAAAAACGCAGCACGAAGCTTATTGCATAGACTTAAAATGACTAATAGACATCTTCCCAAACCAGCTTATAGAGAGGAATTTAAAGGAGACACGGAATGCAGCACCGCAGCGTACACACTAGTACGTGAGGATGCGAGTACTGGATCGACGTCTAAATTACCTCTAGAAGCGAAGTTTGGGAAGATGTCTAATCAGAAAACGGTATCGGTTTGTATAATCGGACGACCAAATAGCGGGAAGTCGACTTTGTTAAACAGAATAATCGGTGAGAAGCTTTCAATCGTTACCCCAAAAGTTCAAACGACTAGGTCAATTATTACCGGTATTATTACCTTAAAAGATACGCAGGTAATTTTATACGATACGCCCGGTATATTTGAGCCGAAAGGAACGCTTGAGAAGGCGATGGTCAGATGTGCGTGGTCTAGTTTGCATAGTGCGGATTTAGTTTTGTTAATTATTGATAGTTTAAAACCGTTTGATGATGTAACGCATAATATTTTAGATAAGCTTTGCTCACTTAATATTGTTCCGATATTTTTATTGAACAAAATAGACATCGAATCAAAATATCTAAATGACATTAAAGCTTTTTTAACGGGAAATCATCCTGATAGCTTGCTTTTTCCTATATCTGCTTTATCGGGCAAAAATATTGATGGATTACTTGAATATATAACAAGTAAGGCAAAAATTTCTCCTTGGCTTTATGCGGAAGACGACATAACGGATTTACCTATGCGTTTTATTGCAGCAGAAATTACAAGAGAGCAGTTATTTTTAAATTTGCAGCAAGAACTCCCTTATAAATTAACCGTACAAACCGAAAAGTGGGAAGAGCTTAAAGACAAATCCGTAAAGATTAATCAAGTTATAGTAGTCTCAAGAGAGAGTTACAAAACTATAATACTCGGTAAAAACGGTTCTAAAATTAAAGAGATAGGAGCAAAATCCCGAATGCAAATGGAGAGGTTTTTTGGATCTCCTGTTCATTTATTTTTGTTCGTTAAGGTGCGTGAGCTGTGGGAAAATAATCAAGAATTTTATCAATATATGAAGATATAAAGCTGTCACCCCGTGGCTTGACCACGGGGTCCAGTATTTTTAAAATTATTTTATGGCCCCCGTGGTCAAGCCACAGGGTGACACGGTATATGTAATCGTGATAGTACTTGGGATTGATCCGGCACTTGGTAGTCTTGGATGGGCAGTAGTTGCAAAAGAGACCGCAAAGTTGAAATATTTAGCTAGCGGTATTATTAAAACAAATAGTAAGGATGAAATTCATCATAGACTTGCTTTTATTAATAGTACATTAGAAAAAGTAATATTAGAATATCAACCAAATATGGCAGCGATTGAAGAAACATTTGTTAATACTAATAGCGTGACTTCTTTAAAACTTGGATATGCTAGAGGGGCGATGATGTCGCTGATCGGTAGATATAATTTGGGCTTACGAGAATTTAAGCCGAATACGGTAAAAAAAACCGTAACAGGATATGGGCATGCAGAGAAAGACCAAATTTTGCATATGATAAAGCTTTTGCTGCCTGGCACTTCCTTAATTACCAATTCCGATGAAGCTGACGCCGTAGCGATTGCCTATACCTGTTTAGTTACAAAAAATTATTAAAATGAATCCAATAATAATATTAGTTGCCCCGCAAATGGGTGAGAATATCGGTGCTACTGCAAGAGCAATAAAGAATTTTGGTTTAAATGAGCTTAGAATCGTAGCTCCAAGAGACGGCTGGCCTAATGAGCAAGCACGTAGTAATGCAGTCGGAGCGGTTAATATTATAGATAATGCAAAAGTTTATGATAGCCTTGAGGATAGCATTAAAGACCTCGAATATTTATATGCTACTACTTGCATTAAAAGGGCTATGAATAAAGATTATGTATTTTCACAAAATTTGCCTTTAGATTATCCAAATTCTGCAAAAGTCGGGATAATGTTCGGGCGGGAAAATAATGGGCTTAGCAATGAAGAGATTTCACTTGCCAATAAGATTATCACTATTAACACAACTGAATTTAGCTCATTAAATATTGCTCAAGCGGTGATTATAATATGCTATGAGTTATTTCGTAATTCTACGCCCAGAGAGGATGTACATAACATTCAAAAATTAGCTACTAAAGAAGAAATAGAGCATTTTTTAGTAAATTTATTCGGCAAACTCGATAAAGCCGGATTCTTCAAGGCTCCCGACAAAAAACCTGCTATGCAACAAAATATCACTAATATATTTACACGTATAAATAGTCTCTCTTCCCCTGAAGTCCAAACGCTGCAAGGTATCATAAAATCGTTAAACCTAAAGATTTAATAATTTCAGCTACTCTTTCTGCTTCATTTAAGGGTTTGTAGCTATATTCTTCTAGAGCAATAACCGACTTATCAAAAATTCTTGCTATCTTCTGTTCTACTAACTGCTTTATAAAAATCTTATGCTTTGAAGAATTAAAGTTTGGTGGGCAGAATATATAAAGAGGTTTACCGCTTGAAGCTGCTTCACTGCACATTGAGATTGAGTCGGCCGTAGAGATTATATATTTTGCTTTGGCGAGCATAGCTATATAAGGATTATAGCCTGCGTCTTCGTTCGGGTCATAAATAATTGTGGAAGACGGCATATTATTTTTAATAATTGATTTTACAGTTTGTGGTGTACGTCTACTAAAACTAATGAGAAAAGGTATTTGTTGATTAGTATATATTTTATTTAATAATGAAGAAAATAAAACTGCTTCATCTTCATTGAAATTAAATTTTTTATTATTCCCGCCGATTATCACTGTAATAAACTGTTTAAGATTAGGATAATGTTTTTGCAGTTCTAGATTCGCAGCAGTAAACTTATCGGTTATGTTGTTGATGGCTCCATTGATGGGGATGATTGTCATTTCGCGACTTGATCGCGGAATCCAGTCTTCTTTAATTTTTTTTTGGATACCGTGGTCAAGCCACGGTATGCCATTTTGGCTATTACTTAAATCATGATAAGGCAGAATAACGGCATCAAATGCATCATAAGGTAAAGAGGGCTGCATTATTTGTATTAACTTGATATCTTTAAATTTCTTTTTTAAATAAAATGCTAGTACTGCCGTTCTTCTTCCGGCGGTAATTATCATATCAGGTAAAGGCTTTGCCATAATATCTTGCAATAGCTCACTTTTTATATGAATAGGATAATATTTTAGTAAAAAGTTCGGTAGCTTAGTTAAGCAATTATATTCAAGCTTAATTGTGGTATATTCTTCTGTTAATTTTTCAGCAAGTGCAATAGCCTGATGGATGTTGCCTGTTCTATCATCTGCCAATACGTGTATTTTCATCGTAAATACTTCTCTAAAGGTAATGTTAATAAGTTTGTTAGAGGCAGTGATTTATCGCAAGCATCGGCTATTTGCGGTGTGATCGGGATTTGAGCGATTAGTGGTATATTATATTTTTGCGATAAATACCCGCCGCTATTATTTTTAAGCATATAGCTCATATTCTCAATTATTCCCAAAATAGGTAAATTTAGTTTTTGATATAAATCTATAGAACGTATTACGTCTATTTCTGATATTTTTTGCGGCGTAGTTACGATTATTACGCCGTCTAAATGATAATTTTCTAGCATACTTAAATGAATATCACCTATCCCCGGCGGCATATCGATAATTAGATAATCTAAATTATCCCATTTTGTTACCGATAATAATTGATAGATAGTTTTGCTCGCCATAGGACCACGCCAAATAATTGCCGAGTGGTCTTTAACGAAGAAGCCTATAGACATAATTTCGATGCTTTGAGCAAGTACCGGTATTATTCGTCCATCTTTCGTTTTCGGTACTTCGTTAATGCCGAATATATGCGGAATTGACGGACCGTAAATATCCGCATCTACTATTCCGACTCGGTAATTTTCTAGACTTAACTGCTGAGCAATAAGAGCTGATATTGTAGATTTTCCGACTCCGCCTTTGCCTGACGCTACTAAGATAATTTTTTTTACGTTTTCTATAAAATGTTTTGGTTTTTGAACTTTTTTCTCCATCGGTTTACTTTCGGTGAAAACAATTGTTATTTTATTTACTTCCGAAATCTCGTTAAGTTTATTAATTGCCTTAAGTCTAATTTCCTCGGCTTCTAACTTGTTTTTACCTGATATATCTATGGAGAAACCGATATTATTCCCCTTAATTATAATATCCGATATAACTTCATTTAAAAAAGTACCGTCTTTAAAGGTAATATTCTGAATTTTATCTATAATTTGTCGTTGGTGTAAATTCGCCATAATTAAATTTCCTTTTTAAAGCTGTTTAAGTTCGTAACTTGACGTTATATACTATAATATATATAATCACTTAAATATCCTCATACTTTTTGTAAAATTCTACTTCTAGAGGTAATTTGTACGTCAATCCGGTACTCACATCCTCACGTACTTTTGTACGCTGCGGTGCTGCGTTTCGTGTTTCCTTCAAATTCCTCTCTATAAGCGAATTTTACAAGAAGTATTTTAAAATAATATAAAACAACAAAGCAAATGCTTAATAAAAAATATATCTCGATTTTAAAAAAATCCCCATGGAAAGATTTTGATTCTAATAAAGAAGATAACATATTCACAAGACCGCGTAAAAATCAATTTAATTTTGATAAATTTCAATTCCAGTTTAATTTCAATGCTAAAACAATAATTTTAGCTGTTGTTGCGATGGTTGCTTTATGGTTTGCTTCGGGTATTTATGAAATAAAAGAAGGTGAAGAAGCAGCAGTAATAAGGTTTGGGCGTTTTGTGCGTAAGGGTTACCCCGGGCTTAATTATCATTTACCGACTCCTTTTGAAAAGATAATAGTTGAGAAAGTGAAGAAATCACGCCGGATTGAGATTGGTTATCGTACAAATAGCTCTCTGCGTAGCGGTGGCGATAATACTAAAAATATTGCCGGTGAAAGTATAATGCTTACCGGTGATGAAAATATCGTTGCTTTAAATTGTGACGTAATGTGGCATATTAATAATCTTGAAGATTTTATTTTTAATGTACAAAGACCTGAAGAAACAGTAAAAGCAACAGTAGAAAGTGCCGTTAGGGAAGTAATAGGCAATACTCCTATTTCTTGGGTATTATCCGATCGAAAGCAAGAAATTACTTATAAAATAGAAAAATTAGCCCAGAAGATACTGGATAGTTACAATGCTGGTGTGATGATTGAGAAAGTACAATTATTAAAAGCCGAGCCGCCTGCCGAAGTAATAGACGCTTATAGAGACGTGCAAACTTCAAAAGCAGATAAAGAGAAAGAAATAAATCAAGCTCAAGCCTATAATAATAAGATTTTACCGGAAGCTAGAGGAGCAGCTGCAAAGATTATACAAGAAGCAGAAGGTTATAGAGAAGAAGTTATATCAAAAGCAGAAGGTTATAGCCAAAGATTTAATGCTATTTATAAACAATATGCTACAGGTAGGCAAGTAACTAGAGATAGATTATATTTAGAAGTAGTCGAAGAGATATTAGGCGGTTCAAATAAAACGATTATTAATAATGCACTACTGCCGCACATGGCCATAAAACCGTAGGGTACTATGTCATTCCCGCGAAAGCGGGAATCCACTTTGTCATACCGTGGCTTGACCACGGTATCCAGAAAAAATTAAAAAAGGCTGGATCCCGCGATCAAGTCGTGGGATGACATTATAACAGCATAGAATACAAAAAAAACAACAAGGAATATTAAATGCAACAAAAGATTTATTATATAATTTTTACAATTGTTTTTGGGCTGATACTGATTTCTAGCTCCTTATTTTCAGTTGACCAACGCCAATCTGCTGTAGTATTCCAGTTTGGTGAGGCAGTTAGAACTATAGAAAATCCAGGGCTAAATATTAAAATCCCGTTTATTCAAAATGTTGAATTTTTTGATAAGCGTCTTTTAGATGTTGAGGTTGAGGCAAAAGAATTAACGGCTGCTGACGGTAAGCGAGTTATTGTTGATGCTTACGCCAAATTTCAAATTAATAATCCCGTAATGTTTTATAAAACGGTACATGATTATCAAGGCGTGAAAATTAGGTTAACTCGTAATCTTGAATCGTCAATGCGTAAGGTGATAGGTAAAATCTCGCTAAGTAGCCTTTTAAGTCAGGAACGTAGTAACGTAATGTTAAATATCTTAAATCAAGTGGACGGAGAAGCTAAAAGCTTTGGTATTGACGTTGTAGATGTTAGAATTTTAAGAGCAGACTTACCGAAAGAAAATAGTGCGGCTATTTATCGTCGTATGCAAACGGCACGTGAAAAGGAAGCAACCCAAATTAGAGCGGAAGGGCAAGAAGAAAGCGTGCGTATTCGTTCAAAAGCAGATAAAGAAAGTAAAATAATACTTGCTAAAGCTTATCGAGATGCACAAATTATTAAAGGTGACGGCGATGAGAAAGCGGCAAAAATATATAATTCTGCTTATTCAGTCGACCCGGAATTTTATAAATTTTATAGATCACTTTTAGTATATAAAAATTCTTTAAAGAAAGAGGATACTAATTTTGTAATTTCACCGGATGCTGAAGTTTTAAAATATCTAAATCTAACTAAGTAGTATACTCGTTTAATTTGAAAAATTGGCTACGTTGTTTTATATTTTTTGATCCTTACGTAGGATTAACTACGCTGCGGTCAAAAAGTATAAAACGCCTTGCTCTTTTCCAAATTAAACGAGTATACTACTTTTTATTTACTTGGAGTATATGGTTAATCTGAAAATAGTTCTTGTTATAATAGTTTTAATATCAAGTAACGTTGTTCTAGCAAAAGAAAATAATAAGTATTTAAAAGTAGCAGATCAAGAAGAGAATGAGTTTACGGAAATAAATTCTGCTCCTTTAAAAGTAAGTGAAGCCGCCCGTTATAGCTTTGCCGATATAGTTGAACCGTTAATTCCTGCAGTCGTTAATATTTCAACAATAGAATATGTTAATAGTAAATCGGAAAATGCCGAGAAAGATCCTCTGCAAGAAAAAAAACCTTTAGATTTTATTAATGATTTTTTAGAAAAGCTTAATATACCGCTGAATTTAGAAGAGGTTGATCAAACTCCTAAAAGCGTTCCGCTTGGTTCAGGATTTATTATTGAACCTAACGGCTTAATAGTGACAAACTATCATGTAATTGCAAATGTTGAGAAAATTAATATAAAACTTGCAGATAATACCGAATTATCGGCTAAATTAATAGGTAGCGATACTAAAACCGATTTAGCTCTCTTAAAAATAGATAGCGAGGAACCTCTACCTTTTGTTGAGTTTGGAGATTCAAATGATGCAAGAGTAGGAGATTGGGTTATTGCAATCGGTAATCCATTCGGTAATCTAG
This sequence comes from Rickettsia monacensis, assembly GCF_000499665.2. Lineage (NCBI taxonomy): Bacteria > Pseudomonadati > Pseudomonadota > Alphaproteobacteria > Rickettsiales > Rickettsiaceae > Rickettsia > Rickettsia monacensis. The sequence continues at coordinate 483,916 of NZ_LN794217.1, forward strand.
GAGGTACGGTGACAAGCGGTATTATATCCTCTAAAGGGCGGGATATCGATATAGATACGGACAATATAGTCGATAATTTTATTCAAACGGATGCTGCAATTAATAACGGTAATTCCGGTGGTCCTATGTTTAATTTGGATCAGAAAGTAATTGGCGTAAATACGGCAATTTTTTCACCGCTCGGTACTAATATAGGTATCGGTTTTGCAATACCGTCAAATACTGCAAAGCCTATAATCGAACGTCTTAAGAAAGATGGAAAAGTAAGTAGAGGACGCCTTGGAGTAACAATACAAGATTTAACCGAGGAAATTTCTGAATGGCTAGGACTTAAAGATACTAGGGGAGTGTTAGTAGCTAAAGTACAAGAAGACGGTCCAGGTGATAAAGCAGGAATTAAAACAGGTGATATAATAATAGACTTTGCAGATATACCGGTTAAAAATACTAAAAAATTACGTGTAATTATTGCAGATGCTCCTATTGATCAGGAAGTAAAAGTAAAAATACTTCGCGATAAAAAAGAGCTTGAATTACCTATTAAAATTACTTCGGATAATGAAGAGGTTACCAAAAGAGGAGACCAATAAGGAAGAAATAACAAACAAAGAAGAAAATAATATTACTTTTAGTAATTTGACTGAAGAACTAAGACAAAAATATACTATTCCTCAAGATAAAATGGGAATAGTTATAACCAATATTAATCAGGAAAGCATAGACGATATAAGTAAGCTAGAAGAATTATATGAAAATGCTAAAAATCAGATAAGCAAAATATTTTGCTCTTGATTGAAAGGGGCGATACAAGTGTGTTCGTGCCGTTATCGGTGCTGTGATTAAATGTCATACCATGGCTTGACCACGGTATGACACCTAAATAATTATGAATGAAAAAATAGCAATTTTAAGTGCATATAGTTTTGTTAATATAGAAGAGCCGGCGAATTTAATACCAAAGCTTTTGCTTATCGGTAAAAAATATGTTAGAGGTACTATTTTATTAGCTAATGAAGGTTTTAACGGTTCTTTTTCAGGTTCATATGAAAATGTAAATCTTGTACTTGAAGAACTAATAAAGCTAACCGGCCCCAAAGATGTTAACGTTAAAATAAATTATAGTGATGTTCATCCTTTTCAGAAGCTGAAAGTAAGGCTTAAGAAAGAGATTGTAGCGATGAATGTTGAAGATTTGAATGTTGATTTGTTTAAAGGCGAATATATAGAGCCGAAAGATTGGGATGAATTTATCACAAAACAAGATGTTATAGTAATAGATACTCGTAATGATTATGAAGTAGAGGTCGGTACATTTAAATCAGCAATTAATCCTAATACCAAAACATTTAAACAATTTCCTGCTTGGGTTCAGCAGAATCAAGAATTGCTCAAAGGTAAGAAAATTGCTATGGTTTGTACAGGTGGTATTAGGTGTGAAAAATCCACCAGCTTACTTAAAAGCATAGGTTATGATGAAGTATATCATCTAAAAGGCGGTATATTGCAGTATTTAGAAGATACACAAAACAAGAATAATTTATGGCAAGGTGAATGTTTCGTCTTTGATGATAGGAGAGCAGTAGCAGATGATTTATCACCCGCAGACATTGGTTGCAGACGAAGTTTAATTTTTTATTATATTAAATAGCTATGACTAAAACCAAACAAGAAATTTATAATAAGCGTCCAACTTCGCCGTATTTAACTATATATAAGCCGCAAATAAGTTCTACTTTGTCGATTTTGCATCGTATGACCGGTGTAGCTCTATTTTTTGCAGTATCGATTTTGGCATGGTGGTTGATCCTTAGTAAATATGACAATAATTATTTACAACTTGCTAATTGCTGCATTATAAAAATATGCTTAGTAGCTACTAGTTACGCTTGGTTTTATCATTTATGTAACGGCATTAGGCATTTATTTTGGGATATTGGTTACGGTTTTTCTATAAAAGCAGTTAATATCACCGGTTGGTGTGTAGTTGTATGTTCTATATTATTAACTATGTTGCTATGGGTATAAAAATATAAATAGTCTTCGGTGTCATACCGCGACTTGATCGCGGTATCCAAAAAATAACTTAATAAAATGAAAGAATATTATATACTTTCTAATAAATGTAACGGTACTCTATATAGGCGTTACTTCAGATATTATAAAACGTATTTGGCAACATAAGCAGAAGATAAGAAAAGGTTTTACTACAAAATACGATATAGATAAAGTAGTTTATTTTGAACAATTTAATGATGTTAATCTTGCAATTGGACGTGAAAAACGTCTAAAGGAATACAAGAGGAAATGGAAGCTAGATTTAATTAACTCTAGTAATCCAAGTTGGCATGATTTATATGAAGATTTTTTAAAATAAATTATACTTTAGTAGTAATAAGTTTTTTTGGATACCGCGATCAAGTCGCGGTATGACAACTTAACGAAAAAAATATGTTTAGAGAAAATTAATGGTATATGCTTTTAAAGCAGAAATTGTAAAAGCAAAAAATAGCGGTTCTGCTAAAATTGGTTCTCATCATTGGTTATTGCAAAGAGCAACGGGGATTATATTAGCTTTATGTTCTATATGGTTAATATATTTTACGTTAACCAACAAAAATAATGATATAAATATTATTATGTGGGAGCTTAAAAAGCCTTTTAACGTAATAGCATTGTTAATTACGGTGGCTATTTCGTTATATCATGCAATGCTTGGTATGCGTGTAGTGATTGAGGATTATGTAAGTTGTCACAAATTACGTAATACATTGATTATAATAGTGCAATTATTTTGCATTGTGACTATTGCAGCTTTTGTAGTAGCGATGTTTTATAGGGGATAAAAATTGTCATACCGCGGCTTGACCGCGGTATCCAGAAAACAATTTATAGCATTATTGTGTATTGAATTACTGGACTCCGTGGTCAAGCCACGGGGTGACAGGGGTAGACAATTCACGTATCAAAATAGTAAAAAATTAATTTAATGACCAAAGCATATAATATCATTCATCATAAATTTGACGTAGTAGTTGTAGGTGCGGGCGGAGCAGGTCTTCGTTCTGCATTCGGTATGGCTAAAGAAGGGCTAAATACCGCCTGTATAACTAAGTTATTTCCAACCCGTAGTCATACTGTGGCTGCTCAGGGCGGAATTAGTGCGGCTCTTGGGAATATGGGCGAAGATGATTGGCGTTGGCATATGTATGATACGGTAAAAGGTTCTGATTGGTTAGGCGATCAGGATGCCATCGAGTATATGTGCAAAAACGCTCCCGATGCGATTTTAGAGCTTGAGCATTGCGGTGTACCTTTTTCAAGAACCGAAGAAGGAAAAATTTATCAGCGTCCTTTTGGCGGTATGACTACGGAGTATGGTAAAGGAAAAGCAGCTCAGCGTACATGTGCTGCGGCAGATCGTACGGGGCATGCCATACTTCATACTTTATATCAACAGTCACTAAAACATAAAGTGCAGTTTTTTGTTGAGTATTTTGCTATTGATTTATTTATGGAAGATGGTGAATGTAGAGGTGTAGTTGCGTGGAATTTAGATGATGGTAGTCTGCATTGTTTTAGAGCTCATAATGTAGTGCTTGCAACGGGCGGATACGGGCGTGCTTATTTTTCGGCGACGTCTGCTCACACTTGTACGGGTGACGGGGGCGGTATGGCGATTAGAGCCGGTCTTCCACTGCAAGATATGGAGTTTGTACAGTTCCATCCGACCGGTATATATTCGGCGGGCTGCCTTATTACCGAGGGAGCAAGAGGTGAAGGGGGATATCTCGTTAATGCAAACGGAGAGCGTTTTATGGAGCGTTACGCTCCTGCTGCAAAGGATTTAGCTTCAAGAGACGTAGTTTCAAGAGCAATGACCATCGAGATTCGTGAAGGGCGAGGAGTCGGCGAGCATAAAGATCATGTATTTTTGCATTTAAATCATTTATCGCCTGAAATTTTACATAGCCGTTTGCCCGGTATCTCTGAGACGGCTAAAATTTTTGCCGGTGTGGATGTCACTAAGGAGCCGATACCGGTACTTCCTACGGTACATTATAATATGGGCGGGATACCGACTAATTACCACGGTCAAGTCATAATCAAAGACGGTACGAATCATAATAGCGTAGTAAAGGGACTCATGGCAATCGGTGAAGCGGCTTGCGTATCGGTACACGGTGCTAATAGGTTAGGGTCAAATTCTTTGCTTGATTTAGTAGTGTTCGGTAGAAGCTCTGCATTAAAAGCGGTAGAGCTTATTAAGCCTGCGAGTCCTCATAGGCCTTTAAAAGAAGAAAGCCTTGAAAAGGTTATTAATAGATTCGATAAAATACGTCACGCTAACGGTAATATTTTAGTTGCAGATTTAAGGCTTAAAATGCAAAGAACTATGCAAAGCCATGCTTCGGTATTTAGAACTCAAGAGGTACTAGATGAAGGAGCAGGAATGATTAGCGAAATAAGAAGCGGCTATAAAGATATAAAAATTAACGATAAATCTTTGATTTGGAATAGTGATTTAGTCGAAGCATTAGAACTAGATAATCTACTTGATCAAGCTTTGGTTACGGTATATTCAGCTGCTGCAAGAAAAGAAAGCAGAGGAGCTCATGCACGTGAAGATTATCCTGATCGTAATGATGGAGATTGGATGAAACATACTCTTAGCTCTATCGATGAAGCGGGTAAAGTAGTTCTTGATTATAAACCTGTAACATTAAACACTTTAACCGATGAAATCAGTGCAATTCCACCGGCAAAAAGAGTGTATTAATTAATTTTCTTATTCATTCCTGCGAAAGCAGGAATCTAGAAACCTTTAATGTCATCCCGCGATTTAATCGCGGGATCCAAAAATCCTTATTTTTCTAGATACCGCGGTCAAGCCGCGGTATGACAAGAAAAAAATATATATTAAAAATGTTTGAGTATTTAACAAAATTCTATCCAAAAATCCTTTTTATTGTAGAGGGAACTTTGGTAACTTTAAAATATAGCGTTATTGCCGTTATATTCGGTTTAGTAATAGGGATGCTGCTCGCTATTTGTAAGGTAAATAAAAATCGTGCTTTAAGGTTTTTTGCAAATTTCTATACTTCTATTTTCAGAGGTACTCCTTTATTAATTCAATTAAGTATTATTTATTTTGCATCGCCGTATGTAATAGTGGTTAAATTTAGTGTGTTTACGGCAGGTGCTATTTCTTTTTCTCTTAATTCGGGAGCGTATGTTTCCGAAGTAATCAGGGCGGGGATTAATGCGGTTGATAAAGGGCAGTTTGAAGCGGCTGAAGCTCTTGCTATTCCAAAGTTTTTAATAATGAAAGATATAATCCTGCCGCAAGCAGTTAAAAATATTTTTCCGTCATTAGTAAATGAGCTTGTAAATTTGATTAAAGAATCAGCCATTATTTCTATGCTTGGAGAAATGGATTTAATGCGTAGAGCACAAATTGTATCAATTGAAACATATAATTATTTTTTTCCAATGCTTATTGCTGCGTGTTGTTATTATATTTTAGTGATGTTAATCAGCTTTATAGCAAAAATAATTGAGAAAAAAATGATTATTAATTAAAACATACTTGCTTTTATGGAAAAAGTAATTATAATTTAAATTTAGTGTAATTTACAAATTCTTATAATTTGTATTTAGAAATGATTTAAAATAAAGGGTGGAAGTATTTTTCCACCCTTTAATTATCGTATATATAAGTTTTTTTTGGAGTATTTTTTTTTAATGCCGACATATAATCAATTAGTACGTTTTGGGAGAAAGTCAAAAACTCGTAAGACCAAATCTCCTGCCTTAGAATCTAATCCTTTTAAAAGCGGTGTTTGCCTAGTTGTAAAAACCGTTACCCCTAAAAAGCCTAACTCTGCACTTCGTAAGATCGCAACGGTACGTTTAAGTAATAAAAGAACCGTAAATGCATATATTCCTGGTGAAAAGCATAGTGTAAAGGAGCATGATAAGGTATTAGTAAGAGGCGGTCAGGTTCCTGATCTTCCGGGGGTGAAATATCATATCGTACTCGGTGCTTATGATATTGCCGGAGTTAAAGGACGTAAGCAAGGTCGTTCACGTTACGGTGCTCCTCGTAAACAAGTTGCAGTTACAAAAAAATAAATTATTAGTTAGAGAGAAAAAATAAAATGTCACGTCGTCACGCCGCGGAAAAGCGAGTAATTTTACCTGATATGAAATATAACAGTATTTTACTGTCAAGATTTATCAATAATATTATGAAAGAAGGGAAGAAAGCCCTTGCAGAGAAAATTGTTTATTCAGCCTTTAATAAAATTGAAAAGAAGCATAGAGTTGATCCGTATCAAACCTTTAATAATGCTATGCATAACGTGAAGCCGCATTTAGAAGTAACTTCGGTTAGGGTTGGAGGAGCTAATTATCAAGTTCCGACGCATGTTGATGAAAGAAGAGGATATGCTCTTGCTAGCCGTTGGATTATTAATGCTGCGTCAAAACGTTCTGAAAAAATGATGATTGATAAACTTGCCGAAGAGCTGTTTGAAGCTTCTAATAATAGAGGCGTCGCCATTAAGAAGAAAGAAGATACTCATAAAATGGCTGAAGCTAATAAAGCTTTCTCTCATTTTAGCCCTAAAAAAATGAAATAAGGTAGGGTATAATGAGTAAAATAAATAAACTTGAGCATATTCGTAATATCGGTATATGTGCTCACATTGATGCCGGTAAAACCACAACTACCGAACGTATTTTATATTATACTGGTAAATCGCATAAAATAGGTGAAGTTCATGAGGGCGGTGCTACCATGGACTGGATGGAACAAGAGCAAGAACGCGGTATAACCATTACCTCAGCTGCTACTACTTGTAGATGGCAAGATAAAATAATTAATATTATTGATACTCCTGGGCACGTTGACTTTACTATCGAAGTAGAGCGTTCGCTTCGTGTTCTTGACGGTGCGGTTGCAGTATTTGACGGTGTAGCAGGTGTTGAACCGCAGTCAGAAACGGTTTGGAGGCAAGCAGATAAATATAATGTTCCTAGAATGTGTTTTGTCAATAAAATGGACAGAATGGGAGCAGATTTTTATAGATGCGTTGAAATGATCAAAGATCGTTTAGGAGCAAAACCGCTTGTTATTCAGTCGCCTGTAGGGATTGAAGAAAATTTTAAAGGTATAATTGATCTTGTTAAAATGAAAGCAGTGATTTGGAAAGATGAATCACTTGGAGCTGAGTATTTTGAAGAAGATATACCTGCCGATATGAAAGATAAAGCTGAAGAATATCGTGCTAAATTACTTGATATGGTTGTTGAGTTAGATGACCATGTTATGGAAAAATATTTATCAGGTGAAGAAGTAACAGAAGAAGAGATTAAAAGATTAATCAGAAAAGGTACTATTTCAGCAGCATTTTATCCGGTTTTATGCGGTAGTGCTTTTAAAAATAAGGGAGTACAGCCTTTACTTGATGCCGTAGTAGATTTCCTACCTTCGCCTATTGATATAGGTATAGTAAAAGGTATGGAAGTAAGTACCGGTGAAGAAAAAGATTACCCTATTTCGGTAACTGAGCCTTTTGCAGCTTTAGCATTTAAAATTATGAATGATCCGTTTGTTGGTTCATTAACTTTTATTAGAATATATTCAGGTAAAATTACTTCAGGAACAACTGTTATTAATACCGTAAAGAATAAAAGAGAAAAAATCGGTAGAATGCTATTAATGCATGCTAATAATCGTGAAGACGTAAAAGAAGCATCAGCAGGTGATATAGTAGCTTTAGCAGGTCTTAAAGATACTACCACCGGTGATACATTATCCGATATTGATAAGCAAGTAATCTTAGAAAGAATGGAATTTCCGGAGCCGGTAATTGAGCTTGCGGTAGAACCTAAATCAACAGCCGATCAAGAAAAAATGGGCTTAGCACTTTCTCGTTTAGCAGCAGAAGATCCATCATTTAGAGTTTCAACTGATCATGAAACAGGACAAACAGTGATAAAAGGAATGGGAGAACTCCATTTAGAAATTATCATTGATCGTATGAGAAGAGAGTTTAAGGTTGAAGCAAATATCGGAGCTCCTCAAGTAGCATATCGTGAAACTATAACAAAAGCTTGCGAAATTGATTATACCCATAAGAAACAATCCGGCGGTGCAGGACAATTTGCTCGTGTAAAAATTATTTTTGAGCCTCTAAAAGAGGTAAAAGATCTAAAAGATGAAGATAAAAATAAAACTTTTGTCTTTGAAAGTAAAATCGTCGGCGGTGCCGTGCCTAAAGAATATATACCAGGTGTTGAAAAAGGTTTAAATAATATTAGAGAAACCGGTGTTATTGCCGGTTATCCTATGATTGATTTTAAAGCGACTTTAGTTGACGGTGCGTTTCATGATGTAGATTCTAGTGTACTTGCGTTTGAAATTGCTGCAAAGGCAGCCTTTAGAGAAGGAATGCCGAAAGGTAATCCTAAATTACTTGAGCCGATTATGAAAGTTGAAGTTATCACTCCTGATGAATATATGGGTGATATTATAGGCGATTTAAATAGTCGTAGAGGGCAAATTCAAAGCATGGATCCAAGAGGGAATGCTCAAGTAGTTACTGCGAATGTTCCTTTAGCGGAAATGTTTGGGTATGTTAATACGCTTAGGTCTTTATCTCAAGGTAGAGCTCAGTTTAGTATGATATTTTCTCATTATGATCAAGTGCCGAGTCAGGTAGCTGATATTATTAAAGCTAAAAAATAATTGATGGATCTAATTAGATATAATTAATGTCATGTCTTGCAAAAGTAGATGTTGTTTTACTGTGACAGCTTATAAATTAGAAGTACCGATTATTATAGTAATTTTTTAATAATAACAAATATTTTAAATAAATTTATTGATTTTTTATTAAAAATATGATAGGAGTGTAGCTCAATTGGTAGAGCGCCGGTCTCCAAAACCGGAGGTTGCGGGTTCGATGCCTGTCGCTCCTGCCATTATAGATTTAGAGCTTTTTTGCTATAAAATATAGAATTTTTACAAAATTCGCTTATAGAGAGAAATTTGAAAGATATACTTCACCTCAAATCGCAGCGTACATACTAGTACGTGAGAATTCCAGTGCTGGATCATCGTCTCAATTGCCTCTATCTAGAAGTAGAATTCTATAAGAAGTCTAATAAATTACCTAACAAAAATATGTTTAAAGAATATAAAATTTATAAGTTTTTTGAACAAGTTAAACAAGAAACTTATAAGGTAGTTTGGCCAACTAGAAAAGAGCTTGTTGCTTCAACATTAGTAGTGGTAGTAGCAGTTTTTATTTTTAGCCTAATTTGTTTGGTACTTGATTATAGTATACATAACATAATGCAGCTTTTGCTTAATATTGGCAAATAGTAGTATAAGGAATAAATTTGTGATAGAACAGAGTATAGATAATATATTGCCTTCTTCTGAAAAAAATGTAAAGCAGTGGTATGTGGTACATACGGCATCAGGAGCAGAGAAACGCATTAAAGAAGATATGCTTAGAAAAATCGCTAAACAGAAAATGACAGATTTTTTTGAAGATATATTAATACCTGTTTTTGGAGTTTCTGAAGTTAAACGTGGTAAAAATGTCAAGGTAGAAAAAAAACTAATGCCGAGTTATATCTTGATAAAGATGAATATGACTGATAAATCTTGGCATTTAGTGAAAAATATATCTGGAGTAACCGGCTTTTTAGGAAGCAAAACCAAGCCAAAAGCTCTTACAGAAAGTGAAATACAAAATATTTTTAATAATTTGGAAGCAGAAGCTAAAGAAGCAAAGAATTCTAAATTGTATGAAGTTGGTGAAATAGTAGCTGTGACAGATGGTCCTTTTGAAACTTTCATGGGTACAGTAGAAGAAATAGATCAAGAAAAAAATAGGTTAAAAGTTTCAGTTTCAATATTTGGTAAAGCAACTCCAATAGAACTAAATTTTAATCAAGTAAAGAAAAATGATTAAAAGTTGGACTAAATACGGTTTATAAATTACTTAAGCTGTATTGTACGAATGTTCAGGATGTCATTGTTGCGGGATAATGAGTCGTCATTGCAAGCAGACGTAGGCTGCGTGGCAATCTAGAAGAAATAATAAAAAAATTCTGATTTACAGAATTTTTTTCTTCCTTGCTTTGTCAAAACTTACAGCTTTTCCTCGCAATGATGGGAAAAACGATCCATGCAATGTTACAAAGTAATATTAATTTAAGAGAAAAATAAGGATATTTATAAATGTCTCAGAAAGCAATAAAAGGTTATATTAACTTGATAATTCCGGTTGCCGGAGCCACCCCTGCTCCTCCTATAGGACCGGCCTTAGGACAAAGAAAAGTTAATATTGCAGCATTTTGTAAAGATTTTAATGATGCTACGCAAGGTATGGAAAAAGGAGTGCCTTTGCCGACTGTAATTACTGTTTATGAAGATAGTAGTTTTTCTTTTAAAATAAAAACTCCTCCTGCTTCTTACTTTTTAAAGAAGTATGCTAAAATTACTAAAGGTTCTAGTGCTACTAAGAAAGAAGCCGTAGTAGGTAAAGTTACTATGGATGATTGTCGTGAAATTGCAAAGTTAAAAATACCTGATTTAAATACAAAAAATATTGAAGCAGCAACAAAAATTATTTGTGGTAGTGCTGCATCTATGGGACTTGAAGTGGTAGGGAATTAATTATTATGTCAAATAAGCAAGATGTTGCCGTAAAAATTAGCGGCGGTAAAAAAATAAGAGAAGCTAGAGAAAAAGTAAAATCAGATACTTTATATAATTTAACAAATGCAGTTGAACGATTAAAATCAGCATCATATGTTAAATTTGACCCAACCTTAGAAATAGTTATGAAGCTTGGAATTGATCCTAGGCATTCCGATCAAATGGTACGCGGTGTAGTTAATTTACCTGCCGGTACAGGCAAAACTGTAAGCGTTGCCGTTATTTGTAAAGAAGAAAGAGAAGAAGAAGCTAAAAGTGCTGGAGCAGATTTAGTAGGTTCAACAAATATCATTGATGAAATTAAATCAGGGAAAATTAATTTCGATGTATGTATAGCTACTCCCGATATGATGGCAGCTATAGGTTCAGTTGCAAGAATTTTAGGACCAAAAGGTTTAATGCCTAACCCTAAACTTGGTACCGTAACTTTAGATATTAAAAATGCTATTAAAAATGCTAAAAGCGGTCAGGTAGAATATAGAGCAGAGAAAGCAGGTATAATTCATGCAGGGCTTGGAAAATTATCTTTCTCAGACCAAGATTTATTAAAAAATTTAAATGCGTTTATTGAGGCAGTAATTAAAGCAAAACCTGCCGGATTAAAAGGAAGTTATTTAAAAGCAATGTATTTATCTTCTACTATGGGAGCATCGGTACAAATAGATTTAACTAGTATAGCATAATTTTTTAGCCGTTTAGGTAGTATAGTAATAATAAAAAAATTTTTTTTAAGCATTTGTATCAGTTTAAATATATTAAACTGTAATTATAAGTATTATAAAAGGAGAATTAAAAGGTGTTAAGATCAGAAAAACCGGTAGCAGTAGAGGATATTGTAAATATTTATAAAGAATCGTCCTCTGTAATTATTACTCATTATCACGGGTTAACCGTTAGTCAAGTGAGTTCGCTTAGAGAATCACTTAAATCTAAAGAAGCAGGTTTTAAAGTAGTTAAAAATACTTTAGCAAAAATAGCTGCAAATCAAACAGCGCTCGATAGTATTGCTAATTTATTTGCGGGTCCTACTGCTATTGTTTATTCTAAAGAACCGGTTGAGATGGCAAAATTAGTAGTTAATTTTGCTAAGGCTAATGATAATCTTAAGATTATTGGTGGAATAGTCGATAATCACGTGTTAGATGAAAATTCAATAAAAGAACTTTCTAAGCTATCTTCACTTAATGAGCTTAGAGGTAAAATTGTTGGGTTATTACAAGCACCGGCTACTAAGTTTGTAGGTGTTTTACAAGCTCCGTCTTCGAGTATGGCGAGAGTAATACAAGCACATGCTAGTAAAAATTAACTTAAAGGTTACTGCATCAGATATTTTAATTGATAATTAAAGAGCTTTTATAGTGAAAATTAATAAGATTTTTGTCGAAATAATTGTTCTTATTTTAAAAAAATCTTATAATTTGTAGCAAAAAAGAATTTAATTAACTTTAAAATATCTGATGCAGTAATCTCTCAATATAAAAAAAAAAGTAAAAAGGAAAAAATTATGGCAGATTTAGCTAAAATTGAAGAACAATTATCATCATTAACATTAATGCAAGCAGCTGAGCTTGTGAAAATGCTAGAAGAAAAATGGGGTGTATCTGCAGCAGCACCTGTAGCTGTAGCAGCTGCTGGCACTGCAGCTCCTGCGGCTGAAGCAGTTGCTGAAAAAACTGAGTTTGAAGTAGTTTTAACAGCTGCCGGTGACAAGAAAGTTGAAGTAATTAAAGTTGTGAAAGATATCACGGGTCTTGGTTTAATTGAAGCTAAGAAATTAGTTGATGAAGCTCCAAAGCCGATTAAAAGCAATGTGAAAAAAGCAGAAGCTGAAGAAATCAAAGGTAAGTTAGAAGCTGCTGGAGCAAAAGTTGAATTAAAATAATTATTTCTGCACTAGGTCCTGTAAAGAAAAATTATTCGTATTTTTAGATATTTTTAAGTAAAAATTAATAAGATTCTTGCTGGAACAGTTATTTCTATTCCAAAAAAATCTTATAATTTTTAATAAAAAACAACTAAATATAGATTAATTTTTCTTTACAGGACCTAATGTTTTTTGCATTACAGATGAAATATTTTATAGCTTTAAATTTAATTCTTAAAATCTAAAAAGCCTTATTTTAGTAATTAAATTTGAATAAGGCTTTTTTGTTTAAAAATTATTTTAAAGCTAATTTAAGTTATTTTTTTGAAATAGGATAAAGCTATTACATTAAAAATCTTATTAATTAAAATAATTTTGTTAACGTACCATACGTCTAGAAATTTAAATTATTGAAATTTTCTAGGTTCTGTGAACATTTATAATTGATTTTTAGTGAAAATTAATAAGATTTTTGGGAGTATAGTTGTTTCTCTTTCAAAGAAATCTTATAATTTATAGCTACAAAGAGCTATAATTATGATTATTTTATTATAAAATGCATAGAACAATCACTTCAATACGGGCAGTAATTTTATCAGTCAGGAGATTATATGGTTTCATTAAGGGATAATATAGAAGCACAACCCTTGTCACATAATAGAAGAATAAGAAAAAATTTCGGTCACATAAATTTAGTAGCAGATATACCGAATTTGATTGAAATTCAAAAAAATTCATATGAAAAAAACTTTCTACAGTTAAATATTAAAGATTCTGAAAGAAAAAACAAAGGTTTACAATCTATATTAAACTCAATTTTTCCTATTTCAGATTCCTCCAATATTGCTAATTTAGAATTTGTAAAATATGAATTCGATACTCCAAAATATGATGTAGAAGAGTGTAGTCAAAGAAGTTTAAGTTATGCTGCTCCTCTTAAAGTTACTTTAAGATTAAGTATTTGGGATATAGATGAGGATACCGGTGCTAGAGAAATTAAAGGGATTAAAGAGCAAGAAGTATATATGGGTGATATCCCATTAATGACTAAAAACGGTACTTTTATTATCAACGGTACGGAAAGAGTAGTTGTATCACAAATGCATCGCTCACCTGGCGTGTTCTTTTATCATGATGAAGGAAAAGTTCACTCTTCCGGCAAGCTTTTATATTCTGCTCGTGTTATTCCATATAGAGGGTCTTGGCTTGATTTAGAATTTGACGCTAAGGATGTTATTTATTTCAGGATTGATAGAAAAAGAAAGCTTTATGCTACTACTTTGCTTAGAGCTATAGGTATGAGTACTGAAGAAATTATAAAATTTTATTATAATTCAGTAACTTATAAGCTTGTTAAAAATAAAGGTTGGGCGGTTAAATTTATACCTCAGCATATTACTACTCATCGTTTAACAAGTGATTTAGTAGATGCAGATACCGGAAATGTTCTACTGAAAGCAGGACAAAAAATTACCCCACGTTTGGCTAAAAAATATTTTGGGGAAGGGCTTAATAATATTTTAGTAGCTCATGAAACTTTAATCGGCAAATATCTATCCGAAGATTTAAGAGATCCTGCAAGCGATGAAGTATTAGCAAAAATCGGTGAAATGATTACTGCTGATATGTTAAATGTTATTAATGATCTTAAAATTAAAAATGTTAACGTATTAGTAATCAATCCTCAATCCGGTCCATATATAAGGAACACCTTATTTGCTGATAAAAATCAGGATCGCGAGGCAGCATTATGTGACATTTTCAGAGTTTTAAGACCGGGCGAACCTGCTAATATCGAAGCGGCTGAAAGCCTGTTTTATAATTTATTCTTTGATGCGGAAAGATATGATCTTTCAGAAGTCGGGCGAATAAAAATGAATTCTAGGTTAGAGCTGAATATTTCTGAAGAAGTTACGGTTTTAACAATTGATGATATTAAAAATATCGTAAGAGTTTTAGTAGAGCTTAAAGACGGTAAAGGTATCATAGACGATATTGATCATTTAGGTAATAGAAGGGTTAGATCGGTAGGTGAATTGATAGAAAATCAATTTAGAATAGGTTTAGTCCGAATGGAAAAATCTGTAATTGAAAGGATGTCGGCAGGTGATGTTGATACCGTAATGCCTCATGATTTAGTAAATTCTAAAATTTTAGTTTCAGTAGTAAAAGAATTTTTTAGTACCTCCCAATTATCCCAATTTATGGATCAAACAAATCCATTATCGGAAATAACTCATAAAAGAAGGCTGTCGGCACTCGGACCTGGAGGTCTTAGTCGAGATCGAGCAGGTTTTGAGGTGCGTGACGTACATCCAACTCATTACGGTCGTATTTGTCCTATTGAAACACCTGAAGGTCAGAATATCGGGTTAATTAACTCTATGGCTACTTATGCTAGAATAAATAAACACGGTTTTATAGAGAGTCCGTATAGAAGAGTTAAAAATGGGCATGTAACCGATGAAGTGGTATATCTTTCTGCTATTGAAGAAGGTAAATACAAAATCGGACAAGCAAATTCTAAAGTTGATAAAGACGGAAAGCTGCAAGGAGAGTTTATTAATTGCCGAGTTGAAGGCGGTAATTTTGTAATGGTAGAACCGCATGAGGTAGATTTCATTGATGTGACTCCTATGCAGGTAGTATCGGTTGCGGCTTCTCTTATACCTTTCTTAGAAAACGATGATGCTAACCGTGCTTTGATGGGTTCAAACATGCAAAGACAAGCCGTTCCTTTAATTAAAACGGATGCACCTTTTGTAGGTACCGGAGTTGAAGGGGTAGTAGCTAAAGATTCCGGAGCGTCAGTGCTTGCATTACATGACGGTATTGTTGAGCAGGTAGATTCAAATAGAATCGTGATTAGAACTCTAGAACAAAAAGTTGACGGTTCTCCTTCGGTTGATATTTATAATTTATTAAAATTCCAAAAATCCAATCATAATACTTGTATAAATCAAAAGCCTTTAGTTAAGGTCGGTCATTACGTTAAGAAAAACGATATTATAGCTGACGGTCCTAGTACGGATAACGGTGAAATTGCTTTAGGTAGAAACGTGCTTGTGGCTTTCTTACCTTGGAACGGTTATAATTTTGAAGATTCAATTTTAATATCCGAACGTATAGTAAAAGAGGATGTATTTACATCAATTCATATTGAAGAGTTTGAAGTAATAGCTAGAGATACACGCCTTGGTCCTGAAGAAATTACCCGTGATATACCGAATGTAAGTGAAGAAGCATTACGTCATCTTGATGAGGTCGGAATAATTTATGTAGGTGCAGAAGTAAAAGCCGGTGATATTTTAGTCGGAAAAGTAACACCGAAAAGTGAATCGCCTATTACTCCTGAAGAGAAGCTACTACGTGCTATTTTTGGGGAAAAAGCTTTTGACGTAAAAGATTCATCGCTGTATGTACCTTCCGGAGTTAGCGGAACTGTAGTAGAAGTAAGGGTATTTTCTCGTAGAGGTGTAGAAAAAGACCAGCGAGCTATTGCTATTGAAAAACAACAAATTGAAAAATTAGCAAAAGACAGAGACGACGAATTAGAAATTATTGAGCATTTTGTGTTTAGTTGGCTTGAAAAGCTTTTAGTAGGGCAGGTGATTATTAATGGTCCTAAGCAAGTAAAAGCAGGACAAACAATTACTAGTGAAATGCTAAAAGGTTTATCTAAAGGGCAATTTTGGCAGCTTACCGTGGAAGATGCAAATGTAATGAATGAAATAGAGCAGATAAAGACTCATTATGATGAGAAAAAAGATGCCCTCGATAAAAGACTCGCTACTAAAGTAGAGAAATTGCAAAGCGGTGATGATTTACCTCAGGGAGCTTTAAAAGTAGTAAAAGTATTTATTGCAACTAAGCATAAATTACAGCCCGGGGATAAGATGGCAGGAAGACACGGAAATAAAGGTGTTATTTCACGTATCGTACCTGAAGAAGATATGCCATTTTTAGAAAATGGAACTGTAATAGATATCGTTCTTAACCCTCTAGGTCTTCCGTCACGTATGAATATAGGACAGATTTTAGAAACGCATCTTGGGTGGGCATCAATAAATTTAGCAAAAAAAATATCCGAATTAGTCAAGGAATATAAAAATAAGCATATAGGTATTGAGCAGATTAAGAAATTCTTACTTGAGCTATACGGAGAGAATATTAATTATATACTTGAAAGATCGGAAGAAGAGATTATCTCTTTCTGTAATAAAGTAAGTAAAGGCGTACATTTTGCAACTCCTGTATTTGACGGAGCAAAAGTTCAGGACGTTAAAGATATGCTAAAACTTGCCGGTCAAGATCCTTCAGGACAAGTGAAATTAATTGACGGTAGAACCGGTGAATATTTTGACCGTCTAGTAACCGTCGGACAGAAATATTTGCTGAAATTGCATCATTTAGTCGATAATAAAATTCACTCCCGTTCTATAGGACCTTATAGCTTAGTAACGCAGCAACCGCTTGGAGGTAAGTCTCATTTCGGTGGACAGCGTTTCGGGGAAATGGAATGTTGGGCATTACAAGCTTACGGTGCAGCTTATACGTTACAGGAAATGTTAACGGTTAAGTCGGATGACGTAAACGGTAGGATCAAAACTTATGATTCTATAGTACGCGGTGAAAATAATTTTGAATCAGGCATTCCTGAATCATTTAATGTTATGATAAAAGAATTTAGATCTTTATGTCTTAACGTAAAGCTTGAAGTAACTTAGAGTTAAGTGTATACTCGGTCAATTTCAAAAATTGGCTACGTCGTCTAGCAAGTTCGCAGGTAGCAACGTATTAAGTATACGCTCCGCTCCTAGCCTTGCAGACTCCTTGCTCTTTTTGAAATTGACCTTCGTATACCTACTCTTCATTTGCTCGAGTTATATTGTCTTGCATAGTATTAGCTTTGTTGCATGGATCAAAAAACCTATTCGATGTCATCCCCGCGAAAGCGGGGATCCAGAAAAATAACTTCAAATATTGGTATAGAAGTTATTTATTTAAAAAATAAGCCTGTAAAAACAAGTTTTTTATAGGTTTTACTGAATTCTTGCTTTCGTGGGAATGACATTAAACAATCCATGCAACAACGCTGCGACTAAGAGGAGTATGGCAATGACGAAAAATATGAGCCATGCAATAAGAACTTTAATAAAGAAGTATATGAGTAATTTTTAAGGAAAAGTATTTATGAGCGTAGTAAATTTTTACGGACAATTAAGTAATACTCAACAATTTGATCAGATAAGGATTAATATAGCAAGTCCCGATCAAGTACGTTCGTGGTCTTTCGGTGAAGTAACAAAGCCTGAAACAATTAACTATCGAACTTTTAAACCTGAGAAAGACGGTTTATTTTGTGCAAGAATTTTTGGTCCGGTAAAAGATTACGAATGTCTCTGCGGTAAATATAAGCGGATGAAAAACCGTGGTATTACATGTGAGAAATGCGGCGTTGAAGTTACGGTTTCTAGAGTAAGACGTGAAAGAATGGGACATATAGAGCTTGCGGCTCCCGTTGCTCATATTTGGTTTTTAAAGTCATTGCCTTCAAGAATTAGTACGCTTCTTGATATGACAATGCGAGATGTAGAGAAGATTCTTTATTTTGAAAATTATATAGTAGTTGATCCAGGGTTATCGATTTTACAAAAAGGCGAACTCTTAACAGAGGAAGAATTACAGAAAGCAAAAGATAAGTACGGTGAAGATGCATTTACTGCCTCTATAGGTGCAGAAGTAATACAACAAATGCTTAAAGAGCTTGATTTTTCAAAGTTAAAGCAAGAATTATACGAGGAATTACAAACCACTTTCTCAGAAATCAAAAAGAAAAAATTAGTAAAGCGTTTAAAATTAGTAGAGGATTTTTTAGAGTCGGAAAACAAGCCGGAATGGATGATTATGGATGTTTTGCCGGTTATTCCTCCTGAAATTAGACCGCTTGTTATGCTTGACGGCGGAAGATTTGCTACTTCAGACTTAAATGAACTTTATAGAAGAGTAATTAATAGAAATAATCGTTTAAAGAAATTAATAAAGTCAAAAGCTCCTGATATAATAGTCAGAAACGAAAAAAGAATGTTACAAGAAGCGGTGGATGCGTTATTTGATAACGGTCGTCGCGGTAGAGCAGCGAAAAATGCTAATAAGCGTCCATTTAAGTCATTAAGTGATATGCTTAAAGGTAAGCAGGGGCGTTTCCGTCAGAACTTGCTCGGTAAGAGGGTTGACTATTCAGGACGTTCGGTTATCGTGGTAGGACCTGAGCTTAAACTTCACCAGTGCGGTTTACCTAAAAAAATGGCTCTGGAGTTATTTAAGCCGTTTATTTATTCTAAGCTTGAGTTGTACGGCATCGCTACAACTATTAAAGCTGCTAAAAGAATGGTGGAAGCTGAAAAACCTGAAGTTTGGGACGTGCTTGAAGAGGTAATTAGAGAGCATCCGGTTTTACTTAATAGGGCTCCGACGTTACATAGGCTTGGTATTCAAGCATTTGAACCGCTATTAATTGAAGGTAAAGCGATCCAGCTTCATCCGCTTGTTTGTGCTGCGTTCAATGCAGATTTTGACGGTGATCAGATGGCGGTACATATCCCATTATCGATTGAAGCACAGCTTGAAGCTAGGGTATTTATGATGTCTACAAATAATATCTTAAGCCCTGCAAACGGTCGTCCTATTATTGTACCGGATAAAGATATAGTGCTTGGTTTATATTATCTAACCCTTGCATTTGATAATGAAGTAGGCGAAGGGATGATGTTCTCAGATTTAGCTGAGATGGAACATGCTTTATATAATAAATTTATAACTATTCATACAAAGATAAAATATCGCAGAAATCAGTTAAATGCCGAAGGTAAAATGGTCCATGTTATCATTGATACTACTTACGGTAGGTTAATGGTCGGTGAGTTATTGCCTTCTAATCCTAATATAGAATTCAAGTTTATTAATAAACAACTAACTAAAAAAGACATATCATTAGTTATAGATTTAGTTTATCGTCACTGTGGTCAAAAAGCTACGGTAATTTTTGCCGATCAGCTAATGAAACTAGGTTTTAAATATGCTTGTTCTTCAGGTATTTCTTTTGGAATGGACGATATGGTAGTACCGGAATCTAAGAGTACTCATATCAATGAAACTCAGCTTGAAATAAAAGAATTTGAACAACAATATTCAAACGGTTTAATTACTTACGGAGAGAAATATAACAAAGTAGTTGATGCGTGGTCAAGATGTACCGATAGAGTAGCAAACGACATGATGAAAGATATTGCTACGCCGCCGATTAATGATGATCCAAATCATCAGAAAATAAATGCTATATATATGATGGCTATTTCCGGAGCAAGAGGTTCTTTCCAGCAAATTAAGCAGCTAGGCGGTATGCGAGGTTTAATGACCAAATCAAACGGTCAAATTATACAAACTCCTATTATCTCTAACTTTAAGGAAGGATTAACTGAATTTGAGTGTTTTAATTCTGCTAACGGAATGCGTAAAGGGCAAATAGATACGGCTTTAAAAACGGCAAGCTCAGGTTACTTAACAAGAAAATTAGTAGATGTTGCACAAGATTGTATTATTACTGAAAAAGATTGTGGAACTGATAAAGGAATTGAAGTTAAGAGTGTTATTGAAGGCGGGGAAGTTATAGTACCTTTAGCTGAAAAGATTTTAGGTCGTACTGCTGCTATCGATATATTTCATCCGGTAACTAATGATCTAATTCTCAATAAAGGCGAGCTTATTAATGAAGTAAAGTTAGAGCAGATTGAGTCGGCTGGACTCGACAGAATTATGATAAAATCCGTATTAACCTGTGAAAGTACTACCGGTATATGTAGCATATGTTACGGTAGGGACCTTGCTACCGGTACATTAGTATCGGAGGGTGAAGCAATCGGGGTTATTGCTGCTCAGTCTATCGGTGAACCGGGTACGCAGCTTACAATGAGAACTTTCCATATCGGAGGAGCGGCAACAAAAGGTGCTGAGGTTTCTTCCGTAGAAGCTTCCTATGACGCAAAAGTGAAAATTATAAGCCGTAACGTTGTTATTAATTCCGAAGAACGCAAAATTGTTATGAGCCGAAATTGTGAATTATTATTGCTTGATAATAACGGTAATGAAAAGGCTCGTCATAAAATTTCATACGGTGCTAGATTACTTGTTGATGACGGTGATATGGTTATTAAAACGCAAAAACTAGCGGAGTGGGATCCTTATACTATACCGATTATCACAGAGAAGTCAGGTAAAGTTTTATTCAAAGATATGGTTGAGGGTATTTCTATTCGTGACGTAACTGACGAAGCTACCGGAATACCGAGTAAAGTTATTATTGAATCAAAGCAATATTCACGCGGTGCAGAATTACGTCCGCGTATACAGCTTTTAGATGCTAAAGGTGAAGTTATAACCTTATCAAACGGTTTAGAAGCTAGATATTACTTGCCGGTTGGAGCAGTTTTAAGCGTAGAAGACGGAGTACAAATATCGGTAGGTGATATCATTGCACGTATACCGAAAGAATCAACCACTACTAAAGATATTACCGGTGGTTTACCGAGAGTTGCCGAGCTTGTAGAAGCAAGACGTCCTAAAGATCACGCAGTTATTGCCGAGGTTGACGGTAGAGTAGAATTCGGTAAAGACTATAAATCTAAGAGACGTATTATTATACATCCGATTGATGAAACAATGTCTATTGAGTATATGGTACCAAAAGGCAAGCATGTTGTAGTTAACGAAGGTGACTTTGTTAAAAAAGGCGATTTATTGATTGACGGTAATCCAGTACTTCAAGATATTTTAAAAGTAATGGGCGTAGAGGTTCTTGCAAATTATATTGTTAAGGAGGTTCAAGCCGTTTATCGTCTACAAGGTGTAAAGATTGATGATAAGCACATAGAAGTTATTATCCGTCAGATGTTACAAAAAGTAGAGGTTACGGATTCAGGCGGAACTACGTTATTAGCAGGTGAAAAAATAGATAGACATGAATTCGATGAGATAAATGAAAAAGCTATTAAAAACGGTTTAAAACCTGCTGAAGCACAATTAATATTACAAGGTATTACTAAAGCTTCTCTGCAAACTAGATCGTTTATCTCTGCGGCATCATTCCAAGAGACTACTAGAGTTTTAACTGAAGCAGCTATTGCCGGTAAAGTAGATAAGTTACGAGGATTAAAAGAAAACGTGATAGTTGGACGATTAGTACCTGCCGGAACCGGTTACTTTATGGATAAAATGCGTAAAGCAGCTGTAAAGCTTGACGAAGAGAATGCATAAATAACTTATCTAACCCCGATTATGGATAAGGAATAGAGAGGAAGGAAGGTTGCAAGAGTTATTAAACCTTATATAAATAGGGCACTGAAGGAGTAAAATAAAGGTTTAATAACATGTGTAAATATACTACAATATTTTGTATAGTAGATAAATTTTGTAAAATTTATGAGAAATGGGTAAAACATCAATTGCTGAAAAGTAATAAGCAAAGATTTAGAGAAGGTAAGCTTTCCTTAAGTGAAGAACTCTCAATAATGATTTTTACCATTTTAGTGCATATAAACATTTAAAAGCTTATTACCAAAACTTTATTATTAATGGTAATTTGTTCAGGAATCCACCTTGTTATGAGAGATTTGTTCAGCTTATTCCTTCATTATTTCTGCCATTGATTGTGATGTTACATTACTTAAGTGGGAAAAGAACGGGAATTTATTATGCAGATTCCACACATTTTGCAGTATGTAAAAATATCAGAATTAATTCTAACAGAACTTTTAATAATCTTGCAAAAATGGGACGTAGTTCTGTCGATTGGTTTTTTGGATTCAAGCTTCATATGATAATCAATGATAAGGGAGAAATTATTGCTGTTAAAATTACCAAAGGTAATGTTGATGACAGAATTGCATTTGAAGCAATGGTTATCAAAAAAGGTCTAAAAGGTAAGTGTTATGATGATAAGGAGTTTATTTCAGAAAAAATGTTTACAAAACTTTATAAGCAAGGTTTAATTGTAAAAGTAAAGAATTGATCTGACAGTTAAGGATTGTTGGGTACGAAGAAAAAAGATAAGATAGTACCTGGCAAGTTTTAACAACCTACTAAAAAGGAGACTGTCAGATGACAACATATCAAGAAAAAATCATAAAGCCAAGAATCGGTTTATTAAAACTCGCTGAACAATTAGGGAATGTATCACAAGCTTGCAAAGTAATGGGTTATAGCAGGGATACATTTTATCGTTACAAAGAGCTCCATGATCAAGGTGGGGAGGGGGGAAGCTCTATATGAGATGACTAGACGTAAAGCTTGCATTAAGAATCGTGTGCCCGCAAATATAGAGGATGCTGTAGTTAATATAGCTGTTGAATTTCCAGCATTTGGTCAGGAACGTGCTGCTAATGAATTACGCAAGAGTGGGATAATCATTTCTGGTGGCGGAGTTAGATCTGTGTGGTTACGTCATGATTTAGAAAGTTTCAAAAAACGTCTAAAAGCTCTAGAGACTAAAGTAGCAAATGATGGTATTGTTTTAAGTGATAATCAACTTGCTGTTCTTGAAAAAGTTAAAAACCAACGTGAAGCTAGTGGTGAAATAGAAACTATGCACCCTGGCTACCTTGGTTCACAAGATACTTACTATGTTGGTAATATTAAAGGCATAGGCCGTATTTATCAGCAAACTTTTGTCGATACCTATTGAGGAGTAGCTATTTGTAAACTCTATACCGAAAAGACGGCTATTACAGCTGCAGACCACTTAAATGATAAGGTTATTCCATTCTTTGCAAACCATGATATCCCTCTGCTTAGAATATTAACTGATAGAGGTACGGAATATTGTGGAAAACCAGAAAACCATGCTTACCAACTATATCTTGGCATTGAGAATATCGATCATTCCAAAACTAAAGCATATAGTCCTCAAACCAACGGTATCTGTGAGCGTTTCCATAAAACTATGCAGGAAGAGTGCTATCACATTCTATTCCGCAAAAAATTTTATAATTCACTTGATGAATTGCAAACAGATATAGATAACTGGCTTGTGAGTTACAATAATGCAAGACCTCATTCCGGTAAACATTGCTTTGGTAAAACACCAATGCAATCTTTTACAGATTCACTTTATATTGCTAAAGATAAAAATATTGGTAATATTGGTAATATAGATAAAAATATTGGTAATATAGAGAGAATATCAGACAATTTGATGATTGCCCATCAAGCTGCCTGATTACTCAACTCTGTCAGATTAAGTCGTAACTTGTACATTTTAATATTACTCCTTTCATACATCGATCACCTATTAATTTCTTTACTTCTCTATTCTCTGCTCTTATTGCTTACCAACTTAAACCTAATAAACCATGTATTTCTTATCTATAATCGGGGTTAGATAGAACTTGATCTTTGTAAGGTATTGTTGTGTGGATACCGATGTCATTCCTGCGAAAGCAGGAATCCAAAAAATAACCTTACTATGCATTATTGACAAAAAAAGCCTATAAAAACCAAGTTTTTTATAGGCTTTTTCTTACTTCCCGCTTGCAGGAATGACGCTTTAATAACAAGCGATCGGTGCTGTTAAATGCTCGTAGTTTTGACCTAAATAAGATACTGGTTGTTCAGAGATATACGTATCATTGTTATCATAATTATAATTACCGTATAATTGTAATCTTGCTAAAGAATCTTCATATTGGAAGTTTTTAAGTATTTCTTGATTTTTAGATATCTGAATTTCTGCTAAACAATGTTCAACATAAGTTTTTAGTGCTTCTTGATGAAGTCCATCATATAAAGCTTTTAACATGAGTAAGTTTACTAATGGGTTAATACCATTATTTGCATTAGTAGTAATCGTAGCTTCTTCGTGTTTTTGATCAATAGATAATTTACAAATTAAAGGCTCTTCATTACTTACTTCTACTTTCTCTATTTCAAGATTTTCTGATTCAGCATTGATTTTTTCTTCAAAATTTATCTCTGGGAAAAGTGCTTTCACATCCGTTATTTCAAGTTTCCCTCCTTTTTTACCTACTTCATAAGCTTTAGAAACAATTTGTTTATAAATAACGTCAATTAATTCTCGTTTTGTTTGTATTTCATCAGAATAGTTAATTCCTCCTTCATTCCAAAACTTTACTATTTTAGAAAAAGCAGGAATATATTTACCGATCTTTGCTAAAAATTTTTGTGTAAATGTAGGTTCAGTAAGAGGGGTTAATGTAGGATTTTTTTCATATTTTTTTAATACATACTCGACAATTTTAGGTATATTTTGATCTGTTTCTATTTCGTCAGGTAAGCCGTGTAATATTTTTTTGGCTATTGCTTGATCCATCTTCTTACACAAAATATTAAACTCGATCCATGTCCATACTGGATTAGCCATAAAACAAAGCTTTGTTACATAAAATGCTAGCGATATAGGTAGAGATAATAACTTTAAATAGTTAAGGCAAGTATATCGTATTGGATGAGGCGTAAGACTATAAATCTCACCCATATCTTGGTTTAACTCACATGCTGTTTTAATCATTGTATACTTCTGCTTAATTAAATGAGAAGTGATGTCATGTACTGGCATATTATTACTTAAATTTAACTAATTCGTCAACAAAATATAAAAAACGTTAACATTTGTCAAATGCTATTTAATGAGATTTTGTTTTAAATCAATTATAATACTTGCAAAGTTTTATCAAGATAAATAGAATTATCCAAAGTCAAAAGTAATATAAGGAATAAGTATGCTTAACATAAACTTTGTGAATGAAGAATCATCTACTAATCAAGGTCTAGTAGTTTTTATTGATGAGCGGTTAAAGCTTGATAGTAATTTAATAGGACTTGATCAACAACATCACGGATTAATTTCTAAAACTATTCAGAATAAACTGCAATTTACCGGTAAATATGGACAGATCAAGGTTATTCCGTCTGTCATTAAATCAGGCGAGGTTAGATATTTGATAATAACAAGTCTTGGGAATGAAGAAAAATTAACTGAAGCAAAAATTGAAGAGTTAGGCGGCAAAATTTTACAGCATGCAACCGGTTGTAAAATTTCTACTATCGGCTTAAAACTTACAAATAGAATTAGCAGGTTTACATCTCAAACATTTGCATCTTTAGTTGCTAGTGGTGCGTTTCTTGCTTCTTACAGATTTAATAAATATAGAACTACCTTAAAAGAAGCAGAGAAGTTCGTAGTAGAGTCAATTGAAATTTTTACCGATAATAGCACTGAAGCGGCAAAATTATTTGAAGTCAAAAAATTAATTGCTGAGGCAGTATTTTTTACAAGGGATATAAGTAATGAACCGTCAAATATTAAAACTCCGCAAGTCTATGCCGAAAGAATAGTTGATATACTTGAACCGCTAGGAGTAGATGTTGATGTTATCGGTGAACGTGAGATGAAAAATCTTGGTATGGGAGCATTGCTTGGTGTGGGGCAAGGTTCACAAAACGAGTCAAAGTTAGTAGTTATGGAATATAAAGGTGGCAGTAAAGATGCTCCGACTATTGCTTTGGTTGGTAAAGGAGTGATTTTTGATACAGGCGGTATTTCATTAAAACCGTCAAGTAATATGCATTTAATGAGATACGATATGGGAGGTTCTGCAGCAGTTGTGGGTGCCATGATTGCGGTTGCCGGTCAAAAATTACCTGTAAATATAGTCGGTGTTGTAGGGCTTGTCGAAAATATGCCGTCCGGTAATGCACAGCGTCCAGGGGATGTAGTAACTACTATGTCAGGGCAAACTGCCGAAGTTTTAAATACCGATGCAGAAGGGCGTTTAGTACTTGCTGATGCTGTTTGGTATGCACAAGAAAAATTTAAGCCTAAATGCGTGATTGACATTGCAACTTTAACAGGAGCAATAACCGTAGCACTTGGTAATACATATGCCGGTTGTTTTTCCAATAATGATGAGTTAGCTGATAAGTTAATAAAAGTAGGGGAAGAAGTTAATGAAAAACTTTGGAGAATGCCGCTTCATGATGAGTACGATGCAATGATTAACTCCGACATAGCCGATATGGCAAATATCGGGAACGTACCGGGAGTTGCCGGAAGCTGCACGGCTGCACATTTTATTAAACGTTTCATTAAAGATGGAGTAGATTGGGCTCATTTAGATATAGCAGGCGTTGCAAATAGTAATGAAGCTTCAGCACTTGGTCCGAAAGGGGCAGTTGGGTATGGTGTTAGATTACTTGAAAAATTTATCAAAAAATATACTCGATGAACTTCAAAAATTGGCTAAGTCGTTTTACAAGTACTGCAGTACGTATTAAGTATACGCTCCTTCCTCGTCTTGTGAACCGATTACTCTTTTTGAAGTTGATCTTCGTATATTACATATTACTCGTAGTATACCTACTATTTGTTTATTCTGAATATAATTATGAACACAATAAATAAACCTTATATATTTGTTATAGGTAATGAAAAAGGCGGAGCAGGTAAAACTACCTGTTCTATGCATCTAATAATCGCTCTGCTTTATCAAAATTATTCGGTAGTAAGTATAGATACCGATTCACGTCAAAGTTCGTTAACGAATTATTTAAAAAATCGAGATTTATATAATAAACAAAATCCTGATAAAACTGTATTAGTACCGAAACATTTTCATATATCGGAAAGCGAAGTAGAAGAGCAAGCAAAGAGTTTTGAGCAGGTACTCAAAAATAATCAGGATGCCGATTATATAGTGATTGATACCCCAGGCAGTCATACTCCTTTATCAAGAGTTGCTCATTCTTACGCCGATACAATTATTACACCGATTAATGATAGCTTTCTAGATTTAGACGTAATAGCAAAAGTCGATAGCAAGGATGAAATTATTAGCCCATCAATATATAGTCAAATGATTTGGGAGCAGAAAATGGAGCGTGCTAGTCGTGATAGAATTAGTATAGATTGGGTAATACTTCGTAATCGTTTAAGTAATCTTGATGCATTAAATAAAAGACGCGTAGGAAATGTATTAGCTAAACTTACTAAAAGAATTAACTTTAAACTCGTAGAAGGATTTAGCGAACGTGTAATATATAGGGAATTATTTTTGCAAGGTCTAACATTACTTGATCTAAAAACTGCAAAATATGATAGAGCATTTAATAGCTCACACGTACTTGCACGTCAAGAATTACGAAATTTTTTAGACTTTCTAGGTATTAAGGTTGCGTTCAAAGGTTAATTTCTATTAAAGTTTTTCTTGTATAAAGTTAAAAAATATATATAATGTTTTAACTTTATAAGAGAAACAAATGCCAAATATTGCTGAAAATATTTCAAAACTACCGGAAGAACAAGAAAAAGTTAATAAGTTTGTTGATCAATATAAAAATTTAACCTCGGAAGAACAAAAAATTGTTGATAGAAAACTTAAGTCACATTTTACAAAAGAAGAGCTAGAACAAGATGAGCTTAAATCAAGAATGAATAACATACGTAGTAATTTGTCCAATAAAGACCAAGAAAAACTACAAGCATGTAATAATTCTATAGGTGAAATAGCAAAAGATGTATTATCGTTAGTTAAAGGAATAATAAATCTAGTAGAAAATATTGCAGAGATAATTAAAAATCCTAAGAAAGCAATATATGAATGGATTAAAGGTGAGTTAAATCAAGTAAAACCTCAACAACAAAATTATCAGCAACTCCCATCAAAGCCAAAAGCTGCTGCAATATCAAGATAAAACTTTGGCAAGATAAATTTTTAGTTTTTATTTGCGAAAATTTGCGATTTTATTTATATAATATAGGGAAAATCGTATAATAAAAAAATAAAAATGCATAAATACAGAACTCATAATTGTAACGAATTACAAATATCCGATGTAGAAAAAGAAGTTAAGTTATCCGGTTGGGTACATAGAAGAAGAGATCATGGGAATCTAGTTTTTATAGATTTACGTGATCATTACGGTATAACTCAAATCGTGTTTACCGATCAAAACCCTCAGCTTATGGAGGATGCAAGTCGTTTGCGTTATGAGTCGGTAATTACGGTAAGGGGTACAGTTGTAGCAAGATCAGAGGACACGATTAATAATACGCTTCCGACAGGTCATGTTGAAGTGCTAGCTGTGGAATTTATTATTGAATCAGCTGCGGACACTCTACCTTTTGTTATTAATAACGAAAAAGACGCTCCCGAAGAGTTGAGGCTTAAACATCGCTTTTTAGATCTTAGACGTGAGAAATTACATAATAATATAATACTCCGCTCACAAATTATTTCTCATATTCGTCATTTGATGACGGCAAGAGGATTTACCGAATTTCAGACACCGATTTTAACTGCTAGCTCTCCTGAAGGTGCTAGGGATTTCTTAGTGCCGAGTAGAATGCATCCGGGTAAGTTCTATGCATTACCGCAAGCACCTCAGCAATTCAAGCAGTTATTAATGGTTTCAGGCTTTGATCGTTATTTCCAAATTGCTCCTTGTTTTCGGGATGAAGATGCAAGAGCCGATAGATCACCCGGCGAGTTTTATCAGCTAGATGTAGAAATGTCGTTTGTTACACAGGAAGACATATTTAGTACTATTGAGCCTGTGATGTATGATTTATTTACTAAATTTACAGATAAGAAAGTATCAGAGACTCCTTTCGTTCGTATTCCATATAATGAATCTATGCTAAAATACGGCTCTGATAAGCCTGATTTGCGTAATCCTATTATAATTGCCGATGTAACTGAGATATTTAGAGATTCCGATTTTACAATCTTTAGAGAGAATATTAAAAAAGGTAGCATAGTTCGTGCAATTCCTGCCCCTAAAGCTGCTTCATTACCTCGTAGTTTCTTCGATAAAATGATAGAGTTTGCGATATCAGAAGGAGCAGGTGGACTCGGCTATATTCAGTTTAGTGAAACCGGTGAAGCAAAAGGACCGGTAGCAAAATTCTTAAGCCCGCAGCAATTAGAGAGTCTAAAAGCTACAGCTAGCATTAGTAACGGTGATGCTGTATTTTTCGCTAGCGATAAGAAAGAGAAAGCTGCTAAACTTGTCGGTAAGGTTAGAATAAGACTTGGTGAAGAGCTTGATTTACTTGAAAAAGATTGTTTTAAATTCTGCTGGATTACCGATTTTCCATTCTATGAGCTAAATAAAGAAACAGGAAAAATTGATTTTAGCCATAATCCGTTTTCTATGCCGCAGGGCGGAATAGATGCTTTAGAGCAAGCTAAGACCACTGAAGAGTTATTAGAACTTACCGCATACCAATATGATATTGTTTGTAACGGTATTGAACTTTCCAGCGGTGCTATTAGAAATCATAAGCCGGAAATTATGTATAAAGCATTTTCTATAGCAGGTTATAGTGAAGAGGAAGTTGATAAGAGATTTGGAGGGATGATTAGAGCGTTTAAGTTTGGAGCTCCACCACATGGTGGAATAGCCCCCGGTATTGACCGAATCGTTATGCTGCTTGCGGAAGCAACAAATATAAGGGAAATAATTGCGTTTCCTTTAAACCAACAGGCTGAAGATTTACTAATGAACGCCCCAAGCTATGTAGAGGATAAAGCTCTAAAAGAGCTAAGCATTATGCTCTCACCGTCAGCTAGAAAAAATGCGGAAGGTGGTAAGGATTTATAGTTGTTGTATGTTATTATTTGTAAAAGTAAAGAATTGATCTGACAGTTAAGGATTGTTGGGTACGAAGAAAAAAGATAAGATAGTACCTGGCAAGTTTTAACAACCTACTAAAAAGGAGACTGTCAGATGACAACATATCAAGAAAAAATCATAAAGCCAAGAATCGGTTTATTAAAACTCGCTGAACAATTAGGGAATGTATCACAAGCTTGCAAAGTAATGGGTTATAGCAGGGATACATTTTATCGTTACAAAGAGCTCCATGATCAAGGTGGGGAGGGGGGAAGCTCTATATGAGATGACTAGACGTAAAGCTTGCATTAAGAATCGTGTGCCCGCAAATATAGAGGATGCTGTAGTTAATATAGCTGTTGAATTTCCAGCATTTGGTCAGGAACGTGCTGCTAATGAATTACGCAAGAGTGGGATAATCATTTCTGGTGGCGGAGTTAGATCTGTGTGGTTACGTCATGATTTAGAAAGTTTCAAAAAACGTCTAAAAGCTCTAGAGACTAAAGTAGCAAATGATGGTATTGTTTTAAGTGATAATCAACTTGCTGTTCTTGAAAAAGTTAAAAACCAACGTGAAGCTAGTGGTGAAATAGAAACTATGCACCCTGGCTACCTTGGTTCACAAGATACTTACTATGTTGGTAATATTAAAGGCATAGGCCGTATTTATCAGCAAACTTTTGTCGATACCTATTGAGGAGTAGCTATTTGTAAACTCTATACCGAAAAGACGGCTATTACAGCTGCAGACCACTTAAATGATAAGGTTATTCCATTCTTTGCAAACCATGATATCCCTCTGCTTAGAATATTAACTGATAGAGGTACGGAATATTGTGGAAAACCAGAAAACCATGCTTACCAACTATATCTTGGCATTGAGAATATCGATCATTCCAAAACTAAAGCATATAGTCCTCAAACCAACGGTATCTGTGAGCGTTTCCATAAAACTATGCAGGAAGAGTGCTATCACATTCTATTCCGCAAAAAATTTTATAATTCACTTGATGAATTGCAAACAGATATAGATAACTGGCTTGTGAGTTACAATAATGCAAGACCTCATTCCGGTAAACATTGCTTTGGTAAAACACCAATGCAATCTTTTACAGATTCACTTTATATTGCTAAAGATAAAAATATTGGTAATATTGGTAATATAGATAAAAATATTGGTAATATAGAGAGAATATCAGACAATTTGATGATTGCCCATCAAGCTGCCTGATTACTCAACTCTGTCAGATTAAGTCGTAACTTGTACAATTAAAATTCTCTTTTATGTAGCCAAAAATGGTTTCGATAATGAATCTCTTCCTTAAAAGGATTTTATCCAAAAGAGGTAATAAATAGTTTTTCATATCCTTTCTTATTCCGGTAATTTTTATTAAACCTTGCTTATAAAGTTTTGTAAACATTTTTTCTGAAATAAACCCCTTATCATCATAACACTTACCTTTTAGACCTTTTTGATAACCATTGCTTCAAATGCAATTCTGTCATCAACATTACCTTTGGTAATTTTAACAGCAATAATTTCTCCCTTATCATTGATTATCATATGAAGCTTGAATCCAAAAAACCAATCGACAGAACTACGTCCCATTTTTGCAAGATTATTAAAAGTTCTGTTAGAATTAATTCTGATATTTTTACATACTGCAAAATGTGTGGAATCTGCATAATAAATTCCCGTTCTTTTCCCACTTAAGTAATGTAACATCACAATCAATGGCAGAAATAATGAAGGAATAAGCTGAACAAATCTCTCATAACAAGGTGGATTCCTGAACAAATTACCATTAATAATAAAGTTTTGGTAATAAGCTTTTAAATGTTTATATGCACTAAAATGGTAAAAATCATTATTGAGAGTTCTTCACTTAAGGAAAGCTTACCTTCTCTAAATCTTTGCTTATTACTTTTCAGCAATTGATGTTTTACCCATTTCTCATAAATTTTACAAAATTTATCTACTATACAAAATATTGTAGTATATTTACACATGTTATTAAACCTTTATTTTACTCCTTCAGTGCCCTATTTATATAAGGTTTAATAACTCTTGCAACCTTCCTTCCTCTCTATTCCTTATCCATAATCGGGGTTAGATAATAATTATTGTAAGTTGAGATATTATTTAAAGGATTAAATTATGACTGATTTAGTTAAACAATTTGAGGGTTTACGTCTAACTTCCTATTACTGCCCTGCAGGCTATAAAACAATCGGTTATGGTATGGAGTTGGGCAAAAAATTTAGGGAATATTCCTAAATATTTTGGTCAAACGCTAAAGCGTGTTTGTAATAATATAAGAAGCAGAAAATTATTGGGAGTGTTATGAACCGGAGGCATTCTCTAATTTTTCTACCTTTCATGAGTTTATAAATACAATAACACATTGTAATGATGCATTATTAGGTTGTAGAGATATTAGATCAGATATATATTACAATGAACTGTAGTTAATTCAGATAAATACAACCTTCTTCTTTAGCAAATAAAGCAATTAATGCCTATATAATCAAATGCACATTTAAACCGCTTCAACACACATAGCCATACCCATACCGCCACCGATACATAAAGTAACTAAGCCTTTTTTAGCTTTAGCTCTTCGTAAACTGTGTATTAAAGTAATAAGTACACGCCCACCGCTTGCACCGATCGGATGACCGATTGCTATTGCTCCGCCGTTAACATTAACCTTATCCATATCCCATTTCATTTCACGGTTTACATAAATACTTTGGGCAGCAAACGCCTCATTAACCTCGATAACTTCCAGATCATTAACGCTCCAACCTGCTTTACTTAAAGCTTTTTTGGATGCAGGAACAGGGGCAGTACCCATAATGCTTGGGTCAACACCGGCTGAAGCATAAGAAACAATACGAGCTAGCGGCGTTAAATTATGCTTTTTCAAAGCTTCTTCGGAAACTACCATAAGACATGCCGCACCGTCACTAATAGAGGAAGCATTACCCGCCGTAACTACACCGTTTTTATCAAAAGCAGGACGTAATTTACTCAGAATTTCAAGGCTGGTATCAGGTCTTACTGTTTCATCATGATCAAACAAACTAGTAGTTTTTTTAATCGTTACTTCGATAGGTAAGATTTCATCTTTAAAAATTCCTACTAGCTGTGCTTTAGCCACTTTCTTGTGAGAGCTTAAGGCAAACTCGTCCTGCTCTTGTCTGCTAATATTAAACTGTTTCGAGATATTTTCGGCAGTAATACCCATAAATACTCCTGAAAATACATCGGTTAATCCGTCATACTGCATTAGATCAACCATTTTAATATCGCCGAATTTAGCTCCTGCTCTGATATAGCTACCGTGCATACCGAGCGACATATTCTCCTGCCCACCTGCTATAACTATTTCATTATCACCCGTCATAATTGAATTTGATGCAAGTGCTACGCTTTTAAGACCTGAGCCGCATACTTTATTAATCGTATAGCCTGGCACTTCTTTCGGTATTCCCGCATGAATCAGAGTTTGCCTTGCCGGATTCTGTCCACTACCGCCTGTTATTACCTGTCCAAGGATTACCTCACCTACTAAAGCTGGATCGATTTTGCTGTTTTGCATTATATCCTTTATTAAATGAGCAGCAAGCATAGGTGCAGCTGTTGTACTAAGGCTACCCATAAACGAGCCGAAAGCAGTCCTTTTCGCATAAGTTATATAAACCGGTTTTGTCATAATGTGTACTCCTTAAATAATTTATCTAGTTTATCATTTATTAAATAACTAATATGTCCGCCTGTTACATTTATAAGCTTAGAGTTTTTTAATAATTTTTGCAAAGGTAAAATGGAAGATTTAGGTACTATTTGATCATCTTCTGCTGCTACTATATATACAGGACAATGAATTAAACTCGGATCAATAATAAAATTATCGATTTTCCATTTAAGATTTATAAACATATTTTCATCTAATATATTTTGTATGATTTGATTATAAACACCTTTAGATATATTATTCCCTGACATAAGCCAATTCTCTATTCTAAATGCTAATTCTTGCTCCTTATCGGAAGTTATAGAGAAAAATTTTTTTAATTTAGCATTAAAATAATCAGGGAATAAAAGAAAAAATAAAATTTGAATATGAACTTTAGGAATTATCGGTAAATTTTCTATGCCACTATCTAGTTTTAAATATCGATGCAACATTCTTATATAGAAAAAATGAGAAAAATCCCACGGGCAGGTAAGTAAAGTTAGAGTTTTTATAAATTTAGGCATAAGTACGTTTGTAGCTATCGCAAGGTTACCGCCGATACAATGACCTATTAAATTAATGTCTTTAATTTTCAAACTATCTATTACTTCGATTATTTTATACACATAGTCGTCTAGTAAATATTTAGGTTCCTCAATCTCTAGCCAATCTATTAAATAAACTTCACCGTAACTTCTCAAATTTTCAATAAAACTTTTGTCACGAGCTAAAAAAAATATTTCCGGTGAGTTGAAGATAGAAGGGATGATTAGGAAAATATGCGTGTCATCCCGTGGCTTGTCCACGGGATGACGCCGAGTAATACAACACCCTATAATACTCTGTTTGCATTACTATTTTACCGGATTTTAAATATTTATTACCTAAATTATGTGTTTTTGTATAATTATTATAAAGGTCAAAATATTCCTGCAGTTTATTACTATCTAACCCCGATTATGGATAAGAAATACATGGTTTATTAGGTTTAAGTTGGTAAGCAATAAGAGCAGAGAATAGAGAAGTAAAGAAATTAATAGGTGATCGATGTCTGGAAGGAGTAATATTAAAATTCTCTTTTATGTAGCCAAAAATGGTTTCGATAATGAATCTCTTCCTTAAAAGGATTTTATCCAAAAGAGGTAATAAATAGTTTTTCATATCCTTTCTTATTCCGGTAATTTTTATTAAACCTTGCTTATAAAGTTTTGTAAACATTTTTTCTGAAATAAACCCCTTATCATCATAACACTTACCTTTTAGACCTTTTTGATAACCATTGCTTCAAATGCAATTCTGTCATCAACATTACCTTTGGTAATTTTAACAGCAATAATTTCTCCCTTATCATTGATTATCATATGAAGCTTGAATCCAAAAAACCAATCGACAGAACTACGTCCCATTTTTGCAAGATTATTAAAAGTTCTGTTAGAATTAATTCTGATATTTTTACATACTGCAAAATGTGTGGAATCTGCATAATAAATTCCCGTTCTTTTCCCACTTAAGTAATGTAACATCACAATCAATGGCAGAAATAATGAAGGAATAAGCTGAACAAATCTCTCATAACAAGGTGGATTCCTGAACAAATTACCATTAATAATAAAGTTTTGGTAATAAGCTTTTAAATGTTTATATGCACTAAAATGGTAAAAATCATTATTGAGAGTTCTTCACTTAAGGAAAGCTTACCTTCTCTAAATCTTTGCTTATTACTTTTCAGCAATTGATGTTTTACCCATTTCTCATAAATTTTACAAAATTTATCTACTATACAAAATATTGTAGTATATTTACACATGTTATTAAACCTTTATTTTATTCCTTCAGTGCCCTATTTATATAAGGTTTAATAACTCTTGCAACCTTCCTTCCTCTCTATTCCTTATCCATAATCGGGGTTAGTTAATTAAGTATTTAGGTTTTATATATGAAATTTAAATTAATCTATTTTAACTTTTTTTGTCACAAATTATAAAATTTTTCTGTAATAGGAGCCATGTCTTTTTAAAATCTTATAATTTTAATATAAAATATTTCCTATAAATTGAACATAATTCAACTTCTTTTACTATAAATTAAATTTCAGATGCAGAATCTAAGATATTTTAAAAAGATTATATAAATTAAAAATTGTTTTTTCTGCATCTTGATCATTTATTAATAAGGTAATTTTAACTTCTGATAATTGTATCATGTTAACATTTATATTATCTTTCGTTAACTTTGATAATATCGTTTCAAGTAATTTACAATCATTTTTAATCCCATAACCAATAAGAGAGATTGTAGCAATTTCGGTATCAAAAGTAAAATCTTGTATCTGCTTATCATCTTTTAAATTAGTAAGTAAAGCTTGTAAATTATTTTTATCGGTTAAATTTGTAATAAAACTATATTCTTCATTATTTTTTATCTCTTGCATAAACTCAATATGATTATTATTTTGTGTAATCATATTTGCAACTTGCAAAAAACTTAAAGAAATGCTCTTTACAGATATTTTTAATAAATTTTTATTAGAAGTAATGCTGTTAATAATTCCATTCTCCATATTTTTATCCTTTGAAGTAATTAACGTACCTTCTGTATTCGGTGAAAATGTTGAAAGAACAAGCATATCTATTTTATACCGCATTACTAACTCTACGGCTCTAGAGTGTAGTACTTTTGCTCCACTTGATGCTAGTTCTAACATTTCTAAAAAATCTATTTCTTTTATCTTCTTGGCATTTGGGATAATTCTTGGATCAGCAGTAAATATTCCCTCTACATCGGTATAAATATCACATCTATCGGCTTTCATAGCTGCAGCGATTAAGGCGGCAGTAGTATCGGATCCTCCTCTGCCCAAAGTGGTTAACCTATTGGATTTGTTAGTTCCTTGAAAACCGGCTATTATAGGGACGGTATTTAACTGTAAATATTTTTCTAGTAAATCTGTAGTAATTGATTCTACTAAAGCTTTACTATGATTATTATCGGTGAGAATCGGTAATTGCCAAGCTAGAAATGATCGTGCCTTTATGTCTTCTTCTTGAAGAGCTAATGCAAGTAATGAAGCAGTGACTATTTCGCCGCTAGAAAGTGCTACATCATATTCTGCAAGTTGAGAAATGTTGTTAAGGCTTGATACTTCATTACACAATGTGACAAGTTGATTAGTAACACCTGCCATAGCCGAAACTACTACAATTACTTGGTTATTTTTAGCTATTTCGGCTTTTATGATAGGAACGATTTTTTTTATTCTATCAATATTTGCAACGGAAGTGCCACCGAACTTTTGAATTATTAAGGCCATAAGTAAAGGAAGCCTGAATATTATGTTATATAATTAATTTCCGCCTGTCGTCTCGCTTGGCATTGTTGCGTGGATTGAAAAACACACTCGGTGTCATACCGTGGCTTGACCATGGTATTCAATTTAAAACACTAATAATATTAGTATTTTAAATTGTTTTTATGGACCCCGTGGTCAAGCCACGGAGTGACACAGTGGATTTTACCAATCCACGCAACAATGCCATAAAAAGCATTTTTCGTTCCACGTAACACTAGTAGATCAAACCGCAATACTTAAGCACTTGCAATTTCTTTAACATTCACGATTTTATGATTTCGCTTAGTTAAAAATTCTACTTTACCTTCTATCAAAGCAAATATTGTATGATCTTTGCCAAGCCCTACATTCGTTCCAGGATGAATTTTTGTACCGCGTTGTCTAACTATAATATTACCGGGTATTACATATTGTCCATCGGCTTTTTTAACTCCCAGCCTTCGACCGGCCGAGTCTCTTCCGTTCCTAGAACTACCACCGGCTTTTTTGGTTGCCATTTTATAATTCCTTTTAAGTTATTATTATTGTTTGGTAATATCTAATATTTTTAATTCCGTCAATTCTTGACGATGACCGGCTTTACGACGATAATTTTTTCTACGCTTTTTCTTAAAGACTATAATTTTATTATCTTTAAGTTGGTTAGTAATTTCAGCCGTAACGACAGCCCCTTTAACTATTGGAGTACCAATAAAAGAAGGCTTTGAGTATTCGCCAATCATTAAAATTTGATCAAACTGAATTTTAGAGCCAAGTTCTCCATCAATTTTTTCGACTTTAATAATACTATTTCTGTCTACTTTATATTGTTTTCCACCTGCTTTTATAACTGCGAACATGAAAACTATCTCTTTAAAAATTTATAAATATTTATCGTATCATATTATTATATTAGAAATTAGTCAATGATCTTTTTTAATAGCAAATCTATTGTCGAATATCTATTAACACAAATATAATTGCGTATTGAGTTACCGCAGCAAATATTGCGGCTAACAAATCATCAAGCATAATGCCGATACTGCCCTTAATATTTTTGTCAAACCAATTAATAGGCCAGGGCTTTACTATATCAAAAAATCGGAATAGACAAAAAGGTAATATGAAAAGTAATATAATATTTATTGTTAGCGGACTAAAATATTTAATTAAATGTGATTCATTAGCAAATAAAGCGGAAAAAAATACTAAAACGATAGTTAGCATTTGCCCTACTACTTCATCAATTACCACTTCTTTAGGGTCTTCTGAATTTGTATAATTTAAATATATTTTAATAAAATAAGTGCCGAGTATTAAGAGTATCAAACATATGCTAAAGCTTATAATAAATATACTGATAAGTTGAGCTTCACCGAGAGTAAGACTTGAGAAAGGAATTATTATTTTGTTATTAACAATAAAATATATTAAGAAGTAACTTAAAGGAAAAGCAGCAATCGACCCAAAAGTGCCTGGGCAGTATTTTATTTTTCCGATATAAAAAAAAGTAGCAAAAAATTCTGAAAATTGTTTTTTAGTAAACATTTCTTTAATTATTTTATCCTAGATTAGAGCTATAATATCTTATATAATAAAATTTTAACTTATACAGCAAAAATATCATGGGAATGAGCTTTAGCCATTTATTAATAGTTTTATTAATTATTTTTGTATTATTCGGTGCCGGCAAATTACCGCAAGTCATGTCCGATCTTGCCAAAGGTCTTAAAGCTTTTAAAGACGGCATGAAAGGCGACGGTAGTGATAATGATAAAAACAAATAATTAACTCGATGTCATCGCCTGCGTGGATACCAAATCCGTCATTGCGAGGAAATTGCATAGCAATTGACGAAGCAATCTCAGGAGTGTGTTATTATTTTATGAGATTGCCACGCAGCCTACGGCTGCTCGCAATGACGACTCAGGTATCTACGCAGGCAACGCCCTAATCCCCTGAAACAGTAGAATATACACCATTCTCTTTCCTAATAATATCATATCGTCTCTGAGCTACTCCATCGATGAAATGAATATTACTGGATAAACCTATATAAGGTTGTCTACTGTTTATTCTATTTAGAAACCTTTCGGATGCAAATTCATTGCCTATATAGTTTGCAGTCATACGTCCTAAATCATAAGAAAGGAGATGCATGAAACCCATATGGTTAATACCTAAGTCTTTTGCCCTATCTGGAACGTTGCTATTGAGTAAATTTAAAGAGCCGGTAAAGCTAATATCGATATTTTCAGGGTAATCGATATCAATACGATTATCACCGATTAAAATAGCTTTTTTATCTAAATTATAT
This sequence comes from Rickettsia monacensis, assembly GCF_000499665.2. Classification (NCBI taxonomy): domain Bacteria; kingdom Pseudomonadati; phylum Pseudomonadota; class Alphaproteobacteria; order Rickettsiales; family Rickettsiaceae; genus Rickettsia; species Rickettsia monacensis. The sequence goes on from NZ_LN794217.1 coordinate 523,591, forward strand.
TTACGAATACTATCAGCGAGTAGGTTTAAATTTTTTGGATCATCTGATAGATAAATAACCGGTTTTGTCGTGTCGATACGTTCATTTATAATATCGGTATTGTCTGAAATATTTCTTGCGGCTTTTGCTATAGATTCAGGATTATCCTCATAAAATTCAGTGCGTGATAATGATGCATTTTTCTGAATCAATATATTTTGCATTACTTGACTAATAGTTTGCGAATGCTTCCCTTTAGGTAATAATGCCATAAAATCTTTATGTTCGTTACTTGCGTAATAATTGATGATGCGTATCAGTTGTTTTAAAGGTGCATGACCGAATACAAATAATTTATCTTCTGCAAGAGCCGGATTATTTGACATAGTTATTATAATAATATCATTTGCCTTTGCTTTTTCGGCTATTAGAGAGGTAAAGTTAGAATATAGAGGACCTAAAATAATCTTAGTTTTACGTGCTACTATTTTATCCATAGCGGCTAAAACGTTTTTTTCGTCTGAACCGTCGTAAGAAGTAACATGTATGTAAGATTTGATTCCGTCGTTAAGTCCCATTTTAATTAAATCTTTATATTGTTTCCCGACAATACTATCAGGACCCTGATTTGGCATTAAAATTGCAATCTCAATTTCTTTTTGTTCTTTTTTAGGAAAAATTATAGGTTCTTCTTTAGGAGTTTGACAGGATGTTAAATATATCAAACAAAAAAATGATAGAACGATTCGTAGTTTATGTTTTATACTAGCCATAATATTACTTAAAATTTTAAAATTATGATTAGACATCTTTCTAGACCAGCTTATAGAGAGGAATTTAAAGGAGACACGGAAGACATACGTGAGGATGCGAGTACCGGATCGACGTTTAAATTACCTCTAAAAGTGAAGTTTGGAAAGATGTCTTTAAAACCGGGATTATATATTGTTTCAACACCAATCGGTAATTTTGAAGATATAACGCTTCGTGCTATATCGACTCTAAAAAACTCAGATATTATTTTATGTGAAGATACTAGAATATCACAAAAATTGCTAGCAAAACATGACATTCATACAAAATTACAAATTTATAATGATCATAGTGACGAGAAAGATAGAGAAAATATTATAAGTTTAATAAAATCGGGTAATATAGTAAGTTTAATTTCTGATGCAGGGACTCCTTTAATTTCCGATCCTGGCTATAAGTTAGTTAGAGATATACGCAATCTTAATTGTCATGTAGACGTAGTACCAGGGGTATCTGCACCGGTTACTGCTCTAACTTTATCAGCTCTTCCTACTGATCGATTTTTATTTCACGGGTTTTTACCTAAAACTATAGAAAGTAAAAAAAAGATTTTTTCTGAACTAGTAAATCTTAAGGCTACTTTGATTTTTTTTGAAATAGCCCCTCGCTTGATAAATACCTTATCGGTAGCTAAAGAAATACTGGGGAATCGAGAAATATGTGTAGTTCGTGAGTTAACTAAGCTATATCAAGAAACAAAAACAGGAAATATAGATGAAATAATAGAGTTCTATCAAAATAATATTTTAAAAGGTGAAATAGTATTATTGATTTCAGGAAATATACAAGAACAAAACCAACAAAAAAATTTAGAAAAATTTATAGAACTTTGCTTAAGTAAAAACTTAAGTAGCAAAACCACTACCGAACTTGCTTATGACAAATTCAAAGATGTTTATAGTAAAAAAGAAATATATAGATTGGTGAATGAAAGTAAGTAGAGTAACTTGCTTACGTTATTGTGTGAATCAATTCCACCACTGTCACCCTGTGGCTTAACCACGGTATCCAGAAAGACAATATTAAAATACTAATAATTATTAGTTAGTATTTTAAGCTAGACCCCGTGGTCAAGCCACGGGGTGACAATTAACAACACACAGCAAGCGTACTAATGACAGCCGCAACCTTTTTTAGGCTTATTTTTTTCTACCGAATCTTCAAGTTTTTTACCGGATGCATGCATATCTTGACCTGCACCTTGCATTGTATTACAAGCACTTGTTAAGAAAGCTACAGCTACTAATATAGAAGTTATAAGTATAAGTGCTGAACGCATAAATTTTACCTTTATCAAATTGAGCTTAGATATTATGAAGTAAGCAAGAAATTGTCAACTTGAAAATGCATTAATATAATACTCACAATACTCTTTAATAGGGCAGATATCGCAATCGGGTTTTCGGGCTTTACAAATATATCTGCCGTGCAGAATTAACCAGTGATGGGCATGCGTTAGCCATTTCTCATCGATAATCTGCAGTAGCTCTTTTTCTAATATTTCAGGACTATTACCTTTAGCAAGCCCAATCCTTTTGGCTACTCTAAACACATGCGTATCAACTGCCATTGTCGGCATACCGAATAAGCAGTTTAGTACAACATTAGCAGTTTTTCTGCCAACGCCCGGTAGTTTAACTAATTCCTTAAAATCATTTGGTACTGAAGCTTGATAATTGCTTATCAATATTTTACATAATGCGATAATATTTTTTGCTTTGCTGTTAAATAGTCCGATAGATTTTATATATTTTTTAAGCCCTTCTTCACCGAGTTCTAGAATTTTTTCCGGTGTATCGTAAGTTTCAAATAAAGTTTTAGTCGCTAAATTTACCGATATATCGGTGGCTTGAGCAGATAATATTACCGCTACTAATAAGGTAAAATCATTCTTATATATTAATTCGGTTTTCGGATTTGGATTATTCTTGCTAAAAATCTCAAAAATTTTATTAACTATTTGTGCTTGCATATATTGCTATAGAAAGTGTATTCTAGGTTCTGTAAGCATTTCTAATTAATTTACTATTTTAAGATATTTTTTAGCGAAAATTAATAAGATTTTTGTAGGTATAGTATACCTATTTCCAAAAAATCTTATAATTTGCAGCAAAAAATAACTAAAATTAAATCTTTTTAGAAATGCTTACAGAACCTAGAAGATAAATTATTGAGTCTTAAAATGCTAGAAAATAAAAATTTTGAATTTATAAAAAATGAAATAAAAAACAATAAAGTAGTATTGTTCATGAAAGGTACTAAAGAGTCGCCTGCATGCGGATTTTCAGAAACCGTAGTAGCTATTTTGAATAAATTAGGTGTAGAATTTCGTGATATTAATGTACTTTTTGATGCTGAATTACGTGAAGATTTAAAAAAATTTAGCGACTGGCCGACATTCCCCCAATTATACATTAACGGAGAATTAGTCGGTGGGTGTGATATTGCTAGAGAGTTATATCAAAGCGGCGAACTTGAGAAGATGTTGAAAGGTTGAGATATCATCCCGTGGACAAGCCACGGGATGACAAGCTTTATAAAAAACCATGAACAAATATTTAGAATATCCAGAAGTAGAAAGTAAAGAGCAGCCGGCAAAGAAGCTAGTAGTATTACTGCACGGTGTCGGTTCGGATGGACACGATCTTATAGGACTTGTGCCTTATATTAAAAACGATTTACCTGACTGTCATTTTATTTCCCCGCACGGCATCGAGGCTTATGATATGATGCCTTACGGTAGACAATGGTTTAGTTTACAAGATCGTAGCCCGCATATTATAGCAAAGCTAATTGCAAATAATGTTTCTAAACTTGAGGATATAATAAAACAAAAACAAGAAGAGCTAAATCTAACTAACAAAGATACTATCATTATCGGTTTTTCTCAAGGTACTATGATTGGTCTATATTTAACTCTGATTCAGCGAGAACCGTTTTTTTGTACTATAGGTTTTTCGGGAGCATTAATTCCGCCTATGGAAGTTAATAATAAGCTTACTCCTATATGCTTGATTCATGGGGAATTAGATGAAGTGGTCGGTGTTAGTGAGATGTATAATGCTTCAAACTATTTATCTAAGCTTCATATAGAGCATAGCGGACATAAATTAACGTCTCTTGCTCATTCAATAGATGGACGGGGGCTTGAGATTGCGATTTATTTTATAAACACATGTCATACCGTGGCTTGACCACGGTATGACAATGAGAGCGTTGAGGCATGCAACAAAACCAAACCATATGAGGATGAATGAATATTTTTAATAATAATTTACATGAAACGGATAAAGAGATTGATGAAATAATAAGGCATGAAAAGCTACGTCAAAGTAGCGTAATCGAGCTTATTGCATCAGAAAATTTTGTAAGTCCTGCTGTGCTTGAAGCTCAGGGGTCTATTCTGACTAATAAATATGCGGAAGGGTATTCAGGTAAGCGTTTCTATAACGGTTGCGAGGAAGTAGATAAAGCTGAAAATTTAGCTATAGAGCGAGTAAAAAAACTCTTTAACTGTAAATATGCAAATGTGCAACCTCATTCAGGCTCACAAGCAAATCAGGCTGTATATCTTGCTTTATTACAGCCGGGCGATACAATTCTTGGTATGTCCTTAGATAGCGGCGGACATCTAACACACGGTGCAGCCCCTAATATGTCCAGTAAATGGTTTAACGCCGTTTCTTATAGCGTAAATAAAGAGACTTATTTAATCGATTATGATGAGATTGAACGTTTAGTGGATTTACATAAACCAAAATTACTTATAGCTGGTTTCTCTGCCTATCCTCGTAATATTGATTTTGCAAGATTTAGAGAAATAGCGGATAAAGTTGGAGCATATTGTATGGCAGATATTGCTCATATTGCAGGACTTGTTGCCACAGGCGAGCATCAAAGCCCTATTCCTTACGCTCATATTGTTACCTCTACCACTCACAAAACACTTAGAGGACCGCGAGGTGGTTTAATTTTATCTAACGATGAAGAAATAGGCAAAAAGATAAATTTTGCATTATTTCCAGGACTACAAGGTGGTCCGTTAATGCATATAATCGCTGCAAAAGCCGTAGCTTTTTTAGAAAATTTGCAGCCTGAATATAAAAGTTATATTCAGCAGGTAATAAGTAACGCTAAAGCTTTAGCAAGTAGCTTGCAAGAAAGGGGATATGATATATTAACAGGTGGTACCGATAATCATATTGTTTTAGTGGATTTACGTAAAGACGGAATCACGGGTAAGCTTGCCGCAAATTCTTTGGATAGAGCAGGGATTACGTGTAATAAGAATGCTATTCCGTTTGATGAAGCTTCGCCTTTTATCACTTCAGGTATTCGCCTTGGTACTCCCGCATGTACTACTAGAGGCTTTAAAGAAAAGGATTTTGTATTAGTCGGTCATATGGTAGTAGATATTTTAGACGGCTTAAAAAATAATGAAGATAATAGTGAGCTTGAGCAGAAAGTATTAAATGAAGTGACAAAATTAATTAAATTATTTCCGTTTTATGGCTAATTTAAATAAACGACCTGATTGGATAAAAGTAAAAGCTCCTAATTCTACAGAGTACTATAATACAAAAGATTTAATAAAAAATCTGAGATTAAATACTGTGTGCGAGGAAGCTACTTGTCCTAATATCGGTGAATGCTGGTCAAAAAGACATGCAACCGTGATGATTTTAGGTTCGGTTTGTACTAGAGCTTGTAGGTTTTGTAATGTCAAAACGGGTAGACCGGATTTACTTGACCCGCACGAACCGCAAAGGTTAGCGGAGGCGGTACAAAAGTTAAATCTTAAGCATGTAGTAATTACTTCCGTCGATCGTGATGATCTTGAGGACGGCGGAGCTTCACATTTTGCGGAGTGTATTAGCGAAATACGAAAATCATCGCCAAATACTACTATCGAGATTCTAACACCCGATTTTTTAAGAAAAGAAGGAGCAGCTGAAATAATAGCAAACGCAAAACCTGACGTCTTTAACCATAATGTCGAAACAGTCCCGTCTTTATATAAAACGATTAGACCGGGGGCTAGATATTATAATTCTTTAAGCTTACTTCATAATATCAAAAAATTATCTCCTGAAATTTTTACAAAATCCGGTATGATGGTAGGGTTTGGGGAAGAAATAAATGAAGTAGTACAGGTTATGGATGATTTAAGGGAAGCAAAGGTTGATTTCCTAACTATCGGGCAGTATCTGCAGCCTACCAAAAATCATGCTGAGGTCGCAAAATATGTTACTCCGGAAGAGTTTAAATATCTAGAGCGAGTAGCAAAAACAAAAGGATTCTTGATGGTTTCGGCAAGCCCGCTAACCCGTTCTTCATACCATGCCGATGAGGATTTTCAAAAATTAAAAGAGAATTATCAGCAGCGTCATTGCGAGGAGGCTTTGTTGCGTGGATCAATTTCACCTCTGTCATCCCGTGGCTTGACACAGCGGATTTTATCGGTCCACGCAATAATGCCTTTAGTCGCTCGCAATGACGAAAAAACAAGTCATGAAACAAAGCTTAAAAAATAAAAAATGATAAACGTAGAAATTGTAAGAAACTACAATAAATGGTGTGAGCATAAGCAGATAAATAAGAGTTTAATCAAAAAAATAACTCAAAATGTTTTATTGCGATTTGATAATTTTAGTAAAATAAAACAATTTGAATTATCAATTTTACTAACAAATACTGCAGAAATATTGACCTTAAACAAACAATTTCGTAATTTAGAAAAAGCTACTAACGTTCTTTCTTTTCCAAGCAACGAATTAAATTGGCAGGATTTATATTCTAAACTTGAATTTTTAGGTGACTCTGATTATATGCATTTAGGTGATATAGCATTTTGTTATGAGGTAATATATAATGAATCGTGTGAGCAACAAAAAACTTTTGAGAATCATTTTATTCATCTTTTAATACATAGTATTTTACACTTAATTGGGTTTGATCATCAAAATGACACAGAAGCAAATATTATGGAAAATCTAGAAATTGAAATATTATCATATTTCGGTATTTCTTCCCCTTATTAACTAAATAAAAAAATTTATGTTAAAATCTTCAAAAAAAGAAGATTCTAGTAAAAAAAATCAAAATAATAAGTTAATTTTTACTGTACGAAAATTATTCTCTCCGATAAAAAATTTTTTTAGAAAAACAAAAACGCCTGATAATTTTTTTGGTGTCATAAAACGCCTTAAAATTAATAGCCAAAAAATGACTTTAGACGAGCGTAATATTTTAGCTAATTTATTGAAGCTAGAAGATAAAACTATTGAAGATATAATGGTACCGCGTTCCGATATTGCGGCAATAAAATTAACTACGAATCTAGAAGAATTAAGTGAGTCTATTAAGTTAGAAGTCCCACATACACGAACTCTTATATATGACGGTACTTTGGACAATGTAGTAGGGTTCATTCATATCAAGGATTTATTTAAAGCATTGGCTACAAAGCAAAACGGTCGTTTAAAAAAGCTTATACGTAAGCATATAATTGCAGCCCCTTCTATGAAATTATTAGATTTGCTAGCAAAAATGCGTCGTGAGAGAACACATATTGCAATAGTTGTTGATGAGTATGGCGGTACTGACGGTTTAGTTACTATTGAAGATCTTATAGAAGAAATAGTAGGACGAATTGATGACGAGCATGATCAGCAATTAGATAGCGATAATTTCAAGGTTATTAATAACTCAACAATTATTTCAAATGCACGTGTTGAAGTAGAAGTGCTTGAAGAAATAATAGGAGAAAAGCTAAAAAGTGATGATGATGAGTTTGATACGATAGGTGGATTAGTATTGACTAGAGTCGGTAGTGTCCCGGCTATCGGTACTAGAATAGATATTTCAGAAAATATTGAAATTGAAGTTACGGACGCAACTCTTCGTTCTTTAAAACAAGTCAAAATTAGACTAAAAAACGGTTTGAATGGTAAATGAATACGAATTTAGAGTCTGTTTGTCCTCTAAATTCGTTAAAAATGTTTAGTCTTGATGGAGGTGTATGCCATCTCCTACTAATTCAAGTCCTTCTTGGGTATTTGTTTCTATACAATAATTATAACAGGCTTCTCCTACTTTAATTGCAGCCAATGTTCCCATTATGCCGGCAGCACATGCCATAGCAATTTTTAAAGGTGGATCAATTACTACTACATAAATTCCAACAGCACATGCTCCTACTACCGCAAGCTTACCCATACCAAGGGTTTGTATCATCACTTCTAAATAAATCGACTATTTTGTTAAGAATAAAAATAAACCTAATTAGTTAATATTAAATTTTAGAAGTATGATATATAACTAAGTATTAACTAATTGTCAATAATAATTACCATAAAACATGGAAAATATAATTTTATGACATTATTTTCATTTGACTTAGCAGAGAAATTTGAGTTAAATATCGAAGCTCGATACATAAAAAATTATCATTATGAATGAATTACATATTAAACTACAAAATTACAGTAGCACATATCCTGAAGAAATTGTTACAAAAACAAAAATGCTTGAATTTTTAAATGAGTATGAAAACCCTTTTAGCCGAGATTTACAAATAGGACATTTCACAGCTTCGGCTTTTTTACTTAATAATGATAAAACTAAATTTTTATTGATGCACCATAAAAAGCTTGATAAGTGCCTTCAACCAGGCGGTCATTGTGATGGAGATAGTAATATATTAAATGTAGCAGTTAAAGAAGCTATGGAAGAATCTGGAATTAATGAGATCAAACCGATAAATAAGGAGATTTTTGATATAGACACCCATTATATTCCGCAAACTCATAAGGAGCCTGCTCATTATCACTATGATGTACGATTTTTACTAAAAACAGTAAATAATGATTATTTTATAAAAAATAACGAATCGAATGAACTTAAATGGTTTAACTTTTCTGATTATTCAAAATTAGATATTGAGCTAGAATGTTCCGTTACTAGAATGATAGAAAAGTTTATAAAAATTAACCATCCTGCTTGTTAAATATAAATTATTTCCCTATAATGGCGTTTTTTAAATAAAATGTAAATCAAATGCCATTATCTAGAATTTTTTCATTCCGTAGTAAGAACAAGGAAGATAATACTCCAAAAAACCTAGAAATTACGCATCCAAACCCAATTAATGAGAACAGACATACGAACTCTCTAGCAGGCGAAGTTGTTACTATTAAACTTAAGGATCAGCCTCATAATTTTATAAAGAGTGAAAAAGTTACCCTAACTTCATTTAACTCGCCTTCTTCTCAAAGTAAAGACGAATTTGATCCTATCTTAAAAGATGTTGAAAATATCTTAAAGGATTTTGAGATTTTCTTATATAACCCCGATTATGGATAAGGAATAGAGAGGAAGGAAGGTTGCAAGAGTTATTAAACCTTATATAAATAGGGCACTGAAGGAATAAAATAAAGGTTTAATAACATGTGTAAATATACTACAATATTTTGTATAGTAGATAAATTTTGTAAAATTTATGAGAAATGGGTAAAACATCAATTGCTGAAAAGTAATAAGCAAAGATTTAGAGAAGGTAAGCTTTCCTTAAGTGAAGAACTCTCAATAATGATTTTTACCATTTTAGTGCATATAAACATTTAAAAGCTTATTACCAAAACTTTATTATTAATGGTAATTTGTTCAGGAATCCACCTTGTTATGAGAGATTTGTTCAGCTTATTCCTTCATTATTTCTGCCATTGATTGTGATGTTACATTACTTAAGTGGGAAAAGAACGGGAATTTATTATGCAGATTCCACACATTTTGCAGTATGTAAAAATATCAGAATTAATTCTAACAGAACTTTTAATAATCTTGCAAAAATGGGACGTAGTTCTGTCGATTGGTTTTTTGGATTCAAGCTTCATATGATAATCAATGATAAGGGAGAAATTATTGCTGTTAAAATTACCAAAGGTAATGTTGATGACAGAATTGCATTTGAAGCAATGGTTATCAAAAAAGGTCTAAAAGGTAAGTGTTATGATGATAAGGAGTTTATTTCAGAAAAAATGTTTACAAAACTTTATAAGCAAGGTTTAATAAAAATTACCGGAATAAGAAAGGATATGAAAAACTATTTATTACCTCTTTTGGATAAAATCCTTTTAAGGAAGAGATTCATTATCGAAACCATTTTTGGCTACATAAAAGAGAATTTTAATATTACTCCTTCCAGACATCGATCACCTATTAATTTTTTTACTTCTCTATTCTCTGCTCTTATTGCTTACCAACTTAAACCTAATAAACCATGTATTTCTTATCCATAATCGGGGTTAGATAATATAGAGACTAAAGCTTTAGGAGAGTTGATTCATAGTAGATCAATAGGTTGATGCTACAATATTCCTAGCTAAAAAGGGCATTGCCCGCGTGGATCAAAAAACGCATTCGGTGTCATACCGTGGCTTGACCACGGTATCCATAAATACAACTTAAAGCACTAATAAGTTTAGTATTTTAAACTGGATCCCGCGATCAAGTCGCGGGATGACAATAGAAAATCGATCCATCCAACAATGCCTACAGTCGCTCGCAATGACAAGAAAACTGAACTACGTGGGCAATGTCGATATCATTATGCTATTTTTTGATATTCAAAATATATTTTTCTTACTGCATAAATCCACGCTAAGCATACAAAAGTAAATACCACCATTAGAATCGGTGAGATTGAGGTAAAAGTAGCAGTTGGAACTAAAGTAAAAATAATAGATTGCACAAGACCGCTAGAGGATTTGCCAACTTTCGTACTTATCACGTCAACTGCAGCTTTGCCTTTGGTTTTAAGCTCCTCATCAAGAGGGATATATAACATTTCTCTTGAAGTATCCCATATAGAATATTTAGTACCTTTAGCTAAAATATTTTGAATACCGCCGATCGAAACGGCAAGAGCAAGAGGTGACATTAAAATCGCTCCATCAAATAATGATAAAATTTGTTGATCAAATACGATAAGTACAAAAAACAAAATGCCGGTCACCATTATTATAACCGGTGAAATTACCGCAGCAACAAACCAATTATGCATACGCATAACGTTATTACCGATGATGGTCATAACCATTATTGCAACGCCTGTCCAAAGTATATACAGACTGTTAAATTCAGCATAGGTATTTACAGTCGGATATAATTCCTTAATTTTTGCTTTCCATACGGCTTCGACTAAGTTAATAGCAAATCCGAAAGTTGCCGAACAAATTAAAAGTAACCATAAATATTTTGATTTTGCAATATATTTAAAGCTTTTAATCAGTCCCATCCGTTCTGAAGTTGATCTGCCGCTTTTTGCTTTAGCGTAAAATAACGGGTTAGTGAAAACGTTCTTACTAATAAACCTAACTAACAAACAACAAACAATAGCAATAATCGCCACAATTGTCGTGGATACTTGAACTAAAGTGATTTTACTATCCGAAATACTCATAAACTTCTTAATAATAGTATCTTCCGATGATAGATTCATCATTAAAAAGCCGACTAATATTAAAGAAGAGTTGCCGAATAGCGAAAAGAGAGTATAAAATCTTTTTGCTTCTTCGGTAGTAGTAAGTTCATTAGCAAACTGCCAAAATAATAATACGTAAAAAATATTAGGCCAAAGCTCGGCAAGACTATAATATACTATATAACCCCAATTACCTACTAATGAGATATACCACTTAAAATGAGGATAGCGTTCCATCCAGTCAGCTAGATTATCAGGATGTACATGAAAAATATGAATATTAGGATAGATTACAAAGGCAAATAAAACAAAAAAGCTGATGAAAAATGCACTTAAATAATAAAAGATCTTTTCAAAGGTAAGATGATTAATCATTTTAGCATAAATAATCACGAATAAAGCAGCGGTAGGCGTAACACAATAAACTTTAGCAAAACCTGCTATTTCTGCACTAATCTCGGAGATTAAAATACTATCTTTTAAGATTCGTAAAACATTTTGATTAAATAAAATACAAAACATTAAGGCACTCGTCGGAATAAACTTTCCGAGTTCGTAATTATGCACAGGCCAAAATGCCACTCTGAATTTGTTTTTAAACGATCGTGATGAGGTACTTAGCATTATAAATCCCTAAGGACAAAAAAAAAAACTTAAGCACTTCAAGATTTTATGAAAAGATATTTCCCCTAAAACTTTAGAGCCTATATACTGTTATTACATTCTGAAGGTGCTGAACTTATACAATATATTTAGCCTTTTGTCAAGAATTACTAATATAAGATTAGATACTCTCAATGCTACATAACCCCGATTATGGATAAGGAATAGAGAGGAAGGAAGGTTGCAAGAGTTATTAAACCTTATATAAATAGGGCACTGAAGGAGTAAAATAAAGGTTTAATAACATGTGTAAATATACTACAATATTTTGTATAGTAGATAAATTTTGTAAAATTTATGAGAAATGGGTAAAACATCAATTGCTGAAAAGTAATAAGCAAAGATTTAGAGAAGGTAAGCTTTCCTTAAGTGAAGAACTCTCAATAATGATTTTTACCATTTTAGTGCATATAAACATTTAAAAGCTTATTACCAAAACTTTATTATTAATGGTAATTTGTTCAGGAATCCACCTTGTTATGAGAGATTTGTTCAGCTTATTCCTTCATTATTTCTGCCATTGATTGTGATGTTACATTACTTAAGTGGGAAAAGAACGGGAATTTATTATGCAGATTCCACACATTTTGCAGTATGTAAAAATATCAGAATTAATTCTAACAGAACTTTTAATAATCTTGCAAAAATGGGACGTAGTTCTGTCGATTGGTTTTTTGGATTCAAGCTTCATATGATAATCAATGATAAGGGAGAAATTATTGCTGTTAAAATTACCAAAGGTAATGTTGATGACAGAATTGCATTTGAAGCAATGGTTATCAAAAAGGTCTAAAAGGTAAGTGTTATGATGATAAGGAGTTTATTTCAGAAAAAATGTTTACAAAACTTTATAAGCAAGGTTTAATAAAAATTACCGGAATAAGAAAGGATATGAAAAACTATTTATTACCTCTTTTGGATAAAATCCTTTTAAGGAAGAGATTCATTATCGAAACCATTTTTGGCTACATAAAAGAGAATTTTAATATTACTCCTTCCAGACATCGATCACCTATTAATTTCTTTACTTCTCTATTCTCTGCTCTTATTGCTTACCAACTTAAACCTAATAAACCATGTATTTCTTATCCATAATCGGAGTTAAGTCAGTAAACGGCGTACTTATGCTCTCTACTAACTCTCTACTTTTTGATCTTAAACAATCTAAAGTACGATATCTATTTTTGTATTTTAAATAACATCTAACAGCTTCAATAACCATAGAAGATATAATAGAAATTATTCCGCTTTGCATAAGAAAATAAAATTCCGTACTATCCGAACAATAACAATAATTAGCAATAATTATTAAAACTAAACCTAGAATATTAAAAAATAGACAAATGGTTTGCCATAAGATTTCTCTTCTTGCTTAATGCTACTTTTTAATAATTCATATATTAGAGATTTTAAAATAAAGAAAACCGAATCCAGAATAGATTCGGTTGAATTTTAGAGAGTTTTTACTTACTACCGAATGAAGAAACAATTTTATTAATTAATGATTCAATATTAATTGCTGATTGAGTATATCTTATCTCTTCATTAGCCGCTAAATTTTCATCGTCATTACCCGGTACAATTGAAATATATTTACCTCCAAGTAACCCGCTGGTGACTACTTGGGCTTTAGAATCTTTAGGTATTTTAACATCATCATTAATATTTAGATATACACTTGCATAAAAGCTATTTGGATCTAAAGTAATTTTCTTTACACTACCGATTTTTATACCTGAGATCATTACGTCGCTTCCGACTGCTATACCCTCTGCACTCTGAAAATTAGCAGTTACCTGATAACCTTTTGAGCTAGTTATAGAACTACCTGTTTTGTAGGCAAAAATCAAAAACAGCAAAGCAATAATTAATACTACAAAGCCGATAATTGTTTCAATAATATTCTGTTTCATTGTTTTTTATATTATACTCCTGATAAATGAAGAATTGGTATACTCGATCAACTTCAAAAATTGGCGTCGTCGTTTTATAAGATCTGCGGTACTCACGTATTAGTATACGCTCCGTTCCTTGACTTATAAACTCCTTGCTCTTTTTGAAGTTGATCGAGTATACTAGTTAATTACGGCTGCCATCTATTATATTTAAGATTTGATATCTTAGATGATTTTTTAGTTATTATATTATTCTTTTGCAATGGAAAAAGCTGGATATTTTTCGGTATCTCATTTACTAAATGATGTAACCAAGCGTGCCAACTCGGCGGAATTTTTGTAGGTTCATTTACATTTTTATAAATAACAAACCTCCTTGGACGCCCTAAATAATCAATATTACGGCTTTCATAATATTGATTCAAAAACTCATCTTCTCCTACTTTTTTGTGAAAAAAAGTAATAAAAAACTTATCTATCCACGACATTTTAAAATTTCTATAGCAGTTTCTCTTCCTTGCACTGCAAGTTTATCGGCAGCAATATTACCGCTATTATTTGCATGACCTTTTACCCATTTCCAAATAATAGTATGTTTACTCAATTCTGCGTATAATTTTTGCCATAAATCGGCATTTTTAACGGGTTCATTGTTGCTTTTACACCAATTATTTTTTATCCAATTATGAATCCAAGCGGTAATTCCTTGTTGCAAATATTTACTATCAGTATAAATCTCAACATTACAAGATTTTTTCAAAATCCTTAATGCTTCAAGTGCTGCCGTAATTTCCATACGATTATTAGTCGTATCTAACTCATGCCCAAATATTTCTTTGCTAATATCATTAAATTGAAGCAAAGCTCCCCATCCTCCGGGGCCTGGATTACCCGCACATGCACCATCAGTATATATCACTACTTTTGAATCCATAATATGCATTAACTAGGTTTAGATTTAGAAGAATTACGAAACTTATCTAACATTATAACATTTGGATTTGAAGATGATGAAGTCTGATAACTTTTATTATTACTTATTTCCTCTTCATGTTGAGGATTTTCTTGTATATTTAACGACTGATTAAAAATTAGACTGTAATTATTATTGGAATCAACAAAGCTAATAAGTGCATCAAAAGGTACGTAAATTATTTCTTTAACACCGTCAAAACTTACCGTTAAAGAAAAGCCCGTATCATTTACTATTAAATTTTCAAACTGATATTGCAGTACTATTGTTATCTGTTTTGGATATGCCTGTTTAACTTTTGAAGGTAAAATTACCGCAGGGTTATCGGTTCTGTACGATATGTATATTAACTGATCCCAATATAAATTTTCATGCTGAATTTTTGTTAGAATTTTTTTCACAAATTCTAGCATATATTCATTCACACATTTTTTATATTCAATATTCATACGAGAAAAATAAATAAAAATAGGTCGACGAAGTTTAATTTGAACAGTTTACGTCATTGCGAGGAAAAACTGTCGGTTTTGACGAAGCAATCTCAGGAGTCCTACTTTATGAGATTGCCACGCTCTCTACGTTCGCTCGCAATGACAATATCAACCGTTTTTAGGCAATACCAATTTTTCAAATTAAACGTATATACTCAAATGATTTCAAGAATTGCTCTTTCATTTTATCAAGGATTCGCATCCTCACTTATTAAGTTATAGGCTGCGGGGTGCTCACCTCTCAAAATAAAATTCAATTCTTGAAATCATTTGAGTATATACGTGAGGGTTTTTCTGTTGCCCGGCAAACCCTCCAGCCGCTAAGGGTTAAGCTGCTAAAGCTAAACGACCTCCAGAACGATTATTATCGTTTGCGTTTCTTTGTTTTGACCCATATGGCAAAAGCCATCGGCGGAATCATCCCGAGTAAAAGCAATCTTTTTATTAGGCACGTCGATCCTATTTCGCCCCCAAGATTTTGATGTTATTCTTATATGGGAGCGTTGCTGCATGGCTTGCTTATGTCATTCCCGCGTGTAGGCGGGGATCCAGTAAAACATATAAAAAACTTGTTTTTTATATGTTTATTTTATCAAATATGTAACTTCTGTATCCATATTTAAGTTATTTTTATGGATCCCCGCCTACGCGGGAATGACATAAGCAAGCCATGCAACAATAATCCGCCCTATGCGGGAATAACATTCTTATGTATTGGTGGAGGCGTCGGGTACTGCCCCCGAGTCCGCAACCTCTATTCTAAATTACGTTTATTACTATAGCTATATTAGCACCAAATATTATGCCTTAATTTGATTAAAATGTAAAGGTCAAATAAGAATTCTAGATTTATATTAAAAATGGACTTATAATAAATGTTTAGAATTCTAAATTAAAAACTTAATTATGCTACCAAATCTTGGAATTATCGCCGGCAGAGGTTCATTACCTTACTTAATAGCAGGTAATTATACAAAGCAAGGCGGTAATTGCTATATAGCGGCAATTAAAGACGAAGCTGATATAGATCAAATTAAAGATTTTGAATATAAGATTTTAAAAATCGGTATGGTCGGGGAAGCTATAAAATATTTTAAGGAGCATGAGGTAAAAAATATTATTTTTATCGGCGGAGTTAATAGACCGAATTTTAAAAATTTAGCCGTAGATAAAATAGGCGGTTTATTGCTTTTCAAAATAGTTGGGCAAAAAATTCGAGGAGATGATTGTTTGCTAAAAACAGTAGCGGATTTTTTTGAAAGTTACGGTTTCAAGGTAATCTCAAGTAATGAAATATATAAAAATCAACAAGGTAACTCCAATATTATAACCGATACTAACCCTACAAGTTCAGATAAAAATAATATTGAGCTTGGAATAAAATTATTGAATCATCTAAGTTCATTCGACATCGCACAATCGGTTATAGTTGAAAGTAGCTACATACTTGGTATAGAGGCTGCCGAAGGTACGGATAATTTAATAGCGAGATGTGCAGATTTACGTAAAAATCCTTATGGAGGAGTATTAGTAAAAATACCGAAATTAGGTCAAGATAATAGACTAGATATGCCGACGATCGGTCCTAATACTATAAAGAATCTTGCTAAATATAATTACAAAGGAGTAGCGATTCAGAAAAATAACGTAATTATAGTCGAAGAAGAATTAACTATAAAACTCGCTAATAAACATAAAATTTTTATAACAAAATGTTAGCAATAGGTATTACCGGTAGCTATGCATCGGGCAAAACTTTTATTTTGGATTATTTAGCAGAAAAATGATATAAAACTTTTTGTGCCGATAGATGCATAAAAGAATTATATCAAGATTTGAACGTGCAAACTCGGATTCTAAAGTTATTACCTGAACTTGAGTATTTCAATATTGGGAAAATCAGTAATTTAATTTATAATAACGACCTAGCTAGAGAAAAAATACAAAATTTTATTTACCCCTTACTAATAGATAAACTCATTTTATTTAAAAAAGAAAACGCTAATTCCAAATTTGGCTTTGCCGGAATACCGCTGCTTTATGAAGCTAAATTTGATAAATATTTTGATTTTGTCGTAACAATATACTGCTCTGAAGAAATAAGAATGCAAAGAGCAATAACGAGATCTTCGTTTGATATAGAAATTTATAATAAAATCAAAGAAATTCAGCTATCACAAGAAAGTAAAATAGCAAAAGCAGATTTTGCTATAAATAGCGGCGTTGATATGTTAGACTTGGAAAAACAAATAGCGAAGCTAATAAAGGATTTGGAAGTAAGATAATTCTCGTCATTGCGAGGAAATGTGGCCTTGTTGCATGAAACGAAAAACGCATCCGATGTCACCCCGTGGCTTGACCACGGTATCCAGAAAAATAACTTTATAATACTTAATAATTTTATTATTAGTAACTGGACCCCGTGGTCAAGACAACACGGGGTGACAGCAGTGAAATCGGTCTACGCAACAACACCCGCTCGCAATGACGATTTTAAAGACTAATAAAGGATTTGGAATGTCGAGTTTAAGAGAAATAATTTTAGATACCGAAACTACGGGGCTTGACCCACGACAAGGTCATCGAATCGTTGAGATCGGTGCTATTGAGATGGTAAATAAGGTATTAACAGGAAGGACTTTTCATTTTTATATTAATCCTGAGCGAGATATGCCGTTTGAAGCTTATAGAATTCATGGCATATCCGGTGAGTTTTTAAAGGATAAGCCTCTATTTCATACAATAGCCGATGATTTTTTAGAGTTTATTGTAGATAGCAAACTTATTATTCATAATGCTCCTTTCGATATTAAATTTCTAAATCACGAATTATCATTATTAAAGAGAGCCGAAATTAAACTCTTGGAACTAGCAAATACTATTGATACTTTAGTAATGGCTAGAAGTATGTTTCCAGGCTCAAAATATAATCTTGATGCATTATGTAAAAGATTTAAAGTTGATAATTCAAGTAGGCAGCTTCACGGAGCTTTGAAAGATGCAGCATTACTTGCAGAAGTATATGTAGAGCTAATGGGCGGTAGACAATCCGCTTTTAAAATGGTTGATAAATCTGCCGGAATAAATAATTTAGCAACTAATCAAGTAAATAACAAAACAGAGCAAGCTACTATTGTTATTAAACCTACAAAAGAAGAGCTGCAAAAACATAAAGAGTTCATAAATAAGATTTTAATACCGGCTTAATTATGATACTGGTGTCATCCCGTGGCTTGACCACGGCATGACACCACAGGCTTTTTTAACAATCCCCTTAAAACTTATCTATGAAAACAAATTTTCTTGTACTTATAACCTTTACAATACTTATCTCTTTAGGCTTTTGGCAGCTTAGTCGTTTAAAAGAAAAGAAATTATTTTTAGCTTCAATGCAAGCTAACCTAACCTCATCTGCAATTAATTTAGCAGAAATTCAAGACGGTTTACCTTATCACAAAGTAAAAATTACCGGTCAATTTTTGCCTAATAAAGACATACATTTATATGGTAGAAGGTCAAGGTCGAGTAAAAAAGATGGATATTATTTAGTTACTCCTTTTAAAACCATAGAAGATAAAGTTATTTTAGTAGTACGAGGTTGGTTCAGTAATCGCAATAAAAATATTATCACGCAAGCTACAAACGACCAGCAGCACGAGATTATCGGTGTTACCATGCCATCAGAAAAAACTCGTAGCTACTTACCTGCTAACGATATAAAAAATAATGTGTGGCTAACGCTAGATTTAAAAGAAGCATCCAAAGTGTTAGGCTTAGATCTTGAGAATTTTTATATTATTGCGGAAGGAAAAGATATTAGCAATCTAGATATTTTATTACTGCTTTCAATAAATCATTTAGCAACAATCAGAAATGACCATTTAGAATACGCCCTAACTTGGTTTGGACTTGCTATTTCCTTAATCGTAATATATGTGATTTATCGGCGTCGTTATATGGCTGTGGATGTCATCCCGCGACTTGATCGCGGGATCCAGAAAAATAATTAAAAAGACTGGCCCCCGCGATCAAGTCGCGGGGTGACAGTAGAAAATCGATACATAAATGAGCGATCTACAACAACAAGCATCTGATCCTAATTACTCTGTTTGGGTATCGGCATCTGCCGGTACCGGTAAAACCAAAATCCTAACCGATCGATTTTTACGTCTGTTAATAACGGGCGTAGAACCTTCAAATATTTTATGCCTTACTTTTACTAATGCTGCAGCTATAGAGATGCAAGCAAGGATTAATAGCAGACTTAAATATCTTTCTCTTTGCAACGCCGAGAAACTAGAAGAAGAACTTTTCTTAATGAGCGGCAATAAGCCGTCGCCGCAAGAAACAGAAAACGCAAAAACTTTATATGATAAAATACTAAATAGTAATGAGCCTTTAAATATCTATACAATTCATGCTTTTTGTCAAAAAATTCTTAAAACTTTTCCTGTAGAAGCAGACATAACACCGGAGTTTAAGATTCTTGAAGAAACTAAATTACAAGATATCTTCCTAAATATCAGAAATGAAATTTACTTAAGCGACGAGCATAATGACTTAATTAAAATTTTACTTAACCGCTTCCATGAAATAACACTACAAGATATTTTTACTGAAATAATTGAGCAGAAAATTAAATTCAAAAAGTTATTTATAAATACTCAAATTCCAAAAGAGATTTATAATAAAAGATTAGCGTTAGAGGAATTAAATAATATTTACGACAAGGTAAAAAACTTATTTGCAGAATATGATTTGGAGATAGAACCGAAAGAAATTTTTTTTACCAAAGACGGGAAAAAACGAAAAAGCCTTTTATCGAAAGAATTAATAAGGAAATATCCTAAATTATTACTAGAGCTAGAAAAAATTACCTCTGAAATTTACCAATTAGATGAGCTGCGTCGCATAGAAGAGCTAGAATATCATACGAACTTACTTACTAAACTTGCTCATATTATTTTAACAAAATACGATTCATATAAGGAAGAAAATAATTTACTCGATTACGACGATTTAATTTACTACACCGAGAAATTACTAAATAATAAAACTACTCATGAGTGGTTACTGCATAAGCTTGAAAGCGAGATAAATCATATTCTTGTCGATGAAGCACAAGATACAAGCCCCCTGCAATGGAATATTATTACTACTTTAATAACAGAATTTAATGCAGCATATAAACCACAAAATGTCATACCGTGGCTTGACCACGGTATCCAGGAAAAAATAAAAAAAGACTGGATCCCGCTACAAGCTCGCGGTATGACAATTTTCATAGTAGGCGATGATAAGCAATCGATCTTTAGCTTTCAAGGAGCTGATCTTCATAATTTCAGCTTAGTAAATGAAAAATTAAAAGCAAATCTCACAAATGCTAATAAGAAATTCAAAAATATCACCCTTGAATATTCATATAGATCATGTGCAGAAATTTTACAGTTTACTCATAATGTTTTAAAAAATATAAAATCCGATTACCCTAATTTATTCCCTTCGGATAATCCTTTAATATCCTCATTCCGTACACATCAAGGCATCGTAACGGTTTGGCCCTTAGTAACAAGTGAAAAACAAGAAGAGCTTTTTTGGGTATTACCCGAAGATTATGAAAATTCTAAATCTGCTGCCGATTTACTCATAGAAAAAATCGTAAATTTTATAAAAGAACAAATAGAAAGCGAAGAAATTTTACCGTCTACCGCAAACAGAATATCTGAAAAAGATTTTATGATATTAGTAAGAAAGAGAGATGAGTTTAGTAATAATCTGATTAAAGAACTTAGCAAAGCTAAGCTTAAAGTTGAAATAAGCGATAGAATTAATCTTAAAGAAAATCTAACTATAATGGATTTAATGTCCGTGGCTAAATTTGTTTTATTACCTGACGATGATTTAAACCTTGCCGGTTTACTAAAATCGCCGATTATCGACATGAACGAGCAACAATTATACGAACTTCTTGTAAATAAAAACGATAATAGTTTATGGGATAATCTATCTGCTTATGAAGAAATATATGCTAAGTTAAATTCCCTAATTGAAATTTATAAAATATCGACTGTTGAGAATTTCTTTGATTTAGCGGTGAATAATTTAAATTTACGAGAGAATCTTAATGCTTATAACGGTGATGATAGCAATAATATAATAAATGAGCTATTAACGTTAAGCAAAAACTATGTGAATGATATAGATAATTCTTTGCAAGGATTTGTTGCTTGGTTTGAGAATAACGATATCTATATCAAACATGATATGGAGCATTCAGACAAAATAAGAGTAATGACCGTACACGGCTCTAAAGGACTTGAAGCTCCTATCGTTATATTATGCGATTCTACTACTTTGCCGGTAAGTAGCAATAAATTTATTTGGGACGATAAAGGTGAAATGTTTTTTTCTGCTAATGCTGCTGACACTCCTAGGTTTTTACAAGAGCTGAAAGAAGCTGAAAAATTAAAAGATTTGCAAGAATATATAAGACTACTCTATGTTGCAATGACTAGAGCTAAAGACCAGCTAATTATATGCGGTTTTAGTAATAAAGCTGCTATTCCTGAAAATTGTTGGTATGAAATAACCAAGAAAACTTTCAATTAATAATTGCTTAATTAAATATAATATGCTATTAAGACGCACTTATAATTTAAAATAGCGTCTTATGTTGAAGATTTTAGAAAATTTTTTTGAAAATAAAGCAAGAATTAAAATAGAAAGATTTAAGCAATTACCGCCTTTACATGCAGCTACTGCAGAAGGTAATATTTCTGATGTAAGAATATATTTACATAGAAAATGTGACGTAAACAAGCAAGATATTAACGGTAAAACCCCTCTGCATCATACTTATGAAAAAGTTAATAAGGAAGTAATACAAATACTGCTTCAATCTCATGGCATTGATAAGAATATTCAAGATAATAAAAATTATATCCCTGCAGATTATAGTGCTGAATTTGAAAATAAAGTAGATAACCCCGATTATGGATAAGAAATACATGGTTTATTAGGTTTAAGTTGGTAAGCAATAAGAGCAGAGAATAGAGAAGTAAAGAAATTAATAGGTGATCGATGTCTGGAAGGAGTAATATTAAAATTCTCTTTTATGTAGCCAAAAATGGTTTCGATAATGAATCTCTTCCTTAAAAGGATTTTATCCAAAAGAGGTAATAAATAGTTTTTCATATCCTTTCTTATTCCGGTAATTTTTATTAAACCTTGCTTATAAAGTTTTGTAAACATTTTTTCTGAAATAAACCCCTTATCATCATAACACTTACCTTTTAGACCTTTTTTGATAACCATTGCTTCAAATGCAATTCTGTCATCAACATTACCTTTGGTAATTTTAACAGCAATAATTTCTCCCTTATCATTGATTATCATATGAAGCTTGAATCCAAAAAACCAATCGACAGAACTACGTCCCATTTTTGCAAGATTATTAAAAGTTCTGTTAGAATTAATTCTGATATTTTTACATACTGCAAAATGTGTGGAATCTGCATAATAAATTCCCGTTCTTTTCCCACTTAAGTAATGTAACATCACAATCAATGGCAGAAATAATGAAGGAATAAGCTGAACAAATCTCTCATAACAAGGTGGATTCCTGAACAAATTACCATTAATAATAAAGTTTTGGTAATAAGCTTTTAAATGTTTATATGCACTAAAATGGTAAAAATCATTATTGAGAGTTCTTCACTTAAGGAAAGCTTACCTTCTCTAAATCTTTGCTTATTACTTTTCAGCAATTGATGTTTTACCCATTTCTCATAAATTTTACAAAATTTATCTACTATACAAAATATTGTAGTATATTTACACATGTTATTAAACCTTTATTTTACTCCTTCAGTGCCCTATTTATATAAGGTTTAATAACTCTTGCAACCTTCCTTCCTCTCTATTCCTTATCCATAATCGGGGTTAGATAAGCTCGGAGAAGTCATAGAATTAAGAGTAGCTTAACAAATAACCAATTTATCTAAAATTGTTAAAAAAGGAGAAGAAAAATAAATTTTTAGCAAAAATTAATAAGATTTTTGAAAGGATAGTTAATCCTTTTTCAAAAAAACTTATTAATTTTCCTTCACAAAACCTAGAATTATTTTATACTTTCTAAATATAATGAACTCTGCTCTATTCTTTTTATCTCATCTACCGTTACTTGTGCTTCTAGCCTTTGTTTAAACTTAGATCTTAGTTTTTCTAAATCTTTATTTTTCTTAGAAATCGGTAATATTTTAGATAATAATTTATTATTTTTGTTGAACATGTAGTTGCTCCCGATTGATTAAACTTAAATTGTTCAAGTTTCAACCACCGAAGATTTTAACCTCGGGTGGTTAGGGCGTTAGAAGAACCGTCACAGAACAGTTATAATAGCTTTTAGGTTTAAAGTTTGCACTTAACCCTGAACATAGCTAAAATCACTCCAACCATGACAAAGTTGAGGAGCATTTTTAAATGGATAATGCTAACCATCTGTGATAAAGGACTTCTACACACCCCGGAATAACGTTATCGCTATTCTTACGGAAGATTTTAATAAATTTTTTAAAAAAGTCAATTAACTATTGTCAGAGGACGGCTGCATGGATCAATTTTAACGCTGTCATCCCGCGACTTGATCGCGGGATCCAGTTTAAAATACTAAAATTATTAATACTTTAGATTGTTTTTTGGATACCGTGGTCAAGCCACGGTATGACACCGAATGCGTTTTCCAATCCACGCAACAATGCCTCGCGGGAATGATATCGAGTAGTTTTTTTGTTCCATGCAACAAAACCGCTTACTCCGAACTAGTATTAAATAACTGCACTAAATGTATATAAATATCCAGTGTTTCAATTTCCTCCTTAGTAAATTTATAAGGGGATTTTACATAAATAAGTTTTTTGGCGTCTTGCTTCTTTATTTGGTCAGGCGGTAAATATATATAATCTATGTTCTTCTGGATCCTGAGACTCCTTATTAGCATGCAGCATCTCATACAAAGCTGTTATATCTTTTTTTGTTTCATCTAAAAAAGATGTAGCAACTTCTTCTAACTTGTCTTTAAATAAACTACTTAACTCTTGATCACTTTCTAGCTCTTCCTGCGAAATTACTCTTATATCATCTAATTTAAAATAAGATTTGATATTTTCTAAAAAAGAATTAGCATAATTCTCAGTTCTAGGTTTTTTTATACCTTGTTATTTTAGAAATAACGACTACAACAAGAAAAATAAAAATACTTATTAACAGAGGATATAAGATATTTAACTGATCAAACATTATTAATTTCACAGAATTTAGTTGATACTACATAATAGTAGTAACATTTATTTAAATTTCAACTTAAATATTTTTTATTTCAATTTAACTCCTATATCTTAAATTTAAATCATTAATATTTAGATATTGTCATAAGAAAATTAATAAGATTTTTATTGAAACCGCTACTTCTAAAATAGATAGCATAATAATTTATGCATTATGATTATGATAATAATCATGCCCTAATAAATCAGATTTAGGAATACCACAATTATATTCATATGAACCTAAATAAGCTTGTAATCCATGAACATTTTGTTCTATTTTTTCATAATTATATTTATATGAGTTTTGGAATTTTTTAACTAATTTACCTTTATTAACAACTTTTTTATAAGCATCTTCTTTAAAAAACCCGTCTTTTTGTTCTTCACTATGAAAGTAATCCTTAAATTCACTATGTTTTTTCGGTAAATTAGAGATAAATTCTGCAAATTTTTCTAATTGAATATTGGTAATTAGAGTAAATACCAAACCTATATTTTCTTTATATTGGTTAAATCTTGAAATTTCATGCTCTATTGTATCTTTTTGTTCAATTTCAATAACATTATTAGATAAAATAACTAAATCTTTTTTATTAACCTCTTGCTTTTCAGACTCCTTTAGTTTTATATTCAGTATTTCCTCTTCTAATTCCTTTTCTGTAAATAATTTTTTAAATGCAGCAAGCCATGGATCAAAAATTGTACTTTCTAACTTTTTAAAATATTCTTTTAACTTCATAACTAATTTCCTTGTTTATATTTTCTTAGTTTAATTTATAGTACTAGTTGAAAGTAATCAAGTTATAAAGCTAAGAAAAATTAATACTTTTGTAAAAATTATATGTAGCGTAATAATTGAAAAACAGTTTTAAAATACTTAAAATAATTTGACTATTTTAGAAAATTTTAATAAAATCTATTAATAAACTCAATCGATAATACAAAATATGAAAACAGCTTTTATCTTCCCCGGTCAGGGGGCGCAATTGACCGGCATGGGAAAGGATTTTTACGATAATTTTAAACCCGCCAAAGAAACCTTTCAAATCGTTGATGAAGTACTAAACCGGAAACTCACTGATATAATTTTTAATGGACCTTCTGAAGAACTTACCTTAACCACTAACGCACAACCGGCATTAATGGCGGTATCTATGGCAATAATAAATATTATCAAAACTGAAACCGATAAAAGTTTGGATAGTCTTTGCGATTATGCTGCCGGTCATTCTCTAGGCGAATATAGTGCTTTATGTAGCACCGAAAGTATTAGTATTGAGACAGCAGCAAAACTACTTCATATACGTAGTACATCTACGCAGGAAGCATGTCCTGAAGGTGAGGGAAGCATGGCAGCTTGTATCAATATTCCGCTTCAAAAACTTGAAGAAATATTAGAAGACATCAACAAAATAAATTTATGCCAAATTGCCAACGATAACATCGAAGGACAAATAGTTATTAGCGGCAAGACTAAAGCTATAGATCATGCTATTAGTATAATTAAAGATTTAGGTTATAAAGCGATAAAGCTGAAAGTCAGTGCTCCATTTCATTGTAGCTTAATGAAGCCGGCAGAAGAAAAAATGCGAGTAGCTCTTGATAAAACTGTAATTAATAAGCCTCTGATACCGGTAATCCAAAATTATACCGCAAAACCTACTCTAGATCCTACAAAAATCAAACAAAATTTAATTCTTCAGATATGCGGGCGAGTTAGATGGCGTGAAACTTTAGAACTATTTAATACCTTAGATATAACTCATATAGTAGAAATAGGTGCTGGAAGCGTACTAACAAATATGCTCCGAAAAATTAATTATCCATATAAGTTAAGTAATATAAGTAATTTAGAAGAACTACAGAATTTTTTAGATAACGTTAGCAAATAACTGTCTCTAATAGCTTCTGACTTATAAAGTTTTTAAATTAACCTAATATTATTATATGAAAATTAGTTTTAGTTTTTTTAAGCAATTGCTAGAATTATTAACTCGTGATTGGCGAAGCTATTTAAATGACAGAATAACAGAGCTGAAAATTTAGCTTTATTAGACGGTAATAATACATTTTAAGAGAAGAATGTTATAGAAAAATGCTCTTATTGAAAGATGCATTAAAGGAGGTGAATATCCATGGTATGTTGCTCCTTTTAATAAAATAGATCATACAAGTTTACTACTTACCAATATTCATATATTAGAGCTTGATTATCTAAATCAAAATACGGTAAAAGCAGTAAAAAATATGCTGCAAAATAACTTCAAAGATATATATAATCCGGAAATTTATATTATTGCTAATTATGAAGAACCTATAATTAAAAACTATACAATAACAGATAAAATAGCTAAAGGTAAAATTATTACATTTGAGGATTTAAATATTAAATATGAAGAACACACGAATGAAGAGTTAAAATATATAGGTGATATAGTAAATGATATTAGAAAACTAGATAGTGAGCTAGTAGCAGAACTATCAAAGATTACAAATTTATTCATCAATTTTATTTTATAGATTCTTTTATTACTCAGTGTACAATTATTTTTATGGCTACACACTTTGAAGATCTACAAAATTTTCATCAGAATTTAGATAAAATCAACTTTATAATACCATTACAAAAATATAATCCAAAATGCCAACCAAAAGACTATAAGAGTTTTGTCAATATTGAAGCAATAACTTGGAATAGATTTTTAGTTAAATATCAGAAATTATTTGATAATCTTAGCGAAGAACATTCAGAAATACTATTTAGCATTTGTAGCGATAATGAGGATTTTGTAAAATCATTGCTTTCAGACTCCATCTCTCTTGATTTAGAAAAGCAAACTAAAACCATAACCTATGTGATGGATAAATATAAAGGCGATACTGATTCTTGTCATATAACTCGGCTTTTTAATATTTGCAATAATGCAACAAAGCTTAAAATAGTAAAATTATTAATCTTAAATTCTATCTCTCTCGATTTAGAAAAACGAATTGAAATTTTAAAATATGTGACAGATAAATTTGAAGATAACACGGATTTTATTTGTAACCACCCAACTTTTTAATATTTGTAAAAATACGACAAAGCCTGAAGTTATAAAATATTTTATTGATTATTTAGAACCTTGGAAAGGATTACCTATTTTTTGGTGTTATAATGATATGCTTCCTATAGGCGAAATTTCTTCAAAACTACCTAGCCATGATTATGAATAATATTTAAATCAATAATAAAGATTCTAAAATAATTCTAGAAATTTTATAATTTAGATGATATAAAGTTAAGCCATAACCGGAGAGATGGCCGAGTGGCCGAAGGCGGCGGTTTGCTAAACCGTTATACGGGTCATACCGTATCGAGGGTTCGAATCCCTCTCTCTCCGCCAATCTGGACAGTGAGCCAATTCTTGTAGTTTATTGAACGGTGTAAAAGTAAAGAATTGATCTGACAGTTAAGGATTGTTGGGTACGAAGAAAAAAGATAAGATAGTACCTGGCAAGTTTTAACAACCTACTAAAAAGGAGACTGTCAGATGACAACATATCAAGAAAAAATCATAAAGCCAAGAATCGGTTTATTAAAACTCGCTGAACAATTAGGGAATGTATCACAAGCTTGCAAAGCAATGGGTTATAGCAGGGATACATTTTATCGTTACAAAGAGCTCCATGATCAAGGTGGGGAGGGGGGAAGCTCTATATGAGATGACTGTAAAGCTTGCATTAAGAATCGTGTGCCCGCAAATATAGAGGATGCTGTAGTTAATATAGCTGTTGAATTTCCAGCATTTGGTCAGGAACGTGCTGCTAATGAATTACGCAAGAGTGGGATAATCACTTCTGGTGGCGGAGTTAGATCTGTGTGGTTACGTCATGATTTAGAAAGTTTCAAAAAACGTCTAAAAGCTCTAGAGACTAAAGTAGCAAATGATGGTATTGTTTTAAGTGATAATCAACTTGCTGTTCTTGAAAAAGTTAAAAACCAACGTGAAGCTAGTGGTGAAATAGAAACTATGCACCCTGGCTACCTTGGTTCACAAGATACTTACTATGTTGGTAATATTAAAGGCATAGGCCGTATTTATCAGCAAACTTTTGTCGATACCTATTGAGGAGTAGCTATTTGTAAACTCTATACCGAAAAGACGGCTATTACAGCTGCAGACCACTTAAATGATAAGGTTATTCCATTCTTTGCAAACCATGATATCCCTCTGCTTAGAATATTAACTGATAGAGGTACGGAATATTGTGGAAAACCAGAAAACCATGCTTACCAACTATATCTTGGCATTGAGAATATCGATCATTCCAAAACTAAAGCATATAGTCCTCAAACCAACGGTATCTGTGAGCGTTTCCATAAAACTATGCAGGAAGAGTGCTATCACATTCTATTCCGCAAAAAATTTTATAATTCACTTGATGAATTGCAAACAGATATAGATAACTGGCTTGTGAGTTACAATAATGCAAGACCTCATTCCGGTAAACATTGCTTTGGTAAAACACCAATGCAATCTTTTACAGATTCACTTTATATTGCTAAAGATAAAAATATTGGTAATATTGGTAATATAGATAAAAATATTGGTAATATAGAGAGAATATCAGACAATTTGATGATTGCCCATCAAGCTGCCTGATTACTCAACTCTGTCAGATTAAGTCGTAACTTGTACATATTAAAGCTTCAAAAATTGTTTGAAATACTGCATAAATTGATGCTTTTACAGGCGTTGCTCCATCATATGCGATACCCATACTTATTCCTTTAGGCATGGATTCTTTAATTCTTTCTAGTTCTTTAGTTACTTCATTTGATAAATCTATGATGTTAGCTTTTGATTCTTTTATAAGACCAAGAGCAATGGAGCTTTTGCCGTTATATCTAAAAATTATGTCCTCATCGGGAGAAGTTAAAGATATTTCCGCTATATCTCGTAATTTTATGATATAGCTAGACCATAGGAAATAGGTATAGTTAAATAAACTTTAGTACGTGTTCTACAGCCATACTGATATCTTTGAATTGCCCCGTAACTTTTCTTATTTCGTTCTTAATCTTAAACCAATAATGTTCTATAGGATTTAAGTCTGGGCTATATGTAGGTAAGAATAAAATTCTGCACCCAACCGACTCGATTAATTCTCTTATTATATTATTCTTATGGAAGTTGATATTATCCATAATTACTGTTTGTCCAGGATGTAATTCTTTAGTTAATATAGTCTCTACATAGGTTGTAAATATTTCTTTATTACAATTTCCTTCAAATATTACTGGCGCTATAATTTGATTATTACGAAGCCCCGCTATCATACTGATCCTGGATTTATGTTGATACACTTTGTTTCCATAACATCTAGTACCTTTTATACTCCATCCATATTCTCTACAAACATTATCTTCTATTCCTGACTCATCAATGAATACTAGAGTTTCTTTAGAAATTTGCTGTATCTTTTCTATAAATTCATTCCTTAAACCAATATCCCTTTTGGGATGAAGATGACTTTTTTTTATAAGTGTAGCCTAGTAGTTTTCTATAGTAATTTATTCTAGTTCTTTGTAATCTATTACCTAGTATAATACTTAATTCTTTAGCTGTTTTATCATGATTATTAGATAATTAATTCTTCAAATTCTTTGAGATTTATTTTTGCATTATAACCCTTTGCTGGACCATAAGGTTTTGCTTTTTCCTGTTTCCCATTTAAGAGTTTTCCATCTATATATAGTGTTACGACCTATATTGAATATTTTACATGCTTTAACAATTGAGAGCCCATCATCTAGAGCTTTGAATAGTTTCATTCTTAAATCGTAACTGTAACTGCTTGCCATAATTTATTTTATTATTTATAACATATATATTAGCATAGTATGTACCTACTTACTATGGTCTAGCTATAACTCTGTTTTGTACTTTTAGAATAATATTGCTGAATTCTTCCGGTGTAGATAAAGAACCTTCAAGAGTTACTATAAAATTATTACTTTTTGTTTTAATCGTTCCTGCCGGATAATCTTTATTTTGCTCTTTTATTGCGGATTCAATCTCCAATAAAGAAATTTTATGTTGATATAATTTTTTGGAGTAGGGTTCTATTCTCATTATATATTCCCGACCGCCGTAAATTTATGACTGTCCTACGCTTTCAAGTTTATCTAACGGTGTTTGTAGATTATCTTCGACGATCTTTGTTAATTCTAAATCGCTATATTGATCACTTTCAACACTTATGAAGAGGCTTGGGAAACTATCGGCATCAAGTTTTGCAACTGACGGGGCTTTCATATCTTGCGGGAACATATAAGTGATATCCGATATTTCGGTGGAACTTTGAGAAGTTATATAGTCTAAATTTTTAACCGTCTTTAAAGCTTTTTCTATACGCGTCGTTATTTCTTTTTCCATATATAAAGCATCGGCACCTGCATAATGAGCTTCGACATTTATAATGGGAACTGAAATATCTGGAGTTCCTCTAATTTGTAGTTTGGTAAAAAGATTGCTCCAAGAGCTACGATAACCAAACTCAAAACCGTAGCAAAGACAGGACGCTTAATACAAATTTCAGACAATAAAATTGGATTTAATATATTTTTCTTTAAAAATTTTAGTCTAAATTAATATGAATAGCGAATTATTACATAATCTGCTATTCGGTTAGAAATATTCTATATAAAAGGTGAAAGACGGTTTCACTTTTTATATAAATTAAGTATATATTGTTTTTTATTAAAAAACTTATAATTTTTTACAGGGTAGAAAATTAGTTTTTGTAATTTACTATTGACAATAAATTAGGGTTTTAATGATAAATTTTCACTTTAATTACTTGATTAAGATAGTTTTAACAGTATTACTGATGTAAAATGGCTACATTTTTCTATAAATTAATATAATAACGTATATATTTTAAACTTTGTAAATAACTGGCATTTGCAGTATGTAGGTAGTTTGTTATAATTAACTCACATAAAAATATATTGATGTATATTATTGCCAGTTGTATATCTTGTTTTATAAAAAAACATCAATACATATTAACCCATTAAAGGAGAGTTGATTTTATTATGAGTACACATAACAAAAAAGAACCAAAAAAAATGAATAAAACCGAATTTATAGCATTTATGACCGACCATGGTCATAATCATAAACATGCTTCACATAAAACATTAACAAAAGCTAATGCCGAGAAAGCACTTAATTTAGTTCTTGATAGTGTGATTAGTGCTATAAAGAGCCACCATAATATTAATATAACAGGTTTCGGTTCATTTGAAATACATCATAGAAAAGCACGTGAGGGTCGTAACCCAAAAACCGGAGCAAAAATGAAAATAGATGCTTACAATCAACCTACTTTTAGAGCCGGAAGAAAAATGAAAGAAGCTTGTAATTAAAAGAAGTAACTTATAGTACTGATAATTTCCGAACCCCGTTACAAGCTTGCGGGGTGATACTAGAAAAACCGGCTCATGCAACAATGCTCTGCAAAAGCCGGAATGATATAGAACACTTCTTAAGTACAATTCATAACGATATTATAACCATTGATAATCGAACGCCTAGAGTTTAACTTAAAACATAATAAGCTATACAATAGTTGGCTTATTGAAGCCGAAAATATAGAGCAGGTTTTAAAAGATTTAGAAGATTTTATATATATTAAGCTTTTTAAGAATAGCATTCCTCTTGAAAACAATCCTGATTATCATTTCATCGCTAGGGAAACTTCAGCTACATCTAATGCTAAAAATATTTCTATTGAACAAATAAGAAAATTACAAGACTTCTTAAGTAAAACTTCTGCAATCTCAGGTTATAAAGTTGCAGTAATTTATTCGGCGGATCTTATGAATTTGAATGCGGCAAATTCATGCTTAAAAATTCTTGAAGATGCACCAAAGAATAGTTACATTTTTTTAATTACCTCAAGAGCTGCAAGTATTATATCTACAATTAGATCAAGATGTTTTAAAGTTAATGTTAGATCTCCTCTACCTAATGCTCGAAATGATTTATATCTTCAGTTTATTCAGCCGATAGCAGATAACGAAACGTTAGATTTTATTAATCGTTTTACTACTAAAGACCGAGAATTATGGCTAGATTTTATTAATAATTTATTATTATTAATGAATAGAATTCTTAAAAAATCTGCTAACATTAATATTGAACTTCTAGATTTAGAAAACAAGATTTTTAATAAACTGCCAAATAAGCATCCTTCCTATTTACTACAAAAATTTACCGACATAAAAAAGCTAATATATAATACCATTGATTATGATTTGGACTTAAAAACAAGTTATATATTAGTGGTGAATGAGTTTTCTAGTAATTAACACGATATCCCTCCGTTCCTTTCTACGTTATCCATAAAACAACAAAATATATTGGAGAAATACACTCCTTTTTTTTTAAAAATAGTTAATAAATATTCAAGATGGGAAGCAGCTTCCCTCTCGAATATAAATTTAATTTATGTTTTATTTTGACTATTATTCATTTACTCGTAGTATATATTAGGTTCTAGGAACTTTATAAATTAAATTACTTACATGTTTAAAACTTTAACACAAAATTTAACGAAGATTTTTGATAAGCTAGTTAGCTCAGGAATTTTGACGGAAGCCCAAATAGATGCTGCTATGCGGGATATAAGAGTGGCTCTTTTAGAGTCGGATGTTGCATTACCGGTGATAAAAGATTTTATAGCGGAAGTTAAACAAAAAGCTTTAGGGCAGAAGGTTATTAAGTCTGTTTCACCTGGGCAGATGATAATTAAAATTATCCATGAAGAGATGATAAATCTCTTAGCTTCAAGTGGAAGTGAGACAAAGCTAAATTTAAATTCAAAGCCGCCCGTAAATTTCCTAATGGTAGGGTTGCAAGGGAGCGGTAAAACTACGGCAAGTAGTAAGCTTGCTTTACGACTTAAAAATCAAAATAAAAAAGTTTTACTTGTTTCTCTGGATACTTACAGACCGGCAGCACAAGAGCAACTTGCTATACTTGCAAACTCAGTACAGATTAATTCATTACCTATTGTGCAAGGTGAGAAACCCCTCGATATTGTCAAAAGAGCTATTGCTGAGGCTAAAATTTCTGCTTATGATGTCGTAATTTATGATACGGCAGGTCGTACACAAATTGATAAAGAGATGATGGAGGAGGCTCTTGCAATAAAAAAGATAGTAAAGCCTACGGAAACTTTGTTAGTAATCGATAGTATGACAGGGCAGGATGCAGTAGTCACGGCAAGTAGCTTTAATGAAAAGTTAGAGATTTCAGGATTAATTTTATCTAGAATTGACGGCGATTCTAAAGGCGGTGCAGCACTTAGCGTAAAATATATTACTAAAAAGCCGATTAAATTTTTAAGTAGCAGTGAAAAACTAACCGATTTAGAAGAATTCGATGCTGAACGTTTAGCTTCTCGAATACTTGATATGGGTGATATTATCTCTTTTGTTGAAAAAGCAGCTAGTATTGTTAATAGAGAAGAAGCCGAAAAAACGGCAGCTAAATTAAAAAAAGGTAAGTTTGATTTAAATGATTATCTTCAGCAAATGAGAAGTATAAAAAAAATGGGAGGTTTTGGAAGTATACTTAGCATGTTACCGGGTAGCGGTAAAATTATGGATCAAATAGATCAATCAAAATTAAATAGTAAAATAATTGAACATCAAGAAGCAATTATTTTATCCATGACGCTGAAAGAACGTAAGAATCCCGATATAATTAATGCTTCTCGTAGAAAACGTATAGCTGCTGGAGCAGGGACTACGGTACAAAAGGTAAATATTTTGCTAAAGCAATATAAGCAAATAAGCGAGATGATGAAAAAAGCCAGTAAAATGAATCCTAAGAATCTATTACGTAGCGGAATTGGAAAATTGTTTTCGTAAAACGGCATTATTGCATGAATGGTTTTATCGTCATTGCAAGCGGGCATTGTTGCGTGGATCAATTTCACCTCTGTCATCCCGTGGTCAAGCCACGGGATGACAGTTTCCTTAAGTTGACACCCATGTGCCTTCGTAGGGATGACTTCGAGGGTTTTTTAAAAAACATCCGATACTATAGTAAGCAACACCTATTGGCGTAGTATTAAATTTAATTAATTTTTAATTTCAAAGCATTTGCAAAAAATGTATAAATATTGCTAAAATAATTAGCACTGTCTTTTAAGTCACTACCGCTACCGTGTCCGCTATCACTACTTTCTAGGAAATAAGTTGTAGTGTTTGGATTTTGCTCAAGTACATACTCAAAAATGCGTGCATGCCATGGATGTACACGCTGATCAAGTACTGAACCGGTAATTAAAATAATAGGATATTTTTGAGTTAAAGATGAATTTTCTAAAGGTGCATATTTTTTAATATGTACTAAATCATTTGGATTTTCCGGATCGCCATATTCAGTTACCCATGAATGTCCTGCTCCGAATTCTTTATAGCGTATCATATCAAGTATCGGTACTTCGCATGCTATAGCTCCAAATAAATCGGGACGCTGCGTCATTGCAACACTTACTAGCAATCCGCCGTTACTTCCTCCTTTGATTCCTAAATACTCAGGGCTAGTAATGTTTTGCTTTATTAAATCCTCTGCTACTGCAATAAAATCATTAAAGCCGGTTTGACGCTTTATCCCTTGAGCTGCTTTATGCCACTCAGGACCAAACTCTCCGCCGCCTCTGATATTAGCAAGAACACTAACCCCGCCATGTTTAACCCATACTTCATTTTCCATGCGAGAGAAATATGGAGAGTTGATTACTTGAAAACCACCATATGCTTCAAGTAATGTTGGATTCTTACCATCAAATTTTGTACCTTTTTTATAGACAATAAAATATGGTATTTTAACTCCATCCGAGTTTGTTGCTTCCTTTTGATCTACAACATAATTTTTGCTATCAAACGGATATAAAGGCTTTCTAATAACTTTTAATTCATGAGTTTTATCCCATAAATAGATAGTTGGAGGAACTATAGAATTTTCTATAGTAATTAATGCATCTTCCTCATCATCATCAGAAGACATACCAAAAATTGCATTTTCATAAGGCAGCTTTAAGTTTATCGGTTTTGTCCATTCATTATTTTCTAATGTAAATGTTACTACTTTTGAAATAACATTCTCATAGCTAGTTAAAAATGCTGTATCTTTAGTCATTCCTACAAAATAAAATACTTCCCTCTCTGTTGGGGTAAATAATATTTTTAAGCTAGCTTTATCGCTATCTTCTTTTAGAAGATCAGCGTAGTGTATGGCAACAAGTGAACCTGCTTTTATATTACTACCTTTAAATTGCCAATCGGAACGCAGCAGCCAAAATACATATTCTTTAAAAGAACCTTGAGGTGTTGCATCTGATGGCATATTTATTTTTTGTAATTTTAAGCTCTCATCTTTAGTATTTAAAATATAATTATCGTAATTATAAAAATCCTTATCTGCAGATATAAATATTAAAGATGAAGAAATATTATCGGATAAAAGCTTACCGGCTGATACACGTATATAATTCTTTGGTATTTCAAATAGTTTTTTGGCTTTCTCTATAGGTTCTCCTCGCTTCCATATGTAGAGCGAGCTAGGATATAAAGAGTCAGTAACTTCTTCTTTATGCAAAACTGGATTAAATATAATAGTATCTTGGTCGATCCAAGTAGGATAAGTAAATTTACCTTCTAGTAATTTTCCGCTACTTGTTTTTGGCTCAAAACCATTTTTTACAAAATCTTTTTTCTCTAAATCCCATTCTGCAAAAAAGGTTTCATCTTTACCGCCAAATGACATGGTAATTAAGAAACGATTAGGGTTTTGAAAACAATCAGTCCCATCTCGATACATTACTTTTTTACCGAATTTTTTGGATAATTTATCAAAATCGATTAGAACTTCCCAATTTGGCTTATCTTTAGAGTAGTTTTTAATTAACGTCCTACGCCATAATCCTTGCGGATTTTTATCATCCATCCAAAAATTATATACATACCCTTTACGGATAATACCATATAGAGTTTTTCTTTGATCATAAAATATAGATTCTATTTCTTTCTTAACTACCTTATAAGCAGGCATAGATTGGAAAGCCTTTTCTGTTTTATCAGTACGCTCTTTTGCCCATTTTAGAGCTTCAGCTCCTTCAGCTTCTTCTAGAAATTTAGTGTCTTTTGGGTTATATATTTGTTCATTATTATTTCCCATAGCTTGAACACAAAAAGTTAATAAAACAATTATAAAATAGTGGGTAATTTTTTTTCATTATTTTAATAATATCTCTTAAATTAAAAGCTTTATTTAAAGTTTTCTTTGAATTAGAATAGTGTTTTATCATACACCTTGAATAAAATCAAAGAAAATGCTAGGTTTTGTGGACATTTCTAATTGATTTGCTATTTTGAGGTCTTTATTTAGCAAAAATTAATAAGATTTTTGTAGGAATAGTATTCATATTTCAAAAAAATCTTATAATTGGCAGCAAAAAATAACCAAAATTAAATCTTTTTAGAAATGTCCACAAAACCTAAGCTAGCACTAGCAAAAATACAAAATATGAGAGTTATGGCTAATGATTTAAGTATTTATATTCATTGGCCGTTTTGTTTGTCAAAATGTCCATATTGTGATTTTAATTCTCATGTGGCGGGCAATATAGATCATAATCAGTGGCTTAAATCCTATGAAACAGAAATTGAGTATTTTAAGGCTATTATTCAAAATAAATATATAAAATCTATTTTTTTTGGTGGTGGTACTCCCTCTTTAATGAATCCTGTAATAGTTGAAGGGATAATAAATAAAATCAGTAATCTAGCAATTATTGATAATCAAACCGAGATAACTATAGAAACTAATCCCACATCCTTTGAAACTGAAAAATTTAAAGCATTCAAATCCGCTGGAATTAATCGTGTTTCAATTGGAGTGCAATCCTTAAAAGAAGACGATTTAAAAAAATTAGGTAGAACTCATGATGCTTTGCAAGCAATCAAAACAGTTGAGGCGGCAAATACGATTTTTCCACGAGTATCATTTGATTTAATATATGCACGTAGCGGTCAGAAATTAAAAGACTGGCAAGAAGAATTAAAGCAAGCTATGCAGCTCGCAAATGGCCATATTTCTCTTTATCAATTGACTATCGAAAAAGGTACGCCTTTTTATAAATTATTTAAGGAGGGTAATCTGATTTTGCCGCATTCGGATGAAGCGGCTGAGATGTATGAGTGGACAAACCATTATCTAGAATCTAAAAAATATTTTAGATATGAGATATCTAATTATGCTCAAGTAGAGCATGAATGTTTGCATAACTTAGCTTACTGGAATTATAATAATTATTTAGGTATAGGTCCCGGAGCTCATAGTAGAATAATTGATGTTTCAAGTTCGGTATCGGCAATTATGATGTGGCATAAACCTGAAAAATGGTTAGATTCGGTTAACACAAAAAATGTCGGTATTCAAACTAATACTAAGTTAACACATCAAGAGATTATTGAAGAAATGCTAATGATGGGGTTACGTCTTAGCAAGGGTATAAATATTTCTACATTAGAGCAGAAATTGAACACGAAATTAGAGAATATTTTGGACATGAATAATCTTAAGCATTATCAAAGTCAAGACTTAATTAAGTTAGATAAAAATATCTATCTTACCGATAAAGGTTTGATGCTGCATAGTTACATAGTACCTAGATTGATTATATGAAAATTATTCAAGTAATTTTAAAGTTTATAATTATTTTTATTATTCCTTCTATTCATGCGATGGAATGTAAACTTGAGTTTAAGACTGAAAAAGTATATGTGGATGGTGTTGAATATGATCAAAAAGTCGGAAATCCAATTACACTTACACCTATAGCGGATGCTATTAAGACAGATAATATTGATGAAGTAAAAAAATATTAGACGAGGGATATGGAGTAAATCAACCATGCTTGGGCTGAACTCCTCTAGATTATGCTATATCGAATAATAATATAAAAATTGCCGATTTTTTAATTAATCAGGGAATGAGTCCTAATTTAAGGTATGAAGGCGGTATTACCGGAATGATGCTAGCCGCAGAAAGAAATAATCCTGATTTAATAAAACTTTTGCTTAAGTTAGGTGTTAATCCTAATGTTCAAAATTCTAAAACCGGAATGACTTCCCTATAGATTTGATCGTGATATGACAATGAAAAAACCAAAGTCATGAAATAAAATCATGACTTTGCAGGAATGATACTAATTAATCCCTTCTATTGCCTAAAAATCTCATTAAATATAGGAAAAGATTTATAAAATCTAAATATAAAGTAAAGGCTGCCATAATAGAAAGCTTTTGTCCTACTTCATCGTTTCCTGCCATGTAATACATAGACTTAATCTTTTGAGTATCCCAAGCAATTAATCCCATAAATACTACTATTCCAATAAGAGAAGTAGCAAAAGAAAGAGCCGAGCTTTTTAGAAACAAGTTGACTAATGAAGCAATGATAAGACCTATAAGACCCATTGCAAAAAATGAACCCATAGATGTTAAATCTCTACTTGTACTATAACCGTATAAACTCATTGCTCCAAAAACGGAAGAGCAAATAAAGAAAGTACGAGCTATTGATGCCCCGGTATAAATAAGAGCTAAATATGCAAGCGACATACCGGTTAAACCGGCATAAACCCAAAATAATATTTGTGCCGTTTGCAGGTTCATGCGTCCGAAGCCCATAAAGAAATATAAAGCAATACCGAGCGGAGCAAACATTATAATAGTGCCGAAACCTGTTTGAAACATTAAATTATAAATAGGCTCAACTGATATAGTCGTTACGGCTGCTATACCGGTTAGTAAAAGTGCTAAAGCCATATAATTATATACTTTAAGCATGTATTTTCTTAAGCCTTCATCAAAAGTTTTATTTTTTGAGGTGGCAGTTAAAGTTTTTGTATAATCGATCATAAGTAACCTTAGGATTATGTTATTTACATAATAAAATATAGTCGTTTAAAGGCTATTTGTAAAGATATTTTAAAGCTAATTAAATTCTTTTTTGCTGCAAATTATAAGATTTTTTTAAAATAGGAGTAGCTATTTCTTCAAAAATCTTATTAATTTTCGCTATACAAGTCTTTAATTATCAGTTATAATATCTTTATAATAGCCTCTTAAAGGTATTTTTTCAAGCTATATTAATTATATTTTATAAATATCTTGCATTGAATATAAAGCAGAAGGTTTATCTTGTAGCCAAATAGCGGCTTTAATTGCACCAATAGCAAAAGAATTTTTATTCAGAGCTTCGTGTTTTAAAGTGATTATTTCATCGTCACCTAGGAAAGATATTTCATGTATACCGTGAACATTCCCACCACGAAGCGAGGAAATACCTATTTCTTTTTCGCTTCTTAGTCTACTACCACGATTAAATGTTATATTTAATCCTTTTTCGCTTGCAATTGTTTCAGCAAGCATAATAGCAGTTCCTGAGGGTGAATCTTTTTTATTACGGTGATGTGTTTCTAGAATTTCAACATCGTAATCATCTAGTATTTTTGTTACTTCTTTAGCTAGATAGCTAAGCAAACTAGCTCCTATACTCATATTTGCAGAATATAAAACAGGTAAAGTTTGAGCTGCTTTTTCTAAAAGCTTAAAATGTTGAGGTTGGAGGCCTGTGGTTCCGATTACTAATTTTGTATTATGTTTTAATGCATAATTAATTAATTTTTCTAATATTTCAGGAGTAGAAAAATCGATGATTACATCAGAATTTTTACAAAAATTATCTAAATCATCTAAATTATTAGTATAATTAAATTTTGCTGAAATTTTGCAATCTTTAAATTTATCTATTCTTTCAGCAATAACCTTTCCCATTTTACCGGTAGAACCGCTAAGACCGATATTTAACATATTGGCAATGTACTCCTAATAAATGAACAGTAAGTAGACGAAGTTTAATTTGGAAAAGAGCAAAGAGTCTAAAGCCCTCGGATCACAGCGTTAAATATAGTTCGAACCGCAGATCTTATTAGACGACGACGCCAAATTTTCAAATTATACTAGGCTCTGTGAATATTTCTAATTGATTTGCTATTTTGAGGTATTTTTTAGCGAAAATTAATAAGATTTTTACTGGAATAGTTACTTATATTTCAAAAAATCTTATAATTTGCAGCAAAAAATAACCAAAATTAAATCTTTTTAGAAATATTCACAGAGCCTAGTATAAGATTTA
Source organism: Rickettsia monacensis (assembly GCF_000499665.2). Taxonomy (NCBI): domain Bacteria; kingdom Pseudomonadati; phylum Pseudomonadota; class Alphaproteobacteria; order Rickettsiales; family Rickettsiaceae; genus Rickettsia; species Rickettsia monacensis. The sequence goes on from NZ_LN794217.1 coordinate 564,482, forward strand.
TGAAAATATAATAGAGGCTTTAAATCATTTTTAATAGCGGTATTTATTACTTCACCGATAAATATAACATGATCACCGGCATCGTAAGAAACATATTTATTACATTCTATATGACAAGTTGCACCGTTTATTAAAGGGCAGTCAGTTTTATTACCAAGCACATAATCAATTTTTGTAAATTTATTAGGTTGTGATTTAGCAAAATGTTTTGAAATATCAATTTGATTCTCTGCTAAAATACTAATTGCAAACTTATCACTTTTTCGAAAACTGTTTATACTAAAAGAGTTTTTATTAAGGCAAAATAATATTAACGGCGGTTTTAAAGATATGGAAGTAAGAGAACTAGCAGTAAAGCCAAAAAGCTCGTTATTGCAATTTGTTGTTATAATAGTCACTCCCTGAGGGAATCGGCTCATAGCATCTTTAAATTGACTTTCTGTTATTGTCCCAGCCATTTTTTCATAATTTTGTTAATGGTCCCGTCTTTTTTTAATGAATCGATTGCCTCATTAATTTCATTAATTAGTCCTGAGTTTTTAGACATACCTATAGCAAAATCGGATGAAAATTCTTCTAAAGTACTGCTTTCTAAATTTGAATTATTTTCTTTTAATTTTTTGCCTTGAAATTCCTCAGAAATAATAGCATCTATGACTCTGGCTTTTAATTCTTCAACTAACATTAAATGATTTGCTAAAGAATGAACTTTAATATTCATCGTCTGTGATAGATCTTGTGCTTTTTTTTCTAAAACACTACCGAGCTGTACTCCTACTATTTTATTCTCTAGATCTTTGCTATTTTGTATATTGTCGCCTGTTCTATATATTATAGCAAATCTTGCAGTAGCGTAATTATCGGAAAAGCTGATATATTCGGAACGCTCCGGTGTTACGGAAAGCTCCGCCACCGCAACATCAATATTTTCACTAACCAAAGCTGCAAGTAAACCGTTAAAGTCGAAGTTTTTTATGATAACTTTTTTATTTAGACGTTCACTTATTGCTTTGATAATATCAATATCAATCCCAACAATCTCTCCGTCTTGGATGAATTCATAAGGAGGATTATCTGCGGCAGTACCAACTATTAAAGTTTTTTCCGTTTCTTTTTGTTCACAAGAAACTAGTAAGAAAGATAGTAAAAATATTTTCAGAAATTTCATAAAAATAATGTTTTAAGTTTGAGTATGTCCTGTGTCATCCCGCAAGGCATTGAGCTTGTTATATGGCTTGAAAAACCCGTTCGGTGTCATACCGTGGCTTGGCCACGGTATCCAGAAAACAACTGAAAATACTAATATTATTAGTATTTTTAACTGGATCCCGCGATCGAGTCGCGGGATGACAGAGAGGGAAGTGAACCATGCAACAAAACCTACGGCTGCTCGCAATGACGGGAGAATCTATCCCCACGCGGGCAATACCTTCAAAGGAATAGCATCAAGAACTCAATTTCTCCTTTAAAAGCTGATTCACAAGCGTCGGATTAGCCTTACCGCCGGTTTTTTTCATTACCTGCCCTACAAAGAAACCGAATAATTTATCCTTACCACTTCTATAACCCTCTACTGATTCAGGATTTTCAGCTATTACCTCGTCAATTACCGTGTTTAGCACGTTATTATCCGAAACTTGTACAAGTCCTTTTTCCTCTACTATTTTATCAGGTGCTTTACCGGTTTCAAACATAATTTCAAAAACGGTTTTTGCAATTTTACCGGAAATAGTATCATTTTCTATTAATTTTACCAGTTTTGCAAAGTTACTAGGAGTAATTTTGCATTCATTTATTCCTATCGATGCTTTATTTAATTGGCCGAACAACTCACTAGTTAGCCAATTAGTAAGCATTTTAGGGTTACATTCATTTGCTGCTTTCTCAAAATACTCAGCAACCGATTCATCGGCTACTATTACTTCGGCATCATATTTACTTAAGCCAAATTCCTTCGTATATTTTTCAATCTTTTGATCAGGTAGCTCAGGTAAATTTGCTTTTAGCTTGTTTATTAACTCATCAGAAATAACAAGCGGTAATAAATCGGGATCAGGAAAATATCTATAATCAAGTGCTTCTTCTTTTAAACGCATAGTTCTTGTTTCGCCGCTATCGGCATTAAATAAACGTGTTTCTTGCATTATTGCTTCACCGCTTTCAAGCAAGTCTACTTGTCTTTTAGCTTCAAATTCTATTGCTTTAATGATATTACGAATTGAATTAATATTTTTAATTTCGCATCTTGTGCCTAGTGGTTCGCCGCTACGTCTTACTGAAATATTAGCATCGCAACGCATCGAGCCTTTTTCCATATCACCGTCACAGCTGCCGATATAACGTAACAAATTTCTCAGCTTTTTTACAAATTCAGCCGCTTCTTCCGGTGATGATATATCAGGTTCTGTCACAATTTCCATAAGCCCAATACCGGCACGATTTAAATCGATAAAGCTGTAATGTGGTGATTGATCATGCATAGATTTACCCGCATCTTGCTCTAAATGCAAACGGTTAATACGAATAGTTTTAAGATCGCCGGTACTAGTCGCTATTTCCATAGTGCCGTTTTGTACTATAGGATAGTAAAATTGCGAAATTTGGTAACCTTGCGGCAGATCGGCATAAAAATAATTTTTACGATCAAATACCGAATATTTATTTATTTTAGCTTTAAGCCCAAGCCCTGTTTTAATTGCTTGGTGTACACAATGCTTATTTAATACCGGTAACATCCCGGGCATTGCTGCATCAACATAGGAAACCTGCGAATTTGGACTTGCTGCAAAAATAGTACTACTTCCTGAAAAAAGCTTAGATTTTGAGGAAATTTGAGCATGGATTTCAAGCCCTATTACATATTCCCATTTCCCCGTATTACCTTCAATATATGCCATAATTAAAAACCCTTTGGCTCAAATTTAATATGTTTTACACCTGACTCAATTGTCGATGCTACTTTCAAAACATTATATTCGTCTAATTGTTTACCTATAATCTGCATCCCAAGAGGTAAACCTCGTGCCGATAATCCGGCAGGAACCGATGCACAAGGTAAACCAGCTAAACTTGCAGGAATAGTAAATAAATCGTTTAAATACATAATAGTCGGATCATTTTGTTTTTCACCGATCTTAAAAGCTTCGGTCGGTGCTGCAGGTAACAAAATGGCGTCAACTTTTGCAAAAGCATTATTAAAATCGTTTGCAACTAAACGACGTACTTTTTGAGCTTTTAGATAATATGCATCCATACAACTAGATGAAAGCACATATGTTCCAATCATAATACGGCGTTTTACTTCCTCCCCAAATCCGGCTGATCTAGTCATTTCATACATTTCGTCAAGCGTCATATTTTCATGTTCTACCCGAAGACCGTATCTAACACCGTCATATCTAGATAAATTTGAAGAAGCTTCAGCCGGTGCTATTACGTAATAAACGGCAACACCATATTTAGCATGCGGCAAAGTAATATCAACTATTTCAGCACCGGCATTTTTAAGTAGCTCTATGGTATCCTGCCACATTTTCATAATATCAGGTTCAATAATACCACCTTCACCAAGGCTAAGAGGTACGCCTATCTTCATATTTTTCATAGAACTTCCGATAGCGGATTGTAGCTCTGGAATTTCTGCTTTAATCGAAGTAGAATCTTTTTCGTCAAACCCCATCATCGCTTCAAGCATGATGCTACTATCTAAAACGCTTCTAGTAAATATCCCTGCTTGATCAAGTGAGCTAGCAAACGATACCATTCCGTATCTTGAGCAACGACCATATGTCGGTTTAAACCCGACTAAACCCGTAAAACTTGCAGGTTGACGTACCGAACCGCCCGTATCGCTACCAAGAGCAGCAGATGCCATAAATCCGCTAACTGCCGCAACTGAACCGCCTGAAGAACCGCCTGGAACTAAATCAGCATTATCATCATTTGCTTTCCAAGGGCTAATTACATTTCCAAAACAACTAGTGATATTTGCTGAACCCATAGCAAACTCATCCATATTGGTTTTGCCGAGCATCACACCGCCCTTATCAAAAATATTTTGTGTAACACTTGATTCATAATTAGGTATAAAATTTTTCAGTATATTAGAACATGCCGTAGTTCTAATTCCTTTCGTGCAGAAAAGATCTTTAGCGGCAAACGGGATACCTTCAAGTGTTCTTGCTTTATTTTGAGCATAATTTTGATCGGCGGCTTCAGCCTGTTTTAAAGCTAAATCAAAAGTTTCGGTAACATAAGCATTTAGGTTTTTATGCTTTTCTATTTGTTTAATATGTGCATTAACTAATTCCTTACTTGTAAAATCTTTATTTTTTAGACCTTTTACATTTTCTGCTACTGTTAATTTGTTTAGTTCCGTCATAATTATTCAACAACCTTTGGAGTGATAAAATATTTTACTTCTTTAGCAAGCTGAGCACTATTTCCGCTTACATTATCAAATAATTTGTTTGATAAATCAGAACTCGTAACTTCATCCTCTCGCATTTTAGTATTCATATTAGAAACTGAAGTTAAAGGCTCTATATCTTTGCAATCTATTTCATTTAAAATATCAATCATATTCATAATAGTACTAAGCTGAGCAGAAAATTTTTCTACAGTATCTTCTTCAAATTTTAATCTAGCTAATTTTGCTATTTTTTGTGTTTCTTCTTTTGTTATCATAGTTTTATTATTTTGAGTGGTAATAGTATGATGTTATTCCAGTGAAAGCTTGCTTGCGTGGATCGATTTTTCCGTCATTGCGAGAAGAAACTGTAAGTTCCGACGAAGCAATCCAGTAAAAAATTCTGTAAATCAGAATTTTTTAATTATTTTTCTGGATTGCCACGTCGCTTCGCTCCTCGCAATGACGATTCAGTATCCACGCAACAAATCTAAAGCAGGAATGACATAGAAAGTCAAACAGTCATTATTTCTTGTTCTTTTTGTTTTATTACCGAGTCAACTTTACTACTATAATCATCGGTTAACTTTTGTACTTGTTCAGATAAGCTATGATGCTCATCTTTTGCGATAACGTTATCCTTTTCTAGCTTTTTAAGTTCTTCATTGCCGTCTCTTCTAATATTACGTAATGAAATTTTAGTATCTTCACCGTATTTATGAGCAAGCTTTACCAATTCTTTACGCCTTTCTTCGGTTAAAGCCGGTATAGGTAGTCTGATTAATTGACCGTCTGTTGCTGGAGTTAAGCCAAGATTTGCTATCGTAATTCCTTTCTCTACCGATGATACCATAGATTTATCCCAAACCTGTACGTTAATTGTTCGTGCATCAGGGGTGGATAGAGAAGCAACTTGTGAAAGCGGCATTTTACTTCCGTAAGCTTCTACGGTTACACTATCAAGCAAATTAACCGAAGCTCTACCCGTACGTAGCCCTTTAAGCTCATGATCTAAAACTTTGAGAGCTTTCTCCATCTTTTCTTGTAAGTTTTTCTTTAAATTCTCTTTACCCATCTTTCCATACTAATAATTATATTTTTATTTGGTATAAGCATTACCGGTGTAGTTCTATGTCATGCTAGTTCCTTGATCACGGCATCCAGTTTTTTACTTTTTTATGGATACCGCGGTCAAGCCACGGTATGACACTATACTACATTTCCTCAATTGTCGTATATTCCCCTTTATCTTGTATTACTCTAGCAAAATTTCCCTGTTCTTTTATCGAAAATACCCTTATAGGTAATTTATTTTCTCTTGCAACTGCAATAGCTGCCGTATCCATGACTTGCAGGTTGTTAGTTATAACATCTTTATAGCTGATAGTGAAATATTTTTTAGCATCCGGATTTTTTTTAGGGTCGGAATCATATACACCGTCAACCTGAGTTGCTTTTAATAAAATATCGCAATTCATTTCGATTGCACGAAGTACTGCAGCACTATCGGTTGTACAAAATGGGTTACCCGTGCCGCCGGCAAAAATTACTACACGCTTTTTTTCCATATGTCTTTTAGCTTTGCGGCGAATATAAGGCTCGCACACGCTCATCATAGGAATAGCCGATAGAACCCTTGTATAGATATTGAGGCTTTCCATAACGTTTTGCAGTGTTAAAGCATTAATTACCGTTGCGAGCATACCTATATAATCCGCTGAAGCTCGATCCATACCGACGAGTGCTGCATTAATCCCGCGGTAAATATTTCCACCGCCGACTACAATAGCGACTTCTACTCCTAAATCGATAACTTCTTTAATATCGCCGGCAATCTTTTTTATTACGTCATATTCATGCCCAAATTGCTTGTCTCCCATTAAAGCTTCCCCTGAAACTTTAAGTAAAACTTTTTTATACTTTAGAGCGTTTATATCTGATATCATTTTCTACTTCAAGTTGTTTTTAATATCTGCTTAATTTTTTTAATCATTATACCTCTTTGTAGGTCGGTAATCGATGATTTATTAAGTGCATGCACTAATAACATATTATTATTTATATCAAGTGTTACTGTACCTGGAGTTAGAGTAATCGAATTACCATACATTATTTCGCCTATTTCTTCTAGCCCTTCTGCGTCAACCCATTCAAAAATCGGTTCTATCCCTATCTTTCTTTGCCAAATTATTTTAATAACCGAGAAAGCTGATTTCCATATTTCTAATAATAACCAAGGAAAATATAATATAAATTTAATTTTAGTGAGCATTAACATTTTCGGTTAATTTGATATTTGAAGTAAAAGGTATTAGTAGCATTATAAATACAAATAACAGCCCTATCATATTAAATATATTATTTATTGCAATTACAAAAGCATCATTATTTAATTTGTTTGCTAATAACAAATATGATGCTTTTTCGGGATTCAAAACTTTTCCGCTTAATAATTCAGTGTAAGAATCTAGTTGTTCTAATGCCATTATAGAAGTAGACGAGATATTTTTCGATAAATATTGCATAAAGGTTTTAGTATCATTAGTAAGTATAGTACTGATTATTGCAAGCCCTACCGCTCCTCCTAAATTACGAGTAAGCTTATAAAGCCCGCTAGCGTTCCTACTCTTTCTTTTGGCATATTGCCAAGAGCTATATTATTAGTCGGTATAAAACAAAACATTAATGAAAGCCCTCTAACAAATTGAGGAAGCACAAATGCAGCAAATTTAGAGTCAGGCGTTAGAAAACTATTCAAATGACATCCAAGAGCAAACCCTCCAAGCCCTATAATAAGCATCAGGTGTAAATCTACTCCTAGCCCTAACATTCTACCGGCGAGTGGTGCAGATAAAAATTGTGCTCCGCCCGTCACCATCATAGTAGCCCCGATTTGTAATGTATCATATCCGGCAATAGTAAAGAGAAATAGCGGTAATATATATATTGCCCCGTATAATCCGATACCCATAACGAACGAATAAAGGCAACCAAAAATAAAGTCTTTATAAAGAAATGTTTTTAAGTCTAAAATTGGATTAATAAAGGTTAGTTCTCTAATGATTAATAAAATAAAACATAAAGCTACTGCAATACTTAAGAATAATATTAAATTATCCTCAAGCCAACCTTTTTTGTTTCCTTCTTCTAAAACATACTGTAATAAGCCGAGCGTTAAAGCAATTAATAATATACCAAGAAAATCAAAATTTTTCAGTAATTTATAATTTGGTTTATCAAAATCCCCATATAAAAAAACTACCGTGCATACGAAAATACCGGGTATGACGTTTAATAAAAACATAAAATGCCATGATAAAATCTCCGTAATATATCCACCGAGTGTAGGTCCTAAAGTAGGGGCAACAGTTACGACAAGTCCAATTAAGATAGTAACGGTAGGACGTTGCGATGCAGGAAAAATTATAAAAACGGTACTAAAGACCGTTGGTATCATAGCACCGCCAAAAAATCCTTGTAATGCTCTAAAGATAATCATGGATTCAATATTAGTTGCAAGCGAACATAATACGCTCATAACCGTAAGCTGCAATAAAATAAGAAATTCTAGTAGAAAACAACCTTGCTAAAAAGCCGGTAATAGGAATAATGATAACTTCAGCTATTAAGTACGATGTTTGAACCCAAGAAAGCTCATCGCTTGATGCAGCAAGACCGGCAGCTATTACGGATAATGAGCTAGCGACAATCTGAATATCAAGTACCGACATAAACATTCCGACAACCATACCAAAAAAAGCAAATAATTGCTTTTTAGAAAGAGCAGGCGGTTGCAAATTATCATTTGACATAATAAATTATACATTATACAGTTTAAATTAAATAAAGTTAATAAGTGACATAAAAATATATGTTTAAAATAAAAAATTGTTGTACAACTTTTAATTTTTAATTAAACTGTAGACAAGACATAATATATGGTAATCATTTTATTTATATTTAGTTTAGCAAATAATAAATATGTAATTGATTTATTAAAAAATATTTACTATAATTAATTTATTAATATGCAAAACCCAGCACAAAAAATTATATCTTTTTCAGAGCATAAATCTGATATAGAACGTATAAAGAAATCAATAGAAGAGGGGTGGGCAATAGTAAAGCTAGTACCTAATAAAGACCGTTTTATCGGACTTTTAGAAAAGATTTCGCATGTTGAAGATGAAACAATCTATATTCCTCCAAGAAAAAAGATAATAGTTAATTAACACGAATAGCGAATTATTACATAATCTGCTATTCGGCTTAAGAATGTTGAATATAAAAGGTGAAAATTTGCTTTCACTTTTTATATAAAGCTAAGTATGTATTATTTTTTAGCAAAAACTTATAATTCTTTACAAAGTATAATGGAATTGCCTAAAAAAGGTAGTTTTGTTTTACACCACTCTTAAAAAGACCTTATTGTCATTCCCGTGTAGCATTGGTGTTGTTGCATGGATCAATTCCACCCTGTCATCCTAGCTCATTTGTATTGGGATCCAGTTTAAAATACTAAAGGTGACCTTACAGTTAATACAGTTCATCAAAGTAGTTGCCGCAATCTTGCCGATATTATGGCTTAAAGAATTACGAGTTGCTGCATGTTGGCTGGTTATTGTTTTGCCGTTCAGCCTAACATTAGCTCGCTCAGCTAGCTTGGTGATAATATTAATTGCCTGCTCTTTAATATCACTAATGATTGGGTCTATCTTCGAGATCGCATCAATAGTTGTAACTGCTCGCTGCACACTGTAAAGTGCTGTACCAATAGGGTTAATGACTACATGCTGCACAAAATACTCCGCTAGATAGTTCGTTAAGTACCCTAGTATGCTTCGAGGTTTTGGTGATATTAAAGCATGTTTGCTGCATCGCTTTTAATAACAATTCCTGCTCTAAACGGCTGTAACTGCTTAAGAGTATACAGTTATAAGAATTTAGAACAGGGATATATTTTCACTAACTTGAATTACTTATCTTAGTTTATAACCATTTTTAGTATTTTCTGCTATAGCAAAATCGTCATAATCCTCATATTCATCTATATTAAATTGATTGAATTGAGCTAAACATTCACTGAACTCATTAGCTTTGTTATTTTGCTTCATTATCTCTACTAGTTCTGTTGCGTCATCGATAATCTTTTGCCACTGTGGGTGACCGTAATATTCTATATCTGGCTTTTCGCCTTCTATTTCTTCTGTTAAATCATAAAAGAAATGACTGAATTTATTTACTTTTTCTACTTCTTCTTGATTATACATAGTAAGACCAATTTTAATTTGTGATGTTTTGTCTAACATCATTAAAAAGCCTATCAATACAAAAGCATAATTCATCCCAAAAAGAATGCTTATATTTAGAATCTACCCATTTTGTTAACTGTAATTCTTTATTGGCTAACTCTTTAAAAGTAGCAAATATCTCCCATCTAAGTGCAGGAGATAAAAGCCACATCATTCTATGTTTCATAATATTTTTTTATTTTTTAGATTTAAAAAATTCTTCCCATTTTGTCCATTCCTCTAAATCAATGTGAGCATCTGGGTGATGACCAGTCTTATGACCATATTCTTTAGTAATATCAAACCTTTAACCGATACCATGCAATATAGCCATGTTCAATGATTTAAGGCTTGTATCTCTTTTAAGTAAGGTGATTTTGTTTTTTTCAAAAAAGGTATTACTTTTTCTCTTAGTTCAGGTATCATAATTGCTATATTAACTAAAAAAGAGTCTGTATAAATATGAACACAACTTTTATCTAGATTTATAAATTTTTTAATAAACGGTAATATAATATCAAAATCTATTTTTTTAAATCTGATTACTATATAACTAAGTCCTTGAAAAGCAGTTTTATATATTTGTTCATTTTCTTTTTTTTTCAAGAAAATACAGGCAGACCTCTAATGCTTCTTTGTAATTTAAAGAATTTTGACAGAAACTTAAAATAAACTCTACTTTTTCTTCTTCATTATTTAAGGAGAACATTAGTGTTTTATCTGTATATCTTTTTAAAGTTTTTCCAGTAAAAAAAATCAATTCCATTTTTAAAATATTCCAAATAAATCTTTCTTCTTAATCTTATTACATGGTAAGTAATTTGCTCTAAGGTATCTTTAGTTTCATATAATATTCTCTCACTTTTACTATTTAAGTTGTTAAACAAAATAGGTAATATTAATTTTTTTAATATTGCTAAACCTATAAGCTAAGATTCCTAAAGCTTGAAGTGCCGCAGCTTGTATTAATTCTTCAGGATTATTTAAATTTTTGATAATACAATTCATCGCATCATCATAATTTTCATAATGAGCTACATTTATAATATAACCCCGATTATGGATAAGGAATAGAGAGGAAGGAAGGTTGCAAGAGTTATTAAACCTTATATAAATAGGGCACTGAAGGAGTAAAATAAAGGTTTAATAACATGTGTAAATATACTACAATATTTTGTATAGTAGATAAATTTTGTAAAATTTATGAGAAATGGGTAAAACATCAATTGCTGAAAAGTAATAAGCAAAGATTTAGAGAAGGTAAGCTTTCCTTAAGTGAAGAACTCTCAATAATGATTTTTACCATTTTAGTGCATATAAACATTTAAAAGCTTATTACCAAAACTTTATTATTAATGGTAATTTGTTCAGGAATCCACCTTGTTATGAGAGATTTGTTCAGCTTATTCCTTCATTATTTCTGCCATTGATTGTGATGTTACATTACTTAAGTGGGAAAAGAACGGGAATTTATTATGCAGATTCCACACATTTTGCAGTATGTAAAAATATCAGAATTAATTCTAACAGAACTTTTAATAATCTTGCAAAAATGGGACGTAGTTCTGTCGATTGGTTTTTTGGATTCAAGCTTCATATGATAATCAATGATAAGGGAGAAATTATTGCTGTTAAAATTACCAAAGGTAATGTTGATGACAGAATTGCATTTGAAGCAATGGTTATCAAAAAAGGTCTAAAAGGTAAGTGTTATGATGATAAGGAGTTTATTTCAGAAAAAATGTTTACAAAACTTTATAAGCAAGGTTTAATTGTAAAAGTAAAGAATTGATCTGACAGTTAAGGATTGTTGGGTACGAAGAAAAAAGATAAGATAGTACCTGGCAAGTTTTAACAACCTACTAAAAAGGAGACTGTCAGATGACAACATATCAAGAAAAAATCATAAAGCCAAGAATCGGTTTATTAAAACTCGCTGAACAATTAGGGAATGTATCACAAGCTTGCAAAGTAATGGGTTATAGCAGGGATACATTTTATCGTTACAAAGAGCTCCATGATCAAGGTGGGGAGGGGGGAAGCTCTATATGAGATGACTAGACGTAAAGCTTGCATTAAGAATCGTGTGCCCGCAAATATAGAGGATGCTGTAGTTAATATAGCTGTTGAATTTCCAGCATTTGGTCAGGAACGTGCTGCTAATGAATTACGCAAGAGTGGGATAATCATTTCTGGTGGCGGAGTTAGATCTGTGTGGTTACGTCATGATTTAGAAAGTTTCAAAAAACGTCTAAAAGCTCTAGAGACTAAAGTAGCAAATGATGGTATTGTTTTAAGTGATAATCAACTTGCTGTTCTTGAAAAAGTTAAAAACCAACGTGAAGCTAGTGGTGAAATAGAAACTATGCACCCTGGCTACCTTGGTTCACAAGATACTTACTATGTTGGTAATATTAAAGGCATAGGCCGTATTTATCAGCAAACTTTTGTCGATACCTATTGAGGAGTAGCTATTTGTAAACTCTATACCGAAAAGACGGCTATTACAGCTGCAGACCACTTAAATGATAAGGTTATTCCATTCTTTGCAAACCATGATATCCCTCTGCTTAGAATATTAACTGATAGAGGTACGGAATATTGTGGAAAACCAGAAAACCATGCTTACCAACTATATCTTGGCATTGAGAATATCGATCATTCCAAAACTAAAGCATATAGTCCTCAAACCAACGGTATCTGTGAGCGTTTCCATAAAACTATGCAGGAAGAGTGCTATCACATTCTATTCCGCAAAAAATTTTATAATTCACTTGATGAATTGCAAACAGATATAGATAACTGGCTTGTGAGTTACAATAATGCAAGACCTCATTCCGGTAAACATTGCTTTGGTAAAACACCAATGCAATCTTTTACAGATTCACTTTATATTGCTAAAGATAAAAATATTGGTAATATTGGTAATATAGATAAAAATATTGGTAATATAGAGAGAATATCAGACAATTTGATGATTGCCCATCAAGCTGCCTGATTACTCAACTCTGTCAGATTAAGTCGTAACTTGTACATTTTAATATTACTCCTTTCATACATCGATCACCTATTAATTTCTTTACTTCTCTATTCTCTGCTCTTATTGCTTACCAACTTAAACCTAATAAACCATGTATTTCTTATCCATAATCGGGGTTACGTTAGTTTTGTTGCATGGCTCGGAAAGCGCACACAGCGTCATCATGTGGCTTGACCTGCGTTGTTGCATGGATCGTTTCATGTCATTCCCGCGTAGGCGGGAATCCAGTAAAACCTATAAAAACTTGTTTTTTTAGGTTTATTTTATCAAATGTGTAACTTCTATATCGATTTGAAGTTATTTTTCTGGATCCCCGCCTATGCGGGGATGACATCGAGTAGGTTTTTTGATCCATGCAACAACGCCGATTAAGTCGCAGGATGACAGAGGTATGAGCCACACAACAAGGTCTTTTACGTTTAACTAAAAGGAGCTTAAATATGTTAATAAATACTTCTAATAATCCGCTTATTACTACTATACATTTATTATCTTCTATAGGTGCTATAAATTGGGGCTTAGTCGGATTATTTAATTTAGTCACACTTTTATTTAGCTCATTTCCAATTATTGTTACCATACTTTATATAATTATAGGCTTTTGTGGTGTATATTCTTTCCTTTGTTTAGGTAAGCTATTTTGTAAACCCGGAATAGAAAAGGCGAAGTAAACGCCTTTTCGTCATGAGCTAACCAACTAAAGATCTTGTTGTATGACTCAAAAAACCCACTCGGTGTCATCCCGTGGCTTGACCACGGTATCCAGAAAATAACTAAAAATACTAATAATATTAGTATTTTTAACTAGACCTCGTGGTCAAACCACGGGGTAGACTGATCCACACCACAACCTCACCTGTGCTATAGCAGTTATTGCTGCTGTTTCAGCACGTAATATATTACTTCCTAAACTTATAGATTTTGTATTCTTATATGAGGCAAGAAGTTCCAGCTCATCATTAGTAAAGCCTCCCTCCGGTCCTACAATAATAGTTATACTCGATGAACTTGAAAAATTGGCTACGTCGTCTTTGTAAGTCCTCAGATGCTCACGTATTAGTATACGCTCCGCTCCTCGGCTTACAGACTCCTTGCTCTTTTCCAAGTTGTTCTTCGTATAACCCCTCTTCATTTCGCAAGAGTATATATTACTAAGTGATGATAAAATTCGTAATATAGAATTTTCTTCTTTTTCATGTTCATTAGCATATAACATCAAATTATTATTCTTTTTAAGATAATCTTGTATTGTGATAGCTTTTTCAATTATCGGGGGAGTAAGACGTTCTGATTGCTCTGTTGCCTCAATTACACATTTTGTTAAACGTTCGATATTTACCGATCTAAATTGACATCGCCTAGTAATTAACGGAATAATTTTAGTTATACCGAGTTGCGTAGCCATATTTATTGCAAGCATTAATTTATCTTGCTTTATTATAGATATAGCAATAATTAAAGTAGATTCTGTATAAGGCTTTTTTAACTGTTCTTTAAGCCTAACCGATAAGTTATGCTTACCTATATCGGTAATTTGTGCTAAAAATTCTCCATCCATACCGTTAAAGATACGCAAGCCATCATTTACTTTAAGACGTAGCACCGTTTTAACATAATGAACATGATCACCTGCTAATTCTATCTTGCTATTTTCAGCTAAACGACTATTAATATAAATACGATTATATTTCATATATTTAGTACTATGGACGATAAAAAAGATAATAATATATCAGAAGAAGAAAATTTGCCAAAAGAAAAAGAAATTGGTGGTGTTAAAGGTCTAGAACCGACAAGATACGGCGATTGGCAACATAAAGGTAAAGTCACGGATTTCTAATATTATGCCATCATTTGAGCAAATTAAGGTTTTACCTTACCAGCCGCAGAAATTGTTTGATTTGGTGTGGGATGTAGAGTCTTATCCTAAATTCTTGCCTTGGTGTGCCGCCGCTAGAATCATTTCAGAAAATAATCAAGAGGTTATTGCCGAATTAGTAATTCAGTTAAAAGGCTTTTCAGAAAAATATAACTCACGGGTTACAAGCGAAATAACAGATGATGGAATATATTTGATTAATACGGTAGCTATTTCAGGACCTTTTGAATATTTAAAAAGTACTTGGCAATTTGTTCCATGCACAGCAGAAACTGAATTAAAATTCTTTATTGATTTTAAAATGAAGTCCGTAATACTGGATAAATTAATCGGCACTTATTTTACCAAAGCAACAGAAAAAATGATTGTGGCTTTTGAAAAGAGAGCTAAAGAGGTTATTAAATAAAAAAGAGTAAGGTTATAATCTATAACCTTACTCTCTAGAAAATTTTGTATTTAGTTACTAGGCAATATCAGATATATATCCTTCATCTCCTAAGATTTGAGTTTGATCATCATTAGTTTGATCATCATTATGATTATTATAATCAAGGCTATAAAACTGCTCTTCTTGTTCTTCGCTAGTACTAGAAGTATGATAATTAAATAATGCTTCATAAGCTTCATTTATTTTAGCATATTTCTGTATTTCTTTTGAAAGTTCTACTTCTTTATTTTGCATAGCTTTCTCTGTACCATGCCATAACTTACTTGTCAAATTTGGCTTGTATTCTGCTAATTGCTTATTTTTGTAACTGTCTCTCTTTTCAACAGTTTCTAAACTTAAAGCTTTTTCAATATCTTCACTTGAATAGCCATTTTGTATTAGCTGCTGAATAATACAATTATGTAAAGAAAGAATACTAGTATCTAGAACTAATTTATTTGTATATTGTCCTTTCACGCCAGGTATTTCCTGATATAACGCACGATCTGTTGATTCTAATATTTCATAACCACCACTATGTTTGTAACCAACGCCGTCTTCCGTTAAACTTAAGGTTGGCACACGAGTTATTGCATTAGATATTATCTTACCGTTTATTCCTTCAATATATTTACCGGTAAATTTATCTATACCATTTTTATCTATAGCAGTACCGTATACAAAACTTCCTAACCCCGAAATAGCCAAATACTCTTCAACCTTAGTTGCTTCATGAGCTTTAGTAAAAAGCTTTATTTGTTCATTACTATCCATAATACCTTTTGCCCCATAACTAGTACCAAAAACAGCCCCTGTTATTAAAGGTATTTTGCTTAGCCAACTACTAGATGAAAAAAAACTACTTATTCCTGCAAGAAAACTTCCTGATGCTAATTTTGTATAAAAACTATAATCTGCTTTTGCTTTTTCTATTAAAGATAAGTAAGTAATAGGTTTATTACTTCCGAATAAATTACGTAATAATGTAAACATAGTTTATCTCCTTGTTTTAAGTTGCCATGTTTCATGGTTTTATATAACGCAAATGCACTATATAACAAAGGTAACCAAATGTCAACCTTTATTTAATAATTAAGTTAATTAATATTAATACTTGACATTTTTTAGAAAAAACCATATTTTATGGTAATACCAATAAAAAAGAGGTAGATATGTCTAAGCACAAAAATTCTAAACATATTAGCACTAAAAAACTTGCTTATATAGGGTTAGACCTCGCATATAAAACAGATGATTTAAATGTTTATAATCTAGAAGCATCAAAGGTCAATGAACAATTAACAGATAGCGGCTGGGAAATACTGACTGCTTCATGTGATCATGTCAGCACTGCTAAATATGGTTATAAAGCCGTCGCATTTATAAATAAAGAAACTAAAGAAGTTCATATTGCTAGTGCCGGCACAAAATTCAATATATATGATTTATTAGATGATGGGCTTATCACTCTTCACTATTTACCTACTAAACTAACTCCGCTTCAGGAATTTGTTAATGAAGTAATTAACAAATTAGGCGGCTTAAGTAAAGCCATAGAATATAGTTTTAATACTAGCGGTCATTCACTTGGAGCAATAATTGCAGATTTAACCTCAGTAGAAATACATTCTCGCAACTTACATTTTAATAAATCTACAACTTTTGACAGCCCTGGCTCAAAACCGATAATTGAAAGAGCCATAAAAAAAAATTTCTTTACCGGAAAAGTAACAACTCCAATAGAAGAGCTAGCTACCCATTCCAAGATATATAATGCAAAACATAATCTTATTAATATTACTAATAAGCATTTGGGAAAAACAACAATGGTACTTCCTGGTAAAAAAACAGAACTATCACAATCAGAAGAATGGGCATCATATTTATATAATTTTGCCAAACAAAAAGTTATAAAATACCTAGGAATTAATGGAATAGTTGAAGGCTTTGAGGAAATAATAGCCGGAATCAGTAAACATGGACTTGTTAATTTCTCTGATTTTAAACAGAATATTACTTTAACCGTAGATGATTGGGAAGCAGGAATACAAAAATATGCTAAAAATACTCTAAATTTAAAAAATAATTTATATAATAGAATAGTTAAAACTGAAACTGGAGCTAATTTAGTTGAGATGTATAATGATTTTCAAAGCTGCAGTCAAGAATACGCTCAAGAAGTCAAAACAACAGGAGATATAAGTAATTATCCTCTAGTATGTTAAATAGTATGTTAAATAAAAAAATAACAATTTATATAAAAGGCGGAAACCGCCTTTCGCCTTTCATATTGATTATTTCTTATTTAGAGCAACTAAATAGATTTCCGTAGATTCGCTGCGGCTGGATGAAGGTTTAAAATGTTTCACCGTTCTAAATTCACGCTTCACTTTATTTAATAATTCGTTTTCTGCACCGCCACGAAAAATTTTAGCAATAAAATGACCGGAGGGCTTTAGTACTTTTAAAGCAAATTCAAAAGCTTGCTCACATAAAAGTAAGGTTCTTATATGGTCTGTAGCTTTATGACCTATGGTATTTGATGCCATATCACTCATTACTATATCAGCTCTACCGTCTAAAGCCTGAATAATTAATTCTTCCGTATCTTCTTCAAAAAAGTCCTTTTGAAAAAATTCAACTCCTGCAATAGGTTCGATTTCTAATAAATCTATAGAGATTATTTTATTATTTAAGCTATTATCCGAAGCTTTAATAAGCTTGGAAGCTACTTGACTCCATCCCCCAGGAGCTGCCCCTAAATCAACAATTTTCATGTTAGGAGTAAAAAGTTTAAATTTTTCATGAATTTCAAATAGTTTATATGCAGCTCTCGACCTAAAGCCTTCAATGCGTGCTTTTGCAACATATGGATCGTTTAATTGGCGTTTTAACCAGTTATTAGAGGAAACGGTACGTTTTTTAGAACTCTTGACTCTAACGAATTTATTTCTATAACCGCTTAAATTATTTGTCATAAAATCTTTTATAATGAATAATAAGTAGACGAAGTTTAATTTGGAAAAGAGCAAGGAATCCACAAGACGAGGAACGGAGCGTATACTTAATACGTGAGTACCGGAGTACTTGTAGGATGACGTAGCCAATTTTTCAAATTAAACGAGTATACTCTTTTGCTATTTTATCTAATACAGAATTCACAAAACCGATCTCATGTTCATTTAACATGTCATTTGCTATATCCGTATATTCGTTGATTACTACTTTAGCAGACGTAGTAGGGCAAAATAATAGCTCACATATACCGGCACGCAATAAAGCTCGGAGTAAGATCGGCATATGTGCAGGATCTTTATCATTTGTTAAATGATTGTCTATAATTTCGTCTAGTTTATTAATATTTTCAAATACTGACTTTACCAGCATTTTAAAATGACTTATACTTAATGATATTTTTAAATTCTCCGGTAAATCTGTTATAGAATTATTATTTTGATAAAAAGAAAGTATATTTTGCATGATATCATCCATATCGTCGTTATTTTGCAATATGTTTTGATAAATAGCTTGCACTGCTGCAATACGTGCAATCGACTTTTTATTAATTTTATTTGAACTCATAGAGAAAAGAAATTTAAAATTTAATTTTCGTCATTGCGAGTGAGTATTACGTTCAGTGTCATACCGTGGCTTGACCACGGTATCCAGAAAAAAAATAAAAAAAGACTAGATCCCGCGATCAAGTCGCGGGATGACATTAAGAAACTCAAACCCTGCAACAATATCACTCACAATGACGAAATGATATCTGTAACCTTGCAATTTATACCTTAAAATAATTTATTAGTAAACTTATAAAATTTTTATGCTCTCTATAATCGGATTTATTATAACAATTAGTATCTTGGTATTTATCCATGAGTTTGGGCATTATTGCATTGCTAGATATTTTAATGTAAAAGTTGAGGAATTCTCGATAGGCTTCGGTAAAGAACTAATAGGTATTACCGACAAAAAAGGAGTTAGGTGGAAGATTTGTCTTATACCGCTTGGCGGCTATGTCAAGATTTACGGCTATGATCGCAGCCTTATGGATAAGACTGAAGAAATTAACGAAAAAGTAGCTTTTTATGCTAAATCTTGTTTAGAACGTTTTTTAATAGTTGCAGCAGGTCCGTTAATTAATTATTTACTTGCCGTAATAATATTTGCAGGTTTTTATTGTTACTTTGGAAAAACAGAGATTCCTCCTATAATAGGTGACGTAGTAGCTTCATCACCGGCAGAGAGAGCAGACTTAAGAGAAGGAGATAAAATTGTTAAGGTTAATGATAAATCTGTTAAAGATTTCGGGGACGTACAGAAAGAAATATTAATTAACGGCTTTAGTCCTTCTACTTTAACTATAGAAAGAAAAAATGAGGAATTTATCGTTAATATAATGCCTCAAGAAATAATTATATCGCCTCCCGAAGAAAAGAAAGTTAAGAAAACTCTTCGCATCGGTATTATAGCTAAAAATGAACCTATTCATACTAAAATAGGAATTTTAGGAGGATTTTGGGAAGCTATTAATACTACTATAGATATGTCTGCTTTAACTCTAAAAGCAATATCGCAAATGATTGTAGGGAAACGTTCATTCGATGAGATAGGAGGACCGGTAGCTATTGCTAAAGAGTCAGGAAAATCTATAGCGGGGGGAGGTCAAATGTATCTATTATTTATAGCAATGCTTTCCGTTAATTTAGGGTTACTTAACTTACTACCTATACCGGTGCTTGACGGCGGACATTTAGTATTTATATTATATGAAGCAATTACAAATAAATTACCGAATCCTAAGACTAAAAATATTTAGTTACAATTAGGTAGCAATAATCATAATTTTTCTTATTATAATTTCTGTTTCCAACGATATACAAAATTTGTTTTCCTAAATTATAGATTTGCTTGCTCTCGTTTATATTATCTACTATAGTGGAGTAAATTAATTACGTTTAAATGCATTAGTATAGGAGAGCTTTATCGTCATTGCGAGCAGCCGTATACCTTGTTGCATGGATCGTTTTATGTCATTCCCGCGTAGGCGGGAATCCAGTAAAACATATAAAAAACTTGTTTTTTATATGTTTATTTTATCAAATATGTAACTTCTATATCAACATTTGAAGTTATTTTTCTGGATCCCCGCATACGCGGGGATGACATCGAGTAGGTTTTTCGATCCATGCAACAACACCGCAGCTATAGACTGTGTGGCAATCCAGAAAAAATAATAAAAAAATTCTGTAAACCAGAATTTTTACTGGATTGCTTCGTCAATTGCTATGCAATTTCCTCGCAATGACGATGAATTTGTAACTAATGCATTAAACCATAGAATATTTAAATCTTAAAGAAGGTTTTAGGTGAAAATCAGATCAATTAGTAAGTTAACAATTTTATTATTAACGATTTTTTATTATCATATTTCATTAGCTGACTCTGTAATTCGTAAAATAACTATCGAAGGTAACCATAGGGTTGAGCGTTCTACTATTGATAGCTATTTAAAGCTTAAGGTAGGAGAAACATATAATAATTCTAAAGAAGATGAGGCAATAAAACGTTTATATGCCACCTCACTTTTTAGAAATATAAACATGCATATAACAAATGATGGTAATTTAATAGTAAACGTTACTGAAACGCCTTTTATAAGTAGCGTAGTATTTAGCGGTAATTCTAAAATCAAAACTAATATGCTCGCTAAAGAAATTTATACAATGTCAGGCGAATCTCTTAGCCAAGCTAAAATTGAATTAGATGTAAAGAAAATATTAGAAATTTATAAACGTAGCGGACGTTTTACTACCACGGTAACACCTAAAATTGAAAATTTAGAAAACAACAGAGTTAAGGTTATTTTTGATATAGCAGAAGGACCAAAAACCGTTATTAAATATATTTATTTTAGTGGTAATGAAAATTATAGTGATTCAGAACTTAAATCTATTGTTTTAACTAAAGAATCTCGTTGGTTTCGTTTTTTAGAAAGTAACGATACTTACGATCCTGATAGAGTGGAGTATGATAAAGAATTACTGAGAGAGTTTTATCAATCTGTAGGTTTTGCAGATTTTAGAGTAATTTCGGCATCGGCAGAACTCAATAATACTAAAGAATATTTCACCCTTACCTATTCCATTGAAGAGGGAGAAAAATATAGCTTCGGTAATATTACAATAGACAATAAATTAACTAATATAGATATAACACCGCTTAATAAAATTGTTAATATTAAGCAAGGCAAGGTTTTCAATATGAAAAAGGTTGATGATATAGCTGAAAAAATCGGAGAACATTTTACAGCGAACGGTTACCCTGCAGTAAATGTTTATCCGGATATAATGAAAAATGCTAATCATACTGCAGATATTAAATTTATTATTGAGAAAGCCGACAAAGTTTATATTAATAAAATTAATATTATTAATAACCTTAAAACCGAAGACCATGTTATAAGAAGAGAATTTAAAACAGAAGAAGGTGATATAATTAATCGTTCATATATTGAAAAAGGTGAGCGTAATCTTAGAAATTTAGATTATTTTGAGAAAGTAGCAATTAGCTTAGCTCCGACTAAAGCTAAAGATAAATATGATGTTAACGTTGAAGTTGATGAAAAATCTACTTCCTCTATAGGTTTTGATTTAGGATATAATACTGCCGGCGGTTTATTCGGACGTTTCTCTTTCTTAGAGCGTAATTTAGTCGGTACCGGGAAACTGCTTAATGCCGGTGTACAAGTAAGTAAAAACACTACAAGCTATTACGGTGGTATTACCGAACCGCACTTTTTAGATCGTGATTTATCACTTGGCGTAAACGCATTTAGAAACTATACCGGACGCGGTGCTAGTGTATTAAATACAACTGATCAAAGTTATAAGTTACACTCTATAGGAGTCAAAACTTCTCTTGGTTATGAAATTAAAGAGGATTTAGGTCACGAAATAGATTATTTAATCAAACGTGATATTTTAAGTGCTCCAACTCCATCAAGCTCAATATTCTTAAAGGAGCAAATGGGAAGATTCATTACTTCTGCTATAGGACATACTATTACTTATGACCAAACCGATAACAAAATTGTTCCAAAGAACGGTTATTTAGTAAGCGGCACACAAGAATTTGCCGGCGTTGGAGGTGATAACAAATATATAAAGCATGAAGTTGACGGTAAATATTATAAATCTTTCATACATAACAAGCTTACTTTAAAATTATCTGCTTCCGGAGGCGATATTGCAGGACTTGGAGGAAAAATTATTAGAATTTCCGATCGCTTTAATTTAGGTGATTATAGTTTAAGAGGCTTTGCAAGCGGTGGTGTAGGACCTCGTGAAAAGGTCACTAACGAAGGACTTGGCGGTGAGCGATATTACACATTCTCAACAGAGCTTAATTTCCCAACACCTGTACCTGAGGAATTTAATTTAACCGGTGCAGTCTTTATGGATTTAGGAAGCGTTTGGGGAGTAGGTCTAAATAAGAAACAATATCAAACTCCAAACGGTTTTTATAACGATAAATCGCTTAGAGCTTCCGTTGGTTTCGGCTTTATTTGGGTAACACGTTTTGCACCGATCAGAATGGATTGGGGTTTCCCGGTTAAGAAGAAGAAATATGATGATACGCAGCATTTCCATTTAAGATTTTCGACGCATTTATAAAGATGTTTCATTGTCACCCCGTGGTTGACCACGGGATCCAATTAAGGATGCTAGTCTTTTAGCATTTTAAATTTTTTATTGGATTGCCACGCTCCTTGTCAGTCGCTCGCAATGACGAAACATGTCTCGTAGGAATCCATATCTCAGCATAATATAATCATATTTCAGCCAATGTAGCTCAGCTGGTAGAGCGGCGTATTCGTAATGCGTAGGTCTGGGGTTCAAATCCCCACATTGGCACCATTTTCTAAATAAAACTATAGCCCTATTTTGTGATAGGCGTGGTAGATACCTGATATACTAATAATGTTTAGAAAAATGCATTCTATGTCATTCCTGTAAGACATTGTTGCGTGGATAGAAAAACACATTCGTGTCATACCGTGGCTTGACCACGGTATCCAGAAAAATAACTTAAAATAACCCCGATTATGGATAAGGAATAGAGAGGAAGGAAGGTTACAAGAGTTATTAAACCTTATATAAATAGGGCACTGAAGGAGTAAAATAAAGGTTTAATAACATGTGTAAATATACTACAATATTTTGTATAGTAGATAAATTTTGTAAAATTTATGAGAAATGGGTAAAACATCAATTGCTGAAAAGTAATAAGCAAAGATTTAGAGAAGGTAAGCTTTCCTTAAGTGAAGAACTCTCAATAATGATTTTTACCATTTTAGTGCATATAAACATTTAAAAGCTTATTACCAAAACTTTATTATTAATGGTAATTTGTTCAGGAATCCACCTTGTTATGAGAGATTTGTTCAGCTTATTCCTTCATTATTTCTGCCATTGATTGTGATGTTACATTACTTAAGTGGGAAAAGAACGGGAATTTATTATGCAGATTCCACACATTTTGCAGTATGTAAAAATATCAGAATTAATTCTAACAGAACTTTTAATAATCTTGCAAAAATGGGACGTAGTTCTGTCGATTGGTTTTTTGGATTCAAGCTTCATATGATAATCAATGATAAGGGAGAAATTATTGCTGTTAAAATTACCAAAGGTAATGTTGATGACAGAATTGCATTTGAAGCAATGGTTATCAAAAAGGTCTAAAAGGTAAGTGTTATGATGATAAGGGGTTTATTTCAGAAAAAATGTTTACAAAACTTTATAAGCAAGGTTTAATAAAAATTACCGGAATAAGAAAGGATATGAAAAACTATTTATTACCTCTTTTGGATAAAATCCTTTTAAGGAAGAGATTCATTATCGAAACCATTTTTGGCTACATAAAAGAGAATTTTAATATTACTCCTTCCAGACATCGATCACCTATTAATTTCTTTACTTCTCTATTCTCTGCTCTTATTGCTTACCAACTTAAACCTAATAAACCATGTATTTCTTATCCATAATCGGGGTTAGGTATGTATCCACGCAACAATGCTTTCTCGCTTTTGCAGGAATAACATAAAGAATATTTACCAATCCACACAAAAATGACCTAGTTGGCGAACTACTCTGAGCTATAAGAATTGTTAATTTATCACAATGGATTAGTTACTGAAGTTTTATATTTTCCATATCCCAGTCATGAGAAATAGTATTATACTTTAATATATAAGGCTTAGTATCTATAGAATCCAAAGTTACATCCGCAATTATATTATCATGTGACGAGATGAGTTCGTTATAACCAAAATTAGCATAGTAAGGTTGATAATTTTTAAATCTAACCGTTATAAATTTCTCTTTAGTAATAGCAGGTAAGAATTTCACCAAATCGTCAAGATTACTCAAAGCCAAATCTTTCATCTCAAAAATTTGCAATCTATAAACATTTTTATAATCTTTGGTAAAAAACGTCGGTATAGAGCTAAAGCTACTACCGGATTGAACGGAAGCTATACTTAGAGCTTTAAGCGGAATACCTGATTTATTACTAAAATAATCATCGGCTTCAAAAAATACTGCACCGCCAAAATTTATCATTTTAGCGATTTTATTATTGTTCACATCATATAAATCTACTGCTTGTTCTAGCTTTTTTCCGTCACGAAATATAGTAAGTTTAATAGCTATTCCTTTGAAATTATCCATTTCTCTATCAAATAATGCTAGATTACCGCCGAGTTCCTTATCATTAACTGCCCAAATAATATCACCGGCTTTTAAAGATTTTTCAGCAGGCGAACCGGCTAGAACTGCCTTAACGCTTATCACTCTATTTCTACTATCAGGAAATTTATTTATATATTTGTCCATTTCTTCTTTAGGGAAATTATGATGTCTAACTGCTTTATTTAAAGAATATAACTCGCTTATTATTCCTATATGTTTTCTGCTCGGTTGTTTATTATTCTTTAAACTGTCTAAAGTGCGAGCTACATAATCACCGTGCAGTGCTAGAGAATGAGTTTTACCCCCACCATATAATACTCCTATAGCCTCAATCTTATTGTTTAACACCGGTGAACCGCTAGCACCGCCGGTACTATTTAAATTAATAACATAAGTACATTGTGGCATTAAACCTTCAATATTATAAAGATCGGACAAATAACCGGTATGGAAAGAAAAACCTTTTGCTTCCGTGTTACCGACTACGAAAACCTTTTGATTTAATTTTGGAAGCTCGTTTGAGAAAGCTATTTGTGTTGCCGATGCCGGTATATCTTTGCTCTCTACTTTTAGAACGGCATAATCCTGCCAAATATCGTAATAGATAAGCTTTGCTTCTGCCTGCTCCCCATTATAAAAAGTAACAAAATAAGTTCCGATAGACGCACCGCCGACAACATGAGTATTAGTAATTATATAACCATTGTTCTTATCGTTAATAAATCCCGTTCCTGTCCAACTACTTGTATCATCATATGCCGATACGGCAATTCTAGTATCAATTGTTACGATTGCTTTCTTCGCTTTTTCAAATATAGCACTGCTTGTTTCAGAAGATGCAAAAACTATATTATTCTGGAAAACTAAATTAATAATAAATAAAAGTTTTAGTAAAATCGGTAGTTTTTTCATGTTCACCTCTTGTAAAATCATTTAAGCCGCACTATATCAAATAAAAAGTCATAGCACAATAATTAAAGGATTTGTAGTCTTTATGTCATTCCCGCCTACGCGGGAATGACATAAAGACTACAACACTAATAATAAACAAAAATAAAATAAAGAAAACGAGGAATCTTATGGAAAAAGTAATAGGTATCGACCTTGGAACTACCAACTCTTGTGTTGCAGTCATGGAAGGTAAAGAACCGAAAGTAATAGAAAATGCAGAAGGTGAGAGAACTACGCCGTCAATAATAGCTTTTGCAAACGGCGAAAAATTAGTTGGGCAATCAGCTAAGAGGCAAGCAGTAACTAACCCTCGCAATACAGTATATGCAGTAAAACGACTAATCGGTAGAAAGTTTGTTGACCCCATGGTTAAAAAAGACCAAGGTATTGTACCGTATAAAATAGTCAAGGCCGATAATAATGATGCATGGGTTGAAGCTGATAACAATAAATATTCACCAAGCCAAATTAGTGCATTCATTTTACAAAAAATGAAAGAAACTGCCGAGAGTTATTTAGGGGAAAAAGTAACACAAGCAGTAATTACTGTACCTGCTTATTTTGATGATGCACAGCGTCAAGCAACGAAAGATGCTGGTAAAATAGCAGGTCTTGAGGTCCTTAGAATAATCAACGAGCCGACTGCTGCAGCTCTTGCTTACGGTTTCGAGAAATCGGCAAGTAAAACTATTGCAGTATACGATCTTGGCGGCGGAACATTCGATGTTTCAATTCTTGAGATCGCTGATGGTGTTTTTGAAGTGAAATCAACAAACGGCGATACATTCCTTGGTGGTGAAGATTTCGATACAAGAATATTAAACCATTTAATAGATGTATTCAAAAAAGAAAACGGTATAGATTTAAGTAAAGATCCTTTAGCACTTCAGCGTTTGAAAGAAGCAGCAGAAAAAGCTAAGAAAGAGCTATCTTCTGCAGTAACTACCGATATTAATTTACCTTATATTACGGCTGATAGCACAGGACCGAAACATTTAAATATTAAATTTACTAGAGCAGAACTTGAAAAATTAGTAGATGATTTAATTGAGAAAACTATTGAGCCTTGCCGTAAAGCACTACAGGATGCAGGTTTTAAAGCTTCTGATATTCAAGAAGTAGTATTAGTCGGCGGTATGACTAGAATGCCGAAAGTACAAGAAGCCGTAAAAAAATTCTTCGGACGTGAGCCG
This sequence comes from Rickettsia monacensis, assembly GCF_000499665.2. Lineage (NCBI taxonomy): Bacteria > Pseudomonadati > Pseudomonadota > Alphaproteobacteria > Rickettsiales > Rickettsiaceae > Rickettsia > Rickettsia monacensis. The sequence goes on from NZ_LN794217.1 coordinate 591,429, forward strand.
CATAAAGGCGTAAATCCCGATGAGGTTGTAGCTCTCGGTGCTGCTATTCAAGGCGGAGTACTTAATAAAGAAGTAACGGATATATTATTATTAGACGTTACGCCTCTATCCCTTGGCATTGAAACTCTTGGTGGCGTATTTACAAGATTAATCGATCGTAATACTACTATACCTACTAAGAAAAGTCAGGTATTCTCAACTGCTGACGATAATCAGCATGCCGTAACTATTAGAGTATTCCAAGGTGAACGTGAAATGGCAAAAGATAATAAATTACTTGGTCAGTTTAATCTCGAAGGTATACCTCCTGCACCAAGAGGTTTACCGCAAATAGAAGTAACGTTTGACATTGATGCTAACGGAATAGTGCATGTTTCGGCTAAAGATAAAGCAAGTGGTAAAGAGCAGAAAGTAACTATTCAAGCTTCCGGCGGTCTTAGCGATGCGGAAATTGAACAAATGGTTAAAGATGCCGAGCAGAATGCCGATGAAGACAAAAAGCGTAAGGAACTTATTGAAGCAAAAAATGCTGCCGATAGTTTAGTTTATTCTACTGAAAAAACTCTTACAAAGTATGGCGATAAATTATCATCAGACGATAAAGGAGCTGTTGAAGAAGCACTAGCTACTTTAAAAGCCGTTCTTGAGTCAGAAGATGCTGCTTTGATTAAAGAAAAGACCGAAAGCTTAACTGCAGCTAGCATGAAAATCGGTGAAGCGATGTATAAAGCACAAAGCGAGAGCCAACCTGCTGAAGAAAGTGCCGCTAATGATGAAAAAATAGTAGATGCCGACTTTCAAGATGTAGAGAAGAAGTAATAATTGTCACCCCGTGGCTTGACCACGGGGTCCAGAAAACAACTTAAAGTGTACATTTTATGTTTTCACTGGATACCGTGGTCAAGTCACGGTATGACATCGTCATATAAAACAAACATATAACATAATTTCATGTCACAAGATTATTACCAAATACTAGGCGTTAGTAAAACAGCTAGCCAAGCTGACCTTAAAAAAGCCTACCTCAAACTAGCCAAGCGATATCACCCTGATACTACTACCGCTAAAGATGCTGAAAAGAAATTTAAAGAAATAAATGCTGCTTATGATGTCTTAAAAGACGAACAGAAAAGAGCCGCTTATGACCGCTTTGGGCATGATAATTTTCAAAACCAACAATCACGAGGAGGAGGAAATCATGGCGGTTTTCATCCTGATATTAACGATATATTCGGTGACTTCTTTAGCGACTTTATGGGAGGCAGCAGAAGATCATCACGCCCAACTTCAGCTAAAGTTAGAGGCTCGGATTTAAAATATGATCTGACAATTAACCTAGAGGAAGCATTTCACGGTATAGAAAAAAATATTAGCTTTTCTAGCGAAGTAAAATGCGATACTTGTCACGGTAGCGGTTCTGAAAAAGGTGAAACCATAACTACTTGCGATGCTTGCGGCGGTGTTGGAGCGACTAGAATTCAGCAAGGATTCTTTACGATCGAACAAGCTTGTCATAAATGCCAAGGTAATGGACAAATTATAAAAAATCCTTGCAAGAAATGTCATGGCATGGGACGTTATCATAAACAACGAAATTTATCGGTAAATATTCCTGCCGGTGTTGAAAACGGTACTAGAATAAGACATACCGGAGAAGGGGAAGCAGGTATTAGAGGCGGTAATAGCGGTGATTTATACGTTGATATAGCAATAAAACCACATGATATTTATAAAGTAGACGGAGCAAATCTACATTGTAAACTACCTATTAGTTTTGTGAATGCCGCTCTTGGAGGAGAGATAGAAGTACCGGTAATTGAAGGCGGAAAAGTAAACTTAACAATTCCTGCAGGCACACAAAACGGTGATAAATTAAGGCTACGCAGCAAAGGTATGTCTAAAATGAGATCAACTATTAGGGGTGATATGCTTACGCATATTCATGTCGAAGTACCTAAAAATTTATCTAAAAGACAACGTGAATTACTAGAAGAATTCAAAAAAGAATCTATAAATGAAAAAGAAAACGACGGCAGCTTTTTTAACAAAATGAAAAGCTTATGGTCGTGAATACCGAGTCGTCATTGCGAGCAGCCATAGGCTGCGTGGCAATCTCATGAAATAATAACAAACCCCTGAGATTGCCTCGTCAAAACTTATAGTTTTTCCTCGCAATGACGTTAAATAATCAATATTACCGGAGGTTTTTATGCCTTATAAAAATAATAACGATTTACCTGATTCAGTCAAAAATCATCTTCCAAGCCATGCCAAGGATATTTATCGTGAAGCTTTCAATCATGCATTTGAGCAATATAAGGATGCCGATAAAAGACGTGAAAACGACTCTAGAGAGACATTTGCAAATAAAGTAGCATGGTCAGCCGTTGAAAAAAAAATACCACAAAAATGATAAAGGACACTGGGTAGAGAAATAAGTCCAAGAATTTATAAGTTTTGTGAGATTTTAAATTGAATCCTTGAAATTCTGTAAACCTATATGTATATTTAGTTATTAACTGAATTTAAGTTCTTATGAAATTAACAAAATTATTGAGTACCCTTTTAGTTATAGGGTTAGTTTTCAGCGGATGTAAAAGCAAAAAAAACAGTGATGACATAGTAGTTCCTATTCCTACTCTTTATAACGAAGGTGTTACTTTGTTAGAAAAGAAGAAATATAAGAAAGCTGCGGAAGAATTCGGAAGAGTATTTTACCAACATCCAGGTAATGAAATGACGCCGCAAGCCGAATTGATGCAGGCTTATTCTTTATTCCTCGCCGCTCAATATGAAGAAGCGGTTGATGTGCTTGATATGTTCATTAATTTGCATCCTGCAAATGTTGACATTGCTTATGCATATTACCTTAAAGCATTATCATATTATATGTTAATTTCAGACGTAAATCATGATCAATCTAGAACTTTCCTAGCTAAAGATAGTTTTGAAGACGTAATAGCAAAATTCCCAAATACTAAATATGCTATTGATTCATCTTTAAAAATCGACCTAGTAAACGATCATTTAGCAGGTAAAGAGATGATGGTAGGTCGGTTTTACTTAAAGAAAAAGAACCCAATGGCAGCTATTAATAGATTTGAAGAGGTAATTGATAATTATCAAACTACTTCTCACTCGGTAGAAGCTCTTTACCGTTTAGTCGAAAGCTATATGATGCTCGGACTTCCGGATGAAGCAAAAAAATATGCCTCGGTGCTAGGTTACAACTATCCTGATAGTCAATGGTATAGTTATGCATATAGACTAGTTAAGGGATACTAAATCAGGAAATCTATGTTCCATAGTCTTTCAGTTAAAAACTTCATTCTGATAGACGAGCTGGAAATTGAGTTTAATAAAGGTTTATGCGTTATTACCGGTGAGACAGGAGCCGGCAAATCTATTTTACTTGATGCTATTTTATTTTGCCTAGGTTATAAAACTTCAAATAATATAATAAAGCGTGGAAAAGATTACGCTGTTGTTAATATAATATTCTCTTTAAATGAAGAAATAAAAAATTTTCTGATCCAAAATTTTATTGAACCTGAAGAGTGATTGCTTATAAAGTGTTTGCAAAAAGCCGAAGGACGGAAAAATTTTTTCATTAATAATCAAGTAGTTAATAAGGCTATAATGCAGCAATTAGCTACTTACTTATTTGAACTTCATGGGCAATATAATAATATTTCTCTTCTAGAAGCAAATACGCAGCGTGATATTTTAGATAGTTACGGAAATCTTTTGGACTTCCGAGCCGAACTTTCTAAATGTTATCAGACTTGGCAAAATACTCGGAAAGAAATTGCCGAAATAACACTTAAGCAAAATTCTATAGACCAAGAAATCGATTATTTGAGCTTTGCAACGGAAGAATTAACTAAGCTGAACATTCAAATAGGCGAAGAAGAAAAATTAGCAAATATACGAAAAGATTTGCAAAATAAAGATAAGGTTACAGTTAATAAAAGATATTCTAGAACAGATTAATAATCCCGAAATAAATACATCGATTAATAGAGCAGAGAAATTATTAGCAAGGCAAGGCGATAATGAGCGTTTTGAAGCTATCGCTAAAAGCTTAGAAGAAGCCTATAATAATCTAGAAGAAGCACGTCAAGAATTATCAAATCTGTTAGATAGTTTTAATTACGAGGAATATAATCTCGAAGAAACAGAAGAAAGATTATTTTTAATAAAAGCTATTAGCCGTAAATATAATGTTCCCGCTGATGAATTAGGTGTATTTTTAGATAAATCTTTAGAGCAGCTCGGTATATTAAAAAATAAAATAGCAAATAGCAATGAGTTAAAAGCTCAAGAAGTGCTATTGCAGAAAAAATATTATGAACTGGCGAGTGATTTATCTGTAAAGCGTCTTATTGCTGCAAAACACTTAGAAGAATCGTTGCATCAGGAGCTAAAACAGCTTAAAATGGCGAAAGCAATTTTTGAGATTGAGATAGAAACTAGAAAAGAGCAGACAGCCGGCAGTAATGATGCTATTGTGTTTAAGGCTTCTACCAATCCTGGAACGCTAGCTACAGCAATCAATAAAATCGCTTCCGGCGGTGAATTATCAAGGTTCATGCTTGCTTTAAAAACTTCTTTGTTTGATAAAACGGTAAAACCATCTATTATATTTGATGAAATAGATGTCAGGATTGGCGGAGAGGTCGCAGATAAAGTAGGTGAGCGATTAAAAAAACTTAGTAGCGTTACTCAAGTAATAGTTATTACGCACCAGCCTCAAGTGGCAGGTAAGGCAGATTTGCATATAAAAGTTGAGAAAACACAGCTAGATTAAAGAAACAAAAGTAACGGTAAAAGCTTTAAATTTAGCTGAAAAGCAAGAGGAACTCGCCCGCATGATTTCAGGTAAAACAATCACCGAGGCAAGTTTAAAAGCAGCAAAGGAGTTGTTGCATTTGTAATGAACGTCATTGCGAGCGACTGAAAGGAGCATGGCAATCTCAGGAATTTACCCGAGATTGCTTCGTCGACGCTTATGGCGTCTCCTCGCAATGACAAAAAACAAGGAACATATGAACAACTATACAAAATTAGAAAATGAGCTTCAGACCATCTCACATTTTAATAATATCTTAAGCATATTATACTGGGATGTTGCCGTAAATATGCCTATAGGTTCAGGAGAAAGTCGCAGAAACGAAATAGTAACTTTAACGTCACTAGTTTATTCTATGCTCAAATCTCCCATGCTAAAAGAGTTACTTAGCAAGGCAAAAGAAGAATCAAAGAACCTTGATGAATGGCAGAATGGTAATATTAGAGAGATTGAGAGAAAAATAACAGATGCAAATTGTATTGACGAGCAGCTACAAAAGAAATTGGTAGCCGCTACTACTAAAACTGAACTTGTTTGGCGAGAAGCAAGAAAAAATAACGACTATAATTTATTCAAACCACACTTACAAAAAGTTTTAGATTATACGAAAGAAGTTGCCAAAGTACGAGCAGATGTTTTTAATTGCGGATTATAACGACTCATTAATAGATATGTTTGATCCAAGCAGGAAAAGTAGCGAGATCAAACAAGTTTTTTCAGTACTTAAAAAAGAACTCCCGCAGCTCATAAATAAAGTTTTAGAAAAACAGAAAAGCGAGAAAGAACTAGTAAAGAACAGCGAACTAGCTCCTGAAATGCAAAAGCGTATCGGAAAACGCATTATGGAAATTATGCAGTTTGATCTAACAAAAGGACGATTAGACGAATCGACTCATCCTTTTTGCGGCGGAACGCCAAACGATATACGTTTAACTACTAGATATGATAAAGATAATTTCATAAGCGGTTTAATGGGAATTATTCACGAAATAGGACATGCTTTATATGAGCAGAATCTACCGGAAATGTATAAAGGGCAGCCGGTTGGGCTTGCTAAAGGCCTTCGAAAGCCAATCTTTATTTATGGAAATGCAAGTAGGTAGATCAAGAGAATTTACGGAATTTTTAGCTAAACTACTTCGAGACGAATGTGCTTTTAAAAGCGAAGAATATTCAGCGGAAAGTTTATATAGAAAAATTACAAGAGTTACGCCTGATTTTATAAGAGTAGATGCAGATGAAGTAACTTATCCGATGCATGTAATATTACGTTTTGAGATAGAGGAAATGCTTATCAAGGGTGACTTGAATCTCGATGAGTTACCAAGCTTTTGGGATAGTAAGATGCAAGAATATTTAGGCGTTAAACCGGTAAGTTTTAGTAACGGCCGTCTTCAAGATATTCACTGGTCACACGGAAATTTCGGTTACTTTCCTGCCTATACAAACGGTGCAATTATCGCATCAATGATGATGATATATTAAAGGGTGATTTTAGTAATCTAAATAAGAATTTTAGAAATCTCGGTTCGTTAAAAAATTCAGCCGATTTATTAAAAAGTGCTAGCGGTGAGGAAAAAATTAACCCTGAGGTGTATATAAGATATTTAGAAGGGAAGTATTTATAGTAATAAAATCGTCATTGCGAGCAGGCAATTGGCGTTGTTGCATGGATCGGCACAACCTACTCGATGTCATCCCAGCGTAGGCGGGGATCCAGTAATTGTTTTTCTGGATACCGTGGTCAAGCCACGGTATGACACCGGAACAAAAAAATCAAACAATACAAACAATAATATGGAAGAAGACTTAAAAAAAACAGGTTATTTATTTGGCGGGAATGCTGTTTTTGTTGAAGAGCTATATAGGCAATATCTAGCCAACCCTGCCTCGGTTGATCAAACTTGGCAAGAATTTTTTGTCGGCATTAAGGATAATAATACTTTACTCAATAAAAGTACGGCAAAAATAATTATCCCTGATGAAATAAAAAAAGAATCGTTAAATAATAATTTATCTTCTGAAGACTTAAATAGTTTAAAAGCTAAGGAAATGATCAATGCTTATCGCAAGTATGCTCACTATTTAGCGAATCTTGATCCGCTTGGTCTTGAGCTACGTAAAACAAAAAATGATTTAAAGCTTAATATAGAAACTTTTGGTCTTGATAGCGGTCAGCTAGAAGAAAATATCAATATTACGGATGAATTTGTCGGTACTTGGAACTGTAAATTATCTGAATTAGTTACCAAGCTCGATAAAGTTTATACAGGCTCCATCGGTGTTGAATTTGAACAAATAGAAAATATAGAAGAAAAAAACTGGTTATATAATAAGCTAGAAAGCAAAATTACATTTTCTTCTGAAGACAAAAAAACTATCCTAAATGATTTAGTAGAAGTAGAAGGGTTTGAGCAGTATCTACATACTAAATTCCCTGGTGCTAAGCGTTTTTCCGTTGAGGGCGGAGACGCTTCTATAGTTGCCATGAGTAAAGCTATAGATTTATCTATGCATCAAGGCGTTGAAGAAGTTGTCATCGGTATGGCCCACCGAGGGAGGCTAAATACTCTGACTAAAGTAGTCGGCAAACCTTATAAAACCGTTATTGCCGGTTTCATAAGCGGTAGCGTATTTCCTGATGAATTAAATGTTTCAGGCGATGTAAAATACCATTTAGGCTATTCGTCCGATAGAACTATAGAGGATAAGAAAATACACTTGTCGCTAGCCGATAACCCTTCACATTTAGAAGCGGTAAATCCTATAGTTGCAGGAAAAGTAAGAGCAAAGCAAGATATTCTTGGAGATACTAAACGCAGCAAAGTCAAAGCTATTTTAGTGCATGGCGATGCTGCTTTTTGCGGTCAGGGCGTAGTTGCCGAGAGTCTATCAATGTCACCACTCACTGCTTATGATATCGGTGGAATATTGCATTTCGTCATTAACAATCAGTTAGGTTTTACAGCTAATGCTGCAGATACTAGAGCTAGTAGATATTCTACGGAATTTGCTAAAATCATAGCTGCCCCGATTTTACATGTTAACGGTGATGATATAGAAGCAGTGTTAAAAGCCACCAATATTGCGGTAGAATACAGGCAGAAATTCGGCAAGGATGTTGTAGTAGAAATTATTTGTTACCGTAAATACGGGCATAATGAGGGCGATGAGCCGATGTATACTCAAGGCAAGATGTATAACATTATTAAAAGCAAACCGACCCCTGGAAATATTTACGCAAATGAGTTAGTAAAAAGCGGTATAATTGATAATAATTATTTTGCTAAGTTAAAAGAAGAATTTAAAGCAAAACTAGATAAGGAATATGAGCAGGCAAAAAGTTATAAGCAAGAAGCACATTTCTTAGGCGGGTTATGGCAAGGTATTTCTCGTACTCGTACACAAGCTGCAATAACGGGCGTTGGTAAAAAAACATTACAAGATTTAGGAACTAAACTATGTGAAATACCGAAAGATTTTGCTGCTAATCCAAAACTTGTAAAACTATTTGAAGCTCGAAAAGCCACTCTAACAGCTGATCAACCTATTGATTGGGCGACGGCAGAGCAGCTAGCTTTTGCAAGCTTGCTTGCTTCAGGCACAAATATAAGGCTAACCGGACAAGATTCGGGACGCGGTACTTTCTCGCATCGTCATTCAGTATTGCACAACCAAATTGATGATACTACCTATATACCTCTAAATAATTTATCTAAAGAACAAGCAAAATACGAGGTAGCCGATAGTAATTTATCTGAATATGCGGTGCTTGGTTTTGAGTATGGTTATTCACTCGCAAACCCAAAAAATTTAGTTTTATGGGAAGCACAATTCGGTGATTTTGCTAATGGAGCTCAGATTATTTTTGACCAGTTTATTTCAAGCAGCGAAACTAAATGGCTTCGTATGAGCGCGCTTGTGGTTTTGTTACCTCATGCATTTGAGGGACAAGGACCAGAGCATAGTTCGGCAAGACTTGAGAGGTTCTTACAGCTGGCGGCTGAGGATAATATGTATATTACATACCCTACTACCCCTGCTTCGATTTTCCATCTGCTACGTCGCCAAATACTTGATGATACCCGTAAACCGTTAATCGTAATGTCACCGAAATCATTATTACGTCATAAATATGCCGTATCTAAACTTGACGAGCTAGGTGAAAATACTACTTTCTTACCGGTTTTAGATGAAGTAACTAAAGTAGATACAAACAATATTACTAAAATAGTTTTATGTAGCGGTAAGGTGTATTACGATCTATTTGAAATGCGTGGCAATAACAGTAATATAGCGATTATTAGGCTTGAGCAATTATACCCTTTTGAAAAAAAACTTGTAGCATCGCTATTAAAAAAATATAATAGGACGCAGGAATTTATTTGGTGTCAGGAAGAACCGAAGAATATGGGAGCTTGGCGTTATATATTTTCTCACTTAAACGATGCTTTAAAAGAAGCAGGAATTAATAACGAATTTAAATATGTAGGTAGAGAGGAATCAGCCTCTCCGGCAGTAGGTTCGCTGCAAGCACATAATAAACAGCAAGAGAAGCTATTAAGGGAAGCACTAAAGGTGTGAGTATTGTGGTTCTTAATGTCATTCCCGCATAGGCGGGAATCTAGTAACATTTAGTGTCATACCGCGACTTGATCGCGGTATCTTAGGACACAGTCTGTGATACAAGATCCCGTGGTCGTAGCCACGGGATGACAAAGCAAATTCTAGATTCCCGCCTACGCGGGAATGACATAGGAATCGTATTTTTAGGAGTAAAATAAATTATGAGCGTTAAAATTATAGTACCGTCGCTTGGGGAGTCCGTAACGGAAGCAACTATTGCAAAATGGTATAAGAAAAAAGGCGATTCGGTTAAAACCGATGAATTACTGTTAGAAATCGAAACCGAAAAAGTGACTTTAGAAGTTAATGCTCCTTGCAATGGTACTATAGGTAAAATATCGAAAACTGACGGTGCAAATGTAGCAGTTGGCGAAGAAATAGGCGAAATAAATGAAGGGGCAGCTGCAAATACTGCCGGTACTAATAATGAATCTGCTAAAGCTCAAGCAGTTACGCAACCTACTTCAGAAAAACCTGTAGAAAAACCTGCCGTGGCTAATAATACTCTTGCTCCTTCTGTACAAAAATTAGTTACCGAAAATAAGCTTGACCCCAATAATATAAAAGGAACAGGTAGAGACGGTAGAATTACCAAAGGTGACGTGCTTGAAACAATAAACACTCCGCCTACGGCTACTTCTGCTCCTGCAATAAGTAAATCTAATGAAGAAAGAGTACAGCGTGTTCGTATGTCACGCTTGCGTAAAACTATTGCACAGCGTTTAAAAGATTCACAAAATACGGCAGCTATTTTGACTACTTTTAATGAAATCGATATGTCAAAAGTAATTGCCTTGCGTAATCAATATAAAGAAGAGTTTGAGAAAAAGCACTCTGTGAAACTTGGCTTTATGTCGTTTTTTGTTAAAGCAACTATAGAAGCTTTAAAGCTTATTCCGTCGGTAAATGCTGAAATAGACGGCGATGATTTAGTATATAAAAATTACTATGATATAGGTGTAGCTGTCGGAACAGAGCAAGGACTTGTCGTACCGGTTGTTAGGGATGCCGATAAAATGGGATTTGCCGAAGTAGAGAAAGCTATAGAAATTTTGGCTAAAAAAGCTCGTGAGGGTAAGCTTTCTATGGCTGATTTGTCAGGCGGCACATTCTCGATTTCTAACGGTGGTGTATATGGCTCATTATTATCTACACCGATTATTAATCCTCCTCAATCAGGTATTCTAGGCTTACATAAAACCGAGGAAAGAGCCGTAGTTATAGACGGTAAAATTGAAATGCGTCCGATGATGTACATAGCTTTATCTTACGATCATCGCATAATTGACGGGAAAGAAGGAGTATCGTTCTTGGTAAAAATTAAGCAACTCATTGAAAATCCTGAGAAGTTATTGTTAAATTTGTAAAAAATTGTCATGCCGTGGTCAAGCCACGGCATGACAATCGGAAAAGGAAGTATATAATAATGATAAAATGTACTCGTCGTATTGAGTTCGATGCAGGACATAGAATTATAGGACATCAAAATAAATGTCAATTCCTGCACGGTCATCGCTATGTTCTTGAGATAACTATAGCCACAAACGAAACCGATAAACTTGGTATGGTAATCGATTTTGGTTTAATTAAGGATTTAGCTAAAAAATGGATTGATGAAAATTTTGATCATAGCTTAATCCTAAATCAAGGCGATAAGGAAATGGGACAGCAAATAGAAAATTGTACCGGTCAAAAAATATATTATATGCAAAATAACCCAACTGCAGAAAATATAGCGACGCATTTAAAGAATGAAATTTTTCCTAAACTTTTCGTCAGTCAAAACTTCTTCATAGCGAGCCTCAAACTATATGAAACGCTGAATTGTTTTGTTGAGGTTTAGGCATGCAAGATTGCTGTTTAATTTTAACTACTACTAATGATTTGCAAATTGCCGAAAAAATAGCATCTGTTTTGTTAGAATTAAATCTTGCTGCCTGCATTCAAATTGACGATGTTAAAAGTTACTTTAGATGGGATGGTAGAGTCACTTTAGAAAGCGAATATAGACTTGTAATTAAAGCAAAATCTTCTAATTATAACGAAATTGAAAATAAACTCCTTGAAATTCATAATTATGAATTACCGCAAATAATAAAAATAAATATTGACTATTGCTTTCAAAAGTACTTAGAATGGATTGACCAAAATAATAAATAAACTTATAGTTGAACAAATTTAAAAATTAAGTAAGTAAATTATGAAATTATGGCAAAAAGTTACCTTAGGGTTAATCTTAGGTATTATATTTGGTATATACTTACCACAATATGTTAATTATATTAAACCTATCGGTGACATTTTCTTACGTTTGATAAAAATGATCATTACCCCTTTAATTTTCTTCAGTTTGGTTTCCGGTATCACTAGTATGAATGATACTTCTGCCCTTGGTAGAGTAGGAATGAAAGCGGTAGCCGCTTTTTTAGGTACTACTTTTTTTGCCACGGTTTTTGGACTTACTGTTGCCTTAGTATTAAAGCCGGGAGTAGGCATACATATAGATTTTACCTCTTCAGAAACGAAAAGTAGAACTTCATTTAATATAATTGATTTTTTTGTAAATATCGTCCCTGATAATGCTGTTGGGGCTTTTGCAAACGGTGATGTCTTGCAAGTTGTATTTTTTGCTATTTTTGTTGGGATTACCTTAAACAAAATGAAATCTATCGGTGAACCTGTTACTGATTTAATTCATGTAATGTCAAAATTAATATTAAAAATAATATCGTTTGTTATTCAATTATCCCCTTACGGTGCTTTTGCTTTAACAGGCTGGATTGTAGGCATGCAGGGAGTTGAGATAATGATTAGTTTATCGAAACTTATTGTAGCGGTAGTTGTGGCAATGACATTCCAATATTTAGTTTTTGGCTTACTTATATATGTATTCTGCCGTGTTTCCCCTATACCTTTTTATAAGAAAAGTTTTGAGTATCAGATACTCGCTTTTTCTACTTCAAGTAGTAAGGCGACTCTTGCAACTACTATGCAAGTTTGTCGTGAAAAGCTTGGCATTTCAGAGTCTAGTACTTCGTTCGTACTTCCGATAGGTGCGTCAATTAATATGGACGGCTTTGCTATAAATTTATCTCTTACCACCATATTTTTTGCTCAGATGATGGGAGTAACGCTTGCTCCTCACGACTATTTAGTAATTATTCTCACCTCAACACTTGGATCTATCGGCGGTGCCGGTATTCCCGGTGCCTCTTTGATAATGCTTCCTATGGTTCTTTCTGCGGTTCACTTACCTATAGAGGGAGTAGCAATTATTGCCGGTATTGACCGAATACTTGATATGCTACGTACTACTATCAATATTACCGGCGATGCAACAATTACTATGATTATAGATAACAGCGAAGATACTTTAGATAAGGAAGTATATTTATCTTAATGCTCATCGACATTTCTAGCTAATTATGTCATTCCTGCGAAAGCATATGGGGGCCAACTTAAGAATCGATGTCATTCCCGCGAAAGCAAGAATCCAGGAAAAAGCGAAATTATTTGAGCTTTTGATTTTTTAAATTTAGTATGTTTATATTTTTTAATGACTGGATCCCCGCTTTCGTGGGAATGACATCGATATCCACACAACAATAGAGTTCTTGCATAATGTAGCTAATAAGGAGGAATTTGTAGGAGACACGGAACGCAGAACCGCAGCGTACCTTAGTACGTGAGAATTCGAGTACCGGATCGACGCACAAATTACCCTTAGAAGCAAGTTAGAACTCTAATGCTACCTCCTATTCATTTACTAAAAGTATAGTTAACCCCGATTATGGATAAGAAATACATGGTTTATTAGGTTTAAGTTGGTAAGCAATAAGAGCAGAGAATAGAGAAGTAAAAAAATTAATAGGTGATCGATGTCTGGAAGGAGTAATATTAAAATTCTCTTTTATGTAGCCAAAAATGGTTTCGATAATGAATCTCTTCCTTAAAAGGATTTTATCCAAAAGAGGTAATAAATAGTTTTTCATATCCTTTCTTATTCCGGTAATTTTTATTAAACCTTGCTTATAAAGTTTTGTAAACATTTTTTCTGAAATAAACCCCTTATCATCATAACACTTACCTTTTAGACCTTTTTGATAACCATTGCTTCAAATGCAATTCTGTCATCAACATTACCTTTGGTAATTTTAACAGCAATAATTTCTCCCTTATCATTGATTATCATATGAAGCTTGAATCCAAAAAACCAATCGACAGAACTACGTCCCATTTTTGCAAGATTATTAAAAGTTCTGTTAGAATTAATTCTGATATTTTTACATACTGCAAAATGTGTGGAATCTGCATAATAAATTCCCGTTCTTTTCCCACTTAAGTAATGTAACATCACAATCAATGGCAGAAATAATGAAGGAATAAGCTGAACAAATCTCTCATAACAAGGTGGATTCCTGAACAAATTACCATTAATAATAAAGTTTTGGTAATAAGCTTTTAAATGTTTATATGCACTAAAATGGTAAAAATCATTATTGAGAGTTCTTCACTTAAGGAAAGCTTACCTTCTCTAAATCTTTGCTTATTACTTTTCAGCAATTGATGTTTTACCCATTTCTCATAAATTTTACAAAATTTATCTACTATACAAAATATTGTAGTATATTTACACATGTTATTAAACCTTTATTTTACTCCTTCAGTGCCCTATTTATATAAGGTTTAATAACTCTTGCAACCTTCCTTCCTCTCTATTCCTTATCCATAATCGGGGTTAACTAAATAGATAAAGGTACAAAATTTCTTAAAGTCTCTTCAATAATTTTTTTAGCCTTTTCAGGTGATTTAGCTGCTAATGTTTGTACATTATGAATACGATCAGATAATTTTATATCATATCTTTTTTGCTTAATTAATAGGTTTAAGCTTTCCTCGACACTGATTTTTCCGTGAGGTTTAATTCTAGTTAAACCTTCTACATGTTTTGCTATTTCTTTACCAAAAATTTCGATGATCATCTTTTCAGTAAGCTCTGTATCCTCAATAGTATCGTGAAGTAGAGCAGCATTTATCATATTAGAAGTAAAAAGCTTAGGAGCTTCGTCTGCCACAAACTCCGCAAGCATAATCGCTACCTCAATTGGGTGAGAGTAGTAAGGATCATCCGATTGACGCATTTGCGAGCCGTGATATTTACGGGCTAGATACTTTTTTGACTTCCTCTATATCAACAGGATTTTTTACTTTAGTGTTTAAATATTCGAGTTTATCAATCAGCTTTTTAGCGTAAATGCAAATTTCAAACTTTTCTTTCCAAGAGCTTATATCTTCCATAAAAGTTATTTTATTTATATTAATAATAGTTGATTACAATTAAAGCAAAAGTTAAAAAATTGCAATAACAAATAATTTTTTAACTTTAAATAGATTAATAACTTTTGGTTATATTGTATTTAAACAACTTCATTCTGTTTTGTTATTTATTTTTGCTTCTTGTTCTTGCTGTAATTTATACTCTGCTGCTTTTTCTTCTATATAGTTAAAAAAGAAATAACAAAAAGTTAAAAAACTAGTAAGAATAATAGCAAATGTTATTAATATTAACTTAAGCTCTTTCCTTGCATTTTGAGCTTTTAAACGCTTTTCCTCCTCTTCATCTATTATTAACTCAGAGGTTAAAGTTTCTTCTTCTTTATTTTCCATATTTTAACTCTTAAAAATTAGATTATATCATGAATGACAGAGTTTAATTATCATTTAAGAGAAGTAATTAAAATAAGTCAATGACTATAATTATAGTTTTATAAATTTAGTTCACCTATAAATATAATTATTTAGAGTTGAAAAAATCATCATTGCTTCCGTGGGAATGACATAAGATCCGTGCAACAAAGTCGCTTTTAGCTAGGAATGACATCAAAGCGTTAAGCTCCAATACAAAGCAATTCTTTTTAGGCAATGCCGTCAAAACAATAATGTTCTCAATTGACTTTTGGAAAGGCACAGGTTTTTCGAGCCATGCAACAAGGCGTACGGCTGCTCGCAATGACGATATCAGCTGCTTTTAGGTGATACCTGTTTTAGCCTTAATTTTTATATTCCAGGATAAATTATAGTATGCTAAGATATTACTTTTAAAAATAAGTGGTTATCAGTGTCAAAATTTTCTTTTAATATTCATCATCAGAATAAAAAAGCTAGAAGCGGTATTATCACAACCGCACACGGTGAGATTCGCACTCCTGCCTTTATGCCGGTCGGGACTAGAGGAACCGTTAAGGCAATGCTACCTGAATCAGTAGCTGAAACGGGGGCGGATATACTGCTTGGTAATACGTATCACTTAATGCTGCAGCCGACTGCCGAACGTATAGCACGTCTTGGCGGTCTGCATAAATTCATGAATTGGGATAAGCCTATATTAACCGATTCCGGCGGTTTTCAGGTAATGTCGTTATCGAAGTTACGCAAGATAACCGAAGAGGGAGTAAGTTTCAGCTCTCATATTAACGGCGATAAATATATGTTAACTCCTGAGCGTTCTACCGAAATACAATATCTGCTCGGTAGTACGATTACTATGGCTTTTGATGAATGTACGCCTTACCCTTCAACCTTTGAAGAAGCTAAAACTTCTATACAGTTAACGACTAGATGGGCGAAGAGATCGCGTAATGCTTTTGTTAAGCGGGAAGGCTACGCACAATTCGGTATTATTCAAGGTAGTATTTACGAAGAATTACGTGAGCAATCGGCTAAGGATTTAGTAGAACTCGATTTTGAGGGCTATGCTATAGGCGGGCTTGCGGTAGGCGAGGGGCAGGAGCTTATGTTTAAAGTACTTGACTATGCTCCCGATTTTCTGCCGCAAAATAAGCCGCGTTACTTAATGGGAGTCGGTAAGCCTGCTGATATTATTGGTGCGGTTAGCAGGGGTATAGATATGTTTGACTGCGTAATCCCGACACGCTCAGGTCGCAACGGTCAGGCTTTTACCAAATACGGTACGGTAAATATCCGCAATAGCAAATATGTCGATGATAACGAGCCGCTTGAGTATGATTGCCTATGTCCTGCTTGTAAAAACTATAGTAAAGCTTATCTGCATCACTTAGTTAGAATCGGTGAAATACTTGGCTCTATGCTAATGACGTGGCATAATTTAACATTTTTTCAAAACCTCATGAGCCGTATTAGAGAATATATTAAACTAGGTAAAGATTTTGATTTTAATTCTTAAATTGACTAATTATAAAATATGTCTTATTATATGTACATGTACTTAAATATATCATATTATGGAAGCAATATCTTACACTAAAGCAAGAAATAATTTTGCAGATATTATGGAAAGAGTTTGTGTAGATCACACTTCAGTGGTTGTAACTAGACAAAAACAAAAACCGGTGGTTATTATGTCCCTTGAAGACTATAATGCTATGGAGGAAACTTTATACTTATTAAAAAGCCCTAAAAATGCTGCAAGACTAAAACGAGCAATTAATGATTTTGAAGCAAATAAAAACTTTAAAACAATGTCTTTATAATGGAAATATCATTTCACATTGATGCATGGGCAGATTATTTGTACTTAAAAAAAATGATACAAAAATTCTAGAAAAAATAAATGAGCTAATTAAAGATATTACAAGTTCTCCCTTTACGGGAATCGGTAAACCTGAAGGCTTAAAGTACGATTTATCAGGCTATTGGTCTCGCCGGATTAATCACGAACATAGGTTAATATATACTATTAAAGGTAAAACCGTTTATATATTACAATGTAGATATCATTATTAAATCCGAATTTTAAATAAAAGTATGAATTACTAATGCAAAATATTGATTTAATATCTGAAGAAGAAGCAAAAAAATTACTAGAAGAATTAGCAGATAAAATAGCAGCATATAATCATGCTTATTATATAGAAGATAATCCTTTAGTTTCAGATGCCGAGTATGATCAGCTATTTAATACCAATCTAAAGCTAGATCAGAAATTTCCCCATCTAATTCTAGAAAATAGTCCTAGCAAAAAAGTAGGGGCTAAAATAGCAAATAAATTTGCTAAAGTTACGCATCAAGCACCAATACTATCTCTTAGTAATGCTTTTGACGAGCAAGATGTAAGAGATTTTGTAGATCGTATAAAAAATTTCTTACGCCTTGATGAGTTTGTTCCTATCTTTTGTGAGCCTAAAATAGACGGTTTGTCTTTTTCTGCTATTTATAAAGATGGGCTGCTTACAATGGGAGCTACAAGAGGTGATGGATATGTCGGTGAAGATATAACGGCAAATATTAAAACAATCAAAAATTTTCCTCATAAAATAGATAATGCTCTGGAGTTTTTAGAAGTGCGAGGGGAAATTTATATTGAGAAACAAGATTTTTTAAACCTAAATAAAGAACAGGAAGAGCAGGGCAGAGATAAATTTGCCAATCCTCGTAATGCTGCTGCCGGCTCGCTTCGTCAACTTGATGCTTCTATTACGGCTCAAAGGCCGCTCAAATATTTTGTTTATTCAGGAGGGGTAACTGAACAGAATCTCGCTTCTTCACAAGATCAACTACTTACAAAATTAAAAGAATTCGGCTTTAGCGTTAATGAGATATCAAAACTTGCGTATTCCGAAGAAGAAATTTTTGCTTTTTATGAATATCTCAAAACAAATAGAGAAAATTTACCTTATGAAATTGATGGAGTAGTGTATAAGCTAAATGATTTTGCACTGCAAAATAGAATGGGGTTTATTGCTAGATCTCCAAGATTTGCTACCGCTCATAAATTTCCTGCTATAATAGGACAAACAAAACTGCTTTCTATTACGGTGCAAGTAGGCAGAACCGGTACGTTAACACCGGTAGCCGAGCTTGAACCTATAGAAATAGGCGGGGTAACCGTTAGCAGAGCAACGCTGCATAATTTTCAAGAAATTATGCGAAAAGACGTACGTATCGGCGATTATGTATTTCTGCAACGTGCCGGTGACGTTATTCCTCAAATTACGGGAGTTGATTTTGATAAACGTCCTAATGATACAGCAACGTTTGATACTCCTTTATTTTGTCCGTCATGCAATTCTAAATTACATTATGTACCTGAAGATATTATTATACGCTGTGATAACGGTCTTAACTGCCCTGCTCAGAATTATGAGCGTATCCGTCATTTTGTATCGAAAAATGCTATGGATATTGAAGGATTGGGGCGTAAGCAAGTTGAGTTTTTAATAGATAAGGGATTAATTAGCAATCCATTCGATATTTTCTTTTTAAAAGAAAAAAATGATTCTAGCTTAACAAAACTTGAGAACATGGATGGGTGGGGTAAAAAATCAGTAGAGAATCTTTTTAAAAATATAGAAAAATCAAAGAACGTTAGCTTACCAAGGTTCATATATGCATTAGGTATAAGGCATATCGGTGAACAAAACGCTAAATTACTTGCTAGAGAATTTGGTAGCTATGCTAATTTTATAGCTCAAATGGGATTACTTAGTAAAAACGATTCGGATATCTATCAAAAACTAAATGATTTAGAGGGTATCGGCTATAAGATTTTAGTAGATATTATTGATTTTTTTGACATTAAAGAAAATATTGAACTTATCAAAAAACTTGGTGAAATATTAAATATTGAAGATTATAAAGAGACTAGAGAACAAAGCAGTTTAACAGGCAAGAGAGTAGTATTTACCGGTAGCTTACCGACGATATCTAGAGCGGAAGCTAAAGCAACGGCTGAAAAGTTTGGAGCTAAAGTTGCAGCTAGCGTATCATCTAACACGGATTTAGTCGTAGCAGGCGTTGATGCAGGCAGTAAACTTAAAAAAGCTAAAGAGCTGGGAATTAAAATTATTGATGAAGAAGAATGGCTTACGCTCATAAAAATGTTTAAAACAATGAATAAAGAAATGGAAAGCCAGGTAGTAATTTATCAAGATGAAAATGGGGAAGTTAATGTTGAGGTTAAGATAATAGACGAAACAGTTTGGCTATCTTTAAATCAAATAGCAGAATTATTCGCCCGAGATAAATCAGTAATTTCAAGACATCTAAAGAATATATTTAAAGAGCAAGAATTGGAAGAGAAAGCAGTTGTTGCATTTTTTGCAACAACTGCCGCTGACGGTAAAACATACCAAGTAGAATATTATAATTTAGATGCAATAATATCAGTCGGGTATAGGGTAAATTCTAAGAGAGGGATCGCCTTTAGAAAGTGGGCTACTAACTTACTTAAAGAATATCTCATTAAAGGCTATAGTATTAATCAAGATAAAATTACTCAAAAGAAATTAAATAATCTACAACAAACGGTAGAACTTTTAACAAATACTTTGATAAATCAAAATTTAGTAAATAGTACAGGACAAGAATTAATTAATCTTATAAGGAATTACTCTAAAACATGGGAGATATTAGTTAAATATGATGAAGACAAATTAAATCCACCGACAAAATTACAAGCAGAAACTAATGGATTATTAAGCTACCAAGAATCTTTAGAAGCAATTAAAAAGTTAAAGCAAGAATTAGGCAAGCAAAAGGATGCGGAAATAAGTAATTTATTTGGAGCTGAAAGAGACAATAGTTTTAAAGGAATTTTAGGTAATATTGATCAAACTTTTGACGGCAAATCTTTATATAACTCGGCAGAAGAAAAAGCGGCTCATTTGTTATATTTCATAATAAAAGATCATCCATTTAGTGATGGTAATAAAAGAATAGGTTGTTTACTTTTTTTACTTTATCTTACCAAAGCAACAATTGGGTTAAAAAATATTGGAGTAAGTGCTATGACATCATTAGCATTACTTATTGCAGAAAGCGATCCTATACAAAAAGAATTAATGATTAACTTAATTATGAATTTAATAAATGATTAGTTTTATGGCTAGTAAAGCTCAATTAGTACGAGTGGTAATTAAGAATTACTTACGTGAATTAAAAGAAGATAGAGAAGATGCAGAAATTGCTTTAGCAAGAAGTAATAATCCAAATAAGAAATTATATTCTTCAGAAGAAGCAGCAAAATTGTTAAAAAAGAAATATGGATTATAGTTTTGAACTATCGTCATATTTATCATGCAGGCAATTTTGCTGATATAGTCAAACATTTAGTACTTATTGCGATTTTAGAACAGCTCAAGAAAAAAGAAAAACCTTTTGCGGTTTTAGATGCTTTTGCTGGGCTAGGTCTTTACGATTTAAACTCGGAGGCGGCTTCTAAAACTTTAGAAAGCGATACGGGCATTAATAAACTACTGCAAGCTACCGATCCTATTTCTCAGCTTTTACAAACTTTCTTAAATATAGTAAACCTAGCAGGTCTTAATCATTATCCCGGCTCACCTTTTATAATTAAACAATTATTAAGACCAAATGATCGCTTAATTGCTTGCGAACTTCATCCAAGCGATTACTTGAGTTAAAAAAACTATACCGAATAATACACATAATATAGATGCTTATAATGTTATAAAAGCTTTTTTACCCTTTAAAGAGAATAGAGGATTAATTTTTCTTGATCCGCCTTTTGAAGTAAAAAATGAGTTTCAAAAACTGCTCGAAGCACTTAAAAAAATTAAGCTACGAGTTCTTAATAATACCGTCTTAATTTGGTATCCTATAAAAGATTTATCTTTAGTCCGTGATTTTTACCACAATTACAAGAATATCGGATTTAAAGAAACTATAATTATTGAATATGAGCTTTTATATAGTGATAAAAATATGGTAAAGTGTGGGTTAATGTTAATTAATCCCCCAAATATTAGAGAAGAATCAGAAAAATTAACTGGTTATGTGTAAAAGTAAAGAATTGATCTGACAGTTAAGGATTGTTGGGTACGAAGAAAAAAGATAAGATAGTACCTGGCAAGTTTTAACAACCTACTAAAAAGGAGACTGTCAGATGACAACATATCAAGAAAAAATCATAAAGCCAAGAATCGGTTTATTAAAACTCGCTGAACAATTAGGGAATGTATCACAAGCTTGCAAAGTAATGGGTTATAGCAGGGATACATTTTATCGTTACAAAGAGCTCCATGATCAAGGTGGGGAGGGGGGAAGCTCTATATGAGATGACTAGACGTAAAGCTTGCATTAAGAATCGTGTGCCCGCAAATATAGAGGATGCTGTAGTTAATATAGCTGTTGAATTTCCAGCATTTGGTCAGGAACGTGCTGCTAATGAATTACGCAAGAGTGGGATAATCATTTCTGGTGGCGGAGTTAGATCTGTGTGGTTACGTCATGATTTAGAAAGTTTCAAAAAACGTCTAAAAGCTCTAGAGACTAAAGTAGCAAATGATGGTATTGTTTTAAGTGATAATCAACTTGCTGTTCTTGAAAAAGTTAAAAACCAACGTGAAGCTAGTGGTGAAATAGAAACTATGCACCCTGGCTACCTTGGTTCACAAGATACTTACTATGTTGGTAATATTAAAGGCATAGGCCGTATTTATCAGCAAACTTTTGTCGATACCTATTGAGGAGTAGCTATTTGTAAACTCTATACCGAAAAGACGGCTATTACAGCTGCAGACCACTTAAATGATAAGGTTATTCCATTCTTTGCAAACCATGATATCCCTCTGCTTAGAATATTAACTGATAGAGGTACGGAATATTGTGGAAAACCAGAAAACCATGCTTACCAACTATATCTTGGCATTGAGAATATCGATCATTCCAAAACTAAAGCATATAGTCCTCAAACCAACGGTATCTGTGAGCGTTTCCATAAAACTATGCAGGAAGAGTGCTATCACATTCTATTCCGCAAAAAATTTTATAATTCACTTGATGAATTGCAAACAGATATAGATAACTGGCTTGTGAGTTACAATAATGCAAGACCTCATTCCGGTAAACATTGCTTTGGTAAAACACCAATGCAATCTTTTACAGATTCACTTTATATTGCTAAAGATAAAAATATTGGTAATATTGGTAATATAGATAAAAATATTGGTAATATAGAGAGAATATCAGACAATTTGATGATTGCCCATCAAGCTGCCTTATTACTCAACTCTGTCAGATTAAGTCGTAACTTGTACAGGTTATTTAAGCAATATTTTAAATTTAAAATTTACGTATACTTGCTGAATTTGAAAAATTGGCTTCGTTGTTTTTTGCTTTTAATCCTCACGTACTAGTATGTATGCTGCGGTTAAAAGCCTCAAAACGCCTTGCTCTTTTCCAAATTGAGCTTCGTATATCAACTCTTCATTTCACAGGAGTATATTTACTTTTAATGTCTTTTCGAAAATATATCTTTTTACTGTTTATAGTTTTTCTGGTTCAAGGTTGTAGCAGTATTAAAGAATCTAGTGATACTACATTACTTTCTACCACTTCATCTCAATTAAAGCAAAAATATAAAATCAGCCATGCGGATTTAGTAGTACAGTATGATTTAACAAACAAAAATAGCAAATGTATATATGCAAAAAACTTAGGTCTAATAATTAATAATCCTAAACAGAATAAGATTTTTTTACAAAAATTCCATAATAAAAACCCGGCAGAATTTAATAAAGCAGCCGAAATAAAAATAGCTGATATAAAGGCAGTTGTAACAAAACTAAATTCAAAATATAAGTTTCTCTCTAAACCGGAAGCTAGTTATTTTGCAAAAAAACAAACTCATAGGAATAATATCTCGGAATTAACCAAGCTTGATAAAATAATTAGTACAATACCGCTTATGATGCCGGAATATGAGCCGAAAATTACTAGCCATTACGGAATTAGAAAAAGTCCTCATAAAAAGAAAATAAAAAAGAAATGTTTCCATAGCGGTATTGATTTACAAGCTAAAAAAGCAGCGCCGATATATGCAGCGGCAAGCGGAATTGTTATAAAAGCGGCAAGAGCACCTGATTACGGGAATTTTGTTGAGATTAAACATGGACGTAAATTGGTTACGAAATATGCTCATTTAAAGGAAATGTCAGTCAAGGAAGGAAATAAAATTAAGCGAGGTCAATTTATCGGTATACAAGGAAGAACCGGTAATGCAACGGGTGAACATTTGCATTTTGAAATTCTACTAGACAATAAAGCAATTAATCCTTTTGATTTTATTTTTAACTGCCGTAAATGTTAAATTATGATCAAACTTTTATATCCTAAATTTTGGCAGAAGCGAAATATTACAGCTTATTTGCTTTTACCTATAAGCTTGATATATCAATTTTTAGGCTATTTACGAGCTAGTTTAGCACGTCCTATTATGTTGCCTGCTAAAGTTATTTGTGTCGGTAATTGTAGCGTAGGAGGTACGGGTAAGACGCAGATAGTAATGTATCTAGCCAAATTACTAAAAGTTAGAAATGTAAGTTTTGTAATAGTAACTAAGGCTTATGGTAGTAACCTTAAAAGTGCAACTACCATACATCAAGGACATACAGCATTAGAGGTAGGAGATGAGGGAGTAATACTTGCAAAGCATGGAACAGTTATTGCTACTAAAAATATTAAAGAGATTTTACCGTTAATTAACGAGCTTAAACCTGATATAATAATAGTTGATGATTTCCTACAAAATCCTTATCTTCATAAAGATTTTACTATAGTTTCAGTAGATAGCCAAAGGCTTTCCGGCAACGGTTTTCTAATTCCTGCCGGTCCTTTAAGGCAGTATCCAAATAAAGCCCTTGATGCAGCTGATTTAATTTTTTTAGTCAGTAGCACCAATGATAACATACCGAATATTTTAACTCCTTATGTCAATAAGTTAATAAATGCTCAAATAGTTCCTTCAAATAATATAGATAAAACTAAAAATTATTTTGCTTTTAGTGGCATTGGTAATCCTGAGCGTTTCTTTTCGACTTTAAAAAATTACGGATTAAATATAACCGGTTACAAAATTTTTCCTGATCATTATAATTATTTACAAGCAGATTTAGAAAATTTATATTCATTAGCTAAAGAGCATAACGCTACCTTAATTACTACAAGAAAAGATCACGTTAAGTTTAATGATTTAAATAATAATATTGTCTGTCTAGATGTAGAACTATCTATAAACAACCCTGATTTATTAAATGAAAAAATTTTTAAAAAAGCTCAGATATTTAATTGAGTATTTTATCGTCGTTATATTCCTTAAAGTAATAGGAATATTCGGTGTAGATAAAGCAGCAGATATTTGTAGTTTTATAGCAAGAAAAGTCGGTATATTATTTGCCGTTAATAAAATTGCTAGACGAAATATTAAAGCAGTATTTGGCGATATGTGTGATGTTGAAAAAATCATAGATCAGACTTGGGATAATTTTGGTAGATTTATCGGTGAATTTACATATGTCGACAAGATGGATGAAGCCGAGTTAGAGCGTAGAATCGAAATAATCGGCATAGAAAATATTAAAAAACTTGAAGGACAACCCTTTTTATTATTTAGCGGTCACTTTGCCAATTGGGATATTAGTCTTAAGATTCTTCATAAATCTTATCCGAAAGTTGCCGTAATTTATCGTAAAGCAAATAACCCGTATGTTAACAAGTTGGTTAATGAAAGCCGTGCCGGTGATAAATTAAAACTTATACCAAAAGGTCCTGAAGGTAGCAGAGCTTTAGTTAGGGCTATCAAGGAGGGTGAATCTATTGTTATGCTTGTTGATCAAAAAATGAACGATGGAATTGAAGTGCCTTTTTTAGGGCACCCTGCTATGACTGCAAACGCCATCGCTAAAATTGCTTTGCAGTATAAATATCCAATTATACCTTGCCAAATCATTAGAACTAAAGGCAGTTATTTTAAAGTAATAGTTCACCCGCAATTAAAGTTTGAGCAAACCGGTGATAATAAAGTTGATTGCTATAATATTATGCTTAATATTAATCAAATACTAGGAGAATGGGTTAAGCAAAATCCTTCTCAATGGTTCTGGTTTCATAATAGATGGAAAAAATAAAACGTCATTGTGAGCGACTGAACGGTCTCATACGCTTGGTGTCATCCCGTGGCTTGACCACGGCATCCAGTCTTTTTTAATTTTTTTTAGATCCCGTGGTCAAGCCACGGGATGACAGTGATGGAATTGATCCACGTAACAACACTTAAGAAAGCATAGTCCGTAATTTTTTAAGTACCTCTTGAGCGTGATTTTTAGCATTTACCGACCGCCAAATATGCTTAACTATGCCCTCCTTATCAAGTAAAAACGTAGCTCTATCAATGCCCATATATTTTTTACCGAACATTGATTTTTCTATCCATATCCCTAATTGTTCACATAAATTTGAATTTGCATCAGAGGCTAAATCAAATCCTAAACTATATTTTTCTTTAAATTTATCATGAGAGTCAAGCTTATCTTTGGATACTCCGATAATTACCGTATTAAGTTTATCAAATTCCGGTTTTAGCTTGTTAAAATCTTGTGCTTCAATAGTACATCCAGGTGTATCGTCTTTCGGATAAAAATATAATACTATGAATTTTCCTTTTAAATCCGATAGTTTAATTATTTTATCTTTACCTATGTGTAAAGATAAATCAGGAACTTTTTTTCCTAGTTCTAATGTCATAAAATCCTCAAAGTTATTTGATACAAATAACTATATATTAAATATGTATTTTTTAAAATTACTTTTTAAAGTTATATTATTTATGATTCTGATATATAATACCTAAGTTTAATTTTTATTAACTTTTTTCAAAAAGAGGTTTTATGAGAACTATAGGGGAAGCACTTGAAGAATTACATAATAATCTTAAAGGTTCTGTTAAAATTATTACTACCGATTTTAATAAAAAATGTCATGAAGTGGCGGATAAATTATCCGTTAAAATTAATGATTTAGAGAAATATACTAAGGATAGTAAAGATCATTCTTTAGAAACTATAAAAGAGCAATATAAAAATTTAACTAAAGAGTTGCAGGATTATCAGAAAATTAAAGATGATAAAGTAGAAGAATATAGACAAACTCTTGTAAAAAAACTTGATGATTTAAGTAAAAAAATTGAACAATATAATAATAAACATAAATAATTGGATGATATAATGAAAAAAATCTTAATAACACTAGGGGCTACCGCTACATTATTATTAACACCTAGCATTTTTGCAGATTCGCCTACCAAGGATGAAACAAAAGCAAATGAAGTGCAAACTGAAGAAATAGCTACAAGCATTACAAAAACAATTACCGAAAACTTACAGGGATTAAAAGACAATTTAACAAACCTAGCACAAACGGGAGCCGATAAATTTAATCAGACCTTAAGCAATACTTATGATAAGATAGCCCAAAGCGTTGCAGAGATAAAAAAGAATGTGAAAGATCAGAAAGATAAAAACGGTGAAGAACTGCAAAAATCTATAGATGATGTAAAAGCAAAAATGGAAGATTATAAAAAAGCAGGAAGCAAGAAAAAATACGTCAGTACCTAGTGGATAAATTAGAAGAGCTAAATAAAAATATTAATGAATATAATAACGATAAAGAAAAAGCAGATTCGTAATTTTTTAACGTCATTGCGAGGGGAGATGCGTAGCATCGACGCGGCAATCTCATAAAGTAGGATAAACTCCTGAGATTGCTTCGTCGAAACTTATAGTTTCTCCTCGCAATGACTGCGGACAATATACCCTTAAAAATCGGTATTATTTATGACTATTACCAAAGAAAAAATTGCAGCTATGTTAACCCCGATTATGGATAAGAAATACATGGTTTATTAGGTTTAAGTTGGTAAGCAATAAGAGCAGAGAATAGAGAAGTAAAGAAATTAATAGGTGATCGATGTCTGGAAGGAGTAATATTAAAATGTAAAAGTAAAGAATTGATCTGACAGTTAAGGATTGTTGGGTACGAAGAAAAAAGATAAGATAGTACCTGGCAAGTTTTAACAACCTACTAAAAAGGAGACTGTCAGATGACAACATATCAAGAAAAAATCATAAAGCCAAGAATCGGTTTATTAAAACTCGCTGAACAATTAGGGAATGTATCACAAGCTTGCAAAGTAATGGGTTATAGCAGGGATACATTTTATCGTTACAAAGAGCTCCATGATCAAGGTGGGGAGGGGGGAAGCTCTATATGAGATGACTAGACGTAAAGCTTGCATTAAGAATCGTGTGCCCGCAAATATAGAGGATGCTGTAGTTAATATAGCTGTTGAATTTCCAGCATTTGGTCAGGAACGTGCTGCTAATGAATTACGCAAGAGTGGGATAATCATTTCTGGTGGCGGAGTTAGATCTGTGTGGTTACGTCATGATTTAGAAAGTTTCAAAAAACGTCTAAAAGCTCTAGAGACTAAAGTAGCAAATGATGG
The DNA here is from genome assembly GCF_000499665.2 of Rickettsia monacensis. Lineage (NCBI taxonomy): Bacteria > Pseudomonadati > Pseudomonadota > Alphaproteobacteria > Rickettsiales > Rickettsiaceae > Rickettsia > Rickettsia monacensis. The sequence continues at coordinate 619,187 of NZ_LN794217.1, forward strand.
TATTGTTTTAAGTGATAATCAACTTGCTGTTCTTGAAAAAGTTAAAAACCAACGTGAAGCTAGTGGTGAAATAGAAACTATGCACCCTGGCTACCTTGGTTCACAAGATACTTACTATGTTGGTAATATTAAAGGCATAGGCCGTATTTATCAGCAAACTTTTGTCGATACCTATTGAGGAGTAGCTATTTGTAAACTCTATACCGAAAAGACGGCTATTACAGCTGCAGACCACTTAAATGATAAGGTTATTCCATTCTTTGCAAACCATGATATCCCTCTGCTTAGAATATTAACTGATAGAGGTACGGAATATTGTGGAAAACCAGAAAACCATGCTTACCAACTATATCTTGGCATTGAGAATATCGATCATTCCAAAACTAAAGCATATAGTCCTCAAACCAACGGTATCTGTGAGCGTTTCCATAAAACTATGCAGGAAGAGTGCTATCACATTCTATTCCGCAAAAAATTTTATAATTCACTTGATGAATTGCAAACAGATATAGATAACTGGCTTGTGAGTTACAATAATGCAAGACCTCATTCCGGTAAACATTGCTTTGGTAAAACACCAATGCAATCTTTTACAGATTCACTTTATATTGCTAAAGATAAAAATATTGGTAATATTGGTAATATAGATAAAAATATTGGTAATATAGAGAGAATATCAGACAATTTGATGATTGCCCATCAAGCTGCCTTATTACTCAACTCTGTCAGATTAAGTCGTAACTTGTACATTTTAATATTACTCCTTTCATACATCGATCACCTATTAATTTCTTTACTTCTCTATTCTCTGCTCTTATTGCTTACCAACTTAAACCTAATAAACCATGTATTTCTTATCCATAATCGGGGTTATTTAGCTAAGAATGCTGCCTTTTATAATCTAACTTAATCGGAGTTTATTCCTAAAAATATTAGTATTGATTTTAAACCTACTTTAAAAAGAAGAATAAAATACTACTTTTCAAAGAAAAGAGTTACACCCCTAAGGCTTTTTTATCTTTAGATTGTTCTTGTTCAACTGCTTGAGTATGAGATTTGACTTGAGGGATTGCAAGATCGACTACATGTTCATATCTAACGCCGTTTTCAAATAAAACTTGACCGCATTTATTCACTTGAATAACATCTTCTTTAGAGAATTTATTTAAAATAACTTCCGTGATGTCATAAAGGAATTTCCAAGATAATTCTATTCTTTCTTGTAATGTCAGCTTTTTATTTTCCGGTTTTTGACTATTAAGGGCAACATTTGGTGAATCGTCAATATTACCTCCTTCAGCAGGTAATATATTTTTTTTACGTGCTGCTATTTTCTTATACATTAAAAATATTAATAATAATGCTAAGCAACCTACGGCAATTAAAATATGAGTATTAGAATTAGACACTATTTTGCTCTTCCTTGTTGTTGAGTTAAGTTTTGTGTTTTAGAAAGCATCGTAACCACTGCTTTACCTATATTAACTAAGTTAGCTATATCAGGAGCTAGCTTTGCAACTGCTAAGACCGGAGGCGGTAATAAGTTAGTTTTTATTGTTAGACTTATAACATTTCCGAGTTCTTTACTTCCTGGTATTACTCCTACTATTTTTTTTATGTCGCTTGCAATTTCCGTAGCTTTTTCTGTTGCTTTACATAAGGATTCTATCTTTTCGCCAAAAGAAGCTTCCGGATTTAATACTTTTAATAATTCTGTTTTAGCTTCATTTAGATTACCCGAGTATTCTTTACAGAGTTTAATTTGTCAATATTTATATCTTGTGGAATTGCACTTTCAATATTACTTTTTAGTTCTGCTATTTTTTCTTCTACTTCATCTTTGCTTTTTGGTATAGCTTTAGCAGCTTTTGCAACATTCTCTAGTGAAGCTTGATTATTAGGGTTTTTATTTGCTATTTCAATAATTTTTCGAGGCGGTTCTTTTGATATTTCTGAAATTGCGGCAACTTTTTTGGCTTTTTCATAGATGTTTTCAAGCTTCTCATTAGATTTAGTCTCTTCTCTTATTTCTTTTATATCGTTATGCAATTTTGTTATTTTGGGCAATAATTTTTCAGAGTCAATAAAATTATTTACTTTTTCAAGTATTCCGCTTGTTTGTATAAATATTCCAAGCATCGGTATTTGAGTGGATATAACCCCGACTAATATATTTTCTAATGATTCTATAATTTTTTTAGAAGTTCCAGGATAGAGTTTATCTAATTCTTGCTGAAATTTTAAAATTTGTTCTAAAACGTTTAAACATTTTTCTACAATAACCCCGTCAAATAAAAAGATATCTTTTGTTTTTAGCTGTTCTTGATATACTTTCTCAAGTGCTTCAGATAAAGTAGTTAGAGATTCTTGGATTGTCCTATTAAAAAGTTTTTCTATTTTCTCTAAATCGATATTTTCAGTGTGACAGTGTGAGATAATTCATTTAAAGAATTTTGTATTATATAAAATAAATGATCTTCTAAATCTTTTACATTCATTTTCAAAGATTTTGTAAAACCTTTTAATTTTATTAAAAGTCTTTGTAGTTCTTCTTGTTGTTCTTTGTTTAATCCGCTGAAACTAGAAAAATTAATTATAGACATAAAATTTATTATTTTGTTATCAAATATTAATTAATCTTAAAGCTTTATAAGCATAACCGTAAAATAAAATGTAAAATAGTTATCATTGCCCTTGAGATTAATTTTTGTTATATTACGTGCTAACATTGCTACAATAGATATTATATTGTTTTATTAGGTATATTCTTGAAAGATTAAACTAATCTAACTAACATATTATCAATTATTCAAAAAATTTATGCGTAAATTAACTACATTTATTGTTACATTATTGCTAACTAGTTCGGTTGCCGCTGTTGATTTGCAGGAAGCTTTAACTGAAGGGTATAAGAATAATGAGGAGCTGAAAGCTGCTAGAATTAAGTTTTTAGACTCGATTGAGCAGTTTCCACGAGCTTTTTCGGGGTTTATGCCTAGTGCTGGAATGAAGATTGAAAGAAGTAATAGTAAAACCAAATATAATAAAAAATATGCAGATAGGCTTGGTCTTACTCCAAGGGCAACAGATAGTGATCAAGGTACATTAACAATTCAACAGTCTCTATTTAATGGTGGTTCTAGCGTTGCGGCTCTTAAAGCTGCTCAAGCAGGATTTAGAGCCGCACGGGGTGCATATTATGCCGGTGAACAAAAAATATTATTAAATTTAATAACTGCGTATCTTGATTGTTTTGAGAGCAAAGAGAAATATGATATTTCCGAAAGTAGGGTTCGCACTAACATACAACAAGTTAACACCGTTGAGGAGAAATTAAGACTTGGAGAAGCAACGGAAATAGATATAGCAACCGCAAGAGCAGGACTTGCAGCGGCAGAAACGAATAAACTAGCTGCCTATGCCGATTTTCAAGGAAAAAAAGCAAATTTTATTAGAGTATTTGGAATAGAGCCGACTAATATAACTATGCCTGAGTTACCTAAAATGTTACCTGCTTCATTAGATGAGTTAACAAAAAGAGCTGCTAAGCTCAATCCTGATATTGATTCGGCAAGGCATAATGTCACTTCGGCTAAAGCCTTAGAAATTGCAGAAAAAGGGAAATTATTACCGCAAGTAAGCGTGCAACTGCAATCCGGTAGAACGCACTACAATCCACAAGATGATATAAATGCTATAAATAATAGAAGCTATACTACTACTCTTTCGGTAAATATTCCTATTTATCCTGAGGGAGGAGCTCAATATTCAAGAATCAGATCGGCTAAAAATCAAACAAGAAATAGTGCAGTTCAACTTGATAGTACGATAAAGCAGACCCAAGCAGGGGTTGTAAGCGTATGGGAGGGATTTGAAGCAGCAAAATCTCGTATTGTTGCAGCTAATCAAGGAGTAGATGCTGCTCAAATATCATATGACGGTACTGTACAAGAAGAAATAGTAGGGTCTAAAACAATATTAGATGTTTTAACTGCCGAAGAAAAATTATATGAAGCAAAAATAACTCGTGTGGATGCGTATAAATCTTCAGTACTTGCAGCATATCAAATGAAATTGTTAACCGGCGAGCTAACGGCTCAAAGTTTAAAACTTAAAGTAAAATATTTTAGTCCTGAAGAAAAGTTTAAGACTATTAAAAAGAAAATGTTTATAGGTTTCTAACGTGAGTAAGGAAAATAAAAAAAAACAAGATATGTCGATAGAAGACATATTAAAATCGATTAAAGGAGTAATTAACGAACGTAAAAATCCTATTCACGAAAATGATAGTGAAGATGAAGATATATTAGAGCTAACGGAAATAGTAAATCAAGATGAAGAAGAAAAGTTAATATCAACTAAATCTGCTGAAGAGGTAGGTGATATTTTTAAAAGTTTTACCGATACTATTGAAGATAAAAAGCTGAATAATAATATCTCATCTAAAAATGCACTGGAAGAATTAGTCGTTGAGATGTTAAAACCGGAACTTAAAGCTTGGCTTGATAAAAATCTACCTTTACTTGTTAAAGAGTTAGTAGAGATTGAAATAAAAAAATTGGTGCAGAATAGTAAGAGGTAGAGGAGTAAATGTCATTGTACGGCTCTTTATGTCATTCCTGCGAAAGCGGAAATCCAGTAAAAAAATACAAAAAACATATTTTTTGTATTTTTATTTCATCAAAGCTTGTAATTTTGCGCTAGGTTAGTCTTGTTTATTCTGGATTCCCGCTTTCGCGGGAATGACATAGCAACAATGCCAGTCGCTCGCAATGACGTTTTAGGATAATTATTTAATAAGGAATTATATGTTAAATAAATTATGTAAGATATTATTTTTTATCAATCTGTTATTGGTTGCAGTGCAAAGTTATGCTTCACCTCCGTCCTTACCGCCATCATTACCGGCTGCCGAAGTAGATACTAAAGATAAGGATGTTAGCTCTAATTCCGATATTTCTTTTTTTGATAAATTTAAGCAATTTTTTAGTAAATCAAAAAAGAAAAATATACCCCCTAAACAGGCAAATGAACAAACTAAAGCAGCCCATAAAGAAGAACCAAAGCTAGCTTCCCAAGAGTCTAATGAAAATGAACAAGCTGAGCCGTTTATAGATGTTGGTAATACAGCATTGCCTAGTGCCACCGCAAGTAATGAACATGAAAGTAGTGTAAATTTAGCTTCTCATGATAACACACCGGATAAACAAGTTACACAACAAGAACCTAATGAATCGGAAACATCTGAACCTTTTATAGATATTGGTAGTGCAAAGTTACCTAGTGCTACAAGTAATGAAATGCATGAAGAAGAAGTTGATTCTAATGAGCATAAAGATACAAATTTAGCTTCTAATATTATAACTCCTAACGTACCGAGACCGATAGTATCTATGCCTCCGGCTCAAGCAGGAAGTTATGTAGTGCATCCGCAGCGACCGGTGCAAATATATAAACCGACCAATTTGCCGCCCGTGCATAAGCCTATTCCGCTTAATCCACCTCCTGATGCTAATAAAGAGGAAGAAAGCGTAGCACCGATAGCACCGCCGTCTATACCTAATATGCCTGCTGTTTCTCCGCCTGTGGTTAGCCCGCCGGTAACCCAAGATATTACACCAAGTACTATGCCGACAACAGTACTTCCTGCAGAAACTCCGGTAGTACCTAGTAATGCACCTGCACCGCTGGTAATGCCTACAAATCAACAATCTATACAGCCTATAACACCGGCTAGCCCAAATACACCCGTTACTACTCCGCCTAAAGTAGTTCCTACAACCGATTCTTCAGCGGAAATCAATAACTCGCAGGAGACATTTGTTGCTGTTTCAGATGTCCCAAAAAAACAAGATTGGAATACTCCGCTTATCCCCGTTGTTGTAGTGAAGCCGAATCAACCTCAATCTCAGCCTTTAGAGAAGCAAATTAAGAATAATCAAACTACAAATAATCAAGAGAAATCACTGCCGATAAGCTCTCCAAATGTCACGATTCAAAAACAGGATGATAAGGTGAATAATGAAACCTCGGAATCGACAACAAAATTCGTTAAAGATGAAACGCAAATGTTACTTTTACCTGATGATGATATAGTTCTTGGTAAACTAACAGAGCAAGCGGCTTTAGAGCAGATGGATATGTATGCATATATAGAGCTGTTCCAAAAGAAAGAAGAATGGATAGCAAGTGCCGAAAGAAGAAAAGCTGTAGAGAGTTTTATTAAATATGATAATGATATAAATAAAAAGAAAGATATTTATGCCAATCTGTCTTATTGTAGTGCAGTAGATAATGCTTTTAGAGCAGTTGATAGAAACAATCTTTTTGGGCTGCGTGCGTTACTTGATGTTTATCCGATATTGCAAGAAAAGAGCAGATTAGGTGAAACATTACTAACTGCTGCTATTTATAACGATAATTACTATTTAGCAAAATTTTTGGTCATACGAGGTATTAAAATTTCTACTCTAAATGATCAGTGCCAATATCCATTAGATATTGCATTAGCTCAAGGAAACGCTAACATAGCTTGCATGTTAATCAAAGCTAAGGGGTACTAATAAGATTATTTTTATCGTCATTGCGAGTGACTGCAAGGAGCGTGGCAATCTCATGAAATAGTATAAAATTTTGAGATTACTTCGTCAAAACTTACAGTTTTTCCTCGCAATGACGTAGAATTTTCAAACAATTTCTTTAAAGCTTAATTGCTTTTCTAGGTTAAATAGTTTAATTTAGGAAAGAAAACAATTAATTCCTCTCCTACATATATGAATGATTTATTCAGCTTTAACAAAGAAAAAAAAAATAAGCTAGTCGATAATAACTACAGTGCAAAAGATATTGAAGTATTAGAGGGGCTTGAGCCTGTTCGTAAAAGACCGGGGATGTATATCGGTGGCACTGATTCAAATGCTATGCATCATTTAGTATCTGAAGTGCTGGATAATGCTATGGACGAAGCAGTCGCCGGCTTTGCAAGTATCATCACGATAAAAATGCATCAGGATCATAGTATTACTATATTTGATAACGGTCGCGGTATCCCTATTGATAATCATCCTAAATTTCCTGATAAATCAGCTTTAGAAGTAATTTTAACTACTCTTCATTCAGGAGGTAAATTCTCAAATAATGTTTATCATACTGCAGGTGGATTGCATGGTGTTGGAATATCGGTAGTAAATGCTTTATCTAAACATTTAGAAATAAAGGTTTATAAACAAGGTAAATTATATAGTCAAAGTTATTCTAAAGGAGAAAAGTTAACTGATTTAATATGTGAAGAAGCATCTAAAAGGCTAAGAGGTACATCAATAAATTTCACTCCCGATCCGGAAATTTTTAGTGGAAAATTACATTTTAATCCTAAAAAGATTTATGAGCTTGCAAGGTCAAAAGCTTATTTATATCGCGGTGTTACTATAGAATGGGAATGCGAAGTAGAAGTACCGTCAGATATACCTAAAAAGGCATTAATAAATTTCCCAAACGGTTTAAAAGATTATTTAAGTTCAAAAATAACTTTAGATAATTTAGTTATTCCGGAAATTTTTTCAGGCAATATAGAGTCTACGCTGGACGGGATAAAACTTGAATGGGCAATCTGCTGGCAAAATAACGATAGCTCGGCGTTTATTCAATCATATTGTAATACCGTTCCGACTCCACAAGGAGGAACGCATGAGCAAGGACTTAAGTCAGCTATTTTACGTGGGCTTAAAGCATACGGTGAAATGATAGGGAATAAAAAAGCTGCTAATCTAACTATTGAAGATATTTTAGAAACCGCAAGTGTCGTACTTTCTATTTTTATAGTTGAGCCGTCTTTTCAAGGACAAACTAAGGAAAAATTAGTATCAAACGGTGTAAGTAAACCGGTCGAGAATATAATAAAAGATCATTTTGACCATTTTCTTAGTAGCGATAAAGCTTTAGCTACTAATTTACTTGAGCATGTAATTAGCATTGCCGAATTTAGAATAAGTAAGAAAAACGAAAAAAATATTTCCCGTAAAAATGCCACTCAAAAATTACGTTTACCTGGTAAACTTGCCGATTGCACACGAACTTCACCTGAAGGGACGGAATTATTTATTGTAGAAGGTGATTCGGCAGGAGGCTCTGCAAAACAAGCACGTAATAGAGAAACGCAAGCAGTATTACCGCTATGGGGTAAAGTTCTAAATGTTGCGAGTTCTACGCTTGAAAAAATCGTTAATAATCAAGCGATACAAGATTTAGAAATAGCTCTTGCCTGCGGTAGTTTAAAGAATTATAAAAAAGAAAATCTGCGTTACGAAAAAATAATTATTATGACTGATGCAGATGTTGACGGTGCTCATATAGCTTCGCTATTAATGACTTTCTTTTTTTTACGAATGCCGAAATTGGTAGAAGAGGGGCATTTATATCTAGCTAAGCCTCCGCTTTATCGTTTAACGCAGTCTAATAAAACTTATTATGCAGGCGATGAAGAGGAAAAAGCTAAGTTAACGGATAAATTATCAAAAGCTAGTAAAGCTAGAATTGAAGTAGGTAGGTTTAAAGGTCTCGGTGAAATGATGCCTGCACAATTAAAGGAAACTACTATGCATCCGGAAAAAAGATCGCTTTTAAAGGTAACTTTAGAAGATTTTCAAAATGTAGATAAAATAGTAGATGATTTAATGGGTAAAAAGCCGGAAAAAAGATTTCAATTTATTTATGAACAGGCTTTAGTTAAAATGGATAAAATTATTAGTGAACTGGATATTTAATCGTCATTGCGAGGAGCCGTAGGCGACGCGGCAATCTCGTCAAATATCCTGAGATTGCTTCGTCAAATTATTTCGTAATTTTTCTCGCAATGACGCTTTGCTTAAAAACACACATATTTGGAGTATTATGTTATTACGTTTAATTATAACACTATTTTTTATTATAAATTCTATTTGTGCATTTGCAGAAGGAGAAAAAGAAACTGAAAATAAAATATCAAATCAGGAAGCTTATAAGCAATTTCAAGACGTATTTGAACGTATTGAAAAGGATTACGTACAAGTACCCGATAGGCAAAAAATGATAGATGAAGCAATTAACGGTATGTTAAACTCGCTTGATCCTCATTCAAGCTATTATACCGATGAGGATTTAGAAGATATTTTTACTTTTACAAAAGGTGAATTCGGCGGAATCGGTGTTGAAATAATGTATGATAGCGGAGCAATTAAGATAATATCGCCTATTGACGATTTGCCGGCTTTCAAAGCAGGGCTTAAAGGCGGGGATTATATAGTAGGCGTGAATGACGAGTTAGTCTCTACGCTTGGTCCTAATAAAGCTATAAAAGAGATGCGTGGTACGCCTGGTACTAAGGTTAAATTGTTGATAATTGGGGAAGAAGAGGCAAAACCGCAAGAGCTAGAGCTTACTCGCGAAATAGTAAAAATCAAGCCGATAAAAGCACATTTAGAAAAAAATAATATTGCATATATACGTATAACTACTTTTAATGAGTCAACAATTTCTGAGCTGAAGGCAGCAGTAAAGAAGTTAAAAACTGAAAGTAAAGATGACCTTAAAGGTATAATTCTAGATTTACGTAATAATGCCGGAGGTATACTCGATCAAGCTATTGCCGTTAGTGATTATTTTATTGATTCCGGTGTAATTGTAACAACAAAAGGTAGAACTATATCAAGTAATAGCGAAACTAAAGCAAATGAGTTTTCGTTAAAAGCTCCCAAAGTACCTATGATAGTTTTAATAAATGGTAATTCTGCCTCTGCCTCGGAAATAGTTGCCGGAGCTTTGCAAGATCATAAAAGAGCAATAATACTTGGCACTAAGTCTTTCGGTAAAGGATCAGTTCAGGCTTTAATGCAAATCAATTCTAGGGCTGCCTTAAAACTGACTATATCTAAATATTACACCCCAAGCGGTCGTTCTATTCAAGCAGAAGGAATAGAGCCTGATATTTTAATTGAGCCGGCGAAAGTTGAGTATCCAGAAGTGAAAAAAATAGATAAGCGTTTTTCTGAGAGTTCTTTAAAAAATTATTTGAAGAATGATAATGAAAAAAATAAAGATAATTCATCTAAAAACAAAGATAGCAAAAAAGAAACAAAAGCCAAAAATAATAAACAAGAAGAGAATGAATTATCGGAATTATACAAAAAAGATTATCAATTTGCTCGTGCTTATGATGTAATTACAGGGTTGATTATTAATAAGAAGCTGGAAACAAAAGAGAAAGTTAAACAAGAAGATAAGTAGAGAGGATAATGTCATTCTCGGTTTTGCTGCATGGATAGATTCTTCGTCATAAGCTACGGAAAAACTGTAAGTTTTGTACGTACGCAATCTCAGGAGCCCTGCTTTATGAGATTGCCACGCTCCTTTTAGTCGCTTGCAATGACGATTTGGTATGCAAGCAAGCCTTCCGCAGGGATGACATCAGTTGAGCTAAAAATAACTACTAGGTCTCGTAATGAACCATAATAAGTATATAGTAAGATTATCATTCATTATATTGTTTCTTAATATTGTCATAAATATGATGTTTTATCGTTATTTTATGATAAAAGAAATGATAGTAAAACAAGTGGCTTTGGAACATACTAAAATTGTAGAACTTTACACTGATAATATTTGGAATACTCATCAGAACGTAATCAGTAAATTACATAAATTCGATTATTTAAAACTACTACAAGATCAAGATTTTATTAATTTTGCAAAGATTACCGCTCAATGGTTCACCAATCTTAATATTAATATTTCTCTCTACGATCTCAAAGGTAATAAATTCATCACTAGTAATATGTTACATATGTATAGTGTAGACAATTATAAAGATGATAGTTTGGTTGAGATAGTTACCGCAAAAATCGATAAATTTTTTTTAAAGTCTTTTACTTCAAAAGCTCCGCTTCAAGATGCTTTTGAAGGTATTACAAGTCATATATTATTACCAAGGGTAGTAATAGAAAATGAAAGTGATTTAACAGTGGGAAAAGCTTCTTTTGTTACTAGCTATATCCCTGTTATAGATAATAATTTAGATTTTCCCGTAGATGCAGTATTTGAGATTAACACTAATATTACCAGCCAGTGGCAAAATATAACCTCTCTTGAGCAAAAGGTTTTTATAGCTTTTATCATTATTTTTATAATATTCTGCACTATAATTATTAGTAATACTAACTATGCTAGACAAATTATTGAGGAGCAGCTTGAAACAAATAGAAATTTAAAAGCTCAAATAGTAAAAGTAGAAAAAACCAGTTCTTCAAATACAAAGTTTTTTGCTAATATTAGTCATGAATTGCGTACACCACTTAATGCTATAATAGGCTTTTCGGAAATTCTTATGTCGGAAAGAGATGCAGAAAAAAGTAAAAATTATATTAAAGATATAAATGATGCCGGTAAACATTTGCTTAGTATGATTAATGATATTTTAGATCTTTCTAAAGCTTCTGCCGATAAATTAAAAGTAGATAGTATAGATCTTGATTTAAATAAATTAATTAGTTCTTCGCTGATACTTGTTAAGCCTCGTGCCGATCAAGCCGAAGTGGCTTTAATTAGTAGATTACCGAAAGAGCATGTGGTTATAAAGGCTGATCCAAAAAGGCTAAAACAAGTATTCTTAAATCTTTTATCAAATGCCGTGAAATTTACAAATTCCGGAGGAAGTGTTACTATTGCACTTGAAAAAGATGAGTTAGCAAAATTAGTATATATAAAAGTTATAGATACCGGCATCGGTATTGAGGAAAAAGATATCCCAAAAACTTTATCGGCGTTCGGTCAAATTGATAGTGAGCTTAGTCGAAAATATGAAGGTACCGGTCTTGGGTTGCCGCTTACTAAAAAGCTGGTTGAGCTTATGAACGGTAAGTTTGATTTGCAAAGTAAGATACATGAAGGTACCACCATAACAATAACTTTTACATATGACGGTAGTATTGAAATATAAAAAATTGTGTGGAATATTAAAAATTTTTCGTTATACTTGTTTAATTTGAAAAATTGGCTACGTCGTTTTATAAGATCTGCGGTTCTCACGTATTTAAGTATACGCAGCACACCTCGCCTTATAAACTCCTTGCTCTTTTCCAAATTAAATTTCGTCTACTTACTCTTCGTTTATTCAGAGTATATTATAAAAAAAATTATAAATCTTTAAAAAATATATGAAACTGATTGTCTTATTATTTACTTTTTTATTTTCTATGGTTTCTTTCGGAGAAAGCGAAACTATTAAAGGAAAGCCTTTAAAATATGCAGCAAATAATGATTTTGAAAATAGATTAGATGAACAGGAACAAGAAATCAGAAGATTAATTGGTAAAGTTGAGGTTTTACAGCATAAAATTGATATGCTAACGCAGAACTCAAATATTCCAAATCAAGAAGAAAATACTGAAGTTTTAGAAGCTGGTGATTCAAAAAAACAAGATGTTTTTGATATAGCTTTGCTTAAAGACATGCCGGATAATGCTCCTAAAAAACCTATTGCGGTTAATAAGGATATAGCTCCCGATAAGCAAGCTTACGATTTGGCTCTTGCTGCTTATAAAGATAATAAACTTACTGAAGCAAAAGATAAATTTAAAAATTTTATCCAAAAATATCCTAACAGTTCGCTGATTAGTAATGCTTATTTCTGGTATGGGGAATGCTTTTTTAAACAAAAAGACTATAACGGAGCAGCGGTTAACTATTTAAAAGGCTATAAAGAGTTACCGAAAGGGGTAAAATCTTCTGATGGATTATTGAAGTTAGCACTTTCCTTAGGCGAACTAAAAAAAACTCAGGAAGCATGTAATATGCTTGCTAAGCTTGATAAGGAATTTTCAACTAATAGAACTGCTGCATCCAAGAAAATGGCAGAGGATGCTAAGATCAAATTTGGCTGTGAAAATAAATAAAAATAATAAGATATGACTGATATTTTGGATGAAATACTGAGTGATCAAAATGAAGAAAAAAGGTTAATTTTTTTCAAAAAGCTTTTACCTATAATAATAATCATTTCTATAATAGCTATTACTATAATGGTTGTTATTAATAATAATAAAGATAAAAGAATTAAAAATAACCAAAAAAACGGTGATATTCTTATTAAGACTGTTGGTTTGGAAACAACAAAAGATAATGAAGAATTAGCTTTTAATACTTTAGAGAATTTGGTTACTACTAGTAATACTAAAATAAAAGAAATAGCTGCATTAGAACAAGTAGCCATAAAGATTTCGGAAAAAAAATATTCAGAAGCAAAAGATCTGCTTAATAAAATTATTGAAAATAAAGAATATTCCGAAATTTCTACTTCTTATGCACGTATTTCATGGTGTGGTCTTGTTATTGATGATCAAAATCTAGATATTCAAGATAAAGAAAAATTGACAAAATATTTAAACTATTTTGATGACGAGAAAAAACCTTTTTGGGCTACGGCAACTATTATAAAGGCTATGTGGGATATTAAGAATAATATGAAACCGCAAGCAGAAAAAAATCTAAAAAATTTATTAATTTCAAATAATGTATCTGATCTAATAAAAGATCAGGCTAAAGCATTGCTGGTAAATTTAAATAAATAATAATTCGTACTTAAGGAAAAATATGACAAAAAAAATAGCACTTCTGTTATTACCGTTTATTTTAATTTCATGTAACGGGCTTGGACCAAAAAGGGTAAAAAATATTGTTGAGTTGACTCCTAAATTAGCAATTCAGGCTAATGAGCCTATATATTTAGATTCTAATGCAAATATATATGCGTTTAATGCAAATATGCTTAAGAATAAACAGTATAGTTCCGCTAGAAGCAAAACAATTACCGAGCCGATTTTTATAGGCGATATGATTTATGCATTAGATATTAGATCGAATATTTCTGCATTTTCTATAGAGAAAAATAAGATTATTTGGTCTTATAATTTAAGTAGACATAAAAAAGATAATTATATAGGTGGCGGAATTTTACACCATAACGGAAAATTATACGTAACATACGGTTCAAGGTTGTTAGTAGTGCTAGATGCAAAATCAGGTTATGAAATAATTAGAAAAGAACTTCCGGATATTATTAGAATTAAGCCTATTGTGCTAAATGATAATACTGTCTTAGTGCAAACTATCAGTAATCAAACTATTGCTTTAAATGCAGAAACTTTAAAAACCGTATGGGAACATGAAAGCCTAGCGGAAGTTTTATCGGCTAGTTATTTTATGACGCCTATAGTACAGCATGACAATGTAATAGTAACTTATAATTCCGGGCAAGTACTTGCATTAAATATAAAAAACGGTGAAGTAAGATGGAATTTTGAGTTCGCAAATCTTAATGATCGTACAGCTATACCGAATTTTGACGAATCAAGTATTTTATGTACCCCCGTTCATGATAATATGAATCTGTATATAGCGACCGGTCTTGGCAAGCTTATTAAGCTTAATGTAGCAACTGGCAGTGTGATTTGGCAGGTAAATGCCGAGGATATTCAATCAATGTCTTTAATCGGTAATAGCCTATTTGTAACAAATAACGCTAGACAAATAGCGGCATTTAATCCTGAAACAGGGAAAGTAAAGTTTGTAGCTGATTTAAATGATGGAAAAGATCCTAAGAAACTAAAATCTGCTACTTTTTTAGTACCTTTTGTTGGAGTTGATAATAACAATAAGCGAAGTTTAAATGTTATTTCCGTTAACGGTGTTTTATATAGTTTTGATGTTGATAATAATGGATTAAACATGATGCCTCATATTGTCAAAATTATAAAGAATATTCGTTATTATGGGCTAAGAGCAAATAATAATTTATATTTTTCTACCGATAGAAAAATAATATTCGGAAGTAAATAGGGATTGCTAACTAGTGATAATATCGTCATTGCGAGCGGTCAAAGTGAGGTCGGCAATCCAGAAAAGATAATAAAAATGCTATAAACTAGCATTTTTAAACTGGATTGCTTCATCAAAATTTTCAATTTATCCTCGCAATAACGTTAATTTATTAACTAATTTATCTTTGATTAGCAATACCAGTAAATAGATTATATTTAACTTGACAAATGGCAGGGATTAATGCTATTAAATATGTTTCTTGATTCTTTAATTTTAAATTCTAATTAAAAAGATACTATTGTGAAAACTTACTCGGCAAAGCCATCGGAAATTAAAAAGAAATGGTGGGTCATAGACGCAAAAAATATTGTACTAGGGCGACTCGCTAGCAGAGTTGCTAATATGCTACGTGGTAAGCATAAACCTAGCTTTACGCCTCATTTAGATTGTGGTGATAATATAATCATAATAAATGCGGAGCATGTAAAATTAACAGGTAAAAAAGCGAATCCCAAAGACGGAAAAATATATTACAGGCATACAGGATTTCCAGGTGGGATAAAAGATACTACGGCAGGTAAAATCTTAAGCGGTAAACACCCTGAGAGAGTTATTAAAATGGCCGTAAAAAGAATGATTACAAGAAATGCTTTAGGTGCTAAGCAAATGAGTAATTTGTATGTTTATGCAAATGGTGATCATCCTCATATGGTACAGCAACCTACTGTTTATGATTTTGCAAGCCAAAATCCAAAAAATAAAAAGTAATAGAATATGACCGAGTTAAAAATTAAAACAGAAAAAGTAGAAAAGCAGTTAATTAAAGAACCTTTAAAACCGGTATTAAAAACTCCTAAAGAGAAAATAGATAATTCAGGCAAGTTTTATGCTACAGGTAAAAGAAAAAATGCTATAGCACGAGTATGGCTTAAAGTAGGAAAAGGAAAAATAGTTGTTAATAAAAAAACAATAGACCAGTATTTTCCTTCTGAAACCTATGTGAAAACTGTCTTACGGCCTTTTGTCTTAACAAAAACTATTGATCAGTATGATGTAATTTGTACTGTTAGAGGTGGAGGAATTTCAGGACAAAAAGGTGCTATTTTACATGGAATTTCTAAAGCTTTAGATAAATCTGCTCCGGATTTTCATGCTATTTTGCGTAAAGGCGGTCTTTTAACACGTGATTCTAGGGTAGTAGAGCGTAAGAAATACGGACAACGTAAAGCACGTAAGAAAACACAATTCTCTAAGCGTTAAGATAAAATTTGAGAAGTTGCTAGTCAATTGTTGTATGGATTAATTTTTTTATTGTCATCCCGCGACTTGATCGCAGGATCCAGCTTAAAATATTTAAATTATTAGTATTTTAAGTTATTTTTTTTGATACCGTGGTCAAGCCACGGTATGACACTAAGTGCATTTTTCGATCCATGCAACAATGCACTATTTTTATCTAGAATGACACAAATTATATAAACACTCTTCCCCTGGCGGGGTAGCTCAGCTGGTTAGAGCGACGGAATCATAATCCGTGTGTCGGGGGTTCAAATCCCTCCCTCGCTACCATTCATTCGTCTTTTTGAAAGTTCTATAGTAAACTGATTTGAACTTTGTGCTTCGTTGTTTATCGTCTTGCCTATTAATATATAGGTTCTATCCTCATGCCTGTCACAAAATGGGGTTGAGTTTACTATAGAACTGTTAACAAAATAATTTAAAAGCTAAATAACCCCGATTATGGATAAGAAATACATGGTTTATTAGGTTTAAGTTGGTAAGCAATAAGAGCAGAGAATAGAGAAGTAAAGAAATTAATAGGTGATCGATGTCTGGAAGGAGTAATATTAAAATTCTCTTTTATGTAGCCAAAAATGGTTTCGATAATGAATCTCTTCCTTAAAAGGATTTTATCCAAAAGAGGTAATAAATAGTTTTTCATATCCTTTCTTATTCCGGTAATTTTTATTAAACCTTGCTTATAAAGTTTTGTAAACATTTTTTCTGAAATAAACTCCTTATCATCATAACACTTACCTTTTAGACCTTTTTTGATAACCATTGCTTCAAATGCAATTCTGTCATCAACATTACCTTTGGTAATTTTAACAGCAATAATTTCTCCCTTATCATTGATTATCATATGAAGCTTGAATCCAAAAAACCAATCGACAGAACTACGTCCCATTTTTGCAAGATTATTAAAAGTTCTGTTAGAATTAATTCTGATATTTTTACATACTGCAAAATGTGTGGAATCTGCATAATAAATTCCCGTTCTTTTCCCACTTAAGTAATGTAACATCACAATCAATGGCAGAAATAATGAAGGAATAAGCTGAACAAATCTCTCATAACAAGGTGGATTCCTGAACAAATTACCATTAATAATAAAGTTTTGGTAATAAGCTTTTAAATGTTTATATGCACTAAAATGGTAAAAATCATTATTGAGAGTTCTTCACTTAAGGAAAGCTTACCTTCTCTAAATCTTTGCTTATTACTTTTCAGCAATTGATGTTTTACCCATTTCTCATAAATTTTACAAAATTTATCTACTATACAAAATATTGTAGTATATTTACACATGTTATTAAACCTATTTTACTCCTTCAGTGCCCTATTTATAAGGTTTAATAACTCTTGCAACCTTCCTTCCTCTCTATTCCTTATCCATAATCGGGGTTAATTAAATTACTTTTTGCTGCAAATTATAAGATTTTTTTGAAATAGAATTAACTATTCCTGCAAAAATCTTATAATTTTTGCTAAAAATTCTTTTTAATTATCAATTAAAATTATTTTGTTAACAGTTCTATAGTTTTTAATAAAATTTTGTATAAGATAAATATATAATAAATATTAGACTTCTTGCATAACCTATGTTATAAAGAAGCCTATTTTATATTAGGTTCTGTGAAGATCTCTAAAAAGATTTGATTTGCACTAAAAAATATCTCAAAATAACTAATCAATTAGAAACCTTTGCAAAGCCTAGCATTTTATGAAATTGCTTTTAACAAGTTTAATTCTTATATTTATGAGCTTTCTTCCAATATATGCTAAATCCTTACCTAAAGGGTTCGTGTATCTGAAAGATATCGACCCTACAATTATTCAAAATATACGTTATTATTCAGATGAAAATTTTGTTGTAAGTCTAAATGTTTTACACTAGGTTATATAGCTGAAAGATCCAGTCATAGTAGGGGTAGTACTGTAGATTTATCAATAATAAAGCTTCAGAAGGAAGTTAATAATAATCCTGAAGTCATTAAGAGAAAATTGAAAGACGAGCGTGTTATATCCTATTTAGATGACAATACGGTAGACATGTATACTTCGTTTGACTTATTTGATGAAGCTTCACATCATGATAGTAAATTAATTGATAAGCAATATTTAGTAAAACGTAATTATTTACGTTCTAAGATGCAAAAACATAATTTTAAAGCATGTCAAATTGAGTTGGTGGCATTATACACTTGAAGATGAGCCTTATAAAGATCAATATTTTAACTTTGATATAGAAAAAACTATGACAGTATTAAGCGAGAAAAGATGCATACCATGTAAGGGTGGAGTTCCGCCACTTGAGAAAAAAGAAATTGATAAATTATTGACTGAATTACAAAATGAGTGGCAAGTGAATGAATTAGGGCATTATAAAAAATATAAATTTTCTAATTTTATAAAAGCTATGGAATTTGCAAATAGGATAACTGAAATTGCAGAGCAGAAGCACATCATCCCGATTTAACTATATCTTGGGGAGCATGTAGTGTGGAAATATGGACTCATAAAATCGACGGTCTTACGGAAAACGACTTTATATTGGTTGCAAAGATAGAAAGTAAAATCTAATTATTTTCAGGTTGTAATAATTAATTACTTAAGTGAAAAGAATAATAGCAAAAATCACACAAGTATCAACAGCTAAACGATGGTTTCTTATTAAATTAATTGAATTATAACAATAATCTTAATATTATTTAATAATAAGACATTTATAATAAACATAAAGTAACGTTATGCCAAATTATCATATTAAATTTTTACCAAATATAGTTAATTTAATCGGTTATTTTTGTAGACTTATTTTATTACCAAATTTAATACCAGCTGATTCTAGTGAAAATAGTTATGACCAAAGTCTTGATAGAAATAAGGTATATTCTGTACATTTAAAACCTTTTTCTAATACCTCTACATATTTTTTAGATGAGCATTCTGATCATACCTTTGTACATATTGCGTGGATTGGTTAGAGAGCTAAAATTTGCGTTTGAAGATATAAATTCATGGTTTTTAATGCCGGGAGCTCAAATTGATACAGTTAATTGGGAAACTGAAACAACAACAAATCACTGCCTAAGTAATTTTATTATAAATTTATTTCATATAAGAGAAGTAAAAGATTTTATTGCTAATATAACTATATCTAATCTAGCAAATGTATTTACTGCACATATAATCGGTGATTATAATTATAACTTAATAAAGAATGATAGTACATATTATATGATTGAATCTAGTTGCGATAAAGATATTAGTTTATTGTCTAGAGGAACAAATGAGTGTGCTATTTACTTTAGGCAAATGATACGGATACTTCATTATTTAGTGCTATAAATGAATTAATTGAAGGTGATAGAGAGGTAAATAGTGCTGCTACAAGTACTATATATATAAAATTTTTACTGAATTAATGATTCAAATTCTTTTACGACGGCTTGATAAAGTTTCCGTTTGAAAGGAATTATAATAGATAATAGCTCGTCAAGTGATGCCCAACGCCATTGGTCAAATTCCGGATTAGAGGTATTTATATTAATATCTTCGTTATTTCCGGTAAACCTAATTAAAAACCAGCGTTGTTTTTGTCCACGAAAATTACCATTCCACAATTTAGGTATTAAAAAGCTTGGTACATCATAACTATACCAGCATTTGCTTTCGGCAATAATATATCCTTTATCGCTTCCTATTTCTTCTAACATCTCACGCATTGCTGCAATACTTGGTGTTTCACCGGGAACTATCCCACCTTGCGGCATTTGCCATGCAGATATTTTTGTATCTATTCTTTTACCGACGAATATATGGTTATCAGCATTTAATATCATCATGCCGACCCCTGGTCTATATGGTAAATCAAGATGTTTTTTGGAAGAATTTCTCATTATTTTTTTACTTTAAAAAATCAATTATAATTTTACTACTTTATTTTTACCCGTTGTTTTAGCTTCATACATAGCTTTGTCAGCACGTTCAATGAAAGATTCTATTGATTCTTCTTTTTTATATTCCGTAACTCCGATTGAAATAGTTTTTTTTAAAGGTTCAATTTGATCTTCAATATGAAAATCCATATATTCTATTTTAACTCTAACTCTCTCCGCAGTTTCAATTGCTTTAGAAATATCTATATCCGTTAAGAGTATAGTAAATTCTTCACCGCCGAATCTTGCTATTAAGTCTGTTACTCTGAGAGTATTCTTCAAAATACGGGATACAATTGTTAAAACCTTATCGCCTGCTTGATGACCGTAAGTATCGTTTACATGTTTAAAATTGTCGATATCGCACATAAGTAAATATAATTTAATACTTTCTTTATTAGCTTTCTCAATCATTTGTTTGAGATGTATATCGAAATAGCGACGATTAAATAAGCCGGTTAGACCGTCTTTAGCTGCTAAATTAACACTTTGTTCAAGATCATTACGTAAATTATCTTGATATTGCTTACGCCTTAATTGTGTTCTAATTCTAGCAAGCAACTCGCTTTCCTCTATAGGATAAACGAAATAATCATTAATACCGAGTTCAATACCTTTCACAACCAAAGGCATACCGTCTTCATCAATTTGTGAAATTATTACCACGCCGCTTATTTCTGCTTTACCTCTTAAAATAACACTGATCCTCAAAGGATCGTCATTTTCGAGCATACTACTGATAATTACTAAATCGGGGGTATATTCATTTATAATATCTAATTCATCGGAATTACTTATTACCTTTACGTTTTGGGTAATCTTAAGTAACATTTGTTTTATATTTTTAGCTTGTACCACATCATCATTAATTAGTAATATTTTTTTATCTGCAAAAATGTCATGCATTTCGATATTTGTTACGCCTAATAATGCATTAGTGCTATTACGAAGCTTTAACTCATCAATTAAACTTTTCATTCTAGATAGCGATTTAAGTCTTACAAATAGAGCGGTATCGTTAATCGGCTTTGTTAAAAACTCATCAGCTCCTGCCTCAAGACCTTTAACTCGATCATCAATATCGGAAAGTGCAGTTACCATTACAACCGGTATATGAGTAGTTTCCGGATCGGTTTTTATCGTTTTACATACCTCAAATCCATCCATTTCCGGCATCATAACATCAAGTAGTATAATATCAATTTTTTCCTTTTTAAGAATTGCTAATGCTTCTTTGCCGCTATTTGCAGTAAGAACCGTATAATACTCTTTTAAAAGTTTGGCTGTCAGTAACTTAATATTGGTTTCTATATCATCTACTACTAATATTGTGGTCATAAGATTAAATTCTTGTTTTTAAAGGAAATAATTTGTATATTTATACTTTAATTTTAAGTCTTAAATGTATAATATATGAAAATTTCAGCAAATTCAATTAGAACAGGTAACATATTAGTTTATAATAATGATTTATGGGTTGTAAGCAAAGCACCGGAACATACTCAACCAGGGAAAGGTGGAGCTTATGTACAAGTTGAGATGAAAAATTTAAAAACAGGGACAAAGCGTAACGAAAGATTCAGTTCTTCCGATTATTTAGAAAAAGCCGAACTTGAACAAAAAGATTATCAATTTTTATATTTTGAAGGTGATGATTTGGTATTGATGGATACCAAACATTTTGATCAAATAAATGTTCCAAAGGAAATTTTAGAAGAAAAATTACCTTTCTTAACTGAAAATATGATTGTTAAAGTCGAATTTTATAATGAAAAGCCTTTAAATATTGAGCTTCCTCCAACTGTTATACTTGAAATTAGTGAAACTGATCCGGTAATAAAAGGAGCAACCGCTACCGCTTCTTATAAACCGGCAATTTTAGAAAACGGTATTAAAGTTAAGGTCCCGCAATATTTAGAAATAGGAGAAAAAATTGTTGTTAAAACCGATGATATAACATATGTCGAGCGAGCTAAATAAATTTCCATTATGCAACCTATAACTAATTTATTAATTAATGTCCTGCGTAAAGCAGTTAAGTTTTTGCATAGAGATTTTTTAGAACTCGAAATGTTGCAAAAAAATTCTGTAAGAAACGAAGAATTTTGTAAGCGATCTTATTTAAGATTAAAAACTTTATTATGTGAAGAATTACAAAAACATACACAATATTTATTTTTTCCAGAGGATCAATTCGATTTAAATAATAATTATGAGAGTGTCTTTTTAATTAATCCTATAGATAGCCCAAATAATTTCGCTAGAAGCATACCTTTTTTTGCGATATCCGTAACTTATTTAAAAAGGAATCAAGAAGTTTTAACTCCTACTTCTATAGTAATATATTTCCCTGCTCTTAATGAAATTTATTATGCTGAAAAAGGTAAAGGAGCTTGGATAGAAAAAAATAATTTAAACTCTAATTATCAAGGATTAAGACTTAGAGTTTCCGATAATGCAGATTTAAAGAACTGTTTAGCAATTATTGAAGATGTAAATCATAATGATTTGGAGGAAATATACTCCTGTGAAATGAAGAGTGAGTATACGAAGATCAACTTGGAAAAGAGCAAGGAATCTTTAAGCCGAGGAGCGGAGCGTACAGAAGTACGTGAGCATTCGAGGACTTACAAAGATGACGTAGCCAATTTTTCAAGTTCATCGAGTATAAATAATATTAGATCTTTTGGCTCTCCTTGCTACGGGGCTACGCTTGTAGCTTCAGGTAAAGCGGATTTAATATGTTTATCATTATTAAATTTTACATTATATTATGCATTTGAGCTTCTTATTAAGGAAGCAGGCGGGATAATTATAGATTCTAGCGATAAATTTATATATTCAAATCGTTATATTGCTAAGAAACTTAAAAAATATTAGACAAGAAATTATTTTAGATTTGCATTTTTATTGTTAGAATATAATTATATTAATATAATTATTAATTCATAAAGTTATGACACATTATAAAGAGTTTGAATTTGACTGCGATTTTGGTGGACAAAGAGCCAAGTTTAAGTTTTATATAGGTACGCCTCAAGAAGGGCATCATCCGCTACAATTTCAAGCAAAATGGTTATCTGACGAAAGAGGCGGTACTATTCCTGATGAGGTTATGAAAGCAATATCACAGCTAAATGATATTGCCAAAAAAAACGGTGTTCCACTTCCGGATTTATGCGTATATGCTCTTGGTTCTGCTCAAGAAGCCCAAGCTACCCCTCAAGAAGAAGATGAAGATGAGAGTGAGAACCAAGAGGATAAAGCAGAGCAGGCATAGGCATAGTTAAAAATAATAAGGAGATTCATAGAGATTAAAATGAAACAATATAATGATTTATTTAAAATTATTCACCGCGAAGGATATATATTTATTGCTAGCTTTGCATTAGTAAGTTTTTTATTAGCATCATTTAATGAAAAACTTGGCTGTATTGGATTTATTGCTACTGCTTGGTGTATTTATTTTTTCCGTAATCCTGATCGCTTTGTACCTATAAGTGATGATCTGGTAATAAGTCCTGCAGATGGAATAATTCAAGAAATTAAGGAAACATTGCCGCCTCCGGAATTAGGGCTTGGTGATGTGGAAATGATTAGAGTTAGTATTTTTCTAAATATTTTTAATGTCCATGTTAATAGAATCCCAGCAAACGGAAAAATTTTAGCACTTCATTATAATCCAGGAAAATTTTTTAATGCTTCACTCGATAAAGCTAGTATTTATAATGAGCGTCAATCAGTATTAATGGAAACTGATCAAGGGCAGAAAATTGTTTTTGTTCAAATAGCCGGACTTATAGCAAGGCGTATAGTTTGTGATTTAGAAGAGGGTAATGAAGTTAAAACGGGCGAGCGATACGGTATAATTCGTTTCGGTAGCAGAGTAGATGTTTATCTACCGTTGAAAACAGCTTTATTAGTGAGTAAAGGGCAGACTGCTATAGGCGGTGAAACTATCATTGCTGATTTTGGACGTAAAAAGACAGCAGAATTTAAGTTTGAGAGGAAGTAGTCTCATAACTTTAAAACCCCATCATTGCGAGCAGCCGTAGGCTGCGTGGCAATCTCATGAAATAATAACAACCTCCTGAGGTTGCTTCGTCAAAACTTACAGTTTTTCCTCGCAATGACGTTATAAATACATTTTGAGTATAAAAATTGTTAAAAATTCGTAAATCTATAATAACTAAGCCTGTACCTCTAATAAAATTAATTCCCAACTTTATTACGTTGCTTGGTTTAGTAACTGGTATGAGTTCTATAAAATTTGCTTTGGATAGCAGATGGGAACTTGCGGTATATTGCATTATAGTAGCGGCAATTATTGACGGTATCGACGGTAGAATAGCAAGGATGCTAAATGCAGCTAGCCCATTTGGGGCAGAGCTTGATTCATTATGCGATTTTGCTAATTTTGGTATAGCTCCTGCTTATTTAATATATTTATGGTCTTTTCAACAATATGAATATAAGGTATTTTCATCAGCAGTAATGCTATTATTTATAGTGTGTATGGCACTACGTTTAGCTCGCTTTAATGTTGGTATTTATCAACCGAAACAAGATAAAAAAACTGAATATTTTTTTACCGGTGTACCTGCTCCATGTGGTGCTTTACTTGCTTTAACGCCTGTAATGATAGATTTTGAAATCGGTACGTTATTAAATATCAATACACGTACTCACACTATAACAATTAATATATATTTAGCTATTATAGCTTTTCTACTTGCTAGTAGGCTTCCTACAGTCTCAACAAAAAATTTAAGTATTAAACCTGAATATTTATCGCTTGCAATGATTTTAGTTGCTATTGTTATTATAAATCTTATCATATATCCATGGTATTCACTGCCGTTAATTGCAGTTATATATATTCTTTCTATACCAATTTGTTATTTTTTTAAACATAGAGGATGGTAAAGTTAATTATGCCGAGTGTATTACAACAAGCTATCGACAAATATAAACATCATCCATTTACTAAATATGTAATTATTATAGCCTTAATAATATTTATTTGGGATATAGAATTTATGTTTGGGCAAATACACAATCCACGGATAATGCTTACATAGATGCAGATATTTCAAATGTTAGTGCTGAAGTTAGCGGTGTTTTAACAAAGTTATTTGTTACCGATAATACTAAAGTTAATAAAGGTGATCTGATAGGTGAAATTGACGATAGAGATTATAAGGCAAAGCTTGCAGCACTTGAAGCATCTATTGAAGCTTGCATAAAAAATATAGAAATTATAGAGCAAAAAATCTCAATAGGGCAGATTAGCCTAGAGCAAGCAGCTGAAAAATTAAAGCTTACTAAAATAAGCTTTGATATTGTTTCAACAGATTTTAGTAGAGTGCAGGAATTAAATAAGGCAAAATTTGCTAGCTCTAAAACGCTAGATGATTCTAAAAACGCATATCAAAAAGCCAAAACGGATTATAAACAAGCACAGTTAGATTTAGATATATCTAAGCAAAATTTACAGCTTCTTGAGCTTGAAAAAGCAGCAGAACAGGGAAAACTTAAAGAGCTAACAGAAAATAAAAAAGTAACCTTAAGGAGCTTACAAAATACTAAACTTATTGCTATGGTACCCGGTATATTCGGTAATAGTAGTTTAGAAGTCGGAAATTACATAGTACCGGGTAGGGCATTGTTTTCTATAGTTCAAGATAATACTATGTATATTCAGGCTAATTTTAAAGAAACACAAATTAAGAAATTTAAGTCCGGCATGAAAGTCAAAATTGAATTTGATGCTTTGCCTAAAAAGGTAATTTACGGGAAGATTCGTAATATCGCTCCTGCTACCGGCTCTAAATTTAGTTTAATCCCGTCCAATGCTACCGGTAATTTTACTAAAATCGTACAACGTGTACCTGTTTTAATAGATTTTGAATCCCCAAATGCTAACCTAGTCCCCGGCATGTCAGCAATCGTATCCATTAGAACAGATCAAAGTACGTAATTTTTATTAAAAAATAGCAATAATTATTCTATTAAAAGTACATATTCTAGTATTATTTACTTATTACTTAAAAAGCTAATACCAAAAGTAATAATTAATATGCAAAGATATTTAGATCCCACTAATGATAGTTTATTTAAAGAAATCTTTCGTGATTTAGGAAGGTTAAAGGAATTTATTAATGCGGTTCTTGAACTACCTGAGGGGCTTAGAATCAAAGAAATAGAATTTATACCTGTAGAGCAAACACCTATTATCGATAAAGGGAAAAAAGCATATTTGATTTAAAGGTTAAAGATGAAGCCGGTAGCTGGTATATAATCGAGATGCAAAAAAGAAATGAAAGCGATTACTTAAAAAGAGTGCAATATTATTCTGCTCATTCTTACGTACAGCAACTTACACAAGGAATAAAGCATAAAGATTTATTACCGGTAATAGTTATTTCACTTATTAAGACTAAAATGTTTGATGATGAAGTATAGCTAGACCATAGGAAAAGGTACAGTTAAATAAACTTTAGTACGTGTTCTACAGCCATACTGATATCTTTGAATTTTGCCCCGTAACTTTTCTTATTTCGTTCTTAATCTTAAACCAATAATGTTCTATAGGATTTAAGTCTGGGCTATATGTAGGTAAGAATAAAATTCTGCACCCAACCGACTCGATTAATTCTCTTATTATATTATTCTTATGGAAGTTGATATTATCCATAATTACTGTTTGTCCAGGATGTAATTCTTTAGTTAATATAGTCTCTACATAGGTTGTAAATATTTCTTTATTACAATTTCCTTCAAATATTACTGGCGCTATAATTTGATTATTACGAAGCCCCGCTATCATACTGATCCTGGATTTATGTTGATACACTTTGTTTCCATAACATCTAGTACCTTTTATACTCCATCCATATTCTCTACAAACATTATCTTCTATTCCTGACTCATCAATGAATACTAGAGTTTCTTTAGAAATTTGCTGTATCTTTTCTATAAATTCATTCCTTAAACCAATATCCCTTTTGGGATGAAGATGACTTTTTTTTATAAGTGTAGCCTAGTAGTTTTCTATAGTAATTTATTCTAGTTCTTTGTAATCTATTACCTAGTATAATACTTAATTCTTTAGCTGTTTTATCATGATTATTAGATAATTAATTCTTCAAATTCTTATGTACCTATTTACTATGATCTAGCTATACCTTGTATAAGTCTTCATAAAATGCTTGAAACTAAAACAAATAAGCAATATTTATTTGATTTTTCCTATGTAGTTATAGAGCTTAAGAATGTTTGCTAAAGATAAGTTTGATAATATTATAGATGAGTGGCTACATTTATTTAAGTGTGCAGAAAACGAAACTAGTCCGCCTGCAAATATAAAGAGCGAGAAAGTATTAGATGCGTATAATGTAATAGAAATGCATAACCTAACTCCCGAAGAATATGACGCCTATATAAGAGCAAAATTAATGGAAGATGCTGAAGAAATAGCTTTGTCTGAAAATTTTGAAAAAGGGAAAGTTGAGGGAGAAGTAGTAAAAAGTATAAAAATAGCAAAAAAAATGCTAATCAAACAAAGACCTATAGCAGAAATTCACGAGATTACTGAATTATCTACAGAAGAAATAGAAAAGCTAAAAGCAGAAATAGAGAATTCCTGAAACTAGTTGATTAATTAATTGTACAAGTTACGACTTAATCTGACAGAGTTGAGTAATAAGGCAGCTTGATGGGCAATCATCAAATTGTCTGATATTCTCTCTATATTACCAATATTTTTATCTATATTACCAATATTACCAATATTTTTATCTTTAGCAATATAAAGTGAATCTGTAAAAGATTGCATTGGTGTTTTACCAAAGCAATGTTTACCGGAATGAGGTCTTGCATTATTGTAACTCACAAGCCAGTTATCTATATCTGTTTGCAATTCATCAAGTGAATTATAAAATTTTTTGCGGAATAGAATGTGATAGCACTCTTCCTGCATAGTTTTATGGAAACGCTCACAGATACCGTTGGTTTGAGGACTATATGCTTTAGTTTTGGAATGATCGATATTCTCAATGCCAAGATATAGTTGGTAAGCATGGTTTTCTGGTTTTCCACAATATTCCGTACCTCTATCAGTTAATATTCTAAGCAGAGGGATATCATGGTTTGCAAAGAATGGAATAACCTTATCATTTAAGTGGTCTGCAGCTGTAATAGCCGTCTTTTCGGTATAGAGTTTACAAATAGCTACTCCTCAATAGGTATCGACAAAAGTTTGCTGATAAATACGGCCTATGCCTTTAATATTACCAACATAGTAAGTATCTTGTGAACCAAGGTAGCCAGGGTGCATAGTTTCTATTTCACCACTAGCTTCACGTTGGTTTTTAACTTTTTCAAGAACAGCAAGTTGATTATCACTTAAAACAATACCATCATTTGCTACTTTAGTCTCTAGAGCTTTTAGACGTTTTTTGAAACTTTCTAAATCATGACGTAACCACACAGATCTAACTCCGCCACCAGAAATGATTATCCCACTTTTGCGTAATTCATTAGCAGCACGTTCCTGACCAAATGCTGGAAATTCAACAGCTATATTAACTACAGCATCCTCTATATTTGCGGGCACACGATTCTTAATGCAAGCTTTACGTCTAGTCATCTCATATAGAGCTTCCCCCTCCCCACCTTGATCATGGAGCTCTTTGTAACGATAAAATGTATCCCTGCTATAACCCATTACTTTGCAAGCTTGTGATACATTCCCTAATTGTTCAGCGAGTTTTAATAAACCGATTCTTGGCTTTATGATTTTTTCTTGATATGTTGTCATCTGACAGTCTCCTTTTTAGTAGGTTGTTAAAACTTGCCAGGTACTATCTTATCTTTTTTCTTCGTACCCAACAATCCTTAACTGTCAGATCAATTCTTTACTTTTACATATTATTTACCCCTTAACTCTGCTAATTCTTTTTTTAGTTTTATTACTAAAGTTTGTAATTTTTCAAATTCTTCGCGAGTGACGTAATGACCTTTAAGTATTTTATCCTCAATTATACCACAGCTTTTATCCGCTATACTGTTTAAGGCTTTTTGTGCTACGCTACTAGCTCCTACCACAACTTTTAAAATATTATTTGTTTTCATAGTACCTCTATAGATAAAGCATGCAGACCGCTATTAAATTCATCGGCAAGTAAGTTATTAATAGTGCGATGATTGGCAATTAGGCTTTTTCCCTGTAATGTTTCTGCAGCAATTCTTATTTTTATATGGCTGTGAATTCCGTCATAATGACTAGCATGTTTATAGCTTTCATCTATTATTTCTTGAAAATGTGGTTTTAACACACTTAATTTTTCTTGTATCCTTTCCATGCGGCTCATATTTTTATTTCATTTACAGTAAAAATGTCCTACTATTCTTAAGTATATAATTTTATGATAAAAATGGCAATGTCGGAATTAATAACGGATTATAAAGATTTACAAGATGAGATAGATAAATTGGAAAAAGGCGTATGTTTTGCTTGTAGATTAGTTAATTATGATGAAATAGAATTTATAGAGCAGGATAAGCATTTTATAATTGAAGATTTAGATCAAATCATTGAAGATGTAAGCAAAGAACTTAATATTTTTTCAAAGTTTAAGAAAATAAAGAAAGATAGAATATTATTTATCCTAAATACTACTGATTCTGACTTAATTAAAAATTTTGCTAGAAAATTATATTTATTTTCGCAGCTTTATATTAATGAACAGAAGCGGGCAATTTATATGAATTGTTATATTGCTAGTATTAAATTTCCAAAAGTAAGTAATAATGCTAAAGAAATTGAAAAAACATTAAATATGTTACTTTCACAAAATAATAATTATTATTACCGTGAATATAGCAGTACAGAACATGATTTGGAAAATATAAGAAAATCTAATCTTCAGCTTAACTTACTACGACAAGCCTTAGCAAAAAAGACTATGCGATTTGCTTATCAGCCTATAATAGATCGCAATACTATGAAGATTCATTATTATGAATGTCTGCTTCGTATACCTGACGAGAACGGCGTTTATATTTCCGTAGGTCCTATAATCCCTATTGCTGAAAATAAAGGATTAATTTTTATAATTGATCAAATTGTTTTGGAAATGACTGTTAACGAACTTGCCCGCAACCCAAACTTAATGTTAGCCGTTAACATTTCAAATATAGGAACAAGCGATGAAGCTTTATGGGAAATAGCAGAAAACTTATTAAAAGCTCATAATGTTCGGGATCATTTAATTATTGAAATTACGGAAACTTCTTTCAATGAGAATTACGATAAAATAACTTTATTTATTAATAAACTACGTAAGTACGGATGTAAATTTGCATTAGACGATTTTGGTTCGGGTTTTACTTCTTTTAAACAACTTCAAAGCTTACCAATTGATATTATTAAAATTGACGGTAAATATGTGCGTAGTATTACAAGTGACGTACAAAGTAGGTATTTCGTAGAAAGATTAATTAAAATTTCAGAAGATTTAGGTATTGAAACGGTAGCTGAATTCGTAGAAAACGGAGAAATAGCTAAATTTTTAATTGATCTAAAAGTTGGTGGGCTACAAGGGAACTTTTATTCCGAAGCAAAGTTTGATAGGGTGGATGAGGTTTAATTATTGTCATACTGCGACCTCGCTGACTTTATTGCATGGATACCAAAATCGTCATTGTGAGGAGCGAAGGGTCTTGTTGCATGGTTCGAGAAATCTGCTCGATGTCATTCCCGCGAAAGCGGGAATCCAGAAAAATAACTTCAATATTGATACAGAGGTTACATCATTTGATAAAATAAACATATAAAAACTTGTTTTTTATATGTTTTACTGGATTCCCGCTTTCGCGGGAATGACATAAACCGAGCCATGCAACAAGGCCAATGCCCGTTCGCAATGACATAAATTATAGTGCTTGACAACCTACATAAAAACCTATATGCAGAACTCAACTTTAAATGATTAAACTTAGATGCTGTTACTTGAATTAAAAAAAACTAATCAAATCTTAGAAACTATACATTTTATAGGTATCGGCGGCGTTGGAATGAGCGGTATTGCCGAGATATTACATAATCTAGGTTATAAAGTACAAGGTTCCGATTTAGTAGAAAATTATAATACTAAAAGGCTTGAGTCATACGGCATTAAAATATTTTTAGGACACGCCGAGCAGAACATTACCAATGTTTCGTATGTTGTTATTTCGTCGGCAATTAATCCAAATAATCCTGAAATAAAAGAGGCATTAGAACGTAAAATCCCAATTATTAGACGTGCGGAAATGCTTGCTGAACTTATGAGATTAAAATGTTCAGTAGCAGTTTCGGGATCGCACGGTAAAACCACTACTACTTCTTTAGTTGCTTGTTTATTTGAGGCAGCCGGTTTATGTCCTACGGTTATTAACGGTGGGATCATAAATAATAAATCGACTAATGCATATCTTGGTTCAAGTAATTATTTAATTGCGGAGGCCGATGAATCGGATGCGACGTTTATTCATATTCCATCAACTATTGCGATAATAACTAACATTGATCCCGAACATTTAGATTATTATAAAGATTTTGAAACATTAATTGGTGCTTTTAGAAGCTTTATTACTAATTTGCCGTTTTACGGTTTTGCCGTTTGTTGTATCGATCATAAAATAGTTCGTAAGTTAGTAGACGATATTACTGAAAGAAAGATTGTTACTTATGGAATCGATTCGGAAGATGCTCATATTATAGCGTTTAATATTAACACTGATATTGCCTTCTCTACTTTTGACGTAAAAATTAGTCTACCAAATGTACTAGGTACAACGATTATTGAAAAAATTACTATTCCAACGCCCGGAAGACATAATATTTTAAATAGTCTTGCTGCAATTGCCGTTGGCATAGAATTAGATTTTGGTATTAAAGCTATTAAAAATGGCTTTAATAATTTTAAAGGAGTAAAGAGGAGATTTACTAAAGTAGCTGAATATAATAAGGCTTCAATTATCGATGATTACGCTCATCATCCTGAGGAAATCAAAGCAACACTTGCGACGGCTAAAAATATAGCAAATAAACAAAACGGTAAAGTTATTGCTATTTTTCAGCCTCACAGATATTCAAGAATGCAGCATTTATTTGATGATTTTATGCTTTGCTTTGTTGATGCCGATATACTCTATATTACCGATATATATGCTGTAGGTGAAAACCCTATAGAAGGAATTACAGGACAAAGTTTAGTTGATAAGATTACTAAGAATAAGTATCACGATAAAGCAAATTTTCTAGCACAGCTAGATGATGCGGTTGGGGTTATTATAGATAATGCAGCTTCTGGTGATATGATAATTATGATGGGAGCAGGTAATATTTCAAGTTTTGCTAATGAATTAGATGGGAGATTGTCATCCCCGGGCGCCTTAAGCTGTCATACCGTGGCTTGACCGGTCTTGTTGCATGGCACTTATGTCATTTCCGAGAAAGCGGGGAATCCAGGGTAAAGCGAGATAAATCGAGCTTTAAAAAAATCTTTTAGATCAAGATTTTTTACTTTCTAAATAAAGTTTTTAAAAAGCTTTAAAGTACTGGATTCCCGCTTTCTCGGAAATGACATCGAGTCTTAAGTTGACACTCATGCACTTTTAGCTAGGAATGACATCCGTTCGTACAACATAGGGTCAAGCCACGGGGTGACAAAAGAGTGAAGATAACAGTAAAGCGAATAGCAGGACTAAATATGTTAATTTTACCGATAGTAAAAGGCGAGTATAAAAAAGATTATAATTTAAAACACTTAACATGGTTTAAAGTAGGCGGTAATGCCGAAATTTTCTTTAAACCTTTAGATAGCGAAGATTTAGCAAGTTTCTTAATACAAAATAAGCAAAAATTACCTATAACTACTTTTGGAGCAGGCTCAAATATTATTATAAGAGACGGCAGCATAGAAGGGGTCGTTATAAAACTTGGTCAGAATTTTAGCAATATTGAGTTTATAGATGATAATCATTTAGTAGTAGGCAGCAGCTGCCTTAATTATAATTTAGCAAAATTCTGTCAAGTAAATGCTATTTCCGGTTTTGAGTTTTTAGTAGGTATTCCAGGGACTATCGGCGGCGGTGTTGCTATGAATGCCGGTGCTTACGACTCTGAATTTAAAGATATTATAGTGAAGGTTGAAGCGATTGACTTTGCAGGAAATTTTCGAGCATTCACAAATGAAGAAATCGGTTTTAAATATCGCAGTAATAATTTACCGAAGGATTTAATTATTCTCAAAGCTGTTTTTAAAATAAATAAAGGCGATAGTGAAAATATATTATTACGGATGAATGAAATAAATAACGCAAGATCATCTACGCAGCCTATTAAAGAGCGTACGGGCGGTAGTACTTTTGCAAATCCTGAAGGGCTTAAATCTTGGGAACTTATTGACAAAGCGGGGCTTAGAGGTTATAGAATAGGCGGTGCTTCAATGTCGGAGCTTCATTGTAATTTTATGATAAATAACGGTGATGCTACCGCTAAGGATTTAGAAGATTTAGGTGATTTTGTCCGGCAAAAAGTATTTGAAAATAGCGGTGTTAAGTTAGAGTGGGAGATTAAGAGAATCGGATGTCATCGGGGCTTGCCCCCGGTATCCAGAAATTTAATAATATAATGAACAATATTATGTATATATATTAGCTAGCGGGCATTATATATTGGAGTAACTTCAAATATTATAAAACGTATTTATGAGCATAAGCATAAAATAATCAAAGGATTTTCTTCTAAGTATAACATAAATAAATTAGTTTATTTTGAGCAATATGACAATATTATAGCTGCAATTAATCGTGAAAAGTTATTAAAAGAATATAAAAGACAGTGGAAATTAAATTTAATTGAGTCTCAAAATCCAGAATGGCATGATTTATATGAAAAAATTATTTTATAATTTTTTTACTGGATCCCGTGGACAAGCCACGGGATGACACGGAACGTACCAACCATGGTATGAAATTAATATAAGGAGTATATGCATAAATATCGAACACATTGGGTGGAACATTCTGAAGTCAAAATATTAAGTACTACCAGTAAAAAACATGTAGCGTTAGTAGCAGGCGGTATGTCTGCCGAGTGTGAAGTATCGTTAGTGTCAAGTGAAGGGGTTCGTAAAGCCTTAGTTGAATTAGGATATAGAGTTACCTTTATTGATATGGGAGCAGATATTGCAGTTAGATTACAGGAAATAAAACCTGATATTGTTTTTAATTGCCTGCACGGTACATACGGTGAAGACGGTTGTTTACCAGGATTACTTAATATAATGCGGATTCCTTATACTCATAGCGGCGTGTTATCTTCAGCTTTAGCATTCGATAAAATATATTCTAGGAGCTGGTTTTTAACGAATAATATTAATATGGTAGAAAGTATTGTTGTAAATAAAAGCAATGATGTAAGAAACGATCCTATGAAACGACCATACGTTATTAAACCTCTTAAGCAAGGCTCAAGTATTGGTGTTGAGGTGATATTTGAGGAAGATAATTTTAACTTTGCCGATTATGATTTTCCTTACGGTGATCAGGTAATAATAGAGCAATATATAAAAGGGCGAGAATTGCAAGTAGCGGTATTAAACGGTAAAGCTCTTGGAGCTTTAGAGATTAAATTACTGAAAAATCGTTTTTATGATTATGAGACTAAATGTACTGAAGGATTTGCTGAGCATCTTTGTCCTGCTCCGCTACCTGCTAATTTATATGAAAAATTACTTATAGAATCAGAAAAAATTTATAAAACAATGAATTGTAAAGGTCCTGCTAGAGCAGAGTTTATTTTAGAAGAGCAGACAAACAAATTATATGCTTTGGAGATGAATACTCACCCAGGTATGACGCCTTTATCAATAGTGCCGGAAATTGCAGCTTATGCAGGGATAAATTTTACTAACTTAATTGAAGAAATTATAAAGACGGCAAGCTTTGAATCATGAGAAAAAAAACAAGCTCCAATAAAAAAAAACAAACAAAAAAAACTAATAATATCTCATTACGCCGAAAATTAGGATTAATTTACAAAAAAGCAATATTAGGGCTTAAGATTGCTTTAATTATCTTTGTATGTCTATTTGTTTTTACAAAACATTTTGCCGGCATAAAAACCTACTTAACAACAAATATATACCAAACAACAACAAAGCTTGGGTTTAAACTTGAGAATGTTATCATTGAAGGACAGCAAAATGTCGATGAGCCTACAATATTAAAGGTTTTAAATGCAAGTAAAGGTAGTCCTATTTTTGCTCTTAAATTAGACGAAATTAGAAATAATTTAAAGAAAAATAAATGGATCAAGGAAGTATATGTCAGTAGAAGATTACCAAATACGGTATATATAAAATTATTTGAAAGAGAAGCTATTGCTATTTGGCAAATTAATAATCAGCTTTTCTTAGTCGATGAAGAAGGTTACGAAATTAGTAAAAATATTCAGTCTTTTCCTCATTTGTTACATGTTGTAGGGGAAGGGGCAAATATCTATGCAGGTAAATTAGTACTAGAGCTACAGAAATATCCGGCATTAATGAATAAAACTTCAGCTGCCGTAAGACTCGGAGATAGAAGGTGGGATTTAAATCTTAAAGGTAATATAAGTATTAAGTTACCTGAAAAAGAGTTTGAAGAAGCATTAAAATATGTCGATGCGCTAAATAAAGCTAACAAGCTATTTAACCAAAATTATAAGGCTTTGGATTTAAGGGATAAGAATAAGTACTATATAGAGAAGTACTGAGAATCGTCATTGCGAGGAGAAACGTAGTTTCGAAGTGGCAATCTTGTCAAGCATCCTGAGATTGCTTCGTCGAATTACTTTGTAATTCTTCTCGCAATGACGTTTTTGGAATAACAAGCATAAAAAAATGAAAGAGAAAATATCAAATTTTGTAACACTTGATTTCGGCAGTAGTAAGATTGCCGTAATTGCTGCCTATGTTAGTAAAAAAGGTGAAATTAAAGTAGCTAGCCAAAATTTGCACCATTCTAAAGGTATTAAATCAGGAGTTATATCAGATTTAAAAAATGCTGAAACTAGCATTGTTTCGGCAATTTACGCACTTGAAAAAGATTGCGGTAAAAATATAAAAAAAGTTATATTATCATTATCGGGTGCCGACACTAAATCTTATTACATAAATTATACAATTAAAGTTAACGGGCAAACCGTAACGCAGCAAGATATTAAAAAGTTACTACAAAAAGCATTACTTGAATTTAAAGTTAAAAACCAAGAAATTATTCATTATTTTCCTCTTGAATTTACCCTTGATAATAATTCAGTCGAGAATCCTATCGGTATGTACGGTAGAGAGCTTAGTTGTGAATTACATATTATTGCAGCTAGTTCAAATATGCTATCAAATATTGTACAATGTTTCGCTAAATGTCATGTTGAAGTCACAAATATTACTCTAGCAATTTATGCTTCTGCTATTAGCTGTCTTACGAATGATGAAAAAAATCTAGGCTCGCTTATTATAGATATGGGGGATAAAACTACCTCTTTCGGCATTTTTTTTGCTGGTAAATTAATATATACGGGGCATGTAAATATAGGTAGTTTTCATATTAGCTCGGATATTGCTAAAGTCTTTGGTATTGATCTTGTTACGGCAGAGAAATTAAAAATTTTATACGGTAATGCAATTATACCTTTATTTGAGAAAGATAGTATTATAAATATGGATGATTTTCAGGTTGATACTCATCATAATTTAAATACTTCCGTAACAATTTATAAATTGGCTGAGGTAATAAGAGCAAGAGCCGAAGAAATATTATCAATGGTAAAAGCCGAATATGATAAAGCAACAAAAGGGCAGGTTGAAGTTTTTAGAGTTGTAATTACCGGCGGTGGGTCTCAGCTTAGAGGACTTAAAGAACTTTCAAATAAAATTTTTGAAAAACAGAGTAGAATCGGTAAACCGGAGATTATTGCCGGTTTTACAGAAGACTATAATCCGGCTATGTATTCAGCAACTATAGGAATGCTGAAAATTCATGCTCTAAAACAGCAAAAAGAATTCGCTCATATTAGACTTGATGAAAATAGCAGCTTCTTTAAAAAAGCTTTTGATTGGTTTAAGGAAAATGTTTGAATTTGATTATTATTTTTTTCTTGCTACTACTGTCGGAAAAATACCTTGAGAATCATATATAATTTCGAGGATTTGAAATCCTGCTTTTTCTAGCTGTTTACGTGTTTCGGCTTCTGTACGAAAACTTGCCATGCAGCGTTAATAATATCACTAAAAATAGACTTTTGTTTTAAAGCATCCTCAATATTAACATTTTTCCATGTAGATTCCTTTGATAATGTTGGAGGAGGCGTTAAAAAGCTTGCAATTAGTATGCCGCTAGGTTTAAGCACTTTACTAAATTGTTTATATAGATCAGTAACTTTATAATCATCAAATTCATAAATATTAAGACCATTACTCGTAAGGATATCATATTCCTCGTGAATATCAAGGTTCCAAGCATCTTGTTGCAAAAAGTTAACATGCGTAAGATGATGCTTTTTAGCGTTTTCTTGTGCTAGTTCTAAAGAAATAGCATCTAAATCAATCCCCGTCAGATGAATTTCTTTTATTTTGCTGTAATCTAATGTAACCCCGATTATGGATAAGAAATACATGGTTTATTAGGTTTAAGTTGGTAAGCAATAAGAGCAGAGAATAGAGAAGTAAAGAAATTAATAGGTGATCGATGTCTGGAAGGAGTAATATTAAAATTCTCTTTTATGTAGCCAAAAATGGTTTCGATAATGAATCTCTTCCTTAAAAGGATTTTATCCAAAAGAGGTAATAAATAGTTTTTCATATCCTTTCTTATTCCGGTAATTTTTATTAAACCTTGCTTATAAAGTTTTGTAAACATTTTTTCTGAAATAAACCCCTTATCATCATAACACTTACCTTTTAGACCTTTTTGATAACCATTGCTTCAAATGCAATTCTGTCATCAACATTACCTTTGGTAATTTTAACAGCAATAATTTCTCCCTTATCATTGATTATCATATGAAGCTTGAATCCAAAAAACCAATCGACAGAACTACGTCCCATTTTTGCAAGATTATTAAAAGTTCTGTTAGAATTAATTCTGATATTTTTACATACTGCAAAATGTGTGGAATCTGCATAATAAATTCCCGTTCTTTTCCCACTTAAGTAATGTAACATCACAATCAATGGCAGAAATAATGAAGGAATAAGCTGAACAAATCTCTCATAACAAGGTGGATTCCTGAACAAATTACCATTAATAATAAAGTTTTGGTAATAAGCTTTTAAATGTTTATATGCACTAAAATGGTAAAAATCATTATTGAGAGTTCTTCACTTAAGGAAAGCTTACCTTCTCTAAATCTTTGCTTATTACTTTTCAGCAATTGATGTTTTACCCATTTCTCATAAATTTTACAAAATTTATCTACTATACAAAATATTGTAGTATATTTACACATGTTATTAAACCTTTATTTTACTCCTTCAGTGCCCTATTTATATAAGGTTTAATAACTCTTGCAACCTTCCTTCCTCTCTATTCCTTATCCATAATCGGGGTTAATGTAAGCAAATCGTCCATAGTACCGCAAGGAACAGAAATAAATTGCATTCCGTCTTCTAACTTATCCTGTAAAATTTTTTGAAATATTTTAAAGCGTTCTTGGGTAGCTTTAATAGAAGGAGCATGATACAAAATCCATATTTCTAAAGGGTAGAGCTTTAAGACCATGAATTATTATATAAGATGTCCAATAACCATTAAGTCCTTTATTTGCCAACAAAAAACGACCTAACTCAAATTCACGTAATTGATCAAGGCAAGCTGTTCATCTAACGGCAAAGAAGTAGTATGCTTGTTTATCTAACTCTTTTTTGAGTCGCGAAGCATCAAAAGTAGATTTAGTTAATCCATGATGCGTTATTAATCTTGGCATAAATTATATAGGGTTTGATTCTATGTTTTAGGTCTATGCTTAGAACAAATTAGTACATTCCCTTTAACTTCGATAATAAAAAGTCGGTCGCCTGTTTTTGCATCGATTTCGTTTGGTGCAAGATAAGCATTCATAATAGCACCGGACCATCTTACTTGTCCTACAGTATCAGAAGAGACGGTAGAACTATAAACCTCTACCGTTTTGCCTATCATATCCGAGTAATTTTCTGTTTTATCAGTTTTATTATAAACATATTTTTTAAGAGGATAATATAATATACAAAACCAAATAAGCGATAATATACTAAAAAATGTTATTTGATTTGTTAAGCTAACTAGGGGGTAGTTATATACCACAAGAGTATTTGATAATGCTCCAAGCCCAAAGAATAAGAATCCAATACTTGGCACTGCAAAGAATTCAACAACTACGCAAATTATACTGATTATTAACCATATTTCGGTGAGATAATTATTTATCATGAACATAAGTTTTTAAAAATAATATTACGTCAGCTATGTCTTGTGGTTTTGAGATACCGGCAAAGGACATTTTAGTTCCTGGTGCATAGCTACTTGGTTTATGTAAGAAAGCAAATAAACTATCATCATCCCATACGCCGCCAAGTTTTGATAGAGCAGGGGAATATTTATAGTCTGCTATGCTTGCTTTTGGTCTGCCTGCTACATCCCACAAATGAGGTCCTAGTTTATTTGGACCGTCTTTATCAAGGGAATGACACATTAAACATTTCTTGGCTATCTGTGAACCATTATCGGCATTAGCGGTTTTCATCAATTCCGGTATATTGACCGGTGCTTGCGCTATTGCCGTAGTATCTTGATTTTCTGTGGATTCCTGAACTGCAATGCTATAACCGCGATGTAAAACTTGTAAGTTTGGTTTGTATAATATATTTGCAACAAATCCAACCATCATAGCAATTAAACTAGCAAATAAGATGGCTGCAACAATTTTATTTAATTCTTTTCCAGACATTTATTTTTTTTTATTAGAATTTATACTATAATTTAAGTTGTAAGAGAAGTTAATTAAATAAATAAAAGAAAAATTTATAAAAATATTGTTCTTTGGAGAGAAAAATAAATGTCTGATTCAAAAAAATCAAGGGTTAGAAAAATATTTAATAAGTTAAAATCTTATTGGACTAGTTTTAGACAAAGTAAAATCGCTAAAATATTATTTAGCAATAGTTTAAGTTATGCAGTTTCCGTAGCTTCTATAGCAATTGCGGTTTCCGGACTTTTTACTCCTATATCACCGATAATTATAGCTGTAGCTGTTGTTTCAGGAGTTAGCGTAGGAATTCAGGCTATAAATGAGACTTTAAAAGTGCATAGTTTGTGTAAACTTCATAAAGAGAATAATTTATTAGTACATAACAGAAATGCTAAAAGTCAGCAAGATTATATATTATCATTAGAACCGAGCTTAAAAGATATTTTAAAAAATGAATTATATACGCCGCAAACGGCAGGTAAGGATGCTACTCAAGATAAGTATGAGTTAAATGTAAATAAATTGAAAAGTACAGGACGAATATTTGGAAATAATCTAGGTGGAGCCGCAAATTTGGCTGCCTCTATTATTAAAGGTGCTAGCGGTAATGTGCTTGATATATTAAAAGCTACGGGTTACGGTGTAGTTACGACCGCATCATTAATTATCGACGGTCTTACTGAAAAGGAAAAAATAGAAATAAAAGCAATATTTAAATTAAATATAAATGAAGAATATAAAAAACAATACACTCCTGTATATGAAAATTTAGAACAATTAGAGGATTATACTAAGAATCAAGTATTGCAAACATTAGCTTTAAAAAAATTAATAAAGGATAAGAATTATTGGAGTATGAATAAAGACCAAAAAATACAAAAATTTCGAGAAATAAGAGGCAGTTTTAATTTTGAAATAAAAAGAAACGGTTTAGAAGAATTTTTTAGAGAAAATAAAATAACAATGGATAATAGAAAAGAGAGTTATGTTAAAGATATTAAAAATGTAATGAATCCATTTTATGAAAATCCTAGTAAAGCCGAAGGATATAGTCCTTTAACTAAAGCTATGGATAAAGATAAAGTTAATAATGCTGAAATAAAAAGGACGAAAAGTGAAAATTTAAAAAGGATGCAAAAAAGAAAGCGAAATTTAACAATATGAAATGATTATTATAACTCACTGCTAGTTACAAATTTGTAAGAGGTAGTATCGCTAAATATTTTATGCAATAATTCATTATTAAGAGCATGGCTGGTTTTGTAGCCTTTAATTGCACTTACAACGTTAGTGCCGCTGGTATATAAATCACCGAATAAATCTAATAGTTTATGGCGAACGAATTCATCTTCATAACGTAAGCCGTTTGGGTTTAAGATTTTATCCTGCTCATCTATTCCTATAGCATTCTCAAATGAGGCACCTTGGGCAAGCCCTTTGCTTTTCAAATAATCAACATCTCTTATAAAGCCAAAAGTTCTAGCATCCGCAATATTTTTAGTAAAAGATTCTTGATCCCTAAAACTTAGATTTTGTCTGCCTATAGCTTTACTGCTAAAATCAATGGTTAAATCTACAGTAATGTGATCGGAAGGAGTGCAATATAATTCACAATCTTTATGAACTACTTTTATATTTTTTAAAATTTTTAGATATTTTTTAGGAGCATTTTGTAATTTTTTACCTGCACATTCAATCATAAACACAAAAGGTTTACTACTGCCGTCCATAATTGGTACTTCAGGACCGTCAATTTTAATAATTGCATTATCAATGCCGCACCCCCAAAGTGCTGCCATTAAATGTTCAATTGTTGAAATTTGAACTTTATGATCATTACTTATAGTGGTAGATAACAAGGTATCGGAAACATTGAAATAGCTAGCTTCAATATAATTCTTTTCAGAAGATATATCGGTTCTAATGAATATAATTCCGGTATTTTCTTTAGCGGGTTCTATAGTTAACTGGGTGCGTTTTCCTGAGTGAACCCCGATTCCGTAACAACTAACCGGTTTTAATAATGTACTTTGCTGCATTTTAGGCATTGTAAAAATATATTTAAATATTAATATTTAATGCCGAATTATACAAGTTATATTATATTACAAAATATTACATAATCGTCATTGCGAGCGACTGAAAGCATTGTTGCATGGCTCGAGAAGCCCGCTCGGTGTCATACCGTGGCTTGACCACGGTATCCAGAAAATAACTTAACCCCGATTATGGATAAGGAATAGAGAGGAAGGAAGGTTGCAAGAGTTATTAAACCTTATATAAATAGGGCACTGAAGGAGTAAAATAAAGGTTTAATAACATGTGTAAATATACTACAATATTTTGTATAGTAGATAAATTTTGTAAAATTTATGAGAAATGGGTAAAACATCAATTGCTGAAAAGTAATAAGCAAAGATTTAGAGAAGGTAAGCTTTCCTTAAGTGAAGAACTCTCAATAATGATTTTTACCATTTTAGTGCATATAAACATTTAAAAGCTTATTACCAAAACTTTATTATTAATGGTAATTTGTTCAGGAATCCACCTTGTTATGAGAGATTTGTTCAGCTTATTCCTTCATTATTTCTGCCATTGATTGTGATGTTACATTACTTAAGTGGGAAAAGAACGGGAATTTATTATGCAGATTCCACACATTTTGCAGTATGTAAAAATATCAGAATTAATTCTAACAGAACTTTTAATAATCTTGCAAAAATGGGACGTAGTTCTGTCGATTGGTTTTTTGGATTCAAGCTTCATATGATAATCAATGATAAGGGAGAAATTATTGCTGTTAAAATTACCAAAGGTAATGTTGATGACAGAATTGCATTTGAAGCAATGGTTATCAAAAAGGTCTAAAAGGTAAGTGTTATGATGATAAGGGGTTTATTTCAGAAAAAATGTTTACAAAACTTTATAAGCAAGGTTTAATAAAAATTACCGGAATAAGAAAGGATATGAAAAACTATTTATTACCTCTTTTGGATAAAATCCTTTTAAGGAAGAGATTCATTATCGAAACCATTTTTGGCTACATAAAAGAGAATTTTAATATTACTCCTTCCAGACATCGATCACCTATTAATTTCTTTACTTCTCTATTCTCTGCTCTTATTGCTTACCAACTTAAACCTAATAAACCATGTATTTCTTATCCATAATCGGGGTTAACTAAAAATACTAATTTATTAGTATTTTTAACTGGACCCCGTGGTCAAGCCACAGGGTGACATTAAAATCTATATAATTTATACTTAATAAAATACCAAAAATGATAAGCTACAAAACTACCGACTACGGCAAAAACGGAAAATAAGAAATCACTGCCGTTAATAGTGCCGTAAGGTACATGAGATGATAAAGCTCCGGCATATATACCGATGCTGCACATTGAAAAATACGAAAATAAAGCTGTTCTAAGTTCGTAATCTCTAAATTTATCAATTAGTATTAAAATATTGCAAATATAAATGGATCCTAAACAACTACCGATTAGTATTATATATAATATATTAAGGTTTTTATTAGTTCCATGAAGCGGTAGTAAAATAAAGCAGACTAGTAG
Source organism: Rickettsia monacensis (assembly GCF_000499665.2). Lineage (NCBI taxonomy): Bacteria > Pseudomonadati > Pseudomonadota > Alphaproteobacteria > Rickettsiales > Rickettsiaceae > Rickettsia > Rickettsia monacensis. The sequence goes on from NZ_LN794217.1 coordinate 662,871, forward strand.
AATTATAGTTAGTGATAAATTAGCCAAATATTTATTTACTTTGCTTAATATATAGCATATAGGAATTATAGAAAAACATATTGCTAGGAAAATATATTTTAGTATAAGTCTTAAATTAATTAATGCTAATTCTTTCTTTAATGCAAAAGCTTCATAATACCATAATATATCCAAGGTGATATAAGCAACTACTAAGCCTGTCAATAATTGTAATTCGACATTTTTTATTAAGGATGAAAATTTTGAATTTAAATTTAATTTATGAGATGTAGGATTATAATGCAGAAATTCGGTTAGTATATTGATACAGTATAACAATGCACAAATTACTATAGTATTATTTGTCGGTTTTATAAATGGATTTAATAAATCTACCATTAAGTTTCCACCCGCCCATAACAACATTATACAAGCTAAAAAAAAATATTTCTTTTCTTTGCTACTCTCAATAATGTCTAATGTTATAGAAGTGAAATATGAAAATGTTCCAAAATTAATTAAAATAAAATTAATTTTAATTAAAGTATAATTATTTAATAAAATTAGGTTTATTGTACAAATAATTAATAAAGATAAGCTAATTAAAATAATTTTTTTATTACTTAACTTATTAATTAACTGTGTTAAGGCAAAGCCTGCGATTATCGAACCTATAAATTTAGTTTGATTTATATGATTTATTTGTTCTCCGCATAGATTTTTATTTATCAGTAAAAAGATTTTAAAATTATAAAAATTTATGGCATTGATACAGGAAAAAATAAATATTCCCAAAAGTGAGAAAAAAATAGTTTTGTAATCGTTTTTTAAAGTCATAAATTAAGTGTTTGCTAAACAATAAATACATGGTATATAACTCATTAATTATAATGATTAAGATTATTATCTTAAAAATTAAAGAGATTCTTAAAAATTAAAGAGATTCGTAATTCCATTATTTAAGTATATATGGATAGTTATTAGATTATCAGCTTTTAATCAAATATGGTAGTCTTAATTTATAATTTGTATATAATTATTGTTTAATTTTAAAAAAATTAATGAATTAAATAATATGAAAATATTTTAATGTAAGAAAAATAATAATATATTTTTTAGTATTTTAAGGAGGTGTTATTTGAAGTTTATCTAGAATTTCATTTTTGCTCTTTAATCATAGATAAATTATCTATTTAAATAAATTAATACAAGATAAGCAATGATTTTTCTTAAGATACAAGCATTATATTAATTATTTGTTCTTCAAGTTAGTGAGCAAGATAAATGAATAAAAAGATTATAATTGATGCTAATTTTCCAAGCGAAACAAGAGTAGTTTTATTAGGACAAAGCAACAATATAGAAGATATTGAATTTCAAACAACCGTAAGACAACAAAATAAAGGTAATATTTATTTAGCAAAAGTCACAAGAATAGAGCCGTCGCTACAAGCTGTTTTTATAGAGTATGGAATGGATAAAAGTGGATTTTTACCGTTTAGTGAAATCCATCCTAACTACTACAATTTGCCTGCCTCGGAGAGAAATTTTCCGGTTAATGCTTTTCCTGAAATAGCTCTTTCAAATATTACGGTTGAGGATGATAAAGAGAAACCGGCAGCTATATATGATTCTTTAGTTGATAGTGAAGAAATTGACCTAAAAACCATAGAAGATTTAGTAGAGAGTAAATTCCATTCAGAACTTAATTTAGAAGCAGCTGATGATATTGAAATTATTCAAAGCGACACCTCTGAGTCAAATATTCCGCAATATAAACAATATAAAGTTCAAGAAGTAATAAGAAAAAACCAAATATTATTGGTGCAGGTTGCTAAGGAAGAACGAGGAAATAAGTGTGCCGCTTTTACTACTTATATATCCTTGGCTGGTAAATATTGTGTTTTAATGCCTAATAAAGGTTCACAAAACGGCATATCGCGTAAAATATCAAACGGGGAAGAAAGAAAAAGACTGAAAGATATTTTAAATAAAATAGTAAGTGGTGACAAAAATGCTTATAGTATCATTGTTAGAACCGCAGGTAGAGGAAGTAGCACCTTAGATTTAAAGAAAGACTATAATTATTTAGCAAGGTTATGGAATAAAATTCGTAAAAGTACTATTAAATTTCCAGCTCCGTGTTTTATTCATGAGGAAGATAGTATAATACGTAAAACCATACGTGATATGTGTGATCACAATGTTAAAGAAGTAGTGATTCAAGGACAGGAAGCATATGAAGATGCTTCAAAATTTATGCAGGATTTATTACCTTCAGAGCTTTCAAAACTTAAAGAACATAAAAATAAAACTCCTATATTTACTAAGTTTCAAGTAGAAGAGCAATTAGTTAAATTATATCAGCCTGTCGTGACACTACCTTCAGGGGGATATATCGTTATTAATCCTACGGAAGCTCTTATTTCAATTGATGTAAATTCCGGTAAATCAACTTCTGAAAAAAATATCGAAGAAACGGCACTAAAAACTAATTTAGAAGCAGCCAAAGAAGTAGCAAAGCAAGTAAAGCTTAGAGATCTATCAGGTTTGATAGTTGTTGATTTTATAGACATGAGCGAAGCTAAGAATCGTAAAGTTATTGAACGATCCTTTAAAGAGTTTTTAAGTCATGATCGTGCTCGTATACAAACCGGTAATATTAGTCAGTTTGGACTACTTGAATTCTCAAGGCAGAGATTACGTTCTTCTTTCTTAGAAACTAATTCGGCAATTTGTTCTCATTGTAACGGTAAAGGAGTCATTAGAGCGAGTTACGCTAATGCTATGTTAATTTTACGTACTATAGAGAATGAAATTTTTGAAGAAAGAATTGATGTAATAAATGTTTTTACCAATATCGTTTCAGTTATTTATCTACTTAATAATAAACGTGCTGAAATAAAATTTATTGAAGAAAAATATAATATAAAGCTTAATTTTTATTCCGATCCTAATGCTACATCAGATAGTTATTCGATTGAAAAAGTGAAGTTGTTGAAGAAAAATAACAATAATGTTAATCCTGTTAAGCCGGTAATTCAGAATCATAGTGCCGATTATACTGAAGAAGAGCCGAAAAAAGAACAGTTACGCAAAAATAAACATAAATGGAAAACAGCTAATAATAGTAATAATATTGCTAATGAAGTAAAAGATAAGAGTTTAGAGGCAAAAGAACCGGTAGAGCAAACCGTAAGCGTTGTGGAAGAGGTGAAAGTTGTAGAAAGTAATGCCGGCTTAGAAGAAGCACAAGCTGCTCCAAAAAAGACAAAACGTAGATATCGTAATAAAAAATCAAATAAGAAATGTCCTGTTAATACCGCCGAAGATACGGAAAAGAATGTAGAGTCTTGATTTGAGGGGTGGGTAGGTTATTGTTGTATGACTCCTCAATCGTCATTGCGAGCAGCCATAAGCTGCGTGGGAATCTCATGAAATAATAAGAAACTCATAAGATTACTTCGTCGAATTACGTTGTAATTCTTCTCGCAATGACGAAGCAAAAAAAACATAAACTTAAAATAAAAGTGCAGAAAAGTTTAATTAGACATCTTTTCAAATTCGCTTATAGAGAGGAATTTGAAGGAAACACGGAACGCAGCACCGCAGCGTACGAAAAAGTACGTGAGGATGCGAGTACCGGATTGACGTACAAGTTACCTCTAGAAGTAGAATTTGGGAAGATGTCTATTACAAAATGGTTGTGTATAAGTTGTATAATGGTCATAGCGATGATTGTTATAGGGGGGATAACAAGGCTTACTGGTTCTGGTTTATCTATAGTTGAGTGGCGTCCGGTAACCGGTATTTTGCCGCCTTTTAGTTTTGAAAGCTGGCAAGCGGAATTTGCTAAATATAAAGCTTTTCCTGAATATAACTCTGTTAATTACGGAATGACTTTATCGCAGTTTAAGTTTATTTATCTGTTAGAGTTTATACATCGATTACTCGGTAGAATTACAGCTTTAATATATATTGTACCTTTAATATATTTTTATTTTAAAGATGTTATAAAAAATCGTGACATGCTACCTTATATAATTGCTTTGTTGTTGTTTTGCGTACAAGGCTTTATGGGATGGTATATGGTTAAAAGCGGCTTGTTGAATAGCCCGTCTGTTAGTCATTTTCGACTTGCTTTTCATTTAATTATCGCCGTAATTATTTATCACATACTTTTTTATCAATTAATAAAAAATCGTTGTGATATTTTGTTAATACCGTCACAAACAGATTTAAAATTACCATTAATATTTTCCGGTATTGCTATTACTGTAATATATGTGCAAATTTTTTTAGGTGCTTTAGTTGCAGGGCTTGATTCAGGGCTGATATATAATAGTTTTCCGCTAATGGGTGATAGTTTTGTTCCGATGGAGGTAAAAGACAATTTTTTTGATCTTAAAAATTGGTATGATCCGGTTTTTATACAATTCATACATCGTTTAGGCGGCTATAACGTATTTTTGGTTGTTGTGGTTTTGGTAATTTGCTTATTAAAAATAGAACATCCAAAATTAAATAAGATAGCGTATTTTCTAATGATTGCATTATTGATGCAGATATCTACCGGAATAATTACTCTTTTATACTCTGTACCTATAATAATTGCCTCTATACATCAGCTTTTTGCTATAATCCTTTTATCTATAATAATTTGGTGCTATTTTTTAATAAAAAGTAGTTAAAAATATCACCGTGGTCAGTTGGCGTTATTGTGCGGATCGTTTTATGTCATTCCCGCGTAGGCGGGAATCTAGTAAAACCTATAAAAACTTGTTTTTATAGGTTTATTTTTTGAATAAATAACTTCTATATCGATATTTGAAGTTATTTTTCTGGATCCCCGCCTACGCGGGGATGACATCGAGTAGGTTTTTCGATCCATGCAATAGTGCCAATGCCATGCAATAACACAATAAAAAGCTCTAAATGATCATCGATGTCAATACTCCTATTTCTTCTAGATTAGATAAATATTTAAAACGTCTATATCCGTTATTGACTCAAGGAGTAATAGAGAAAGCATTACGTCAAAAACAAATTACCGTTAATTCTCAGAAAGTAGAAGCGAGTTTAAGAGTAAAGGGCGGCGATAAAATTTTTATTAACGATAAGTTTAATTTACCTGTTAAGCAACCCGAAAAATTAGTTTTTACCGATGCTGAAATTAAGCTAGCGAAGAAAATTACTACCGATTATCTGATATATGAAGATGATAATTTAATAGCTATAAATAAACCTGCAGGTCTTGCTACTCAAGGTGGCAGTAAAATAAAATTATCTATTGACTCTGCATTAAAATATTTGAATTATAAAGGTGCTGATTTTAAGCTAGTACATAGGTTAGATAAAGAAACAAGCGGTTTACTCTTAATAGCCAAAAATTATTTAAGTAGTGTAAAACTTCATGATGCTTTTAAAGAAAAATTGGTTGTAAAAACATATTTTGCTGTAACCTATGGAAAGCCAATTAAAAATGTAGGCGAAGTTAGAAGTAATATAGAAAAGAGTAAAGGAAGTACACCTAAAATTACTGATATTGATAGTGAAAATGGTAAACTTGCCATTACTTATTATAAATTACTTAAATCGCTTGATAATAATTTATTTTTAATTGAATTTACGCCGGTTACAGGTAGAATGCATCAATTAAGGTTGCATTCTAAATTATTAGGTTGCCCGATACTTGGAGATGATAAATATGGTAATAAAGAAATAATGCCGTATAGTAAATATATGTTCTTGCATGCTAATAATATATGTTTATCTGAAAAAATTTTTGGTAAAGAGATTAAGTTAGAAGCAAAATTACCGTTTTATTTTACTAGACGTCTTACATAATCGCAGCTAATAAAGAGGAATTTGAAGGAGACACGGAACGTAGAACCGCAGCGTACACTTAGTACGTGAGGATTAGAGTACCGGATCGACGTACAAATTACCTTTAGAAGCAAGTTATGTAAGATGTCTACTGATAAGTTTGTGGAGTGTTGAAGTTATGATTCGTAGATATTTTTTATTGCTGCTTTTTTTAATTACTAATTGTGTTGATTGTTTTGCAGATATACAGCAAAGAATCAATGAAGCAGAAAAAGAATATATAAGTAATAGATTTTTTAATGCCGTTTTTATGTTTGCCGATGATTATAAAACTTTATTAACCGGTGCTAAAGGAATCTTTGCTTTAAACGGTGAGCAATTAAAAGCAAATGAAATGATGCCTATTGCTTCTGCTACAAAGCCTTTTACAGCTGCAGGAATTTTAAAATTACAAGAGCAGGAATTATTAAATATTAACGATAAAATCTATAAATATCTTGATCCGGAAATGTGGGGAGGAAAAGTGCCGGATTGGGCATATAAAATATCTATCCATAATTTATTAACGCATAGTAGCGGTATTGCTGAATATTTTAGTTTTGTTAAACTTGATTTAAATATGCCTAAGAAAGAGATTCATAAGAAAATATTACAATTTGTTTCTTCTAAGCCTTTAGAAATATCTATAGGGAAAAAATTTAAATATAGTAATACTAATTTTGTTATACTTGGTATGATTATCGAAAAGGTGGCTAAAAAAGATTTAGCTAACTTTTTTTATGATGAATTTTTTAAACCTCTTAATATGAAATCTACTAGTTTTGCTTCATATAGTGAAGCCGCTAGAATTCAAAAAAATGTTATTAGTTCTAATTATCCGGTAAGATATTTTTTAACGCCTAATAATAGTAATAAACCTATATTTACTCCTGTAACTGCTGATTTTTTAGCAGTTCCTTGTGCTGACGGCGGTATAATATCAACACCGGTTGATCTTATTAAATGGTATAGGGCATTGAATGAGGGGAAAATTCTTTCTAAGAAGTCGTATAAACTTATGACTACTAAGTATTTTTTAGCAAAAGATATAGAAGGGCGTAAGTCTTATATGGGTTACGGTATTTTCCTTACTGATCTTGATTCTAAGCATTTAATGATTCATTATACGGGAAAAGCCCTTGGAATACAAAGTGAAGCAGGATATGTTTTGCCTGATAATCTTTATTTTGCTATATTAAGTAATACTATGATTAAAATTCCTGAAGAAGAAAAAGATAAAATTGACATGAAAAATCCTTTAAATCAACTTGGAATAATTTATTTCAGAGATGCAATAATAGGAGCAGCTATAAAAAATTAAATAGACTTCTTGTATAACCTATCTTATAAAGAGGAATTTGAAGGAAACACGGAACGCAGCACCGCAGCGTACACTTAGTACGTGAGGATGCGAGTACCGGATTGACATACAAATTACCTTTAGAAGGAGGTTATACAAGAAGTCTAATGAAGATAGTTACTTGGAATATCAATTCATTGCGTTTACGGATCGATTTATTAAGAAAATTAGCACATGAACATCAGCCGGATATTATTTTACTTCAAGAAACAAAGGTAGCTGATTCATTATTTCCTATTGAAGTTATTAAAAATATAGGCTATGAACATGTAATATATGCAGGGCAGAAATCATATAACGGTGTTGCTATTATTTCAAAATTTCCTTTGAATAATGCTTTTTCATTGGAGTTATATAATAGTGATAAAAGGCATATAGCCGCTATAGTTAATGATATAGAAATACATAATTTTTATGTTCCTGCCGGTGGTGATGTACCTGATATCGAGGTAAATACAAAATTTAAGCATAAGCTCGAATATGTAAGGTTAATGCAGGAATGGTTAACTACTAACCGTACTAAAAACGATAAAATTATTATTGTCGGGGACTTGAACATTGCTCCGCATGAACATGATGTATGGTCTAGTAAGCAGCTGCGAAATGTTATCAGCCATACCGATATTGAACGCTCGTTATTGGTAGAGCTACAAAACTCGTTAGGTTTTATCGATAGTAGTAGGCATTTTGTTCCGTTTGACGAAAAGTTTTATACTTGGTGGAGCTATAGAAATATAGATTGGAAAAAATCTAACAGAGGTAGAAGGCTTGATCATATTTGGGTTAGCGATAATTTAAAAGATGCATTATTTTCTATGCATTTACTACCAGAAGCACGTGATTGGCCGCCACCTTCGGATCATGTACCGTATTTTGTGAATTTTAATTTTGATGATTTTTAGTTTTATGTCATTCCCGCGAAAGCGGGAATCCAGAAAAAAATTTAAAAAGCCTGGATCCCGTGGTCAAGCCACGGGATGACAATAGTCTTAAGGAGTAATTAGTGGATATTAAGTTAGGAAAATATAAGCCGACAAAAGAAGAATATATAAAAAGCGTTAAAGATATGCTCCTATTGCGTCGTTTTGAAGAAAAATGCGGGCAGCTATACGGTATGGGAGAAATAGGCGGTTTTTGTCATTTATATATCGGGCAGGAAGCAGTAATTTCTGCGGTAGATATGGTTAAACAAAAAGGAGATAGTACAATTACTAGCTATCGTGATCATGCTCATATTATTTTAGCGGGAACAGAGCCTAAATACGTTCTTGCCGAGCTTATGGGACGAGCTACAGGCTGCTCGAAAGGTAAGGGCGGTTCGATGCATTTATTTGACGTACCGAATAAATTTTACGGTGGACACGGTATAGTCGGAGCTCAAGTACCGATAGGTACAGGGCTTGCTTTTGCCGAGAAATATAATGGTACGAATAATATTTGCTTTACTTTTTTAGGTGATGGTGCGGTTAATCAAGGTCAAGTATATGAAGCCTTTAATATGGCTGCTTTATGGGGTTTACCTGTAGTTTATATTATTGAAAATAACGAATATTCGATGGGGACGTCTGTAGCACGTTCTACCTTTATGCGTGATTTATATAAGAAAGGGGAATCGTTTGGGATTAAAGGATTTCAGCTAGATGGTATGGATTTTGAAGAAATGTATGACGGTTCTAAGCAAGCAGCCGAGTATGTTAGAGAAAATAGCTTTCCGCTGATATTAGAGGTGAAAACTTATCGTTATCGTGGGCATTCGATGTCTGATCCGGCAAAATATCGCAGTAAAGAAGAAGTTGAGCAATATAAAGAGCGTGATCCGTTGGTAATAATAAGAAAAACGATACTCGACAATAAATATGCAACCGAAGCAGATTTAAAAGAAATAGAACAGTCGGTAAAAGAAATTATGAAAGAAGCAGTAGAATTCTCAGAAAATTCACCGCTACCTGATGAGAGGGAGTTGTATACGAATATTTGTCATCCCGTGGCTTGACCACGGCATCCAGTCTTTTTTAATTTTTTTCTGGATTCCCGCGAAAGCGGGAATGACATAAGTACTATAGGAATGACATAGAACATTTAATCAAATAAAAAGAAAAATGCAAATAACGGTACGTGAAGCATTGCGTGATGCGATGCAAGAAGAGATGATAAGAGACGACAAGGTTTTTGTCATAGGTGAGGAAGTTGCAGAATATCAAGGAGCTTATAAGGTAACGCAAGGATTATTAGAGCAGTTTGGTCCTAAGAGAGTAATTGACACGCCAATAACGGAGTATGGTTTTGCAGGGCTTGCAGTCGGGGCAGCTTTTGCAGGACTTCGCCCAATCGTGGAGTTTATGACTTTTAACTTTGCTATGCAAGCATTCGATCATATAGTTAATTCTGCTGCAAAAACGCATTACATGTCAGGCGGGCAGGTAAAATGTCCGATAGTGTTTAGAGGACCAAACGGAGCAGCAAGTAGAGTAGCAGCTCAGCATAGCCAAAATTATACAGCTTGTTATTCTCATATTCCAGGGTTAAAAGTAGTAGCTCCTTATAGTGCCGAAGATCATAAAGGGCTTATGCTCACGGCTATTAGAGACGATAATCCGGTTATTTTTTTGGAAAATGAGATTTTATACGGTCACAGTTTTGACGTACCGGAAACAATCGAGCCTATACCCTTTGGTCAGGCAAAAATTTTAAAAGAAGGTAGTAGCGTCACTATAGTAACTTTCTCAATTCAAGTAAAACTTGCCCTAGATGCTGCAAATATTTTGCAGAATGATAATATTGATTGCGAGGTTATTGATTTACGTACTATTAAGCCTCTTGATACTGAGACGATAATAGAATCGGTGAAAAAAACTAATCGTTTAGTTATAGTCGAAGAAGGGTGGTTTTTTGCCGGTGTCGGTGCAAGTATAGCCTCTATTGTTATGAAAGAAGTATTTGATTATTTAGATGCTCCGATAGAGATTGTAAGCGGCAAAGATGTTCCTCTTCCTTATGCCGTTAATTTAGAAAAATTAGCTTTGCCGAGCGAGATCGATGTAATAGAAGCCGTTAAAAAGGTTTGTTATTATAGTGTTTGATTCCATATTATAAAAGAAAAATAGCAAATTTAAAATGTACAAGTTACGACTTAATCTGATAGAGTTGAGTAATCAGGCAGCTTGATGGGCAATCATCAAATTGTCTGATATTCTCTCTATATTACCAATATTTTTATCTATATTACCAATATTACCAATATTTTTATCTTTAGCAATATAAAGTGAATCTGTAAAAGATTGCATTGGTGTTTTACCAAAGCAATGTTTACCGGAATGAGGTCTTGCATTATTGTAACTCACAAGCCAGTTATCTATATCTGTTTGCAATTCATCAAGTGAATTATAAAATTTTTTGCGGAATAGAATGTGATAGCACTCTTCCTGCATAGTTTTATGGAAACGCTCACAGATACCGTTGGTTTGAGGACTATATGCTTTAGTTTTGGAATGATCGATATTCTCAATGCCAAGATATAGTTGGTAAGCATGGTTTTCTGGTTTTCCACAATATTCCGTACCTCTATCAGTTAATATTCTAAGCAGAGGGATATCATGGTTTGCAAAGAATGGAATAACCTTATCATTTAAGTGGTCTGCAGCTGTAATAGCCGTCTTTTCGGTATAGAGTTTACAAATAGCTACTCCTCAATAGGTATCGACAAAAGTTTGCTGATAAATACGGCCTATGCCTTTAATATTACCAACATAGTAAGTATCTTGTGAACCAAGGTAGCCAGGGTGCATAGTTTCTATTTCACCACTAGCTTCACGTTGGTTTTTAACTTTTTCAAGAACAGCAAGTTGATTATCACTTAAAACAATACCATCATTTGCTACTATAACCCCGATTATGGATAAGGAATAGAGAGGAAGGAAGGTTACAAGAGTTATTAAACCTTATATAAATAGGGCACTGAAGGAGCAAAATAAAGGTTTAATAACATGTGTAAATATACTACAATATTTTGTATAGTAGATAAATTTTGTAAAATTTATGAGAAATGGGTAAAACATCAATTGCTGAAAAGTAATAAGCAAAGATTTAGAGAAGGTAAGCTTTCCTTAAGTGAAGAACTCTCAATAATGATTTTTACCATTTTAGTGCATATAAACATTTAAAAGCTTATTACCAAAACTTTATTATTAATGGTAATTTGTTCAGGAATCCACCTTGTTATGAGAGATTTGTTCAGCTTATTCCTTCATTATTTCTGCCATTGATTGTGATGTTACATTACTTAAGTGGGAAAAGAACGGGAATTTATTATGCAGATTCCACACATTTTGCAGTATGTAAAAATATCAGAATTAATTCTAACAGAACTTTTAATAATCTTGCAAAAATGGGACGTAGTTCTGTCGATTGGTTTTTTGGATTCAAGCTTCATATGATAATCAATGATAAGGGAGAAATTATTGCTGTTAAAATTACCAAAGGTAATGTTGATGACAGAATTGCATTTGAAGCAATGGTTATCAAAAAGGTCTAAAAGGTAAGTGTTATGATGATAAGGGGTTTATTTCAGAAAAAATGTTTACAAAACTTTATAAGCAAGGTTTAATAAAAATTACCGGAATAAGAAAGGATATGAAAAACTATTTATTACCTCTTTTGGATAAAATCCTTTTAAGGAAGAGATTCATTATCGAAACCATTTTTGGCTACATAAAAGAGAATTTTAATATTACTCCTTCCAGACATCGATCACCTATTAATTTTTTTACTTCTTTATTCTCTGCTCTTATTGCTTACCAACTTAAACCTAATAAACCATGTATTTCTTATCCATAATCAGGGTTACTTTAGTCTCTAGAGCTTTTAGACGTTTTTTGAAACTTTCTAAATCATGACGTAACCACACAGATCTAACTCCGCCACCAGAAATGATTATCCCACTCTTGCGTAATTCATTAGCAGCACGTTCCTGACCAAATGCTGGAAATTCAACAGCTATATTAACTACAGCATCCTCTATATTTGCGGGCACACGATTCTTAATGCAAGCTTTACGTCTAGTCATCTCATATAGAGCTTCCCCCCTCCCCACCTTGATCATGGAGCTCTTTGTAACGATAAAATGTATCCCTGCTATAACCCATTACTTTGCAAGCTTGTGATACATTCCCTAATTGTTCAGCGAGTTTTAATAAACCGATTCTTGGCTTTATGATTTTTTCTTGATATGTTGTCATCTGACAGTCTCCTTTTTAGTAGGTTGTTAAAACTTGCCAGGTACTATCTTATCTTTTTTCTTCGTACCCAACAATCCTTAACTGTCAGATCAATTCTTTACTTTTACATTTTAATATTATAAACAATATCTAAACATTGTTAGTTGACTAGCGGCTTTATCAAAAGTAATAGTGTAATTACAGCCGCTAAATATATTTAACTTTCCTATTAAAATATCAGAAAATCCGTCTTATGAGTCTCATACTCTAAAATAGATAGCCATAAGATTTGTTGGTTCTCAAAACTAAATTCAACTGTGCTAAATATTTCTTTTAATACCATAATTATTTGTTCTTTTGAATATTTATACCCTTTTTCTAATACCCAAACTAATTCACATATAACTATATTATTTATGAATATTGAATTTTCTTGACCGAAGTATTTTTTAATTAATTCTGTAGCTTTAACACTTTGTACAAGATCATCTTCTGTTAAGTAACGAACCAAAATATTTGTATCAATTCCTATCATATGAACCTTTAATAATTTGGTTCATTTCTTCTATTGTAAGAGTATTTTTCGGTTTAGGTAAAATATTCTTCAAGTTTTTAAGAGATTTATTTATAGGTATTACCACAAAAGAAATATCTTGTATTATTACTTCTAGCTTACTGCCGGTAGATAAATTTAATTTTTTCCTGATATAAATAGGAATTGTTATCTGTCCTCTGTTAGTTATAGCTACATAATTTGTTTTCATAACAACCTTTAGATATTTTTAGTATATTTTAATAATAACAGAAAAATTTAAAAATGCAGCATTAAAATTCTTTACTTTGCAGCTCTTTTACGGTCGTTAGGGTCAAGCATAGCTTTACGTAGACGAATAGATTTCGGTGTTACTTCAACTCGCTCGTCATCCTGTATATAGCTGATTGCCTGCTCTAACGTTAAAAGCATCAGCGGAGTTAGCCTTATAGCTTCGTCTTTACCTGCTGCTCTAACATTGCTTAATTGCTTCGCTTTTAGTGGGTTTACCTCTAAATCATTATCACGATTATGTTCGCCGATAATCATACCTCTATATACTTTATCGCTAGGGTTTATAAACATTTTCCCCCTTTCTTCTAGATTCGATAGAGCATATGCGACAGCTGCCCCGTCACCGTTAGAGATAAGCACGCCGTTACGTCTTCCCTCGATATTTCCTTTATAATCAGCGTATCCGTGAAAAATACGGTTCATAATTCCTGTACCACGTGTTTCGGTTAGAAATTGGCTGTGATAGCCGATTAATCCTCTAGACGGTCCAATAAACGTAACACGGCTTTTACCTCCGCCTGACGGTCTCATATCAGTCATTTCGGCTTTTCTAAGTGCTAAAGATTTTATGACTACTCCAACATAATCGTCATCAACGTCAACTTGAATTTCTTCCATTGGCTCTTGCTTATTACCTTTCTCATCGGTTTGGAATAATACTTCCGGTCTACTGATAGATAACTCAAATCCTTCACGACGCATAGTTTCGATTAAGATACTAAGTTGTAATTCTCCTCGTCCTGCAACTTGGAAAGCATTTTTTTCAGCTGCTTCGGTAACTTTTAATGCAACGTTACTCTCAAGCTCACGCATTAACCTAGCTCCAATCAAGCTTGATGTTACTTTTGTCCCTTCGCTTCCTGCAAGCGGTGAGTCATTAACGCTAAAAGTCATGGATAAAGTCGGCGGATCGATAGGTAGAGACGGTACGGCCTCAGTTACTTCAGGTGAACATATAGTATCGGCAACGTTGGCATTTTCAACGCCTGCTACGGCAATAATATCACCGGCTGTAGCCTCGTCTATAGCTATTCTTTCTAAGCCTCTAAATGCTAATATTTTAGTGATACGTCCGGTTTCAAGTACTTTATTCTCACGATTTAATACTTTTACGTTTTGGTTGATTTTAACAGTGCCGCTTTGTACACGTCCCGTTAAAACCCTACCGAAGAAAGAATTATATTCTCTAGTAGTAACAAGCATAGAAAATGGGGTTTTATCATCGGCTTCGGGCGTAGGTACATGTGTTACTATAAGGTCGAAAAGCGGTGCTAAATCATCTGCTAAATTGTCTAAAGGATTAATTTTATCATCAAAGTTTAAAGATGCTCTTCCTGCTCTCCCTGATGCATAAACTATAGGGAAGTCAAGCTGATCGTTATTGGCCTCTAACGCTACAAATAGCTCGAATACTTCGTCGATAACTTCTTTAATTCTTTGGTCATCCCTATCTATTTTATTAATAACGACAATAGGTTTTAAGCCGCGATTTAACGCTTTAGAAAGCACAAATTTTGTTTGCGGCATCGGTCCTTCAGAAGCGTCGACAAGTAACACAACACCGTCAACCATGCTTAATATGCGTTCTACTTCACCGCCAAAATCAGCATGTCCCGGCGTATCGACGATATTAATACGGATATCGTTCCACATAAAAGCAGTGCATTTGGCTAGTATGGTAATACCGCGTTCACGCTCAAGATCGTTAGAGTCCATAGCACGCTCGGCTACTGCTTGGTTAGCTCTAAATGTTCCGCTTTGTTTAAGCATGTTATCAACAAGCGTAGTTTTCCCATGATCAACGTGGGCAATAATTGCTATATTACGAATAGATGTCATCTTTAAAAATTCTCACAAGTGTACAATAGTCTTCCGTATTATACACTAAAATACCAAAAATTGGAATAAAGTTCTTGAAAAAGAAATTGATTTAACCTCAGAATAAAAATTACTAAGAATTTTTAAACTTTAAAATAAGAGAAATTAATGAACGATAATACAGCTTTATTTATATTTGATTTTGACAATACTTTAGTTGGACATTCGCATAATTATATCGGGGAGAGGTTAGGAGGTTTAATAGTACGTAATATACAAAATCGCTTTTTTAGATCAGATAGTGAACGTGCTAAGGAAATAGCTAGGCTTGAGCAAAAATTTTCTATAGAGCTGATGGAGAGGTTCCTAGATAATGAAAATTTAGGTTGGAAAAATGAAGAGCAAATAGCACGCCTTTTTAAGAATATTATATTATCTGGTCATAAAATAGCTATAGCATCATTTAATGGTTATCCTCATGCTATAAAATATGCATTAGAAAGGTTACTAGGAAAGGAAGATGAAAAATTTATATAAAATCAGCTTTACCTTCTAATAATTTTGAAGAAATACAAAATTGTACTAAAAAAGAATATATAAGAGCAATAATGAATAATACCGAAATAACTAATAAAAAAAACATATTTTCCATGGATGATGATATTAAACATGTCAATGCTGCAAAAGACTATGGTATTACAGCAGTTTTGGTTAAGAACAAGGGAACTGAGCATATTCATAAAGCTTTTAATTTTTTATATGAATTTAATGAACAGCATGAAATTTATGTTGAACTAGAAGAACCTGCTACTGAACCGCTGAGTGATGAAGAGAATACCTGTTTAAGTCCTGGAGCAATAACAGCTATTCCGTTTGATCCAATTTCAAGGGAGGATTATTTGGATAGTGAATATACACCATGGGGAGGCGGGGATGTGCCAATGTTAGGTAAAGGTTAAGTTTTTAATTATAGACAAATCACCTGATGTTATTTATTCTTAAATTAATAGGGGTGTTGCTCCCATGTCATCCCCGCGTAGGCGGGAATGACATCCTTAAATATAACACTTAAGTCTAGATTATAGGATCAAGGATGATATACCGAATATTATGTTTATGCATATTCATAATAAATTTCTCAATGATCACGGAGGCACAAAACGTGCCGATTAAAGAAGATAATTTTAAAGTTAAAGTAGCTGTTGCTGATGTACAATCTATATTGGAAGGTTCGATAGCTATAAAAGATTTGCGTAATAAAATCGAAAAGCTTAATCATAAAATTCAAGAGGATATTGCTGCAAAAGAAGCAAAATTTAAACCACTGGAAGAGAAGCTGCTAAATGAGCGTTCTAATTTAAGTGAAACCGAATTTGAGCATAAAGTAAACGAATTTAATGCAAAAGTTAGCCACGTTAGAAAAGAAATTCAGATTAAGAAAACAAAGCTTGAACAAGCCCACGCTGAGGCTATGAGTAGAGTACATGAAACAACTATTACAATAATTAGTGAACTTGCTGAGAAATATAACCTTAATTTGGTAATTCCAAGTGCTCAAGTCTTATATGCCAAAAATAATTTGAATATAACTTCCGAAGTGACTTTTATGTTGAATGAAAGGTTAAAAGAAGTAACTATAAACTATTAATGGCGTTGTTGTATGGTTTAGTTTAACGTCATTGCGAGGAAAATTACAAAGTAATTGACGAAGCAATCTCAGGATATTTGACGAGATTGCCACGCAGCCTACGGCTGCTCGCAATGACGTGGTGGTATCCACACGAGCAGTGCTATTATTTAACGAGAGTATTTAATATGGCAGAATTTACACCGATTACAATTGCATACGGGGACGGTATAGGGTCTGAAATAATGGAGGCAGTGCTTTATATATTATGTAAAGCCGAAGCTCGTATTCGTTTAGAAACCATTGAAGTAGGTGAAAAGCTTTACAAGAAGCATTATACTTCAGGCATAAGCGAGGAAAGTTGGGAATCAATACAACGTACCGGTATTATACTTAAGGCTCCGATTACTACTCCGCAAGGTGGAGGATATAAAAGTTTAAACGTCACGATTCGTAAAACATTACAGCTTTTTGCTAATATTCGTCCTTCTGTTTCGTTTCATCCTTTTACTAAAACACTACATCCAAATCTAAACCTAACTATTATACGTGAAAATGAAGAAGATTTATACGCAGGTATAGAATACCGTCAAACGTATAATATGTATGAGTCGGTTAAGTTAATTAGTCGTATCGGTTGTGAAAAAATTATTAGATATGCTTTTGAATATGCGGTAAAAAATAACCGTAAAAAAGTCACGTGTTTAAGCAAAGATAATATTATGAAATTTTCCGATGGGGTTTTTCATAAAGTATTTAATGAGATTGCAAAAGAATATCCGCAAATTAATAATGAGCATTATATTATCGATATCGGTACGGCAAGGCTTGCTACCAAACCGGAAATATTTGACGTTATCGTGACTTCTAATTTATACGGCGATATTATCTCTGATGTAGCAGCTGAAATTTCAGGCTCGGTAGGGCTTGCAGGTTCTGCAAATATCGGGCAGTATTATGCTATGTTTGAAGCGGTACATGGAAGTGCTCCCGATATTGCAGGCAAAGATATTGCTAATCCGTCAGGGCTTTTAAATGCTGCTATAATGATGCTAGTACATATAGGGCAGGGTGATATCGCTACATTAATCGAAAATGCTTGGAAAAAAACTATAGAGGATGGGATTCACACGACGGATATATATAACGAGCAGAGTTCTAGTAAAAAAGTCGGTACCAAAGAATTTGCCGAAGAAGTAACAAAAAGATTAGGACAGATACCGACAAAACTACCTAAAGCAGATTATCCATTAATTGCAGAGAAACAAGAAAATAATATAGAGTATAAGATTGATACCAAAGAAGTTAAGAAATTGGTTGGTACGGATATTTTTATGAATATGGATGTATCTTCCGCTCACGATATAGCAGATAAAGTTAATAAGCTTGATCTTGGTAATTTTGAGCTAAAAACTATATCTTCCAAAGGGCTAAAATTATGGCCTCGTGATGCAAGATATGAAACTGTTTCCGATCATTGGTGTTGTCGTTTTATGAATAAAGACGGCATGGAAATAAAGCATTTAGATATAACAAGATTGCTTGAAGCTTTAAGCAAAGCAAATATCGACTTTATCAAAGTAGAGAATTTATTTGAGTTTGATGGTGTGGCAGGTTATAGCTTGGCTCAGGGTGAGTGAACGAATTATTGTCACCCCGTGGCTTGACCACGGGGTCCAGAAAAAAATTAAAAAAGACTGGATACCGTGGTCAAGCCACGGTATGACACCGAGCACGTTTTTCGATCCACGCAACAATGCCTCGCGGGAATGACATAGAAGTGCATAATGAAATAACAAAGAAATAAAAACAATGACATTATACTATATCGGAATATTATTAGTAATTATTGGATTATTTGTTATATTTTCAGGGATAATCGGGTTTTTTAGATTTCCTGATTTTTATACTAAATTACATGCTGCAAGTGTTATTGAGAGTTTTGGAGTGCCTATTTGCTTAATAGGTTTTGCGTGCATTGAAGCAAATATTGTTAACTCTATTAAATTAATTTTAGCGGCTTTATTGATTTTTCTACTAAATCCGGTAGCAACTCATGCACTTGGTAAAGCATCTTTATTTATGAAAATTAGAGCTTATAGTACCGTCATTGCGAGGAAAATTACGAAGTAATTGACGAAGCAATCTCAGGATGCTTGATAAGATTGCCACGTCGAAACTACGTTTCTCCTCGCAATGACGTTAAATTTTAACAACCATATGACAGTAAATACAGCTTTAAATTTTGATCTCGGCAATTACCTACTTAACTTAATTGCTTTTTTATTAATTTTAATATCCATAAAAATAATTTTTGCTAAAGATTTACTAAATGCAGTTATTGCTTCCTCTGTATTTAGCTTATTAATCGGTGTATCTTATCTTATTATGGATGCTCCTGATGTCGCAATGACCGAAGCAGCACTTGGAGCTTGCTTATCAACATGCGTATATTTGAATTTGTTGCGTAAATTACCTTCGGATTTAAAGAATATTGAGAGAACTAATATTATTCCAGCAAGTTTAATATGTTTATTGTTTGTAGTAACTCTTGCTTATATGGGGCTAGAATTACCGAATTACGGTGATGATAATGCTCCTATTCATATGCATTCAAGTAAATATTATATCGAAAATACCTCTAGAGATATAGGTGTACCTTCTTTTGTTGCGGCTATTCTTGCAAGTTATCGTGGATATGATACTTTAGGTGAAACTAGCGTAATTTTAATTGCAGGAATTGCTGTATTATTGGTATTTTCAAAGGAGGGTGTCATCCCGTGGCTTGACCACGGTATCTCAGGACACAGCAGGCGATACAAGATCCCGTGGTCAAGACACGGGATGACAAATCCAATAATAAAATATATCACTAGTTTTATAATACCTTATATAATTTTATATAGTATATATATTCAGCTTAACGGTGAGTCTTCGCCGGGTGGTGGGTTTCAAGCAGGTGTTATATTTGCATCTAGTCTTATTGCTTATGATTTAGTTTACGGTAATCGAAAATTAAGCCGGTATTTTCCTCCTAGTGTGCTAATTTGTATTGCTGTTTTAGGTGTAGCAATATATGCAATTGTAGGAACAATATCACTATTTTTTAATGATAATTATTTAAATTATTATTCACTAACAAATTTTATCAATGATAAGCTACTTGCTCAGCATATTGCTATAGTTATTGTTGAAATTGGTATAGGTTTGACTGTCGCAGCTATTATGTACTTAATTTACAACGTATTTAATAATTATGAATAACCTATTTGTATTAATTAAGCGTGAATTTATAGTGCAGAATCGCATTAATAATATAATTAAATATATAGTTATATTTTTTTTATTTTGCATAATTAGTACTGTTTTAATTAATAGTGAAAGGGATATTAACAAATTCGGTTTAATTTTTTCGGTAATTTGTTTATTAATTTCATTAATCGGTTTTTCTTCGGTTATATTTAAATCTGATTTGGAAGACGGAAGCTTAGAGTTATTATTATCAATTGTTAGTCATGAAAAAATTATATTGGCTAAATTTTTTGCTATATTTATCAGTAGTACGGTAGGGCTGGTTTTTGTTTTAGCCATTATTTATGTTTTTTTTGATCAAACTTTGCTTGAGATAGTATTTTTCTTCATTAGTGTATGGATGATATTAGTTTTATCAAGTAGTTTAGTAGTTTTATCTGGTAGCGTGCAATGTTATTTTAAGAAGAATGCTAATTTTGTCGGTACGTTTATTATGCCGTTATTAATTCCGAATATTATAATGACAGGTTTAATATTACAAGATAATAACTTACAATTAATTTTTATTATGATAGGAATTAATTTAGTATTTTTACCGATTTCATTCTTCTTGAGTTCCTATTTAATTAAAAATATTTGTAATATTACGTGATTTTGCTTTATTTTTACTAATGTAGTGATATAAAATAAGATGAATGTTATTAATAATTTTTTTGAGAAAAATATATGTGGCAGGCTTTACGAAGGTTAATTGCAGCAAATCCTATGGGATTTTTTCTGTGGTCTATTATCACTAAATGGTATTTAATTATAGCAGTTGCTTCCTTAATTACTTTATATTATACAGTATTGGGCTTAAAAAAAATTGGGTTTATAGATTATTTTACTGAAACTACAGTCGAGATATTATATACAACTCAAGCAGTTGCTCAAAATTGTACTACAAAACTCGCTCCTAATTGGAATCATTTAGTTAGTTTTTGGAATTGCTTAAGTAATCCTGGAGAATATAAGCATGAAGAAGGGACAGGAGCAAAAGTGTTAGAAGATGAAATAAATAAGCTTACGCCAAAACAAGCAGATAGTGTTGCAGACGCTGAACGTCCTATAATAAATCCTTATGAAGAACTAGAAAATCCAAATAATCTTAATAATACCCCAAGCGGTAGTAATAATAATCGTTAATTTATGTCACTTTAATATTATATGTCGGATACTGAAGATAATAAAAACAAACAAACTACACGTCGTGATTTTATGGTTCTAACGGCTAGTAGTGTTGCAGCGGTTGGGGCCGCATGTACTCTTTGGCCTCTCATTGATTCTTTAAACCCTTCTGCAGACGTGCTAGCTTTATCATCAATTGAGGTTGATTTATCAAATATTGCGGTAGGTCAAACAGTTACGGTTAAATGGCAAGGTAAACCGGTTTTTATTACTAACCGTACTCCTGATAAAATAGCTGAAGCAAGAGCCGTAAAAATGTCGGAACTTATTGATCCTGAGACTGATGAAGCACGTGTGAAAGTAGGGCATGATAATTGGTTGGTGACTATCGGAATCTGCACGCATTTAGGTTGTGTGCCGCTTGCTAATCAAGGTGAATATGATGGATGGTTCTGTCCGTGCCATGGCTCACAATATGATTCTTCAGGTAGAGTTAGAAGAGGTCCTGCTCCTTTAAATTTAGCAGTACCGCCTTATACCTTTATTAGCGACAAAAAAATTAGAATTGGGTAGTTATTTATGAATGAAGATATTACCCCTAAAAAGCCCTCAATGTCATACCGTGGCTTGACCACGGTATCCAAAAAAACAACTGAAAAACCGATTAATGGTGTGAGTACCGGGTTGACGCACAAATTACCTCTAGAAGTAGAATTTGGGAAGAACTCTATTATTGAGTGGATAGATTATCGTCTACCGATTTTCTCTTTCCTAAAGTATTTTAGCCATTATCAGACTCCAAAAAATCTTAGCTATTTGTGGAATTTAGGCTCTATTGCCGGTATTGCGTTGGTAATTCAGATAATTACCGGTGTGGTGCTTGCTATGCACTATACACCGCATGTTGATCATGCTTTTGATAGTGTTGAGCGAATCATGCGTAACGTGAATTACGGTTGGTTACTGCGTTATACTCATGCGGTAGGTGCATCGATGTTTTTTGCTGCCGTTTATTTGCACATAGCACGGGGACTGTATTACGGTTCTTATAAAGCACCGAGAGAACTGCTTTGGCATATCGGTATTATCATTTTTCTAACCATGATGGCTACTGCGTTTATGGGTTACGTGCTTCCTTGGGGGCAGATGAGCTACTGGGGTGCTACGGTAATTACTAATTTATTCTCGGCTATTCCGCTAATAGGGGGATCTATAGTTACGTGGTTATGGGGTGGTTTTTCCGTTGATAATCCGACATTAAATAGGTTCTTCTCGCTGCATTATTTATTGCCGTTTATTATTGTCGCTCTTGTGATGCTGCATTTAGTAGCCTTACATCAGTATGGTTCAAATAATCCGAAAGGTATCGACGTTAAAAGTCCTAAAGATACTATTCCTTTCCACCCTTATTATACCGTAAAGGATTTTGTCGGTTTCGGAGTTTATTTCATAATATTTGCCTATTTTATTTTTTACGAACCTAATTATTTAGGACATCCCGATAATTACATTCCGGCAAATCCGTTAGTTACGCCTGCTCATATCGTACCTGAATGGTATTTTCTGCCGTTTTATGCGATCCTTAGAGCCGTACCTTCTAAGCTCGGTGGGGTGCTATTAATGTTCGGAAGTATATTCGTGTTATTCTTACTACCTTGGCTTGATACTTCAAAAGTTAGAAGTAGTAATTATAGACCGATATACCGAATTGCTTTTTGGATATTTATGGCAGATTGTTTATTGCTTGGTTATTTAGGCGGACAACCGGCGGAAGAGCCGTATATTACCATTAGCCGCTTTGCTGCTTGTTACTACTTCTTCCATTTCTTAGTAGCTCTGCCGTTGATCGGTAAATATGAAAAACCGCTGCCGCTACCGGAGGAGTTGTAAGAGTTAAGTCATTGCGAAGAGATATGTCATTGCGAGGAAATTGCATAGCAATTGACGAAGCAATCTCAGGAGTTTGTTATTATTTCATGAGATTGCCACGCAGCCTATGGCTGCTTGCAATGACGTTTTTTGTATTATTCAAATTTATGAAGCAACCAATAGTATATATAGTAACTAACGAGAAAAATGGTATACTCTATACTGGTGTTACTTCTAATTTAATAAAAAGAATATACAAACACAAAAATGATACAATTAAGGGGTTTAGTAAAAAGTATAATTGCAAAATTAAATTTTAGTATTTTATGAGATTCATCAAACTATAAATTCAGCAATAAATAGAGAAAAACAAATTAAAACCGGTTCAAGAGACAAAAAAATTAAATTAATAGAACAAACAAATATAAATTGGGATGATTTATATAATGAAATTATTCTGTAATAAAAACATCATTGCAAGGAAAGACAAAATCTCGACACGACAATCTTATAAAATAATAATAATCTCCTGAGATTGCTTCGTCAAAATTTTCAATTTTTCCTCGCAATGACGACTCAAAAAAATTTATGAAAACTAAACTACTTATCTCTATCATCATACTACTAACTTCGTGCTTAAGTTTAGCCAACGAAGAAGCATTACATCCGAAAAAGATGAAATGGTCGTTTGACGGCATATTTGGCACAGTTAATCGTGAAGCAGCACAAAGAGGTTTTCAGGTCTATAAAGAAGTTTGTAGTGTCTGCCACGGTTTAAACAATTTATATTACCGTAATCTTAAAGATATCGGCTTTTCGGATGACGAGATAAAAGAAATCGCCAAAGGCTATACGGTAAAAGACGGACCTAATGATGACGGTGAGATGTTTGACCGTCCCGCTCTTCCCTCCGATCGTTTTGTACCTCCTTACCCTAATGAACAAGCAGCAAGGGCAGCTAATAACGGAGCACATCCTCCTGATCTATCTTTAATAATAAAAGCGCGTCATGACGGAGCTAATTATATATATTCGCTGCTTACCGGCTATACCGAACCACCGGCAGATTTTAAGCTAATGCAAGGGGCTCATTATAATCCGTATTTCCCTGGCGAGCAAATAGCAATGCCGCCGCCGCTTACAGACGGGCAGGTAACCTATATGGACGGTACTAACGCAAGCGTAGAGCATATGTCGCATGATGTTGCGGTATTCCTACAATGGGCAGCTGAGCCGGAAATGGAACATCGTAAATCTATGGGTCTTAAAGTTATGATGTTTTTGGTAGTGTTTACTATCTTTTTCTATATTGCAAAAAACCGTATTTGGTCTAATTTAAAGTAATTCGAAAATCGTCATTGCGAGAAGAAACTGTAAGTTTCGACGAAGCAATCTCAGGAGTTTATAATTTATTATTTCATGAGATTGCCGCACAGTCTACGACTGCTCGCAAGGTATTGTTGCGTGGATCTAAAAACGCGTTCGGTGTCATACCGTGGCTTGACCACAGTATCCAGAAAAACAACTTAAAATAACCCCGATTATGGATAAGAAATACATGGTTTATTAGGTTTAAGTTGGTAAGCAATAAGAGCAGAGAATAGAGAAGTAAAGAAATTAATAGGTGATCGATGTCTGGAAGGAGTAATATTAAAATTCTCTTTTATGTAGCCAAAAATGGTTTCGATAATGAATCTCTTCCTTAAAAGGATTTTATCCAAAAGAGGTAATAAATAGTTTTTCATATCCTTTCTTATTCCGGTAATTTTTATTAAACCTTGCTTATAAAGTTTTGTAAACATTTTTTCTGAAATAAACCCCTTATCATCATAACACTTACCTTTTAGACCTTTTTTGATAACCATTGCTTCAAATGCAATTCTGTCATCAACATTACATTAACGCCGATTATGGATAAGGAATAGAGAGGAAGGCAAGAGTTATTAAACCTTATATAAATAGGGCACTGAAGGAGTAAAATAAAGGTTTAATAACATGTGTAAATATACTACAATATTTTGTATAGTAGATAAATTTTGTAAAATTTATGAGAAATGGGTAAAACATCAATTGCTGAAAAGTAATAAGCAAAGATTTAGAGAAGGTAAGCTTTCCTTAAGTGAAGAACTCTCAATAATGATTTTTACCATTTTAGTGCATATAAACATTTAAAAGCTTATTACCAAAACTTTATTATTAATGGTAATTTGTTCAGGAATCCACCTTGTTATGAGAGATTTGTTCAGCTTATTCCTTCATTATTTCTGCCATTGATTGTGATGTTACATTACTTAAGTGGGAAAAGAACGGGAATTTATTATGCAGATTCCACACATTTTGCAGTATGTAAAAATATCAGAATTAATTCTAACAGAACTTTTAATAATCTTGCAAAAATGGGACGTAGTTCTGTCGATTGGTTTTTTGGATTCAAGCTTCATATGATAATCAATGATAAGGGAGAAATTATTGCTGTTAAAATTACCAAAGGTAATGTTGATGACAGAATTGCATTTGAAGCAATGGTTATCAAAAAAGGTCTAAAAGGTAAGTGTTATGATGATAAGGAGTTTATTTCAGAAAAAATGTTTACAAAACTTTATAAGCAAGGTTTAATAAAAATTACCGGAATAAGAAAGGATATGAAAAACTATTTATTACCTCTTTTGGATAAAATCCTTTTAAGGAAGAGATTCATTATCGAAACCATTTTTGGCTACATAAAAGAGAATTTTAATATTACTCCTTCCAGACATCGATCACCTATTAATTTCTTTACTTCTCTATTCTATGCTCTTATTGCTTACCAACTTAAACCTAATAAACCATGTATTTCTTATCCATAATCGGGGTTAAATAGCTGGTTGAAAGAAAAAAATTTATATTTAGTAGATACAAAATATGTAGATCCTTTTGGTATTCTACGTCCCATTTTTGCAAGATTATTAAAAGTTCTGTTAGAATTAATTCTGATATTTTTACATACTGCAAAATGTGTGGAATCTGCATAATAAATTCCCGTTCTTTTCCCACTTAAGTAATGTAACATCACAATCAATGGCAGAAATAATGAAGGAATAAGCTGAACAAATCTCTCATAACAAGGTGGATTCCTGAACAAATTACCATTAATAATAAAGTTTTGGTAATAAGCTTTTAAATGTTTATATGCACTAAAATGGTAAAAATCATTATTGAGAGTTCTTCACTTAAGGAAAGCTTACCTTCTCTAAATCTTTGCTTATTACTTTTCAGCAATTGATGTTTTACCCATTTCTCATAAATTTTACAAAATTTATCTACTATACAAAATATTGTAGTATATTTACACATGTTATTAAACCTTTATTTTGCTCCTTCAGTGCCCTATTTATATAAGGTTTAATAACTCTTGCAACCTTCCTTCCTCTCTATTCCTTATCCATAATCGGGGTTAGATATATTATGGAGTATAGAAGATCAAACTATTTTTGCGGGGATTATTAGCTTTTATTTTGGTCAACGTACTTTTAGCAAATTATGGAAGTATACTCGATGAACTTTAAAAATTGGCTACGTCATCCTACAAGTCTGCAGTACTCACATATTAAATATATGCTCCGTTCCTCGTCTTGTGGATTCCTTGCTCTTTTTAAAGTTGATCTTCATATACGTATTTTCATTTACTTAGGGAATATATTAGGCTTGAATTTTAAACTAAAAAATATACTTATTTTATTTCTTTGAGATAAAACCTTTCTCTATATAGTTAGGTAATTTTATTAGCTCCTGCTTTAGTTCATTATCTACTCCCATGGTTTCAAATTTTCGATCGACTAAGAAAATTATAGGTTTAGTGTTATGAATAAAGAAGAAGTCAAAATTCGGTTTGTTATCAAAATATCGATTAACACGAGGGAAGAAGTGATAAGCATGAGTAACAATTGCAATTTCGGCGTTATTTAAATCAATATTACTGTTTTCATGTTCTTTATATAAAGTTTTAAATTGTCTGCCGGTATTGGTTTGGTTTTCCGGTAACGTGAAAATATAGAAACTTTCTTTTGGATAATCGGGAATAATATTTTTATCAAGGGCTTCTTTTAGTAAGCTATTATCATATGCTCCGCCGTTAAACAAAATCATCGGTCTGTATTTTTTCAGTTCTTCATATGTTAGGCTAGATATTTGCTTATCAAGTTTTTTAGCTGCAACTTCTCTTGCAATCTCTATGCCAAGCCTCATCCTATTATATCCGTCCTCTTTATCTGCAGCCCCTATATTTTGAGTATCAGAATTAATCGGTATTTTTGTATAAGAATGTCTTGCAGATAAAACCCACACATATTTTATATTTTTATCTATTTCAGGATTTTCGGTTGCATAAATATTTTGTATTTCTGAGATAAAATTCTTGCGGATTTTTTCATTAGCAGGATCAAACTCTAGATTATTTAGATCGGTTATTATCTGCTCAAAATGTTTATCTTGAGTAAATTTTTGATAACTCTGAAATCCTAGAACCAAGGCCATAACTATAATAAATATAGAAATAGCAGCAGTAAAGTTTTTATAGTTTTTCATGTACGGCTGTCATTCCGCGACTTGATCGCGGGATCCAGTTAAAAATACTAATATTATTAGTATTTTTAGTTATTTTTTGGATCCCGTGGTCAAGCCACGGGATGACACCGAGGGCGTTTTCCGGTCCATGCAACAATGCCTCGCATGAATGACAAAATAATTTATTTTTTACCACCCGCATTTATAGATAAGCTTGCGGAAACAAATTCTTCAAGGTCACCGTCAAGCACTCCTTTAGTATCAGAAGTTTCATAATCGGTACGTAAATCTTTCACCATCTGATAAGGCTGTAAAACATATGATCTAATTTGATGCCCCCAGCTATTATCGGTTTTAGTGGCATTCTGCTCGTTAACGCTGTCTGTGCGTTTCTGCATTTCAAGCTCATAGAGTTTTGCTTGAAGCATTTTCATAGCTTGAGCTTTATTTTTATGCTGTGATCTATCGCTTTGGCATTGTGTTACCGTACCGGTCGGTATATGGGTGATACGTACCGCAGAATCGGTAGTATTAACGTGCTGTCCGCCTGCTCCGGATGCTCTAAAAGTATCGATTCTTAAGTCTTTATCCTCAATAGTAATTGCTATATTATCATCAATTTCGGGATATACCCAGCTACTTGCAAAGCTGGTCATTCTTTTACCTGCCGCATTAAACGGAGAAATACGCACTAATCTATGAACGCCCGCTTCGGTCTTAAACCAGCCGTAAGCCAGCTTGCCTATTATCCTAATCGTGCATGATTTAATGCCTGCTTCTTCGCCGTTAATCATATTGATTATCTCGGTTTTAAAGCCGAGTCTTTCGGCAAAACGCAAATACATACGCATCATAATAGACGCCCAGTCATGGCTTTCAGTTCCTCCGGCTCCGGCATTAATCTCTAAAAAGCAATTATTGCCGTCTGTTTCACCTGAAAACAAACATTCCGTTTCAAATTTGGCAGCAATGATGCTTAAATTTTTTAAGTCCTGTTCAATTTGTGAAAGTGTTTCTAAATCGTTTTCGGCTTCAGCCATTTCTTCAAGTTCTAAAGCATCTTTTAAGTTAGATTTGAGTTTATTAAAAGCATTTAGTTTTTCTTCTAGATTACTTTTTTCTCGCAGTAATTTTTGAGCATTGGCTTGATCATTCCATAAACTCGGGTCGGCTGCTAATTCTTTTAGTTCTTTCAGTATTTCAGTTGATGCTTCAACGTCAAAGTGACCTCCAAAGTAGTTCTAAAGACTGCTCAATTTTTTTTACATAATTTTCTATTTCAGCTCGCATTATTTTTTCCTGTTATAAATTTCGATTTTGTTATATATTATCGTGATTGTAGCCGTCATTGCGAGGAAAAACTATAAGTTTTGATGAAGCAATCTCAGGAGTTTGTTATTATTTCATGAGATTGCCACGTTGAGGCTTCGCCTCTCCTCGCAATGAGGCATTGTTGCGTGGATCAATTCCACCGCTGTCATCCCGCGACTTGATTGCGGGATCCAGATTAAAATACTAAATATTTTAATATTTTTTATTGTTTTTTGGATACCGTGGTCAAGCCACGGTATGATACCGAATGCGTTTTTCGATCCACGCAACAAAGTCTTGCAATGACGGGGATGACAAAATACAAATTATATCACAATAATTATGGATAATCAAAAATATATAAGGAACTTTTCAATAATCGCTCATATCGATCACGGTAAATCTACGTTAGCCGATAGGTTAATTGAGCATTGCGGTGGCTTGCAAGTTAGGGAAATGAGCCAGCAAGTGCTAGACTCGATGGATATCGAAAAAGAGAGAGGTATAACTATTAAGGCACAAACCGTGCGGCTTGTATATAAGGCTAAAGACGGTAACACCTACTATTTGAATCTAATGGACACTCCCGGGCATGTCGATTTTGCTTATGAAGTTAGTAGGTCACTTGCTGCTTGTGAAGGCTCGTTATTGGTAGTTGATAGTACGCAAGGAGTAGAAGCACAAACGCTTGCCAATGTTTACCAAGCAATCGAGAATGATCATGAAATAGTACCGGTGCTTAATAAGATTGATCTGCCGGCGTCAGAACCTGAACAGGTTAAGCAGCAAATAGAGGATATAATCGGGATCGATGCAAGTGAGGCTGTATTGATTTCGGCAAAAAGCGGTATAGGTATTGATTTAGTTTTAGAAGCAATAGTAAATAAATTACCTCCGCCGAAAGAAAGTAACAGTGATATTTTAAAAGCTTTGCTTGTTGATAGTTGGTATGACCCTTATCTTGGGGTGGTTATTTTAGTACGTGTTATTGATGGCTACTTACGTAAGAATATGCGGATTAAAATGATGGCTACTAACTCGGTTTATACCGTCGAAAATGTTGGCTATTTTACTCCGAAAAAACATATTTCGGATGTTCTGCATGCAGGCGAAATCGGCTTCTTTACTGCTTCTATAAAGCAAGTAGCGGATTGTAAAGTCGGGGATACTATCACTGATGAAAAAAAGCCTTGTGAGCAAGCTCTACCGGGTTTTAAACCAAACTTACCCGTAGTGTTTTGTGGTCTTTATCCAACGGATAGCTCGGAATTTGAGCATCTAAAGGATTCACTAGCTAAATTACGCCTTAATGATGCTAGTTTTGAGTATGAAATGGAAAGCTCTTCGGCACTCGGAGTAGGTTTTAGATGCGGCTTTTTAGGGCTGTTACATTTAGAGATAATCCAAGAACGTTTAAGTAGGGAATTCGATTTAGATTTAATCACTACCGCTCCAAGCGTGGTGTATAAAATTCATATGCGGGACGGTGAGAGCTTAGAGATACATAACCCAGCAGATTTGCCTGATTTACAAAAAATCGAATCGATGGAAGAGCCGTGGATTAAGGCAACTATAATGGTACCTGATGAGTTTTTAGGTGCGGTATTATCGCTTTGTACGGAAAAGAGAGGGATGCAGCTCGATCATAGCTATATAGCAAATAGGACTAAAATAGTTTATAAATTACCACTAAATGAGATAGTTTACGATTTTTACGATCGTTTAAAAAGTTGCTCTAAAGGTTATGCAAGTTTTGAATGGCAAATGGATGTTTATGAACCTTCCGAGCTTGTTAAGCTTGGGATTTTGGTTAACGCAGAGGTGGTTGATGCACTATCCACAATTGTACACCGCTCACGTGCCGAGCAGAGGGGTAGGGCATTATGCGTAAGGTTAAAGGATTTAATACCGAGACAGCAGATTGATATAGCAATTCAAGCAATTATAGGTAGCCGTATTATTGCTCGTGAGACTATTAAAGCCCTACGTAAAGATGTTTTATCTAAATGTTACGGCGGTGATATAAGCCGTAAACGTAAATTACTTGAGAAGCAAAAAGCAGGTAAAAAGAGAATGAGAAAGTACGGTAATATCGAAATTCCGCAATCTGTGTTTATTGCAGCTTTAAAAATAGGTGATGAATAAAACTTTTTTTATTTTATATAAAGAAAACGCTAGACGTTATAATAAAGATTTGTTATAAGGAAGTATCTGAATTTTCCAGATGTTTCTAATGTTCCTCGGTAGCTCAGTGGTAGAGCAAACGGCTGTTAACCGTTCGGTCGCTGGTTCGAGTCCGGCCCGGGGAGCCATTCCTCGGTTTTCGACAAATTTACGAATGAATCAAACGGCAGATGCAGCATAAAGTCAAGCTTTTTGCCTGTTAATTTAATTGTCGAAAACACAGTTTTTATTAAACGTCTTTTTCCTTGGCATTCGACAAATTAAAATATTGATGTGCATTGGCAACTAAATTTAGTACATCTATCATTTTTTTCGTAAAAAAATGATAAGGTTATTCCATTCTTTGCAAACCATGATATCCCTCTGCTTAGAATATTAACTGATAGAGGTACGGAATATTGTGGAAAACCAGAAAACCATGCTTACCAACTATATCTTGGCATTGAGAATATCGATCATTCCAAAACTAAAGCATATAGTCCTCAAACCAACGGTATCTGTGAGCGTTTCCATAAAACTATGCAGGAAGAGTGCTATCACATTCTATTCCGCAAAAAATTTTATAATTCACTTGATGAATTGCAAACAGATATAGATAACTGGCTTGTGAGTTACAATAATGCAAGACCTCATTCCGGTAAACATTGCTTTGGTAAAACACCAATGCAATCTTTTACAGATTCACTTTATATTGCTAAAGATAAAAATATTGGTAATATTGGTAATATAGATAAAAATATTGGTAATATAGAGAGAATATCAGACAATTTGATGATTGCCCATCAAGCTGCCTGATTACTCAACTCTGTCAGATTAAGTCATAACTTGTACATTTTATATTAATTTTCTCTTCTACATATTCTTTAAATGATAATTCTTTATCATTTATTCCAAAATTTTCTAAAGTATTTTTTATTCGACGTTTTGCATCTATAAACTCCGTTGATTCACGTAAATTAGTTCTTGCTATAAAACCTACTAAAGCTATTATAATTCCTCCCCAAAAGGCATAATGCCAATTAAAAAGATAAGTAATACTAATAATACCAAATGCTAATGCCATAATGCCACCCCACTGAGCAGCTATATTTATTATACCAACATAGGTATATTGAACTGGCGGTTTAGTAGTCTCAGTAACATATAACTCTGCTCCTACTATTTCTCCCATAGAAGATACGCCTTGAGACATACTACAAATTATCATAATCCACGAAACTACGATGCCTTTTTCTGCATAAATAGGTAAAGTAGCCATAATAAAACATGATATAGCCATTATAAATGTGGTAATAATAACGGTTGATATTATCACCTATCCATCCAAGTACCAAAGCTGCAAATGGTCTTAATAAATAAGTAGAACAAAATGCGGCAGCAGATAAAAGCGAAGTAACTTGAGGATCAGTTTTAGGAAAAAATAATTCATTGATAACTACTGCCATATGTATATATAGAATTAAATCAAAATACTCAAAAAATGTTCCAAAACATATTAATCCTATTGCTTCTTTTTGATTACGTGTTAAACTTCTTTGTTTTTTCTCATAGCCGAGCATAATTTCTTTACAAAAGTTAAATTGTAAAGAAATTATGCTGTTTTATATAAAAGTCAATAGGAAATTTCGCTTTATACGATAAATAAGGAAGTGAAGTGCAACTTACCATTAGCTTATTTTTACCTATTCATTAATGACTTAATGATATGATAATAAACTAATTGAGAGAAAAAATATTTGTACGTCAATCCGGTACTCATATCCTCACATATTTTTTGTATACTGCAGTGTGAGGTGAGTGTTTCCTCTTTATAAGATTAGGTTATGCAAGAGGTCTATTGATGGTTTCCTATTTTACCTTATTAACCCTAAATCTTTTTTTGCAATTCTTTTTATATAATTATTTGGCGTACCTGTATTTTTATTAGAAATAGTATTGTTATTAATTAATTGTTTCCCGATTCTATTTACTATATTTTCTGTGCCGCTTAGTTCTAATTTCTTTTGTAACTGTATTGTTTTATATTTCTTATGATCGTTAGTATTTGCATTTTCAACTGCTTTTGTTAACACGCTTTTATGAGTAGTTATTTGTTCCGGTTGTTTATAAAAAGGACTATGTGCTCTACCTATATCTTTCAGTATATCTACTATTATATTTTGTGATGTTATTTTTTTTGTATCAGCATATTCTGATGCTGTCCTTAATGTTATTTCTTTACTAAGCTGATTAAATCTCTGTTGTTTTTCTTGATCGGTAAATTTAAAGTAATTCTTATCTTGTAATAAAGCGGTTAATGCTTCGGTTTGAATAGTTTGTTTATACCCTATCTCTGCTAATGCTTGTATATTTTTATAATTACCTATATCTGCTTTTTGTTTTTCTTGATTAATATTATGGTTTAGCTCCTTAATTAACTTTATCCTATCCTGGATCTGATTTACCGAATCTTTAGAACCTTTTAATGATTGCAATCCTATATTTATTGATGAAATTATTTGTGCTACATTATTACCGACTATAGCTGCAGATATTCCCGCCACGTTTACTATATTACTTATTCCATTTGTTATAACCGATGCTATAAATAATGATTTGGTACTTTTATTACTTTTGTCTTTCGTTTGCTGTTTATCATTATGTATATGTAAATCATCTTTTAACTTTGGATCAATTTTTAAAAGGGCTTGTTGTTTACTCAAATCATCACGATATTTTTCTAATAATTTATTTTCTTGTGTAAGAAGACGTATCTTTCGAGTATGTACTACATCTATTATTGCTTTACCTACTGCCATGGCAGTAGCTGATATAAACATAAATGGAGCTGTTGCAGGTGCTATAGTTGCCAGCATAATACTACTTGCTATTAATCCGAGTACGCTAGCTGTGGTTTTATTAAAAAGAATCTTTCCTGTTACGTTGCTTATTTTCTTTACATTACCCCATGTTTTGAGGTCTTAATACTATTTATAATATTGTATGTTCTTGAGTTAGTTTGTGCTTTATGCTCACTTTTATAAATAGTATTTGGGTGTTGTGCATGGTTTTTTAAGGCGTTTGTGCCTCTACTCATTAATTTTTGTATCTGTTCTTGCTCTATTATATATAAATCATCTTTACTTTTTACTGTTTCTTGAGAAATTATACGCTCCAAGTTACACCTTTGTATAATTTCTATATCATCCATACTTCTAAATATTGGAGGCTGCTTTTTAGGTACTGTGTTTATATTATTGGATGATGCTTTTTTCTCTGTTCCTTTATAATATCTAAATCTTTTTCTAGTAATTGTGCATATTTCTATAGGTCTCGCCATTCTATTCGCTCTATTTGTATGCCTTTAATCTGTTTTAGGGTGCATTTAGATAATTATTAAAATTTGTTAATATATATATAATTAAATTACTTAAAATGCAAATTTAGAGTAAATATTTGTGGTGAATTAGTGTTAATAGAGCAAAGAGAGATAAATAATAACATAAACTAACTAAAAGTTATTGTATTATTAAAAAATTCATATATTAATTAAAAATACAAAATTATTTATTAATCATTATGTCAAATACATCTAAGTTAGAAAATCACTATAATAAATTGTTACAAGATATAATGCTTAAAACATTAGAGCAGAATAAAACTGTAGAAACCTATTTAGTACAAGAAGATTTTAGTAGTGCTTTAAGCGAACTACAAAAAATAAACGAAAAGCTTGAAGAATATTGTAAGGTTTTTTCTCTGCTTGAAATAATTAAAACCGAACTAGCTGAAGAAGATAAAGTATATAACTAATTTAATTTGTATAAAAGGTGAAAGCCGCATTTCGCCTTTTATATTCAATAATAATTTCCTGCTTCAACTTCTAGCTTTTTAAAATGTGATATACCGAGGCTATACCCTATAATAATAGGAATTACTATCATCAATAACCCTAAATTATTAAAACGTTCTGTTAAATAAACAAGCCCGAAAGAACTAATTACATACATAGCGGCTCTTGAAGAAGCATATATAAAGCTAGCATAGGTAAATCGTTTAAAAATCGGAAAACTTTTATAAAATATTGGAATTGCCGGAAATTCACTTGGAGAAAAAGTAACTACAATTAGTTGAATTAAGAGAATTTGCCAGCCTTGCGTTATATTATCTAACCCCGATTATGGATAAGGAATAGAGAGGAAGGAAGGTTGCAAGAGTTATTAAACCTTATATAAATAGGGCACTGAAGGAGCAAAATAAAGGTTTAATAACATGTGTAAATATACTACAATATTTTGTATAGTAGATAAATTTTGTAAAATTTATGAGAAATGGGTAAAACATCAATTGCTGAAAAGTAATAAGCAAAGATTTAGAGAAGGTAAGCTTTCCTTAAGTGAAGAACTCTCAATAATGATTTTTACCATTTTAGTGCATATAAACATTTAAAAGCTTATTACCAAAACTTTATTATTAATGGTAATTTGTTCAGGAATCCACCTTGTTATGAGAGATTTGTTCAGCTTATTCCTTCATTATTTCTGCCATTGATTGTGATGTTACATTACTTAAGTGGGAAAAGAACGGGAATTTATTATGCAGATTCCACACATTTTGCAGTATGTAAAAATATCAGAATTAATTCTAACAGAACTTTTAATAATCTTGCAAAAATGGGACGTAGTTCTGTCGATTGGTTTTTTGGATTCAAGCTTCATATGATAATCAATGATAAGGGAGAAATTATTGCTGTTAAAATTACCAAAGGTAATGTTGATGACAGAATTGCATTTGAAGCAATGGTTATCAAAAAGGTCTAAAAGGTAAGTGTTATGATGATAAGGAGTTTATTTCAGAAAAAATGTTTACAAAACTTTATAAGCAAGGTTTAATAAAAATTACCGGAATAAGAAAGGATATGAAAAACTATTTATTACCTCTTTTGGATAAAATCCTTTTAAGGAAGAGATTCATTATCGAAACCATTTTTGGCTACATAAAAGAGAATTTTAATATTACTCCTTCCAGACATCGATCACCTATTAATTTCTTTACTTCTCTATTCTCTGCTCTTATTGCTTACCAACTTAAACCTAATAAACCATGTATTTCTTATCCATAATCGGGGTTAAATTAAAAAATTTTTAATTGAAGTAGTATATGGAATATTGTAGTAATGATTTTACAACTTAAAATTCATTCAAAGAGGAAAATATGAACGATCCGAAATATGGAACTATTACTTTTACCAAAGAAAGTAGAACAGCAAATATTAATATATCCCGTGATAAAATAACAATTGGAGCTAATCAGCGTGTTACGTTTGAAACCATAGGTGATATTAAGGAATTGATCTTAGGACCACATAGTAATGTTAAAGTAACAGACCTTAATCATAAGGTATTTATAAATAATACCAATCGAGATAAGATAATTACATTATCAGGTGAACATATTGCTTTTGATGATAATCTATACGCTTAATAAATATGTTATTCCTGTGGAAGCTTGATTGCGTGGATACATGAACCGTCGTTGCAAGGAGGCATTGTTGCATGGACCGGTAAAACCCACTGTGTCATCCCGTGGTCAAGCCACGGGATGACAGAGGTGAAATTGATCCACGCAACAATGCTTTGCGAGGAGCGAAAGCGACACGGCAATCCAGAAAAATAACAAAAAAATGCTATAAATCAGCATTTTTTACTGGATTACTTCGTCAATAATGACGGGAAAACTGATCCACGTAGCAACTTTCTAAGACCCAAGTAGTACTTGATTTTGTAGTTTAAACAATTCTGCCACGCCGCCTTTGGCAAGTTTTAACATTGCTAAAAACTGCTCTTCGGAAAAAGGATTTTTCTCTGCCGTGCCTTGTACTTCGATTAAATTACCGTTACCTGCAAACACAAAATTACTATCCACTTCGGCATCACTATCTTCCAAATAATCCAAATCTAGTATTGCCTCGCCTTTATATATACCGCAAGAAATAGCTGCAATTTGACTAATTAACGGGTTCACCTTTAAAACTCTCTTTTTCATCAAGGATCTAATAGCTAGGTGCAATGCTACATAGCTCCCTGTTATTGCTGCCGTTCTAGTACCGCCGTCAGCATTAATAACATCACAATCTATGATAATTTGCCTCTCCCCTAGTTTCTTCAAGTCAATTACACATCGCATCGCCCTACCTATCAAACGCTGTATCTCTTGCGTTCTTCCGCCTTGTTTTCCGAGTGCTGCTTCTCTTTTAATACGCTGTGATGTAGAACCGGGAAGCATACCGTACTCGGCAGTAATCCAACCTTGATTTTGTCCCCTCAAGAATGGCGGTACGGTAGTTTCACAAGTAGCACTACACATAACATGCGTATTACCGATTTTAATAAGGCATGAGCCTTCCGCATTAACAAGCGGGGATAATTCTAATGAAATAGGACGTAATTGGTTGCTTTTTCTTCCTGACTGTCTCATAATATTAATTTACCATTGAAAAAATTTTTATTATATCTATATATATCTCAAAAAAGAATATAAATATAAAGTAAATAATATGATAGATGATAATATAGAAAATAATGAACAAACAATAAATGATATTGCTGAAGAGATAGTTGAAACAGCAAATCCAGAGATAACAGCGTTAAAAGCAGAAATTGAAGAGCTAAAAGACAAGCTAATTAGAACTACTGCCGAAATAGACAATACAAGAAAGCGTTTAGAAAAAGCACGTGACGAAGCAAAAGATTATGCAATTGCTACATTTGCTAAAGAACTACTAAATGTTAGTGATAATCTTTCAAGAGCATTAGCACATAAACCGGCAAATTCTGATATAGAAGTCACAAATATTATTGCAGGCGTTCAGATGACTAAAGATGAGCTGGACAAAATCTTTCATAAACATCATATTGAAGAAATAAAGCCGGAAATAGGTTCAATGTTCGACTATAATTTACATAATGCAATTTCGCAGATAGAACATCCTGATCATGCACCGAATAGCATTATTACTTTAATGCAATCAGGATATAAAATTAGAGATAGACTACTTCGTCCTGCTACCGTACAAGTAGCTAAAAAATCTTAATACTAAGGTAGAGCTTCAAAAATTGGCTCAATGTTCTATAAGAGCTTCGGTTCGAACTATATTAAGTATACGCAGCTCACCTTGCCTTGTGAACTCCTAGCTCTTTTTGAAGTTGATCTTCGTATAGAAAATGGGGAAAATAATATGAATAGAACCGCTATATTTTGGCTAGTTTTTTTAGGGTTTTTTATAAGCGGTTTTATGCTAATTTCAGACGCAGT
Organism: Rickettsia monacensis; assembly: GCF_000499665.2. Lineage (NCBI taxonomy): Bacteria > Pseudomonadati > Pseudomonadota > Alphaproteobacteria > Rickettsiales > Rickettsiaceae > Rickettsia > Rickettsia monacensis. Next base: position 701,177 of record NZ_LN794217.1, read on the forward strand.
AAAACCATTTTTTATCGCATTTATAATATCTTACTTACTACAACCTGCTATAGGTTTTATCGCATCAAAATTTAAAATATCAGATAAATTTGCATCAAGCATAATTTATCTGATATTTTTGAGCATATTTTTCTTAAGCTTAACTATTTTAGTGCCGATAATTTATGGACAAATTTTTACTTTTATAAAAAATATTCCAAAATATAAAAATTATTTACAAGCAGAAATATTACCGCCTATAATGGCAAAAATTTATTCGATAGAACCTGATATTGCCGATAAAATCAAGAATTCTTTAAGCAATTTTATAAATAGTATATTTACTATACTTGGCAGTATTGCTAATAATTTTTGGCGTTATACCATTATTACCATTAACATATTTGTTTTATTTTTACTTATACCTATAATATTATTCTATTTCCTACGTGATTGGGCTAAAATTATTGTAAACATGAAATCATTATTACCTATAAAAACCCGACCGAAAATCCTTGAAATATTATCGGCAATTAATAATCTGTTATCTGCTTACATAAGAGGACAGCTAAATATTTGCTTATTATTATCTACTTATTATAGTATTGCATTTACCGTAATAGGTATTGATCTCGCTCTTTTACTTGGCATTTTAACGGGATTTTTAGTTATTATTCCTTTTATCGGTACTTTTATATCGTTTCTTTTGACTCTAATTATCGGTTATTTAACTTTCGGCATGACCGCAAAATTATTATATATAATGATAATTTATTTAATTGGGAATATTTGTGAGTCTTATATTTTAACTCCTAAAATTATCGGTGATAAAATAGGGTTGCATCCTCTTTGGATTATATTCTCGATTTTTGCCTGCGGCAGTTTATTTGGAATTATTGGAATATTTTTTGCTATACCGATTGCAGGGATTACAAAAATTTTACTCCTGAATCTAATTAAATTTTATAAATCTAGCAAATTCTATCGAACAGACGACTAAAAAATTCTTATAACAGTGCAGCAATATATATTTCGTTTTACTACTTCTAATAAATATCATCCTGATGAGTTTATTGTTTCTAGTTCTAACGATCAAGCTTATAATATTATAAAAAATTGGCAGTGCGGCTTTGGTGTTAATCCTTATAAATTTACTTTATTAATTAAAGGACCTTCTTCGTCAGGCAAAACTTATTTAACCAAAATATGGCAAAATTTAAGCAATGCCTATATTATTAAAGATATTTTTTTTAGTGAAGAAATTTTAGAAAAATATAATGCTTTTATCATTGAAGATATTGAAAACTGGCAAGAGCCGGCATTACTTCATATATTTAATATTATTAACGAAAAACAGAAATATCTTTTACTTACCTCATCTGATAAAAGCAGAAATTTTACTTTACCCGATTTATCTTCACGTATTAAATCAGTACTTAGTATTGTATTAAACTCACCTAACGATGAATTAATCAAAATTCTAATATTTAAGCATTTTTCTATTTCTTCGGTAACAATATCCAGACAAATAATAGATTTTCTTTTAGTAAATTTGCCTAGGGAATATTCTAAAATTATAGAAATATTAGAAAATATTAACCATTTTGCTTTAATTTCCAAAAGAAAAATAACAACTTCATTAGTCAAAGAAGTTTTAAATAACTATAATCATAAAATATTGTAACTTTTTCCTTGACTTTAAATCTTCTCAATATATAACCTTTCTATAAATTAACTTTTTAGAAAAAATTGTGTTGGGATACGAAAAAAACAAAAAAGTTTAAACAGAGAACAAAAACGGGCTATAGGCTTACTATCCATAGGTACTTTTTTAGAGTATTTTGAGAAAGAATAGACCTCTAATAAAAAAATTTTTATTCTTGCCCCTTGAATTAACAAAAATAAAATATATATAATATGTACAAAGTATTTAAATAATTGGAGGTTAAAATGTCTTTTAAACCATTACATGATAGAATTGCAATAAAGCCTATCGAACACGAAGAAAAAACTAAAGGTGGAATTATTATTCCGGATACTGCAAAAGAAAAGCCGATGCAAGGTGAAATAGTAGCCGTAGGTAACGGTATTCGTAATAAAAAAGGCGAAATTCATCCTTTAGAGCTAAAAGTAGGCGATAAAGTTTTATACGGTAAATGGGCAGGCACCGAAATTGAAATTAAAGGCGAAAAACTGATCGTTATGAAAGAAAGCGACGTATTTGGTATTATTAATTAATTATTTGTTTTAAGGAGAAATTAAATATGGCAACAAAACTTATTAAACACGGCTCAAAAGCTCGTGAGCAAATGCTAGAGGGCATTGATATACTTGCAGATGCAGTAAAAGTTACTTTAGGTCCAAAAGGTAGAAATGTACTTATCGAGCAATCATTCGGTTCACCGAAAATTACCAAAGACGGTGTGACGGTTGCAAAATCGATTGAGTTAAAAAATAAAATTAGAAATGCAGGAGCTCAGCTATTAAAATCAGCTGCTACAAAAGCTGCAGAAGTAGCCGGTGACGGTACTACTACAGCTACGGTACTTGCTAGAGCATTAGCTCGTGAGGGTAATAAGTTAGTAGCTGCCGGTTATAATCCTATGGATTTAAAGCGTGGCATGGATTTAGCGGTAAATGCAGTAGTAGAGGAAATTAAAAATTCTAGTAAAAAGATTAATAGCCAAGAGGAAATCGCACAGGTCGGTACTATCTCTTCAAACGGTGATAAGGAAATCGGTGAGAAAATTGCTAAGGCAATGGAGGAAGTCGGTAAAGAAGGCGTGATAACCGTTGAAGAAGCAAAGAATTTTAGCTTCGATGTTGAAGTAGTTAAAGGTATGATGTTTGATAGAGGTTATCTATCTCCGTATTTTGTAACGAATTCCGAGAAAATGGTTGCTGAGCTTGAAAACCCTTTCATCTTACTATTTGAGAAAAAATTATCAAATTTACAACCGATGTTACCTATACTTGAGGCTGTAGTGCAATCACAACGCCCACTATTAATTATTGCTGAGGATGTTGAGGGCGAAGCTCTTGCAACGCTTGTAGTCAATAGATTACGTGGTGGTTTAAAAGTTGCGGCAGTAAAAGCTCCCGGTTTTGGCGATAGAAGAAAAGCAATGATGGAAGATATTGCTATCCTAACTAAAGGTGAGCTTATTACTGAAGATTTAGGTATGAAGCTTGAAAATGTGAGTATTAAGAGTTTAGGGACGGCAAAAAGAGTAACAATTTCTAAAGAAAATACCGTAATTGTTGATGGTAATGGTGATAAGAAAAATATTGAGGATAGAGTATTACAAATTAAATCTCAAATAGCTGAAACTACTTCTGATTATGATAAAGAAAAACTACAAGAGCGTTTAGCTAAACTTTCCGGCGGTGTTGCCGTATTAAAGGTTGGCGGTGCTACGGAAGTTGAAGTGAAAGAGCGTAAAGATCGTGTTGAAGATGCACTTGCTGCTACAAGAGCGGCAGTTGAGGAAGGTGTTGTTGCCGGTGGCGGTGTAACATTACTTCATGCATCACAAACTTTAACAAAGCTTAAAGTAGAGAATAAGGATCAACAAGCAGGTATTGAAATAGTAATAGAAGCTTTAAAGGATCCGCTAAAACAGATTGTTGAAAATGCCGGTGAAAACGGTGGCGTAGTAGTTGGTAAATTACTAGAACATAAGGATAAAAATTATGGCTTTAATGCTCAAGATATGCAATATGTCGATATGATTAAAGCAGGAATTATTGATCCGGCTAAAGTAGTGCGTACTGCACTTCAAGATGCTGCTTCCGTTGCTTCGTTAATTATTACCACGGAAACTTTAATTGTTGACGAACCTTCTGATAAGAAAGAGCTAATGCCAATGCGTGGCGGTATGGGAGGTATGGATTTCTAAGTCTATATCTCCATAAGATAGGTTATGCAATAGGTCTAATAAACCCGTTTTGTTGTATTGCTCGTTCCCCTCATTGCGAGGAGGCATTGTTGCGTGGACCGAAAAACCTGTTCAATGTCATATCATGGCTTGACCACGGTATCCAGAAAACAACTAAAAATACTAATAATATTAGTATTTTAAACTGGATCCCGCTACAAGCTCGCGGGATGACAATTAAGAAACTGGTCCACGCAGGCAATGCCTGCTTGCAATGACGATTTTAACAACGTGCCGTACAACACATTATCAAGTCGCAGTAGGACACTGAAAAACTGATTTATGCAACAAATGGGTTTTAAAGCGATTCTTTGCTTAATTTGAAAATAAATTCTTTAATAAAACTCTTCCTCAAAAAAATAAAATATAGAATTTCTTGTAATTATTTCAATAATAAATAATTTTTAATTAATTAATTATAATAGCTCAACCTTTTGATCATCCTATATAAGACTGTTAACAAAATAACTTTAAAGCTAATTAAATTCTTTTTAACTGCAAATTATAAGATTTTTTTGAAATAGGGATATCTATTACTGTAAAAATCTTATTAATTTTCATTTAAAAATCTCTTTAATTATCAATTAAAGTTATTTTGTTAACAGTCTTATATAGGATGATCAAAAGGTTTAAAGCGGTTTTACGCCTTAATTATTAAGAATAACCCCGATTATGGATAAGAAATACATGGTTTATTAGGTTTAAGTTGGTAAGCAATAAGAGCAGAGAATAGAGAAGTAAAGAAATTAATAGGTGATCGATGTCTGGAAGGAGTAATATTAAAATTCTCTTTTATGTAGCCAAAAATGGTTTCGATAATGAATCTTTTCCTTAAAAGGATTTTATCCAAAAGAGGTAATAAATAGTTTTTCATATCCTTTCTTATTCCGGTAATTTTTATTAAACCTTGCTTATAAAGTTTTGTAAACATTTTTTCTGAAATAAACTCCTTATCATCATAACACTTACCTTTTAGACCTTTTTTGATAACCATTGCTTCAAATGCAATTCTGTCATCAACATTACCTTTGGTAATTTTAACAGCAATAATTTCTCCCTTATCATTGATTATCATATGAAGCTTGAATCCAAAAAACCAATCGACAGAACTACGTCCCATTTTTGCAAGATTATTAAAAGTTCTGTTAGAATTAATTCTGATATTTTTACATACTGCAAAATGTGTGGAATCTGCATAATAAATTCCCGTTCTTTTCCCACTTAAGTAATGTAACATCACAATCAATGGCAGAAATAATGAAGGAATAAGCTGAACAAATCTCGCATAACAAGGTGGATTCCTGAACAAATTACCATTAATAATAAAGTTTTGGTAATAAGCTTTTAAATGTTTATATGCACTAAAATGGTAAAAATCATTATTGAGAGTTCTTCACTTAAGGAAAGCTTACCTTCTCTAAATCTTTGCTTATTACTTTTCAGCAATTGATGTTTTACCCATTTCTCATAAATTTTACAAAATTTATCTACTATACAAAATATTGTAGTATATTTACACATGTTATTAAACCTTTATTTTACTCCTTCAGTGCCCTATTTATATAAGGTTTAATAACTCTTGCAACCTTCCTTCCTCTCTATTCCTTATCCATAATCGGGGTTAAGAATAGATTTCTTGTTGAAGCTATAGGCAAGGTTAATCTATAATGTATATATTCGTTTAATTTAAAAAATTAGTAATAAAAGTTTCTAGCTTTTGGTCGGTTAAACTACGCTAACTAAAATTAGTAAGGTTTTAGAAAAATTACTATTCTTATTTTAAAAAAATCTTATAATTTATACAGTTAAGAAAGACTAAAATAAGATAATTTAAATTTTATATATAAAACTTAAAAAATTAGGTTCTAAAAGAAATCTAAATAATGTGAATTTAGGATAAAAGATAAAATAATAGGGTAGTGTGAAGCTCGCCACAAGCTTAATTTTTCCTATTAATATAAACTAAAGCTAGGCTTTATTAATATTTACTAAAAATAGCAAATTAATTAGAAATATTAATAGAACTTAATAAGTTTATTGCTTTAATTGGTGTTTAGTTATTCGTAAGTATAACTAACTGAATTAGTATAAATTAAGGAGGTATTTTTGCTCCAAAGGGTTATTAAACATTTAAATCATAATTTATCTAAACATGATATTGCTGCTCAAATAACAGGTAGGATCAAACATCCAATATCAATTTTATATAAATTATATCGTAAGGGTATAAAGTTAGAAGAATTAACAGATATTTTTGCGATAAGAATAGTAGTAATAGATGAAGAGAAATGTTATAAAGCTTTAAAAGTTCATGATCTTTATGAGCATAAAAAGGATAAATTTAAAAATTATATTCTTAATCCTAAACCAAACGGCTATCAATCTTTACATACTATTATTACAACTGAGGATAATTATAAAATAGAGATACAAATACGTGATCATAAGATGCATTATCATGCAGAGAGCGGTGAAGCTGCACACTGGAAATATAAAAATAGTTTTTAGCTGATATACACTTTTTTTCTTTCTAAAGTAGTATTGCATACTCTTTAATTTATTTTGTATTATTTTGAAGTTTTAAAAAGAAATTTTGTAAACCGACTTTTTGAAATATTTCTTTTTGTTCTGAAGGGAAATGTTGCTTGATAAAATTAGTGCAAACATTTAATAGTTGTTGTTCTACGGTAAATAAGCTGCTATGAGTAAGAAGCTTTCTATAGTTTCTTTTACTGTTTCTAAAGCCTTTTCCGGCGATTTAGCATTTATTAGTTTGTAAATTATGTAGGCGATCAAATACTTTAATAAGTGCTATATCATATCTTTGTTCTTGGATTAGTAAATTTAACATTTTCACCGGAGCTAATTTTACCGTATGGCTTAATTCTTGTTAAACGTTCTACGCTATCGGCAATATTCTTATCAAAAATTTTGCTAATATCAGCATGTGTAAGTATTGTATCCTCTATAATATCGTGAAGAAGGACAATATTTATCATATATGATTTGTAAAGTTTAGGAGCTTCAAGAGCTGTAAAATCTGCAAGCATGATTGCAACTTCTATAGGATGAGAATAATAAGGTTCCCCTGATTGACGCATTTGAGAAGCATGATATTTACGGGTATAATAAAGACCTTTTTCAATTTCTGTTATATCTATAGGTGAATCTACTACAAATATTTAATTCGATCAATTAATTTTTTACTATAATCACAAACCTCAAATTTTTTCTGCCAAGTATCAATATCTTCCATAAACCTACTAATTATTTAAACTTCTTTTAAAAGGAGTATATGCATACAAAAAATATTTTTATGAGAAAATTCATAAGATTTTAGAAAGACCTGATATTTATTTTTTAAATTTATCTATAATCAATGGTTAAGCACAAGTTAAACTATATCTTGATTTTTAAATAGGATTATATTTTTGTGATTTTTTTACACAGTTATATTACATTAATATTAATTTTTGTTAACATGATAAATTGAATATATTACTATAATAATAGCTAGTAGCTTAAGTAAAAATATAAAAATAGTTAATAAAACTTAATAAAAAGAAAGGTATTTTTTTATTTATTCTCAAATATTTTTTCACTTTAGTGGTTTATAACTTCTTGCAATATATTAAAAATTTAGTAAGCATTGTTAATTGTAAAGATAGATTATTATTCAATCTATTTTTATATATATCGAAATACAATTTAAATTAATAGGTAAATTATGACTAAAAAACTAGTTGATAACAAAATAGCTCCTAATAAAGCAGAGTACGATAAGAAATTTTCGCATATCTTAGATGTTACCCCATATTACATGGGGCAGTAACCTTACCGAAGACAATGGCTTTAGTTTGCGAAGAGTTAAAGTTTTAAGATAGCTCACAGAAAAATGAGATGGAAGGAGGAAAAAATCCTTTCCTGATGATACTCTAAGTGCACCGGCAATTAAAGAGGGACATCTTCTTAGCGGTGGAAAAGAAGATGAGAGAGATTCTGTTAATTATACTAATGCAGAAATGCGACAATTTTCATCTGACAAAACATTTGATTGGAGAGATGGAAGCAAGTACCATCATGTTCATAAAGTAAAAGCCGGTGACAAGTTTGATATACATTGGGATTATACCATGGCACATAAAACACGTGGTTATACATATGCGATCACTGATCATCCTACTGACTTTTCTCAAAGACTAACTTTTAATGAGCTTAAGACATTTTTTGAAAATATAAGCCAAGAAAAACCATTTTGGAGTCATCAATTACCTGCTTCTACGGATCACTCAATAATTCTTCCGGAAAGAGAAGCAGGATTTCATGTTCTTTTAGAAAGATGGATAGTAGCTGATACAGGCATGGCATTTCATCAATCATGGGTTCTTGAATATGAAGCAAGTTTAGGTGGTAAAGGGCTGGGACATGAACACCATCATCATGATGCTTAATTAAGCTTTAAAGCAACTTAATAGCGTATCGTCATGGGTTAAGCGACGCAAGGTGTTATTGTGTGGATACCCGAGTCGTCATTGTGAGGAAAAATTGAAAATTTTGACGAAGCAATCTCGTGCCAAAATCCTGAGATTGCCACGCTTCTTTCAGTCGCTCGTAATGACGGTTTAGTATTCACGCAACAATGCCTGCTCGCAATCACGATGAAAAGCATTTCATGCAACAGCACTTAAATTCCGTTACTATCTACTCAAAGCGTTTAGACCTTCCTTTAGACCGTCTTTTATAAATGAAATTTTAGCTTGTTTACCGTCAGTGGTGATTAGTTCTAAATAATTATCATTAGATAAAATCATGTCTAGATCGTCTTTTGTAATAATAGCTAAAGCCTGACAGCCGTTTACCGTACAATTTACGTATTTCCCGGCTGATATTCGTTTGTCACCGCTATTAATAACTGTACCTGCTGGAATTTGAACATTTGATGGGACTATTTCGATTATCTTTAATTCCTGTTCTTCTTGCTCCCCATTGAAATAACCTATGTGATAAATGGCTAATATTCCCTTTTCTTTATCTTTCTCTAGATTATTAATTTGTTGTGATAAGAAGCAAAGTTGTTTTTTCTCATTATTAAGAGTACAATTTAAAGTCCAAGCTCCGTACTTTTTTGGTGCCGTTGTGCGTTGACGTTTTCTATGCTATACAAAACAAAAGTGCCGGTTATTATAAATAACCCACTAAAAACAAAAGCAATTTTATACAATCTTTCATATAATTTTTAACCTTTTTAAAATATTTTCTTTTCCTAAAATTTCTGCAATTTCAAATACGCTAGGTGAAGCCGTCATACCTGTTATTAAAGCTCTTACTGGTTTCATAATGTCATTCAGCTTTAAGCCGTTTGTTGTTGCTATTTCTTTAAATTTATTCTGTACGGATTCCTTATCAAACTGCTCAAGTTCGCTTAAGTTTTCTATAACTTGTTTGATTAAATCCCTATCGCAATTTTCTATAATTTCTTTTGCATCTTGGTTGTAGATGATAGGCGAATCTACGAGATAAATTTGAGCAAGGCGTGTTAGTTCTAGTAATGTTTCACTTCTAACTAACAAGCTTGGCATTGCTTGGGTTATATAGCTTATTTCCTTCTCGCTAACCTTATAATTTTGTTTCAATATCTCTACAGTCTTTGAAGTTAAGCTATCATTGTCAAGCATTCTTAAGTAATGAGCGTTAAGGCTATTCATCTTAGCAAAATCAAGCTTAGAAGGTGATTTACCGAGTGAATCAAGATTAAACCATTCTATAGCCTGAGTCATTGAGATAATTTCATCATCGCCGTGACTCCATCCAAGACGCAATAAATAATTACACAAACTTTCCGGTAAATATCCCATATCCTTATAAGCTTCAACGCCTAATGCTCCATGCCTTTTGGATAATTTCGCCCCGTCTGCTCCATGAATTAACGGTATATGAGTCATGCTAGGTACTTCATAGCCGAAAGCCTGATAAATAGCGATTTGCCTTGCTGCATTGGTTAAATGATCGTCACCTCTAATAATATGAGTTATACCCATATCATGATCGTCTACTACAACGGCTAGCATGTAAGTAGCAGTGCCGTCTGCTCTTAATAGTACCATATCGTCTATATGAGAGTTTTCAATTACTACCTCGCCTTGTAAGGTATCATGAATTGTTATGCTGCCCTCTCTTGGAGTTTTTAGACGTATTACCGGTTTAATATCAGTAGGGTAGGTAGATGGTTCTTTGTCACGCCACTCGCTGTTAAAAATAAAATGCTGTTTATTTTCTAAAGCTTTTTGTCGCTGTCTTTCTATTTCTTCTTGGCTAGTAAAACAATAATATGCTTTACCGTCTTGCAGTAATTTTAGTGCAGCTTCTTTGTAAAGATTATTACGTTTAGACTGGAATATAACCTCACCGTCCCAATCAAGCCCTAGCCATTTTAGACCTGAGAATATAGCTTCTACTGCGATGTTCGTTGATCTTTCTTTATCAGTGTCTTCAATGCGAAGCAAAAACTTACCGTTATGATGCCTTGCGAACAAGTAGTTAAAAAGGGCAGTTCTTGCCGAACCTATATGTAAAAACCCCGTCGGTGACGGAGCAAATCTAGTAATTACGCTATTAGTCATTTATTATCTTTTTTAAATATATACTAAGAACTGTGTCATACCGTGGCTTGACCACGGTATCCAGAAAACAACTAAAAATACTAATATTATTAGTATTTTTAACTGGATCCCGCGATCAAGTCGCGGGATGACATATACTCTTTCTCCCCAAACACATAAAATAATTTACATCTATATCATCGCTTAATTTCCATTCATTTTTAATCGGATCATATACCAAGCCTTTTAGCTCTTTAATTTCAACATCGGTATCCGTAAGTATTTCGTAAATTTCCGATGGTTTTAGGAATTTGCTATAATCATGAGTGTTTTTAGGCACCCAACCTAAAACATATTCAGCAACTATTATTCCAAGTACATAAGCTTTTTTAGTGCGGTTAATCGTAGAAATTATTGCCATACCGTTGGGCTTAATATGCTTCACCAAATTCAGTATGAATTGCTGCACGTTTTCTACATGCTCAATAACCTCAAGACAAATTACCACATCATATAGTTTGTCACTCTGTAATTCTTCTATAGTAGATTGTAAATAATTTATTTTTACGCCGTTTTCCTTAGCATAAGCAGTTGCCGTTTCAATGTTACTTTGCAATGCATCAATGGCTGTAACGTTAAAACCTTGAGCCGCTAAAGGCGTTGCAATTAATCCTCCACCGCAACCGACGTCTAATATTTCTAATTTAGAAATATCGTTAGACATCTTCTCAAACTCTACTTCTAGAGGTAATTTGTGCGTCAATCCGCTGCTCGTATCCTCACGTACTTCTATGTACGCTGCGGTGCTGTGCTGCGTGTTTCCTACAAATTCCTCTCTATAAGCGAGTTTGGAAAGGTGCCTATTGTAATGTGTAGTTATTTTCTCTATTATATATTCAAGGCGAATAGGGTTTATTCGGTGTAAGATACCGAATTCCCCGTCCTTATTCCACCAATTGTGAGCAATTTTCTCAAATTTTTCTAATTCTTTTTTATCGATTGAAGACATAGTCTATGATTCTTTCCAATGTCATCCCGTGGCTTGACCACGGGATGACAAGAGGCCATACAACAAACATATATAATATACTCAGATGACTTTAATAATACTAGCCTTAATTTTAATTAGCTGCATATTTGCTCCCCTTGGCTGTATTGCCCTATGGAAGAGATATATTTATTTTGGCGATGGGCTTGCTCATAGTAGTTTTTTAGCGGCTAGCATAAGTATTATAGCACATTTTCCATTAATATATTCAGGCATAATAGTTGCAATTCTTTTTTCGTTTTTTGTGTTTATTTTTAAAAATAATTCTGAAAAAAACGCAGTTATTAATTTGATTTCTAGCTTTATGCTAGCTGTTGCTTTAGTTATTAATTATTTTACTTCTTTGCAGAATAATATAGTGAATTTGTTGTTTGGGGATATTTTATCCGTGTCTTTTAATGATTTGATTATACTAGGGGTAGTCCTAATAACTATTATAGGCTTTATAGTATATTTTTATAATCAAATTCTTCTTATCATTATCAATAGAGATATTGCAGTCATAAAAGGCTTAAAGGTTAATATTATTGAGCTAATATTTTTACTTCTTCTCTCATTATCGGTATTTTCTGCTATAAAGATTGTCGGAGTACTTATGGTAACTGCTATTTTACTTATTCCTGCAATGATTGCACGGTTTGTAGCATATAGCCCCTCCCAGATGATTATAATATCAATTCTTATATCTTTATTTATTAATTTTTGTGCCGCATTTAGCTCTTTCTACTTTGATTTACCTTTAACTCCATTGTTTATTATATTAGGTACGTTTATTTATGGTTTGTTGTATTTAAAGCGATTATTATGAACAAAAATGAATTTACTGAATATGTCAAAGAATTGTTAGAACCATATGGTTCAGTAGCCGTTCGTGCAATGTTTGGTGGACATGGTATATATAAGGGTGGTGTTATGATAGGAATTATTAAGAGCAATGAATTATATTTTAAGTCAGACCTAAGCACTTATGAATATTTTCAATCTTTCGGTTCTGAGCCATTTGTATATCAAAGTAAAGGTAAACTTGTAACTCTATCATATTGGAAGGTGTTACCTGAAATTATGGAGGATCAAGAGTTATTAGGCAAGTGGTTTAAATTAGCTTTGAATGCTGCTATTAATAGTCAAAAGAAAAAATAAATGTCACCCCCGTGGTCAAGCCGGTGTTGTTGTGTGAATCGGTTTCACCACCGTCACCTAGTTCGCTTGTCCACGGTAGTTAAAAATACTAATAATATTAATATTTTTAGTTATTTTTCTGGATACCGTGGTCAAGCCACGGTATGACAATGAACGGGTTTTTCGAGCCATGCAACGATGCCGGTCAAGCCATGTGATGACGTTGTTGGTTTTTCATAATCTCAAGATAGTCAATTTTGCCGTTTGCAAGCAGAGGTATTTCTGAATCGGTAATAATTACTTTCGGTAAATGTAGTAAAGAAATTTGAGCTTTAGATACGGCATCTGCAAAATTCTCTCTATTTATATCGGAACCGGTAGTAAGTAAAATAATCTTTTCTCCGTGCGTTTTGTCGGGGATAGAAATAGCAGCGTGTAAGGAATCAGGATCAATTTCGCTTGCAAATTCTTCAATTTTTGTAAGAGATATCATTTCTCCCGCTATTTTAGCAAAGCGTTTTAAACGTCCTAAAATTGTTATGTATCCTTCAGAATCTATTTTGACTATATCGCCGGTGTCATGCCATTCTTTATAAGTATAGTTGCTTTCTAAGTCTAAGTAACCAAGCATAATGTTAGGACCCTTAATGAATAAACGTCCCCCTTCATTTATTCCCTCTACTTTCTCAAGCTTATAATCAATTTTTGGTAATAATCTTCCTACCGTGCCTGCTTTATTATGCATAGGGGTATTGCAAGCTATAATAGGTGCGGCTTCTGTAATCCCATACCCTTCAAAAATACGTATGCCGTACTTATTAAGCCAAAATTGTCTTGTAGATTCTTTTAATTTCTCGCTACCGGCAAATATATAGCGTAATGAGTAAAAATCATATGGGTGAGCGTAATTAGCATAACCGTTTAAAAAAGTATCGGTAGAAATTAATATAGTTGCTCCAATATCGTATATAACTTCAGGAATGCTGCGATAATTTATTGGAGAAGGATATAGAAACAGCTTAATACCGTTTAAAGTTGTAATAATTGCACCACCAAGACCAAAACAATGAAATAAAGGTAATGAGTTAAATACTATATCTTCAGGGCTAAAAGGTACTTTAGCAGTTATTTGATATCTATTAGTTTGTAAATTTCTGTGAGATAATAATACGGCTTTAGGTTCACATTCAGTACCCGAAGTAAAAATTATCACTGCCGGTTTTTCGTCATCACGATTACGACAAAAATAATTGTAATAAGTTTGGGCAAAATAACTTCCTATTTTTGCTTTTAGTTTTAGAGCTGTACCAATCTGATTTTTAAAATCTTCTAAATATATTATTTTAATACCGAAATCTAATAAGTTAGTTATTAATTCATGTAAATTTGCTTTCTCGATAAATTGTTTTGAAGTGTAAACTACTTTAATTTGTGTAAGTTTACAGGAGTTAATAATAGTACTTATGCCGCTGCTCCAGTTAATTATAGCAGGAACATAACCGCTAGATTGCATAGCGTAAAAAGTAATTAACGTATTCGTGGTATTAGGCAACATTAAGCCTAAATTTCTGCCAAAGATATTATTCTTTTTGATTAAATCACCTAGGATAAAAGATTTTAATATTAAATCTCGATAAGTAACCGCATTTTTTTCAAAATCATCAACTATTTTTTTCTTAAATCCATGAATTTTAGCAGCTTCTATAAGAGATGAGAATAAAGTATTTTTATAGTCTGAACTCTCAAACACCATGTCAGCCATTATATCATAAAGAGTCCTAGATATATAACTGCGTCGTTCTTGATTGCTTGCAGCATCCATATTAGCGAATTTTACCGGCGGTAAAATGGTTATAGTAATTTTAGGAAATATTTTTCTTTTTAATATGTTTTTAAATTTTGATAAATGAGTAAATTGAGTACCGTCTATTCTAACCGGTAAAACGGTAGCACCGGCTTTATCGGCAATCATTCCCGGTCCTTCGTATATTTTCATTAAAGAGCCGGTAACGCTTATTCTACCTTCAGGGAAAATTGCTACTTTCTGATCCTTTTGTACTTCTTTTACTAAAGTCTTTATTGCCATTGGGTTACTTGGATCAACCGGCAAAGTTCTTGCCATACGTAAAAACGGTTTAATCCACCATATTTTTTGTATATCGGGACTAATTGCAAAAGTCATTTCTTCTCGTAAGTAAGTAGCAATTAGCGGCGGATCGAGATATGAAATATGGTTAGCGACAACTACTACTTTTTTACCTGCTTTTTGAAAATTTTCAAATCCTTTAACTTCAACCTTATACATAAGATCAAAACAGATTTGGAATATTCTTCGCAATAGCTTAAACGGAATAATTTTAACTTCAGGTATTAAACGGTAAATATGTATAGTAACGATTATATTAGCTAGGCTAATAAATAATATAATCCAAGGTATAGTGAAATTTAGATAAAATAATAAAGATAAAATAATTGTTGATCCCACCATGAAAATGGAATTGATAAGATTGTTAACGGCAATAATTCGACTACGATGAGCAGGGTTTGCGTAATGCTGTAATATCGCAAAAAGAGGAACGATATATAAACCGCCTATTGCCGCTAAGAAAAATAAATCTATAACTATTCGCCAATTATGTCTTTTCGATAAAAATACTAAAATACTTTTTAGCTGAGTAGGTTCGTAGTTAACTGAGCTAATTCTACTTGCAAAGAATAAATCAATACCGAAAATACTAATGCCTAGGGCTGAAATAAATAGATATTTAACGGTAATCTCATCTTCAAATATTTTGCTACATAAAAACGAACCGACCCCAACACCAAGCGAGAAAACCGCTAAAAATAAATTAGCAACATTCTCATCGGCTTTAAAAGTTATCTTAGCAAGTAAAGGTATTTGAGAAATTATAGCAGCTTCAATAAACCAAAACCATGAAATACCAAGTATAGCTAAATATATCTGTTTTTTTGCTTTGGTATATTTAATCATATTTATGCTTTCATCTATAATATTAAAATTTATTTTAATATCACTATTTGCGTTTTTAGATTTTGGGGAAAAAAGGCTTGTAATAAAGCCAAGAAAAGCGATGGTAATTAAGGAATAAATTATAAAATTATTGCTGATTGTATAATAGCTGCCGATTATAGTACCGATAAAAATACCGATAAAAGTTCCGGCTTCAACAAAGCCGTTAGCTCCAAGTAGTTCGTCTTTATTTAGGTGATCAGGTAATACGCTATATTTGATTGGACCGAAAAAAGTAGAGTGTATACCCATTAAGCAAATAGAACAAAACAGAATTAGCAGATTATTATGATGAAATCCATAAATTGCAAAGGCAATTATACCGATTTCACAAATCTTAATAATTTTAATAAGATTTGCACGCTCGTATTTATCGGCAATTTGTCCTGCTATGCTTGCGAATATTATGAAAGGTAGTACAAAAGTAGCATTAGCAATTAAAACAAGTAGATTATTATATTTACTTAAAGAATCGGTAATACTGTAAGTTATAAGGATTACTAGAGCATTTTTTAATATATTATCATTAAGACAACCGCATAACTGCACTATAAAATTTGGTAAAAATCGTCTATCTTTGAAAAGATATAATTTGTTTGTGTCCATATTATATAATACTCTATTTTAATACTTACAATTAACGAATCAATTTAATATCAGCATTATTTAATTTTAATTCTGCCCATATTTTATCTGCGGTATATATAGGAACTTGTAGTTTGATACCTAAAGTAATACACACTCGATCACCGAGTGATAAGCCTTTGGGTTGGGTGTATGGTTGTAATTGGGCTGTATGAGCGGCTTGCTCTAGATCAAATGGAATAATAGACGGTATTATTTCTGTAACTAAGGTGTAAGCTGTATCCATAGTAATTTTCATACGTTGCAATGAAGTTAATACTTCTGTAATATTTACTGTAGACATACAAGAAAATTGTATCAAAGGCTTAACTATTGTGCTACCTGGTTCATTTTGTAGTAAGGCTAAAAGTGCTGAAGTATCAAGTACTACTCTATTACTCATGACGTGCTTCTAAACGTCTTGATTTTATTAATTCATCTACAAGAGAGATTCTTTCTCCTGTAGAATCAGTGTAATTTTTTACCATTGCTTGTAGTTCAGCTAGAGCTTGATTTGGGGTTGTAATATAGATTATATTTTTTTTCATATGTAATACTATATCATCACCTGGTAGTAGGTGAAGATTCTGACGGAATGATGCAGGGATAACAATTCTGCCACCTTCTCCAAGTTTAGTACGCATAGTTTGCATAAATTACCATTTTGTCACATTACTTTAATTATGTCATAGTTCCTAACTATTACCCTAACCTAAGGTTTTTGTCAAATAATATTAGCAATTTATATTAATATGTCAAATTGCATATAGATAAATACTTTTTAATGAGGATTATTTAAATCTTCATAATAATCGCGCATTGCTTCTCTATTAGCAGGAATATTATTATTAGATTCCTCTATATCTTGTTTGGGAATAATAAAGAGAAAAAATTTTACTAATTTTAATTATTACTTCATGTAAATTCATATTTTATTCTCCTCAAAATAACACATCAATTAGAAATGTTACAGAGCCTAGTATCAATTTTTTCTTTATTATTCTTTTCTTTTTGTACTTTCTTTCTTCTTTGTAAATTCTTTTTTAAAGCACTTGATAAGTTATTAAATTTAGCTGTCGGTTTAGCTATTGAAGGTTTTTCTTTGGTATCTTCGGTAGATGACATAAATAATTATCTTTTCACATTAGCATTATTATATTATATTATGGATATTTTGGAAAATAAAACTATAAATAATCTATGAATCAAAGTAATATAATCTCTCCTGAGTTACTGGATGAGAGAAAAAATATTGCAAGGCAAGGGGGCGGTGAAGCTAGGATCAACGCACAACATCAAAAAGGTAAGTTAACTGCACGAGAACGCATAGAAGTATTATTAGATCCGAATAGCTTTACCGAAACAGGTATGTTTGTATCCCATAGATGCGATAATTTGGGGATGCAGGATAAAAAGTTTTTAGGTGACGGTGTTGTAACGGGACATGGTACGATAAACGGTAGATTGGTATTTATTTATAGCCAAGATTTTACCGTACTCGGCGGCTCTCTAGGCGAATATCATGCTAAGAAAATCTGCGATATTATCGATCAAGCTATAGCAACCGGTGCTCCCGTAATCGGTATTAACGATTCAGGGGGAGCAAGAATTCAAGAAGGGGTTGATGCTCTTGCCGGATACGGTGAATTATTTCAGCGTAATGTTTTAGCTTCGGGTGTTATCCCGCAAATTACCCTAATTATGGGACCTTGTGCCGGTGGTGCGGTATATTCTCCTGCCTTAACCGATTTTATATTTATGGTTAAGAATAGCTCTTATATGTTTGTAACCGGTCCCGATGTAGTAAAAACCGTTACAGGTGAAGAAGTAAGCCAAGAAAAGCTCGGCGGTGCTAGGATGCATACCACTAAAAGCGGCGTTGCCGATCTTGCATTCAACAATGATATAGAAGCATTGCTCGAAATTCGTAAGTTCTTTAATTTCCTTCCGTCATCCAATCGTAGTCCTCTCCCTGTTCGTTCGACTGTTGATCCTGCCGATAGAGTCGATATGTCTCTTAGCACGTTAATACCTAACACTCCTAATAAGCCTTATGATATGAAAGAGCTTGTTGAGCGTATAGTTGATGAGGGAGAATTTTTTGAACTACAACCTGATTTTGCTAAGAATATCATTATTGGTTTTGGTTATATGGAAGGTTATCCGGTAGGATTTGTGGCTAATCAGCCTTTGTATTTAGCAGGATGTTTAGATATAAACGCTTCGAGAAAAGCAGCAAGATTTATTAGATTTTGCGATGCTTTCAATATTCCTATAGTAAGCCTTGTTGATGTGCCTGGATTTCTGCCTGGTACATCTCAAGAGCATGATGGTATTATTAAGCACGGTGCTAAGCTGTTATACGCTTATGCGGAAGCTACAGTGCCGAAGATTACCGTAATTACCCGTAAGGCTTACGGAGGTGCTTATATAGTTATGAACTCCAAGCATCTTAGAGGCGATATAAACTATGCTTGGTTTAATTCAGAAATCGCCGTTATGGGGGCAGAGGGAGCAGCCGAGATAATATTTAAGGAAGAATGTAAAAACCCTGAAGCTAAAAAACAAAAAATCGATGAATATAGGAAAGTAGTAACATCGCCTTTTGTTGCGGCATCTAGGGGATATTTAGATGATATTATAAGACCGCAAAATACTAGATGGCGAATATGTAAGGCATTAAATTTCCTGCGTACTAAAAAAGTAGAACTGCCTTGGAAGAAACATGATAACTTGCCGTTATAACCGTTATTCCTGTGTGGATACCAAATCGTCATTGCGAGCAGCCGTAGGCTGCGTGGCAATCTTATGAAACAATAACAAACTCCTGATATTGCTTCGTCAAATTACTTTGTAATTTTTCTGGCAATGACAAAAACTAAAATTGTAACAAAAAACTATGAATAAACCATTATTTGATAAAATTTTAATTGCTAATCGTAGCGAGATCGCCGTTAGGATAATACGTACTTTAAAAAAGATGGGGATAAAGTCGGTTGCAGTATATTCTGAAGCAGATACAAACTCCATGTATGTGCAGCATGCAGATGAGGCTTATTATATAGGTGATTCCCCTGCAACGGAAAGTTATTTATCTATTAAAAATATTATTTCGGCGATTCGTGAAAGTGGAGCAAGTGCAGTACATCCAGGTTACGGTTTTTTATCGGAAAATCCAAATTTTGCTAATATTCTTAAAAGAGAAGGTGTTGTTTTAATAGGACCGAGTGCCGGAACTATTAAAAAAATGGGCGATAAAATTGAAGCAAAAAAGATAGCGATAGAAGCCGGAGTTAGCACCGTTCCGGGTTATATGGGAACTATAAACGATGTTAAGCAAGCGGTGGATATTGCTAAAGAGATTGGTTTTCCGGTAATAGTAAAAGCGGCTGCCGGTGGCGGTGGACGTGGTATGAGAGTAGTGAATAATCCCGCTGAAATGGCAAATGCTTTTGAGTCGGCAAAGCTTGAAGCAGCCAATAGTTTTAGTGACGATAGATTATTTATTGAGAAGTTAATTCAAACTCCCCGTCATATCGAAATTCAGCTAATTGCCGATCAATACGGCAATAGTGTATGTCTCGGAGAGCGGGAATGTTCAATACAGCGTCACCATCAAAAAGTAATTGAAGAAGCACCAAGTTCTTTTATTACCGAAGATATAAGGCAAGAAATGTATCGGCAGGTAATATCCTTATCTCAAAAAGTGGGATATTATTCGGCTGGTACCGTTGAGTTTATAGTAGATAGCAATAAAAATTTCTATTTTTTAGAGATGAATACTAGGTTGCAAGTCGAGCATCCTGTTACTGAGCTAATTACCGGTATAGATATCGTTGAAGAGATGATAAAAATCGCAGCCGGCGAGAAATTATCATTTACGCAAGATGATGTAAAATTAAAAGGTTGGGCATTTGAATCACGCATTTGTGCCGAAAACCCAAGCCGAGGTTTCTTACCTTCTAGCGGTAGAATTATAGCTTATTCCGAACCTGCAAAGAGTCCTAATATCCGTATAGATACAGGGATTGGGCTTGGCGGTGAAGTAAGTATGTTTTATGACTCAATGATTGCGAAATTATGTACTTACGGTGAAACAAGAGAGCAGGCAATTGAAGTAATGCGTTCTGCTTTGAGTTCTTATATAATTAACGGTATTGCTCATAATATCAGTTTCTTAGAAGCGGTAATGCTACATCCACGCTTTGTTAGTGGCGATATTTCTACTGCCTTTATTCAAGAAGAATATCCTGACGGTTTTTCCGGGGCTAGTCTAACTTCAGAAGTAACTACCGTATTTTTAGCAACGGCTATTTTTATTTATATATCGGAGCAAAGACGTGCTTCTTTAATTTCCGGCAATATTAACAATCAGGCTAACAAAATAGGTACAAGGTGGGTAGTAACTATCGATGATAAACTATTCCCCGTATTAATTACACCTGTTGAAAACGGCTATAATATACGTCACGAAAGCGATAGAATATATATTCGTAGTAACTGGAATTTAGGTAATGAACTTTTTACGGCTATCATTAACGGTAAAAAGACAAATGTTAAAATTGAAAATATCAGAACCGGTTATTTATTATCGCATGCCGGTATTAGCGTAAAAGCCTTTGTACGCTCTCCTCGTATATCAGAACTTGAAGCGTTGATGGTCTCAAAAGTAGTGGTGGAAGAAAGCTCCGAACTACAAGCTCCTCTAAGCGGTCAGATTGCTGCAATAAAGGTAAAAGAAGGGCAGGAAGTGACGGCAGGACAAGAAATTATGATTTTAACTGCTATGAAAATGGAAAATCTTATTTTAGCTGAAAGAGACGGAAAAATAGCTAAAATTTTTGTTAATGAAAAGGATAATGTTGTAAGAGGGCAGGTATTATTGGAGTTTGCATAAAGTAGTTGATATCACTCCAGCATGGATAGCACATCGTCATTGCGAGCAGCCGTAGGCTGCGTGGCAATCTCATGAAATAATATGTACAAGTTACGACTTAATCTGACAGAGTTGAGTAATCAGGCAGCTTGATGGGCAATCATCAAATTGTCTGATATTCTCTCTATATTACCAATATTTTTATCTATATTACCAATATTACCAATATTTTTATCTTTAGCAATATAAAGTGAATCTGTAAAAGATTGCATTGGTGTTTTACCAAAGCAATGTTTACCGGAATGAGGTCTTGCATTATTGTAACTCACAAGCCAGTTATCTATATCTGTTTGCAATTCATCAAGTGAATTATAAAATTTTTTGCGGAATAGAATGTGATAGCACTCTTCCTGCATAGTTTTATGGAAACGCTCACAGATACCGTTGGTTTGAGGACTATATGCTTTAGTTTTGGAATGATCGATATTCTCAATGCCAAGATATAGTTGGTAAGCATGGTTTTCTGGTTTTCCACAATATTCCGTACCTCTATCAGTTAATATTCTAAGCAGAGGGATATCATGGTTTGCAAAGAATGGAATAACCTTATCATTTAAGTGGTCTGCAGCTGTAATAGCCGTCTTTTCGGTATAGAGTTTACAAATAGCTACTCCTCAATAGGTATCGACAAAAGTTTGCTGATAAATACGGCCTATGCCTTTAATATTACCAACATAGTAAGTATCTTGTGAACCAAGGTAGCCAGGGTGCATAGTTTCTATTTCACCACTAGCTTCACGTTGGTTTTTAACTTTTTCAAGAACAGCAAGTTGATTATCACTTAAAACAATACCATCATTTGCTACTTTAGTCTCTAGAGCTTTTAGACGTTTTTTGAAACTTTCTAAATCATGACGTAACCACACAGATCTAACTCCGCCACCAGAAATGATTATCCCACTCTTGCGTAATTCATTAGCAGCACGTTCCTGACCAAATGCTGGAAATTCAACAGCTATATTAACTACAGCATCCTCTATATTTGCGGGCACACGATTCTTAATGCAAGCTTTACATCTAGTCATCTCATATAGAGCTTCCCCTTCCCCACCTTGATCATGGAGCTCTTTGTAACGATAAAATGTATCCCTGCTATAACCCATTACTTTGCAAGCTTGTGATACATTCCCTAATTGTTCAGCGAGTTTTAATAAACCGATTCTTGGCTTTATGATTTTTTCTTGATATGTTGTCATCTGACAGTCTCCTTTTTAGTAGGTTGTTAAAACTTGCCAGGTACTATCTTATCTTTTTTCTTCGTACCCAACAATCCTTAACTGTCAGATCAATTCTTTACTTTTACAAATAATAACAAACTCCTGAGATTGCTTCGTCAAAACTTATAGTTTTTCCTCGCAATGACGAATTGGGTATCTACTCAACAATACTTTCCTGTCTCCGTAGGAATAACATTATTCAAGCTCAGAATTAAATATATCTTTTATATTTTTTATATCACCGCCTAAAGGAGTTTGACTTTCACCAAGTGTATTAATTTCATCAAGTGAAAAGAATTTTGATTTAGCAGTTTCTCCTAATCTAGAACCTGTTTTAGTTTCAATATTAGCCTCAGAAACATTTACATTATTTATGCTTGTTTCTTGTATTATTTCTGCTTTTAACTTTTCTATAATTGCTATATATTTTCTTATGCTTATCATTATTATGCTTAAATCTCGAAGTATCAGCTTCATGCTTAATTAATAATTTGCAAATATCTTTATATATAACCCCGATTATGGATAAGAAATACATGGTTTATTAGGTTTAAGTTGGTAAGCAATAAGAGCAGAGAATAGAGAAGTAAAGAAATTAATAGGTGATCGATGTCTGGAAGGAGTAATATTAAAATTCTCTTTTATGTAGCCAAAAATGGTTTCGATAATGAATCTCTTCCTTAAAAGGATTTTATCCAAAAGAGGTAATAAATAGTTTTTCATATCCTTTCTTATTCCGGTAATTTTTATTAAACCTTGCTTATAAAGTTTTGTAAACATTTTTTCTGAAATAAACCCCTTATCATCATAACACTTACCTTTTAGACCTTTTTGATAACCATTGCTTCAAATGCAATTCTGTCATCAACATTACCTTTGGTAATTTTAACAGCAATAATTTCTCCCTTATCATTGATTATCATATGAAGCTTGAATCCAAAAAACCAATCGACAGAACTACGTCCCCTTTTTGCAAGATTATTAAAAGTTCTGTTAGAATTAATTCTGATATTTTTACATACTGCAAAATGTGTGGAATCTGCATAATAAATTCCCGTTCTTTTCCCACTTAAGTAATGTATAGCTAGACCATAGGAAATAGGTACAGTTAAATAAACTTTAGTACGTGTTCTACAGCCATACTGATATCTTTGAATTGCCCCGTAACTTTTCTTATTTCGTTCTTAATCTTAAACCAATAATGTTCTATAGGATTTAAGTCTGGGCTATATGTAGGTAAGAATAAAATTCTGCACCCAACCGACTCGATTAATTCTCTTATTATATTATTCTTATGGAAGTTGATATTATCCATAATTACTGTTTGTCCAGGATGTAATTCTTTAGTTAATATAGTCTCTACATAGGTTGTAAATATTTCTTTATTACAATTTCCTTCAAATATTACTGGCGCTATAATTTGATTATTACGAAGCCCCGCTATCATACTGATCCTGGATTTATGTTGATACACTTTGTTTCCATAACATCTAGTACCTTTTATACTCCATCCATATTCTCTACAAACATTATCTTCTATTCCTGACTCATCAATGAATACTAGAGTTTCTTTAGAAATTTGCTGTATCTTTTCTATAAATTCATTCCTTAAACCAATATCCCTTTTGGGATGAAGATGACTTTTTTTTATAAGTGTAGCCTAGTAGTTTTCTATAGTAATTTATTCTAGTTCTTTGTAATCTATTACCTAGTATAATACTTAATTCTTTAGCTGTTTTATCATGATTATTAGATAATTAATTCTTCAAATTCTTTGAGATTTATTTTTGCATTATAACCCTTTGCTGGACCATAAGGTTTTGCTTTTTCCTGTTTCCCATTTAAGAGTTTTCCATCTATATATAGTGTTACGACCTATATTGAATATTTTACATGCTTTAACAATTGAGAGCCCATCATCTAGAGCTTTGAATAGTTTCATTCTTAAATCGTAACTGTAACTGCTTGCCATAATTTATTTTATTATTTATAACATATATATTAGCATAGTATGTACCTACTTACTACATCAGTATGCTCCTCCATAGTAGCAATACTTAAATATAGCACTTCCGTATACAGGATCATCAATTGTAGTATTAACATCAAACCCTTTTTCTTCAATAAAATATTTAACTAAATCTAAACGACCTTGAAGGAACCGTTTCATAAAGACTATCATTTTTGTTTTTCAGTTTTCAAAGAATTTCTTAGAGCTTTAAAAGAGAAGCTTTTATGCATAATTTACCTTAAATTAATTTATAGCGTGCGTACTATAGATTAATCTAAGTAAATTATCAATATCTTAATTGATAGTAAAATAATTTACGATCTCTTAACTTTAAGTTGTATTTGATGGTTCTCTAATTCTACTTTACTTACATAATCAGGCGTGAAATTTTTAGCAAACTCGCCTAAAGTTTGTTCTTTAATAAAGTCTCCATAATTATCAATTATCTTGGATAAATCAAACTCGCTTATTATCTCAATTAAAATCCTGTCAGTTATAGAAAAATCGGCATTTTTTCGAGCCTGTTGTATGAAGCGTACAATGTCTCTTGCGTATCCTTCTTCTATTAACTCAGGTGTTAGCTCTAAATCAAGTATTAACAAGCTACTATTATTCTCAAAACTTGCTGCTCCTTTAATATGTGAATATGGCTCTAAAACTAGCTTATATTCGTCACTATTTAAGGTTTCACCGCATATAGCTAAACCGCCTGCGATAGCTTCCCACTCACCTTTTTTAGAAGCGGCTATAATCTCTTTCATTTTATGCGGCAAACGTTTACCAAGCATTGGGAAATTAATCGATAGTTTTTTGCTTGCGTAATTCTCTAGATCGTCACGATAAATTACCGCCTTAACATTAATTTCATCTTTAATTAAATCTTCAAAATCTTTAAGGTTATCATTATGTTTACTAATGATAGTTATACTAGCTAGTGGTTGCCTTACTCTGATATTTTCAGTGCTTCGGATAAACAGGCTATTACTGCAAATATCAAGCACATTATCCATAGTAGCAACTAGCTCGTGATTTATTTCAAAGTCTGAGAGAGTAGGGTAGTTGCAGAGATGTACACTAATCTCGTCGTTGCGAGGTACTGATGGGGTGTCATCCCGTGGCTTGACCACCGGATCCAAAAAACAACTTGTAGTGTTGTTGTTTATTGATTTACTGGATCCCGTGGTCAAGCCACGGGATGACAAGCCACTAGGGCCACGGGATGACAGAGTGTCCTCGCAATGACGTAATCCCTTATATATCGCCTCCGAAATCATAGGCACTAGTGCTGACATCGCAATAGCCATGGTTTCAAGGCATGAATACAGAGTATTATAAGCATTTTGCTTATCTGTATCTTTTTCACTTTTCCAAAATCTAGCTCTACTTCGTCTTATATACCAGTTATTCAATACTTCAAAAAATTCTGAAACTGCATGATAAGCCGTTTGCGTATCGAAATTATCTAAGCTCTCTTCAATTTTTTGTACGGCTATTTTAAGCTTGGATAATATATAAACATCAAGCACGTTTTCGGAAGCAAAATTAAGCTCGCCTTTAAGTGAATCGGCATTAGCATACATCGTAAAGAAATGGTAAGCATTCCATATAGGTTTGATAAATAGACGAAGCGTATCAAACACCATCTTACCGTCTTTATCAATTAATAGCTCCTGACCTTTAACAACGTTTGAAGATAACATAGTAACTCTTAAGGCATCTGAGCCGTATTTATCAAATAGCTCCAGCGGATCGGCGTAGTTATTAAGACGCTTTGAAAGTTTTTGACCTGTAGCATCCAAAATTACGCCGTGGCATATACAATTTAAAAATGGTGGACGATCAAATAAAGCGGTAGATAGCACAATTAAAGTATAGAACCATCCGCGTGTTTGAGCTGAATACTCAACTATAAAATCAGCCGGAAAATGATCCTCAAACCATTCTTTATTTTCAAAAGGGTAATGGGCTTGCCCATATGGCATTGAGCCGCTTTCAAACCAGCAATCAAACACGTCTTCGATTCTACGCATTGTTGATTTACCGGTTGGATCATCAGGATTGGCCCTAGTAAGTTCGTCGATAAACGGACGATGTAAATCAGTAACTTTAACTCCGAAATCTTTCTCTAATTCCTCTATAGAGCCGTAAACATCTATGCGTGGATATTTTGGATCGTCTGATTTCCATATAGGCAGCGGCGTTCCCCAGAATCTATTACGGCTTATTGACCAATCACGGGCATTTTCAAGCCACTTACCGAATAAATTATCCTTAACGTGATATGGAATCCAATTTATTTGCTGATTTAATTCTACCATTCTATCTTTAAACTGTGTAACCTTTACATACCATGACGGAACAGCCTTATATATAAGAGGTGTATCTGTTCGCCAGCAATGAGGATAATTATGAATATACTGCTCGGTTTTTAGCCAATTTCCTTGCTCTTTCAGTTTGATAATTATTTTGTCATTTGCGTCAAATACTTGCAAACCCTCTAAATCAGGAATTTCTTTGGTAAACTTACCGCTATTATCAACAGGGCAAACAAGTGAGATCCCTTTTGATTCACAAAGTATTTGGTCATCTTCACCAAAGCCTGGAGCCATATGAACAACGCCCGTGCCGTCACCCTCAACCACGAAATCACCTGCAAATATCTTGAAGCTGTTTGGATGATTCTCGAAATAGTCGAATAAAGGCTTATAACTTAATCCCTGAAGCTCTGAGCCTTTAATTATCTCAAAATTTTCCTCACCGCTAAGTCCTAATTCTTTAGCATATTTAGAGACGGAAGAAGCAGCTATAATATAACAAACACCATTTTTGGGGACTAATGCATAATCTATATCACTACCGACTGTGAGGGCTAGGTTCGATGGCAATGTCCAAGGCGTAGTCGTCCAAGCGAGTATACGGTATTCTTTAAAAGATCCCGTGGCTACGACCACGGGATGACATAGTACAAAACTCACCGTTATTGCTTTATCTGCTCTCTCACGATAAGAATTATCAAGCCTTGTTTCAAAATTAGAAAGCGGTGTTTCGCATGCCCAAGAATAAGGCATTACCCGCATTGACTCGTATAATAGCCCTTTATTATATAGTTCTTTAAACGCCCAAAGGACGGATTCCATAAAATTCTTATCCATCGTTTTATAAGAATTTTTAAAATCCACCCATCTTGCTTGACGAGTTACATATTCTTCCCAATCGTTAGCATATTTCATTACCGAAGCTCTGCAATGTGCATTAAACTTCTCTATACCGAAATTAGTTATTGCAAGACGTCCTGAAATACCAAGTTCTTTCTCTGATTGCATTTCAGCAGGTAGACCGTGGCAGTCCCAGCCAAAGCGACGCTCGACTTTCTTACCTTTTACGGTTTGGTATCTAGCATACACGTCTTTAACAAAGCCGGTAAGCAAGTGACCGTAATGCGGCAAACCGTTTGTAAAAGGTGGACCGTCATAAAAAATAAATTCCGCCTCTCCATTCCTATCGTCAATAGATTTTTGGAATATATTATTGTCTTGCCAAAATTTTAGTATTTCTCGCTCTAAGCCTGCAAAATCAGCATTCGAACTAACTTCAGGATAATATTTAGTATTTGTCATTATCTATTATAATAGTTTGGTCTATTATAATAGATAATGACTAAGAGATAAATACATAATTTGTACTAAACTATTTAATTTTAATGAACAAATGAAAATCAGAGAACCTTTTAACATTAATATTATTAATAAGAAAATTAATAATAACCAAGCTATGTTATCTCCTATTCCGGATGTGGGAGGAATATTTTCAAAATATAAGAAAAATAATGAGCTTTCTTTTGAAGAAATAAGAGATAAAGCTTGGATAGAAAATCTTAAAGATAATTATTGGGGGAAAACAGCGGCAAATATTGAACAACAACCACAGTGGTTATCAGCAAAAGAATCAGAAAAGTTTTTTAAATGAAGCATTTAAGCTCTATAAAAATATTTTTTTGATAAAAATTAGCGAATCAAAACAATATTGCAACTTAATTGCAAGCTAGCCCAAGCTTTATCTGCTGTATATACGGGATAATTTTTGATAGAGCAAGACAAGCTCTATCACCAAGTGATAATCCTAGTTGTTTAGTTTTAGTTATTAGCTCTCCGCTTAAAAAAGCTTGCTCCTCATCAAACGGTAAAATTGTTGGAATAAGATTTGGTATTAGCTTATGTGTTTGCTCTCTTGTTAAACCTTTTCGGTCTATCAAGAATTTTACTACTTCTGCAATATTTACAGTACTCATTACAGCGTAAGGTAGTACTTCTATAATTTTTTCCTGTCCTTTTTCTTCAGCAAGTAAAGCTATCAAGGAAGAGCTATCTAGAATCACAGATTTATCGTTATGAGAAGACATTATCGAACCACAAATTAAAACTTAGAATTTTCTTTATTTGCTTCTTGATATTTCTGCTTTAAAAATTCATCAACAAATGATTCTGATTTAGAGCCATGTTGTTTAAACAATGCTTGAGCTTCTTTTTCAGCCTTATGAAGAGTTACTAAATGTAGTTCATTATTAACTTTATTTATAATGAAAGAATCGCCGGCTTTAAGTTTCATAGCGTTTCTAATTTGATGAGGAATTAATAACCTACCATTTTTATCAATGCTACTATGTAAAGCTTTCATAATTATATCACTTAAATTCTAAGATAGAATATTATAATATACATATAGTGTCAATTATTAATCATGTATTTATTTAAAGCCTACTAAATAATTAATATTACACAAAAATATATTTTACCCCATTTAAGTATATTCTACGTAAACATTCTAACTATGGGGATATTTGAAGGATCAAGTAATTTTTTCATCTGTGAGAAAGTTTTTACTATATTTTCTAAGGCAGTCTCAATAAATTTATCAGTTTCAATATAATTTTCCGATTCGTCTTGGATATAAAAAAGAATAGATGAGACATAAACCGAGAGTAATAAGCCTCTTTTGGTATAATAGTTAAAATCAAGAGATTTATCGCCGGCATAACGCCAAATAGCATCACAACTACGGAATGCAACTTGAGTGCCTTGCATTGGGTTTAATGCAAAATAAGCGGCATTCTTACTATGAATAATAGGAAGCACGTTTTTGATTCTGATCTTTACGGCTAAAAATATTTTCTCTCTTATTTTTTTTGGTTCTTCTATTGTGTTTAAGCTTTCTAACATAATATTATCTAAGTAGCTTTCAAAGAATTCTACTATTTCAGATAAACCTTCCGGAAAAACTATTAAAGCATAACCTTTTGCAAAGCCGCATTTTTCTTCTGCTTTTTCGAATAGCTTATTATTCCATTCATTAAACGGTAATAATTCTAATAAAGATTGCACGAAGCTTATTTTTTTGATATGGTGTTCTTCTTGAATGCTCATATTTTTAACCTTGACATATAACTTAATTATAGGGTATAGTTCAATAAACCACAATATCTTTTAAGGAGAGTAATTTTAGTGATACTAGTAAATGTTCACGCCGGTAATTGTGATAATACGCTTAAGAATTTTAAGAAAAAGCTACAAAGAGAGCTTTATTTTCGTAAGATGAAAGAACAGCGTTATTATGAAACACCTTCAGCGAAGCGTGTTCGTAAAGCACAAGAAGCAGCGAGAAGACAGAGAAAATTTGCTCGTAAAAAAATGTTTGATGAATAAAATTTCAAACTATTTAAATACTAAATATAAAGCTAGAAAAAGCTAGAAATATTAATATTTCTAGCTTTTTTGTTATATAGTCAATTGATTTGAACGAGGTAGTACGTTGTTCGCCCTTTCGCCTATTATTGCTCTACTCTCACGCCTGTCACCAAATGGGGCTGAATTGACTATAGATTGCTTCGTAATTTTCCGTCATTGTGAGGAAATTGCATAGCAATTGACGAAGCAATCTCAGAAGCCTACGGCTACTCGCAAAGCATTGTTGCGTGGATCAATTTTACTTCTGTCATCCCGTGGCTTGACCACGGGTGACACAGTGGGTTTTACCGGTCCACGCAACAATGCCTGCTCGCAATGACGATTAAGTACCCACGCAGCAACGCCTCCGCAGAAATACAATAAGGTATTTAAAACTTGAAATATTCCCAATTGACTTTTTTTATGTTATAAAGAACGGTTATAGTTATATAAACAGTATCTATGCTTAGTTATCTTAAACAAAATTTACATTCTTATTTTTCTAGTAGAATGCTGATTTTTACTTTAATAGCGGCTGCCGTTATTTTTGCCTGTGCTACTTCTTATGTGATATCTTTAGAATCGAAGAATTTTAGTACGATTATTGGATTTTTATTAGTTGATTTAGCAATTTTTTTAATTTTAGGTGTTTTACTAACTCAAAAATTTTTTACTAAAAATAATAATAATGATAGTTCTAAATTACAAAATCGTATTGTAATTGCCTTTAGTTTAGTTGCAGCTATTCCAACTATAATTGTTTCGGTATTTTCTGTTTATTTTTTTAATCTTAGTGTTCAAGCTTGGTTTGATAAGAAGATTTCTACAGTTCTTGACCAATCCGTGATAGTTGCAGAATCTTATATTGCCGAGCATAAATTACAGCTAAAAGAAACGGCTTTAGCCGTTGCTGAAGATTTAAGCGATATGTATTACGATTTAATTCACAATCCCGCTTTATTTACTAAAACACTTAATACTGAAGCAGAAATGCGTTCGCTTGATGAAGCTATAGTTTTAAACAAATCTACTAATACTATAGTAGCTAATAGTTATTTAAGTTTTTCATTATCATTTGCAACTATCCCTGCACATTTAATTAAAAAAGCGGATTTAGGTGAACCGGTGGAAGTAAAATCCGATCCAACCAAAATAAGGATGCTGATTAAATTAAAAGAATATAATGATGTGTATTTATTAATCGGTAGATTAGTAGATAATAAAATTATCGACCATGTAGATGCAACTAACGGAGCAGCTGCCGAGTATAATAGCCTTAAAAATGAAATAGATAATATACAGATTAAGTTCTCTATAATGTTTATCTTTATTGCCTTATTACTTCTTTTTGTAGCTATAAGTTTCGGGGTTATATTTACTGCTAAAATAGTAAAACCTATTAAAAAATTAGTTACTGCAACCGACAAAGTTAAAGATGGTGATTTAACGGTGCAAGTACCTGAAAATGAAGTAGATAAAGACGAAATAGGAACGCTTTATGCGGCATTTAATAGAATGATTAAGCAGCTTTCCCGCCAGCAGCGCGATTTAGTTATAGCACAGAGGGCTATGGCTTGGTCGGATGTTGCAAAAAAAGTAGCCCATGAAATCAAGAACCCGTTAACTCCTATTTTACTTGCTTCTGAAAGGCTGCTTAAGAAATTTAGTCCTGAAATTAAGGAAAGGGCAGAATTTGAAAGTTATTTAAAAATGATTATTCGCCATACTAACGATATTAAAAATATAGTATCCGAATTTGTTCTTTTTGCACGTCTTCCTGCTCCTAAATTTACGAAGAGTGAATTAGTTTATTTAGTTAAGCATATTGTTGAAGCACGTAAATTACTTAATGATAATATTTTGTATAAACTTGAGTCTAACGTAGATCAATTTGATTTTATGTGTGATGCTACCCAAATAAATCAAGTTATGATAAATTTGTTGAAAAATGCAGAAGAGTCAATAGGAGGGCGAGAATCCGGGAAAATAGAAGTTACTATAGATGCTAAAGACGATTTTATTAGTGTTATTGTAATAGATAACGGTAAAGGATTCCCGCCTGAGCTAATAGGCAAAGCTACCGAAAGCTATGTTACGACCAGCATTAAAGGTATGGGAGTAGGGCTTGCTATAGTCAAAAGAATAGTAGAAGAACATTGCGGCATTCTAGATATAGCGAACAGAGAAGAAGAGGGAGCAATAATCGATATAAAATTCGATTTAAAAGAGCTAGATTTGAAAGTCGGACGTTCGGGAGGTTAGAATTATAGTATCGGACAATTTTTGAAAAACCCTATATGTCATCCCCGCGGAAGCGGAAATCCAGTAAAACCTATAAAAACTAAGTTTTATAGGTTCATTTTATTAAATAACCCCGATTATGGATAAGGAATAGAGAGGAAGGAAGGTTACAAGAGTTATTAAACCTTATATAAATAGGGCACTGAAGGAGTAAAATAAAGGTTTAATAACATGTGTAAATATACTACAATATTTTGTATAGTAGATAAATTTTGTAAAATTTATGAGAAATGGGTAAAACATCAATTGCTGAAAAGTAATAAGCAAAGATTTAGAGAAGGTAAGCTTTCCTTAAGTGAAGAACTCTCAATAATGATTTTTACCATTTTAGTGCATATAAACATTTAAAAGCTTATTACCAAAACTTTATTATTAATGGTAATTTGTTCAGGAATCCACCTTGTTATGAGAGATTTGTTCAGCTTATTCCTTCATTATTTCTGCCATTGATTGTGATGTTACATTACTTAAGTGGGAAAAGAACGGGAATTTATTATGCAGATTCCACACATTTTGCAGTATGTAAAAATATCAGAATTAATTCTAACAGAACTTTTAATAATCTTGCAAAAATGGGACGTAGTTCTGTCGATTGGTTTTTTGGATTCAAGCTTCATATGATAATCAATGATAAGGGAGAAATTATTGCTGTTAAAATTACCAAAGGTAATGTTGATGACAGAATTGCATTTGAAGCAATGGTTATCAAAAAAGGTCTAAAAGGTAAGTGTTATGATGATAAGGGGTTTATTTCAGAAAAAATGTTTACAAAACTTTATAAGCAAGGTTTAATTGTAAAAGTAAAGAATTGATCTGACAGTTAAGGATTGTTGGGTACGAAGAAAAAAGATAAGATAGTACCTGGCAAGTTTTAACAACCTACTAAAAAGGAGACTGTCAGATGACAACATATCAAGAAAAAATCATAAAGCCAAGAATCGGTTTATTAAAACTCGCTGAACAATTAGGGAATGTATCACAAGCTTGCAAAGTAATGGGTTATAGCAGGGATACATTTTATCGTTACAAAGAGCTCCATGATCAAGGTGGGGAGGGGGGAAGCTCTATATGAGATGACTAGACGTAAAGCTTGCATTAAGAATCGTGTGCCCGCAAATATAGAGGATGCTGTAGTTAATATAGCTGTTGAATTTCCAGCATTTGGTCAGGAACGTGCTGCTAATGAATTACGCAAGAGTGGGATAATCATTTCTGGTGGCGGAGTTAGATCTGTGTGGTTACGTCATGATTTAGAAAGTTTCAAAAAACGTCTAAAAGCTCTAGAGACTAAAGTAGCAAATGATGGTATTGTTTTAAGTGATAATCAACTTGCTGTTCTTGAAAAAGTTAAAAACCAACGTGAAGCTAGTGGTGAAATAGAAACTATGCACCCTGGCTACCTTGGTTCACAAGATACTTACTATGTTGGTAATATTAAAGGCATAGGCCGTATTTATCAGCAAACTTTTGTCGATACCTATTGAGGAGTAGCTATTTGTAAACTCTATACCGAAAAGACGGCTATTACAGCTGCAGACCACTTAAATGATAAGGTTATTCCATTCTTTGCAAACCATGATATCCCTCTGCTTAGAATATTAACTGATAGAGGTACGGAATATTGTGGAAAACCAGAAAACCATGCTTACCAACTATATCTTGGCATTGAGAATATCGATCATTCCAAAACTAAAGCATATAGTCCTCAAACCAACGGTATCTGTGAGCGTTTCCATAAAACTATGCAGGAAGAGTGCTATCACATTCTATTCCGCAAAAAATTTTATAATTCACTTGATGAATTGCAAACAGATATAGATAACTGGCTTGTGAGTTACAATAATGCAAGA
Source organism: Rickettsia monacensis (assembly GCF_000499665.2). Classification (NCBI taxonomy): domain Bacteria; kingdom Pseudomonadati; phylum Pseudomonadota; class Alphaproteobacteria; order Rickettsiales; family Rickettsiaceae; genus Rickettsia; species Rickettsia monacensis. Next base: position 735,550 of record NZ_LN794217.1, read on the forward strand.
CCTCATTCCGGTAAACATTGCTTTGGTAAAACACCAATGCAATCTTTTACAGATTCACTTTATATTGCTAAAGATAAAAATATTGGTAATATTGGTAATATAGATAAAAATATTGGTAATATAGAGAGAATATCAGACAATTTGATGATTGCCCATCAAGCTGCCTGATTACTCAACTCTGTCAGATTAAGTCGTAACTTGTACAATTAAAATTCTCTTTTATGTAGCCAAAAATGGTTTCGATAATGAATCTCTTCCTTAAAAGGATTTTATCCAAAAGAGGTAATAAATAGTTTTTCATATCCTTTCTTATTCCGGTAATTTTTATTAAACCTTGCTTATAAAGTTTTGTAAACATTTTTTCTGAAATAAACTCCTTATCATCATAACACTTACCTTTTAGACCTTTTTGATAACCATTGCTTCAAATGCAATTCTGTCATCAACATTACCTTTGGTAATTTTAACAGCAATAATTTCTCCCTTATCATTGATTATCATATGAAGCTTGAATCCAAAAAACCAATCGACAGAACTACGTCCCATTTTTGCAAGATTATTAAAAGTTCTGTTAGAATTAATTCTGATATTTTTACATACTGCAAAATGTGTGGAATCTGCATAATAAATTCCCGTTCTTTTCCCACTTAAGTAATGTAACATCACAATCAATGGCAGAAATAATGAAGGAATAAGCTGAACAAATCTCTCATAACAAGGTGGATTCCTGAACAAATTACCATTAATAATAAAGTTTTGGTAATAAGCTTTTAAATGTTTATATGCACTAAAATGGTAAAAATCATTATTGAGAGTTCTTCACTTAAGGAAAGCTTACCTTCTCTAAATCTTTGCTTATTACTTTTCAGCAATTGATGTTTTACCCATTTCTCATAAATTTTACAAAATTTATCTACTATACAAAATATTGTAGTATATTTACACATGTTATTAAACCTTTATTTTACTCCTTCAGTGCCCTATTTATATAAGGTTTAATAACTCTTGCAACCTTCCTTCCTCTCTATTCCTTATCCATAATCGGGGTTATGTTAAATATCGCTGAGTGGTACTCGAATTTGTATCCTAGTTCCAAGAAATTTCCGTTTATATATCCGTTAGTATTTTTTAATGATAATCAAAAATATACTGCTTCTTTAAATTTATGGGACTTATTTGAAAATAGTGAATTAGTAAAAGCTACTTGGAGCAATGATTATCAACTTATAGATTTACAAAATATACCTGATGAGAAATTAAAAGAAAATTCTTGGCTAGCTGTTTTACAGATTCTAATGAAATATGTTCACAAAACTAATTTATTTGATAAATGGCAAGAAATATCTAGTTGTTTGACAATAATTGCTAATTCTAATACTGGTGTTGATTATATAAAAAGTGCTTTGAGTTACTCTTTGACTAAAATAGATCAAACTGATAAAATAGAGTTAGAAAATATGCTTAAAACATGTTTAAATCCTAAAGTAGAAGAGAAGATTATGGGAAGTATTGCACATCATTGGCTTCAAGAAGGTATAGAAAAAGGCATACAAATTGGTGAAATGAAATTAGCTGAGATGGTGAAAAAAAATGTTAAGGAAAAATAAGCCTTTAGATGAAATTATTGAATTTACAGGTTTAACCGAAAGAGAGATTGAGGAATTGAAATAACCGTCCGTAATTTTTTCTATTCCTTTATGCAAACCTATAACCCTGCTTTGTTTTGGAAAGTAATTTCTATAGGTGATAGGTTACCGACTTTAAAATATATTTTTTAGCTACGGGTATGATATTAAAATTCTTTTTAAGTAAAATAAAATTTTCATGATGAAAATGAGAGTGAATTAAGTTTTGCGTTGCAAATTCGCCTTTAACTATTTCGCTTATTTTATAAGTATCGGTATCTAATTTCCCCCATCTTTTGAATTTTATAATTTCTAGACTGAAAGCTGCCAAATTCCAATCATAATTAACTAGCGTTTCAAAATTTTTACAATTAATAGTAATATTATCAGAAGCAAAACCCACTACGCTTCCTATGAAAGTTCGATTAGTTAAATTTGCTATTTTGGTATAATCTCTGCCGTCTGTAGATACATATAAGGCTTCATTAATATTACTTTGTAAATAAACTGCTAGATAAGGCTGATCATTTCCCTATACTATATTAAAAGGTAAGTCAAGTATAATACATTTAGCTTGTTCATTTACGGTTTTCTCAAAACCGGATAAAATATTTGCAGTAGGCAAATAATAAGAAGATAAATTATCTTGGTTTGAATCCATGAAAGATTGCTGGTATTAGGAATTTAATTACTTTGCTCTCAATAGAAGCATTTTTTAAAATTAATCCTCCTATCCTCTCTATTTCGGGTAGTGATAAGATAATAGGGATTTTGACGTTAAGGGTTGGACTATTTGAACCTGCTTCATTACTTATGTAACAATAGGAATTAGTATAATTATTAAACCTATCGATAAAATTAATACTAAGTTTGCTAATAATATTTTCTTCAGGTATTTCCGTTTGCTTTAAATAACTATTATCTGAAATTTTTATTAAGCTCTCACTGCTTAGATACTCTAAATTACCTGCTCCTCGCTTCAGAAATTTAATTTTTTCACATTCGCTTGCTATCATATCAAAAAAGTAAAATATTCTTAGAGAATTAATAACATCTATTGTAGATAAAATTTTATTCAAAATAAAACCGTCTACCACTTCGTCAATAGTAGAAATATCGATTTTTTGTAGGTCAATACCGCTTCTAGCAGATAGCTCAAGGATTATCTCGGCAAGACTACAAACTCCGAACTTACCGTTAATCCAATGTCCTTTTTCCCATAAATGATTATCGCTCCAAATATTACCGTGTGGCCATGCAGGGTAGGGGTGTGCATCCCAAGTCCATAAAAACATTTCTTCTATATATTCTTGCATTTGCCAATATTCTATAAATCCTTTAATAGCCGTGCGTTGTACAGAGAAATCCGTACCTGCCGAGGAATATTTAGGGCTACCGCCATTCGTGCATTTAGGATCAAAGAAAACGTTTGGCTGATTTGGAGCTTTATCTATTGACGGAAATCCAAACTCGGTAAACCATATTTTTTTCGTTTTCGGCTCCCAAGCCGTTCGATTCCCATCAGGATTATAATGATGGTTTTCCCACCAATACCCTATATTCTTCCAAGCATAAGCAGTAGATAGAGGCTGTTTATTACCGTTACCGTCTAAATAATAATCATACCCTTGCCTGAACGGCAACCTTTCATAATTTCTTCTTTAGTTATCTGAGAACTTAAAGAACTAGTTAAAGGGAAATAAGCATCTATACCTACAAAATCGATATAAGGGGAGGTAAATAACGGATCTAGATTATACCAGCCACCGCTAGTGCGATGATATTCCGACCAATCGGCAGCATAAGTAACTTGTACATTACTTCCTACTATTTTTTTACTAAATGTGCAAGATTACAAAGCTCGCTTACTGCCGGAAAATTATTGGCTGCATCTTTTATAGAAGTTATGCCGATCAGCTCCGAGCCGATTATAAAGGCATCGACATAATCTTTAACAAGTCGTGCGTAGTGCAGGATGAAATTATTATAACCGTCCGCTTTATGAAAAAATTGCTTACTGCATTTGCAGAATCTGTTACATGTCCACGCCACGGTTTATCTGATAAATCCATGAAAAACATTGGATAAAACATAATTTTTAAATTACGTCTTTTTAACTCGGTTAAGTAACGCACTAAACTAGCATCATTAATCGTGCCGCCGTAATGAGGGTTGTCACGCTAATCTTTAGAGATAATTTTAGCATTCTCTCTATTATAACTACCGACTTGCCAAGTGCATGAATATGAGGTTAGAGGGTCGTTAAACTCTATAGCCGGTTTTATGCTGCAATAGCCTATATCTTAAACTATCGCCGAACCAAGAAACTACAGGTGCTATCCATTTAATATTAGGGCAGGTGTTTTGCAGCTGATTAAGACTAAATACGCTATCTGCAATATTATAATGATTATAGGAGTTAATAGCCTCATGGCTTATAACACCGCCGTAAGAACTTTCTTGAGTTTTATATTGAACTTCCGTATCGTAAACAAATTCCCCTGATTCCGGGATCATGTTAATGCTACTGATTAAATTTTCAACTTTTGCATAATTACTCGGTAAATAAATATTTGGTTTTCTTGTTACCTCAAATGAGCAATGTGGAATAATGTTGCCGAAATAATTCTTCAAATACTATATAGCTAAGTGATCTACAAGCAGGAGTTTTACCGATACCTAAGTTGGTTTCAATTAAAGGATCAGGTAATTGCGTTTCTGATCCTTTATATAATCTAAAATTATACTTACCTAAATTTATAACTTCATCACCCGCCCATACTCTATTAATTTCAGTAATTTCTCCCTCACAAATACTAACTGCAAAAGAAAAGAAATAGCTATATTCAGTGAAATTAGTAACGGATTTTAAGTTATGAAAATAATGGAAATATTCTTTATGACGGGTACTATTTGCGACTTCTTTTATTGTGTCTGCCCAAATTATTTTTCCGTTAACTCTTGCAGTACCGAAAATTAGAGGTATAGCTTCGCCATAATTTGCCGTTACGTACTTAAAGCTTTCTTTGAAATTTTTAATATTATCATATTCTATCGGTTCATGATTTAGTTGATCTAAATACTCCCCGAGCATTTTACCAGCAAATCTTCCCACGCTTGAAAATATGCCGTCGCCAAATGCATTTCCAACAGTACCACCAAGCGAACTAAAAAAACTTTCAAACATAAACATATTTACCATATTATAGTTTAATATGGATTGATATTAGAAGTATGATGTGGTAACACTAATATATAACAATTGTCATACCGTGGCTTTACCACGGTATGACACGCTACCTTTAAAAAACGGAACCATAAATGTTTAAAAAATATATATTTATTCTAATATTATTTATTACGTCTATAGCTTGTGCAGAGATTATCGAAGTAGATAACTTAGATAAAATAAAACAAGATTTTAAAGAAAATTATAATAAAAATTATGTACCTCAGGATTTATTAGTAGTAACGGTTTTAGATGAATTTTTGTTTAAGTCTTTAGTGCCTATTGGTGAACAAATTGATAAAGATATTTATCTTACACTAACTCCTCTTTTGCGTAATTTTAATAAAAATCCAAAAGCTATTTATATAAATCAATTGATTTTAACTAATGATAGTTATAAGAAAGAATTACAAGAATCTGATTTTCCAAATTTTGTAAATGAAATGAGTAATAGCAAAATCCCTATAATAGCAGTAAATGATGGCTTTACCGGTAATTTTAATAATATTCCTAAATTTGAAATATGGTTTGCCGATTATTTAAAGAAAAATTTCGATATTGATTTTTCAAATAGTTTTCCAAACAATAATTATATTATTTTTAATAATTTAGACAGTTTTGCTAATACTTATCCGGTATTTTATAAGGGTATATTGACGAGTAATAATATATCGGAAGCGGAAATGATGATCAATTTCCTTGTTCAAATGAATTTTATACCGAAATGCTTTATAATGATTAGTAGTAGCGTAGAATTGCTAAGCTCAATGGAATTTCAACTTAATAGTTATAGTTCTAATATATTATTTATTGGTTATCATTATAATAATAAAAATACCCCGGAAAATAAAGATGCTGCATATTATAATAAAACCATTGGTGATTTAATACCTCAAATAAATAAGCTAAAAAGAAATAATCCACCTTTAAAGAATAATAATGCGAAAGGTAAAAATCCTTATGACACGAATAAATAAAGTTTTATTGAGTTTACTTTGCTTAGTTATTTCGTATGCGGGCTACGGTCAAATTATTCCTACTTACTCCGTAGATTCAGTAACAATGAAAAATTTATTACCGAAGATAGATGCAGATACGCTGGTACTTATAAATATAGATAATACTATTATAACACCGAAATCCAAATTATTTCGATATCAGGATAATTCTTATATAAATTTTACTAAATATTTATATAGTCTTGCAGCGGATAACGCATCAGTTAATAAAACTATTGCAAAATTGATAGTGCAGCGTCAAATGATGCTTGTTGAATCTAAGTGGGTAGATTTAATTAATAAGATGAAACAGCAAGGTGCAACAGTTTTAGGTCTTCAAGAAATAACGGTTCCATGTAATTTAATTGAAAATTATGAAGGATGGTTATATACCTTACTTTACGGACTCAATATTAATTTTACTAATAAGGTTAATGATAAAGATGTATTTAGATTTAATCCAAGCGATGCTGGAGCCCCTATTTTTTATTTAGGTATAATATTTACCGGTAATATAAATAGAGTAAAAACTCTTATAGAGTTCTTAAAAATTATACCAAAACAACCTAAAAAAATAGTAATTTTTGCAAATAATAAAAAAGATTTAGAAAATATGGACTCTTATTTAAGTATGGTTGATATAGGGTATTATGGAATTGAATATTTGGGATGGCAAATGTTACCGGGGTCACCTGATCATCAAATCGCTGAGTTGCAGCAATCTACGTTTTTAAATACCGGTCAGTGGTTAGAAGATGATACAGCTGCAAAGATGTTAAATAAATAATTATGAATGACAATTTAATTAATGCTTTAAAAGATTTAATTATTAATACCGGTAAGGTTGCATTAGATATAAAAAAGGCAGGAATATTGACTGATACTAAATCAGATGGGTCAGTAGTCACTAATGCCGATAAGGAAATTAGTAAAATAATTTATCAAACTCTACAAACCTTAACTTCTCAAATAGCTATAGTATTTGAAGAGCAGCCGCTACCTATATTAAGCAGTGATACTTTTTGGTTAATTGATCCTATTGACGGGACACGGAGCTATGTAAACGGTAAAAGTACATATACGGTAAATATAGGGGCTTATTGAAAACGGTTTTCCAACCATCGGCTTGATATACACCCTGAAACAGCAAAGCTATATTCTGATGTAAACGGTCGGTTAAAAATCGAACAGAATTCTAAAGAAATATTTGTTAATCATGAATTTAAACATGAAGAGCTTAACGCGGTAATAGGTTTTTATAATTTAAATAAAGCTACTAAAGAATTTTTAAGTAAATATTCATTCGGTCAAATAAATGCAATAGGCAGTTCAATTAAACTATGCTTAATTGCTGAAGGAGCAGCTGATATATATCCAAAATTTGGTCAAACCATGGAATGGGACATAGCGGCAGGTCATGCTTTAATTAAAGCCGGCGGCGGTAATATTTTAGATAACCCCGATTATGGATAAGGAATAGAGAGGAAGGAAGGTTACAAGAGTTATTAAACCTTATATAAATAGGGCACTGAAGGAGTAAAATAAAGGTTTAATAACATGTGTAAATATACTACAATATTTTGTATAGTAGATAAATTTTGTAAAATTTATGAGAAATGGGTAAAACATCAATTGCTGAAAAGTAATAAGCAAAGATTTAGAGAAGGTAAGCTTTCCTTAAGTGAAGAACTCTCAATAATGATTTTTACCATTTTAGTGCATATAAACATTTAAAAGCTTATTACCAAAACTTTATTATTAATGGTAATTTGTTCAGGAATCCACCTTGTTATGAGAGATTTGTTCAGCTTATTCCTTCATTATTTCTGCCATTGATTGTGATGTTACATTACTTAAGTGGGAAAAGAACGGGAATTTATTATGCAGATTCCACACATTTTGCAGTATGTAAAAATATCAGAATTAATTCTAACAGAACTTTTAATAATCTTGCAAAAATGGGACGTAGTTCTGTCGATTGGTTTTTTGGATTCAAGCTTCATATGATAATCAATGATAAGGGAGAAATTATTGCTGTTAAAATTACCAAAGGTAATGTTGATGACAGAATTGCATTTGAAGCAATGGTTATCAAAAAGGTCTAAAAGGTAAGTGTTATGATGATAAGGAGTTTATTTCAGAAAAAATGTTTACAAAACTTTATAAGCAAGGTTTAATAAAAATTACCGGAATAAGAAAGGATATGAAAAACTATTTATTACCTCTTTTGGATAAAATCCTTTTAAGGAAGAGATTCATTATCGAAACCATTTTTGGCTACATAAAAGAGAATTTTAATATTACTCCTTCCAGACATCGATCACCTATTAATTTCTTTACTTCTCTATTCTCTGCTCTTATTGCTTACCAACTTAAACCTAATAAACCATGTATTTCTTATCCATAATCGGGGTTAGATACGCATGGACAAGAAATTACTTACGGCAAAGAAAATTTCGCTAATCCTAATTTTTTCGCCTGTAGCCTGTAGTAAATATTTATTGGAAAGGGAGGCAAAAATGTCATCCCGCGACTTGATCGCGGGATCTAGTTAAAAATACTAAAATTATTAGTGTTCTTAGTTGTTTTTCTGGATACCGTGGTCAAGCCACGGGATGACATCGAACGCGTTTTTCGATCCACGCAGACACTGCCAAACTCGCATCAAACCAACTTCTTTAACTCATAAATTAACTCAAGTGCTTCTTTAGGGGATAGTTTATCAGGATCTATAGTTCTAAATTTTTCATCTAATTTGTTGCTTATAGTAGTTTTATTAGACTCAAGATTGAACAAACTCAAATTATTTGATTCCGTCGATAATATATTTTTTCCTTTACCTGTAGAAGTTTTTTCAAATTTAAGCAGAATCTGCTCAGCTCTGTTTATAACACTTGCAGGAAGACCGGCAAGAGCCGCAACATGAAGACCGTAAGACCTATCGGCAGCGCCTGATATAATATTATGTAAAAATAGAATATCTTTACCTGACTCCTCAATAGCAATAGTATAATTTTGCAAAGCCGGCAGGAAATTACTCATAACGGTTAGCTCATGATAGTGCGTTGCAAATAAACAGCGACATTTTAGCTTATCATGGATATATTCAAGCACCGACCATGCTATAGATACCCCGTCATAAGTGGATGTCCCTCTACCTACCTCATCAAGTATGATTAGTGAGTTTTTTGTAGATTGGGCAAGAATCGCTGAGGTTTCAAGCATCTCTGCCATAAAGGTCGATTGTCCCTTAATTAAGTCATCGGCAGCACCTATTCGGCTAAATATTTTGTCGACTACTCCTATTTTAGCACTTTTAGCCGGCACAAACGAACCTATTTGAGCAATGATTGCAATAATGGCGTTTTGACGTAAAAAAGTACTTTTACCTGCCATATTAGGACCGGTAATTAACCAAATACGCTCAAGCTCCGATAAATGACAATCATTATATACAAAGCTTTTGCTTTCTTGCTGTAGTGCTTTCTCTACTACAGGATGCCGTCCTTTAACGATGTCAAAGCTTAAATCATCGGTAAATTCAGCCTTAACATAATCATATTCATCAGCGATGTAAGCAAAATTACAAAATACGTCAAGTCCGCTTAAAGAGCTTGCAAGTATTCGTAAATAGGAAGCTTTTTCAATTACTTGGCTACAAATATCCGCATATAATTCTTTTTCTAAACTTATTACTAAGGTTTTGGCATTGACTAAGTCGCTTTCAAGCTTTTGTAATTCGGCAGTAGTGTAGCGGACATTATTAACTGTGGTTTGACGGTGAATAAATTTGGAATCGGTGATTTTATTGACATTTTTAGCAGTTATATCGATAAAAAGCCCTATAACATTATTATGGGATATTTTTAAACTGTCTATTCTCGTTTCTTTGCGATATTGCTCTTTTAGCTTTTCAATATGTAATTTTCCGTTATTAATTAAATCATGTAATTGTGCTACTTTCGGATGATATTCATGTTTTATTATACCCCCTTCATTTAAATTATTCGGTGCATTTTCCCGTATTGTTTCATCTATTAAATTATATAACTCTTCATTACCTGACAGTGGCTTAATAATTTTTTCAATAAAATCAGGCAAATTAAAACCGTAAGCATCAAAAAATACTCCTTTAATAATCGTTGCAGTTTCCAAGGTATATTTAATACTAAGTAAATCACGACCCGAACTTCTGTTCATCGTAATACGGGTTAAGCAGCGTTCTATATCACTAGTTTTTTTTAGAAGTTCTCTAGTTCTTTTTACTATTTCTAAGTTGGAATAAAAGAACTCGGTAATATTTAAACGATGATTTATTTTAGCAATGTCGGTTAAAGGACTTGAAAGAAAATTATATAGTAAACGTCCGCCTTGTTTAGTAACCGTATGATTAAGGGTGCTTAGTAAACTTCCTTTCGAGCTGCCTTGTGAGTTTGTTACAATTTCAAGATTGCGTCTAGTTGCAAAATCAATAGTCATATAGCTATGAAAATTGATAATTCTAGGGATTGGCAAATGAGGAATATTTTGTTTTTGCGTTAACGATAAATATTCTAAAATGCTACCTATGGCACAAATTTGACTGCTAGATATTTCTCCAACTCCTTTAATATCTTTCATTTTATAAAAATCTAAAATAATTTTTCCACATTTATTAACTGCAAAAAAACTATCAACTTGATAAGTAATACGAAAATTTAATTGTTTAAAAATACTATCCGCAAGATTAGAAGATCTTAGATTTTCGCTAAGTAAAATTTCACGAGGTTTTAAACGGGCAAGTTCATTAAGAATTTCGGCTTCCGGTACATTAACTACAAAAATTTCGGAAGTAGAAAGATCAACATAACAAAGGCTAGCCGTTTCTTTATTTTTTGGTATTACGAGACTTGCTAAATAATTAGGTTCTGCTGAAGCAATTAGATTTTCTTCAATTATAGTTCCTGGAGTTATAATACGTGTGACGTCTCTAGTAACTACCGCTTTATAACCGCCTCTATTCTTTGCTTCTTCGGGTGTTTCTAGTTGATCACAAATAGCAACCTTATAATTTTCTTCAATTAACTTAGTTAAATAATTCTCAAGAGCATGATAAGGTACTCCGCACATCGCAATTTCTTCTTCGCCGTTTTTGCCTCGCTTTGTTAAAGCAATGCCAAGTACATTGCTTGCTAGAATTGCATCTTCATAGAACATCTCATAAAAATCACCCATTCTAAATAATAATAAACAATCTAAATGAGCAAATTTAATGTCTAGATATTGCTGCATCATTTTCGTTGCAACATCGTAATTATATTTTTGTTTAAACTCTTGAAGATTCATATTAAGCAAAGTTATATATTAGTTTATCAGATATAGGCTTTATTGCGTAGACCAGTTTCCTAATTGTCATCCCGCGACTTGATCGCGGGATCCAGTTAAAAATACTAAAATTATTAGTGTTCTTAGTTGTTTTTATGGACCCCGTGGTCAAGCCACGGTATGACACCGAGTGCTTTTTTATATCCATGCAACAATGCCCACTCGCAATGACGACGTCTATCTATATAAAACTACTTTATCTTTGATAGGCGGGTGCTATGTCTGCCGCCTTCAAATTTGGTAGTTAAAAACTTATCTATAATATCAAATACTATTTTGTGATCTACGGTTTTTGCTCCGAGTATCAAAATATTAGCGTCATTATGAGCTTTAGCATTTTCGGCAGTTAATATATCATTGCATAAAGCGGCTCTTATCTCCGAGCTACGATTAGCAGCTATAGACATACCAATCCCCGTATCACTAATTAAAATACCGATAGGTGCTAATTTTTCAATAATAATATCTACTACTTTCTTAGCATAATCAGGATAATCAACGGTTTGTGTATTATTCGTTCCGCAGTCATAAATCTTTAGAGATTTCTGCTCTAAATAATTGATAATTTCAGACTTAAGCTCATAACTTGAATGATCACTAGCTATGACAATATTATAAGTTTTCATAGTTAATTTTTTGATGGCAAATAATGATAAAAATTATATACTATGTAAGATTTGTTTTCTAATGTAAATAATAGTTTTGTTAAATATATGAAATATCCTGTTGCACTTAGTATCGTTATATGTTTTTGTTTAGTTTCTTGTGTTGATCAGCCACCGGCTCCAATTGAGTATAAAGTAGGAGATGTTACTGCAAATAATAATTCTACCGAACTAGAACACGACGAGGGGTTGATAGTTCAAAGAACTATGGAAGACGATCCCGTATCAGAAAAAGTTAGTGGTAGACTCGAAGAACCAAAGGCAAAAATTATAGAAGATGATAATGATAATATTGAGATTCCTATATTTCGGAATGAAGACGAAGATGAAGAAGCGATAGAACAATTAAATTTTGTAAAACCGTTAAATGGGGTAATTATTACCGAGTTTAAAGCCGGTAAAAGTAAAGGGATAGATATTGCCGCTAAAGAATATAGCGAAGTTAAATCTATTGCTGCAGGAACGGTAATATATTCAGGCTTTAATAAACAATTCGGTAATTTAGTAATAGTTAAGTTAGATAAAGATGATTTGGAAGTAGCATATGCGAGTTTAGACGATTTGTTACTTAAAAAAGGTGATAAAATTGCTAAAAATAGTGTTATCGGACATGTAGAACATAAGTTATATTTTGCGATGCGTAAAAACAAAATAGCGGTTGATCCAAGCAAATATATAGAATTTTAAATGGAAGATTTTATTACTCTTACCAAATACGGCGAACCTCAAAATGTTATAGTAAGGAGGAGTAGCCAAGCTAAAAATATAGCCATCCGAATTACGTCTAAAGGTGCAGAGCTTGTATTACCTCTTAAGGTAAAAGTCGAAAAAGGTCATAATTTTTTATTAAGTAAAGAATATTGGGTTAGGCAAAAATTACGTCGTAATGTAACTGAGATACCAAAGGATGAAGATAAGATTTCTATTTTGGGTAAATCTTATGAAATAATACATATTGATTCGTCTAAAAATCAGATAAAACTAAATGATTCTACGTTAGAAGTGTATTGCAGTAAGGTACTAAAAAAACTTAGTATAGAAGTATTCCTTAAAAAGAAATTATTAGCAGAAATAAAAATAATAGTAGAGAATATATCCAAAAAACATAATTTGACTTATTCTAATATTAGAATAATGGAAAATGTTAGCCGTTGGGGGAGTTGTTGTAGCAAAGGGAATCTTGCTTTTAATTGGCGGGTAGTTTTTGCCCCCTTTGAAGTACTAAAATATTTAGTAGCTCATGAAATGGCACATTTAAAAGAAATGAACCATAGCAAAAATTTTTGGCAGTTAGTTGAGGATATATATCCTGAATACCAACCGGCAAAATTATGGCTAAAAAGAAACGGTAAAAATTTATATAGTTATTTGTCATGAAATGTCATGCCGTGTGCTTGTCCACGGCATCCAGAAAAACAATAAAAAATACTAATAATTTTAGTATTTGGATCCCGTGGTCAAGCCACGGCATGACAGAGGTGAAATTGATCCACGTAACAATACCAAGCGGGAATGACATCGGAAAGGTTAATTTAAAGAAAAACATAAAGGATAAATAGAATGCACAACACCACAAAAAGAGTAACAGTTCCGGCACTTGAAGAAATCTTATATGAGCCTATAAAAGTTTTAGATCACGGCTTTATTAGAGTTATCGACTATATGGGGGATGATAGTGCTATAGTACAAGCAGCTCGTGTTTCTTACGGTAAGGGTACGAAGCAATTAAACCAAGATAAAGGGCTGATAAACTACTTGCTTCGTCATTATCATACCACTCCTTTTGAGATGTGTGACATCAAGTTCCATATTAAACTACCGATATTTATTGCAAGGCAATGGATTAGGCATAGAACAGCTAGCGTTAACGAATATTCTGCAAGGTATTCTATTTTAGGCAACGAATTTTATTTACCTGAACCGGCAAATATTGCTTCCCAATCTGCCGTAAATAAACAATGTAGGGAAGGGGATAGCTTACCGAAAGAAGTGGCTGAAAAGGTCCTTGCAATTTTAGAGGAAGATGCTAGACAGTGCTACGGGCATTATAAGGAATTGATGAATGCCGATGAAGAAGGTAATATTATAGATGAGAACGCCACAGGGATAGCAAGAGAGCTTGCTCGTATGAATTTAACTTTAAATTATTATACGGAATGGTATTGGAAGATTAATTTACATAATTTACTTCATTTCTTAAGGTTGCGTGCCGCCCCTCACGCACAATATGAAATTAGAGTTTATGCCGAAAAAATGCTTGAGATAGTTAAAGCTTGGGTACCTTTTACTTACGAAGCTTTTGAGGAATATCGTTTGCAGGGAGCGAATATTTCACGTAAAGGTTTAGATGTAATTAAAAGAATGATAAAAGGTGAAAAAGTTACCCATGAAACTAGCGGCATGACTAAAAGAGAATGGGAAGAATTAATGAAGATTTTTGGGTAGTGGATGTCATTTCTGCGAAAGCAGGAATCTAGTAACCTTTAATGTCATACTGCGACTTGATCGCAGTATCCAAAAAAATAACTTATAATAGTGTTGCAAGCTGGATCCCGCGATCAAGTCGCGGGATGACACCGTACTGACGGAATTTGATTTTGATAAAAAGGAGTATTTTGAGTGAGAAATATTATATATTTTATACTATCACTATTATTTAGCTTTACCGGTTATGCACTTGAAACAATAAATATTGAGCATGGGCGAGCCGACCCTACGCCTATAGCAGTAAATAAATTTAATGCTGGTAGTTCTACTGATAACGTAGTAGGTCACGATGTGGTTAAAGTTATCTCTAATGATTTAAAGCTTTCGGGATTATTCCGTCCTATTTCCTCTGCATCTTTTATAGAAGAGAAGACAGGAATAGAATATAAACCGCTTTTTGCTGCATGGCGTCAAATTAATGCTAGTCTTTTAGTAAATGGTGAAGTTAAGAAACTAGAAAGCGGTAAACTTAAAATTAGCTTTATATTATGGGATACATTGCTTGAAAAACAGCTCGCCGGTGAAATTCTTGAAGTACCTGAAACCTTATGGAGAAGAGCGGCACATAAAATTGCCGATAAAATTTATGAAAAAATTACCGGTGATGCCGGTTATTTTGATACCAAAATAGTGTATGTATCAGAAAGCAGTTCTTTACCGAAAATAAAAAGAATTGCTTTGATGGATTATGACGGGGCTAATAATAAATACCTTACCAATGGAAAGTCATTAGTCTTAACCCCAAGATTTGCTCGTTCGGCGGATAAGATTTTTTATGTTTCATATGCTACCAAAAGAAGAGCACTTGTTTATGAAAAAGATTTAAAAACAGGCAAAGAAAGTGTAGTAGGTGATTTTTCCGGTATATCTTTTGCTCCTAGATTCTCACCGGACGGTAGAAAAGCTGTAATGTCGATAGCTAAAAACGGCTCGACGCATATCTATGAAATCGACCTTGCTACTAAACGGCTTCATAAATTAACTGACGGATTTGGTATTAATACCTCTCCTAGCTATTCACCGGACGGTAAAAAAATTGTGTATAATTCCGATAGAAACGGTGTACCTCAATTGTATATCATGAATTCGGACGGAAGTGACGTTCAGCGTATTAGTTTTGGTGGAGGTTCTTACACTGCTCCTAGCTGGTCGCCTAGAGGAGATTATATAGCATTTACTAAGATTACTAGAGGAGACGGAGGAAAAACTTTTAATATCGGAATTATGAAAGCATGCCCCCAAGATGATGAGAATAGCGAAAGGATAATAACAAGCGGGTATTTAGTCGAAAGCCCTTGTTGGTCGCCTAACGGACGAGTTATTATGTTTGCTAAAGGTTGGCCTTCAAGAGCTAAAGCTCCAGGAAAGAATAAAATTTTTGCAATTGATCTAACAGGTCATAATGAAAGAGAAATTATAACACCGGCAGATGCTTCTGATCCGGAATGGTCAGGTGTGCTGAACTAATGTCATTCCTGCGAAAGCAGGAATCCAGTTTTTTAAGCAAATTATATACTAAATTTTCATATAATTTTCTTTGTTTTTATCATTTTTTTACTGGATTCCCGCTTTCGCGGGAATGACATAAACGAGTTGTGCAACAAGGTCATACCTCTGCAGGAATGAAGTTAAGCTACTTCTCTACTATGGTTTAAAATAAACTTCTTTATTTTTTCAAAAGCCGTAT
The DNA here is from genome assembly GCF_000499665.2 of Rickettsia monacensis. Lineage (NCBI taxonomy): Bacteria > Pseudomonadati > Pseudomonadota > Alphaproteobacteria > Rickettsiales > Rickettsiaceae > Rickettsia > Rickettsia monacensis. The sequence continues at coordinate 751,605 of NZ_LN794217.1, forward strand.
TTTCTATTTGTCTAATACGTTCCTTAGAAATATTATACTCACTGCTTAGAATATCTAGAGTTTTAGGAGTATCTGTTAATTTACGCTCTGTTAAAATACGAAGTTCCCTATCGTTTAAAATCTTCATAGCATTTGATAGTAACTTCCTTTTACTGGTAGAATTTTGCTTATTAATAGCCATAGCTTCGGGAGTAGGGCGTGTTTCCGGTAGTAGTTCTATTAACTCTCCGGATTCTGCATCGTCACTATTTATAGAGTTATTTAACGATAAATCAGGACCTGAAATTCTAGTATTCATTTCGGAAACTTCATTAACCGAAACGCCTAGCTCATCTGCTATTTGTGCAAAATCATCGGTAGTAATAGCCCTTGAGTATAAATTAGTAATTTTATGCTTAACTTTATTAAGACTAAAAAATAATTTTTTTTGTGCGGCCGTTGTTCCCATCTTTACTAATGACCAAGATTTTAATATATATTCTTGTATGGCTGCTTTAATCCACCACATCGCATATGTTGATAGGCGGAAACCAAGTTCGGGATTGAATTTTTTTACTGCCTGCATTAAACCTATATTACCTTCTGAAACCAATTCGGTAATAGGAAGACCGTAAGTCCTATAGCCGCTTGCAATTTTTGCAACAAGCTTAAGATGGCTCGTTACTAATTTATGTGCAGCTTGTAAATCATTCTCTTCTAAATAGGATTTCGCTAATAAAAATTCTTCTTCTTGCGTAAGTGAAGGAATTTTATTGATTTTCTGTAAGTAGCTATAAAATCCTGATTCGCTAGAAATTGCTAATGCATTAATATTATTAGTCATACTAACCTTAAAAACTATTTTTCTTTATACTAACACATATATGATCTAAAATAAACTTTTTCTAGAGTATTTTTAAATAAAATCAAATAATGTCTAAAAAATCCAATAAAAATTTAGCTTTTTCCTTGCTGGGATTAATAATTAGCATGGTGTTACTAAGCTTTGCTTCCGTACCTATCTATAATTTATTTTGTAAAGTTACAGGATATGGCGGCACTACTGCAAAAGAAACGGTGAGTGTATATTCTAAGGTAAAAGGCACTAAACCTATAATTATCGAGTTCGATGCTAATGTTGATAAAGATTTGCCTTGGCGTTTTATCCCAAGGCAGCAAAGAGTGCAAATTGTTCCGGGGCAGAATACTCTAGTGTTCTATGAAACGGAGAATCTAAGTGATAACGATATAATAGGTACTTCCGTATATAATGTTACTCCAAATAAAGCAGGAAAATATTTCGTAAAAATTCATTGTTTTTGTTTTGAAGAACAATTATTAAAAGCCGGCGAAAAAGTCTTAATGCCGGTTACATTTTATATAGATAAGGATTTTGAGCTTGATCCTGAAATGCAAGACATTAAAGTACTTACTTTATCTTATAGTTTCTTTAAAGTAAGAGAACTATAGCTGTCACCCCGTGGTTTGACCACGGGGTGACAACGGAGCGTTTTTCAAGAGCCATGCAACAAAGTCCATCATTGATGTTCAATAACCCATTTACGAAGTCTAACAATCGGCGGAGTATTTATAAGAGCAGTAGAAGGTAAAACTTTGCCGTTAGTATTAAGGTTAATTATAGGATCTATACCGTATATGCTATACCAAGGCTTTAACGGCGAGCTATTTGAATATTTACGGTGAAACCAAGATAAAGAAGGTGTTGTTTCTTCATACTCTATTACTTTAACCGATTGTGGATTTTTGTGATATATAAGGCTAAGTACCGATTGGTCGGAATGATGCCATTTATATTCATCGTAATTAGGGTAAATATTATAATCTTTGCCTGAAAGAATTCTAATATCTTCACAACTTTTTAGCCATTTTTCAATAAAAGAACGAGAAAGCTTGGTATTACGTACAATAATAACGGCACACCAAATGTGATCGTCATTTCTGCATTCGTCAGTAAGACAATCCATTAAAGCAAAAGTTTCACCTTTAACAAAACTACCGTTTTTACGATTGCGATCATGTACCAGTAATATATCATTATCGCCTAAAAGATTTGTTAAATTACTAATATGCTTTTTAATAACAAATGCTGAATCTAAATATACTATAATAGCTCCTTCCGGTGCATTTTTCATTGTTTCAAGTATAATATAAGGCTTCCATAGCCATAACCCCGCTCCTGCAGGTTCATTAAAAATTTCTTGATTTTTTTCTAAAAATGCTTGATTTATATGCTTTTTCTTATAGTTAAATATGAAATCTATACCTTTATTAATCGCATAATGAGTAGTTGCATTTTGATTACGATAAACATACTCCGGACCGTCGGCATAAGAAACTAAATAAATAGGCTCCTTTATAGAATTCTGAATAGATAAATCTACTTTTTGTAATGATAGGTCATTAATAAAACCTTGACGTGCATATTCTAAAATAATCAGTAGAAAATAAATTAGAGCTAATGTAATAACTGTTTTGTATAATATTTTAAATAACATATAATTTTTTAAGCTATGTGTCTTGTTGTGTGGATCAAAAAATGCGTGCGATGTCATACCGTGGCTTGACCACGGTATGACACAGTGGATTTTATCGGCCTACGCAACAATGCCTGCTCGCAATGACGAAATCGATAATTATTAGACAACGCCAATTATAGCATTTTAATATATTAAAAGATAGTGTTGTAATTTAATTATAAATTTAGTATAATTTGCTGTTTGTTTAAGGTTGGTATGATTAATTTAGGGGATAAGCAGTCTACTATAGTTGTCGCAATGTCAGGCGGGGTTGATAGTTCGGCGGTTGCCGCAATGTTGCATGAACAGGGACATAATGTTATAGGTATTACTTTGCAGCTATATGATCACGGTATGGCAGTAGGGAAAAAAAATACCTGTTGTGCCGGTCAGGATATTTACGATGCTAAAATGGTAGCAAATAAGCTAGGTATTCCCCATTACGTACTTGGTTATGAGAGCAAATTTAAAGAGTTGGTAATAGATAATTTCGTCGATAGCTATTTACAAGGTGAAACACCGCTTCCATGCGTGCAATGTAATAAATCGGTAAAATTTAGGGATCTAATTAAAACGGCTAGAGAACTTGGGGCAGATAAGCTTGCTACCGGTCATTACGTACGAAAAATAAACGGTGATAATGGAGCGGAATTACATACAGGGCTTGATCCGGCAAAAGACCAAAGTTATTTTTTATTTACGACAACTAAAGAGCAATTAGAATATTTAAGCTTTCCTCTTGGAGGACTTACTAAGGATGAAACACGAAAGCTTGCTAGTAAATTTGGGCTTGAGGTAGCGGATAAGCCGGATAGCCAAGATATTTGCTTCGTACCTGACGGGAATTATAAGAGCGTAATAAATAAAATACGTCCCGGTAGCAGCGAAAGCGGTAAGATTGTTCACGTAAACGGGTTTGAGCTAGGAGAACATAGTGGTATAATTAATTACACTATAGGGCAACGTCGTGGGCTTGGTATAGCTTATAAAAAGCCTTTATATGTAGTAAAGATTGATCCTAAGGACAATATAGTATATGTAGGACCGGAGTCTGCATTACATGTGCAGGAGTTTATAATTAAAGACGTGAATTGGCTTGCAGATGAGACTAAAGATAACGAAAAGCTAGAAGTAGCCGTTAAAATCCGCTCAACAAGACCGCCTCGTTTAGCCGAAATAAGTAAACTCGGTGATGATAAAATGAAGATAAAATTTTTATCCGAAGAAAAAGCCGTCGCCCCTGGACAAGCATGCGTTATTTATGCTGGAGAGAGGGTACTTGGCGGCGGATGGATTACTAGGGATATGAGGTAATTGCGTCATTGCGAGGAGCGAAGCGACGTGGCAATCTAGTTAGACCTCCTGAGATTGCCACGCTCCTTTTAGTCGCTCGCAATGACACAATTCACAAAAAAATAAGCTCACTAAAACAGGAGAAAATAATGAGTTTTTTTAAGAAGAAAAGTTTTGAATCAGTAAAAGAGATAGGTAGCTCAAGCGGTCTTAGTAAGACGCTTGGAGCATTCGATTTAATATTACTGAGTCTTGGTGCAATGGTTGGTACGGGCGTATTCGTTGTTACCGGTATAATTGCCGCTAAATTTTCAGGACCTGCAGTGATGATATCTTATATGATCGCCGGTATTACCTGTATTTTCGTCGCACTTGTTTATACCGAACTTGTTGCTATGCTTCCGACTTCCGGCAGTATTTATACTTACTCTTATGTTGCATTCGGTGAAGTATTCGCTTGGATGATCGGTAGCGTTATAATATTAGAGCTTGGAGTATCTGCTGGAATAGTAGCTGCCGGTTGGTCAGGTTATATACAAGGAATATTGGAAGCAGGCGGAGTATATTTACCAAAAGCCTTAACTACCGTACCTTCAAATGGTGGAGTAATAAATTTACCGGCATTTTTAATTTCGGCATTTATTGGATTTATTTTATTTTTAGGTACTAAAGATAGTAAAAAAATAAATGCTATTTTAGTTTTTGTAAAAATGGCAGCAATATTTGCTTTTGTTGTGGCAGCTGCTCCGCATTTTGATGCTACTAATTGGAGTAATTTTATGCCTTTCGGTTTCGGTGGAGTCGTGATGGGTTCTTCTATTTTGTTCTTAGCTTTTACGGGATTTGGAACAATTGCAACTGCAGCTGAAGAATGTAAAAATCCAAAGCGTGATATAATGATCGGTATTATAGGATCACTAGTTTTAACTACTTTAGTATATGTGGTAATGTCAGGCTTAGTTACCGGTATAGCTCCTTTTGATCAGCTAAATAATGATCGTCCGCTTGCTTATGCCTTAACTATCAATAATAGTAAAATTGGTTCAGCAATTGTTTCAACCGGAGCGGTTTGTGGTATGATGACGGTGTTGATGATGAATATTTACGGTACTTCTCGTATTTTTTATGCTATCGCACGTGACGGTTTACTACCGAAAAGTTTTGCAAAATTGCATCCTAAATATGATAGCCCATATGTTACGATTATAATATTCTCTGCACTTGCAGCGTTTTTAGGAGGTTTTTGTCCTACTGAAATTATAACGCAATTAACTTCAATGGGAGCACTTATTGATTATATTGTTGTAGCAATAATAGTAATGATGTTTAGGATAAAATTACCGACTGCTCAAAGAGCATTTAAATGTCCTATAGTATTTGTTATTGCACCGTTTATTTTGTTTGCTTGTATCTATCTATTACTTACACAAATGTATGGTGATGAAATATATAAAGGAAACTTTAATATATTAACGGCAGGTCGTGCGTTAATATATTGGTTTATTACGATATTTGTTTTATATATTATAAGATCGTTCTTTATGAAAGAAGAGCAAAATTAGGGACGTATGTTATACTGTGGCTTGACCACGGTATCTAGAAAAAATAAAAAAAAAAACTGGATATCGTGGTCAACTCGGCGTTGTTGCATTGATACCCGAGTCGTCATTGCGAGCGACTGAAAGGAGCGTGGCAATCTCATGAAGTAGTAAAAAATTCCTGAGATTGCCACGTCGAGGCTTTGCCTTTCCTCGCAAGGTATTGTTGTGTGGATAGAAAAACCTACTCGATGTCATCCCAGCGAAAGCGGGGATCCAGAAAAATAACTTCAATATTGATACATATTTGGTAAAATAAGTCTAAAAAACAAGTTTTTTTAGATTTTACTGGGGCCCCGCTTTCGCGGGGATGACATAAAATGGTCCATGCAACAACGCCTCCTCGCAATGACGTTAATCCACACAAAACCACAAAATTAAGCAAATGACTGAAAAGCTGCAACCACTCCGAGGAATGAAAGATCTTTTGCCGGATGATTATAAAGTTCACGACTATATAATTAATAAAGCAAGAGATGTTGGAGTATTGTACGGATATAAGCAAATGAGTACTCCTATTTTGGAGTATACTAAAGTCTTTAACCGCTCGATGGGTGAAAGCTCTGACGTAATCAGCAAAGAAATCTATAGTTTTTTAGATAAAAGCAATGATTCCGTAGCATTACGACCTGAATTTACAGCAGGTATTATAAGAAGCCTTATCTCAAACGGATTACAACATAAATTACCATTAAAGTTCTTCTCTACCGGTCCTGTTTTTCGTTATGATAGACCGCAAGCAGGGCGTCAAAGACAATTTCACCAACTAAATTATGAGTATATCGGTGCTAAAGGAGCAATTACTGATGCTGAAACTTTGAAGTTAGCCGTTGATATATTAAAAGCACTCGAAATAGAGCAGGATACTACCTTAGAGCTTAACTCTCTTGGATGTAGTGAATCAAGAAGCGTTTATCAGCAAAAATTAGTAGAATATCTAAATGATTTTAAAGATCAATTATCAGAAGAAAGCAAAATAAGGTTATCCAAAAATCCAATGCGGATACTTGATTCTAAAAGTGAGACCGATCAGAAAATAATAGCAAACGCACCGGTTTTATCTGAATATTACACTGATGGGTCTAAAGAATATTTTGAGGAGTTAATAAAGTATCTAGATATTTTAGGCGTAGAATATACTATAAACCCACGTTTGGTTAGAGGACTTGATTATTACTGTCATACTGCTTTTGAATTCACTACGAAAAAGCTTGGGTCACAATCTACTATTCTAGCCGGCGGACGTTATGACGGGCTTGCTAAAATCATGGGTAATAACGATGATGTATCGGCTATCGGTTTTGCTGCCGGTATCGAGCGAATTGCTTTAATGCGAGAATATAATATATCTGAAGTAAAGCCGGTATTTGTATTACCTATAGGCGAAAATAATATTTGCTATGCTTTAGAAATTGTAGATAAATTGCGAACAGAAAATATTGCTACTATCATAGAACCCCTAGGTAAAATAGCTAAAAGAATGCAACGCGTTCTTAATGAAAATGCTAAACTTATTATTTTTATAGGTGACGAAGAGCAGACGAATAATAGCTTAAAAATCAAAGACTTAAAAAAAGAAGAAGAATATATAGTAGATTTTGCAAAAGCTCTTGAGTTATTGAAGAAATATTAGCATTGCTCCGAAGTAGTTGATATCCTCATTGCGAGGAGAGGAGAGGGGTTGCACGGATCGGATTCTCATTGTCATCCCGCGACTTGATCGCGGGATCCAGTTAAAAATACTATATTTTAAGTAGTTTTTTGGATCCCGTGGTCAAGCCACGGGATGACACCTAGTGCGTTTTCCGATCCACGCAACAACGCTTACGGCTGCTCGCAATGACGCCTCAGTATCCACACAATAATGCCAATAAGGTCTTTTTAAGGGTTGTATAAAACCATCTTTTTACCCTAAAACGATTTAGCCATATAGAGTTTTTAATTTAAAATGATAGTGAATGTTTATTTAACCCCGATTATGGATAAGAAATACATGGTTTATTAGGTTTAAGTTGGTAAGCAATAAGAGCAGAGAATAGAGAAGTAAAGAAATTAATAGGTGATCGATGTCTGGAAGGAGTAATATTAAAATTCTCTTTTATGTAGCCAAAAATGGTTTCGATAATGAATCTCTTCCTTAAAAGGATTTTATCCAAAAGAGGTAATAAATAGTTTTTCATATCCTTTCTTATTCCGGTAATTTTTATTAAACCTTGCTTATAAAGTTTTGTAAACATTTTTTCTGAAATAAACTCCTTATCATCATAACACTTACCTTTTAGACCTTTTTGATAACCATTGCTTCAAATGCAATTCTGTCATCAACATTACCTTTGGTAATTTTAACAGCAATAATTTCTCCCTTATCATTGATTATCATATGAAGCTTGAATCCAAAAAACCAATCGACAGAACTACGTCCCATTTTTGCAAGATTATTAAAAGTTCTGTTAGAATTAATTCTGATATTTTTACATACTGCAAAATGTGTGGAATCTGCATAATAAATTCCCGTTCTTTTCCCACTTAAGTAATGTAACATCACAATCAATGGCAGAAATAATGAAGGAATAAGCTGAACAAATCTCTCATAACAAGGTGGATTCCTGAACAAATTACCATTAATAATAAAGTTTTGGTAATAAGCTTTTAAATGTTTATATGCACTAAAATGGTAAAAATCATTATTGAGAGTTCTTCACTTAAGGAAAGCTTACCTTCTCTAAATCTTTGCTTATTACTTTTCAGCAATTGATGTTTTACCCATTTCTCATAAATTTTACAAAATTTATCTACTATACAAAATATTGTAGTATATTTACACATGTTATTAAACCTTTATTTTGCTCCTTCAGTGCCCTATTTATATAAGGTTTAATAACTCTTGCAACCTTCCTTCCTCTCTATTCCTTATCCATAATCGGGGTTACTTAGATTCTTTTATGTTATTCTTAGCTAGAAGCGGCGTTGTTGTATGACTTTGATGTCATTCCCGCGAAGGCGGGAATGACATCGAGTAGGTTTTTCGAGCCATGCAATAATGTCTATGCGGGAATGGTCTCAATCTTATTTTTTAAACTTCTGAATACACCCAAGTAGAATCATGTATTTTATTATTTTTAAAATCATCTATCCCTTCAGCAATACTTGCTCTTTAAAAGCTTCTAATCGCCTGAATTCTTTATCAGACATATTAATAATCATTATTGTGATCCTTTAAAGTTAAATTATTCCTGACCATTAACCCATAAGCTTCTTCATCTTCAAGCCATTTAGCATTTTCTATTAAATATGATTCTTGAAATTCGGCGAGTTTTGGATCAGGTTCACCTGTTAAATGTTTAAGCCCATCAAATAAAATACCTAAAAAACCTATATTATTCTTTTTACAATAATCTCTTACATCTTCAACATGCTTCGTACGATCATCAACAAATACAATAAAGCTAGCCTTTAACTTATCAGAAAATTTTGATAAAGTACCGCTTTTTGAATGATTACCTGTTATGAATATCCCTTTATAACAAATAACATCATCCTTTTGTCCTGAGTTATAAATTGCTAATTCTTCATTATCTGAAAATTCTATACCTAGACTCTTTAATTCTTTATATCGCCAATCTTGCATAGAAGGAATATTGCCGAATTCTCCCGTATTCATTTGTGTAAGACCGTAAACCGGAAACTTTGTTTTGAGCTTGTTTATAACTTCTACCCACTCTTCATCAATTAATATTACTTTTCGCTGCAGACGCCAATTACTGATAATTTCCTCATAATTGTCATAATTACTTTTATTTTCCTTAATTCTGTCAATCATTTGATTATAAGGTGGCTTCTTAAAAGTTTTTGATTTAGGAGTTATAATAGTATCGTCAACATCAAGGAGTATATATGCATCAATAGGGGCATTTTTTATTATTAAATCATAGATTTTTGCAGCACTGTCAGCAGTTTCAAAATTTTTCATATATATTCCGAAGTAAAATGAAGAGTAGCCATACGAAGTTCAACTTGGAAAAGAGCAAGGAGTCTGTAAGCCGAGGAGCGGAGTGTATATTAAACGTTCAGCATCCGAGGTCTTACAAAGACGACATAGCCAATTTTTCAAGTTCAACGAGTATCAAATTTAATATTAAGTTCTTCAGTTAAAATAGCCATTAATTCAAGCCCTGCTCTATTTTTCCATTCGCCTTGTTCATAAAAAAAATGATGAGGACCGCTAACCGGCGACGACAACCAAATTTCTTTGGCAGCACTTTGTTTATTTATTACATATATACCTTTATCAGTATCAAGATTTAATATATCGCCTTGTAAATCTATATCTATACTTGCTTCTTCATCCTGCTCTTCTATATTGTCTGCTATATATGCAATTGTTGTCTCGGCTATTTTACTAAATTCACTATTATTCATGATAACATCCCTTAAGTAGATAAAAATATACAAAGATCAACTTCAAAAAGAGCAAGGAGTCTGTAAGCCGAGGAGCGTATACTTAATACGTGAGCACCACAGATCTTATAAGACGACGTAGCCAATTTTTGAAGTTCATCGAGTAGATGGTTGTTCAGGATCAATTTCCGGCTCAGGTACTTTAATCAAACTTTTTCGATAAGTTTCAACAAATCTATTATGATCATTAAGATTATTAGAAAAATTATGCCCGCCTTTACCGTCAACTACAAAAAATAATGCATCCGTCTTAGCAGGTTTTACCACTGCTTCTAAAGATTTTAACGACGGACAAGAAATCGGACCGGGTGGAAAACCTTTTATATAATAAGTATTATAGGGTAGTTCTTGCAATAAATCTTTTTTTGTTAAAGCTCTTGCTAATTTAAATTTTCCTTCAGTCAAAGCATATATAGTAGTCGGATCGGCTTGTAGCTTCATATTTTTCTTTAAACGATTAATGAATACTGCTGCTATAATAGGCTTTTCTGCATTTGAGCCGGCTTCTTTTTCAATTATTGAAGCTAGCGTTAATACCTCAAGTCTAGTTTTTAACGGAGAATCTGGTGCAAGATTTTGCATTACTTTATCTAAATTAGCAGACATTAAATTTCTCATTTGATCGATTATCTGCTCTTTTTGATCACCGTAAGAAAAAAAATACGTGGAAGGCATTAAAAAACCTTCAGGTATTATCCCTTTTATTTCTCCAAGTAATCGACTTTCTTCATTAATTTTCTTTATAACCTCACTAACTACCGTACCTTCCGGTACAATTATCTTGTGTATTATAGATTTACCGCTTGCTAATATTCTTAAAGTTTGCAGAGGCGATATATTACGAGTAAACACATATTCACCGCTTTTAAGAGGTCTTTTTATAGAATAAATTTTAGCAATTACCTTAAAAATTCTCGGATATTTGATTACTTCATTAGAATAAAGTTTTGTAACTATTTGATTTACGGATAATTTAGGTTCAATAATTATCGTTTTATTTTGAGTAAGATTACCCGGCACAAAAATATAAAATATACTAAAATTTAGCAAAGTAATAAATATAGTTAGAGATACTATAACTAAAAAAAGTTTAGTTTTTAATAGGTTTTTTAACATAATAACTATTATTTTTATAAGGCTTAGAAATATTGCCACGAAATATGGTTTTTTCTTGACATTTGAAATAACATATAGTAAAACTAACTTAAAGTTTAGTTGAAGTTAAATATTTGCTAAATTTAGATTAAATAGTTTTTGCTAAATAAATCAATAGTTTTAATATTTGGTAATTAAAATATTAAAATTAGATGACTAATGAGCAACAAATTAATAACGTAAACCAATTTACTATAACAATAGTATACTCCTGTAAAATGAAAAGTTGTAATTTTTATTACAAACAAAAAATATAAATCTTTATTCATAGTTTATATTACTAGCATTAATACTGATCTTATAATGGGCATTATATATTATGATACAAGATCACAATACCGATCTAAAACACGAAGAACATAATGAAAGGTTAAAAGCTTTACAACATAAGTTAGGAAACTTATCCGGTTTCTTGACAACAATGCGTTCTGATAACAATGAAGAATACAAAAAAATTTCCAATGATTTAGAAATTTTAATGAAACAAATTAATACTATAAGAAAAAACATGGAAATATATTTTGTTATTATATTAATAATAATGTTTATTATAATTCAGAAAATGTTGTGGACCACCGGTTCAAGTACTAATCTTTCTCTTTTAACAACTTTATTTTAGGTTCTAAGAACTCCTGTTTAATAATTTCTGCAGCTATATAAGAAGGTACAGCGTCATCTCGATCACTTGATACAAGCGAATTTTCCAAGCTAAGCCTGTGCTCACGTACTTTTGTACGCCTATCTAGCTTGCCTTTAAATTCATCGTGTCTAAAGCTTTCTGAATTTAGCTGTAATCGGTTTGATTTAAATCCTAATTGCTGCAAAATTTTTTGGCTTTCTATTACCTGCTCATAAGCTTTTTTAGAATTAAATAATAACTCTTGAAGCTTATTACTAATAAGACTAGCTCGGCAATTAAATTGGATAAATTCCGGAATTATTTCTTTATCGGCTATAATATTTATTAACGTAACATATTTTATTTTTATCAATAGCCTAATGATAAGAAAACTTAAAATATTAACCTTATATGCTACAATCATAGGGGTACCGGAAGCTGCTATCTCTAAAGTATTAGTACCGGATTTTGCTAGAGCTACATCCGCAACAGCATAAGTTTTAAGTCTCTCACTTGAAAATAAATAATTAAACTTAACATCTTCTAAAAATGGTTTTATTATTGCCTCATGAGCAGGATTTGCAAGAGTAAATATAACTTTAAGATTATTACAACTCTTAAATATTTCTTCAATAGAAGAAACAAAAACCGGTAAATGCTTTAGAATCTCTCCTTTTCTGCTTCCGAGAGTAACACATAAAACTCTCTCATTCTCGTCTATTTTAAACTCTTCACGTAAAGCTATTTTATCGCTATAAAACTCCTGCTCCATAATCGGATGACCTATATATCTACAATCAAGACCGACTTTAGTAAAATATGGAGGCTCAAACGGTAGTAAAGCAAATAAACAATCATAAATTTTAGCGTATTTTACTGCTCTACCCTCTTTATATGCCCAAACTGACGGTGCAACGATATGAATCATTTTCAGCTTTGGTAAAAGTTTTCTTACCCGCTTTGCCACACGATAAGTAAACCCTGGTGAATCTATGGTAATTAATAAATCAGCTTTACTATTTATTATATCCTCCACAGTTTTATCAATTAATTTTTTAAGCTTAAAAATATGAGACAAAATTTCTACAAAACCCATTAAATTTATGGAAGTAATAGGAAATAAGCTTTTAAAGCTACCAGCTTCCTCCATATATTTGTCGCCAACACCAACAAACTGTACAGCATCATTCACAAAGCTTGATACAGGCAAATTTTTTGAGTTAAGTCTATGCTCACGTACTATTTGTACTGCTTTCGCAGACTTACTCTTAAATTCATCCTGTCTGAAGCTTTGTGAATGATGCTGTACTCCTATATTGTTTTTTAAATGTTGAATTATACGACCACCTACAAAGTCTCCTGACACCTCACCGGCTATAAAGTAAATTTTTGTCATTAAAGATAGTTATTTTTTAAGGTTCTCAATTTCTGCTTTTAATCGCTCTATTTCTTTTATAGATACTTCAGTAATCTCATGTATTTCTTCTATCGAGTTTTTTTTCATTAACATCTTTTTTGCTATTTTTATACTTTTTGTGACTTCGCCTTCTTGTATCCCTTCTTGTCTACCTTTTTTCCTCCCTTCTTCTATTCCTTTTGCCATACCTTGTTCTCTACCTTTTTCTTCAGCGGTAATCACGCTCTTTAAAGCTTTTATTCATATAGGCACAATAAATAATTTGCTCTTTAGGAGTCATCTTAAGTATATCAAGACGCTTTGCTACTTTCTTCATATATGGTGATTTAAAATCTTTCTTAACTTCAGAATGTTTTACTACATATAGCCATTCATCCAATTCATCTCTTATAACATCATTAAATAATGGTACTGATATTACAAAATATTCTGGAAATACATTACATAAATCAAATATTTTACCTCTCATATCTCCCAAAGAAAATTTCATAGGGTGTTTTTATCAACTTCTCTAAAAATAGTCTTACCGTGATATAAAGGTGCTTTCCTATTATCAAAAGGAAAATACAATAAATTAATATGAAATATTTTTTTATAGTAGAATAATCCTCGCTCTTAGAAATACTATCAACTATTAATCTACTAGAATTAAAACAAGCTTTATGCATAAAAAGATTTGTATAGGATTTATCTATTTCTACTATATATTTATGCCCTTCTTCATCTTCCACAATTACATCTGCTACGCTAGATTTTAAGCTATAATTTTCTTTATTGCTGCTACTCTCAAGTAATGCTTTTATTTTAACGGCACTATAACCGGCATCTTTAAGTATTGCCGAGATAAATCCTTCAACTATCTCGTAATCACCTTTATCCTTAAGCAAATATTTTATAGCATAATCAAAACTTATTATAGTACTCATATCTTTTATCCTTAAATCATCTTAAATATATTGCAAAAAATGAAGACAGTATACGAAGATCAACTTCAAAAAGAGCAAGGAGTCCACAAGGCGAGGAACGCAGCGTATACTTAATACGTGAGTACCGAAGCTCTTGTAGGACGACGTAGCCAATTTTTGAAGTTGATCTTCGTATACATATTATTAAATTCCATTTTACGATAGCTCAAAGCTTCAGTAATATGAATTTTCAAGACCTTATCAACATTCTCAAGATCGGCAATCGTGCGTGCTACTCTAAGTATTCGGTTATAAGCACGCATTGATAAACGAAATTTGCCGCTTCATTCAGTAAATCTCTACCTTCATCCGCAGGCATAGCGTAATCTATTAATAACTGCCCGTCTAATTTGTTATTTGTTTTAATATTATAGCCCTCATATCTCTTTTCTTGAATCAAACGCACTTTCTCGACTCTTGCAGCTATATATTCAGATTCTTCCTCAGAGTTATCTACAATCAAGTCATAATTATAAACATTAATACTAGATACTTCTATATGCAAATCAAATCTATCCATAATAGGTCCCGATACTTTCATTTGATAGTCGCTAGCACATTTTGGAGCTTTCATACATTCTTTAAAGAATCGCCTAAATAACCGCATTTACAAGGATTCATAGCTGCTATTAACTGGAAATTTGCCGGATATTTTATATGAGCGTTTAATCGGGAGATTAGTATTTCACCATTTTCAATAGGTTGTCTTAATGCATCAATAACATGCTGTGGAAATTCAGGTAGTTCATCTAAAAATAATACTCTGTTATGAACTAGCGTAATTTCTCCAGGCTTTACTTTTTTTCCGACACCGCCGCCGACCATAGCGGCAAGTGAGCATGAATGATGCGGAGTTCTGAACGGCCTTGCTTTGGTAAGTTTACCGTCTAAAAATTTTCCTGCAATACTTGTAATCGTGCTGCATTCTAAAATTTCTTTTGTAGACATTTTAGGTAGTATACTGGGAAGACAGGCAGCAAGCCTTGATTTACCGGTTCCGGGAGGACCGAACATTAAAAGGTTATGTCCACCTGATGCTGCAATTTCTAAAGCTCGTTTAGCAATTTTTTGACCTTTTATATCTTTAAAATCGGGATAATTTATTGGCTCATCTTGCAGCTTAGCTTCCGGAGGAGTTAAAACTTGTGAACCTTTAAGCGATAAGTATCGAACAAGCAATCGCAAGATCAAAATGGCTTCCTTCTTTTACTAAATCTGCCGGAGCTAAATTTATTAAAATCTTTTTAGTAGGTAGTGCAAGCCCTATAGAAGATAACGCTGCTTTAACTCGTTCTTTTGATTCAGCTATAGTTTTATCGGCAAGCCCTACTAAAAGCAGGGATACCCGGTGATATTTGTACCTGCACGTCAACATCAATAATATCAATTCCATTAAACGTTAGACTTGCTATATGAATTATCATGAAATTTTTCTTAAAATACCATTTTGGTAGGTTGTAGATGTTATTGCATGGATACTAAAGTCGTCATTGCGAGCAGTCGTAGATCTACGTGGCAATCTCATGAAATAATAACAAACTCCTGAGATTGCTTCGTCAATTACTTACGTAATTTCCTCGCAATGACGAAAAATAACAATCTTAGCCCAACCATTAATTGAAAAATTATACTATAGAACAAACTTAGCTAAGTCAAGATTAGTCATTATTTTTGATAATTGATTTTCTACGAATTTATCATCGATAGTTATTTTTTTGTTTTTCATTTCGCTAGCTTCAAAGCTTATATCCTCAAGCAAATTCTCAAGTATAGTATGCAGCCTTCTAGCCCCTATATCTTCGACTTCTAAATTAACGGTGATCGCATAATCCGCTATCTTTTCAATAGCAGAAGCAGCAAATTCAAGATGCACGTCTTCAGTACCTATTAACGCCGAATATTGCTTTATTAAACTAGTTTCAGGCTCAAGCAATATTTTAATCATATCATCTTTGGTAAGCGAATTTAATTCTACTCTCATCGGTAATCTTCCTTGTAACTCCGGTAATAAATCAGAAGGTTTAGCAATATGGAAAGCACCGGAAGCAATAAATAATATATGATCGGTTTTAACCGGTCCATATTTAGTATTAACCGTCGTTCCCTCTATCAAAGGTAGCAAATCTCTTTGCACTCCCTCTCTACTTATTTCGGCATTTTTTGCTCCGTAACTACCGGTCGAAGCTATTTTATCAATTTCGTCAATAAAAACTATCCCGTCATTTTCAGCTAAATTTATAGCTTGCTGAATAATTTTTTCTTGGTCTATTAATTTTTCTGATTCCTCAGGTATAATAATAGCCATAGCATCTTTAACTAGCATTTTTTTTGTTTTAGTCTTACTGCTACCAAGGGCTCGTCCAATCATATCGCCAAGATTAAGAATGCCCATAGATGCTCCCGGCATGCCCGGTATTTCAAAACTTCCACCGCCGACAGGTGTAGTATCAGCTACACTAATTTCAATTTCCGTATCATCAAGTTCGCCGTTTAAAATTTTTTCTTTGAACTTTTCTCTAGTCTCACTACTAGAAGTTTTACCTACTAAACTATCTAATATTCTCTCTATCGCTTTCTCACGGGCATTAATATCTACTTCTGTTTTTGCTAAAGTTTTTTCAGTATTAACGGCTATTTCGACTAAATCACGAATTATTGATTCTACATCACGCCCTACATATCCGACTTCGGTAAATTTAGTTGCTTCTATTTTATAGAAAGGAGAATTAGTCAGCTTTGCAAGGCGTCTTGCTATTTCCGTTTTCCCGACACCGGTTGAACCAATCATTAAAATATTTTTCGGTACTATTTCATTACGTAAATTACCTTCTACTCTTTTACGACGACAACGATTTCTAAGTGCAATAGCAACGACTTTTTTGGCCTTTTCTTGACCTACGATAAACCTATTAAGTTCATTAACTATTTGAGAAGGGGTAAGCCCCATAGGGTCTTTTTTATAAGTAGTTTTAGTAGCTTTCATACAACTTTTTCCATTATAATATTATGATTAGAAAATACACACAAATCTGCAGCTATATTCATAGATTTTAAAGCAATTTCTTCAGCAGTTAAATTATTCTCGTAAGACATTAGAGCGCGAGCGGCAGATAGTGCAAATAAACCGCCTGAACCTATTGCTGCAACATTATTTTCAGGCTCTACGACATCACCGTTACCGGTTAAAATTAATATATGACTACGATCAGCAACAATCATCATTGCTTCCAAACGTCTCAAATATTTATCGCTACGCCAATCTTTTGCAAGCTCAACTGCACTTCTAAGTAGATTATGCTTATGTTGCTCTATCCTTACTTCAAGTTTTTCAAATAACGCAAGACCATCAGCCGTAGAACCCGCAAAACCGGCAATAATTTTATTATTTGCTATAGTCCGAAGTTTTCGTGCTGTAGATTTTAGTACGGTATTACCATGCGAGACTTGTCCATCTGCTGCTATAATTATTTCTTCGTTCTTTTTTAAACAAAGTATTGTTGTGCCGTGTAAGGCTAAATTGTCTGACATAATATAAAATTTATTGATATTAAGTTGTTAATTAAGTACTATATAGTATTAGAATTACTCCTAAATAAATGAAGAGTTATTATACTTCGACACAACTTCAAAAAGAGCTAGGAGTTCAAAGTCCTCGGAACGGAGCGTATACTTAATATAGTTCGTACCGCAGCTCTTGTAGAACGATGTAGCCAATTTTTGAAGTATCAAAGGTATACTTGACTGAGTCAATTTAATTAATAATTATTGTCCCTTGAATTTTCAAGGTTTAAACTTAAATAATGAATATATACGCAATATACATTAACTCCACACAAAAAAATAATAATTTTATTGTTATTGAAGAAGGCTTTTCATGGATAGCTGCTCTTTTAAGTATATTTTGGGCATTATACCATAAAATGTGGTTAGTTGTTGCTATTGCCGTAATAGCGAATATAATCGTTACGGAGATTAATATCGAAGAGTTAAAGTTTATATTTAAGATAGTCTTAATATTAGGCTTCGGCTTTTTTGCTTCAGATATTAGAGAAAATTATTTAAAAAGAAATAATTACCGACTAGAAGATATAATAATTGCCAACTCTAGAATTGAAGCTGAATTAAAATTTCTAAAACGTAATATACTCGTTTAATGAATAGAAAAATGTCCTTAATGTCATTCCTAGCTAAAAGCAAATGAGTGTCAACTTAAGGATCGATGTCATACCCGCATGGCATTGTTGCGTGGATCGATTTTTCCGTCATTGCGAGGAAAAATTGAAATTTTGACGAAGCAATCTCAGGAGTTTGTTATTATTTCATGAGATCGCCACGCAGTCTACGACTGCTCGCAATGACGATTAGGTGTCTACGCAGGAATGACATAAACGAGCCATGCAATAAAGCTTTTAACAGGAATAAAATGATGTATAACAAAGAAAATGTTTTTGCAAAAATCATAGGTAAAAATCTTCCGGCAGAAATAATTTATGAAGACGAACAAATTTTAGCATTCAAAGATATAGCACCCGTAGCACCTGTACATATTATCGTTATACCTAAAAACGAATATATAGATTATGCCGATTTTATCTCTAAAGCTTTTATAGACGAAATAAAACATTTTTTTGCTAAAATTTCTGATATAGCAAATGAAGCGGGTTTAGATAAAGACGGTTATCGTTTAATAACTAATAAAGGCGAGAAATCGGGACAAACTATTTTTCATTTCCATTTCCATATTATCGGCGGTGAAAAACTCATCGGATTAATAAATAAAAATGACTGAAAAATACAATATTGCAGTAATTGGAGCTACAGGAAATGTAGGGCGTGAAACTTTAAACATTCTAGCTGAGCGTAATTTCCCCATTAATAAAGTTTATGCTATAGCTTCAGATAGCTCTCTAGGGCGGGAAGTAAGCTTTGGAGAAAAAATACTACAAATTAATAGTTTAAAAAATTTAAATTTTGACGATATCGATATTGCTTTTTTTTGTGCAGGTTCAGAAGTTTCAAAAGAATTTATACCAAAAGCTACTGCTAGTAATTGTGTAGTTATCGACAAATCCTCACTTTTTAGAGTTGACGATCAAGTACCGTTAATTGTACCTGAGGTTAATTTATCAACACTTAAAGAGTTTAATACTAAAAATATCATAGCTAACCCTAACTGTATAGTAATTCCGCTTGCAGTAGCATTAAAACCGCTAGATAATGAAATAAAGATTAAAAGAGTAGTGATATCTACTTATCAATCAGTATCAGGAGCAGGTAAAGCAGGAATGGACGAACTCTACGACCAAACAAAATCTAAATATGTTTTTGGAGAGAATGATACTAAGAAATTTCCAAAACAGATTGCATTTAATCTTTTTCCTCATATAGGTGATTTAAATAAAGATGGCTATACAAGTGAAGAAGCAAAAATTGCTTTTGAACTAAACAAAATTATAGGTAATCACTTTAAAGCTAGCGTTACTTCTGTTAGAGTACCGGTATTTATCGGTCATTCTATATCGGTTAACATAGAATTTAACGACAAAATTGATGCCAAAGAAGTTGAAGAAATATTACAAGATGCCGATGGAATTGTTACAATTTCTAATAATAATGACCTTGCTTATATCTCACCCGTTGAAGTGGTAGGCGAAGATGCCGTATATGTCTCCCGCATTAGAAATGACGTAAGTAAACCTAATACGATAAATCTATGGATCACATGTGATAACTTACGTAAAGGAGCAGCTTTAAACAGCGTCCAAATTGCTGAAGAACTAATTAATAATTATTTATAATATAACTAATATGGATAATAAAAATAATAATCTAAATAAAAAAAACCCGCTAGTAATAGCATTAGGCGAATGTAGAACAGCTTTTTGGATAGTCTTTTGGTTTGCTTTTGTAATTAACTTACTAATGTTAATTACTCCTCTTTACTCACTACAAGTTCTTGATAGAGTCCTTGGAAGCGGTAATCTACAAACATTATTATTTTTATCAATAATAATCGCATATATTTATTTTGTTTATGGATTATTACAAATTGCCCGTTCTTTTACACTTATAAAGGTAGGAGAATGGCTTGATAGAACAGTAGCTCCCGTAATTTTTGCTTCTTCAATTTCTGCAGCTGCAACACGAGCAAATATGGGTTCTAGCCAATTATTACGTGATTTTCAAGCCGTCAAAACATTCCTAACAAGTACCGGAATTAATACCTTATTCGATGCCCCTTGGAGCCTTATCTATATTGCGGTTATTTTTTCAATTCATCCATATATCGGTCTTATTACCGTTTTTGGAGCAATTATAATAGTTTCAACCGCTTTCTTTAACGCTGCAGCTACTAATAAAACGCTCGGTGAAGCTACCGAATTTTCGATAAAAGGTATGACACAAGCCGATATTGCAAACAGAAATGCAGAAGCAATTGAAGCAATGGGAATGATGAAGAATATTACAAAAAATTGGCATAAATTTAACATATTAGCACTTGATAAGCAATCGGTTGCTAGCTATCGTAACGGTGTTATTTCTAACTTTTCAAGGTTTATTCGTAATATAATGCAAATGGCTGTTACCGGAGTCGGTGCTTACATTGTTGTAAAATCTCATAGTGCAGATATGACTCCCGGTAATATGATTATGAGTTCTATCATAGTCGGTAGAGCTCTTGCTCCTTTCGATAATGCTATTGATTTATGGAAAAGTATGAGCGGTGCTATTAAATCATACAAAAACATTAATAATTTATTTAACACTTATTCTTCTAGAGACGAAGCGATGCCAATTCCGAACGTTGATGGTCATCTTACTGTTGAAAATATTTATTATGCTCACCCTATACCGGAACATTTACCGCAACCTCCCGTACCGGAATATATCTTAAAAGGCGTTAGTTTTGTAGTACAACCGGGCGAAGTTTTAGCAATTATCGGTCCTTCAGCTACAGGAAAATCAACTTTAGCTAAAATCATAGTCGGGGTATGGAAAGAATCATCAGGTTCCGTACGTTTAGATAGTGCTGAAATTTATCGTTGGAATAGAGAAGATTTCGGTAGACATGTCGGCTATCTTCCTCAAGGAATAGAACTTTTTAGCGGTAGTATTAAACAAAATATAGCTAGAATGGAAGAAGATGCCGATCCACAAAAAGTTATTGAAGCAGCTAAAATAGCCGGAGCTCATGAAATGATATTAAGATTTCCTGATGGTTATGATTCTGATATCGGTCCTGCAGGCTCTAATCTATCAGGTGGTCAAAGACAACGTATCGGGCTTGCTAGAGCTTTTTACGGTAATCCAAAACTCATCATTTTAGATGAGCCTAATGCTAATTTAGATGAAGCAGGTGAAGTTGCCCTTGCAAGTGCCTTAAAACAAGCAAAACTTAAAGGAATAGCAGTTCTTGTAATTTCACATAGACCATCCGTATTATCCGTTGTTGATAAAATTCTAATATTACAGGATGGAGCCGTTGCAGTTTACGGAACGGAAGAAGAGATTCAAAAACACTTTAAAACTTTAACTTTAAAAAGCGGTACAATTCATATTAATAACTAAAGTGTCATATCAAAATAAGTTTAATTGTCATACCGTGGCCCCGCCACAGTATCCAGAAACAACTTAAAATACTAATAATTTCCTGGATCCCGTGAATAAATCACGGGATGACAGAGGAGAATAATGATTAAATATTATGCAGGACTTAAAACACAATAAACCTCAAATTACTCCGGAACAATTAAAACAATTATTGTCCTTAAGAGAAGATGCGTTAAATCTTAAAGGTCAGAGTTCTAAACGTAAAGCTTTAATAAACACTACATTAAAGAAAATCTCTCATGCTATAGAATTCTTATTAGTAAAACTTGATAGGTTTGTTAATTTTATTACCAAGAAAACCGATAAAGATCGTAATAACGTAGCCCAAGCTGCAAGATCACCTATACTTTTCGGTATTTATGTTATTATCTTTTTAGTATTAATAGGCGGATTATGGTCGGCTCTTGCTCCGCTTGATAGCGGTGCTGTAGCTGTCGGTATCGTAATACCAAGCACAAATAAAAAAACGATTCAACATCATGAAGGCGGAATAATCAATGCTATTTATGTTAAGCAAGGTGATAAAGTCAAAGAAGGCGATAAATTAATAGAACTTGAAGAAACTAGAATAAAAAGCGAACATGAAAATATTCTTGGTCAGTACCGTAATTTTTTAGCAACTGAAAATCGTTTAATTGCCGAACGTGATAATTTAGAACAAATCGAATTCTCTGATTTTCTAATGCAGGATATAAATTTACCGGAAGTAGCTAAAATAATTCATACACAGGAAAATTTATTTAGATCTAGAAAAGAAGTATATAACTCAGAGAAAGATGCATTACATCAAAATATTGCTCAACTTGAGAAAAAAATTGAAGGTTTAGAAGCAAAAAAAGTTGCCGCCTCCAAGACTGCTGAAGTTTATCAAGACCGTTTAAAAGCTTTAAGAACGTTAAAAGAAAAAGGCTTTGTACAAAAAGCAGCCTTATTAGACCAAGAGGCAAAAGTTGCCGCTTCAAAAAGCGATGTTGCAACAACTGAAGCCGAAATAGCAGGAATACGCCATGCTATTACCGAAACTCAAATTAAAATTATAAATCAACAAAATAAATACACTGAACGGACTTTAACCGAGCTTCGTGAAGCTCAAGTACAAACAGCATCTCTTAAAGAAAAATATAATTCCCTGACGGATTCGCTTAATCGTGTGATAATCAGATCACCTGTTGACGGTATAGTTAATAATTTAAAATATCATACAATAGGCGGTGTTATAAGTCACGGACAACCTATTATGGAAATTTCGCCAATTAATGACCCATTAATAATAGAAGCAAAGGTATCTCAAAAAAACATTGACTCAGTACATGAGGGATTAGTTGCAAAAATACGTTTCAGTGCATTTAAATCAAGAACAACTCCAACATTTACCGGTAAAGTAGTAAGCATATCTCCCGATATAGTACAAGATGAAAGACAGCATCCGGGACAACAGCAAGATAATTATTATGTTGCAAGAGTTGAAATCGATATGGATGAATTTAACAAAGTTGCTAAAGTTAAAAATCTTGAATTACACCCCGGTATGCAAGCTGAGGTACAAATCGTAACAGGTACTAGAACACTACTTAGATATTTACTTGATCCCGTTACTGATACTGCATTTAAAGCTTTCAGAGAAAAATAGATAATTTGAAAATTTTAGGTTAGATAACTTTACGGAACCTAGATATTTTCAATTTTTATTAAAAATTATTAATTTTTATTGACTTTAAACCAAAAAAGTATAACTATATTTGTAATCTAATTAATTATATAAGGTTATGTTAGGCTATGAAAAAGAACAAAGAAGTTTAAATAAAGAACAAAAACAAGCTGTCGGATTACTTTCTATAGGTACATTTCTAGAGTATTTTGACCTTATGCTTTATGTGCATATGGCGGTGCTTTTAAATAATTTATTTTTTCTGGAATATGATTCTTTCACTTTTTCGTTGCTTACTGCCTTTTCTTTCTGTTCTACCTATTTGCTAAGACCTATAGGAGCATTAATATTTGGGTATATAGGCGATCATTTTGGCCGTAAGATTGTAGTTGTTTTAACTACCCTATTAATGGCTATTACTTGTGTGATTATAGGCAGCATGCCAACATATGCACAGATAGGTATAACAGCCTCTTGGGTTCTTACTATATGTCGTATAATTCAAGGTATGTCGGCAACTGCAGAAGCACGAGGTGCAGAGCTGTATTTAACCGAAAATTCATCTCCTCCTATACAATATCCATTAGTAGCAATTATAACCGTATTTTCTGCCGTAGGCACGACGGTAGCACTAGGTATTGCATCAATTTTTACTAATCAAAATATTTATCACCATGAATCAAGTTGGCGTATAGCCTTTTTCGTTGGTGCAACTATCGCTTTTGTAGGTACTATTGCAAGGACTAGTTTAAAAGAAGCAGATGCATTTTCAAATAAAAGAAACAAATTAAAACTAAGACTTCAAGAAAATAATATTATGTTTGAAGAAATTGACAAAGATATTCTAGATCAAAAAGTTCCAAACGCCACTTCTATTTGGTATTTCTTTATCCAGTGTGCTAGACCACCGTGTTTTTATTTCGTGTATATATATTGCGGTGATATATTAAAAAGAGAATGCGGATTTACTCCGAATCAAATTATAAATCAAAATTTTTGGGTATCTATAATAGATTTACTCGGTATTATCGGTCTTGCATTTATTAGCTATAAAATTCATCCTTTAAAAATCCTAAAGGTAAAATTATATCTATTTTTTACCTCTCTCATTTTTTTTCCTATAATATTAAATTATAACCCTATGCCTTTATATATTTTTATTTTTCAATGTTTAGCTGCATTATTCGTATTTGATCACGTACCGGCATCTCCTATATTTTATAAGTATTTTCCGGTTTTTAAGAGATTTACATATACTAGTATGCTAAGTGCAATAGCAAAATTATTTACTTATATTATAACGTCATTTGGTTTAGTTTATATTACCAATTATCTAGGATATTGGGGATTATTTTTAATTTTCATTCCGGTAGGTATAACTTTCTTCATGGGAGTAACTTATTTTGAAAGAATGGAAAAGAATCGAAATTTTTAATTTTATTAAAAGTAGAATTTATATTAAACTTTAAATTATTTTTATAACATTCAGCATATATAACCTCTGAAACTAAAGATATTTCAAGTATTTCACTTAACACTAAAAAGCTTCTTAATGTCTCTTTAATTATTTTATGAGCTTTTTTAGGCGATTTTGCTTCTAAAGTTTGTAAATTATGTATTCTATCAAAAAGTTTTATAAGAGCAGTATCGTATCTTTTTTGTTTAATTAATAAAACAAGACTTTTCTCGCTACTTATTTTTCCACAAGGTTTAATTCTAGTTAGACCTTCTACATGCCTTGCTACTTCTTCATCAAAAATGTTGCTAATCATTTCTTCAGTAAGTTCAGTATCTTCAATAGTGTCATGAAGTAATGCAGCTTGTAGCATTCTAAAAGTAAAGAGTTTAGGCACTTCTTTTGCTACAAATTCCGCTACCATAATTGTTACTGCGATTGGATGAGAATAATAAGGGTCACCCGATTGACGCATTTGCTCACCATGATATTTACGAGCATAATAAATACCTTTTTTAACTTCTCTAATATCGATAGGTTGTTTTACTTGGGTATTTAAAAATAAAAGCCTTTCGATTAATTTATCTGAATATTTACAGCTTTCAAAATTTTTTTCCCAATATTCTATATCTTTCATAAAATCTCCTAATTCTATATATTATTTTATTGGTTCTCTTATGATTATCTTTTATATTTTCTTTTTAAAATCCAATTATTATTTATTAAAAATCTCTATATTTAATAATTTTTCTATTTTTAATGCTAAAAAATAACTATATATTATAGTTTTTTATAAAGGTTTACATGTCATCCTTAACTATCACCTACATTTTTCTCATTACAACAATCTTAATATCTTTATTTTGTCGTGATAAAAGACCTGCATATTTAGGCATAGGCATTACAGTTTTAGCCGCTTTATTCAAGGCGTAATAAATATTATAGGAGTTGGGACTTTATCTATTTTTGCTGCTATTACCTATGCCTATTCTAATTTACAGTTAAATAAAGTACTAAAAACCTTATTATTTATATTAATCTCCCTTTGTTTTACTTTATTTGCTTTTCATAAAGTTCCGGGATTTTTTAATATACTTGCTATTAATAAAGTACAGTTATCGGAATTATCCATACCGTTTTCTATGTATCTAAATTTTGATAAGGTAATGCCGGCTTTAATAATTTTCTCTATCAGTGATTTATATATTAGACATCTTTCTAGACCAGCTTATAGAGAGGAATTTAAAGAAGACACAGAACGCAGCACCGCAGCGTATATAGAAATACGTGAGGATGCGAGTACCGGAATTACCTCTAGAAGCGAAGTTGGGAAAGATGTCTTTAGAAAAACAAGAGAGTAGCGGCACTGTAAAATACACATTACTATTTTTATTACTGTGTATAATAATTATTATGGTTCTATCTTTAATAAGCGGTTACGTAAAATACCAAGCATATTACCGATATGGGCAATTAATAATTTCTTTCTTGTTTGTATGGCTAAGGAAGGTATTCTTTCAAGGGTTTTTACAAAACATTACAAAATCTTTTACCGAAACAGCAAATTTTAGCTGTTATAGCTAGACCATAGGAAAAGGTACAGTTAAATAAACTTTAGTACGTGTTCTACAGCCATACTGATATCTTTGAATTGCCCCGTAACTTTTCTTATTTCGTTCTTAATCTTAAACCAATAATGTTCTATAGGATTTAAGTCTGGGCTATATGTAGGTAAGAATAAAATTCTGCACCCAACCGACTCGATTAATTCTCTTATTATATTATTCTTATGGAAGTTGATATTATCCATAATTACTGTTTGTCCAGGATGTAATTCTTTAGTTAATATAGTCTCTACATAGGTTGTAAATATTTCTTTATTACAATTTCCTTCAAATATTACTGGCGCTATAATTTGATTATTACGAAGCCCCGCTATCATACTGATCCTGGATTTATGTTGATACACTTTGTTTCCATAACATCTAGTACCTTTTATACTCCATCCATATTCTCTACAAACATTATCTTCTATTCCTGACTCATCAATGAATACTAGAGTTTCTTTAGAAATTTGCTGTATCTTTTCTATAAATTCATTCCTTAAACCAATATCCCTTTTGGGATGAAGATGACTTTTTTTTATAAGTGTAGCCTAGTAGTTTTCTATAGTAATTTATTCTAGTTCTTTGTAATCTATTACCTAGTATAATACTTAATTCTTTAGCTGTTTTATCATGATTATTGATAATTAATTCTTCAAATTCTTATGTACCTATTTACTATGGTCTAGCTATATTATAGCATCTTTAATATTTGGGGTCAACACAATTTTCAAGGCGGGCTATATATAGCTTTAAGCACTATATGCGGTTTTTTCTATGGTTATGCATATTATAAACAGGCTATGCTCTATGATAGTCCATTTTGGTCTAAATCTATGCCATTTATTGTTATTTACTTATCCTGCTCTTAAAACTTTGTGAAATAAATCTAATTTTAACAGACAAAGTTATAGAGTTTTTTTATTTAACCCCGATTATGGATAAGGAATAGAGAGGAAGGAAGGTTGCAAGAGTTATTAAACCTTATATAAATAGGGCACTGAAGGAGCAAAATAAAGGTTTAATAACATGTGTAAATATACTACAATATTTTGTATAGTAGATAAATTTTGTAAAATTTATGAGAAATGGGTAAAACATCAATTGCTGAAAAGTAATAAGCAAAGATTTAGAGAAGGTAAGCTTTCCTTAAGTGAAGAACTCTCAATAATGATTTTTACCATTTTAGTGCATATAAACATTTAAAAGCTTATTACCAAAACTTTATTATTAATGGTAATTTGTTCAGGAATCCACCTTGTTATGAGAGATTTGTTCAGCTTATTCCTTCATTATTTCTGCCATTGATTGTGATGTTACATTACTTAAGTGGGAAAAGAACGGGAATTTATTATGCAGATTCCACACATTTTGCAGTATGTAAAAATATCAGAATTAATTCTAACAGAACTTTTAATAATCTTGCAAAAATGGGACGTAGTTCTGTCGATTGGTTTTTTGGATTCAAGCTTCATATGATAATCAATGATAAGGGAGAAATTATTGCTGTTAAAATTACCAAAGGTAATGTTGATGACAGAATTGCATTTGAAGCAATGGTTATCAAAAAGGTCTAAAAGGTAAGTGTTATGATGATAAGGGGTTTATTTCAGAAAAAATGTTTACAAAACTTTATAAGCAAGGTTTAATAAAAATTACCGGAATAAGAAAGGATATGAAAAACTATTTATTACCTCTTTTGGATAAAATCCTTTTAAGGAAGAGATTCATTATCGAAACCATTTTTGGCTACATAAAAGAGAATTTTAATATTACTCCTTTCAGACATCGATCACCTATTAATTTCTTTACTTCTCTATTCTCTGCTCTTATTGCTTACCAACTTAAACCTAATAAACCATGTATTTCTTATCCATAATCGGGGTTCTGTTAGTATTACAGAAAAAAGATATTTTTGTTTAGGTAAAGTTAACAGTCCGTCCGTTTTACGTTCCGAGATAATCATACAAGAATTTTTGGAGCAGGATACTGGCGTAAAGGTAAGAGGATTTATGAGCAAGAGAATAAAATATACTGATGGGGAAATAGATGAAGTAAAAATAGTAAAAGATTTCTTGCCGCACCCTAGAGAACTTTTATTAAAAGATGATTCAGTAAAAGTAACCATTTCTTTAAGTAAAGAGAGCGTAGAATTTTTTAAATCAGAAGCAGCAACTGCACATGTTCCTTATCAAAAAATGATTAAGATTTTATTAGACTGAAATTACCGTTTTACTTAAATTAGGAAACTTCTTTGCTAACCTTATTTGTAGTGACCTTCTTTTTTAGGTTAAACTAAAATTTGCGTCGTTGTTTTGCGATCTCATATAGCACAATGCCGGATGATGTACCCAAATTAAGACTTTCAATAATTCCGTACATTGGAATGTTAATACAAAAGCTACTTCTCTTGACAGCAGTTTTGCTAATTCCTACTCCTTCGTTTCCAAACCAAACTGCAAGCTTTTTATACTTAGTGTAATCATGTTCATGAAGCACTACATTTTTGTATCCTTTTATGTGAGGAGAAGTAATGACCGAAACAAAACTTTCCTTCTCCAAATGATCCATACAGCTATTTGTGTCTTTGAAAATCTTTACGAAACTCCATTTGATGTCAGAGACGGATATAGCATTGAGTTTTCTTCCCATGTGTCAAGCAAGAGTTTTTGATTGGTAACAATATAAGCTTTTTTAATCCCAAGTGCGTTAACATTTCGAATGATGGTGCCAATATTTTTTATATTATCAGGGTTCTCAATTACGGCGATCAAGTTCTTGCACCTAAACTCTTTAATTTTATTAGCTCTTGTGCGAAGAGTCGGTTTAGACTTTTGTTTTTCTTCCATAATATATTAAATAGATTTATAAATATAAAAATTATAAAAGATGCTAATGCATAATAACAAAAGAAATATTATTATGGCGGAGAGAGGGGGATTCGAACCCCCGACACGTTGCCGTGAACACGCTTTCCAGGCGTGCGCCTTAAACCGCTCGGCCATCTCTCCAAAATTTTAGCATTGCCCGTGTGGCTTCCTATGTCATTCTCGCAAGGCGTTTGCATGGATACTTAATCGTAATTGAGAGCAGCCGTAGGCTGCGTGGATCAATTTCACCTTTGTCATCCTGCGACTTGATCGCGGGATCCAGTTAAAAATACTAAAATTATTAGTATTTTTTATTGTTTTTCTGGATACCGTGGTCAAGCCACGGGGTGGCACCGAATGCGTTTTTCGATCCACGCAACAAAGCCCACTAGCAATGACAACTCGGTATCCATGCGGGTAATACAATACTAAGACTTATTCTTAGAAAAAATATTATTAGCTTCTTCTAGCTCATTTTTATTATTAACACCAACAATTAAATCATGATCAGTAGATAATAAATATGAAACTTTTTCACCATGATTTTTACATATTTTTACTATTTCAGTTAAATAAACTTCCTTATTACCGTTAGTATTAGTAGCAAATAAAGGTAAGTATTTATTTAAAATTCCGCTACTGAAAGCCATAATACCTGAATTACAAAGTTTTATGTTTTTCTCTTCTTCACTTGCATTTTTATATTCGATTATCTCTAAAAATTCACCATTTTTATCAGTAGCTATTCTTCCATATTGAGCCGGATTTGCTCTCTCAAAGCTTAAAGTCACTAATGCAGAATTAGTAAGGCTTAAGTAATCTATTAATTCATGCATAAGTTTTGGAGTAATAAGAGGATGATCGCCGTATAAAACTAATATTGTTTTATTTTTATCAATTAAATCTATTGCTGCATAAGTAGCATGAGCTGTGCCTTTAGGTTCTTCTTGCAGTACAAAGCAACACATATTTTCATAGGGCGTTAAATGTTTTTTAAGTTCTTCTAAATAAACTATAATTACATCATTTGTGACGTTAAGCGAATTCTTTAATACCGTTTCAAGCATTGGAACTCCGCCGACTTTATGCATTACTTTCGGTAAATCGGACTCCATTCTAGTACCTTTACCGGCTGCTAAAATAATTATTTGATAATTTGTATCGTTATAAGTCATTGTTCTCCTTGTATTATTTCATAAACATCATCAGATAACTCATAATTCCCGAAAACTCTTTGTACATCGTCGCTTTCTTCTAAAACTTCCACGAGCTTTAGTAATTTTTCAGCTTTTTCCTTATCATCTATAATTATTGTATTTAATGGAATCCAGCCTATATAAGAGTTTTCAGGTATACCGTATTTGCCGGTTAAAAATTCTAGAACTTTGGAAAAATTTTCAATATTCGTATAGATTGTATGGGTGGTATCATCAGAGATAATATCATCTACATCTAACTCTATGACTGCTTCTAAAATATTTTCATTCGATGCTATATTGCTTAGATATTGAATAACGCCGCAATGTTTAAATAAATAATTGACACTACCGGTTTCGCCTAAACTTCCACCATATTTAGTAAAACTAGAGCGTACTTCTGCAGCAGTGCGGTTTTTATTATCGGTTAAAGCTTCAACTATTATAGCAATACCATTCGGGGCATAACCTTCATATCTAATTTCCGTATAATTTTCGGTATTAGAAGAATCATTAGCACTATTAATAGCTTTATCTATTCTTTCTTTAGGGAGATTTTGACTACGTGCGGCGGTTAAAGCATTTCTAAGACGTGGATTATTTTCAGGATTATTAGAAGAACCGGTTTTAGCTGCAGTAACTATTTCACGAATTAATTTAGTAAAAACTTTTGCTCTTTTTTTATCTTGAGCCCCTTTACGATGCTGAATATTTTTGAACTTTGAGTGACCGGCCATATTTATTTCTTTTCTTTCAAAAGTAGTATTATATACTCCGAAGTAAAATGAAGAGTAGTATACGAAGATCAACTTGGAAAAGAGCAAGGAGTCTGTAAGCCGAGGAGCGGAGCGTATATTAAACGTTCAGCATCCGAGAACTTACAAAGACGACATATACTCACATGCTTTCAAGAATTGTATCGAGGATTCCTGTACTCACGTACTAAGTTGTACGTTGCGTGCAGTCACCTCTCAAAATAAAATTCAATTCTTGAAAGCAAAAGAGTAAGGCAATTTTTCAAGTTCATCCGATTAATTAGCCTTGTTTTGCTTTAAATCTTTTATTCTTTTTATTTATTACAAAAATTTTGCTTCTTCTTTTAACGATCTGACAATCTTTATCACGTTTTTTTAATGATTTTAATGAGCTAACAACTTTCATAAAATATACTTTTACATTTAATTTGGACTGATAATAAACATTTTTATTTATTCAGTCAATTACCAATTTTAAGCATTTTTAAATAAAAAACCATGAAGCATGGTATTTTAAAGAAGCAAAAAATAATAATGAAGCTATTATAAAAGGTAAGGACATATTAGAGTTACTTGCTCAAAATTTACCGGCAACTAAAAGCGATACATTAAAAACAACAATATTTCACATACTACTAAATGATTGTAGTGATTATTATAGAAATAATGAAGATGTTAATAATACATATCAATGGCTTAAAGAAGTTGGCGTAAGATTTAATGCGGTTAGAGCTGCAAATTTAGATGAAGAAACATTAACCTCAGAAAATTTTAACTTTAATAAAAAGTCAGCTGAGTTAGAGCCTGTAGTAATAGAACTTGAACAAATATTAGAAACATTAGGTATTACTAAAGATAATTTTGATGCTAATGATTTATAAGTAATCTTGTTCACTTCTTATACCATAACTTCCCTTGCTTCATAATATAAGTTATGATAGGATAGTTTATCTTATTGTAACTCAAGTTTATTTTAGCGTTGCCGGTATGGTTTGGGAATTGTGTCAAATTTTCCTATGTCATTCCCGCGTAGGCGGGAATCCAGTTCTTAAAAAATACAAATATTATAAACTTAGATTATTTTATGTTTTTCTGGATTCCCGCCTACGCGGGAATGACTATAGAGAAGTATGGGAATGACATAGGGGAGGCAAAGAATAACACAATGACCATACTACTCCTATTATTATCCTTTATCCTCTTCTCTAAGCCGGCTATTGCCG
The DNA here is from genome assembly GCF_000499665.2 of Rickettsia monacensis. Classification (NCBI taxonomy): domain Bacteria; kingdom Pseudomonadati; phylum Pseudomonadota; class Alphaproteobacteria; order Rickettsiales; family Rickettsiaceae; genus Rickettsia; species Rickettsia monacensis. The sequence continues at coordinate 783,989 of NZ_LN794217.1, forward strand.
ATCCTGAAATAGCTGAATCCTTTAAATGTTCAAAACTTTTTCCTTACTTTGAAAAAAAATTTAATATCCCATCTAATACGTTACATTCAATAGCTTTAAAAGAATCGGGAAAAAAACATACAACCCGTAAAATTAGAGTAGTATGGCCTTGGACGGTAAATGTTGAAGGAAAAGGCTATTATTTTAACAGTAAAAGAGAAGCCGTAAGTTTTGTTAGAATAGAGCTTATAAAAGGGCGAGAGAGTATTGATGTCGGATGCATGCAGATTAACTTAAGGCATCATTTAGGGGCTTTTAATTCCCTTGAACAGGCATTTGATCCAAATAATAACATTCGTTACGGTGCAGAATTTTTACGTTCAAAATATTATCAGTTAGGGAGCTGGCACAAAGCGATAGCTCATTATCATTCGGCTACACATTCTTTAGGGTTTAAATATAAGCAAGATGTAGTTAAAATAGCAAGTAATATGGCTCTTTATAAAGCATCCTTACATAGTTATCTAAATAATAATGAAGGGGCTTTAAAAGATACAATTCCGGTAAATAATAACAAAGTTCAAAAAAAATCACTTTTTAGTGGCAATAAAAGATACAGAAGTAGTATTATGATACCGGTTCCTGCTAAAATTAATTAATTCTATGAATATTAAATTAATTACATGTTTTTTAATATTAGTAAGTGCGGTAAAAGTAAATACCGATTTTAACAATATTCAAGATAATTTTGAATATCAGGAAGAGCAGATAACAATAGAATTACCTTGGAGCGACTGTACCGAAATTCATAAATTATTAGAGGAAAAATTATCTTTTTCAGAACAACAAATAAAAAAAGAAAATAAAATTCATGAGAAATATAAGCAATTTTATTTAAAACATAATAATCCTACTAATTTTTCTATGCAATTTCTTGAGAAAAAATCTGAGACTAATGGAGTAGAAACTTTAATATCAGGTTTTTTAAAATTTTGTGAAGATAATTTCCAAACTAGTAAAAGTAAATCTAATTCCCTAAATTATTATATTAAAAAACAACAAGACCAATGGTTTAATGATATAAGAAACGAGAATTACAAAATATATTATAGAAAAAAATACGAAGATAATATCTTTAGAAATAATTAATTTATTTCAATACTTGATTCATATATTGTTTAATTTAAAATATTATTATTGTTGTGTATATAGTTAGTTATAAATCTCTAGGAGAATCTAATAAGACAGAGAACACTGTTTCAGTGGTAGAAAGAAAAAAAGTTTCTAGTAATGATAAACAACTAAAACCTGTCTACTTGGATCTAACTTCGGATTTAAATCCTTCAGAAAAAAGCCTGTTGAGTTTAGAACCTTTATCGCCTAATAATAAAAATACGAAACCTATAGTTGTAGGTATTCAGGAGAATTTTGAAGGACTAGATAGAGTTAAAAGGGATGATATTCGCACTGCAAGACAGAGAGAACTTGTTCAAAATAGTTTGCTAGGAGATTTTTTAGGAGGTTTTATTTCTCGACCGCCGGCACCAACAATTTTAGGAGAGAAAATTCAAGATAGGGGAGGATTATATATTCAACAGACTAAAGCTAAAAAATCACCGAAATAATGCAGTAGCGGGAATAAGTAACAGCTTATTTATCAAGCATGCAGCTAATGATATAATAAGTCGGTTAGAGATGATTGATAAGGATTTTTCGGATATTCTAGAAATATCGGCTAAATGCGGTTATCTTACGGGTTTACTAAAAAATGCTTATCGAAGTGCCGATATTACCGTAACAGATATGTCGCCTTTATTGCTTGATTTTTTTGAGCATAATCACAAATTGTTAATCGATGATGAAGATTTAGAATTTCCTCCGAACTCTTTTGATTTAATTATTTATTCATTAGGATTACACTGGATAAACGATGTGCAAAGTTTTCTATCTAATATAAGAACATTTTTAAAGCCTGACGGTATTTTTATCGGTAATTTTGTCGGAGGAAATAGCTTAAAGAATTTACGTAAATCCTTAATAGATGCCGAAATAGCAAGTGGTTTTAAACATTTTCCTCATATTTCTCCTTTTATTAATTTTGATCATGTCCCAATGCTATTATCACAAGCAGGATTTGCCGAAGTAATTGTTGACTATGAAAATATAGAGCTAAAATTTGATAATCCTTTAGCTTTAATGAGGGAAATAAAAAATATAGGTGAGTCAAATTCACTAAATGCTAGTCATAATTACGCTATTTCTAAAAAGATGTTTTCTTTACTACAAAATTATACAAACGGCTTTGAAGATAATATTAATTTAATTAGTTTTATTGCTTCACCGAATAAGAATAGTATAAGATTAAAGTTGTTATAAAGGTGATATTGGTGTATGGTTGGGTTGGAATGATGATAGAGGCATTGCCGTATGGCAGTCGATGTCATTCCCGCGAAAGTGGGAATCTAGGCTTTTTTGTTGTCACCCCGTGGCTTGACCACAGGGTCCAGTTAAAAATACTAAATTATTAGTATTTTAAGTTGTTTTCTGGATACCGTGGTCCAAGCCACGGGGTGACAAAGGGAGGATAATATAAGGTAAAAATATGCAAGAATTTGATTTAGTGGTAATAGGTAGCGGTCCGGCCGGTTATACAGGCAGTATTAGGGCTGCTCAGCTTGGTATGAAAGTAGCGTGTATTGAGAAAAACGATACTCTTGGCGGCACTTGTTTAAATATAGGATGCATACCGTCGAAAGCTTTACTTAATTCCTCTGAAAAATATGAAGAAGCTCTAAAGCATTTTGAGAGTATAGGTATTACTGCAGATGTAAAACTAGACTTACAAAAAATGCTAGCTAATAAAGATAAAGTAGTTCTTGATCTTACAAAAGGTATAGAAAGCTTATTTGCTAAGAATAAGGTTACTAGGATAAAAGGCGAAGCTAAAATTATCTCTAGTAATATCGTTGAAGTAAATAAAGAGCAAATTAAAGCCAAAAATATCCTAATTACTACAGGCTCCAGTGTCATAGAAATACCGAACATCAAAATAGACGAAGAATTTATTGTTTCATCTACCGGTGCTTTGAAACTTTCTAAAGTACCTGAGAACTTAATAGTTGTCGGGGGAGGGTATATAGGCTTAGAACTTGGTTCAGTTTGGCGTCGTTTGGGAGCTAAAGTAACGGTTATTGAGTATGCACCGAGCATTGTACCTATGCTTGATAAAGAAATTGCTACGCAATTTATGAAACTACAGCAAAAACAAGGTATAGAGTTTAAACTGAATACTAAAGTGCTATCTGCAGTAAAGTCAGGAAAAGTAAATCTGACAATAGAGGAGGGCGGTAAGAGTTCGGTAGTAACAAGCGATGTTGTGTTGATGGCGGTAGGCAGAAAAGCCTATACGCAAAATCTAGGACTTGAGTCTGTCGGTATTATTACGGATAAGCAAGGTAGAATTGAGATTAATGACCGGTTCCAAACAGCAATTTCAAATATTTACGCAGTCGGTGATGTGGTAAAAGGAGCTATGCTTGCTCATAAAGCTGAGGAAGAGGCTGTAGCTGCTGTGGAAATTATGGCAGGGCAGGCAGGACATGTTAACTATAATTTAATTCCAAGCGTAATATATACTTATCCTGAAGTAGCAAGCGTCGGTGAAACGGAAGAACAACTAAAAGAAAAAGGCATTAATTATAAAGTCGGTAAGTTTCCGTTTTTAGCAAATAGTAGAGCAAGAGTAATCGGTAGTACGGAAGGTATGGTTAAGATTCTTGCCGATAGTAAAACCGATAGGGTTTTAGGAACTCATATTATAGGAGCCGATGCAGGTACATTAATTGCCGAGCTTACCGCTTATATGGAATTCGGAGCAGCTTCAGAAGATATAGCACGAACCTGCCACGCCCATCCAACTTTAAGCGAAGCTATAAAAGAAGCAGCACTTAGTGTGGATAAAAGGACTATTAATATGTAAATGTTCAAATTGTCATACCGTGGCTTGACCACGGGATCCAGTTAAAATTATTAGAATAGTAAGTTATTTTTATGGATACCGTGGTCAAGCCACGGTATGACAATGATATGAACAAGCAAGAACTGCGTCTTTATTTCAAAGAACTTTTAATAAAAAACCAAGAAAAAATTACTTCCGACTTAGTCAAAAACTCCCTAATCAATAAAATTAGCCGGTTATTACAGGAGTTAAAAGTAAAGACAGTAGGACTTTACTTTCCTCTAAAATACGAAATTAACTTACTTGAAATAACAAACTTACATCCTAAAATAAAATTCTTCTTACCGAAAATTATAAAAAATGAGGTAAAATATTGTCCTTATCATTATAACGATCAATTGGCTTTAGGGGCTTTTAAAACCTATGAACCTATAAATAATGATTTTTTTATTCCTGAGTTAGTTGTTATCCCAGGGCTTGCGTTTAGTAAGGAGGGTTATAGACTTGGATACGGCAAAGGACATTTTGACCGATATCTTAATAATAACCGAAATATATTAACCGCCGGAGTTTGTTTAAAAGAACAATTAATAGATAATTTTCTGGTTGAATCTCATGATCGTAAGCTTAAATTTGTGATTTCGGTATAATAACCTTAATTTTTTTAATTGTATAAAATATTATATTTGTATATATATAATATTTTATACAATATTTTTACAAAAATCAACTTAGGGTAAAATGGTTGATATAATAAAAAAAATTTTCGTATTGATCGGTGTACCTTTTGCTTTTTTTGCACAAGCAGTTGGAGATTGGCTAGAAACAGGACAAGTATCCGGCGATACTCAGACTGAAGATATTTGTTTTCAATTAGCATTGGTAGGAGTAGGGACACTTATCATAGATCAGGCATTTAGTAACTTGCCTGATGATGTATACAACGAATATGTCAAAGTAGTACAAGATAGTGAGATACAAGTTACATTAGTTGGCTAATTTTTTTCTATTCATATATAGGCTACAAGTTATTTGATTTGTAGCTTTTTTCTTATAAGTTATTACACAAACTTATTATTTCATCTTTATATTTTTGTTTGTGTAAATATTTGCTTTTTAAATTTAGATTTTTAAAATCCTTGTGATTCAATGGCGGGTATTTACTAAGCTTTATTAAATCTTCATTTAAAATAAAATGCTTACGAGGAATATTTATAGTTTGTGCATTCTCTTCACGATAAGCTGCAAGCATTTGAATTTTGTGGTTAAAACTCTCATCATCACTTCTATATTTTATTTTTTTCCAAGCATCTTTCGGCTCAACCTTATAATTTCTAACATCTAATAAAGAACTAAGAGTAGTTTGATATTTATTAGTTAAATTATTTCTAATAATTATATTATTTAACTCTTTATATATCTTATACAAATACTCCACGTCTAACATTGCATAATTTAACATATCACTAGTGATAGGGCGTTTTAGCCAGTTAGATTTTTGGTGGGTTTTATCGATAGTAATACCGATTAGCTTATAGCAAAGGTCATCATAGCTTAGCTGTTTACCGAATCCGCAAATATTTGCTGCAATTTGTATATCAAAAACATTAGAAGGTAGTATTTTAAATAAATTATAGAAAATCTCTAAATCTTCACGAGGAGCATGAAATATTTTAGTAATATTATTATCTGTAAGCAGCTTATTAAAAATATTCAGATCTAAATTGCTTAATGCATCAATTATTCCGCAATATTCTTCTGCTTTAACTTGAATTATACTAAGCTGAGCATAATAAGTATAGCGACGCTCAAATTCCGTATCTATGCTTAAGCATGCCTTATTTGCTAACCGGTTACAAAATTCTTCTAATGTTTTTTGATTATCGATAATTTGCATAGAAGCTATTTATAAAGCTCCGATAATTTTTAAGAAAAGATTAGTATGAGATAACGACAGGACAACTTCAAGACCGATTAAAATAATAATAATCCACTCAAGTTTGGTAGAATGTTTATAATTAAGGTCATTTGAAAGAATGTCTAAAAGTTCATGAATCATATTAAGACGATGATTCATTATATTTTGCCGTATTTCTATGTCTTGAAACTCTGCTGTCATAAGATATAGAGGCTCATAGCTCGGACGACGCCAAAAGAATTCCGGAGTATCGAATATATCGCTATACAAACTGATTGAATAACGCTCGTTAAATAATATACCTATTTGCTGTAATATCTCCTTTTTAGAAAGCGATACGCTACCGGTTCTAGCTAGTTCCTGTTGTATAGGGGTTGTCTGAACAATCAAGTTACTAACGGATTGCTCAAGAACGCTAAGTTTAACCGATTGTGCAAGAGCATGGGAAATAGAAAGTTTAACAAAAACTGATTTATCGGCTAAGATTATTTTATTTTTTTCTTCATCAATAAATGTTTTCTCGACTTCTGTATTATATTCAAAATAAATATAATCAGACACCGGCTCTTTAAGCTTGTTCACGGTTACTAAATCAGTATCGCTTAAAACTATTTTTTCTTGAATTTCATCGCCGCCCCAAATAGTTACACAGCCAAACGGGAAGAAAAATATCTCTATAAAATCAGAATCTTTATTTATCTCTTTCCGAATATATAAAACATCGTCAAAATGTTGAGGTTCAAGACCAATCTTTTTTAAATTAGTAACTAGATCACTCATCTTATATTCGGAAGAAGTACAGTAAGATGAACATCTCATGATTATTAAGTTTAATTTATATAAATTTAGAGTATAGTAGTTAGGAACCTATAAAGTCAATAATATTATAATTATGTATGAAATATTAAGTAATAGAGAAGTTATCAAAATAATAGGTTTAGATTCCGTAAAGTTCCTACAAAATCTCATTACTAACGACATAAAAAAGAATAATTACTGCTATACTTATTTACTTAATAATCAAGGAAGATATTTATTTGATTTTTTTGTGTATGTTCCTAACCTTGAGGAAATTTACCTTGATATTGATAAAAGTAATAAAGCTGCTTTGATAGAGCATTTAAACTTTTATAAATTTCGCTCTAAAATACAAATAATAGATTGCAGCGAAGAATATAAAGTTATCTACTCACATCAAAAATTAGATATAGACACGCTAGTTACGTCTCGTGATCCTCGCTATACTATGCTCGGTTTTCGTTCTATATATGAGTTCGTTGTCATACCGCAGCTTGACCGCGGTATCCAGAAAACAATTAAACAAGATTGGATACCGCGATCAAGTCGCGGGATGACAAGAGTGGAATCGGTCCATGCAACAATACCTCCCCGCGAAAGCGGGGATCCAGCTTCTTTTAATGAAAAATTATACCTAGAAGATAAATATAATTTTGCAATAATAGACGGAGTAGAAGATTTAATCACAGATAAATCTATTCCAAATATGTATGGTGCTGAGGAGTTAAATGCAATTAGTTTTGACAAAGGCTGTTATGTTGGTCAGGAAGTTATTTCAAGAGCTAAATATCAAGGTGTTATAAGAAGAAAGATATATAAAATTACAGCAGATGAAGATTTATCCTCATTAGTTAAAGATGAAGAAATACTCGCAGATAACGATAAAATCGGCGTAATATGCTCAAGTTATCGTAATAAAGCAATCGCCTTAATCAGAGAAGAAAAATATCTTGCCGATAAAGAAGCTGATATTACCGTTAAAGGGATTAAAATAAACTTATCTCTCGCACCTTGGTATTAAATTAATTAACATAATTTAAATTATTAGTAAATAATCCATTGACATTTATTAATACTTTATGTATTTTAATGACACAAGTAAAAAACCATGTTTCATGGTAAAAAATTATAATATAAATTTTGGTTTTTTATGAAGAGTCTTTTTCAATTGTTAAATTCAAGAAATATACAACAAATACCATCTATATTAAACGGAACTAATATTAATGAGCTTAATAATTCCAAGCTAAATATTTTTGAAGCTCTTTGCAGTTTAATGTATTAGAAAGTACTGCAGTACAAGTATTAAATAAAATGTTTTCCAACCCAGAAACTGATTGAGATAAAAACGGTAATACCGTTTTTGAATGGGGGGGCTATGGAGTAATAGCACTAAAGTGATGGAAGTATTTCATAATAATTCTCAAATAATGAATAAATTTGTTGCAACTGAAAAAGCACAAATCCAAAATTTTTGGCGTGTTACTATGGAGACACATATTTCCGATGAATTTCGTGTCGAGCAAATGTAGCATCATTAGGTCAGGCAGTAGAAGAGTTCAATCTTTATGAATAAAAGATAGTTTATCTTAATGTTATTCTCGCGTCGTCATTGCGAGCAGTCGTAGACTGCGTGGCAATCCAGAAAAATAATAAAAAAATTCTGTAAATCAGAATTTTTGACTGAATTGCTTCGTCAATTACTTACGTAATTTCCTCGCAATGACGGGAAAATAGATCTACACAACAATGCCAAAGCAGGAATGACATACTTTTTTAACTCCACAAAAATATTGTTTGTTTCTTTTTTTATCTTTATTATTATTTGCATAGAAAATCCCTATAACTTAACTCTATGCCAAATATAGATCTCCTCATTTTTACTAGCTTTTTAGCGATTAATTTGCTAGTTGGACTTCTAAATATCAAAAATATAAAAAATATTCGCGAATATGCTATAGGAAAAAGGAATTTTTCTACAGGTACGATAGTTGCAACTCTTATTGCTACTTGGATCGGTACTAGTACTTTTTTAATCGATAATTCAAGAATATATACGGATGGATTATTTTACTTATTACCTAGTATATTCGGTAGCGTCGTTAGTTGGTTATTAATTAGTTACTTTATAGCTCCTCGTTTTGAGAATTTTTTGGGCAGCTTATCGGCAGCAGAAATAATAGGGGAAGCGTACGGTAACAAAGTTCGTATTCTTACGTCGATAGTTAGTATATTAATGTCTATAGGTAGGATTGCCATGCAATTCCACGTAGCAAGTTTAATATTACAGCTATTCTTTAATATTTCAAATTTTTATATAGATTTATGTATAGCCACCGTAATAATAAGTTATTCTGCTTTTGGCGGCGTAAAATCGGTTACTTTTACTGAAGCCGTACAGTTTTTTACCTATAGTGCAATTATTCCGGTAATAGGAATTGTCGTATGGAATGTTTTTAGCGATCCGCATATAGTTATAGACTCAAACGTACAAACTCGTCTGACTGATTTACAAGGATTGTTTCACTATACTAGTCCTAAATTTTGGATTTCTTTAAATATTTTTATATATTTTGCGATTCCGTCGCTTGGTCCTTCAATTTTTCAAAGAGTATTGATGGCAAAAGACACAAAGCAAATATCAAAAACTTTTTTTATTTCGGCAATTATTTGTCTTTGTTTATCCGTTTTATTTATTTGGATTGTAATATTATTACTATCTCAAGAACCGAGTGTTGACACTAATGAACTGTTTTTACGGATTATTAAAAGTTATATAGGATTTAAGGGGTTAATCGTCGGCGTTATTATGGCAATGATAATCTCAAGTACTAACTCTTATATTAACGTTGCAGTGGTAACTTTTACTAATGACATCATTAAAAAAGCTTCATTAAATTATAATTATATAACCGCAATTACTATAGGATTAATAGGTTTTATTATATCACTCTATACGAAAGATTTAATAAATCTATTTCTATTGTTAACTAGTATCTATTTACCTCTAATCACTTTGCCGTTAATTTTGTTAATATACGGTTTTAAATCAAGTGCCAAAAGTTTTTTTATCGGTATGATTGCTGCAATATTAACTATTATATTGTGGCAAATATTTTCTTTAAGAGCAGTTCTAGGTATTTATCCGATAATACCCGCAACTATCGTAAATTTACTCTTTTTCCTTGGAAGCCATTATATTTTAAAGCAACCCGGAGGGTTTAGTTCTTTAAAAGAGCCGCTAGCCGTTAAAATAATCAGGCAAGAGAGAAAAAGAAAATTTTTGACTTTATTTCGTGATCTTAAGAATTTTAACATCTTTAAATATTGGGAAAGTACCCTACCAAATCAAGAAATTACCTATAGTTATGTCGGTATATTTATTTTAATATCGATGTTCTCATCTTTATATACCACACCGGGTAGCAGAATAATGAACCATTTGGATATATATAATATTATTTACCATACCACACTTATAACTGCTGCAATATTAATCACTTATCCTTTATGGTCTTTAAAGTTTAAAAAGAATTATTATATTATATCTTTATCTTGGTTTGTTGCTACTGTTATATTAATATTTTTCGGTAGTTTACTTGTTATATCAAGTAGTTTTGATCAGATGCAATTAATGTGTTCGATAATTAACTTACTTATAATTGCAACGATATTCAGGTGGCAAGCTACTTTACTTATGACCGTTACGGGCGTGTTTGCTAGTATAGAGTTTTATAAATATTTTATGGATGAGAAGTTATTAATTAGCATAGATAGTTTTCAATTTAAAGTAGTATATTTCCTAATCTTATTTAGCAGCCTTTTAATAGTATTCTTAAAACCAAGGCAGGAGCAAGAGAGATTAGTTAACCTAAAAAATACCCATTTAGGTAATAGAGTTAATTATAGAGAGCAGGAATTAGAGAAGTTACTTGATTTGAAACATGAGTTCTTACGTAATATAAACCATGAAATCAATACGCCGCTAACCGGTATTATTAGCCTTGGTGAAACCTTATGGGCTAATTATGATAAATTTAATGAAGATCAGCGTCGTAATGCCGTAGAGATTATAGCTAAAAGCTCTATTAGATTAAATAGCTTGATAAATAATATTCTAGATTTTTCAAAATTATCTAGTCTTAATTATGAACTAAATAAAGAAGATATAAACTTAAGCGAATTGATACATGAAAGGATTAAAATATGTAAGAAATTATATCTAAACGGCAAAACCTTAAATTTTATATCTGATATTGAAGAAAATATAATATTTAACTGTGATCCTCATTATATTAAACACACATTCGATAATCTAATAATTAATGCTATTAGCTATTGTAGTGAGGGAATAATAAAAATTGATCTACACATGCAAGAAAATAATATCTTGTTTAGTATAAAAGACGATGGAATAGGAGTACTAAAAGAGGAATTGCAGAGTATATTCGGCGTATTTGTCGTAAGCTCTAAAACACGTACAACGGCAGGAGGTAGAGGAGTAGGGCTTGCTCTATGTAAGAAAGTAATAGAACTGCACGCCGGGAAAATTTGGGCAGAAAACGATAAACTGGGGGAGACTACTTTTATTTTTACGATGTCTTATACTCGATGAACTTCGAAAATTGGCTACGTCGTCTTATAAGAGCTGCGGTGCTCACGTATTAAGTATACGCTCCGCTCCTCGCCTTATAGACTCTTTGCTCTTTTTGAAGTTGATCTTCGTATAACTATTATGATTTTAATGTCATTCCCGCGAAAGCGGGAATCCAGTACTTTTTGCTGTCATACCGTGGCTTGACCACGGTATGACATTATTATGAAAAAGATTATTTTTAACAAACAACGAGATTTGATATCAATTATAGCACCGGCGTCAGGTTGTCCTGATGCACAGGATAAACTAAAGAAAGCTATTGAAATACTAACTTTACAAGGGTTTAAAACTTTAGTAGATGATAAGATTTTTTCAGGTGATGAATTGCTTTTTTCGTTGCTCCTAAAGAGGAAAGGCTAAGAACATTTAAAGAAGCTATGGAAAATGAACAGATTAAAATAATTTGGGCTTTTCGTGGCGGATATGGATGCGGTGAATTTGTAGAAGATTGTTTTAATATAAAGCAAAAAGGCGATAAAATTCTGATAGGCTATAGCGATATTACCGTTTTGCATTTATTACTAAATAACCATTATAATATCCCAACTATTCACGATTCAGTACTAACCTCGTTACTACCCGCCTACTAATCAGGATATTACATCTATAATAAATGTTCTTAAAGGAGAAAAGAGTGAAATACAACTTATACCTATAAAGAAAATTAGTGAGGAAAATATAACCGGTAAAATAACAGGCGGAAATTTAACGGTTTTTAGCAAATTAATAGGAACTTCTATTAACCTAAAAAAGGGTAATATATTACTGCTTGAAGACGTTAATGAAAAAGCCTATGCCGTGCATCGTAATCTAGTTCAATTAAAAAATGCCGGTATATTTGACGATATAGAGGCGATAATTTTCGGTGATTTTACTAAAGGGGATGAGTTTGTAGAACAAGCTATAAAAAGTTTTTGTTTAAATCATATTCCGCATATAGAAGCTTATAAAGCGGTAGGAATAGGGCATGGAGAGGTAAATCATTATTATGAATCATGAAGTAATTATAAGCAGTAATGTTTTAAGTTTTACTAGCCCTTTTGAAATAGTAGAAAACAAATGACAAATTCTATCAGAATAGGTACAAGAAAAAGTCCGCTTGCTTTAATACAAACTAATTTAGTTATTCAGCAAATTAAACAATTTTTTCCTGATATTAATTGTGAAATAGTACCAATTATTACTAGCGGGGATTTAATCCAAAATAAACCATTATACGATATAGGCGGCAAAGCTTTATTTTTAAAGGAAATAGAGCAAGCTTTGCTTGATAAAAAAATTGACTTAGCCGTTCATTCTTTAAAAGACGTACCTGGTAGAATACCCGAAGAGCTAGTAATTGCTGCCGTTTTAGAGCGTAAAGATCCTAGAGATGTTTTTGTATGTTTAAATTATAAATCCATAGAAGAACTGCCGCAAAATGCCGTAATAGGTAGCTCGGCAGTACGAAGAAAAGCATTCATCCAAAAAATAAGACCGGATTTAAAGGCAACGGTTTTTAGAGGGAATGTTGATTCAAGAATAAAAAAGTTAATGACCGGCGAAGTTGATGCGACAATTTTAGCATATGCAGGGCTGAAAAGGTTAGGGGCATTTAATCCGGAATATTGTCATTTGATAGAGTATTCACAGATGTTACCGTGTATAGGGCAGGGAGTCATTGCAGTTGAAATACGACAAGATGATAATGCTATGCTTGAGATATGCAACCAAATTAATCATATTCCTACCTTTGAACTAATAAAACCTGAAAGAGCTTTTTTAGAATATCTAGATGCTAATTGCCGTACCCCGATTGCTGCTTACTCTAAATATTTAGATGCGGATCCTAGACATCTTTCCAAACTCGCTTATAGGGAAGAATTTGAAGAAAACACGGAACGCAGCACCGCAGCGTACAAAAGCGTACGTGAGGATGCGAGTACCGGATTGACGTACAAATTACCCCTAGAAGTAGAGTTTGGGAAGATGTCTAATATACAAACCGATTTTATGCTCGGTAACCTTGACGGTAGTAAAATAACTTTCCATACTGAAACCACCAATATAAAAACTTCAAAAGAAGCAGGTATAAAAGCCGCTAAAATGATGTTGGAGCAACTGGATAAATAGATATTTAGGGAATATATTTAAGGATTTTTAACCAATAAAAACTTTTTTACTTTAAGATTACTCCTAACCCCGATTATGGATAAGGAATAGAGAGGAAGGAAGGTTGCAAGAGTTATTAAACCTTATATAAATAGGGCACTGAAGGAGTAAAATAAAGGTTTAATAACATGTGTAAATATACTACAATATTTTGTATAGTAGATAAATTTTGTAAAATTTATGAGAAATGGGTAAAACATCAATTGCTGAAAAGTAATAAGCAAAGATTTAGAGAAGGTAAGCTTTCCTTAAGTGAAGAACTCTCAATAATGATTTTTACCATTTTAGTGCATATAAACATTTAAAAGCTTATTACCAAAACTTTATTATTAATGGTAATTTGTTCAGGAATCCACCTTGTTATGAGAGATTTGTTCAGCTTATTCCTTCATTATTTCTGCCATTGATTGTGATGTTACATTACTTAAGTGGGAAAAGAACGGGAATTTATTATGCAGATTCCACACATTTTGCAGTATGTAAAAATATCAGAATTAATTCTAACAGAACTTTTAATAATCTTGCAAAAAGGGGACGTAGTTCTGTCGATTGGTTTTTTGGATTCAAGCTTCATATGATAATCAATGATAAGGGAGAAATTATTGCTGTTAAAATTACCAAAGGTAATGTTGATGACAGAATTGCATTTGAAGCAATGGTTATCAAAAAGGTCTAAAAGGTAAGTGTTATGATGATAAGGGGTTTATTTCAGAAAAAATGTTTACAAAACTTTATAAGCAAGGTTTAATAAAAATTACCGGAATAAGAAAGGATATGAAAAACTATTTATTACCTCTTTTGGATAAAATCCTTTTAAGGAAGAGATTCATTATCGAAACCATTTTTGGCTACATAAAAGAGAATTTTAATATTACTCCTTTCAGACATCGATCACCTATTAATTTCTTTACTTCTCTATTCTCTGCTCTTATTGCTTACCAACTTAAACCTAATAAACCATGTATTTCTTATCCATAATCGGGGTTATTTTATTATGTAAGGAGGTAAAAGACTTTTTAAATATTTCTCCTATTGCCTCTGTATTTGAAGAATATGATAACAACTATCAGACTCTTAAGTCTGATATTGATAAGGCTGAAAAAGTTTTAGGCGAGATAGGTATAGAATGGAGTTGTAGTTAAAGTAAAAAGCTAGGCGGTTATACTGTACTAGCTTTTACGAGTTCTTTAAATAATTCTAAATTTACTCCATTATCGTTAAGATATTCAGGATGCCATTGAACGCCGATAACAAATTTATGTTTCGTTGATTCAATGGCTTCAATTATACCGTCTTCTGCTTTTGCAGATACTATAAGATCGTTACCAAGTTGTTTAACAGCCTGGTGATGAATCGAATTAACCATAGTTTGTAGCTGATTATTAGTCATTTTAACAAGTTTAGTATTTGCTTCTATATTAATTGCATGCGAAACTATGTTTTTAGGCGAAGGTTGTGTATGTTACAGTTTCAATATAATCAGGAATATGTTTAATAAGCGTACCCTTAAAAATAATGTTTAATAGCTGCATACCTCGGCATATTCCTAAAACCGGAATATCTTTCTCTAATGCTTTCTTTAAAACTAATATCTCAAAATTATCACGTTCTTCATTGGAAACTACTACATCTTCGGCGTATTCCGGCTCATAAAATTTAGGATGTATATCCTCATCACCGTCTGGAATTACAACACCGTCAACAAGTTCCATAAGCTGATTTATTGTATCACTTTGATAAGGTAATAATAGCGGTACACCACCGGCTGTAATAATCGCATCGGTATAGTTTCTTCGCAAGGCGTACCATGGAAAAGCAGCGTAAGTATATTTTTCACAATTTTGAGCTAAATCAGGTGTAACACCTAATTATCGGTTTTTTATGCATTTTATTATCGTTTTACTATTTTTCTTTCAGCTATGTCATTCCTCATAGTACCGGACAGTTCATAAAGGTCCCGTCATTGCGAGCCAGCATTTATGCTGGCGTGGCAATCTTAGGAGTTTTTTTTATATTATCTTATGAGATTGCCGCGTCGTTGCTAACGCAACTCCTCGCAATGACGACTTGGCATCCACGTAGCAAAGCCACTATTACCCCTCAATATGTGGTGGTGTTTCAAAAGTATGGAACGGCGGTGGTGAGGTAAGTGTCCACTCTAATGTGTCTGCTCCTTCTCCCCAAGGATTGTTTGGACAATTTTTGCCGTACTTTAAAGTATAGAAAACGATAAATACAAAATAAAGAGCAGCAAACATAGAGATACCTGCTCCTATCGACGAAACCATATTCCAGCCGGCGAAAGCATCAGGGTAGTCTGGTATTCTTCTTGGCATGCCCGCAAGACCTAAAAAATGCTGCGGGAAGAAAGTTAAATTAACGCCTATAAAGGTAATCCAAAAATGGATTTTGCCTAAAATTTCCGGGTATTGTTTACCGGATATTTTGCCGAACCAATAATAAAAGCCTGCAAATGCTGTAAATAAAGCACCGAGCGACATTGTATAATGGAAATGTGCAACAACATAATATGTATCGTGCAGAACTCTATCAAGTGCCGAATTTGATAGGATTATGCCGGTTACGCCGCCGATCGTGAATAATATAATAAACCCTATAGAGAACAGCATAGGAGTTGGGAAGGTAATTGAGCCACCCCACATAGTTGCTATCCAGCTAAATATTTTAATACCCGTCGGAACTGCTATAATCATTGTTCCGGCAGTGAAATATATAAGTGCATTATAAGAAAGCCCAACAGTAAACATATGGTGAGCCCATACAATAAATCCGACGAAACCGATTATTACCATAGCTCCGACCATACCTTGATAGCCAAATATAGGTTTGCGTGAAAAAGTTGAAATAACCTGACTTACTATACCAAAGCCCGGAAGTATTACGATATATACTTCAGGATGACCGAAAAACCAAAATAAATGCTGAAATAATACAGGATCACCGCCGCCGTCCGGTTTAAAGAAATTAGTCCCAAAGTTACGATCGGTAAGTAGCATAGTGATAGCTCCGCCAAGTACCGGCATAGCTAGGATTATTAAAAATGCAGTTACTAATATAGACCAAACGAATAACGGCATTTTGAAAAGCCCCATCCCTGGAGCTCTCATATTAAAGATAGTAACAATTAAATTAATTGATCCGAGGATTGACGATAGACCGGTTAAATGTAAACTGAAAATAGCCATATCGACTGCTGCTCCCGGGTGACCGCTCAAATTACTTAAAGGAGGGTAGAACGTCCAGCCCGTTCCGGGACCGTCGTTAACAAATGCCGAACCCATAAGCAGGATGAAAGCAGGAACTAGTAGCCAAAAACTGATATTGTTAAGGCGTGGAAATGCCATATCGGGAGCTCCTATTAACAGAGGTACGAAATAGTTACCAAAGCCACCGAACAAAGCCGGCATAATCATAAAGAATACCATAATAACCGCATGTGCCGTGATAAGCACGTTATATAGCTGGAAATCATGATTTAAGAAAGTGCCGCCGGGCATTGCAAGCTCTAACCTAAAAAGCAGTGAGAACAAACCGCCGACAATTCCGGCAAAAACGGCAAATATGATATACATAATGCCGATATCTTTGTGATTAGTAGAAAAAAGCCACCGCCTCCAACCGTGTGGGGTATGGTGGTCATCGTGGTTTAGGTCTTCTGTATTTGTAAGTAAGTGCATAGCAATTGTAATTTTTATTTAAATTAATTTCTTAAAATTTACGTTGATTTGTGAAAACTAGAAACATTAAGTTTAATTTTTTGTCTCTTAAGGTTATTTACATATAATTTTAGCATTTTCTCAAGCTTTATTTGATTCTTTGGTTTATTTTTAGTCATTATATACTCTATAATTGACGGAGTCTTTAAGTGAACAGAATAGTATTTTTTCAAAATGGTATCATAGTTACAATGTTCCCTAATAAAGATCGTGCATCCCCATTCATAAATCAGAACCTATAGAAGAATGTTTTAAATATTTTGTGATAAAAGGTAATATAGCTTTAAGTTCTATTTTTTGAAATCTTGCTATTATATAAGTAAGCCCAACAAAAGCAGCACTGTTTATTTCTGTACTTTCATTTTTCTTAAGAAAGTATAAGCAAATTTCTAAAGCTTCTTGGTAATTTAAAGAATTTTGACAAAAGCCTAAAATAAACTCTATTTTTTCTTTCTCATTTTTTAAAGAATTTATTAATGTTTTATCTATAAATATTTTTAATTTTTTATGGCTTAAAAATTTCAAATTTTTTTTAAAATATTCTAAATAAACTTTTCTTTCTAATCTTGGTATACAAATAACAATGCTAACTAATGTTAAATTAGTTGCATTTATTTTTTCACTGGTGCTTTTCAAATTTTCAAACAATAAAGGCAATATTAAATCTTCTTTAATATTATAAAATCTTTCAACCAAACGACCTATAGCTTCAACTGCTGCAACTTGTATTAATTCTTCCGGATTTCTTAAATTTTGTGTTAGAATGTCTAGTGCATCGTCATAATCCTTATAATGCCCTACATATATAAGATAATAAAAAGTTTTTTCCCATTCAGATAGATCAATTACATCCGGTTGATTTCTATATTCTTCCTCACTCATTATCATATAATTAATTAGCAACCAATTTCTGATTCCCGTTATTCTCGGCAACCTTATTTTTATTTGCAACCCAATTGTCAAAATCCTCTTTGCTTACTACTTCTATAACAATCGGCATGAAGCCGTGATTGATACCGCATAGTTCGGAGCATTGCCCGTAATATACACCTTTCTTGGCAGCTCTTGTCCACGTTTCATTAATTCTTCCAGGCACTGCATCTATTTTAAACCCAAGCGACGGAACGGCAAAACTATGTATTACGTCACCTGCGGTAATGAGAAACCTTACGGTAGTATTTTCAGGGATAACAATTCGATTATCAACATCTAATAATCTTTTTTGGTCAGGTTTTAAATTCTCATCAGAGATCATTACGCTATCAAATTCTAAATTATCATGATCAGGATATATATAATGCCAATACCATTGATAACCTACTACTTTAATAGTTAAATCCGTTTCGGGTATTTTTTCGGCATGACGCAATATTCTAAAAGACGGCACTGCAATAATAACTAAAATTATTATAGGTATTACAGTCCAAATTATTTCTATTAAAACATTATGTGAAAATTTTGCCGGTACGGGATTATTTTTTGCATTAAATCTAATGCATACAAAGCCAAGTAATCCGGCAACGAATAAAACAATAGCTGTTGAGATATAAAGCAGAAAATTATGAAAATGATGTAATTCCTCCATAATCGGACTTGCCGGCGGCTGGAACGTTACTTGCCAAGGTAACGGCTCGGAAGCAAAGCAGCTACTACTAACAATCAAAAAACAAATTAAAGCAATAGACATCTTCCCAAACTTCGCTTCTAGAGGTAATTTCGTCGATCCGGTACTCGAATCCTCACGTACGCTTGTGTATGCTGCGATTCGAGGTGAAGTGTCTTCTTTAAATTCCTCTCTAAATCCTCGTTTGGAAAGATGTCTAATAATATTTTTCATAGCACATATAAGTTATTATTATATATTAATATAAATGTATATACAGTTTTATTAAAGTAAAAATCGATAAATTTTTGTAAAAACTACATATTTTTAATAATTAATAATATTTGAGCTAGAAAGTGTGCCTATATTAGGATGTTGCAGTAAGTCAATAACTTACTATTACTTTCGCATTTATTTTTGCTTGAATTTGCTTATTTATTAACTGAGGATCGTGCTTTGTTACAGCTATTACAGAAGGACAAATATTTTGCACTAACCGAGCGTAATCTCTTTTAGTTTAGGTAATATAAGTACTTTATCAACAAATGTGAAAGAACTTAAAATTTTTGCTCGTTGTAATTGATTATGGATAGGTTGACGTTTTTTATATTTAATAATTGTTTCATCCGGTTCTAAAGCAACGATTAAGTATTTACCGTGTTTTTTAGCTTTGCGTAGAAATTCTATATGACCGTAATGTAATAAATCAAAACAACCGCCTACTAGAACTATTTCACTATTTATAGGACAGTTTTTATTTAAAGAAATATTCTCATAATATTCTATTTTGGGTAATTTGACAGCATTATGGTTAGATGAGCAGGACATAAGATTTATAAAAATTAATAAAAATAGGAAAAGTCTAGGCATAATCTTCATCTATATTAAGTTAACGAAAATTAACTTATATAAAAAATTTAGTTTTAAGCAATAAAAAACTAATAAAACAGAAATAAAACAAAATTTTACAATTTTCTATTGTAATTTGTTCGTATATAGTTCATACTATTATTAGTAATGAAAAATTGATTCAAATAATATTCAGAGCAATTTTAATGAATGATACTGCACTATCTTATGATTTTAATGGCATATTACCATCATCTTTTATTAGTGCACGTCTCAGGAAAATCCTCACCTCTGCCTCCTTATTATTATTTATAGCATTAGTTATTTTTGTCTCTTTTGCTGTTAATAATTATGTTAACGACACTTTATCCATAACTTTAGTACAACCTGATAATAGTGAAGAAGAAACAATTTCCTTTAAAGAAGTAGTAGTAAAAAAAGGCGATACTATAAAGTCAATTTTGATAGAACAAAATATCCCTAAAAATGAAATAGAAAAAATTGTAAGTTTAGTAAAAGAAGGTAAATTATCTTCTGCTCTTAAAATAGGGCAGCAAATTACTTTTGAATATGAAACAAAAATTACCGAAAACGAAGATGAAGATTTAACCTCAGAGGTAACATTCTTAAATAAAATCGTTATAATTATCGATAAGCTAAAAACTATTGAAGTAATTAGAGAAGGTGATAATTTTAAAGTTGAAGAAATTGTAGTACCTTTAAGTAAAAAAGTTGCCAAATCGTCGGTAAGTATTGAATCAAATTTTATGTCAGCCCTTAAAAAACTGGGCTTATCGAATAATAGTATAATAGAGCTGATTAATGCTTATGCTTATCAAATCGATTTTCAGCGTCAAATAAAAAGCGGTGATATCGCAACCGTAATAACGGAAAAATACGTAACGGAAGACGGTAAATTTTCCCACCACGGTAAAATTCTATATGTTTCATTAAATCTTTCAGGGAAAGAATATAATATATATCGTTATTCCCATGACAGTAACGCAAATAATCATGCATTTTTTTCCGAAGACGGTAAAAGCGTAAAAAGAAGCTTACTTAAAACTCCGCTAAAAGTTATAAAAGTTTCTTCACATTACGGTAATAGAAAGCATCCGATACTCGGTTATACTAAAATGCATAAGGGAGTTGACTTTGCAGCTCCAACCGGTACGCCTATATATTCCGCAGGAAACGGAGTTATAACGGAAATAGGTTGGAAGTCGGGTTATGGAAATTTTATTCAGGTAAAACATAGCGGTACGCTATCTACTGCTTATGCTCATGCTTCAAATTTTGCAAAAAATTTAAAAGTGGGAAGTATCGTAAAACAAGGACAAATCATCGCATATGTCGGAAGTACCGGCAGAGCTACAGGTCCACATTTACATTATGAAGTTAAAATTGACGGCAAACATGTTAATCCTATGTCAGTTAAAACAACACCGGGTATAGAATTAAACGGAAAAAATTTAGAGAAATTTAAACAATTTAAAAAAGAAATAAAAACTTTAAATGTTAAGCTTGATAAGGAATTGCAAGTAGAGAAAGCAGCCACAGTTTCATTGTAGGATAGTCGTCATTGCGAGCAGCCGTAGGCTGCGTGGCAATCTCATGAAATAATAACAAACTCCTGAGATTGCTTCGTCAATTACTTCGTAATTTTCTCGCAATGACGATTAGGTATCCACGCAAAAATATTCACAAAACATCTATGTCCCTACTCCTATATCTAACATTCGCTCGTAGTAGTCGTATAATAATAACCTTAGTGATTATTGATCAGTTAAGTAAATGGTGGTTTATTGATAATTTGAGATGGAAGCCGGGCTTAATGCTTAAGGTTACTTCTTTCTTAAATATGGTTTATACTTGGAATTACGGTATTAGCTTTGGTCTAATGCGTGAATATTATCAATATAGCAATGCTATTTTCTTAATAACGAACACGATTATTGTCTGTTATTTATATTATTTGATGATACGTTCAAAAACGATCGGAAGCTTTGCCGGTTATAGCTTTGTAATCGGCGGATCTGTTGGTAATCTAATTGATAGATTTTTTAGAGGAGCAGTTTTTGACTTCATCCATTTTCATTATCAGAATTATAGCTTCCCCGTATTTAATTTAGCTGATTGCTTTATTACAATAGGAGTAATTATCTTAATAGAAGATTATTATCGTACTAAAAAAGTTATTGAAGAAAAGGCTAAAGGGAATTATGATAATGCTCAAATTGAAGCTATGGCTGAAAAAATTCGTAATACCGATAAGGGTGGTAACGATAAAATAGACTCCTTGCAAAATTAAACTTATAGATAGGAATTTGAAGGAAACACGGAACGCAGAACCGTAGCGTAGTAGATCTACGTGAGGATTCGATACCGGATTGACGTACAAATTACCTCTAGAAGTTCATTTTGCAAGGAGTCTAATATAATTTTAATTTATAGGTGTTTAAGTGAAAAAGATTTTTTTATTATTTACTGTTTTATTAATTACTTCTGCTTGTAGTAAAAAGTTAAAAGAAACCGTAGGTATATCAACAGCCGGACCTAATGAGTATCAAGTACAGCGTGCTAAAGCACTAGAAGTTCCGCCTCATTATTATTTACCTGATCCTGGGAATAGTAAACCAACTTATAATAATATAAAAGGACAAGATGAATTTAATGAAGGTGAACAAGCATTAATGCAGGACATGGATTAAGGTTCTGAGTCATGTCATCCCGTGGTTTGTTTATAGTGGACAGTTTTTAAAAAGCCCTCGCTGTCATTCCCGCGAAGGCGGGAATCCAGCAAAACCTATAAAAAACTTGTTTTTTATAGGTTTATTTTATCAAATATATAAATTTTGTATCAATATTAAGGTTATTTTTTCTAGATTCCCGCTTTCGCGGGAATGACATATAAGTTAACCCCGATTATGGATAAGGAATAGAGAGGAAGGAAGGTTGCAAGAGTTATTAAACCTTATATAAATAGGGCACTGAAGGAATAAAATAAAGGTTTAATAACATGTGTAAATATACTACAATATTTTGTATAGTAGATAAATTTTGTAAAATTTATGAGAAATGGGTAAAACATCAATTGCTGAAAAGTAATAAGCAAAGATTTAGAGAAGGTAAGCTTTCCTTAAGTGAAGAACTCTCAATAATGATTTTTACCATTTTAGTGCATATAAACATTTAAAAGCTTATTACCAAAACTTTATTATTAATGGTAATTTGTTCAGGAATCCACCTTGTTATGAGAGATTTGTTCAGCTTATTCCTTCATTATTTCTGCCATTGATTGTGATGTTACATTACTTAAGTGGGAAAAGAACGGGAATTTATTATGCAGATTCCACACATTTTGCAGTATGTAAAAATATCAGAATTAATTCTAACAGAACTTTTAATAATCTTGCAAAAATGGGACGTAGTTCTGTCGATTGGTTTTTTGGATTCAAGCTTCATATGATAATCAATGATAAGGGAGAAATTATTGCTGTTAAAATTACCAAAGGTAATGTTGATGACAGAATTGCATTTGAAGCAATGGTTATCAAAAAGGTCTAAAAGGTAAGTGTTATGATGATAAGGGGTTTATTTCAGAAAAAATGTTTACAAAACTTTATAAGCAAGGTTTAATAAAAATTACCGGAATAAGAAAGGATATGAAAAACTATTTATTACCTCTTTTGGATAAAATCCTTTTAAGGAAGAGATTCATTATCGAAACCATTTTTGGCTACATAAAAGAGAATTTTAATATTACTCCTTCCAGACATCGATCACCTATTAATTTCTTTACTTCTCTATTCTCTGCTCTTATTGCTTACCAACTTAAACCTAATAAACCATGTATTTCTTATCCATAATCGGGGTTAAGTTACTCATGAATTCTCATAAAAAACAGAAAATAGGTGTTTTTGGGCTTGGTAAAACCGGTATATCAGTTTACGAGGAATTGCAAAATAAATATGATGTAATTGTTTATGATGATTTAAAAGCAAATAGAGATATATTTGAAGAATTATATAGTAAAACCGCTATTGCTGCTTTATCTGATTCAAGATGGCAAAATTTAGATAAAATTGTCTTAAGTCCTGGAATTCCTTTAACGCATGAGATAGTCAAGATTGCAAAAAATTTTAATATTCCAATCACTTCCGATATAGACTTATTATTTGAAAAATCAAGAAATTTAAACTTTATCGCCGTAACTGGTACAAATGGTAAAAGTACTACTACTGCTTTAATAAGCCATATCTTAAATAGTAACGGTTTAGACTATCCGGTTGCCGGTAATATTGGAATTTCTGCTTTGCAAGCTAAAGCAAGTAAGGATGGGTATGTACTTGAATTGTCTTCTTTTCAGCTAGATCTAGTAAAAACCTTTACAGCTAAAATAGCAGTGCTTCTTAATATAACTCCCGACCATTTGGATAGACATCAAGACATGACCGGTTATATTGCAGCAAAATCTAAGATTTTCGATCGAATGGATAAAAAGAGTTATGCAGTAATTAATATCGATAATGATTATTGTCGTAAGATTTTTATGCTATTACAGCAAGAGCAGCGTATAAAACTAATTCCTTTTTCGGTTACTAAAATTCTTGAAAACGGTATTTTGGTAGTTGATGATAAAATTAAAGATAATGATATAAGTTATAAATTATCGTTTAATAAAAATTTGCAAGGACTTCACAATTATGAGAATATTGCAGCAAGTTATGCAGTAGCTAAAATAATAGGAGTAGAACCTAAAAAAATAATTGAGTCTATAAGTAGTTTTCAAAGTTTACCTCATAGAATGCAATATATCGGTAGTATAAATAATATAAGTTTTTACAATGATAGTAAAGCAACAAATGCCATATCTGCCGTGCAATCAATTAAAGCACTAGATAATATTTATTGGCTTGCTGGAGGAACCCCTAAAGGGGGTGGTATTGAGGAAATAAAGCCTTATTTCAGTAAAATTAAGAAAGCTTATTTTTATGGTCAAGCTAAAGAAATATTTGCAAATACTGCTAAGAATATAGTAGATTTTGTAATATGTGATGATCTTGAGCAAGCCTTCGATCTTGCTTATAAGGATGCAATAGGTGATAATGCGGAGGTAAAAAATATCTTGTTAGCACCTAGTTGTAGTTCATATGATCAGTTTAAAAATTTTGAAGAGCGTGGAGAGTTGTTTATAAAATTGTGTAGTATACTGTCACCCCGTGGCTTGACCACGGGGTCTAGTTAAAAATACTAATAATATTAGTATTTTTTATTGTTTTTCTGGATACCGTGGTCAAGCCACGGGGTGACATCGAGTGTATTTTCCGATCCATGCAATAACATCATCAATATAGCCATAAAAGAATAGGGAAAATTTGAATAACGAAATATCTAATAACTTTATAAAATTATGGTGGCGGAGTACCGATAGGCAAATAATAATTTCTTTAATTATCTTATTTGCTTTTAGTCTAATGCTTGTTACTACCTCAGGTTCAGCAGTAGCAAGTAGAATAGGTCTTGAAGAAAGTTATTTTGCATCTAGACAAATATTTTATTTAGCTGCCGCTTCAGGGCTTATATTATTATTTTCATGTCTTAATAAGAAATGGTTAAGGCGTTTTGCAATAGTTGGGTTTATTGCTAGTATAGTTTTATTAGTAGCAGTTAAATTTTTTGGCTATGAAGTAAAAGGAGCAGTGCGATGGATTAATATTCTAGGTCTATCTATTCAACCTTCGGAATTTATCAAACCGTTTTTTGCAGTTGTTACGGGCTGGATATTATCGCTAAAATTTAATGATGATTTTCCAAGTTTTACGATTTGTGTAATACTTTATTCTATTGTTGCTATTCTCTTAATTATTCAGCCGGATTTTGGAATGCTTGTAATGATTACGGCAGTTTTTGGTATTCAGCTGTTTATTGCAGGTATGCCGATATTTTGGATTGTTCTAGCGGGTTTTTTAGGAATGATAGGAGTAACTATTGCTTATTTTTGGTTACCTCACGTAACGCAAAGAATTAATTCATTTTTAGATCCCGATAGTAGCGAGAATTATCAAGTTAGTAAGTCTCTTAAGGCTTTTGAGCATGGCGGTTTATATGGACGCGGTCCAGGGGAGGGAGCAGTAAAGCAGGTACTACCCGATTCCCATACGGACTTTATTTTTGCCGTAGCTGGTGAGGAGTTTGGGGCTATTATTTGCCTGATTGTTATAGGTATATTTGCTTTTATAGTATTAAGAAGTCTTATTAAGTTATTAAATGAAACAGATAAATTTGTACAATTCGCTGCTAGCGGTATAATTGCACAATTAGGGCTTCAGGCAATAATTAATATGGGTGTGACTTTACATTTACTTCCTACTAAAGGTATGACATTGCCGTTTATTAGTTACGGTGGTTCTTCAACGCTTGCAATAGCTATCGCTACCGGTATGCTTCTTGGTTTTACAAGACACCGAACGCCGTTAAATTCGTACAAAATTCGTAATATTGAAATATGAAAAAAATCATTTTGGTAGCAGGAGGGACGGGGGGACATTTTTTTCCGGCAGTCGCTCTTGGGGAAGAGTTAGTGAAACGTGGGTATGAAGTTCATTTTATTACTGATTTAAGATGCAAAAAATATATAAAACAGGATATGAAAGTAATTTTTCATATCCTAGATTTAAAACGCTCAGGTAATATTTTCTTGTTTTTACCTAGGTTATCAATTGCAGTTTTAAAGGCTATTAGATTATTATATAATATCAGGTCTTCAGCTATTATAGGATTTGGCGGTTATCCTGTTATAGCTCCAATGTTTGCGGCAATTTTTTTAAGAGTACCGATTATAATTCATGAACAGAATTTTTACCTTGGAAAAGTTAATAAATTTTTTGCAAGCTTTACTAAAAAGATAGCTATTTCTTATGAAGAAATAAAGAATTTACCGGAATTTGCAAAAAGTAAAATAGTAGTTACCGGTGGGGTAGTTAGAGAGAATATTAGGGATATAATGTCACCCCGTGGCTTGACCACGGGGTCCAGTGGTTTTATTAAAGACTTTTTGGACCCCGTGGTCAAGCCACGGGGTGACAAGCCTTCCACTGATAATATCTTTACTATATTCATCTTTGGCGGTAGTCAAGGAGCCAAGTTATTTTCAGAGCTGATACCTGCAAGTATCCAAATTTTAATGCAAAAACAGCCAGGTCTTGAATTAAATATAATCCAGCAAGCAGCATTAGATGATCAAGTAAAAATAAAAGATATATACTCGAAATTAAACATTAATTATGAATTTGCCGAATTTTTTGAGAATATGGCATTGCAATATAAAGAAGCCGATTTAGTGATTTCAAGAGCAGGAGCATCTACTATAGAAGAATTGACCTATATAGGGTTGCCGGCAATTTTTATTCCACTGCCTAGTGCTGCGGATAATCATCAATACTACAATGCAAAATTATTGGAAGATAAAAAAGCAGGATGGTGTTTAGAGCAGAATAATATTTCTGCAGGAAAATTAGCAGATAAAATACTCGATTTGATAAGTAATCCTAAGATATTAGAGGATGCTTCACAAAATTTATTAAAAAGAAGAAAAGAAGGGCATAAGCTATTAAGTAACCTAATAGAAGAGGTGATTTAAGTTTTGTTTTCCGTCATTGCGAGGAAAAACTGTAAGTTTTGACGAAGCAATCTCGTGCTAAAGTCCTGAGATTGCCACGCTCCTTTTAGTCGCTCGCAATGATGGGGTGGAAGACATACAACAAGACCAAAAATACCTCAGAATAACAATAATTTAATTAAGTACATAGCAGTCCGGCTCTTTATTCTTGCAAGTTTGGCTATTATGTGGCATTAATCATAATAGACTTCCTGCATAACTTGCTTCTAAGGGTAATTTGTGCGTCGATCCGGTACTCGTATCCTCACGTACCAAAGCGTACGCGGTACTGCGTTCCGTGTCTCCTACAAATTCCTCCTTATTAGCTACGTTATACAGGAAGTCTAATAAAAGTTTTGGAATATAAATATATGTTAAAAAAAATTATAATATTATTTTTAGGAATGTTTTTACTTTCAGCTTGTACAGATAATTTTAGAAGCTATTTTCAAAGATCCGCAAATAATAGATTGGTTGATAGTAAAGGTGCTAAAGGCGGCAAGAGAAAACCTGTATATAATAATAAATATATTACTTTGGCTAAAAAGAATATAGTAGAAGATAATCTTGATTATGATAACGACGATGATGATGACTATGATAGTCCTTTAAGAGGAGAAAGAATCGATCCTGTAAAGAGAAATCGTGAAATGTATCTTAAGATGATTAAAAGGGATATAGCAAGGCAAAAAGCAGAAGCCGGCTTCGCTGAATCCGATGATGATATGACTTTAAGTAGAGCGAATAAAAAGGTTAGAAAAGACGATAGTGATAAAGAAAAAAAGATGCAAGAGGAATTAAATCAGATAAAAGCAATGCTTAGAGAAACTAAGCGTGATATATCAAAATATACTTGTCCAAATGCTACGGTAAACCAAAATTATGCACCGCCCGTTACAAATTATGAGCCTGTAAATTATCCACCGGTAAAAAATAGTAAGCCGTATAATAATAATTCTAAGGTAAAGCAAAAATTTATCCGTGAAGATGATGATAACGGCAGTAATGCTTGTTCGATATAATATATATTATTCCGTTGATCGCAGAAATCCAGACTTCTTTGCTGTCATCTCGTGGCTTGACCACGGGATGAAATAGTCAAGCCATGGTATAACAATAATTTACTTTTTATTAATAGGTATATTATGAAAAGTAAACTTTCAGTAAGTACTGCTAGTCTTACCTCTATAAAAGGCCTTCAAAACCCTATTGTTATTGAAATAAATGAATTAGCAAAGAAATTAGATGTTATAAAAAAACTTAAAAAGCCTATGAGATAGCAGAAACAAAAGACCAGGTATTAGAAGCATTAAAAGTTGTTGAATCAGCAAAGCAACAGCTTACAGATCAAACAAAAGAATTATGTAACAAGTTAAGCGATGCTATTATATGTATTACTTATTTATTGGCTAAAAAAAGTGGTAAAGAATCGTTAAAATTTTTATCACCATACTTATTACAAAAAGCATCTGATTTTGATTATATTGAACAATATATTCCAAAGGAATATATAAAGAAAAGTAATCAATAGTAACCCCGATTATGGATAAGGAATAGAGAGGAAGGAAGGTTGCAAGAGTTATTAAACCTTATATAAATAGGGCACTGAAGTGGGAATATTATCGTGTTTTGCACTGCAGCTGCATAATAGGAATATAAAAATTGATATAACCGGTATGTTATTCTTAGCTCTTTTTATGTCATTCCTGCGAAAGCGAGAATCCAGTTCCCCCATCGTCACCCCCCGTGGTTTGACCACGGGGTCCAGTTAAAAAAGCTAAAACAACGTATATAATAAGTTATTTTCTGGATACCGTGGTCAAGCCACGGTATGACACCGAGTACTTTTTTTGATCCACGCAGGAATGACATAAAACTCTTCAGTAGATTCATAATTAATATTATTTAATATTAATTATGAATCTTTAAACCGCTATGTCAATATAGACTATTATTTTTTCAACTAACTATTTTTATAATTACGTAATAATGTTGCTACAGCATATTTTAGAAAGCTTGATATAAGCGAATTTTACAGGATTCGCCTGTGCTCACGTATTTTTATACGCTGTGCAGGCTCCCCCTTAAATTCATCTTATCTGAAGCTTTCTAAAATATGCTGTAACTTTTCAGAAACAACTTTAATGTCATAATTTTGTTTGAGAGTAAGGTAGGCGTTTTTAGAAAATTCTTTTGCTTTTATAGGGTTCTCTATTAGATAGACAATTTTTTCTGCTAAATCTTCGCTAGAGCCGGCTTTACAAATAAGCCCGTCTTGTAGGTGTGTTAGAATTTCTGCAGGTCCTTCAGTATCCGTACTAACGATAGGCACGCTTGCCTCCATTGCTTCAAGCACTATAATTCCAAACGGTTCATGAAGAGACGGTAAACAAAAAATATCTATTTGTTTAAAGAATTTATCTCTATTGTTAACCCATCCCGTAAATGATATTTGATCTTGTAAATTAAGTTTACGTGCTAAAGCAATTAAATTATCTTTTTCCTCGCCGCTTCCACCTATCACAGCTTGAATATCATATTTTTTTTCTTTTAAAATTTTTATAGCATTAATAAAAACATCAACACCTTTTTTAGCTACAAATCTTGCTAGTACACCAATTACGATAGGTTTTCTATATGTTTTATTTGAAGTGAAGTCTTTAGCAAAATTTATCATATTCGGTAGGATGCATATCCTAGATTCGACAAAGTTATTTTTTAGTAAAAATTCTTTCATATGATGCGTCAAGGCAATAACAAAATCACATTTACGTAGTCCTTTTAAAATATAATTATGAGCGATACCGATTAATTTTATATTTTGTGATTTAGCAAATTTACTAAAATTTATTGCTCTATTACCGTGTGCTATAATTATATCGGGCTTAGTCTTATGAATTATATATTTAAGAATAAGTACCGAGAGTAAATCAAACGGTACTATATTAGGTAGTTTTAAGTTTTGTTTGTGTAGAAAGGAATTTATTTTTGCCTTGTAAGAAGTGATATTTATAACCTCAATTTTTTGCATCCCAAGAGCTGCGTTATAATCTAAAAATGCTTGTTGAATGCCGCCAAGGTCACGACTTAGCATAATATTAAGGATCTTCATTACTTTAATTGTTCGATTTCTTTTTCTGTTAAACCGGTAAAATCTATAATTTCATCTAAAGGTTTATTTTTTGCTAGCATTTTTTTAGCTATAGAAATTTTTTGTCTTGCTTCTCCTCTGGCTTCCCCTTTAGCTTCAGCATTCATAATTTTCTGCCCTTCTACGGCTAGATTATCCATTTCGGTTTTTATCATTTTTTCATAAGTATTTAACTCTTCTTCAGACCAACTAGCTTGATCCAAAGCATAAAAAGCTTTTTTAATAATAAAATCATGACCTATCAAATTCTCCATTTCTTCTAGAGTGCTTTCATGTGCATGTTTAAAGAAATATGCCCATTTTTCTTGAAGGTTCTCTAATTGATCTAATTCTTTATTAAATTTCTCAAGCTCTAAAAAGATAAGATAAAAATCTTGTAGGTCGTTCTCATAAGTTTTAGTATCAAGTAATCTATAATCTGATCTCCAATCTTTTTTATCGGGAAATAAAATAAAATCGGCAATAGCTAAGAATATTACTCCTCGAAGTTTTGCATATACTGCCATTTTTTTTATGATCTTCATCTTCTTTTATTATTTGTCTTGAATAGGCCTTTGCTGCATAAAGCTGAGCTCGTTTTTCAAAACCTGGATGTTTGCTGACCTGCATCTCTACAATAAATTGAGTACCGTATTTAATCTCTACATAATACATCAACTATAGATTGTCTATAAGCGGCGATATCGGGATCTTGGATTGTTTTTAAAAAAAGTAACTTCGGTAATTACTTCTTTTCCCGTATAACCTAAAATGTCATTTAGAAAATGAATAAGTATATCCTTATTTTTCCCGTACCGAAAATTTTTAAAAATGCATAGTTATTTTTAGGGTCTAAGAAACGTAAATTAGTATAATAGTCTATATTTTTATATATCATCACTTCATTATAGCAAATTCCAAGAAATTTGCTATAATACAATTTCCTAATATGTAAAACATTATGATTAGTAAAATTAATTTTGTAAAAATGCATGGTCTCGGTAATGATTTTGTTATTGTTAACAAACGAGATTTATCAAGTTCACATGATTTATCGCAGTTAGCAAAAAATATGGCTGATCGTCATACGGGTATAGGTTGTGATCAGTTTATTCTTTATGAAGAGCATGATGATTTTTATGAGATGATTATCTATAATATAGACGGCTCTAGTGCTAAATTATGCGGTAATGCTACAAGATGTTTAGCCAAGTTAATTTATCTTGATACGGGAAAGAAAGATATTACCGTAATGGTAGGCAATAAAAAATTGCTATGTAATGTCAATGATGAAAATAATATTAGCGTTAATGTAGGAAGCGTTAGTTTTAATGAAGCTTGGATGCCAAGCCGTGATAGAATTTGGGAATTTGCAGAGCGTTATATGATTGATTTAAAGGAAACTATTTGCGTTGATATAGGTAATCCGCATTTGGTTATTTTTAGTAAGTTAGAACCTCAAGATCAAAAAATTGTCGGTGAAAAATTGCAGGCTAAGGAATTATTCGCAGATGGGGTAAACGTTAATTTTGCTAAAGTAAAAGATAATAAAATCTATTTATCTGTTTGGGAGCGGGGGGCAGGGTTAACGCTTGCTTGCGGAAGCGGAGCTTGCGGTAGTTTTGCTGCCGGTTTAAAGCTCGGTTTTATCCATTCACCAAGTACGGTAGTATTTAAGCACGGTAACCTTACTATGAAAGAAGAAAACGGTAATATAATAATGCAAGGGGCAGCTACGCTTGTAGCACGTGGGGAATATTATTGTGAGCAATAATTTAAGACAAGAAGTAGTAACATTTGGCTGTAGACTTAATATTTATGAAAGTGAGATAATACGAAAAAACTTGGAATTGTCGGGTATCGATAATGTGGCAATATTCAATACTTGTGCGGTAACTAAAGCAGCTGAGAAACAAGCAAGACAAGCTATCCGCAAGGCTAAAAAAAATAATCCTGATTTAAAAATTATTGTTACCGGCTGTAGCGCTCAAACAAGTCCGCAAATGTACGGTAATATGCCGGAAGTTGACAAAGTTATAGGTAATGAAGAGAAGTTATTACCTAATTACTACCAAATTACCGATGAAAAAATAACAGTTAATGATATAATGTCGGTGAAAGAGACGGCAAGTCATTTAGTAAGTAGCTTTGACGGTAAATCTCGTGCTTTTATTCAGGTACAAAACGGTTGTGATCATTTTTGTACTTTCTGTATTATCCCTTACGGTAGAGGTAAAAGTAGATCAGTAGCAATAGGAGCTATAGCAGAGCAGGTAAAGCATTTAGTATTAAACGGCTTTAAAGAAGTAGTTTTTACCGGTGTCGATGTTACGGCTTACGGTAGTGATTTGCCGGGAAGTCCAACATTCGCACAAATGATTAAACGAGTTTTGAATTTAGTCCCTGAATTAAAGAGGCTTAGATTATCTTCGATAGATGTGGCTGAAATAGATGATGAACTTTTTGAGCTTATAGCTTATAATGAAAGGATAATGCCGCATTTTCATATTAGCTTGCAAGCAGGCGACGATATGATATTAAAACGTATGAAAAGACGCCATAATAGAGCAAACGTAATAGAGTTTTGTCGAAAGCTGCGGGCAATAAGACCGGAAGTATCGTTTGGTGCGGATATTATAGCCGGTTTCCCGACGGAAACCCCTGAAATGTTTGAAAATACAAGAAAATTAATTTCAGAAGCGGAATTACAATATTTACATGTTTTCCCTTATTCGGAAAGAGAAGGGACGCCTGCAGCACGTATGCCGCAAGTACCTAAAAATATAAGAAAAGAAAGGGCAGAAATTTTAAGGCAAGAAGGGCAAAACCAGTTGACCGAATTCTTTAAAAAACATATGGGGCAGAAAGTGGAGTTATTAGTAGAGAATAATAATATTGCTCATACCGAGAATTTTATTCCGGTAAAGCTAGATAAACCTTTAGAAATAGGGCAGATATTTAAAGCGAAGTTGGTGGGGATAGAAGAGGGGTATATGAGGTGCGTTGTCATTCCCTCATGAGGTTTGTTGCGTCGATCAAAAAACGTTTTCGGTGTCATCCTGTGGACAAGCCACGGGATGACAGTGTTAACATAAAATAAAGAAAATCATGGAAAATATAGAAACAATATTAAGGCTTGCTGAGGAAAAAATCTTATTAGTACAAAGCTTAAAAGATCTGCAAGAATATAAAGTAGAATTTTTAGGCAAAAACGGTATAGTGACCGGTGAACTTGAAAAATTAGGTAGTTTAAATGAACAGGAACGTAAAGAATTTGGCTTAAAAATCAATAAATTAAAAGATAAAATACAGAATATAATAAAAGCAAAAGAAGAAATTTTAGAGGAGCAGGAACTAAATTTTAAACTTGCTGCCGATAAAATTGATTTAACAATCCCTGCAAGAAGATATAAACAAGGTTCTATTCATCCAATAACACAATGTAGTGAGGAGTTAATACAAGTATTTTCGCAGTTTGGTTTTACTATAGAAAACGGACCGAATATCGAGAATGATTTTCATAATTTTACCGCTCTCAATTTTGAAGATGATCATCCCGCAAGGCAAATGCATGATACTTTTTATTTGAAAGGTCAGGAAAATAATAAGCCGCTGTTATTACGTACTCATACCTCAACAGTGCAGATTAGAGCTATGAAAAACGGCAAACCGCCTTTTAGGTTTATAGCACCGGGTAGGACTTATAGATCGGATTCGGATATGACGCATACGCCGATGTTCCACCAAATAGAAGGGCTTGTTATTGATAAAAATATCAATATGGGACATTTAAAATATGTTATCACGGAATTTATAAAAAGCTTTTTTGAAAATTCTAATATTGAATTACGTTTTAGACCCAGCTTTTTTCCATTTACCGAACCTTCTGCTGAAGTTGATATTCGGATGAATAAAAACGATAAATGGCTTGAGGTGCTAGGGTGCGGGATGGTTCATCCAAACGTACTTAAGAATGTTGGAATCGATAGCAGTGAGTATCAAGGCTTTGCTTTTGGGCTTGGAATAGAGCGTTTTGCGATGCTAAAATATAATATTAAAGATTTAAGACAATTTTTTGAAGGTGATATGCGTTGGCTTAGACATTATAACTTTACCTCATTTGATATACCGAATTTAGCAATGGGGTTAACAAAATGAAATTTACTTTATCATGGTTAAAACAATTTTTAGAGACATCGGCTTCGGTTATTGAAATTGCCGAGGCCCTAACAGCTATCGGCCTTGAAGTAGAAGAGGTGATAGATAAGGCAGGGGAGTTACAAAAATTTGAAGTAGCATATATAGCAAGTACTAAACCTCACCCGTCAGCTGATAAATTAAAGCTTTGTGATGTTGAGACTAAAAGCGGTATGCTACAAATAGTTTGTGGTGCGAGTAATGCAAGAGCAGGTATAAAAGTAGTACTTGCAAATATCGGAATAGAAATACCAAACGGTAAATTTAAGATTAAGGAATCTGTTATTAGAGGTGAAAAAAGCTGTGGTATGCTTTGCTCTGAAGAGGAATTACTGCTAGCTTCAGAGTCTGAAGGGATTATAGAGCTACCTGAAGATGCTGCGGTTGGAGAGAATTTTACTAAATATTACGGTTTAGATGATCCGGTATTTATTATTAACGTTACTCCTAACCGAGGTGATGCACTTGGAGTTTATGGCATTGCAAGAGATTTAGCAGCTAAAGGAATAGGAATACTTAAAGAGCTAGAAATTTCGGAAATAAAGAGTACATTCATTTCTAAAATGAAGCTTAACGTGCAAGATAAAGAAGCCTGCCCGTTATTTACTTTTAGAGAAATAAGAAATTTAAAAAATAAACCAAGCCCTGATTGGTTACGGAAATTATTAAAAAATGTCGGGGTAAAAACTATTTCAAGCTTAGTGGATGTAACAAATTATATTTCCTATAGCTTCGGGCAGCCTATGCATGCTTACGATGCGGATAGGATAAAAGGAGAGATTACTGTAGCACGTCATTGTAATCGTCATTGCGAGGAAAAACAATTATCATCCCGCGGCTTGACTGCGGGATCCAATGAAATTACTAGTGCTGTAAGTTGTTCTATGGATACCGTGGTCAAGCCACGGTATGACAAGGATGACGCAGTTACTTTCCACGCCCTAAACGGCAAAGAATATTTACTTACCAAAAATGATTTAGTTATAAAAGATGAAAGCGGTATTCAAGGTCTGGCTGGTGTCATTGGCGGGGCTGATAGTAGTTGTACTGATAGTACGAATAATATAATACTCGAAGCTGCTTGTTTTAATGCTAAAATGGTTGCAACTAGTGGGCGAAGATTCCAAATTGATACGGATGCTAGATATCGTAATGAGCGTAATATCGATAGAAATTTTACGGAAAAGGCTTTGGACATAGCAACTAATCTTATTTTGTCAATATGCGGAAACGGTGAAGTGTCGGAAGTAGTGAAAGTCGGTGAAAAAGAGTCACAAAAAAAATCTTTAGATTTTTCAGCATGCTATTTAGAAAAAATTACAGGAATTAAATTAAATATCAAAGAGATAGAAGCTATGTTAAATAAATTAGGATTTATTACGGATGTTAAAGGTGAGATTATAAAGGTAATAGCTCCTTCTTGGCGTCACGATATAACTATTTTAGAAGATATAGCTGAAGAAATCGCTCGTATTTACGGCTATGATAAAATAGAGAGTATAAAATTACCCGAACTAGACCAAGATAATAATAAGCTAAGAGAGCATAAAAGAATATCTAGTTTTAAAAGGATATTAGCAAGCAAAGGCTATGATGAGGTAGTAACTAACTCTTTTATGAGTAGCGAAGATGCAAAGTTGTTTGCTGAATTAAAAGAAGAGTTATTTTTGCTTAATTCTATTAGCATAGGAGACAATTATATGCGTCCTACTATACTACCAAATTTGTTAAGTATAGTAAGTAAAAATCTAGCACGCTCTATAAAAGATATGGCTTTTTTTGAAGTTGGGCCGAGTTTTGTAGATTTAAATACGGAAGCAACTTATTTGACGGCAATTATAAGCGGTTCATATAATAATAAAAATCCTCATTCGCTTGGACGGGGCTATGATGTTTTTGATCTTAAAGGTGATTTAGAGCTGGTAGTTGATTATGCAGGACTATCTATAGATAAATGTATAGCAACAAATGGGGCAGCATTGCCACAATATTATCATCCAACCAGAGCAGTAAATATAGGGCTTGGTAAAAATTTATTAGGTCATTTTGGGCAGATACACCCTAAAATCTTGAAATATTACGATATTAATCAGGAAATATTCGCATTCGAGCTAAATATTACAAATTTGCCGTTGATAAAAGCTAAATTCGGTAAAAGAGACGAATTTGCAGTATCGGATTTTCAATCTAATTTTAGAGATTACGCATTTATTGTTGATCAAGATCATAGAGTCGGTGAAATAATATCATATATAAATAATTTTAATAAAAAGCTTGTCAAATCAGTTATATTATTTGATATTTATAGCGGTGATAAATTACCTGAAGGTAAAAAATCTATAGCGGTTAAAATAGAGCTACAAGCGGATGATCGGACGTTATCTGATACTGATTTAAATTCGTTCAGTAAAGATTTAATTGCTGCCATCTCGCAAAAATTTCAAGGAACATTAAGAGAATAACAATATGTTAAAATTAATAGTTGAAACAAAAACGTTAGTTCAGTCCCTAGGGTTTGCAAGTTCCGTTGTTGAAAAACGTAATGTAATACCTGAATATGCAAACATTAAATTATCGGCAAAAGACGGCAATCTGGAACTTAGTTCTACTAATATGGATTTGTACTTAAGTCAAAAAATAGCAGTACAGGTAGTAAGTGAAGGCGAACTTACCGTTTCTACGAAAACTCTAAATGATATAGTCCGAAAACTTCCGGATTCCGAGCTTACATTAACAGATCTCGGTACAACGGGACTTGAGATCAAAGGAAAAAATTGTAAATTTAATTTATTTACTTTGCCGGTTAGTTCTTTTCCTGCAATGGATAGTATTAATCCTGAAGCAAGTTTTAAAATTTCCTGCACGGATTTTGCTAAAATAATCGAATCGACAAAATTTTCGATTTCTTTAGATGAAACTCGTTATAATTTAAACGGTGTTTATTTACACATAAAAGACAAAGAGTTTTGTTCGGCAAGTACCGATGGGCATAGACTTTCGATTTCATGGGTAACATTAGAAAAACAAATAAAGAATTTTGGAGTTATATTACCGCAAAAAAGTGCAGAGGAAATTTTAAAAATAGTTAAAGATCCTAAAAATATAAATGAAGATATAGAAATTTTATTAAGTAGCAATAAGATTAAGTTTATATGTAACGAAAATACTATTATGCTATCAAAGCTTATAGACGGTATTTTCCCTGATTATAGTACTTTTATTCCGGAAAGCAGTAGCTCAAAATTAGTAATTAATCGAAAAATATTTGCAGATAGTATAGAAAGGATAGCGATAATAACCGTTGAAAAATTTAGAGCGGTAAAATTATCGTTATCTCGTGAAACCTTAGAGATTAGTGCCGTCGGTGAAGCAAGAGGTAACGCAAAAGAGGTTATTAATTCTTCACAAGATAAGGAAAGTTTTTATGAATATAATAGTGATGAGTCTTTAGCTATAGGCTTTAATCCGCAATATTTGGAAGATGTCTTAAAAGCAGTGAAATCGGATTTAGTAGAACTATATTTTTCAGATGTTTCAGCACCGGTACTTATTAAATTTCCTGAGAATCCTAAAGATATTTTTGTCGTCATGCCTGTTAAGGTGTAGTCTTGTTACATGGATCAGTTTTCCCGTCATTGTGAGAAGGCATTGTTGCGTGGATCAATTTTACCTCTGTCATCCCGTGGTCGAGCCACGGTATGACACAGTGGGTTTTACCGGTCCACGCAAGAATGACATATTAGTTATGTTCAAATAATTTTTGACTAATAGCCAAAGCTTCTCTATTATTTCCCTCAAGCACACTAATTAAATATTGGTTATGAAGAAAATTATCGGATTATTTTTTGTAATTATACTTAGTGCAATAAGTACTAGTATCGTAGCGGATGATTATCCAAAAACAGAACGAGAGCAGAAATGGGACGAAGTAGGTTCTATAGCAGGTGAAGAAGGATTAGTTTTTAGACCGGGCAGGGTAAAAAATGAATCTACTAAAGCTGTAGGAGGCTCTGTTAATAAATATCTTTGGCAAGCAGCATTAGAGAATATAAGTTTTGCTCCTCTTGCATCAGCTGACTCAAACGGCGGCGTGATTATTACGGAATGGTATCGCCCACGCTCTAATCCTAATTTTCGATTTAAAATAAATATATTTATTAAAGACGATGTAATAAGCCCTGATTCAATTGATGTGAAAGTATTTGAAGAAATGCTTAAAAATAAACAATGGGTACTTAATGAAAACACCTCAAATCTTGCTATCACGCTTGAAGATAAAATTTTAAGAAAAGCTAGAGAGATATATATTAATAGTGCGAGGTAATAACAGTATTTCCGTCATTGCGAGGAAATTGCATAGCAATTGACTAAGCAATCTCAGGATATTTGATGAGATTGCCGCGCAGTCTACGACTGCTCGCAATGACGATGCAGCATATAAATTATAAAAAAATATGAACCAAATAGAACAAAAATGGCAGCAAATTTGGCAAGAAGAAAAAGCTTTTGAAGTATCAAACGAGAGTAGCAAGCCAAAATATTACGTACTTGAAATGTTGCCTTATCCTTCCGGTAAAATCCATGTAGGTCATGTACGCAACTATTCTATAGGTGATGTTATTGCAAGGTTTATGACTATGCAAGGTTTTAACGTGCTTCATCCGATGGGCTGGGATGCTTTTGGGCTACCTGCCGAAAATGCCGCAATAAAAAATAATTCTCATCCGAAAGATTGGACTTATTCTAATATCGAGAATATGAAAAAGCAGCTAAAATCTATGGGTTTTTCTTATGATTGGTCTAGAGAGATAAATAGTTGTGATCCTGAGTATTATAAACATGAGCAGAAATTCTTTTTAGAGCTTTATGAACGAAATCTTGCTTATCAAAAAGAATCACTTGTTAATTGGGATCCGGTTGATAATACCGTTCTTGCGAATGAGCAAGTTGTAGACGGGCGTGGTTGGCGTTCAGGTGCAATTGTTGAGAAACGCTATTTAAAGCAATGGTTCTTAAAAATCACCGATTATGCTGAAGAATTATTAAACGAAATTCAGAATTTAAAAGAGTGGCCTGAAGCTATTCGGTCTATGCAAGAGAAATGGATAGGTAAATCGATAGGTGCTAACTTTCATTTCAAAATTAAGGATAATGAAGATACTACTATAGAAGTATTCTCAACCAAACCTGAAACTATTTTCGGAGCTGGCTTTATAGGAATTGCCTTTAATCATCCGATAATAGAACGGTTAGTTTCCAAAACACCTGAGATACTAGCTTTTATAACTAAATGTTCACATATTACAGGAAGTAGCGAACTAGAAAAGGCTGAAAAAGAGGGAGTGTTTACCGGTCTTTATGTCATTCATCCTTTTGACTCTAATATAATATTGCCGGTTATTATTACGAATTTCGTGTTAATGGATTACGGCACTGGTGCTGTTTTCGGTTGTCCTGCTCATGACGAACGTGACCATGAATTAGCCGTTAAAATGAATTTACCTATTAAACAAGTAATAAAAGCAGATATTGATGTACAAAAGACCGCTTACACGGAAGATGGAATTTTGGTTAACTCAGATTTTCTAAACGGCTTAACTAGTAATGAAGCAAAACAAAAAATCATTAGGGAATTTGAGAAACTAGGTATAGGTAAACGCAGCGTAAATTATCGTCTAAAAGATTGGGGGATTTCTCGTCAACGCTTTTGGGGATGTCCTATTCCTATGATTCACTGCGAAGCTTGCGGCATAGTTCCCGTACCTTACAAAGACTTACCCGTTACGTTACCTGATGACGTAAATTTTGACGGTCACGGTAATCCGCTTGATCATCATCCTAGTTGGAAACATGTTAATTGTCCGAAATGCGATAAGCCGGCTGTTCGTGAAACCGATACTTTTGATACATTTTTTGAATCATCTTGGTATTTTACGAGATATTGCAATAGCAATGCTACAGATATGACCGATAAAAAAGCTTGTGATTATTGGCTACCGGTCGATAAATATATAGGCGGCATAGAGCATGCGGTAATGCATTTATTATATGCAAGGTTTTTCACTAAGGTAATGAACGAACAGAATTACGTAAGCGTTCGTGAGCCTTTTAAAGGATTGTTTACTCAAGGGATGGTGCTACATGCTACTTATAAAGACGAGCATAATAATTGGTTATATCCTGAAGAAGTAGTTAAAAAAGGTAATGAATTTTTTCATAAAGAAAGCAATAATAGAGTAGTGCAGGGACGCATTGAGAAGATGAGTAAATCTAAAAAGAACCTCATCGATCTTGAGACAATGCAAGATCAATACGGGGCAGATGCGATTAGGTTTTTTGTGCTGTCCGATAGTCCGCCTGAGAAAGATCTAGAATGGTCGGCAAGCGGTATTGAAGGCTGCTCACGTTTTATTAATAGGCTTGAGCATATGTTTGAGGCGATAGATTCTTTAAAAGATGATATAACTGAAATTAGTAAAGAGTTAAATAGATTAGTATATTTTACAATAAAGCATGTCGCCGAAGATATAAAGCATTTTGCCCTAAACAGAGCAATAGCACGTATGCGTGAGCTTTCTAATGCTATATCTGCTGAAATATCCAAAGATAAAATTGATGTTGAAACCGTAAGGCATGGCTTTAATGTTTTAGTACAGCTACTAAATCCTTTTATCCCGCATATTACGGAAGAAATTTGGCAGAAGCTTGGCAATAAAGAGCGATTATATAATTCGTCTTTTCCTGCATTTGATGAATCAATGCTAGAGTTAGATACATATATTATGGCAGTGCAGGTTAACGGCAAACTCCGTGATACCTATGAGTTTAAAACTTCCGTAAGTGAAGATGAAATAAAGCAAATTACCGTCAGTCTGCCAAAGGTACAAAAGTTCTTAGAGGGAAAAGAACTGAAGAAGATTATCCTCGTTCCTCGTAAAATTGTGAATATTATTGTTTGAAGTGAAAGATTGTGGGGATTAAAAACTAGTCAGAATGTCATACCATGGTCCTTCCATGGTATCCAGCTAAAATACTAAATTTAGTACTTTAAGTTGTTTCTAGATACCGTGGTCAAGCCGCAGTATGACACCTAGCATACTTTTATTGCATTACCACCATACTAAAAAAAGTAGTATTACCTAAAACCACCTGCTCATGTTTATCTAATGAAGAGTCATAATGCTTCGTCTCATTTATAAAGTTACTGCAATTATTATGGTAAGTACCTTTTGAAGCACCCTTATAACTCTGATAAGATGAAGTTTCATAATGCCCTAGATCTTCTCTAAGGTAATAGTAAATATTGTCTGTTATTGGCATTAATACTTTATCTATTATATAATTGGCTGCCCACCAAAATGCGGCAAAAACACCGCCATCAATACTTAAAGTATCTTCTTCTGTTTCACAAGTTATAACCCTAGGATAACAGAGGTTTGCTATACTATCTAACCCCGATTATGGATAAGAAATACATGGTTTATTAGGTTTAAGTTGGTAAGCAATAAGAGCAGAGAATAAAGAAGTAAAAAAATTAATAGGTGATCGATGTCTGAAAGGAGTAATATTAAAATTCTCTTTTATGTAGCCAAAAATGGTTTCGATAATGAATCTCTTCCTTAAAAGGATTTTATCCAAAAGAGGTAATAAATAGTTTTTCATATCCTTTCTTATTCCGGTAATTTTTATTAAACCTTGCTTATAAAGTTTTGTAAACATTTTTTCTGAAATAAACCCCTTATCATCATAACACTTACCTTTTAGACCTTTTTGATAACCATTGCTTCAAATGCAATTCTGTCATCAACATTACCTTTGGTAATTTTAACAGCAATAATTTCTCCCTTATCATTGATTATCATATGAAGCTTGAATCCAAAAAACCAATCGACAGAACTACGTCCCATTTTTGCAAGATTATTAAAAGTTCTGTTAGAATTAATTCTGATATTTTTACATACTGCAAAATGTGTGGAATCTGCATAATAAATTCCCGTTCTTTTCCCACTTAAGTAATGTAACATCACAATCAATGGCAGAAATAATGAAGGAATAAGCTGAACAAATCTCTCATAACAAGGTGGATTCCTGAACAAATTACCATTAATAATAAAGTTTTGGTAATAAGCTTTTAAATGTTTATATGCACTAAAATGGTAAAAATCATTATTGAGAGTTCTTCACTTAAGGAAAGCTTACCTTCTCTAAATCTTTGCTTATTACTTTTCAGCAATTGATGTTTTACCCATTTCTCATAAATTTTACAAAATTTATCTACTATACAAAATATTGTAGTATATTTACACATGTTATTAAACCTTTATTTTACTCCTTCAGTGCCCTATTTATATAAGGTTTAATAACTCTTGCAACCTTCCTTCCTCTCTATTCCTTATCCATAATCGGGGTTATCTAGACTTAGATTTAAATTTAAATCTGACTCTGAATCTAGCACGTCTATTTTTTTCTATTAGTCATAAAGATCCCCTTTTAAGTTACTAATTAATTAAACTTTTTATATAACTTGCTTCTAAGGGTAAATTTGTATGTCAATCCGGTACTCGCATCCTCACGTACTTTTAGGTACACTGTGGCAGGTAAGCACTTCCGTGTTTCCTTCAAATTCTTCCTTATTAGCTACATTATGCAATAAGTCTATTGTAGGCTAAGTAATTTAAAAAAATCAATTAGCCTCTTAAATAGAGTGCAGGATTTTATACCTGAAGTCAATTTATTATGTTAATAAGTTAATATTTTTATTAATTTATCTTAATTTAAATTAATGCATTAATGCATAAAAATATCGATTTCATTCCAACCGAGTAAATCTAAATTAGCTCTTGTCGGTAAAAAACGGAAAATATCTTGGGCCAGTTCATATCTATTTTCTTTAAGTAGCATTTTTTGTAAAATATCTTTTAACTGATGCAAATAAAGCACATCTTTTGCTGCATATTCTTTTTGTTCTGAAGATAAATTGTCAGCACCCCAATAGGAAGATTGTTGTTGTTTTGAAATATTTATATTAAGCAATTCTCGGCACAAATCGTTAAGCCCATGACTATCGGTATAAGTTCTAACTAGTTTTGAAGATATTTTAGTACAAAAGATATTTTCTAAATCTATACTTAAATATTTTTTTATGGATGCTAGATCAAATCTAGCAAAATGAAATATCTTGCATCTAGTTTTATCTAGTAATAATGCTTTTAAATTAGGAGCTATATAATCTTGATTTGTAAAATGAACAAGATGAGCTTCACCATTGCCGTTACTAAATTGTAGCAAACATAGTTTATCTCTATGTAGATTTAGCCCCATTGTCTCGGTGTCTATAGCTAGATCTCCTTCAAGTTCAAAATTATTAGGTAGGTCGTTTTGATAAATTTTTATAGTCATAAATGATTTTTAATTCCTTTTAATCAATAATGTTGTTATGTGGTTCGTTTTCCCGTCATTGTGAGGAAAAGCTGCAAGTTTTGACGAAGTAATCTCGGGAGTTTGTTATTATTTAATGAGATTGCCACGCAGCCTACGGCTGCTCGCAAGGCATTGTTGCGTGTATCAATTTTACCTCTGTCATCCCGTGGCTTGACCACGGGGTGACACAGTGGATTTTATCTATCCACGCAACAACTCCTGCTTGCAATGACGATACCTACCTTTGACTAGGTGTGTCTTTTATTGTAAACACCTGCTCATTTGGAGCAGCTACTCCTAAAACTTTCTTTGCTTGTTCTTCTAACATATCTTTATTTAGCGATTCCGTTCGGAGTAATTTGACGTTATGTTCAAGTTCTACTCTTTCTGCTCGTAAGCCTTTTAGTTCATCATAAGCTTTTTCAAGCTGCCTATTTACTTTTAAATATGCAATAATCCCTTTGTTACCATATATGCAATGAAAAACAAAATATCCAAGCAGTAAAGCTAAAAAGATATTTAAAATTATTTTTTTAGAATGATTATTTAAATGTATTATCATAAATATATATTCATAAGAAATAATACCGGAGCAGTTAAAATAATACTATCAAATCTGTCTAGTATTCCTCCATGACCGGGTATTATATGACCGCTATCTTTAATATTAAATTTTCGCTTAAAATATGAAATAAATAAATCACTTAATTGAGCTATTAATGCTAATATACAACTAATTATAAACAAATAAATTTTATTTGAAAAATAGTAATTTTCAATATGAAAGTTTGGTATAAAACTAACTAATACCGCAACTAAACCTGCTGATAATACTCCCGTAACTAAA
This sequence comes from Rickettsia monacensis, assembly GCF_000499665.2. Taxonomy (NCBI): domain Bacteria; kingdom Pseudomonadati; phylum Pseudomonadota; class Alphaproteobacteria; order Rickettsiales; family Rickettsiaceae; genus Rickettsia; species Rickettsia monacensis. The sequence continues at coordinate 828,893 of NZ_LN794217.1, forward strand.
CCGCTCCAAGTTTTTTTAGGACTGATTTTTGGAGCAAGTTTTGCTCCTTTAAAAATTTTGCCGCCAATCATAGCGAAAGTATCTACCGACCAAATTATGCAAAAATAAAGCATAATAAGCCACCTATTGGTATCTTCCATAATTAAAAATATTAATAGGCTTATAGGAATCGGAATAATAATTAGCCCGATTAATAGAAAAGGAATAGAAGAATAGGTCATATTATACCATTCACTTAACATTCCCATACCTACTATTATCATTAGAATATAGAATAAAGGCTTAAACCATAATATAGCTATAACAAATAACGGAACTAAAACTATACCGGACAGGATTCTTAAATATATATTTTGTTTATCTTTTGCCAAATGTTCTTTTCCTTTTTGAGTAATCATTTATAGCTTCTAGTATATCATCTTTATTAAAATCAGGCCAATATTTGGATGAGAAATATAATTCAGCATAAGCTGCTTGCCAAAGCAAGAAATTACTGATGCGATAAACCTCGCCCGGTCTTATTAATAAATCTACATCCGGCATTTCAGGATCATATAAAGCGTGTTGTATATCGCTTTCACTTACTTCTTTTTTACCGCTTGCAATAATTTTTGTGTAGGCATCAACTATTTCTTGGCGACTTCCATAACTAAAAGCTATACAAAGCGTTATTTTATTATTATTTTTTGTTAATTCTATAGCATTATTTATTTGTTTTTGCAATGAGCTACTTAATAAATTAAGCCTACCTATTACTTTTATTTTAACGCCGTTTTTATGTAAACTGTTTAATTCATTTTTTAAATAAATACTTAATAATTTTATTAAGAAATCTACTTCCGTGCTTGAACGTTGCCAATTTTCGGAAGAGAAAGTATATAAAGTTACGTACGGCACGCCAAGATTAATAAACTCAGGGAGTAATTCACGAATTTTATCGGCTCCTGCTTTATGCCCTTCAGATTTTGTTAAGTTATGCCGATCTGCCCAACGAGCATTCCCATCCATTATTATTGCTAAATGTTTTATGTTAGTCATTATTTTATATTTTAGATGTTGCTGCATGGATCGAAAAACGTACTTGATGTAATACCGTGGCTTGTCCACGGTATCCAGAATAACAACTTAATAATGTTATTTTTTTGTTTATTTTCCTAGATCCCGTGAATAAATCACGGGATGACAGAGAAAACAAAAGCTATATTTTAGGTATTTCGATTCTTACCGATAGTCCGCCTAAATCCTTGCTATCTTCTAAATAAATAGAGCCTTTGTGATCGTTTATTATTTCTTTAGTAATAGCAAGCCCAAGTCCTACGTTACTTGCATTATCAAGCTGTCTTGCTTTATCCGATCTATAAAACGGTTTAAATACAAGGTGTTTTTCCGTATCATCTATACCGGGACCGTTATCCTCAATAATTATAGCTACGGTAGATGAATTATCTTTTGAAGATATCTTAATTTTAGTTCCATATTTTATAGCGTTACCGATTAAATTAGACAAGGCTCTTTCAAAAGAATTCGGCTTAATTCGTACTTCTAGTTTATCTAAATTAATAGATTTTATAAATTCAATATCTACATGTGACCATTTGTTTAAAAGATGTTCCATCCAAGGTAATAATAAAATTTCTTCAAATTCTTCTGTACTTTCACCCTTAGCAAAATCTAAATAAGAATTTATCATTTGCTGCATAGTTAATATATCTTGTTTTAATCCTTTGATTTCTTCGCTTTCTTCCATCAATTCAAGTTGTAGCTTCATTCTTGTTAAAGGAGTTCTAAGATCATGCGAAATCATAGCAAGCATAGTGGTTCTTTTAGTAATTTGTTTTTCTATACGGGCTTTCATTTTTAAAAAAGCAAGCCCTGCTTTTCTTATTTCTAAGGCTCCTGAAGGTTTGAAATTTTTGCCTTTTAAAACACCTTGACCAAATTTATCCATGCTATCCGCAAGAGTGAGTATTGATTTAATTTGATTTTTGGAGAAAATAATAGAAACAGAAAGTAATATAACTGTTAAAGATATAATCCATAAAACAAATATATATACTGTAGGATTAAGTAGTAACTTTGCGGGAAAAGTAATATATAATATTCCATCTTTTAATTCTAAAAATACTTCAATTTTATTTTCTTTATTTAGTTTAACTATATTTTTTTCATGGATTTTTGTAGCTAAAATATTTTTAAATATAGTTAGAGGCTCACTTAATTTAGGTTGTTTTATAGATAATTTTTTACTAAGCTGAAATTGATAAGATAAATTAAGATAATTTTCCGATAAATGGGTTATCTCTCTTGAATTATTTCTATGTTCTTTAATCAGTGATTCTATTTCATTGATAATAATAGTACTAGTATAATATGAAACATTATACCAATGACGATCGTAAAACAAAAATATAGCAACGATTTGTCCTATTAAAATCGGAATGATTATAATAAACATAAACCGTACAAGTAATGTTCTCGGTAAAGCATATTTCAAAGAACTTGATACAAGCGAATTTTTCAAGACTCGCCTGTGTTCACGTATTTTTATACGCTGTGCAGGCTCGCTTTTAAATTCATCTTGTCTGAAGTTCTTTGAAATATGTTGTAATAATTTAGATATAAAGTGCATAGCCCTCATTACGCACGGTTTTTAAATATTTCGGTTCTTTTGGGTTGTCTTCTATTTTGCTTCTTATTCTTGTAATTTGTACGTCGATAGAACGCATACTAAGCCCTCCCATTATTTTTGAAAGTTCAAAACGACTAGTAGATTTACCGGAATTTTTTATTAATATCTCAAGTAATTTTTGTTCAGTAGAGCTAAGAGATACAATTTGATTATTCTTGGTAAATTCTTTTGTATCGGAATTATAAAAATTATTGCCGAATTTAATTATATTCGTTTCTTTTTTAAAGTTATTATAATTATTGATTAAGTTATTTATCCGAAGTAATAATTCTCTCGGTTCAAAAGGTTTAGTTATATAATCAGAGGCACCGGCTTCAAGTCCTTTAACACGGTCATCGGCTTCCGATAAAGCAGTAAGCATAACTATAGGGATATTATTACCGGCATCCCTTATAGTAGTAGCAAAATCAAGCCCTGTTATTTCAGGTAACATAACATCTAAAATAATTAAATCATAATTAGAAGTTTTTAATAGATTTTTAGCTTCTATGACTGAGCTTGCCGTTGATACTAAAAACTCGTTTTTATATAAAAACTGCTTTAAAAGTGCTAATATTCTGCTATCATCATCAACGATTAAAATATGTGCTTTGTATGTATGCATACTCGTTTAAAATTGGTATTAGCTTTTCTATCATTGCAAGCCGGTATTGCTTGCGTGGATCAATTCCACTGTTTTCATCCTACGACTTGATCGCGGGATCCAGTTAAAAATACTAATGATTTTAGTATTTTTTATTGTTTTTTGGATACCGTGGTCAAGCCACGGTATGACACCAAATGCGTTTTTCGATCCACGCAACAACGCTACTCGCAATGACGATTGACAATACTTTAATATAAATATAGGTTAATGACAATGATAAAACTAGAGCAAATTTTTTGGCATGTTTGGATTAACGGTGATTTAGTTCCTTATCAATTTGCAAGGATTCATGTTTTAACTCATAGTCTGCATTATTCAGGATCGGTATTTGAGGGTGAGAGAGCTTATAACGGCAAAGTTTTTAAACTAAAAGAACATACGGAAAGATTAATAAAATCAGCAGAAGCATTAGGTTTGAAAGTACCGTATAATGTTGATGAGATTATGAAAGCTCATGAACTTGTAATAAAACAAAATAATATTAAGGATGCATATATAAGACCGCTTATTTGGAGTGGAGACGAGTCGCTAAATATCACTAATCAGTATTTATCTACTAATCTTTTGATTGCCGGTATTCCATCTATGCTGAGGTCTTTTGAGAAAGGTATAAATTTGCATGTAAGCCACTGGCGTAAAGCAATGCCTGATAGCACGCCGGTACAATCTAAATCCGCCGCTCAATATAATATGGCAATAACGAGTACAAAAGAAGCTAAAGCTCTTGGCTATGATGATGCATTATTACTTGATTATGAAGGGTATATCGCTGAATGCACTACAACAAATATTTTCTTTGTTAAAGATAAAACATTATATACTCCAATTGCTGATAGGTTTTTAAACGGTATAACAAGACAGACTATTATTGAAATTGCAAAAGATTTAGGTCTAGAAGTAAAAGAAGAGCGTTTAAAATTAGAGCAAATAGAGGATTTTACCGGATGCTTTGTTACAGGCACGGCAATCGAGGTACAAAATATTGATTCTATAGATTTAGGCAATAAAAAGATTACTTTCGATGATCATCAAATTGCAGATCGTTTGAAAGAAGAGTATGGGCGTGTTGTTAGGGAGTAGAAGAAACGTCATTGCGAGGAGGTATTGCCCGTGCGTGGATACCGAGTCGTCATTGCGAGCAGTCGTAGACTGCGTGGCAATCTCATCAAATAATAACAAACTCCTGAGATTGCTTCGTCGCATTACTACGTAATTCTTCTCGCAATGACGATTTAATAAGCTAAACAATTAAAATCAAAAAAATCATGCATAACATATTTAAAGGTTTAATTACCGCACTTATAACACCTTTTAAAGATAATAAGTTAGACTTATATGCTTTAGAGAGAATTTTAAAATATCAAATAAAGCATGAAGTCGATGCAGTATTAATTGCAGGCTCAACCGGAGAAGGTAGTAGTTTAAGCTTTGAAGAGTATAAATTATTACTGCAAACTAGCGTAGAAATCGTTAATAAGCGTATTCCTATAATAAGCGGGTGTTCATCAAATAATACTGCTTATGCACGAGAACTTGCAGCGGAATCTACAAAAATCGGTGTAGATGGTTTTATGGCTAGTCCGCCATCTTATGTAAAACCTACCCAACACGGGATTTATAAGCATTTTGAAGCATTGCATGAAGCGTGTAATCTACCTATTATGTTATATTCAGCTCCAACTAGAAGCGGAGTAGATTTTTCTGATGAGACAATATTGAAACTTAGCAAGCTACTGCGTATTTTAGCATTAAAAGATTGTGGCGTAGATTTAGAACGTCCATTGCGGATTAGAGCAATAGTTAAAGAGGATTTCAACATTTTAACCGGTAATGATGAAGTAGTCTTAGCTTTTAACGCTCAAGGTGGGGTAGGGTGGACTTCCGTAGCTTCTAATATTGCTCCCAATATGTGTAAAGAACTATTAGAGAAGTGGTATAAGAATGATACTAAAGGAGCATTAGGAATCCATCAGAAATTACTGCCTTTATATAAAGCATTATTTGTAGAATCTAATCCGATTCCAATAAAATATGCTGCACATTATTTAGGTTTATGTGAAAATGAAATTAGACTCCCATTAACTGAAGCAAGTGATAGTGCTAAAAAACAAATTGAAAACATCATAACATCACTATCCATAAAAATATGACCGAATATAAGAAAGTTATTGCACAAAATAAGAAAGCCCTTTTTAATTATTTTATTGAAGAAAGATTAGAAGCAGGTATTGTATTAAAGGGTAGTGAAGTACAGTCTCTGCGTCAAGGCAAAGCTTCTATAGAAGAAAGTCATGCGGCAGATACCGTACATGAGGTATTTTTGTATAACTGCCATATTGCAGAATATGAAAAAGCGAATAGATTTAATCATTCTACTCGTAGACCGCGTAAATTATTGTTGCATACTAAAGAGATAAAGAAAATTATCGGTAGAATTAGAATAAAAGGCTATACGCTAGTAGCTCTTTCTATGTATTTTAATAAAAAAAATAAAGTGAAAGTTGAACTTGGTATTGCTAAAGGTAAGAAATTACATGATAAAAGAGAGTCAATTAAAGAAAAAGACTGGAAAAGAGATCAGAGCAGATTCATAAGACAGAAGTAATGGATTTTGTTGTGTGGGTTCGACGTATTCGGTGTCATCCCGTGGCTTGACCACGGGATCCAGAAAAATAAACTTTAATATCAATAATTTTAATATTTTAAGCTGGATACCGTGATCAAGTCGCAGTATGACAACGGAAAAACCTATCCATGATCCATGTAACAAATAATCGAACTAGATGACATTGAACCAGCTTTCTTGAAATAAAGTAAAAACAATCTAGAATTTTTAAAAAGGTATTTATGCAGCATATTATAGGTAAAATATTGGTTATATTTGTAGTTGTGATAGGAGTTTTATTTGTTTTCAAAACAATGAAAACTTATTCTACAAATCCGGTTTCCGTTGAGGTTAAACAAAGCGAGGATGCAAGAAAATGTGAAGAGGAAAGAGTCCAAGAAATAATCAAAGATTATTTGCTTAAAACTCCGGAAATAATAATAGAATCAATAGAAGGGTTGCAAAAACGTAAAGTACAGGAAAATGAGACTAAAGTTAATAATTATCTAAAAGATAATAAGTTAGGTATTGAGGATAGCACAAGCTTTCCTGTTATAGGAAATAAAGACGGTGATGTAACAATAATTGCTTTTTATGATTATAATTGTTCTTATTGTAAAAAAGGTGATGTTTCTATAAATGAATTATTGCAAAATGATCCAAAAGTTAAAGTTATATTACGATCGCTTCCTATCCTTGGAGATGCTTCCGAATATCTTGCAAGAATAGTTTTAGCCGTTTATAAGGTCAATCCAAGTAAATTTAAAGCTGTTCATGATGAATTAATAAAAATAAGAGATGTTTCTAAGGAATCTATAAAAGAATTATTAACCGAGAATGGCTTAAATGCTACGGAAATTGAAGAAATTGCCGATAGCAATGAGATTAAAGATTTAATTACTCAAAATATGAAAATAGCTAGAAGCCTTAGAATCCAAGGAGTACCTGCGTATATAATTGATTCAAAATTAATACCTGGGTTAATAGATTTCCCACAATTACTAAATATAGTTAAAGAAATTAGGGATAATAAGAGTTCTTAAGAATTGTTGCGTAGATCGGTTTTTCTGTCATTGCGAGGACAAACTGTAAGTTTTAACGTAACCCCGATTATGGATAAGAAATACATGGTTTATTAGGTTTAAGTTGGTAAGCAATAAGAGCAGAGAATAGAGAAGTAAAGAAATTAATAGGTGATCGATGTCTGGAAGGAGTAATATTAAAATTCTCTTTTATGTAGCCAAAAATGGTTTCGATAATGAATCTCTTCCTTAAAAGGATTTTATCCAAAAGAGGTAATAAATAGTTTTTCATATCCTTTCTTATTCCGGTAATTTTTATTAAACCTTGCTTATAAAGTTTTGTAAACATTTTTTCTGAAATAAACTCCTTATCATCATAACACTTACCTTTTAGACCTTTTTTGATAACCATTGCTTCAAATGCAATTCTGTCATCAACATTACCTTTGGTAATTTTAACAGCAATAATTTCTCCCTTATCATTGATTATCATATGAAGCTTGAATCCAAAAAACCAATCGACAGAACTACGTCCCATTTTTGCAAGATTATTAAAAGTTCTGTTAGAATTAATTCTGATATTTTTACATACTGCAAAATGTGTGGAATCTGCATAATAAATTCCCGTTCTTTTCCCACTTAAGTAATGTAACATCACAATCAATGGCAGAAATAATGAAGGAATAAGCTGAACAAATCTCTCATAACAAGGTGGATTCCTGAACAAATTACCATTAATAATAAAGTTTTGGTAATAAGCTTTTAAATGTTTATATGCACTAAAATGGTAAAAATCATTATTGAGAGTTCTTCACTTAAGGAAAGCTTACCTTCTCTAAATCTTTGCTTATTACTTTTCAGCAATTGATGTTTTACCCATTTCTCATAAATTTTACAAAATTTATCTACTATACAAAATATTGTAGTATATTTACACATGTTATTAAACATTCTGTAAATCAGAATTTCTATTATTTTTTCTAGATTGCCACGCTCCTTGCAGTCGCTCGCAAGGCATTGTTGCGTGGACCGGTAAGACCCACTGTGTCACCCCGTGGCTTGACCACGGGGGCCATAAAAACAATAAAAAATACTAATTAATATTAGTATTTTTAACTAGATGCCGTGGTCAAGCCACGCCCAGGATACAGAGGTGAAATTGATCCACGCAACAATGCCTTACGAGGAGCGAAGCGACGTGGCAATCTTGTCAAGCATCCTGAGATTGCTTCGTCATTACTTACGTACTTTCCTCGCAATGACGAATTTAGCCTTTATTCAATAAATTCCAGCATAGTTTTACCGATATCGGCAGGAGATCTAGTAATAGTTACGCCGGCACTTTGTAGAGCTTCAAGCTTATCTTCGGCACTTCCTTTTCCTCCGGCAATAATAGCTCCGGCATGTCCCATTCTTTTACCTGGAGGTGCTGTAATACCTGCAATAAAGCTAACAATAGGCTTCTTGATTTTTGATTGTTTGATAAACTCAGCTGCATCTTCTTCCGCATTACCGCCAATTTCACCAATCATAATAATTGCTTTTGTCTCATCATCTTTCAAAAACATTTCAATACAATCAACAAAATTAGTATCGTTAACAGGATCGCCGCCTATACCGACACACGTAGATTGTCCAAGTCCTACTGTTGTTGTCTGTGCTACTGCTTCATAAGTTAGAGTACCTGATCTTGAAACAATACCTATCGTCCCCCTTTTATGAATATGCCCAGGCATAATACCGATTTTACATTCACCCGGTGTGATAACCCCAGGGCAGTTAGGACCGATTAATCTAGTTTTAGAGCCGACTAAAGCACGTTTTACTTTTACCATATCAAGTACCGGAATTCCTTCCGTTATACATACTACTACTTCAATTTCGGCATCGATTGCTTCTAATATCGAATCAGCGGCAAAGTCGGGCGGAACATATATAACGCTCGCATTTGCACCGGTTTTTGCTTTTGCTTCATGTACGGTATTATATACAGGTAAATCAAGGTGAGTATGACCGCCTTTGCCAGGTGTAACACCACCAACCATGTTAGTGCCATAAGCTATAGCTTGTTCAGAGTGAAAAGTTCCTTGTGAACCAGTAAAACCCTGACAGATAACTTTTGTTTTTTTATTTATTAATATTGCCATTTTTAATACGCTATTTTAAAAATTTGTTGTATTTAATACTGCTTGTATTTCAAGAATTGAATTTTATTTTGATAAGCGAGTGAGCGGAGCGTACATATATATAGTACGTGAGCATCACGAGTCCTTGATAAAATGAAATTCAATTCTTGAAATACAAGCAGTATTACCTTATCGCTTCAACTATCTTGCTTGCAGCATCTGCTAAATCATGTGCCGGTATTATTTCTAAACCGGAATTTGATAAAATTTCTTTGCCTTTTTCAACGTTTGTACCGGCTAAACGAACCACTAACGGTACTTTTATGCCTATTTCTTTTGCAGCTGCAATAATTCCTTCGGCTATAATATCACAACGCATGATACCGCCGAAAATATTAACTAAAATCCCTTGTACTTCTTTATCGGATAGAATTATTTTTAAAGCTTCTTTTACACGCTCACGATCGGCCCCGCCACCGACATCCAAGAAATTAGCAGGCGAAGCACCGTAAAGTTTAATAATATCCATAGTAGCCATGGCAAGACCGGCCCCGTTAACCATACAGCCGATATTACCGTCCATTTTTACATAGCTAAGTCCTGCATTTGCTGCTCTAGTTTCTAAAGGATCTTCCTCATCGTGATCACGCATTGCCGTAATATTCGGATGCTTAAATAAGCCATTATCGTCAAAAGTAATTTTTGCATCTAAAGCTAATAAGTTCCCGTCGCTATTTACAATTAACGGGTTGATTTCAATTTGTGCTGCATCGGTTTCAATAAAAGCATTATAGACTGATTTTACTATTTCTTTCATCTGTTTGACTTGGTTATCCTTAAAGCCTAACTCATAAGCTATGCCTCGCATATGAAAATCTTGTAAACCGGTTGCAGGATCAACGGAAAATTTAATAATTTTTTCCGGAGTTTTTTCTGCTACTTCTTCAATATCAACTCCTCCTTCAGTAGAAGCTATGAAAGTAATACAGCTAGCCGATCTATCAAATACTATACTGAAATAATATTCTTTTAAAATATCACAACCTGATTCGATATAAAGACGGTTTACTTTTTGTCCTTGAGGCCCTGTTTGATGCGTTACTAAATTAATACCAAACATGTCATGAGCAACTTTTTTGGCTTCTTCTTTACTCTTAACAACCTTAACACCGCCTGCTTTACCTCTACCGCCGGCATGTATTTGTGCTTTAACCACATATACTTCCGTATTTAATTTATCTATGGTTTCATTAATCCTTTCGGTTTTCGTAACAACTAGCCCGGTGGAAGTAGGTACGCCGTATTTTCTTAAAATCTCTTTTGCTTGATATTCATGAATATTCATTTTAAATAATTTATTTAAATAATAAAAGCACAGTATAATAACTAATCTTTAAGCTGTAAAGAAGAGAGTTCTTTGTTATTTAATGTCATACTGTGGCTTGACCACGGTATCTTGTATCACAGGCTGTATCCTGAGACCCCGTGGTTAAGCCACGGGGTGACATTGTGCTACTCATTCAACATCCTCTTAAGTACGTTATCTTTACTAATAAAGTGATGATTATAACGCAGCTAGTATATGCAAAATAATTAAAGCAGTAAATAACAAAGCAGCCTTTTTATGGATTTTTTTAAGATTTTGGCAAATTGTAAATCTTGAGCAAAAGAATTTATAGTAAACAAACCATAAAAATCAATATGATGGTTTGATAAAATAGTCATTAGAAAGCCACTTATCAGCATTAATAACATTAATTTATATTAATATTAGCGATTTTTTTCTGCCAATTCGGCATATTTTCCGGTAGCAAAACTTAGCTTATAGAATTTCCATAAAAGCCTATTATTACTAAAGATAAAACAACTATGCCGGTTGCTTCATGTATCCCGTATAGTTGCTATTTTAAAGGAGGCTCTACGAAATTATCCATTGAGAAACCGACAACGAGCATTACTATAACTATAATACTCATTCATGATCCAGTGAAAAAGTGTTGCAATTAAGCCGTAAGAATTTTCAGTGTTTGTAAGTAGCATGATACCCCCAAAATTGGTTGCATTGTCATACCGTGGCTTGTCCACGGTATCTAGAAAACAACTTGTGAACATGTTAGTATTTTTACTAGATCCCCGTGGTCAAGCCACGGTATGACACCGAACGCGTTTTTTGATCCACGTACAACAATCCCCGCTCGCAATGACGTAGTATATCAATTCCCAACCACCTTATCTATAATCTTTTCTGCCTCTTCACCGGTAATTTTTTCTTTATCATTCAGGATGAGATTAGCATTCTTTAAGTCATCTCCTATATGCTCTGCTCTTCCTTTTAAAATCTTGGCTAAAAATTGTTCGGCAAGAGCGTAATATGAGATTCTGTTACCTGGTTTTGCAAAGCCGTGTCCTTCATCTTTGTAAAGTGCATAAACTACCGGTATATGTTTTGCTTTCATGCTATTTACAATTTGATCGGATTCTGTTTGTTTTACACGAGGATCGTTAGCTCCTTGAGCAATAAAAAGTGGTTTTTTAATATTATCAACAAATGTTAAAGGAGAGCGTTCGTTTAAAAATTCTATATCTTTTTCGTTGTTCCAAGGTCCAATTCTTTTTTTAAATTCATTTAAAGCCGGTTCCCAATAAGGCGGCACACTTTTAATTAAGGTTAATAAATTTGAAGGTCCTACCACATCAACACCGCAAGCAAATACGTCCGGCGTCATAGTAAGACCGACTAAAGTTGCATAACCACCGTAACTACCGCCCATAATACAAATTTTATCAGGGTCAGTGATATTATTCTTAACTGCCCAGTTGACTCCATCAAGTAAATCATAATGCATCTTTCTTCCCCATTCGAGGTTACTAGCATTAACAAAATCCTTACCAAAGCCTTTAGAACCACGGTAATTAACAGTTAAAACTGCGTAGCCACGGTTTGCAAGCCATTGATGTTCAGGATCATATCCCCAACTATCACGTACCCACGGACCACCATGAATATTTAAGATTAGAGGTACTTTTCTATCGGGTATATTATTTTCATCAAGCTTTACATCATTTGGGAAAGTTATATAGCTAACTAAATTAAGTCCGTCACGTGACTTGATAATTACCGGAATCATCTTAGCAAGATTATATTGCTCAAGTTCTTTACGGTTAGTAAATAAAAATTCGGCTTTTTTATTTGCCCTATCATATTTATAATATTTCACCGGTGCATTATCACTATCATAAGATACAATCCAAGTTTTATCATCTAGTGTTCTGCTATTAATAATTAAATCCCCACGATCAAGAGCTTGCAAATATTTAACATCATCTTCAATGTCTGTATCTAATATTTTGTATGATACTCTATCATAATCTATAGATACCGCTTGAGGAGCTTGTTTGGTAGGATGCACGGTAAATAAGCCTATATCGGCTTTTGCATCTTCGGCTAATATTTCTTCTTTACCGTTTATAAGTGTTATAGCTTTAAGTGCAGAAGTATTGCGATTGCGTCCATCAACCATATAAAGAATTTCATCACTAGCATCAAAGCCTAAAATAGAAGTATTCGCTGAATCTTCCATTGATATTTTAGTAAATAATTTCCACTTATCATTTTTTAGTTCATAGTATTCCGTACCTCCGTCTTTATCAGGTGCAGCAGCGTATCTTATTTGTAAATTATTATCTATGATAAAACTTGTAAATTTCTCATTTTTTAATACTAGCTCTTTTTCTAAAGTATCTAGATTTAATTTATAAACATCAAAATATTTAGGATCACGCTCATTTAAATCTATTAATATTTCATTAGAGCTTTTATAACTTATCGCAACTATACCAGCTCTAACATCACGCTCAGGAGTGAGTAACTTTGTTTCTTTAGTCTCTATGTTATAGCTATAAAGCCTAAAATTTTCATCACCCTTATGATCTTGAGAATATATAATATTCTTATTATTATAAGCTATCATATAGCCTCTTATTCCCCGATCTTTATCATGAGTTATAGATTCTGCTTTACTAATATCGTCTGATGGTGCTAGCCAAATATTCAAGACGCCGTCTTTGGGTGCAACATATAGAATATATTTGCCGTCGTGGGTTAGAGAAACCCTTGCTTTATCAGGGTTACCGAATAAAACTTTTCTTGGGATTATTTGATTGTTATCCATTATCGTTTGCTTTTGAAACATAAAAATACCGACACTTATTATTAATATAGTAGCTATAATATAGAAAATTTTGCTCATTACTAATGGTTTGTTATGTTATTTATAAGTGTCATGCCGTGGATCTAGAGTTGTCATTGCGAGCAGGCATTGTTGCGTGTATCAATTCCACCGCTGTCATCCTGCGACTTGATCGCGGGATCCAGTTTAAAATACTAAATATTTTTTATTGTTTTTTGGATACCGTGGTCAAGCCACGGTATGACACCGAATGCGTTTTTCGATTCACGCAACAATGCCTTGCGAGCAGCCGTAGGCTGCGTGGCAATCTCGTCAAATATCCTGAGATTACTTCGTAATTTCCTCGCAATGACTACTTGGTGTTCACGCAAGTAGCATCTCCTCGTAATGACCTAGAATTTTATTTACACTCTCTCAATATTGCTTAAAAACCAATCAACTTCTTTGGCATTAGCATTACGTGTAAATGTCCATTCTTCTTTTAAATCTTCGATTTTGTCAACTACATTTTTACCTTGAAATAGTAATTTAATAAATATGTTATTACCGAACATGTAAATTTCTGAATATTTTGCACTTAAAGCCGATGAGTCAAAAAAATCACCGTAAGACGGCGTTATTTTTTCAAATTCTTCCAAGTATCTTTTATCTATTAGCTCAGATAATTCTTGAGTGTCTTTTTTATAAGCAGCTTCTATAATCATTTGAAAAGCAGTTTTAGCATTATTTATAAATTTAACCGGATCAAAGGAATAAAGGCGTTTATGGACTTGTTCCATTCCATCTACGACCGCAGTTATATTGTGTTCCACTATTATATCTTTAAAAGCTTTAATATCTTGGGCTGTTGGAATATTTTTTTCTTCTTTATTAGATTTAACTGTACTGTAAGTTACGTCCTTAATAACCGGTTCGCCAAAATAAGATTTTTGCTTTGTCTGTTCCTCTTCTGAAGTAGAACCGAGAGTCGTAATTAATTTGTTAATAATAAAAAAGGCAATAACGGCAAAAATTAATAACTCTATTATTTGAGGAGACATTTTCTATTTATTTTTATTATAAAGATTTATTCTTATATCTTAATATAAAAAAATAATCTTTTAAAGTTATTTAATAAAAATAAGGATTTATTTTTATTTTAGTTATACTTAAAGTTTAAAAAACAGCTAAAATATCTTGATTATTTCAATTATTATGATATTATCATTTTGTAAATGATGTTTAAACTCCATCATTGCAAAATATTTATAGCCTTTAGTCCATTTATGCTAGGGGGTTGTTGTACTAAAGCTTAATTTTTAAGCGTTTTTAGTATAACGGATAATTATTGTTTTTAATGATTGAGTTTATCCCCTGCACCTATATATTTTTTAGTAACTCTTCCACTTTTATAGCATTATCAAATCCGTAATCGTAATGAAATCTTATATCAGGCGAGAATTTCATATTTATTTTATTAGTAATAAAATTTCTGATAGCATTTTTAGAATTATTTAATGCATCCATAATTTTATCTATTGTTAGTTTAGTATTAAAAGGCAAGAAATAACAATTAGCTATTTTTAGGTCGGCAGTAACTATAACTTTCGTAATAGTAAGAGGACAATCAAAAAGTCTGCTATCCAGCATTTTACCACGCCTTAGAATTTCGATTAATGCTTCATTTATAATGCTTGCTAATTTTTGTTGTCTATAAGAATGAGTTTTGGTTAATTTTTTCATGAGTTAAAATATATACAATTCTAGAGCATAATAGCATGCTTTTGCCAAACAACCAATACCTAAAAATTTTAGAAATTTTGTTTTAAAAAAACCGGAAAATAATGAAATAAAGCATCCCCAAAAAGGAAAGGCTATTAAGAAAATTATAAATATCTCATATTTATAATATAATTTTGTTAAATTTTTATGTCTTAAGATATTTTGTTCATTTTTGGAAGCATAAAAGATATTTAAAACTATGCTTCCAAAAATATAATTGACTGCATTACCGCTAAGAGAAGCACAAATAGCTACTAGCAGCATTATTAAACTATTATAGCCCCCAAACATTTTCATAGAATGAAATATTAATTCATTCTGAAAACCGATAACAAGATTTGAGACAAAACTATCAACAAATAGTAAACTATATGCTTCAAATTGATTCATAAATGTAATATATTGAATTTTAATTAGGGGCATTAATCGTCATTGCGAGCGACTATAAGGAGCGTGGCAATCTCATGAAGTAATATAAAATTCCTGAGATTGTCATGTCGATGCTACGCATCTCCTCGCAATGACGATTTCGGCAACCCTTACTAATCTAACACCAAAATAAAGTAACCGGCAATGAAAAAGCAAATTATTTATCCTGATTTTATAGCACGAATTTTTTCTACGGCACTTGATTTATCATTATTTGCCTTTATAGCAATCCCAATATCACAATTTTGTTCTTTTAATTTATTATGGTTGTTCTTTAATGATTATTTCCTTAGCAATAACATTAATCTTCATAATCCCAATGAAATGTTTAACTCTGTTATGAGTCAGGAATTTTATGAATATCTTAAAGCAGGAAATTTTAATAAATATATTTTGTTTAATATTTCAATTTTTGCTACTAATATATTAGTAATAGGCTCATATTTCATAACACTTTGGTATTATAAAGGTGCAACGCTTAGTAAAATGTTTTTACGTATGAAAATCGTAGATGCCGTAACATTAAATCGTCCGACTTTAAAGCAGTTAATTAAAAGATTTTTAGGATATATGACTTTTCCTATAGGTATTTTTTTCATACTTTTTTCTTCTAAAAAACAAGCATTACATGATAAAATAGCCGGAACCGTCGTTATTAAGTCTTAAATATACTCCTAAGTAATAGACGAAGTTTAATTTGGAAAAGAGCAAGGAGTTTATAAGGCGAGGAGCGGAGCGTATACTTAATACGTGGCTACCTGCGAACTTATTAGACGAAGTAGCCAATTTTTCAAATTAAACGAGTATTATTTATGAATGAAACAAATGATAATGATATAGATCAGCTAATGTATCTTTTTTCAAAATTACCCGGTCTTGGTAGTAGGTCGGCAAGACGTATAGTATTATACTTACTACAAGATAAAGATATAAGGTTAAAAAGCCTGATTAATAATCTTGTAGAGATAGATAAGAAAATAGTAAAATGCAAGATTTGCGGTAATATGGATACGGAAAATATTTGCCATATTTGTTCTTCTGAATATAGAGATAAATCAATTATTGCTATTGTCGAAACTGTGGCTGAATTATGGGCAATGGAGCGTAGCGGTAATTTTAAAGGTTTATATCATGTACTCGGTCATAATTTATCGGCAGCTAGTAGACAAAACCCTAGCATACTTCGGTTACCTGAACTACTTAAAAGATGTTTTGCAGAAAATATTAAAGAAGTTATTATTGCTACTAATTCTACTTTAGAAGGTCAGACTACTGCTTATTTTATTACAGAATATTTAAAAGAGCATCCTGCTAAAATTTCTCGCCTTGCTAGTGGTATACCTATCGGAGGTGAACTTGATTATTTAGACGAAGGTACTTTATCTGCCGCTATTAACCTACGCCAACCTTTTGAGTAAAATATTAATAAAAATTGACAATTTTATTAAAAAATGTTTAATCTGAAGCTTCTATATCACAAAAGAGGTTTTATGCAGAATTTTAAAATTAATTCAAAATCGGTTGCTAATATGGTAGCACAGATTAGAGTAAAACAATTAGCTATTAGAGATTCACAAAATAAAATTCAAAAAATTATAGTTGAAGAAAGAGGAAAGAAGTTTAATAAAAGCAACGAAGAGTTAGTGCAAGAAATATAGGACAATATACAGCAATATTTAGAAACTAGTAAAGCAATAAATAATTACTTAAAAGATCAAAGTATAGATGATGTAGAATATCCTATAAAATACAATAAAACTGATATACAGCTCAAAATGGTTTATGAATATGTGAAACAACAAAAAGGTAATTTAATAGACCAAATAATAAAAAAGAAATTTTATCATGGTCTATCAAATGGCATATCTCCTAATGAATTACCTGTTTTACAATCGGATAGTAGGATCTCGTATTGGGGTAATGAAAATTCTTCTGTTAGTTCAGTATTATTAAAGAGTATTGCTAAAATACTTAAAGCTGAAACACCTACTATGATAGGTGCTGCTACATTTTATCTATTTTATAATCCTAAATATAAATTACCAAAACATTATCCTTTTGCTAATGAAGAAGGAATATTACTTTTTGGAGATTACCAATTTGGCGGTCATAACTACTTTGAAAATTGGTCAGTATTCGCTCCAGAGGATTGCTCAAGTTCAGTAGGTAAAGTGACTTATGTAAAGGCTGAACAAATAAAAGATATATCAACTCAAAAAATGAAAGAAGACTGGAGTCAATATGGTTATGAGTTAGTTGTCGAATTAGATGGTAGTATAAATGATAGTAAATTAGAATTAGTAAAGCCAGGAATATTTGCCTTTATAAAGATAAGCCTCATGTATGAATAATTGCAAATATCTTAGAAAAAAGTATAACCACATTACAATTTGCTAGAGATATAGATAGAGAAAGAGAAAAAATATTGGGTGGTGGAATTTATTATGATAATTTGAGTGATGATAAATATGCTGCTTATATTTTACGAAATTTAGAACCATTAAGTGAGTCTATATCCTTAAGTAATCTTTTAAATAAGATAGATGCAAAATATGTAGAGCTATAGTAAACTGAGATGTATAATACAAGTCTACTTTTTTAAAAAAATTTTAAGTAAAATTAATATTTTATTAATACAATATTTAAAAATTGTTAATTTCTGACCTCTATATAATTCTAAAGAGGGGTCTTGTATTTAAGGAATATTGCGAGTTTCGAGCGGTAACCATAAAATATGGTTATTTTTAGAAAAGTTAATAGAAGACTTTTTTGATTTCATATATAATGCCTAGTTACATTATACATTAATTTAATTCTTAGTCAAAAAATTATTAATATTTTTTAATAATTACTCACCGAATTGCTCTTTAATAATTCTATCTTCCAGCGTATGGTTTTTATTAAAGAGCAGTTTGATAGGCTTATCCTTAGTAGATTTAACGGTAACATTTGTGATATTATTAAACTCCTGAAAGTCGGCAGTAGCATTTACCGGTCGTTTATTTGTATTAAGTATTTCAAATTTAATCGTAGCAGATGAAAGCAGTAAAGCGCCGTGCCATCTACGCGGTCTAAACGAGCAGATAGGGGTTAGGCATAACATGTTTGACTCAAGCGGTAAAATAGGACCGCCGGCAGATAAATTATAAGCACTACTTCCGGCAGGTGTTGCAACTAAAGCTCCGTCTGCTACTAATTCGCTCATTCTCTCTATCCCGTTTACGTCTATTCTAAATTTAGCAGCTTGATTAGTTTTACGAAATATCGATACTTCGTTAATAGCAAGTGCCGTATATATTTGACCGCTCGTATCTTCGACTTCCATAAGAAGAGGATTTAGGATAGAAACCGTACTTTCATGTATATTTTGTAATAAATTCTTGGTATCTAAAGGATTCATTAAAAAGCCAAGGTTCCCTAAATTAACTCCATAAAAAGGGATATTAAGATGCATATAGCGGTGAATATTATGTAGTAATTCTCCATCGCCGCCTATTACGATAATTGCTTCTGCTTCCTCTATTTTACAATAATTATAGAGTTTTCTTATTTCCTCTATAATAGCTAGATGTTTGGAATTTTGGTTATAAATCAATGCTATTTTATTTATATTCATTATATGAATTTCTTTTTTAATATATAGACGCTTAGCTAATAATAAGTTATAAGAATATAAGTAATAAAATAAATATTAAGTTAAATTATGTCATCATTCAACATCAAAAATCATAAAAATGATCTGCTATTTGTACCGCTAGGAGGATCTAATGAAATAGGTATGAATCTTAATCTTTACCATTATAAAGGTAAATGGTTAATGATTGATTGCGGTAGCGGTTTTGCTGATGATTATTTACCCGGTGTTGATATGATAATTGCCGATAGCAGCTTTATCGAGAAATATAAAAAAGATATAGTAGGTCTGATTTTAACTCATGCTCACGAGGATCATTTAGGCGGGGTACAATATTTATGGAATAGTCTTAAATGTCCTATTTATACTACTACTTTCACGGCAAATTTTTTAAAGATTCGTTTAAATGAATATGATTTTGCTAAAAATATAAAAATTCATGAAGTAAAACCCGGTAGTAAAATAAATCTAGATCCTTTTTCCTTAGAGATGGTGCCGCTGACTCACTCGGCTCCTGAAATGCAAGCAATTATGATCCGTACGGATGCAGGTAATATTTTACACACGGGAGATTGGAAATTTGATAATGACCCGGTACTTGGGAAAAAAGCCGATGAGGAGCTTTTAGAATCTTACGGAGATGAAGGGGTTCTTGCACTTGTTTGTGATTCAACTAACGTGTTTAATAAAGGAAGCTCGGGTTCTGAGGGGGATGTTAGAAAAAGTTTAGTAGATATTATAGCCGGCTGTCCTCAAATGGTAGTAGTTTCAACCTTTGCCTCTAATTTAGCACGGCTTGATACAATAATTCATGCAGCAGGGCTTGCTGGTAGAAAAGTAGTTTTAACCGGTAGAAGTTTGCATCGTATGATGCTTGCTGCTCAGGAAAGCGGCTATTTTAAAGATATTGCTCCTCTAATTAGTGAACGTGATGTTAGCAGATTTAGAAGAGAAGAATTATTAGTAATTGCTACCGGTTGTCAAGGTGAGCCTATGGCTGCCACCGCAAAACTGGCTAGTAATTCTCACCCGTCTATAAAGCTTGCTCCTAAGGATACAATGATTTTTTCTTCAAAAATTATTCCGGGTAATGAAAAGAAAATATTCAGGCTATTTAATATATTTGTTAAAGCCAGTGTAGAAGTTATTACCGAGCGAGACCATTTTGTGCATGTTTCAGGACATCCATCGATTGACGAGCTGCAAAAAATGTATTCTATAATTAGACCGAATATTTGTATACCTGTTCACGGCGAGCCGGTACATATTCATGAACATGTTAAGCTTGCTAAGAAAAACGGCATAAAACAGGCAGTAGAGGTTGAAAACGGTAGTGTAGTACTGCTTGAACCTAATAATGCAAAAGTAATTTCAAAGGTTGAAAACGGTTATTTAGCTGTAGACGGTAATTATTTACTGCCCGTTGAATCCCCGATTTTCAAAGCTAGAAGACATATGCGTGAGTCGGGTATCGTGGTAGCATCAGTAGTAATTAATAAAAAAGGGCTGCTTGCTGCAAACCCAATGCTGTCTATGCCTGGGCTGCTTGATCCGAAAGAGGATATGGCATTAGTTAACCTCATTAAAAACGACATTAAAGAACTTGTTACCATTCAAAATAAACAGGCTAAAAAAGCATTGTCGGATGAACAAGTAATCGAGGCAATAAAAGGAACAATCCGTAAAACCTTAAAACAAGAAATTAATAAGTCACCCGTTATAATAGTAAATCTTGAGAAAGCTATGGAGTAGTGTTATTTTTTCTTGACTGTCATCCTGTGGCTTGACCACGGGATCTAGTCTTTTTAATTTTTTTATGGACCCCGTGGTCAAGCCACGGGGTGACACCGAAGAATCTGAGCCAAGCAACGATACCTACAAGCCTGCAAGTGACAAAGAAAAAATAAGCACATGAATAAATTTAAAAATATTGCGGTTTATGGGGGAGGGAGTTTCAGTACTAGCCTTGCTTCTTTAGCAGCACAAAACTGTAATAACGTTACTTTATTTTTACGTGACGAGGAAATAGCAAAAGAAATTTTACATAACAAAACTAACGTAAAATATTTAGGGGATATTAAATTACCTGCTCATTTACAGGCTACTACAAACTTAGATATAATTAAGAATTATGAACTAATTATTATTGCAGTGCCGTCTTACGCTTTTGATTACTCAATAAAATTATTAAAAACTCACGGTATTTCTACAGCTAATACTCTTCTAATTGCAACACAAGGCTTTGCCCGTAATCCTACTGAACTATTTTCTGATAGACTTAAAACTCTATTACCGCATAGCCCTACAGCGTTTTTTGCAGGTCCGAATCTAGCAAGAGAACTTGCTAAAAATTACCGGCTTCAGCAAGTATTGCAAGTTTAGATATAGATATAGCAAATAAAATAGCTTATAACCTAAGTTCAAAAATTTTTACTACTAATGTGACAAGCGATATTGTGACATTACAGGTAGCAGGAGCATTAAAAAATATTTTTGCTATTAAAAGCGGGATTGATTTAGCAAGAGAGCAGGGCGAAAATGCAAGAGCAATGCTTATAGTAGCTGCCTTAAAAGAAATTGCTACTTTATCGAAAGCTTTAAGCTGTATGCAAGAGGAGGGGAATATATTATTAGAGGTGGGAGTAGTAGGTGATTTAGTTCTTACTTGCTATTCTTTAGGATCACGTAATACAAAATTCGGTTATGAGCTTGGAATTAGTAAAGATAAAAAGAAATTTTTACAAGAATATAAAGAGTTAGTAGAGGGAAAAGAAGCATTAAAATTAGTTTTGGATTTGATAAAAAAATATAATTTACGGATGCCTATAATTTCCGAAGTGGCTTCGTGTATGCTCGTTTAATTTGAAAAATTGGCTACGTCGTCCTATAAGTACTGCGGTGCTCACGTATTAAGTCCTTGCTCTTTTCCAAATTAAACTTCGTCTACATATTTTTCATTATATTATCCTTGCATAAGTATTGTTGCATAAACCGTCCTCGCAAGGCATTGTTGCGTGGATCAATTTCACCTCTATCATACCGTGGCTTGACCATGGGATCCAGTTAAAAATACTAAATTATTAGTATTTTTTATTGTTTTTATGGACCCCGTGGTCAAGCCACGGGGTGACACAGTGGGTTTTACCGGTCCACGTAACAATGCCTCCTCGCAATGACGATTGATTGTAGCTACAATAATCTCTTCATCTGTTCCTGCTCTAATTTTTCTTCTTTATCTAGTTTATTTAAAAATTCTTTATAAAAACCGTTTGTTATATATACAAGTTCCATTTCGGGATTTAATTCAGAAGATTCAAGCTTTATCATTTTCTTCTTCTAAACTATATTTATCTTTAAAATAACGGCTTCTATTACATTAAAATCATTACATATCACTAAAGCTTTAGATATAGTTTTTTCATTTGGTTCTATATAATAATTATATCCTTGCCAATAATTAGGTTCTTTATTGATGATTTTGTATTTTTTTGTTAGATCTATATTGGTAGTTTTATTTAATTCAAGACCAAGGGGCATAGGATTAGAATAGGTATTTAAACAAAAAAATATAATGAATAAGGATAATAGATTTTGCATAAATAATATGAAAATATTCTATTAAATTAGATACCTTAAATAACATAAGATTTTTTAAATTTCAATTAAAAATTTATTTTTGTCCGATGAAGTAAAAATCTTTACAAAATTTAGTGAAAAAAATAAAACCTCATATATTATAAGTAATTATATCTAGCTCATTACATGATAATCTTTAGTATAGTTTTTTTTAAAACCGTTTCGGTATTATTAAGTGTAGTAATAGGATTTTTAGCAGGTAAATATTCAAATGTTGAAAGAGATAGTATCTCTTCGTTACTATTCTATTTTATATCGCCTATAGTATTTTTTACGATACCTGCTAGTACAACCTTAACACTTTCGGCATTAAGCGTTACGGTCGTAACATTTGTAATTGCAACACTCTTATCGCTTTTTTCTTATTATTTTTTTGGTAAATTTTGGCAGGATCATACACGTAATATTATAGCTTTATCTGCAGGTACGGCAAACGGCGGATATTTTATGTTGCCTATAGCTGCAGCACTTTTCGATGATTATACATTAAGTATTTACATGATGGCGGTGATAGGAGTTAATATTTATGAATGTTCAGTCGGCTTTTATATTTGTATGCGAAGTTTTGCTAATACCACCGATAGTATATTAAAAGTAGTAAAATTACCGATTTTAAACGCTTTTTTCTTGGGATGTTTATTTAGTTTTTGCGGTTTTACTTTACCGGATTTTTTAGATGATTTTATATATAATATGAAAGGTTCTTTTTCAATACTCGGTATGGTGATGGTGGGTCTTGCTCTTTCGTCTCTACAAAAATTTGAAGTCGATATAAAATTTACTTTTGCTACTTTTGCTGCTAAATTTCTATTCTATCCTTTGGGAGTAGGGTTATTTATCATGTTTGATCATTTTGTAACAAAATGGTATAACAATGATTACTATAATGCCCTAAAACTACTTTCTACGGCACCACTCGCAGCAAATACTATAGTTATAGCGAATTTACAGAAATTTTATCCTGAGAAAGTTGCAGCTACCGTGTTTTTATCTTTGCTTTTTGTAGTTATATATATGCCGACAATGGTCAGTATATTTTTAAGTGACTTAAATTAATAACATGATGACAATGATTTTTTTAAAATTTATTCTAAATTGGTATTAATAGGTTCATATGAAAATTAATTCAATAACAATTGGTCCCTATATTAATTTATTACCTCTTCAATATATACCGAAACATAAAATTTCTTATGTAGAATTCGGTGATCCTAAAAATAAAAATATAATAGTATGTGCTCACGGCTTAACTAGAAATGCTCATGATTTTGATAAAATAGCTAAAGAGTTGAGTAAAAATTATAGAGTAATTTCAATAAATTATCCTGGTCGCAGTGATAGCGAAAATTTTAAAAAAGCTAATCATTATAATTATACTACCTATATTAAGGATACGTTATTCTTTTTTAAAAGACTAAATATTAAAAAACCTATTTGGCTCGGTACTTCAATGGGAGGTATTATAGGCATGGTACTTGCCAGTAAATATAAAAATATTTTTAAAGCCTTAATATTAAATGATATAGGGGCATTTATTGATGCTGCTCCTTTAATTAAAATTGGAGGCTATGCTAAAAAAACGGTACTTTTAGATGATTTGGCTAGTGCAAAAGAACATTTAAAACTTATTTATGCCCAAATAGGTATTAAAGATGAAGAAGATTGGGATTATTTAACAAAATATAGCGTAATTTCTACATTTGGCGGAAAATATAAAATGAATTATGATCCTGCTATAACAAAAGGAATGAAAAATGCTAGTAACCAAGAAGGTGTTAAACTATGGTCCGTATGGAATAAAATAAAATGTAGTAGAATATTAGTAATTCATGGGATGAAATCTCAAATTTTAACAAAATCTACTGTTAAAAAGATGAAAGAAACAAAAACTTTTGATCTTTATGAAATAAAATATGCCGGTCATGCTCCTTCTCTAATGAACCCTGAAGAAATTAACTATGTCAAATCTTGGTTAGAGAAGAAGTCTTAGGTGTCATTTGTTCATTGTCATCCCGCGACTTGATCGCGGGATCCAGTTAAAAATACTAAATTATTAGTATTTTTTATTGTTTTTATGGACCCCGTGGTCAAGCCAACGGGGTGCCAGCGAAAAATTTGGATTCCTGCTTTCGCAGGAATGATATAGGAATCATTTAAATTAATAAATAATAATTATGAAAATTACTACTAAAGTACTAATAATAGGTTCAGGACCTGCGGGCTTAAGTGCCGCTATTTATACGGCTAGAGCCGCTCTAAAACCAATATTAATTAATGGTATGCAGCCAGGCGGGCAGCTTACAATTACCACCGATGTTGAGAATTATCCTGGATTTGCGGAAACGGTGCAAGGACCTTGGCTTATGGAGCAGATGTCTATGCAGGCTAAAAATGTCGGTACAGAAATTGTTAGTGATTACGTAGAAAAGGTAGATTTATCAAAAAGGCTTTTTAAAGTATTTACAGGATCAGGAAATGAGTATGAAGCAGAAAGTATAATCATTTGTACCGGTGCAGAAGCAAAATGGCTTGGTATAGCTTCAGAGCAGGAATTTCGTGGTTTTGGTGTTTCGGCATGTGCTACTTGCGATGGTTTCTTTTTTAAGAATCAAGAAATAGTGGTAGTAGGGGGAGGAAATAGTGCAGTAGAAGAAGCTTTATACTTAACCAATCATGCTAGTAAAGTTACTATAGTGCATAGAAGAGATAGTTTTAGAGCTGAGAAAATATTACAGGATCGATTATTTAAAAACCCTAAAATATCGGTAATTTGGGATCATGTAGTAGATGAGATTGTAGGTAGCGATAAACCAAAATCCGTTACCGGAGTTAAAATTCAAAATGTTCACACCAAAGAGATTAGTTTAGTGAATTGTAGTGGTGTATTTATAGCTATCGGGCATGCACCGAATACGGGGCTATTTACCGGACAAATTGCAATGGATAACGATAATTATATCATCACGAAGTCAGGTACGACTAAAACTAGCGTAGAAGGGGTTTTTGCTGCCGGTGACGTTCAGGATAAAATTTATAGACAAGCAGTAACTGCTGCAGGTAGTGGCTGTATGGCGGCTCTTGAGGCAGAGAAATTTTTGAATAAATAATAAATTTCCTAAAAAAAAAGACATAATCATATAAAAATTTATTAATTTTTTTTGTATTGAAAATTATAGCAATATAATTTTTCTTTCTAATTTTATAAAATAGAGAGGAATTATACCTATCCAGCACTTAACTTCAGTGAAAAAATGGGAAATTTTTTTAAAAGCTATAGGAGCAGAGATAGGAGTTACAAAGGTAACTGATAATAAAGTCATTTTTAAAACAACTTCTAATGACTTAGAACATTTTCGTACATTATTAGCATCCCCTGATGAATTAAAGAAGAATGTGATACATGCTTTATTTAAGGATAATAAGGAGAATATAGTAGAATCTGAACTATATATATAATGCGGATACTTCAGATATAGCAATAGGAGAGTTATTTTATAAGCTAGTAGATGGTGACCTTATAACAGAGTATGGTTTGTCTAAAATTTTAGAAACAATAAGATTAGAAGCTGAATTTAATAAAGAATTATTAACTGCTGAGATTCAACTCTCTTGTGGAAATCCAATAAAACATAAAATGGATGAATCCAAACTTGAGACATTTTGATAACACGAGTACAAGAAGGTGATGTTTTTATTGGAGATAAGGTAGATACCGATAAAGAAATTACATTTCACAATTGGAACAGAGGAGACTGATACAGATATTACCGGTGTGGTAAGAAGTTGTTATGATGAAGTAGCTTAATTATTATATTTCTCTTGCTAGTATTACCGGATAATTTTAAGATAAGTTTGTAATAGTTTTTTCGTCATTGCGAGCGACTTGAAAGGAGCGTGGCAATCTAGAAAAAATTAAAAAAATGCTAAATATTAGCATTTTTAACTGGATTGCTTCGTCAATTACTTCGTAATTTTCCTCGCAATGACGATTTTAGTATCCACCCAATAATGCCATGAGAAATATATGAACTTACTTAAAAACATTACGGGAAAGAATTATATAAACGGTGAATTTATAGAGTTCGGGAAGCAAATATCCGTTATTAATCCTTCGACCTTAAAAGAAATTGCTACAGTTCCGAATTTGGGATTATCTGAGATTAATTCAGCAATTAATAATACGGTGACTAGTTTTTCTTCATGGTCACAAAGTTCATTTGAAGAAAGAATAGCGATTCTTAGAAAATGGTATAATTTAGTAATCGAAAATATTGATGAGCTAAGTCATATATTAACGCTAGAGCAGGGTAAAGTACTTGCCGAATCAAAAAAAGAAATTCTATACGGAGCCTCTTTTATTGATTGGTATACATATGCTATACATAATATTTATTCAACTATCAAATCCGGTAATAGTAAAACTCATAAAATTGTTACGCAATATGAGCCGGTTGGACCTTCTGCGGCTATAACTCCTTGGAATTTTCCAAATGCAATGATTACTCGCAAGGTAGTACCTGCAATAGCTGCGGGTTGCAGCGTTATATTAAAACCGTCAAGCCTTACGCCTTTATCGGCTTTAGTGCTTGCAAAATTGGCAAGCGATGCCGGGTTGCCTGCCGGAGTATTTAACGTAATTACCGGTGATTCGGATATTATAGGTAAGGCTTTTTGTGAAGATTTTAGGCTTCGTAAATTATCATTTACCGGTTCTACAAATGTCGGTAAAATTCTATATCAAAATTCAGCTAATACTATAAAACGTTTATCTTTAGAACTTGGCGGTAATGCTCCTTTCATTATAACTGCAGATAATAGACATCTTTTCAAACCAGCTTATAGAGAGGAATTTAAAGGAGACACGAAACGCAGTACCGCAGCGTACGCTTTGGTACGTGAGGATATGAGTACCGGATCGACGTCTAAATTACCTCTAGAAGCGAAGTTTGAAAAGATGTCTAATGATTTGGAAAAAGTGGCAAGTGATTTAGTAATCGCTAAAACTAGAAATAGCGGGCAGTCTTGTACTTCACCTAATAGGATATTTATAGAAGAATCTATATATGAAAAATTGATAGAAATTCTAAAAGCTAAATTTACTAAGCTTAAAGCCGGGGACGGATTTGATAAGACATCAGATGTAGGTCCATTAATTAATCACGCTGCTATAGAAAAAATACAAAAGCTACTCATTGATGCACAAAATAAAGGAGCTAAATTAATTTGTGGCGGTAAAGCTGTTGATAATTTTATTGAGCCTACTATTATTATTGACTGTTTGGATAATATGGATATCTTTAGAACAGAAATATTTGGCCCGGTAGTTGCTTGTTATAAATTTAAAGATTTGGATGAAGTAATAGAACGTGCCAATAATACAGAATACGGCTTGCAAGGATATGTATATTCAAATAATATATCCGTGGCACAAATGATAGCCGGTAAGCTTGATTTTGGTATGGTATCGATTAACGACTCGTTACCTGCAAATGCAAAAGCACCTTTTGCAGGACGTAAAGCTTCAGGTTTTGGAGTTGAAGGCTCATTTGAAGGGATATTTGAATATCTAAATACGAAATATATAAATTTACAGAATTAAGAATGCCCGCATGGTTCCTTTTATGTCATTCCTGCGAAAGCAGGAATCTAGTAAAGAATATAAAAAATTATTTTATATGCTTATTTTATAAAATATATAATTCTTCGTAGCAGTATTAAGATTATTTTTTCTGGATTCCCGCTTTCGTGGGAATGACATAGAAAATATAATAATCTAAGTAATAAATAGTAAAAATTATGCCGGTTCTTGTAGATAATATTGAAGTACAAATTGAAAAACTTTATGAAGTATTTGATTTAATAGATAATGAAGGAGCTGATCCTTGGTTATGGGCAGTATCTGATTGTCTTGCTGGACTATTAGATCAATATAAAGAATCGTTATCAATTGAATATGTTTATCCTTTGATGCAACTAATTAAAAGGTTTGAAGAGAAAAATACTATAACACCCAAAATGCTTAATAATGCTTTAAGCAATATTAATCTTTGAAGATGGATGTAAATCTGAAGAATCAGAACTAATAGAAGATATAATAGTTTAAATACCCTTGACATGTTAGGAGTACATGCATAGTAATCTTCCAAAAATCTCAATAGTTTTACCGGTTTATAATAGAGAGAAGCTATTACCTTTTGCTATTGAGAGCTGCCTTAATCAAAGTTTTAAAGATTTTGAGCTTATTATTATTGATGATTGCTCAAAAGATAATAGTGTTATAGTAGCTAGGAAATATGCAGAGCAGGATTCACGTATTAAGGTAATAGTAAATGAGACCAATAAAAGATTACCGGCAAGTCTTAATATTGCTTTTAAAGAGGCTAAGGGGGAGTATTTTACTTGGACTTCAGATGATAATCTTTTCCATGAAAATGCTTTAGAAAAAATGGTTAAGACACTTGATAATTCACCTGAGATAGGGCTTGTATATACTGATTATACTTTAATCGATGAGCAAGGTAGTATAGGTGCAAGACTTTATCAAGAACCGCCTGAGTTTTTACCGATTAGAGATTGCGTCGGTGCATGTTTCTTATATAGAGTTGATTTAGCAAGGCAGGTAGGTGGATATAATGAAAATATACAGTTAGTGGATGATTATGAATATTGGCTTCGTTTTGGACTTGTTACGAAATTTGCTCATATACCGGAATCTTTATATTTCTACCGAGTACATGATCAAAGCTTAACAATAGAGCGTAAAGTAGAAGCAAAACAGGCAAAAAGAGCTTTGAAAGAATTATTTAAAGATAAATATATTATTCCTGCTGAGATTAAACCTATAAATGATTTATATAATTGGTTTATTGAAGATAGAAATTTAATCTCTTATTTTAGGTTATTTAAAATAATTATTTGTAGTCCGATAATTACTATTTCTTATATTATTAAAAATCTGAGAAGAATTAGGTGATATTTTAGAACAGTGTTGGCATTGTTGCATGGATCGAAAAATACGCTCGGTGTTATACCGTGGCTTGACCACGGTATCCAGAAAACAACTTAAAATACTAACAATTTTAGTATTTTAAATCTGGATCCCGCGATCAAGTCGCGGGATGACAGTGGTGGAATTGATCCATGCAACAAGGCCAACAGTGTCACCTAGTTCCTTGATCACGGGGTCTAGTCTTTTTAAATTTTTTTATGGATACCGTGGTCAAGCCACGGTATGACAGGTACAATGCAAAATCAAGATTTCATACATACATTAAATCCAGAGCAACAAAAAGCAGTTCTTCACACTGAAGGACCGCTTTTATTGCTTGCAGGTGCAGGGACAGGTAAAACAAAGGTACTTACCTCAAGAATAGCTAATATTATTCACCAAAATTTAGCCTCACCTCAAAATATTCTAGCCGTTACTTTTACTAATAAAGCTGCTAAAGAAATGGCTGAAAGAGTTAATAGTCTAATTAATTGCTATGGTCTTAATATAGGCACTTTCCACTCAATGGCAGCTAGGATATTACGTGACCAGATTGAGCATTTAAATCTTGGTTTAAATAATAGATTTACTATTATTAGTCATGATGATCAATTAAAACTAGTTAAAGATATAGTAAAGCTAAAAGATATTGATACTAAAAAATATGCTCCTAAATTAATACATATCATAATTTCGAGATGGAAAGATCAAGGATTATTACCAAGTAAACTATCAGCATCAGATACTAATTTACCGCTGCAGCGGGTGGCAAAACTTGTATACGAAGAATATCAGAAAAATTTACTTATTTCTAATGTTTTAGATTTTGGAGATTTGCTACTTTATAATAATGAGCTTTTTATTAAAAATCCCAAAATACTAAGATATTACCAAGAAAAATATCGATATATTTTAATCGATGAATATCAAGACACTAACGTTGTCCAGTATTTATGGGCAAGAATGCTCGCAAGTTTATATAAAAATATCTGCTGTGTAGGGGATGATGATCAATCTATCTATGGTTGGCGAGGAGCAGAAGTCGGGAATATATTACGTTTTGAAAAAGATTTTGCAGGTGCAACAATTATTAAATTAGAGCAGAATTATAGATCAACTTTGCCAATACTTGCTGCTGCTTCCAATGTTATCAATAATAATAAGAACCGTCACGGTAAAACGTTATGGACGGATAGGGAAAGCGGTGAAAAGATAAAAATTATTTCTTGTTGGAGTGATAAAGAAGAAGCAAGATATATAGCCGGCGAAATAGATAAGTTAGTGAGAGAAGACCGATATAATGCAGGTAATATCGCTATATTAGTGCGGGCAGGTTTCCAAACTAGAAGTTTTGAAGAGGCTTTTATAAATAGTGCTATGCCTTATAAAATTATAGGCGGTTTGCGGTTCTATGAACGTATGGAAATAAGAGACGTGCTTGCTTATATCCGTATATCTTTGAATCAAAATGACAATCTAGCACTTGAGCGTATTATAAATGTGCCGAAAAGGGCAATAGGTGCAGCTAGCTTAAATAAAATTAGAGTTTATGCACTTGAGCGAAATATTTCTAATTTCGCAGCCATTAAAGAAATGCTAGAAATAGGTGAGATTAAAGCAAAATCATATGATTCTCTAAAAGATTTGGTTACTAAAATCGATAATTGGTACGAAAGATTTAGTATAGATGCTCCAATAAACGTGGTTAAAGCAATACTTGATGATTCCGGTTATCTTGAAATGCTTCAAGAAGAAAAAACCGAAGAAGCATTAGGTAGAATCGAAAATATTAACGAAATGCTTAGAGCTATTGCCGAATTTAACGATATTCATGATTTTATCGAACATTCAAGCTTAGTTATGGAAAATGAAGTACTTGAAACCAATTACGGTGGCTCTGTTACTATAATGACACTGCACGCAGCTAAAGGGCTTGAGTTTGACGTAGTGTTTTTACCGGGATGGGAAGAGGGGGTATTTCCGTCTCAAAGATCTCTAGACGAAGACGGTGAAAAAGGCTTAGAAGAAGAACGCCGCATTGCTTATGTCGGCATTACGAGAGCCAAAAAAGACCTATACATTACACATGCGGAAAACCGAAAAATATTTTATGAAATAGTCCGTTCTTATCCTTCAAGGTTCATAACCGAAATCCCTGATGAAATTACGATCAGGACCTCTTCTATGAAAAAATACACTTCTTTTTATAAGTTTTAATTAATTTTCATTCATAAATTTTAAAATGGTTTACATTCTTTAACTAATTATTATCTAATTTAATTAATAATAATTAATATAATCCCGATTATGGATAAGGAATAGAGAGGAAGGAAGGTTGCAAGAGTTATTAAACCTTATATAAATAGGGCACTGAAGGAGTAAAATAAAGGTTTAATAACATGTGTAAATATACTACAATATTTTGTATAGTAGATAAATTTTGTAAAATTTATGAGAAATGGGTAAAACATCAATTGCTGAAAAGTAATAAGCAAAGATTTAGAGAAGGTAAGCTTTCCTTAAGTGAAGAACTCTCAATAATGATTTTTACCATTTTAGTGCATATAAACATTTAAAAGCTTATTACCAAAACTTTATTATTAATGGTAATTTGTTCAGGAATCCACCTTGTTATGAGAGATTTGTTCAGCTTATTCCTTCATTATTTCTGCCATTGATTGTGATGTTACATTACTTAAGTGGGAAAAGAACGGGAATTTATTATGCAGATTCCACACATTTTGCAGTATGTAAAAATATCAGAATTAATTCTAACAGAACTTTTAATAATCTTGCAAAAATGGGACGTAGTTCTGTCGATTGGTTTTTTGGATTCAAGCTTCATATGATAATCAATGATAAGGGAGAAATTATTGCTGTTAAAATTACCAAAGGTAATGTTGATGACAGAATTGCATTTGAAGCAATGGTTATCAAAAAAGGTCTAAAAGGTAAGTGTTATGATGATAAGGGGTTTATTTCAGAAAAAATGTTTACAAAACTTTATAAGCAAGGTTTAATAAAAATTACCGGAATAAGAAAGGATATGAAAAACTATTTATTACCTCTTTTGGATAAAATCCTTTTAAGGAAGAGATTCATTATCGAAACCATTTTTGGCTACATAAAAGAGAATTTTAATATTACTCCTTCCAGACATCGATCACCTATTAATTTCTTTACTTCTCTATTCTCTGCTCTTATTGCTTACCAACTTAAACCTAATAAACCATGTATTTCTTATCCATAATCGGGGTTATTTACAGATAGCCTCTAAATTTTTAATGTTTAGCACCATTTTAAGATTATGTCAATAACCAATAAATAGTATTGCCTAAAAGAATTGCTTGAGATAGCCTATACTCCGATGTCATTACCGCCTTTGCGAAAAGTTATTATTGCATAAAGTTGTTGCACGACTCGAAAAGCATACTCGATGTCATCCCCGCATGACATTGTTGCGTGGATCGAAAAATGCATTTGGTTGTCATACCGTGGCTTGACCACAGTATCCATAAAAGTAACTTAAAATACTAAAATTTTTAGTATTTTAAACTGGATCCCGCGATCAAGTCGCGGGATGACAGGGGTGGAATCGATCCTAAACAAGCCATTCATCCTCTTAATGACGATTCAGTACTTATGCAGCAAGGCTTGCAAAATGAAAAAGAAATTCATTTCTTAAACTATGCATTTTCTGTTTGTTCTAATACCGTTTGCCCTAGTAATTGCGATAGAACATCTTGACCTGCTTCAGTCCAGCTTACGGGCGGCTCTTCACCTGTTAAACCGGTACCATAACGATCATTAAATACTCTAACTGCTTGCTGAGTAAATTGATCAAATGTACTTGTGGATTCTACTCCATAGCCATATTCTTTTAAATTTCCTTGTAAAGTATTAACTTTTTCTCCAGTACTATCAGGACTTAATAATAATTTACTCTTTTGCTCTTGCATAGTCTCAAAATATCTACCAAAACCCGCTTCCGCTAATTCTTTCCAAGGAAATTTTGATCCAGGAGCTATATGAGCATTTCCTTCTCGGTTTACAGTTACTTCACCAAGACCAACTAAATCATGTTTTAAATCTAAATCTGGATATCTTTCTGCTAAATCTGTAAGAAAGCTTTTTAATTTCCCTATTTGCTCTTTAGGAAAATCGCTTTTTGCATCATTAATAAGCATGACTCCAATACCAAACTTATTAACACCTACTTCTCCTTTCCAACTACTCTTGCCCGCATAAAAAGCTTGATCTGTTAAATCATTATGATATTCTTTTTGAGTCCCATCCTTATCAATTATGTAATGAACACTTGCACCTCGCTCATCCAATACTTCACGAGCAGCTTTAATATCCTTGCTTACAGAATAAGTAATTACTACACAGGTAGGTTTTACTCCTTCCGGCCTTGGAGTCATATATTTACCGTTTGTACTATTTGTATTACTAATACCGTTATTTTCTATAGCCTTACTTTTACTCATAAACTTCCTCCAATATATTTAATAATTGTTACATGGTTCAGAATTTACTAAACCTTAACAAAAATTAATACTTTAGTAATGCTAAGTCAATGAAAATTTAATATTATTCACAAGGTATAGATACTGATCTGACAAGTTCAATTATTATTTTTCTAATATTTGGATTTTGTACTCTAGTAAATGCTCTAGTTAACGATAAAAGTTCTCTTTCCATAGTCCTTGATAATTCTTTATAATCAAAAGAGATGTCATTTTCATATTGCCCTTCTTCTTCAGCAATATTATTTAAAAAATCACTTTCTATTTCTTTGAATAGATATTCAATTTTATTATTAGAAGTATTTTCATCGTCAGTTTTTAACTTTTCTTCTTCAGAACTATTAAAGAAATACTTTAAAGGCGTATTTAAAACTTTTGCAAAAACATATAACCTACTTAAACCTTCTTCATATTTTTTAACTTGGAGAGCACTAATGTCTAAAGCTTGCCCTAATTCTTTTTGGCTAATACCTACAGCAAGACGTCGTTCTTTTAAACGTTCACTTGCGAGTTTGTCCGGATGTTTTATTGAATCATTCATTTTAACAATAAGTTTTAATTATTAAAAGTTAATTATTATAAAGTCTATTCAACTTTGAATGTAATATATATTACTTTATATTTAATCAAGCAACTTTATTAAAAATTTAATATAATAATACTAAAACCCTTTAGTTATCAAGAATCAAGGCTAATAAATAATTAATTAAAAGTATAAAAACGATGAGTAATAGAATAGTAAAATTACCGAATTGCGAGAATATAGTAGGAGAGGTTAGTTTTTTAGGAATTAAACCTTGGGTATAATTTATTTCATTTAGATTTAGTTTTTTTATTGTTCTGCCAAAAGGATCTACTATAGCTGAAATACCGTTATTCGCTACTCTAATCATAGGTAAACCGTTCTCTACGGCTCTACTTCTACTAATATGAAAATGCTGATATGGACCGCTTGATTTACCATACCATGCATCATTTGTAATATTAATTATTACATCGGCTATTTCATTATTCGTCCGTACAAAATCAGGAAAAATAGATTCATAGCAAATTAAAGGTTTAATTTTAAGATTATATTTTTCAAGATAAACAAGCCCTCCGTCTCCTTCTTTATAATCAATTAAACCGTGAGTTAATTTTTTAAACGGTAGTATCTTTTTAAGAGGCATATACTCACCGAAAGGTACTAAATGTGATTTATGGTATTCAAATAATTTATGATCATTTTTATCAAGAGCATACATAGCTGAGTAAAGTTCAAACTCATCACCTTGTTTTTTATTATCCGAAATTCCTCCTGTTATCAAAATAGCATTTGTAGAATTTAGCATTTTTAATAATTCTGATTTAACTTGCGGTATATCATCAGGTACTACTAATGCTGCTTCAGACCAAATAATTAAATCGGTAGGTTCCGAATTGTCCGATAAATTAATATATAGCATTAAATTATGCCAAAATTCTTCTTCATTCCATTTTTCGGTTTGAGGGATCGAAGGCTGCACTAATCGCACTTTTATATCGGTAAAATTTGCATGGTTATTACTTAGCCTTACTGCTCCGTAAATGACAATTAAGGTTAATACTAGAACTGAACTAGCTAGTAATATTTTTAACTGAGTAAATTGCTTGCTAAATAAAGGATAAGCGAAAGTGGCAATATATATAACTATAAAACTAAGTCCATATATCCCTATTATACTTAAAGACTGTATTAAAATATCTGAAAATGAAAAAGCATAACCGATCAAATTCCAAGGAAGACCGGTAAAAATCCACGAACGTATCCACTCAAATAATACCCAACATAAACAGAATATAAATTGGTAATATTTATTATTTTTAGCGAAAAAACTAAGCGTGCAACTTGCCGATATAAAGAAAGCTAAAACTATAGGTAGTCCAAATAACGCAAAAGGAATTGCCCACCAAAAATCTGCAATATAAACGCTAACACCGATACTTATCCAATATATTCCACTTAAAAAATGCCCAAAACCGAATAAATAACCAAATTTTGCGGCTTCTTGCCAATTTTCGGATTTTTGAACTATATAACATAAGTAAGATAACGTTAATAATGCCGGTATAAAGAAAGTCGGAGCAAAAACTAAACCGCTTAACATACCTAGCAGTAAACATATGATTTTAGGTTTATACATTTTTATCGATTATTTGTTTACAAAAACATACATCATGCTATCATTTCAGCAAGTTTTAATATAATGAGTAAATAAATGACTACAGGATTACTACAAGGAAAAAAAGGCTTAATTACAGGTATTGCAAATAATATGTCAATATCGTGGGCGATTGCACAGCTTGCTAAAAAACACGGTGCCGAACTATGGTTTACTTATCAATCGGAAGTACTAGAAAAACGAGTTAAACCGCTTGCTGAGGAAATAGGTTGTAATTTTGTTAGCGAACTTGATGTTACGAATCCAAAATCAATTAGTAATTTATTTGATGATATAAAAGAGAAATGGGGTAGTTTCGATTTCTTACTTCACGGTATGGCTTTTGCCTATAAAAATGAATTAAAAGGACGTTATGTTGATACTAGCTTAGAAAATTTTCATAATTCCTTACATATATCATGTTACTCTCTTTTAGAACTCTCAAGATCCGCAGAAGCCTTAATGCATGACGGCGGAAGCATTGTGACGTTAACTTACTACGGTGCTGAAAAAGTTATACCTAATTATAATGTAATGGGGATTTCTAAAGCTGCACTTGAGGCTAGTGTAAAATATCTAGCAAACGATTTGGGAGAAAATAATATTAGAGTAAATGCTATTTCGGCAGGACCTATCAAAACTTTAGCATCTAGTGCAATAGGTGATTTTAGTACTATGCTTAAATCTCACGCTGCAACCGCACCGTTAAAACGTAATACTACCCAAGAAGATGTAGGAGGAGCAGCAGTATATTTATTTAGTAATTTATCTAAAGGTGTTACCGGTGAAATTCATTATGTAGATTGCGGTTATAATATTATGGGAAGTAATAAATTATAGGGATTGATGTCATTCCTGCGAAAGGCTTGCTTGTGTAGACACCGAATCGTCATTGCGAGCGACTGAAAGGAGCGTGGCAATCCAGAAAAATAATAAAAAATTCTGTAAAATCAGAATTTTTTACTGGATTGCTTCGTCAAAATTTTCAATTTTTCCTCGCAATGACGAAAAAACTGAGCCACACAACAAAATCATTATAATTCGTGATTTCTTTTTTTGAGGTGTTCAGGTTTTGGAGGAACAGGCGGTTTTTTAGATTTTGCCTGAACCTTTTTAGCCTCTGACGGCAATGCCGGATTATTTAATCTATTTAACTCTTTTGAGATTTGTTTTAACTGTTCTTGTATTTCTATCTTTAAAGGAGTATGAGAGTTTTTAATTTCACTATTTATTATTTTTCCTATTTTCTCAAGATTTTCTTTAGAAATGGAATATGATTTTATACCTATATAATTAACAATCTTTGACCACCAAGTTTGTCTTTTATCTAATCCTTGATATATTACATCTACTAAATCATTTTTTTTGAATGTTAATATATAATCAGAAGCTCCTTCTAAGGATTTAGATAAATGCCTTTTTATTTCTCCTTGTCTCTTATCTTCAATACTTACCTTTTTGTCTTTCTCGAGTGTTGTTATTGCTTTTTCAATTATTGAAGATATCTTAGTCTTTTTTCCTTCATTTGCTTTATTTTCTAAATTTTCTTTGGTATTAAAATGTATATTGGTTCCTATTTTAGCATCTACTAATTGTTTAACATACTTACAGTTAGGATCTTGTATTTCTCGCTCTATCTCAGCAGATTTTAAACCTAATTTTGTATATATATCTGATTCTCGGAAAAGTGGAGCATATAATAAAAAATTAATACTTTGAGCTATTCTACTATCTATCAAATCTTTAGAATCTCTTTTAGGATAAAATTTTTCTTGTAAAATACAATAGTGATCTAATATTTCCTGTGTTATATCTTTTACATCAAGAGATTGTAATTCTCCTTTATCATTAAATTTTGCTTTCATACCTGAGCGTTTTGCTTCCAATAATAATATTTCTTGAAAAACTTTATTATTAGGAGTACGACAAACAAAATTAGGATCATTATCCGGCATTAATTCATTTGCATTTTCCATTATTGCTTGATTGAGTTTATGTAATTGCTCTTTATTAAGCTTTTTATCTAAAAAACTTATAAAAGCTTCCCTTTGTTTTTGCTTACTTGCAGTACTAAAAGCCTGCTGCATCTTTTGCAAAACACCAAAATCAAAATTTTCGTTACCTATTTCTTTGATAACTAAATTTGCTAAATTTTTTGTTTTAGTATTCACTGTTTCTTTTTTATTTTTTGTAGCCATATTTAATATTAATCTAACTTATAATTATTTAAATATTAA
The DNA here is from genome assembly GCF_000499665.2 of Rickettsia monacensis. Lineage (NCBI taxonomy): Bacteria > Pseudomonadati > Pseudomonadota > Alphaproteobacteria > Rickettsiales > Rickettsiaceae > Rickettsia > Rickettsia monacensis. The sequence continues at coordinate 867,565 of NZ_LN794217.1, forward strand.
TTATAGATTAAATTAATTTCTAGATGTTTTTACTATATTTATAATCAAAACTTTAAGACAGTATCTAGAAAGTCATACTGGGCTTTCACTATTTCCTAGAATTTCTATTGATTCTACTATCTCACTATTTGACTGACTATGTATTACTAAATCTAAAATATTTGAAGATGCTAAATTGCTAATATAAACATCTTTTACATCATTTAATACATAATCAACCACTAATAATTTAGAATCAGCAGAAGTTCCGTATAATGACATTTTTTCCTCAAATAATTTTTTAAATGTATCTAATTCAAGTAATCCTTCACATACAGCATGTTCTTTAATATTTCTACTTACAAATAAACTCATTATGCTTCGTGCTAAACTATTTTTAATATAAAATTCTTTTAAGCATTCAATAAAACCCTCAAAAAAATTTAGTTTTTCAAAAGAAATTTTGAAATCAGGTAATAATTCTTGATATAATTTTTTCTGCAACTCCTCTTCTTCAATTAGTTTTTCAAAAGAAATTTTGAAATCAGGTAACAATTCTTGATATAATTTTTTCTGTAATTCCTCTTCTTCAAATTTTTTCAAATAAAAATTATCAATTAATAGCTTGTAAAGCTCAAGTACCCCGCTAGGAAAGTTAATTTTCAAAGTTCCTTTTTTATCAATTTCTACAGTAAACTTGTTTTCTTTTGCTTCTAAATATATTAGATCTCGAAATATACCATCCTCTTTTGTCCTACGGAGTAAAAAAGCTGAATCTTTAGAATCAACTAAATCTAAAGCATGTTCTATCATTTTTCCATTAAGTTCATGTAACCTATTGTTAGATATAATATCTTTCACATCTGCTAGAAAAGATTTTTTATCATCTACTTTTAATTTCCTTAAATTTTCTAGAACTTCTAAAGTTATTTCTCCTTGTTGAATTTTTTTAACTAACTCATAATAGTTACTAAATTCTACTTCTTGATTTTTGTATCCTAACCTGGAACAAACATTGAATCCTGCTTCTTTCTTTTGATCTAATCTAGGATATTTTTTTTCAATTTTTCTAGGTTTACTAATACAAGAGATCATAATTTCTTTTAGCTTCATATAATTTATTCCTTAAATTTAAAAGGCATATTATATTTAGTTAAAAAATATTAACAAGCACTTTATAAAAGATTAAGATAAATTAATTTTTATTAAGGGGGTGATGCAATAATGCTTTTTTTAGATGATTAGTTTGAAGATGAGTATATATTTGGGTAGTGGATATATCAGCGTGACCGAGTAGCTCTTGAATTACTCTTAAGTCTGCTCCGCCCTCAAGCAAATGACTTGCAAAACTGTGACGTAATATATGCGGAGAAATATGCTCAGGGTTAAGTCCTGCATAAAGGGCAGCAGATTTTAACAGAATAGCAAAATTTTGCCTAGTCATATAACCCGCTAAAGCTGATGAGGGAAATAAATAAATTAGATTTTCTGGTTTAGCTTTATTCACAAAAACATCTATAATTGCAAGATATTTAGCAATACTGATAACTGCCTGTTCATTTATTACTATGACTCTTTCTTTATTACCTTTACCAAGTACCGAAAATATTTTTCTTATTTCTCCTTTAGACGTTTTATTAGTCAGAATATCAGCAAGCTTAAGACTAACAAGCTCCGAGACTCTAAGACCGCTAGCATAAAGCAAATGAATCATAGCATTAAGCCGGATACCTTCAGGAGAATTATCTTGAGAGCAATGTTCAAGTAACGATTTAATTTGATCTATAGATAATATTTCGGGAAGTTTATTTTGATATTTGGGCAAATCTACGTTAAGAACCGGATTAAAAGCGGTATGGTTTTCGCTAATTAAAAATTCATAATAACTTTTTATAGTTGAGATTTTTCTGTTGATTGAGCGTGCTTGCAAATCATTAGTTGCTAGATACTCAATCCAATCTCTAACATTCTCTGTGGTAATATTTAATTCTGATAATTTTTGTTTAGCAAGATAATTTTGAAAATCGAATAAGTCACGCTTATAGCTAAGTATGGAATTTTTTGACAATGCTCTCTCGGCTAAAAGCATTTCTAGGAATTGCGAAATAAATTCCATAAGATGTTTTAATTTTTATATTGGAGGCCAGGGTCGGAATCGAACCGACGAATAGAGGATTTGCAGTCCACGGCATTACCACTTTGCTACCCAGCCTTGGTTGTTTTTATGATGTCCATCGTCATTGCGAGCGACTGTAAGGAGCGTGGCAATCTCATGAAGTAGCACAAAATTCCTGAGATTGCCACGTCAAGGCTTCGCCTTTCCTCGCAATGACGTTTTTAAAGCCACTACTAAACCGCTGTAATACTACCAACATCCATACAAAAAAGCAACTATTTTTATATTAAACTCCTAATCCTTGCAGGATATTTAAACGATTTATCCTTCATAAAATTCAAGAACTGGCTAACTGAATCTACTATATCGTCATTTTTAATATGGGGAAAATTCAATAATTCCTTTAAAATTATGCTTGATTGTTTGGATATTAGAACACTAGCTGATTGAAATAAAGGAACTATCGAGGCGAATCTTGTAACTTTATCAAATCTTGGCTTAATCCCGATCACTCTAATATTATCGCCTAAAAATCCTATATCTTGAATCAATTGTTGACCGCTTGCTTTATCTTCGATTAATATAAAGATTAATATAAATTTTGGCTGATATTCTCTAGCTAATTTTTTCGTCAAATTCTTAAGCTCAGGATAATTAATTTTTTTCCGTACTAATGATACTAGATAATATTTCTGCTCAAGAATCCCCTCATATAGTGCAAACACTATAATCGGAATCTTCGGAAATCTTAATTGCCGTATCCCAGCTTTGTACAAAATAACCAAATCTTGAAGGTAAATTTTCATAAAAGCTAATATCTTCCTCCATATTAAGTAGCGATGACCCTATAGCTATAGGTTCTTGCAAATATTGAGCATTATAATTATAGCTACCTATTTCCTGCTCTAACTTTGCTAAGCAATCAGGAGGTTCTTTATAGCTGTCTAATACTTCACCACTAAGATAGTGATATTCTTTATTCATTAATTTAAAAGAATAATCTTGAATACTAATCGCCGGAATTTTTAAATCATGCCATGAATTGCTATTATTAAGTAGATAACCGGATAAATCATCCGTATGAAGACGCTGCATAACTAAAACTATCGCTCCCTTATTACGATTATTTAGTCTGCTAACAAAAGTTTGCTCAAACCAATCTATAACTTTCTTACGTATTTTATAAGAATGAATTTGCGTAGGATTATGAGGATCATCGATAATTAAGATATCACCGCCCTCGCCTGTTGCCAATCCTCCGACCGATGTTGCAAATCTAAAGCAGTTAGCTGTCGTTAAAAATTTACTTTTTTGATTATGAGTTTTACTAAGGATAGTACTTGGAAAAAGTTCCTTAATCGGAATTTAAAATAAACTGACAATCTAGTGAGTGTTTAATGCTAAGTATTTGAGAATAGCTGGCAACCATAATTCTTTTGGTGGGACTTGGCCCCAAGTAAATAAGCAGGCCAAGCAACGCTAACACAAATAGACTTTAAACTCCTTGGCGGTATATTAATTATTAAACTCACCGCTTTGCACGGCATTTAAATAATCGGTAATTATTCTTATATGTTTACTTGGGTAATACTCTGCTCCGGGATTAATAGTATTAAATACCTTAATTATAAAACTGTAAAAATCCTGCCGTAAAATAGAATTTAAGAGTTCTTTAAAGTGGAGCATGTTATTATATCATACTGTGACTTACTGTCATACCGTGGTCAAGCCACGGTATGACATATATTATAAATTATCATTGCCATTAATCCCCTATAGTATATAATTTTGAAAAAAATATGTTTATTTATGAAATTACTAAAAATTATTTTTATCATTACTATATGCATTAATTTTCCTATATTCGCAGAAAATTTAGAGTCGGTTACTACAACCGAGGATATTGAAAATGATGTATTTATCCCTCTTGATGAAAATCATCCTATTTTAAATCCAAACGATAATATTAATAATAGTTCTGAATTTAAGAATTACACAAACGGTAAAATTATTGCATTAAATAAAATTACCGCTACTTCTGAAGAGATAGATTTTAAAGTCGGGGAAGAAAAATATTTCGGTAATATAAAAATCAAATTACATAAATGTACAAAAAATCTTGATCCGTATAATGAAGATAATTATTTGTTGATGACCATAACAGAATATAAAATAGACGAAGATCCTAATTTACTCTTTCAAGGATGGATGATTTCGTCAAGCATTTCACTTTCAACGTTTGAACACCCAATCTATGAAATTTTTGCTAAAGATTGTTTTTAGATGCAATATTTAATTTCAAGTTTAATATTTTTAATTCCAAGCCTTGGGATGCTTGCGGGCTTATCAGCTGCAGCTACTGTTACAATTTTTTTGCTAAGTATTGTTGTACGGAATACCCTCCCACAAATGTCTATGTCATTCCTGCGAAAGCAGGAATCTAGAAAAAATAAAATGGATCACCGCTTTCGCGGGAATGACATCATAAAGTGTGGGGATGTCATAAAAACCGAACTATTATTCACCGCTTGGTGCTTTATATCTTGTTTATTCGCAATTCATCCTATTAATAGCTTAGCTACTTTTACTCAAGTTTCCATACTCTTATTCCTTGGATTTATCGTTAGTAATTCTGCTCCTTTTCAAAATCGCTTACAGCTTAAAAAAGCCTTAATATTCGGGATTCTCACAGCAATATTATTATTCTTCATCGAATATTCTTCTCATGGTTTTTTAACAAGAATATTCAAAGCTAGTTTTGGCTTATATATGTTAGATCGGGGCTGTGCTTTACTTTCAATTACTGCTTGGGTAGCGATTATAATTTTACTCTCTAACGGTAGACCTCTTCGGAAACTCGCTTATAGAGAGGAATTTGGAGGAGACACAGAACGCAGAACCGCAACGTACTCAAATGTACGTGAGGATTCAAGTACCGGATCGACGTACAAATTACCTCTAGAAGTAGAGTTTCCGAAGAGGTCTAGTAAAAGAAGACATGCATTAATGCTATATATATTAGTGCTTTATTTATTAAGTATTTCCGATAGTTTAGCAAGTTTTTTAGGTTTCGGTATAGGAGGAGTAATATTTATTTTAGCAAGACTTATAAAGCCGATATTTTTCAAGTTAATTGCAATAAGTTTAATTACCGGCTCATTACTATTACCCGTTATAGCTAAACAAATAGAACCGCAATATTTATCTGAAAAATATTTAACTACTCAGCCTTCAGCTGCTCATCGTTTATTTATTTTGCATTTCGTCGCAAACAAAATCATCGAAAAGACGATTTTAGGCTATGGCTTTGCTTCTTCTAAATATATCGAAGTCAATGATAGTGAAATGATCGATTATAAAGGTGAAAAATGGCATCCTTTGCCGCTTCATCCTCATAATAATATATTACAAATCACTCTTGAACTCGGTATAATAGGTTTAATATTATTTTTAAGCTTAACCTATAAATACTTAAAACAAATTGATAAAATAAAGAATAATAATTTTAGGTCAGCTTCTTATGCATGTTTTATAAATTACTACATTATCGGCATGATTTCATATAATATTTGGCAAATATGGTGGATATCAAGCAGTATTTGGATACTAGTTTTAATGAAGTTACTAGTTAAACCTGATATTGTCGTTGATAATTGATGCTATTTGAGGTAAATATAGAAATAAGTATCATTAAACCTACGTCATTGCGTGGACCGGTAAAACCCACTGTGTCACCCCGTGGCTTGACCACGGGGTCCAGAAAAAAATTTAAAAAGTCTGGATCCCGCGATCAAGTCGCGGGATGACATTTTGTATGGTATGACACAGAAATTACATAATAAAAAACATATGCTACAAAACTCAGAGCTTTTACAAGAATACCTACCGATTGCTATATTTTTCGGTATTGCGGTATTGGTTTCCGGTTTAATAATGATTCTACCTAACCTATTATCGACAAAGAAATATAATAAAGATAAGCTAGAGCCTTATGAATGTGGTTTTGAACCTTTTAGTGATGCAAGGTCAAAATTTGACATACGTTTTTACTTAGTTGCTATTTTATTTATTATCTTTGACCTTGAAATCGCATTTTTAGTGCCTTGGGCTATTAGCCTTAATACAATAGGTAAAATAGGCTTTTTCTCAATGATATTTTTCTTATTCGTACTTACTATCGGGTTCATATATGAATGGAAGAAAGGAGCTTTAGACTGGTAATAAAAATACTTGGGGTCATCCCGTAGCTTGTCCAGCTTTGTTGCATGGATCGGTTTTTCCATCATTGCGAGGAAAAACTGTAAGTTTTGACGAAGCAATCTCAGGAGATTCTCATTATTTCATGAGATTGCCACGCTCCTTACAATTGCTCGCAATGACGGAAAAACCGATCCATGCAACAAAGCTGGACAAGCTACGGGATGACGTGTACGGAATGACTATATTTACTGTATTTAATTTATTAAGAATAAACATGCATAATAACTTTTATCAAGAAGACGAATTATTAAACCATGAGCTTTCTAATAGAGGATTCTTACTCACTAAAGTTGATGACGTTATAGGCTGGGCGAGAACTAATTCCTTATGGCCTATGACTTTTGGGCTTGCTTGTTGTGCTGTTGAGATGATGCAGGCAGCAGCAAGCAGATATGATATGGATCGCTTCGGTATGTTATTTAGACCAAGTCCAAGACAGTCCGACCTTATGATAGTCGCAGGAACGCTTACTAATAAAATGGCACCGGCTCTACGTAAAGTATATGATCAGATGGCTGAGCCTAAATGGGTGCTTTCAATGGGTAGCTGTGCTAACGGCGGCGGCTATTACCACTTTTCCTATTCGGTAGTGCGTGGCTGTGATAGAATCGTACCGGTTGACATATATGTCCCTGGTTGCCCTCCTACTGCCGAAACATTAATTTACGGGCTTATGCAGCTACAGAAAAAAATTAAACGCACTACAGGTTTTAAGTATGACGCTAGACAAACTCATTGAAAAACTTGCAGCTAAATCTAGCATTTTAATAACTCCGGTCACAGTTAAGAATTATTTAGCTTATAAAATTGCGCCGAATTTTTTATTACCGTTTTTAAAAGCTTTAAAAGAATCGGAAGAATTACGTTTTACTGTACTTACGGATTTATTCGGCTCTGATTTTCCTGAAAGAGATAAAAGATTTGAAGTAGTATATAATTTACTAAGCTTAAAATTAAATAAGCGTTTAATGATAAAAGTAGATATATCTGAAAAAGAAACTATACCTTCGGCAATGAATATATTTAGTGCCGCTTGTTGGTATGAGCGTGAAGTTTACGATATGTACGGGATAAATTTTGATGGCAATGATGATAAAAGACGAATACTAACCGATTATGAATTTGAGGGGCATCCATTACGTAAAGATTTCCCGTTAACCGGTTATACACAAGTTAAATATGATGAGAAGCTAAAGAAAGTAGCTTATGAACCGGTCGATTTAGACATAGAATATCGTGAGTTTGATTTTAGCTCTCACTGGCACAGCCCGACTTACATATTGCCTGGGGATGAGAAAGCTGGGAAGTAACAACGTCATTGCGAGAAGGATACCCAAGTCGTCATTGCGAGCGACTGAAAGGAGCGTGGCAATCCAGTAAAAATTATGAAACAACCGACTGTATATATTATTGCTAATAAACGAAACGGTACTATTTACTTAGGAGTAACTTCTAATCTTATCAAACGTATATATGAACACAAATTAAATCAGGCTCAAGAGCAAAAAAGCTTAATTTAATTGAGCAAATGAATGTAAATTGGAAAGATTTATATGATGAAATTATTTAACTGGATTGCCACGTCGCCTACGGCTCCTCGCAATAACGGATACTATGACTAACAATACTAAAACTATAACTCTAAATCTTGGTCCGCAGCATCCGGCAACTCACGGAGTTTTAAGGTTAATACTTAAGATGGACGGAGAAGTAGTAAATAACGCCGATCCTCATATTGGATTACTTCATCGTGGTACGGAAAAACTTATTGAGCATAAAACATATTTGCAGGCTATACCTTATTTTGATCGCCTTGATTATGTTTCGCCAATGTGCCAGGAACATGCATTTGCTTTAGCTGTCGAGTCATTATTAGAATGCGAAGTCCCACGAAGAGCTCAGTTTATCAGGGTGCTATTTTCAGAGCTAACAAGAATTCTTAACCATACTTTAAATATCAGCAGCCAAGCTTTAGATATCGGTGCTACTACTCCTCTATTATGGCTTTTTGAAGAGCGAGAAAAGATCATGGAATTTTACGAGCGTGTTTCCGGCTCTCGTATGCATTCAAACTACTTCAGACCCGGCGGAGTTGTAGAAGATTTACCCGATGGTTTACTTGAGGATATAGATAAGTTCATAGAGCAGTTTCCTCCTAAACTTCACGATATTGAAAATCTACTAAATGAAAATAGATTATGGAAACAACGTTTAGTAGATATCGGCGTTGTGTCTCAAAAAGAGGCAATGAACTGGGGGTTTTCAGGACCGATGCTTAGAGGTTCGGGTATAGCTTGGGATTTACGCAAGTCAAACCCTTATGACGTTTACGATGAAATGGACTTTAAAGTACCAATCGGCAAAAACGGTGATTGTTACGACAGATATTTCGTTCGTATGCTTGAAATGTATGAATCTGTTAAGATAATCAAGCAATGTATAGAAAAAATGCCGAAAGGTGCAGTTAAAACCGATGATCCTAAATTAACACCACCGACAAGAGCTAAAATGAAAGAATCTATGGAAGCAATGATTCATCATTTTAAGCTCTATACGGAAGGATATGAAGTACCAGCCGGCGAGACCTACAAAGCAGTAGAAGCTCCTAAAGGCGAGTTCGGAGTATATTTATATTCAACCGGCAATAACAGACCTTATAGATGCCGAATTAAAGCCCCAGGCTTTGCTCATTTGCAAGGACTAGATTTTATGTCTAAAGGTCATTTAATGGCAGATGTTATTACTATTATAGCCACGCTTGATATAGTATTTGGTGAGATAGATAGATAGGTCGTCATTGCGAGTAGGCATTGTTGCATGGATCGGAAAATACCAAATTTGTCATACCGTGGCTTGACCACGGTATCCAGAAAAACAATAAAAATACTAGTATTTTTTAACTAGATCCCGCGATCAAGTCGCGGGAGGACAGCGGGGGAATCGATCCACACAGGAATAATATAAGAGATATATGAACACAAATTTTATGTTTGATAAGAAAAATTTAAATCTAGCAGAAGAGATTATAAAGAAATATCCGCCGAAAGGTAAAAGAAGTGCAATACTTCCGCTGCTTGATCTAGCACAACGTCAAAATGGCGGTTGGCTGCCCGTGCCTGCTATCGAATATGTCGCAAATATGTTAGAAATGTCTTATATGCGGGCTTATGAAGTTGCAACATTTTATACTATGTTTAACTTAAAGCCCGTCGGTAAATATCATATTCAAGTATGTACTACTACTCCTTGCTGGCTGCGTGGTAGTGATGATATAATGAAAATTTGCGAAAAGAAATTAGGTGTAAAACTCAAAGAAACTACTGAAGATCAAAAATTTACTTTAAGCGAGATAGAATGTTTAGGAGCATGCGTTAACGCTCCGGTCATACAAATCAATGATGATTATTATGAAGATCTAACTCAAGAAAAAATGGAAACTATTATAGATAAACTGCAAAATGAGTAAAATACTCTTATTAATAATAAAGTTTTATCAATATTTCATTTCCCCGATACTTGGCAATAATTGCCGATTTCGCCCCACTTGTTCAGAATATGCAAAAGAAGCTATAACAACACACGGCACACTTAAAGGCTTGTTGCTTACCTTTAAAAGAATCATCAAATGCCAACCGTTTTATAATGGGGTTTTATTGCATGATACAGAAGTTCGATGTCATTCCTGCGAAAGCGGGAATCCAGCCACTAAAAGGTATAAACACACTAAACTTTAGAATTAAAAGCTCAATAATTTCGCTTTTTCTGGATTCCTGCTTTCGCAGGAATGACATCGATATACTTTGTTAGGGTCATAAATATAAATACTATAGTGAAATGAATTTAAATCCTTTACCTCGTGAATTTTTTGCAAGAGATACTAACCTAGTAAGCACTGAGTTAATCGGTAAAGCTCTTTATTTCCAAGGTAAGACAGCTATCATTACTGAAACTGAAAGCTATATAGGACAGGATGATCCTGCTTGCCATGCAGCAAGAGGGCGGACTAAAAGAACGGATATAATGTTTGGTCCTGCAGGCTTTAGCTATGTCTATTTAATTTACGGAATGTATTATTGTTTAAATTTCGTAACTGAAGCTGAAGGCTTCCCTGCTGCGACCTTAATAAGGGGCGTACATGTTATTTCGCCTGAAAATCTATACCTCAACGGTCCTGGTAAATTATGCAAATATTTAGGAATTAATATTTCTCATAATAAATGCAATCTTATAAATAACAACGAATTTTTTGTCAGCGATATTGGTTTAAAACTCCCCTACTCTACTACTACCCGCATCGGTATTACCAAAGGCACGGATAAATTATGGCGTTATGTTGTTACAGATATCACGAATTTAATCTCTCAATATAATGTACAGCCTTAATAAGGTCATATTGATTTACGGCGAAAGGACCTCGAAAAGGTTTGTCTAATATAAATAATAAAAAAAGCATTGATGATGAAGTGATACAAACTAAACCAACCGAAATCTTATTTAACCCCGATTATGGATAAGAAATACATGGTTTATTAGGTTTAAGTTGGTAAGCAATAAGAGCAGAGAATAGAGAAGTAAAGAAATTAATAGGTGATCGATGTCTGGAAGGAGTAATATTAAAATTCTCTTTTATGTAGCCAAAAATGGTTTCGATAATGAATCTCTTCCTTAAAAGGATTTTATCCAAAAGAGGTAATAAATAGTTTTTCATATCCTTTCTTATTCCGGTAATTTTTATTAAACCTTGCTTATAAAGTTTTGTAAACATTTTTTCTGAAATAAACTCCTTATCATCATAACACTTACCTTTTAGACCTTTTTTGATAACCATTGCTTCAAATGCAATTCTGTCATCAACATTACCTTTGGTAATTTTAACAGCAATAATTTCTCCCTTATCATTGATTATCATATGAAGCTTGAATCCAAAAAACCAATCGACAGAACTACGTCCCATTTTTGCAAGATTATTAAAAGTTCTGTTAGAATTAATTCTGATATTTTTACATACTGCAAAATGTGTGGAATCTGCATAATAAATTCCCGTTCTTTTCCCACTTAAGTAATGTAACATCACAATCAATGGCAGAAATAATGAAGGAATAAGCTGAACAAATCTCTCATAACAAGGTGGATTCCTGAACAAATTACCATTAATAATAAAGTTTTGGTAATAAGCTTTTAAATGTTTATATGCACTAAAATGGTAAAAATCATTATTGAGAGTTCTTCACTTAAGGAAAGCTTACCTTCTCTAAATCTTTGCTTATTACTTTTCAGCAATTGATGTTTTACCCATTTCTCATAAATTTTACAAAATTTATCTACTATACAAAATATTGTAGTATATTTACACATGTTATTAAACCTTTATTTTACTCCTTCAGTGCCCTATTTATATAAGGTTTAATAACTCTTGTAACCTTCCTTCCTCTCTATTCCTTATCCATAATCGGAGTTAACTTTGTTTATTAATCTTCAATCTTTGTCAAAACAAGTTATTCTAACTAAAGAAAATTTATCCATACTTCCTTTCACTCATAAAGAAATTGTAGAGTAGTATATGAGTATTGTTATTACTGCTCTTGAGCAATCCTTAATAATGCTACCGCTTATTTTAGGTATGTATATAAGTTATCGGGTTCTAAAAATTACCGATCTTACCGTAGACGGTACTTATGTACTTGGTGCGGCGGTATTTGCTCGTAGTCTTTCATTTGGGTTATTTCCTGCATTAATATTTGCCGTAATATCAGGCGGAATTATCGGCAGTATAGTTAGTTTATGCAGAAGAATAACCGCATTAACGGGCTTATGCCGGAATACTTGCAAGTTTTATGCTTTATTCCGTTAACTTACAAATTATGCAGCGTCCTAATATATCGGTTCTTGGTATGCCGACGCTATTATCTATATTAGATCTCGAAAATTGGTTAGTGCCTTTAAAATAATCAATTGCCTTATTATATCTGCAGTTATAATTTTATTGAAAGGTAAGCTCGGTTTATTTCTTCGAGCTTTTGGTTTTAATAAAGATTTATTGATTAATTTAGGAAAACCTGCCGAGCTTTATCGCACTATCGGTCTTAGCATAAGTAATTGCTTGGCTGCTTTAACGGGTACTTTATCTGCACAAATAAACGGTTTTGCCGATATTAATATGGGTTTTGGGGTGGCACTAGTCGGTATCGGTGCGATTGTTATAGGGCATCATATTTTAATCCATGCTAATAATTTTAATGCGTTTAAAGAGATATTTTCCTGTTTTATAGGTATATTATTTTACTTTATTGCTTTGAGCGTGTTGCTTCGGATTGGCATTGATCCCATAAACCTTAAACTTATATTAGGGATAGTATTGTTTATTTCGTTGAGTACGGTGAGTAAGAAGTAGGGTATAGTACTCTATGATTTTTACTGTATGTCATTCCCGCGTAGGTGGAATCCAGAAAATGACTGTCACCCCGTGACTTGATCACGGGGTCCAGTTAAAAATACTAAAATTTAGTATTTTTAAGTTGTATTTTTGGATACCGCGATCAAGTCGCGGTATGACAACGGAGGATTCCCGCATATGCGAGAATGACATAAACCCAATGCATGTAACAACCCCATGTTGAGCTAGGAATGTTTTTAAAACTAAGTTTTTTTTGGATAAAACCAAACGAGGAGTAAACAGATTAGAAGACCGATATTTAAGAGTAGATTATACTCTGTCATGGAAATACCCAGGATTTTGATAGCGGGTTTAGTGCAGGAAGTGATTGGCTGCGAGTAGAACATTTGTTTGATATGCTGGATGGATAAACCTTTTGGGATACGGATCATTGATGAACAAAGAGCACTTGGTTGTACTATGCCTCTTTCTACGAAGCTATGATATGTTGATAATATGCAAGAGCTAAGGATAGTTAGGAGAATGAATATTAAAGTATATTTGCTTAATTGTCTGATGATTAAAGCAGTTAAGCAAATTTTGATTAGCGTTAAATAGGGGAACCTTTCGTAAACGCATAAAGGGCAGGGGGTGTAATGGAATATATATTCAGCAATATAAGCGGTAGCAAGTGCTATTATAGAAATTGCAATTAGCCCTAAATGTAGAACTTTATAGCTATCTTTTCTGATGTAATTTATAATAGTATTAAATGGCATGGGCTTTTTATTCTTAATGTCATTGCGAGCGACTGTAAGGGGCGTGGCAATCTCAGGAAGTTTGATGAGATTGCCACGTCGCTTCGCTTCTCGCAAGGCATTGTTGCGTGGATCAGTTTTTCCAGTGTCATCCCACGACTTGATCGCGGGATCCAGTTAAAAATACTAAAATTATTAGTATTTTTTATTGTTTTTATGGACCCCATGGTCAAGCCACGGGGTGACACAGTGGGTTTTACCGGTCCACGCAACAATGCCTCCTCGCAATGACGCTAGTTTATGCTCAAAATCGTAAGAAATTCAAGTGATATTTTACAAATAAATAAATTTAGTATATTGTCACTGATTATTAATTAAAGTGCAAGAAAAATAAATGTCAGAAATTTGGGAAGATGCAATTAAGTCAAATGCTTTGCCTTTTGTCGAGGCTAAGAAGATATTAGACAGCTTAAACGGTAAAACTCCTGAAAAAGGTTATGTATTATTTGAAACGGGTTACGGTCCTTCAGGTTTACCTCATATAGGTACTTTTGGTGAGAATGCTCGTATGGTGATGGTGCAGAAAGCGTTTGAGCAATTATCCGATATTCCGACTAAGCTAATTTGCTTTTCCGATGATATGGACGGGCTTCGTAAAGTGCCAAGTAATATCCCCAACCCTGAAATGGTAGCACAGTATATGGATATGCCGCTTACCTCTATCCCTGATCCGTTCAAGGAATGTGAAAGTTATGGGCATTATATGAATGCAAAGCTTCGCTCATTTCTTGATAAATTCGGCTTTAAGTATGAGTTTTATAGCAGTACTGAAAGTTATAAAGCGGGTATGTTTGATGAGATGCTACTAAAGGTGCTTGAGAAATATGATGAGATAATGGAGCTGATGTTACCGAATTTTAGAGAAGAGCGAAAGGCTACCTATTCACCTTTCATGCCTATATGCCCGAAAACAGGTAAGGTACTGCAAGTACCTATAGAAAAATGGGATGCTAGAGCAGGGACAGTTACGTATAAAGACGATGTCGGTAATTATATAGAAGTACCGGTAACGGGAGGGCATTGTAAATTACAGTGGAAGCCGGATTTTGGTATGCGTTGGGCTGCTCTTAAAGTCGATTATGAAATGTACGGCAAAGACCATTTGGCAAATGCTCGACTTTATTCGGAAATTTGCCGAATCCTAGGAGGAAAGCCGCCGGTGCAGCTATGTTATGAGCTGTTCTTAGATGAAAACGGTGAGAAAATATCAAAATCAAAAGGTAATAGTATTAGCGTTGATGATTGGCTTAAATATGCTCCTGTTGAAAGTATGGCATTATTTATGTACCAAAATCCGACTAGAGCTAAGCGTTTGTTTTTTGATGTAATTCCTAAAAATGTTGATGAATATATTACTTTTAATCAGAAATATCATTTAGAAGAGGATAGGGCAAAGCGTTTTGCAAATCCCGTTTATCACATCCATCACGGAAATGTACCGAAAATTGAGACTTTTGGCATTACCTATTCGTTGCTTTTAAATCTTACTTCTGTGTGTAATCCTTCCGATAAATCGGTACTTTGGGGATTTATTAGCAAATATGAGCCAAAAGCAACTCCAAATACTAGTCCTTATCTTGACCACTTAGCAGAATTTGCTATAAGATATTATAATGACTTTATTAAAGCACATAAATCATATTTAGCTCCTTCTGAAAAGCATAAGGTTATTTTACGGGATATATTAGATATGTTATCTAGTATATCCAATCAAACCGAGGCTGAAGTAATTCAGAAAGCAATATATGATATAGGAATGAAAGCAGGGTATGAAAATCTGCGTGATTACTTCAAAGATTTATATCAGATATTGCTTGGGCAGAATGAAGGTCCAAGACTTGGGACTTTTATAAAGCTTTACGGTATAAAAGAAACGATGAAGTTGGTTGAAGGGAAGTTGTAACCTATATGTCATTCCTGCGAAAGCAGGAATCCATAAAATAAAACTACAAAATTAAAATGTATTGGGTATATATTATGCTCTAATAAGCATGGTACTTTATATATTGGTATTACTAATAATATAATACGTCGTGCTTATGAACATAAACAAAAAATAATAAAGGGTTTTACCTCAAAATATAATATTACAAAGCTTGTTTATACAGAAGAATTTACAAAGATTTAATTGAATAGTTCTATGGATTCCTGCTTTCGCAGGAATGACATTACATAAGCCAATTGTCATAAAACCATGAACAAATTATATTATAAAACTGGATACCGTGGTCAAGCCACGGTATGACACCGAAAACAAATGAATGAAATTTTTTGTAGTACGTTACCTATTTTTTTAATTACGCTTCTTGGTAGTATTATCAAAAATAAATGGTTAACTTCGGAAGAATTTTGGCGTGGTATTGAGAAATTATCGTATTTTGTACTATTCCCTGCCATGCTGTTTAATTACGTATCTACTGCCGACTTAAGCGTTGCATCCATAATTAAATTAGTAGTGGCTCTTATTATATCCACTATTCTTGTATCAATCGGTCTTATAATTTACCAAAAAAAATACAACATAGATAAAGTCCAATTTACTTCCATTTTTCAAGGGTCGATTCGTTATAATAGCTACATTTTTTTTGGAGTAAGTAGCCCGCTGCTTGGTCCTAGCGGGCTTTCTATTGTCGCCGTTATTTCTTCTTATATGATTATTTTTACCAATATTTTATCGATAATGATTTTCGCTTATTATATCCCTAATAAATCCGTTACTAATACTATTAGAACTAGTTTTGTTTTAATGATGAAATTAATTGTGCGTAATCCGTTAATTATCGCAAGTTTAGTAGGATTCGTTTTTAATTACTCAAATCTTGAATTACATTTAGGGCTTAAGAAAACGTTAGATAGCCTTTCTAATGCCGCTTTAGCTATCGGTATGCTAAATGTTGGGGCAGGGCTTAATTTTACTATTAGACAAGAGCTTTTACATAATGTAATGTTTACAGGCTTTGTTAAATTAGTTGCATTTCCTCTAGTTAGTGTAGTAGTACTATGGTTAATGTCTATTGACGGATTAGATAGATCGGTAGGAATATTATATAGCTGTCTTCCATGTGCGAGTACGGCTTATGTTTTATCTCGTCAGCTTGACGGTGATCCTGATTCTATGGCGTCGATTATAACATTTACTACTTTTTTCTCGGTAGTTACTATATCAATTATTATGTATATAATGGGGTGAATTTATCACATCATTGCGAGCGACCATATGGAGCGTGGCAATCTCAAGAATTTGCCTGAGATTGCTTCGTCGAATTACTACGTAATTCTTCTCGCAATGACGATAAATTAAAACAAACAAACAAATAAAACAGGAATTTCTAAAATGGATGAAATGAATAAAATAAATTACGCTGAAGCACTTGAGTATCATGAAAAAGATAAGCCTGGTAAGATAGCTATTTCTGCAACAAAGTCTTTAGTTACTCAGCAAGATTTATCGCTTGCTTATTCACCGGGGGTTGCTGCTCCCTGCATTGAAATTGCTAAAAATCTAGAGGAAGTATATAAATATACGGCAAGGGGTAATTTAGTTGCGGTGATCTCTAACGGCACTGCCGTACTTGGGCTTGGTAATTTGGGAGCTGCCGCTTCAAAACCGGTGATGGAAGGCAAAGCCGTACTATTCAAAAAATTTGCCGATATTGATGCAATTGACTTGGAATTGAATACGGAAGACCCTGAAGAATTTATTAATGCCGTGAAGTATCTCAGTTATAGTTTTGGGGGTATTAATCTTGAAGATATTAAAGCTCCAGAATGTTTTATTATAGAAGAAAAATTAAAATCTTTAATGGATATACCGGTCTTTCATGACGATCAGCATGGAACGGCGATTATTACCGCCGCAGGGCTAATAAATGCTGCGTATCTTACTAATCGCAAGCTTGAAGATTTAAAAATCGTAGTTAACGGAGCAGGTGCAGCGGCTATTGCTTGTATTGATTTATTAATTGCTCTTGGAGTTGATAAATCAAAGATTATTTTATGTGATACTAAAGGTGTTGTTTACAAAGGACGCCTAGAAGGTATGAATAAATGGAAAGAGCTATATGCAAGTGATACCAAGTTTAGAACCTTAGCGGGAAGCTTAAATAATGCTGATGTATTTATAGGGTTATCGGTAAAAGGGGCAGTAACTAAAGACATGGTGAAGGGGATGGCAAATAATCCGATTATTTTTGCTATGGCTAACCCTGATCCGGAAATTACTCCTGAAGATATAAAGCTTATGCGAGATGATGCGATTATAGCAACAGGGCGATCTGATTATAATAATCAGATTAATAATGTTATGGGATTTCCTTATATTTTTAGAGGAACATTAGATGTAAGAGCTAAGACTATTAATACGGAAATGAAAATAGCTGCAGCAAAAGCCATTGCAGATTTAGCCCGTAGACCTGTACCGGAAGAGGTGTATAAAGCTTACTCAGGGCGTAAGATGGTTTTCGGTAATGAGTATATTATTCCTGTGCCTTTTGATCCTCGTTTAATTACTGTAGTGGCAGCAGCGGTTGCCGTTGCTGCAATAGAAAGCGGCGTTGCTAGGGTTAAAGATTTTAGTATAGGTAAATATAAGAAAGAATTAGGTAGCAGATTAAACCCTACTGCTAACTATATGAATTTCTTAGCTGAAAAAATTCATAATGCACCGCTTAAACGGATTGTTTTTGCTGAAGGTGAAGAAGAAGAAGTAATTTCTGCCGCTCTTATGATGCGAGACGAGAAATACGGCCATCCGATTATAATTGGTTGTGTTGAACGAATTGAGGCTACGTTAAAAAAGATAGGTAAAGATATTAGCTTAGACGGAATTCAAATAATGAATGCGGCCTTAAGCGATAGTTTAGAGAAATATACTGATTATTTATATAAAAGACTTCAGAGAAAAGGTTATTTATATCGTGATTGTGCAAAGCTTGTTAAAACTGATAAGAATATTTTTGCTGCTTGTATGGTAGCATGTGGTGACGGTGATGCTCTTTTAACTGGTGTTACGAAAAGTTATATCGATAGTTTAGAAGATATCATGAAAGCCATTTCACCAAAACCTAATCGTAGAATCCTTGGCTATTCAATTATGATTGCTAAAGATAATAATATTATTATTGCCGATAATTGTATTACCGAATATCCAAACAGCTGGGAACTTGCACAAATAGCAACCCAAACTGCAGAAATTGCTAAAAATATGGGAATCACTCCTCGTGTTGCACTTCTTTCTTTTTCAACATTCGGTAATTCTTCTAAGGAAAAAACAGCTCGTATTCGTGAAGCAGTAAATATACTAGATAATTTTAGCAAAGACAAAGAAGAGCTGAGTGGCATGAAAGTAGATTTTGAATATGACGGAGAGATGTCGGTTAAGGTGGCTTTAGATGGTGATTTACGTAAATTATATAAATTTTGTAGATTATCAGGATCTGCAAATGTATTAATTATGCCTGGTTTAAATTCAGCTGCTATTTCTACTGAATTATTACAAGAATTTTCATCAAATAGCTTTATAGGTCCTATAACAAACGGTTTTGAAAAACCCGTTCAAATACTTCAAGCTACAGCAACAGCTAATGAAATACTAAAAATAGCAACTTTTGCTTGCGTTGAAGCTATAAAAGAGGTTTAATTACTATATCTTTAAAATCAATTAACTTGTGAGAGGTAAAATGGCTTCAATTACAGAACTTCATAAAAATATACAAGAAATTACAAAAGATTTACGAAAACATGATCCTCAAATACCTGATATCAGTAAAAAACCGTTAGCTTCTAGAGAAAATTTTGAAGATCTAATACATTCTGATTTAGGAAAACCTGTACGAAGTAAACCGCTTTCTTTTGATGAAGAGTTAAAGAAAAAAGTTCAAAGCAGACAAGTAAAGGATTCTTCCGAGCAGCAAACAAAGATTACAGAAGAAAAAATAGATAATCATGCAAAACGTATAGAAGAATTAAAGCAAAAACAGAAAGAACTAGAAGATAGGAAAAAGGGGCTTGAAGAAAAAAAAGCTAATTCTAATATTACTAGAGAAGAAAGATGGAAAATCGTTGCAGAATTAGAAGCTATTAATAATCAATTTAAGGCTATAGAAAAAGAACATAATACTATTAATAGTGCTTCCGATAGAGAAAAAAAGTTTGATTATAAAAATAAACACTTAACTTCTACAAAAAGAGAACCGACAGCTGCAGATTTACAGCAACAAGGAGCATTAGCAGTTATAAAACGTATGAAAGAAGAGAAGATAAAACAGCAGCAAGCAGAAGCTGTTAATCAATCTTCAAAAAATACTACAACTATGCCTAGCGGTACTATACCGATGCCGCCTCCAATGCCTGGAAGCGTTATTCCTATCCCCCCATCGCCTCCGTCACCACCTATATCAATTCCAAAGACTATAAAAAAAGAGGTAAAGGATATTGGTAAACAAATGCCTCAAGGAGGAGATAATCATAAAGAAGAACTAGCAAAAGCTATAGCGGTACAAAGAAAGAAAATAGAACCTACAGGAAGAGGAATATAACTTGCTGCATGAATCGAAAAATAAGTTCGGTGTCATACCGTGGTCAAGTCACGGGGTGACAGGAGTGGAATTAATCCATGCAACAGCACCTTTACAAGAATAACTTAAGAATGGTTAAGATGTCCTACAAAGCAACCATGTTTAGGCAATATTCATTATGTGTACAAGTTACGACTTAATCTGACAGAGTTGAGTAATCAGGCAGCTTGATGGGCAATCATCAAATTGTCTGATATTCTCTCTATATTACCAATATTTTTATCTATATTACCAATATTACCAATATTTTTATCTTTAGCAATATAAAGTGAATCTGTAAAAGATTGCATTGGTGTTTTACCAAAGCAATGTTTACCGGAATGAGGTCTTGCATTATTGTAACTCACAAGCCAGTTATCTATATCTGTTTGCAATTCATCAAGTGAATTATAAAATTTTTTGCGGAATAGAATGTGATAGCACTCTTCCTGCATAGTTTTATGGAAACGCTCACAGATACCGTTGGTTTGAGGACTATATGCTTTAGTTTTGGAATGATCGATATTCTCAATGCCAAGATATAGTTGGTAAGCATGGTTTTCTGGTTTTCCACAATATTCCGTACCTCTATCAGTTAATATTCTAAGCAGAGGGATATCATGGTTTGCAAAGAATGGAATAACCTTATCATTTAAGTGGTCTGCAGCTGTAATAGCCGTCTTTTCGGTATAGAGTTTACAAATAGCTACTCCTCAATAGGTATCGACAAAAGTTTGCTGATAAATACGGCCTATGCCTTTAATATTACCAACATAGTAAGTATAGCTAGACCATAGGAAATAGGTACAGTTAAATAAACTTTAGTACGTGTTCTACAGCCATACTGATATCTTTGAATTGCCCCGTAACTTTTCTTATTTCGTTCTTAATCTTAAACCAATAATGTTCTATAGGATTTAAGTCTGGGCTATATGTAGGTAAGAATAAAATTCTGCACCCAACCGACTCGATTAATTCTCTTATTATATTATTCTTATGGAAGTTGATATTATCCATAATTACTGTTTGTCCAGGATGTAATTCTTTAGTTAATATAGTCTCTACATAGGTTGTAAATATTTCTTTATTACAATTTCCTTCAAATATTACTGGCGCTATAATTTGATTATTACGAAGCCCCGCTATCATACTGATCCTGGATTTATGTTGATACACTTTGTTTCCATAACATCTAGTACCTTTTATACTCCATCCATATTCTCTACAAACATTATCTTCTATTCCTGACTCATCAATGAATACTAGAGTTTCTTTAGAAATTTGCTGTATCTTTTCTATAAATTCATTCCTTAAACCAATATCCCTTTTGGGATGAAGATGACTTTTTTTTATAAGTGTAGCCTAGTAGTTTTCTATAGTAATTTATTCTAGTTCTTTGTAATCTATTACCTAGTATAATACTTAATTCTTTAGCTGTTTTATCATGATTATTAGATAATTAATTCTTCAAATTCTTTGAGATTTATTTTTGCATTATAACCCTTTGCTGGACCATAAGGTTTTGCTTTTTCCTGTTTCCCATTTAAGAGTTTTCCATCTATATATAGTGTTACGACCTATATTGAATATTTTACATGCTTTAACAATTGAGAGCCCATCATCTAGAGCTTTGAATAGTTTCATTCTTAAATCGTAACTGTAACTGCTTGCCATAATTTATTTTATTATTTATAACATATATATTAGCATAGTATGTACCTACTTACTATGGTCTAGCTATATCTTGTGAACCAAGGTAGTGCTTGTTAGACCATCATCAGTTTTAGTATTGATATCAGTACCATTGTGAATTAGCAAAGATACTAAATTTAAGTTACCAGACTCAGCAGCAAAGTGTAATATTGTTTCGCCACTATTAGTTTTAGCATGAATATCAGCTTTATTTTCAATCAACCAATTTACTAAATTTAAGTTACCAGACTTAGCAGCAAAGTGTAATATTGTTTTAGCATTATTGACATCAGCACCATGGGAAATTAGTAAGTATACTAAATCTGAGCTACCAAAACTAACAGAATACTGTTTCACCATTATCGGTTTTAGCATGAATATTAGCTTTATTTTCAATCAACCACTTTACTAAGTATAAGTTACCATCATAAACAGCATAGTGTAATGCTGTTAGACCATTATCAGTTTTAGCATTAACATCAGCACCATTTTTAGCTAATAATTTCGCTAAATCTAAGTTACCATTCTTAGCAGCACAGTGTAATGATATTACACCATGACAATTTGTAGCATTAGGATTAGCACCATGTGTGATTAATAATGGCACTGATTCTACACAGCCAAGTTGAAGTGCAAGATGTAATAACTGGTCCTTATTACTATCTGATATATCATTTATTCTCTTATTCAGCTCTGATGGATCTACTAATAAGGTTATTATAGGAAGCATTTGAGTAATGTTTGTGTTTATAGTAGTTGATAAAAATTCCTTTTGACCATATTGTTCCAAAACAACTTTATCGTTTATGGTAGCCAATAATGTATTGTATGTTGTGTTAATTATATCTGTTTTTGGTGAGGGTGGCTTAAATATTGATCTGATATTGGAATCTTCATGTCTCTTTGTATAAGTTATAGTTGCCGGAAAAGCACATTCAGCTAATATTGGTTTGTAAGTGATGTTAATAAAAACACTATTATGTTCGAATAATAAATTACTTACCGGAATCTGTAATACTGCTAAAGGTACTAATTTATATTCTAAAATATTATGCAAATTGAGATTTATATTTAGAGAAAAGTTGTAAGGTATAGTATTAGTGTCTTTTATCAAAAGTGATAAATTATTATTATAATACGTTATATATTCTGGGGTGGTGGTCCGAGACAATGTGCATGTTGTAGTGTTATTGACAACAAAATGAGTACTATGTTGAGTGTGGGTAAATGAAGCAAAAGTATTATAAGTACTCACGTTATTGATTATTTTACTGGTAATAGTTACGATGCTTATATCAACATTGAGTATCCTATTACTATAACTTAATGTAATTATACACTGACATTATTATTAGTACGAGATACATAATACTTATTTGCTTTATAAGTGTGATGTGCACTACCGTATTGTGTTTGCCTATGCATAGTGGTAGAGCGTATTTGAAGTTCAATATTACCTTTATTACTACCACCTGATATGACTAAATGTATTGATTGATATCCATTATTCTTGGGATATCTAATATAATCAACAAACTGTGATGTTATGGTATTATAATGTAGATGAATTAATTTAGAAAAATCGTAACATGCTTTTTTATTTGTTACAATTGCTCTAAAAGCCAAAATATCATTAAGTGCTGTAATATGGATATCTTTAACAAGTGTTTTTATCCATATAGAATATGGGGACTTAATTCTGTAGCTTAGGCTTGCTTTTATATTTAGTTTTCTAAATATATTTCTGAATTGCTGTTCTATATTGTGAATTATATTATCTATGTCAGGATATAGCCAATGCATATAATGAAGAATTCTATTACGTTCTTCAGGATATTGAATCTAAAACATAAATCTTGTAAAAGATAAGCAAGGTCATTGTGTGCTGTATATGATAAAAGATAAGGGATATAACAATTAGTGATGATCTCTGATATATGCTGAGCATCGGTATTATTATACTCAAGGTTAAAGATACTCACCTTATGTAATAATGGAACAAGCGAAGTTAATATTGCCGTTTCCTGTAGTTTGGGATTAATAATTAGTAACAGCTCATGAAAATGAATATGTTGCTCAGCATATGGTTTATAGTGAATAGTAGATAATTTATTAATAACATCAACTAGATATATAATATTATTATTAAAATGATTATAATCTTCTAGATTAAGATGTTGTATATTTTCATGTAATAGTACTGCTGTGAATGAGGAAGAATCTAGTTGTAATGCTTTTGTAATGGTATATATTTGGTCAGGGTAGGTTGTTTTATCAGAGCAGTATTGATGGTATAACTCTAAAGCTTGATTAATGCATGAATTATTGGTGATATTTTGATATAACATGATATTTACTTAAGCATCTGTGAAAATGTTGCAAGATAAAAAATTTTTAACCACACTATAAAATCTATATCCTGAAATCGTAATACTTTCATTCTGAAATAAAAATTTTATTCTTGCAACACTCTCAGTACATTTAATTTTTTGTAATTTGCAGCTATATTAAAGCAATGTGTATATAATTGCCTTGCAACTCTTGGTACCTTGAGATAAGTAGCAATAGTTAAGAAAAATTGTAAAGTCTCTAAAATTATTTTTCATCCTTTCTCAGGAATTTTAGCTCCGACTGTTTGTATATTATGTAATCGATCAAATAATTTAATTAATAGCAACTCTTTTTTCTTTTGCTGATATAATATTTTAACTATTTCTGCTGAACTAATTTTTTTATCATTTTTAACTCGTGTTAAATCTTCAACTTG
Organism: Rickettsia monacensis; assembly: GCF_000499665.2. Taxonomy (NCBI): domain Bacteria; kingdom Pseudomonadati; phylum Pseudomonadota; class Alphaproteobacteria; order Rickettsiales; family Rickettsiaceae; genus Rickettsia; species Rickettsia monacensis. The sequence goes on from NZ_LN794217.1 coordinate 892,124, forward strand.
ATTAGCAATCTTATGGCCAAATTCTTGTATAATCATTTCTTTAGTAAGTAACGTATCTTCAATACAATCATGCAATATGCTAGTTACTATGATATCCGTTCTAAATAAATAATCAGAAATCATATATGCTACTTCTAAAGGATGTGAATAATAAAATTCTCCTGTTTCTCTTCTTTGCCCGCCATGATATTTTTTAGTAAAATATATTGCTTTTTTAATTTTATTAAGATCAATTCTATTTCTAGAAATCTTATTAATAAGCATGATCTTCGTTAATAGCCTTTTACTATATCGGCAATTTGATAGATCTGTAATTTTTATTTTGTCTAGCTCAAGATCTATACCTTTAGGTTTTAACTTTCCTATAATAGGATCTATGGTTTTTTGATGATTTTATTGACTTCTTGCCATATATCAATCCCTAGTTTATTTAACCCCGATTATGGATAAGGAATAGAGAGGAAGGAAGGTTGCAAGAGTTATTAAACCTTATATAAATAGGGCACTGAAGGAGTAAAATAAAGGTTTAATAACATGTGTAAATATACTACAATATTTTGTATAGTAGATAAATTTTGTAAAATTTATGAGAAATGGGTAAAACATCAATTGCTGAAAAGTAATAAGCAAAGATTTAGAGAAGGTAAGCTTTCCTTAAGTGAAGAACTCTCAATAATGATTTTTACCATTTTAGTGCATATAAACATTTAAAAGCTTATTACCAAAACTTTATTATTAATGGTAATTTGTTCAGGAATCCACCTTGTTATGAGAGATTTGTTCAGCTTATTCCTTCATTATTTCTGCCATTGATTGTGATGTTACATTACTTAAGTGGGAAAAGAACGGGAATTTATTATGCAGATTCCACACATTTTGCAGTATGTAAAAATATCAGAATTAATTCTAACAGAACTTTTAATAATCTTGCAAAAATGGGACGTAGTTCTGTCGATTGGTTTTTTGGATTCAAGCTTCATATGATAATCAATGATAAGGGAGAAATTATTGCTGTTAAAATTACCAAAGGTAATGTTGATGACAGAATTGCATTTGAAGCAATGGTTATCAAAAAGGTCTAAAAGGTAAGTGTTATGATGATAAGGGGTTTATTTCAGAAAAAATGTTTACAAAACTTTATAAGCAAGGTTTAATAAAAATTACCGGAATAAGAAAGGATATGAAAAACTATTTATTACCTCTTTTGGATAAAATCCTTTTAAGGAAGAGATTCATTATCGAAACCATTTTTGGCTACATAAAAGAGAATTTTAATATTACTCCTTCCAGACATCGATCACCTATTAATTTTTTTACTTCTCTATTCTCTGCTCTTATTGCTTACCAACTTAAACCTAATAAACCATGTATTTCTTATCCATAATCGGGGTTAAATAGCTGGTTGAAAGAAAAAAATTTATATTTAGTAGATACCTTTTTTGATTTCGAGTATATATATAGGATTTTCTACTTTAGTATTTAAATATTCGAGTTTATCAAGTAATTTTTTACTATAAACACAAATTTCAAACTTTTCTTTCCGAGAGCTTATATCTTCCATAAAAGTTATTTCTTATTTCATTATAATTTGTGGGCTATTAAAAAATTAGGCATTGCCTAGAAAAGTTGATAATTTGAAAAGTTTACGTCATTGCCACGCTCTTTGCAGTCGCTTAGCTCATGACGATATCAACCGTTTCGAGGAAATACCAAAAATTGCAGTAATAAATAGCTGCAGATTAAAGATTATTGTTATATAATTTTAAATATTAATCCTAAAGTCAAAATGTCACTATGTCAAACAGTAATAGTTTAGAAGTACAAGAGTACGCACAAGCTAGCTCCTTAAATAATAATAATCTAACTGCATCACAGGGTGAGTTAATACTAACTGTTGCAAATTTATTGTTCAAAGAGTCAAATATTAATAATAATAATCAGAATATACAAATATAAAAAGAGATAATAATATATCTGAGAATAATATTAATAATATTACCGACTTTGAAAATCAGGATACAAGTTGTGGTATATGTAAATGTCTTGGAGCTATAGCTACTGTTTGCTGCAATGCGTACGTATTTTTATTTGAATAAACACCAAATTTTACACTAAAAAAATATGAGCAAGGCTTAAGAAAGTTAGGAAACCTAGAGCATCGGTTATGGTTGTTAGAAATACACCGGAGCCTGCAGCGGGGTCTATATCAAAATAATGCAGTATTATAGGAATAGCAGAGCCGAATAATCCGGCTACTAAAAAATTTAAAATAACTGCAATAGCAAAAATAACGCTAAGATTTAAGTCAAGCAACATCACAAAGCTAAGTCCTGCTCCGATAATTGCAAGTACAAAACCGTTAAAAGCCGATACGGCTATTTCTTTTAATATAACTTTATTGACATTATTATAATGAATATCTTTATTAGCAAGGGCTCTAACCGTAACGGTCATGGCTTGTGTTCCGGCATTTCCGCCCATTGAAGCTACAATAGGCATAGTGGCTGCAAGTGTTACAAGTTTTGCAATAGTATCGTTAAAATGGTTAATGATAAGTGAGGTCATGCAGGCAGTGATTAAATTAACAAAGAGCCAAGGAAAACGATGTTTAACGGTATAAAATACATTGAAGAAAGTATCTTGAGTGTGCACCCCGCTTAATGATAATATATCTTTTCCGGCTTGTTCTTCGATAATATAAATTATATTATCGATTGATACGCTACCTACTAACTTACCGCTTTTATTTACTACCGGTACAATAGTTAAAGCATATTGTCTAAAAATGAAGCTTAGTTCGTTTAAGTCGGTAAAAGCATCTGCAAGCTTAAAATCTTTGCTCATCAAATCTTTTATTAATTCATTTTTTTTGCCTTTAATTAGCGTGCTAAGAGAAATAATACCGATAGGGCGTAATTTATTATCCGTAACAATTGCAGCATAAAAGTCATTTTTTACGTTCTTGATAAAATTTAATGATTCCTCGACCGTCCATCCTTCTTGAAGATTAATAAAATCTCGCTCAATTACTCTACCTACCGTATTTTCAGGATATGTACAACCTACGGTAATTTGGTGTTTTTTTTCTTTAGTGAGATTACTTAGGATAAGGTCTTTTATATCATCGTCTAGATCGATTACTACTTCAATAGCATCTTCTATAACTAGCTTATTGATTAATTCTGCAGATTTTTTTATGCCTAAAGTTTCTATTATTATAGGTTTACTATAAGCATTTAACGATACTAACGTTTCAGGCTTAATTTCATCCTGTAATAAGGGAATAATTATTTTATATGTTTTATTGTTAAGATTATCTAAGAAATCCGCTAAATCGGCATAATGAAGTTTGGCCAGCCTGCTTGCAGCAGCATCATAATTGTGATCTTCGATCAGATCATTAATTTGATCAAAAATTTCAGCAAATTGATCGTGATGATCAGGTAAGATGCTTTTAAATATATTGAAATTAGGCATAACCTATTTACCTAATAGTTTATTAGACTTAGTTAATTATAATTATTTAAAACTGATTTAGTTAGGCTTGGCACAGAATTGTGTACAATTTGCTAATCAATATAAATCACAGAGTACAAATAAGCAATAGTTTTTATTTTAACTCCTTTTCATTTATCAGGAGTATACAATTAGCACAAACATTTGCTAACAAGAAGAACTTAGGAGTAAATATAAAATCTGAAGTGTTAAAACAGAAAAGTTTTAAGGCAGTGACCTCAGAACAAAGAAAAGAGCAACCTGCAGCAAGAAGTCGCTAATTTGACTTTGTGAAAAACGACGAATGGTGCGGTCGAGAAGACTTGAACTTCCAATCTTTTTACAGAACAGCACCCTCAATGCTGCGCGTCTACCAATTCCGCCACGACCGCTTAAGTTTTATTCTATAGCAGATTATAAGTAAAATATCAATAGAGTTGTTGTTTTAACGTCATTGCAAGGGCATATATAGGTTTCCGTCATTGCGAGCGACTAAAAGGAGCGTGGCAATCTCAGGACTTTAGCACGAGATTGCTTCGTCAAAACTTACAGTTTTTTCTCGCAATGACGGCAAAGCTATTCAAGATAAATCAACAACAAAACTAGGTGTAATCGATTGTTTAGCAGCAGCTTTCGTTAAACTATCTAGTTTTTCTTCAATATTATCAAAATTAATGTGATATTCTCTAGAATTTCCGGTTAACACTAGGCCAGAGCCTATACCGAGGCGATTTGCAGCAAGTATATCGGTGTAAAAAGTGTCCCCAATCATTAACATACGATTCTTAGGGGTATTATGACATTCTTTTAAAATCTTGCTATATATTTCTTCATATGGCTTACCGCTATAAATTACTTTTCCACCAAGCTGCTTTATTTTTTCAGCATAATAGCCGCTACAATATCTATAAACACTGTGCTGATTTATTCCAAGGTCAGGATTAGCACAAATATTGACCATTTTATGTTGTACAACAATTTTAAATAATTCATTGAACTCGTTTAAATCTAAATTTTCGTTTTCATCTCTATAGATAGTCATTAAGAAAATATTAGCTTTGTTAATATCATCAGTGATAGGACATTGAATTCCGTTTATTATATCATTTTCTAAATGTCCTAAGTGATATATTATCGGCTTTTCAATATCGAATCGTTCTTTACTTTCTAGGATCATTTGCACTGCTATTTCACCTGAGCTAATAATCATTTCAGGTAACACGTTTACTCCCCAAGATTTAATTGTTTGATGCAGCGAAAAAATATTTCGCGGAGCATTAGTAACGAAATATACTTTTTTCCGTTTAATAATTTTATTAATATTTTCTACGACGCCCGGATAAGTATGCCCTCCTTCGATTATTACACCCCAAAGATCAAATAAAAACACATCATAATCATCTATCACGTCGAAAATATTTTTTAACTTTAATGTATTCATTGTTATCTCGCTAATTTGGTATTGACTAGAAAAAGTTGACTTAAAGTTTCGGTGTCATTCCCGCTCTTGCGGGAATGACATAAGAGCTATGCAACAAGGTCTTCAGTCGTTCGCAATGACGGTGTCAGCCTTTATTTTGTTATCTCGCTAATTTTAAATCAAGAAACTTTACTATTTTAATAAGTTACGTTATAGTAATTTTTATTGTTTCTAGCAACAAATATATAGAGCTAAATATATAAATATAAAGATTATGTCGGAAATTGAAGAAAAATTTAACGAATCATCATACGGTGCTGATTCTATTAAGGTTTTAAAAGGTCTTGAAGCTGTAAGAAAAAGACCCGGAATGTATATCGGGGACGTTGGAGACGGGTCGGGTCTACATCATATGATTTATGAAGTAGTCGACAACGCTATCGACGAATCGCTCGCCGGTTATTGCGATCTAGTACGAGTAACATTAAATAAAAACGGTTCGGTAACCGTATCTGATAACGGGCGAGGTATACCCGTTGAAATTCATGAAGAAGAAGGAATATCGGCAGCTGAAGTTATTATGACGCAACTTCACGCCGGCGGTAAGTTTGATCAGAACTCTTATAAGGTTTCAGGCGGTCTACACGGTGTCGGTGTATCGGTTGTAAATGCTCTTTCTGAGTGGCTTGAGCTGCGTATTTGGCGTAATAATAAGGAATATTTGATTAGATTTAATAATGGTATAACGGAAGCTCCGCTTGCGGTTGTCAAAGAAAATATTGACAAAAAAGGTACGGAAGTTACTTTTTTCCCATCTGTAGAAATGTTTACTAATATAGAATTTGATTCCGGCACTATAGAACATCGTCTTCGTGAGCTTGCTTTTTTAAATTCAGGAGTAAAGATTTTACTCGTCGATAATCGCTTTGAAGAAGCTAAGGAAGTACAGTTTTATTATACGGGCGGTATAGAAGCTTATGTAAAATATATAGACAGAGCGAAGCACGCTATTCATCCATGTATAGTAGTTAATACGGAGAATGATGAGTCCGGTATAAGTCTTGAGCTTGCGATGCATTGGAACGATTCTTATCACGAAAATATTTTATGCTTTACTAATAATATTAGGCAGCGTGACGGCGGAGCTCATCTTAGTGCTTTCAAATCAGCGATAACACGTGTTATTACCTCTTACCTTGATACTACGGGTCTTAATAAAAAAGCTAAAAATGACTTTAGCGGTGAAGATACTAGGGAAGGGCTATGTTGTGTGCTTTCCGTTAAAGTTCCTGATCCTAAATTTTCTTCTCAAACAAAAGATAAGCTAGTAAGCTCCGAAGTACGACCGGTTGTTGAGAATGCCGTTTATACAAAGGTTCTTGAGTGGTTTGAAGAGCATCCGGCGGAAGCTAAGGCAATTATAGCTAAGATTATGGAAGCGGCTAATGCTCGTGAAGCTGCTAGAAAAGCAAGGGAGCTAACTCGAAGAAAATCAGCTTTAGAAGTCTCGAATTTACCCGGTAAGCTTGCTGATTGCCATGCAAAAGATCCGGCAATTTCAGAATTGTTTATTGTTGAGGGAGACTCTGCGGGCGGTACTGCAAAACAGGGTAGGGATAGTAAAATTCAGGCTATATTGCCTCTGCGTGGTAAAATTTTGAACGTTGAGCGAGCAAGGTTTGATAAAATGCTTGGTTCGGACCAAATCGGTACGTTAATTACAGCTCTTGGGATTAGTGTTGAACGAGAATTTTCCTTAGAAAAGCTTAGATACCATAAAGTTATTATTATGACCGATGCTGATGTTGACGGTTCACATATTAGAACATTATTACTTACGTTCTTTTATCGTCATATGCCGGAGCTAATAAATAAAGGTTATCTATACATAGCCCAGCCACCGCTTTATAAGGTAAAGAAAGGAGCAGCCGAGCTTTATTTAAAGAATGAACAAGCACTGCAAGATTATTTGATAAAATCAACTATTAATGATGCAACCTTAACTCTAGACGGTAAAGAACAGTTAGTAGGCGATAATTTAGAAGAGCTAATTAATAAAGTAGTTAAGTTTAACGGCTTGCTTGATCATGCTAGCAAAAAATTTAATCGCTCAATTACTGAAATTCTTGCAATTAATGACTTACTTAATAACAAAATATTTGAAGCTGAAAGTGATTTAAGACTTGAAAAAGCTTTAGATGTTTTAAATAGCTTAGAAGAGTCGCCTGATAAAACTAATTGGGAAATTTTAAAACATGAAAATAAAATAGAGTTTTTCCGCTTTAGTAGGGGTTTAAAAGAAAGTAAAATATTGTTGAAAGAGCAGTTGGAATCATTTGAGTTTGTACAAATATCAAAGCTTGCTTTAACAATTTTTGATATATTCGGTAAGCAATTAAAGCTTATAGTGAAAAGTCAAGAATTCGATATTTTAACGCCAAGCCAGTTGTTAAATACTATTATAGAATGCGGGAAAAAAGGTATAAACATCCAGCGTTTTAAGGGTCTTGGTGAGATGAATTCCGACCAACTATGGGAAACTACTCTTGCCCCTGCAAAAAGAACTTTGCTTCAGGTAAGAGTTGCGGAAGTCGATGAAGCGGAGGGCATTTTCTCTACTTTAATGGGTGACGTTGTTGAACCTCGCAGATTATTTATTCAAGCGAATGCTTTAAATGTCGTGAATTTGGATGTGTAGTATAATTGGTGTCATCCCGTGGCTTGACCACGGTATCCAGAAAATAACTAAAAATACTAATAATATTATTATTTTTAACTGGATCCCGCGATCAAGTCGTAGGATGACAATATAATCAGTTTCTCCTCGCAATGACGTTACAATTTTATCAAAATAATTTATGCAAAAATTAATTATTCACGGCGGTAAGCCTCTTGAAGGTAGTATTAATATTAGCGGTGCTAAAAATGCCGTGTTACCTATTATGGCGGCATCTATTCTTACCGATAAACTACATATTACTAATGTTCCAAAATTAACGGATGTTAGTACTATGAAAGATTTGCTAAGAAGTCACGGAGCGGATATTGAAATAATAGAACACCAAGATGAATTTGAGCTTATAATTAATACCGGAAATATAAATAACTTTACTGCAGATTATGAAATAGTCCGTAAAATGAGAGCATCGATTTGGGTGCTTGGTCCTTTGCTTACCAAATACGGTAAAGCAAAAGTATCGCTTCCGGGTGGTTGTGCTATTGGAGCAAGGCAAGTAGATTTGCATATTGCCGTATTAAAAGCTATGGGAGCTACGATTGAAATAGAAGACGGTTATATTAACGCTTCAAGTAAAGGACGCTTAAAAGGTACTCATTTTGTTTTTGATAAAGTTTCCGTAGGTGCTACGATTAATGCAATACTTGCAGCTGTTTTAGCAGAGGGAGACACTGTGCTTTTTAATTGCGGTCGAGAGCCGGAGATAGTTGATTTATGTAATTGTCTTATTAAAATGGGAGCCGATATTGCAGGTGTCGGCACTAGCGAAATAACGATTAAAGGTACAGATTCTTTAAATAAAGCGAGCTATAAAGTACTTTCTGATCGTATTGAAGCCGGTACTTATATGTTTGCGGCAGCTATTACTAAAGGTGATGTGAAAATTTGTGGAATTGATTACCATATTATAGAAAATATAGCTTTAAAACTCATTGAAACAGGTATAAAAGTCGTGCCGATCAATAACGGAGTCCAAGTAACTTATGAAGGGAAGTTAAATTCAGTTGATTTAGAAACTAATCCCTATCCTGGGTTTGCCACAGATTTACAAGCACAATTTATGAGTCTTATGACGCTTAGCAACGGTGTTTCAATGATCACCGAAAATATTTTTGAAAATCGTTTCATGCATGTCCCTGAATTATGTAGGATGGGAGCAGATATAGTAGTACGAGGTAATAAGGCGGTCGTCCGAGGTGTAGAAATGTTAAAAGGAGCGGAAGTTATGGCAAGTGACCTTAGAGCTTCGGTATCGCTAATACTCGTCGGTCTTAGTACTAATAGCAAAACCGTATTACATCGAATATATCACTTAGATCGTGGCTTCCAAGATTTAGAAAAAAAATTAAGTAATTGCGGTGCGGATATAAAAAGAGTATAATATACTCGATGAACTTCAAAAATTGGCTGCGTCGTTCTACAAGATCTGCGGTACTCACGTATTAAGTATACGCTCCGTTCCTCGACTTGTGAACTCCTTGCTCTTTTTGAAGTTGATCTTCGTATACTCATTTCTTATTTTTTATTCGTAGTATATTATTTTTAACGGAGAAAATTATGGCAAGAATTACAGCAGAAGATTGTAATAAAATTATACCGGATAGGTTTCGGCTTGTTGTTCTAGCAACAATATATGCTAAATTATTAAATTATAAAGTAGAAACTAGTCAAATAAAAAAAGAAAAGCGTGATAAACCTCCTGTTATCTCATTACGTAGAATTGCTGCCGGAAAAGTATCGGTAGCCCAGTTAGAACAAGACTTAATAAACAGTCTGCGTACAAGAACTATGATAGAGCCGCTTGTTAAGCAAGATGAATCAGAAGATGTAGAAGAAAAATTTGAGTATTTACCTGAAGTTTATATCGGGGAAGATTATTCTGATTTAGATGATCAAATCTTTATTGATGAGAATGGCGAAGATTATGAAACCGATAAGTAAATGCTTATCGGTGTCGGTACTGATATAGTACAAATTCCTAGAATCGAAAAGATATTACATTTATATCCGGAACTTTTTGCTAAAAAAATTCTAGCTCTAAAGGAATTAAAACAGTTTGCTTTGTTGGATAAAACAAACTGTGCTGCTTTTTTAGCCAAGCGTTTTGCTGCTAAAGAGGCTGTTAGTAAAGCCTTTGGAGTCGGTATAGGTCAAGGTATAAATTTTAAAGATATTACTATACTAAATGATGATTTAGGCAAGCCTATAGTAGAAGTTAGTTCAAACTATACAAACAAACCCACTCCTTTTAATATTCACCTTTCTCTTTCTGATGATTATCCTGTATGCGTAGCATTTGCTGTGATTGAGAGTAGTTATAATGTTATGCCTGCGTAGATCAGTTTTCTCGTCATTGCGAGGAAATTACGAAGTAATCTCAGGATTTTGTTATTATTTCATGAGATTGCCACGCAGCCTATGGCTGCTCGCAATGACGATTTGCTACCCACAATACCCGCTCGCAATGACAAAATATAAATTACGATCCGGCTTTGCTATCTGCTTTAGGTAACATGATTTTTAAATCAGCTTTAGCTTCTAAATCAGAAATATATTTCTTTAGTACTTCTGCAGCTAATATATTATCAATAGTTACTTTTGCTTCTTCTTTTGTTGGAATAGGCACAGGTTTTTTCTCAAGCACTTTGATAATATGCCAACCGAAATCGGTTTTTACAGGAGTTGAAACTTCATTTACTTTTAAAGCAAAAGCTTTCTTTTCAAATTCCGGTACTAACTGCCCAGGTTGATTTAGTAGAATGTAACCGATAACGCCGCCGTTTGAAGCTGAAGCTTTATCAAGAGATGACTCTTCTGCAAGCTTAGTGAAATTTCCGCCTTTGCTTAATTTGGTCTTTATATCGTTAGCTTCTTTTTGGGATTTAACTAAAATATGAGCAACTTTTATTTGCTCTTTACCTTTAAGATTACCGACATATTTAGTATATTCGTCATCAAACATCTTATCTGTAATGTTAGATTTTATGTAATTTGCTAGTAATTCTTGTTGAGCTAATTGATTTTTTGCATTTTTAAGTTTTTCTTGGAATTCTTTAGATGAAGTAATGTTTGATTTAGCAACTTCTTCTTTTAACAAAAGATTATTAACATAAATTTTTATTAATTTTTCCTGATCTTGCGGCGGAAAATCATCAAAATTTTTGATTGTTTCACCTGATTGAAGATTAAGCTGAGGCTTAAATTCTTTCATAATTTGCGATTCTTTTACTTCACCGCCTTTATAGGTAGCAACTACTTTGTCTTTATTGGCAAAAGCAATACCGGAAAGCATGCTAACTGATAAAAATATAACAGATAATTTTTTCATTTATGACTCATAATTGTGTTAAAAATAAGCTTAAATTTTATAAAAATAATATATAACCGTCAACAGCTATTTGAGAATATTTTATTTATTAATAATAATTTACAAATATTTGTAGTAAAAAAATGCCTTTCAATAAAAAATTATTCATTTAAATAAAATTATAACATTTGATAATTTTATAAAATATACCTATATTTTTAATTTTAAGTACTAAAATACTAAAAATATCATAAGGACTTTAATGCTTTCTATTTTAAAAAAACTTTTCGGTACTGCAAATGATCGTACTGTAAAAAAACTATTTTCCGAAATTACAAAAATTAACTCGCTTGAGCCTGCTATACAAAAATTATTAGACGAGGAGTTGAAGAATAAAACTGTAGAGTTTAAAGAAAAGCTTAAAAACGGAGCAACTTTAGACGATATAGTATATGAGGCGTTTGCGGTAGTTAGGGAAGCGGCTAGAAGAGTTTGCGGTATGCGTCATTTTGACGTTCAGCTTATAGGTGGTCTTATATTACATAGAGGCATGATTACCGAAATGCGTACCGGTGAGGGTAAGACCTTAGTTGCAACGCTTCCTGCTTACTTAAATGCTTTAACCGGAAAAGGCGTACATGTTGTAACCGTGAATGATTATTTGGTAAGCCGTGATTCTGCTTCCATGGGTAAAATTTACAATTTTTTAGGTTTATCGGTTGGATGTATTGTTGCCGGTATGCCTGATGAAGCAAAACGAGCTGCCTATAATGCCGATATTACCCATGCAACAAATAATGAACTAGGTTTCGACTATTTAAGGGATAATATGAAGTATAGTTTGCAAGAGCGAGTACTTCGTCCTTTTAATTTTGCTATCATCGATGAGGTTGATTCGATTTTGATAGATGAAGCAAGAACTCCGCTAGTTATCTCAGGTCCGGTTAATGATAATTCAGAATTATACGGTAAAATTGATAAAATTGTACGCCTGCTTAATGCAAGTGATTTTGAAAAAGACGAAAAATTAAAAACTATCAATTTAACGGAAACCGGCATTACGCATATAGAATCGCTTTTAAGTAAAGAAAATATTATAAAACCTGATACCGGTTTATATGATTTTGAGAATTTAACTTTAGTACATTATGTTAACCAAGCCTTAAGAGCTCATAATATGTTTACTGTTGATGTAGATTATTTGGTGCGTGAAGGTAAAGTAATGATTATTGATGAGTTTACCGGTCGTGTAATGGAAGGGCGTAGATATTCAGAAGGCCTACATCAAGCATTAGAAGCAAAAGAAAATGTGAAAATTCAAAATGAAAACCAAACTCTTGCATCCATTACTTTCCAAAATTATTTCCGTAATTATCCTAAATTATCGGGTATGACCGGTACGGCTATGACCGAAGCACCCGAACTAAAAGACATATATAATCTCGATGTGGTCGCAGTCCCAACCCATAATAAAGTCACAAGGCTTGACCTTGATGACGAGATTTACGGTAGTAAAAAAGAAAAATATGATGCTATCTTAAAACTGATTAAGGATTGTTACGATCGTGGTCAGCCTATACTTGTCGGTACGATAAGCATAGAAAAGTCAGAAGAACTTTCAAGCGTTTTAAATAAAGAAAAAATCCCTCATAAAGTATTAAACGCCAAATTTCATGAGCAGGAAGCTTTTATTATTGCTCAAGCAGGTAGGTTTAAGGCAGTAACGATTGCAACTAATATGGCAGGGCGAGGCACTGATATTATGCTTGGTGGTAACCCTGAAATGTTAATAGAGCAGCTGGATAAAGAACATAATTATGAAGCTAAAATAGCTGAAATAAAAGCTCAAATTGCCGAAGAAAAGAAGCAGGTTATTGAAGCAGGCGGCTTATTTGTGATAGGTACGGAAAGGCATGAAAGCCGTAGGATAGATAATCAACTAAGAGGAAGATCAGGTAGACAAGGTGATCCTGGTAAAACTAAGTTTTTCCTATCGCTTGATGACGATTTAATGCGTATTTTTGCATCAGATCGTATATCAGGAGTTCTTAGAACACTTGGATTGAAAGACGGAGAGGCTATCCACCATCCGATGATTAGTCGTTCACTTGAGAAAGCTCAGCAAAAAGTTGAAGGACATAACTACGAGATGCGTAAAAATTTATTACGTTTTGATGATGTAATGAATGACCAACGTAAGATAATATACGAGCAACGTACTGAAATTATTAAATCTAAAGATAGTCACGGTTTCTTAAATAGTACTACTGAGGAACTCGCCAAAAAGATAGTATTAACTTTCATGCCGGTAGGCTCTTATAGAGAAGATTGGGATATAGAAAATTTAAGCGTAGAATTACATCGTGTTTTTTCTATAAAATTTGATCATAATTTAGTAAGTAAAAATGATGTAACGGAAGAAGAAATCACGAAGACCGTTATACAAATGGCTCATGATATATATAAGTCAAAAGAAGAAGCCTATAGTAGCGAGTTAATGCATAATGCCGTGAAATATATTTTACTAACTACCCTTGATCAAGTTTGGAAAGATCATTTATATAGCTTAGATCATTTAAGACAAGGCATATCGCTTCGAGCTTATGCTCAAAAAGACCCTCTTAGCGAGTATCAAAGAGAAGCATTTAACTTATTCGAGCAGATGCTTAATAATTTAAAAGAATTATTTATTCAAACAATATATCACTTCCATATCGACTTAAAACATGTTCAAAAAGAAGATGTTTCGCTTGAGCATAAAAAACTTCAGAAAAATATGCGTGAGAGTCGGGAAGATCCGGCATTTAGTAAATATAATGCAGGAAGTAGCCTTGAGACTGACCTTAAACCCGTCGTATCACGCATTGACCCAAAAGATAGAAACCCTGAAGATCCTACTAGTTGGGGTAGGGTATCTCGTAATGAGCTATGTCCGTGCGGTTCAGGCAAGAAATATAAATATTGTCATGGTGCAAATGAGTAGATGAAAACCACTTTACCCGAACGTTCTCTAAAAATCCAAGCTAGGCTTAATTTTATAGTGCAGCAAATTTTAGATATTGCACAAGATAAAATCGCTATGATTATCTTGTACGGTTCTTTTGCAAGAGGCGATTGGGTACGTGATCTACCTAACGGTTACCATAGCGATACCGATATTTTGATAATTCTGAAAAAAGGTAAATATAAAGGGCATGCTACTTTAAGGTTAGAAGATAATATATAAAAGATTAGAAAAAACAGGAGTAATAAATCCTAAGCAAATTATTCCGTATGATTCATTAATATCGATAATTCTAGAGTCAATTGATGAAGTAAATAGACAGTTGGAGATAGGGCGTTATTTTTACACGGATATAAAAAAAGAAGGTATTCTTTTATATAATAGAGGTGAATTTACCTTAAGCGAAGCTAAGGAGTTACCTTGGAGTGAGATGAAAGAAATTGCTAAAGATTATTATAAAGAATGGTTTAAACATGCTAACGAATGTCTTATTGATGTTCATAATATTTTGCTAAGAGGTAATTTAAATAAATGTGCTTTTGAGTTACATCAAGCTACGGAAAGTCTTTATAGCACTATTTTATTAGTTTTTTCAAACTATAAACCAAAGCTACATGATATAGAAAAATTAGGTAGTATGGCAGAAAATTATAATAGTGAGTTATTGCAAGTATTTCCTATAGCAACCCCGGAGCAAAAAGAATGTTTTGAGTTGCTTCAAAAAGCTTATGTTGACGCAAGATATGATAAAAACTATAAAATTACAAAAGAACAACTTTTATATTTAATAGATAGAGTAGAAAAACTGAAAGAAATCACCGAAAATCTGCACGGCAAGAATTAATCAGTAGGAGTTTAGTGTCATGCCTAGCTTAGTATTGTCTGCGTGGATCGAGTTCACCCCTGTCATCCCGTGGCTTGACTACGGGATGACACAGTGGGTTTTACTGCTCCACGCAAGCAAGCCTTTTGCAGGAATGACAATAGGCTCTTTATCACCTTTAAGTTTTAAAAGAGTCTATCTTTCTTGATAAAGTGGGCGTAGTAAGGAGTTTAAATGAATTACGTGCAGTATCTACTACTGAACTATTTTCGGCATCTACAAATAATGCGCTAAAAGTTGCTAAATGGTTAGTCGAAGAAAAAAAAGCAAATGTTAATATGTGTAGTGATATTTTTAAGGATACTCCTTTAAATTCAGCCGCACGTCACGGAAATTATAAAGTAGCAGAATATCTAATATCAAAAGGAGCTGTAGTAAACGGGAACGATGGAACTTGGCTATGATCACCTTTATATGAAGCGGTAAGCACTTTAATGTAGCAAAACTATTACTTAAAAACGTTCGATGTACTTCTAAAGATATTAAGGATGATGAAATATATAAGCTGTTAGTATCATATGGTGCTGATATCAACGCAAAAGTAGAATTTAGAGGAGTAGGGTTTAGTATATATGATGGAAAAACGATATCAGAAATAGTAGAATTTAAAATAGCATTAGTCGGTGAAAGTGAAGTAATAACGGAATAATAATGATTGTTATTAAGCTTCGGTTTTTTTACTGTCACTCTGTAGCTTGACTCTATAGTGTACGAACGTTCAGGATGTCATTCTCGCATGGATTAGTTTCATCGTCATTGCGAGAAGAATTACGCAGTAATTCGACGAAGCAATCTCAGGAGTTTGTTATTATTTCATAAGATTGCCACGCAGCCTACGGCTGCTCGCAAATTGTTGCGTAGACCGGTAAAATTTACTGTGTCACCTAGTTCGCTTGACCACGGGGTCCATAAAGACAATAAAAAATACTAATAATTTTAATATTTTTAACTGGATCCCGTGGTCAAGCCACGGGATGACAGAGGTGAAATTGATCCACGTAACAATGGCTGCTCGCAATGACGAAACAACTGCTCCATGCAAGCAAGCCTTTCGCAGGAATGACAATAAGGGATTTTTTAGAAGTTGTGTAAAACAAAACCACTTTTTTCTAAGCAATGTCTATTTATCGACACGGTAGTTATTGACAAGTTTAGGAAAAAGTTTTATATTTTTCACAAGTTTAAAAAAAGTTAATAGTGTATGTCTAAAGCGAAAGCAAAAACAGCTTCCAAAAATAACCCGACTTCTAGGGAACAGGCTAAAGAATATTTTCATAACGGTCAGAAAATCAAACCGGTAAAGCTTATTGCTGTTCAAAATTCTTTTCTAGCTGCCGAATATGAATCTTCCGGAGATTTAGTCGTAGGAAGTAACGGTCAACCATTACCTTGGGGACTAGTTAAAAGCTTATCCTAATTACTTATAAACAATATATCTTCTACATAATCGGGGGCATAGCTCAGGGGTAGAGCATCTGTTTTGCACGCAGAGGGTCAAGGGTTCGATTCCCTTTGCCTCCACCAGTTCCGACAAGGGTTTCAAGGCTTTTTGAAATTTAGTAAAAACTTTGAATGTTCCTTTTGTTTTAATTTTCGATCCATGTCTTGCTAAAAAATATTCTGTCTACTATTGGTTATGGGAAGTATTTACAACAGCAGAATCTAGGCAAAAACAATAATCTACATACTCAAAAGCTTAGGTTACTAAAAGCTCAAGCAGATAAGGCAGAGCTAGAAGTAGCCATATTAGAGGGTAAATATTTAGCAATATCGGAAATAGAGCTTACTTGGTCAAATTTGTTGCTAGCGTTTAGAGCAAGGATGCTCTAGGGCTTCCAAATAATCTAGCAAGGCAAATAATAGCTCTTGATAATGATTTTGCGGCAGTATCTAATTTACTTGAGAAAGAAATACACGCAGCTTTGCTAGAACTCAGTAATTATAGCGGTGAAGAGAATAATAAATTATTAAAATATTAAATACAACTTATTGACTTATTAATATTATTTTCTTATAAATTAACAAAAAAAATGAGCAATATACTTTTACAAATCATTATCAAGATAAAATGAGTTTCCAAGATATAAATACGTTAGCAAAAATAGCTAATCTACCTCATAAAGAATTTGCTAAAATTTTATCTAATAATTATACGCTAGAAGAAATAAAGGAGATTGCAGATAAATATAAAGCAATAGATAAAGAGGCATTAAATTTATTTATAGGACAAAATTATAAGCTTTTTTATAGCTCTTATCAAACTGAAAACCCTTTTAAAGATCATACTCCATTTTTAAATTTTAAATTAGTAGAAAAATCTTTAGAAGAAAGTCCAATCCTTAATCTACTGCCTGTTGACCTAAAAATATCATATAGCTTCTTATTTAGAGGACGAAGTCGATATAATAGGCAATGACAGCTAAATCCTCTATATAATTATCCTCTATCTACTACAATGCAAGCTGGCATACATATTGGCATGCAAGAAGATTTAAGCTACACGGCAAAGCTTGCCAATCACTTAATACATAAAAATGGTACGCACACTGGCTTGATGTTCTAGATCGTGCATTAAACCTATATCAGCTAGGCTCACAAACTATGCAGATAGCAGGCGATATAAGAAAGCTAGTAGTAAGCACATCGCTGGTAGACTTAAAGAAAAATTTACAAAATCTTGACTCTGTAAGATTTGGTGTGTAGGTATCAGGGGGTACAAGTTACGACTTAATCTGACAGAGTTGAGTAATCAGGCAGCTTGATGGGCAATCATCAAATTGTCTGATATTCTCTCTATATTACCAATATTTTTATCTATATTACCAATATTACCAATATTTTTATCTTTAGCAATATAAAGTGAATCTGTAAAAGATTGCATTGGTGTTTTACCAAAGCAATGTTTACCGGAATGAGGTCTTGCATTATTGTAACTCACAAGCCAGTTATCTATATCTGTTTGCAATTCATCAAGTGAATTATAAAATTTTTTGCGGAATAGAATGTGATAGCACTCTTCCTGCATAGTTTTATGGAAACGCTCACAGATACCGTTGGTTTGAGGACTATATGCTTTAGTTTTGGAATGATCGATATTCTCAATGCCAAGATATAGTTGGTAAGCATGGTTTTCTGGTTTTCCACAATATTCCGTACCTCTATCAGTTAATATTCTAAGCAGAGGGATATCATGGTTTGCAAAGAATGGAATAACCTTATCATTTAAGTGGTCTGCAGCTGTAATAGCCGTCTTTTCGGTATAGAGTTTACAAATAGCTACTCCTCAATAGGTATCGACAAAAGTTTGCTGATAAATACGGCCTATGCCTTTAATATTACCAACATAGTAAGTATCTTGTGAACCAAGGTAGCCAGGGTGCATAGTTTCTATTTCACCACTAGCTTCACGTTGGTTTTTAACTTTTTCAAGAACAGCAAGTTGATTATCACTTAAAACAATACCATCATTTGCTACTTTAGTCTCTAGAGCTTTTAGACGTTTTTTGAAACTTTCTAAATCATGACGTAACCACACAGATCTAACTCCGCCACCAGAAATGATTATCCCACTTTTGCGTAATTCATTAGCAGCACGTTCCTGACCAAATGCTGGAAATTCAACAGCTATATTAACTACAGCATCCTCTATATTTGCGGGCACACGATTCTTAATGCAAGCTTTACGTCTAGTCATCTCATATAGAGCTTCCCCCCTCCCCACCTTGATCATGGAGCTCTTTGTAACGATAAAATGTATCCCTGCTATAACCCATTACTTTGCAAGCTTGTGATACATTCCCTAATTGTTCAGCGAGTTTTAATAAACCGATTCTTGGCTTTATGATTTTTTCTTGATATGTTGTCATCTGACAGTCTCCTTTTTAGTAGGTTGTTAAAACTTGCCAGGTACTATCTTATCTTTTTTCTTCGTACCCAACAATCCTTAACTGTCAGATCAATTCTTTACTTTTACATTTTAATATTACTCCTTCCAGACATCGATCACCTATTAATTTCTTTACTTCTCTATTCTCTGCTCTTATTGCTTACCAACTTAAACCTAATAAACCATGTATTTCTTATCCATAATCGGGGTTAACATACAAAACTGCCACCATAATTCTTCATGTTCTACGTCTGGTGTTTGATACGCCTCCAATAGTAAGTTTTGTTTACTGAATCTAAAAAAATGTTCGATATCATAACGAGAATTATAACTTTGATATGCATCAAAAAGCGAAATTTCATTACGCCTTAATCCAAATACACTCAGCCACAAAGGTCTTTTATATACTTCTTTTTTTTTGATCGTTTAGTAGTATAATTTGAATTAAATTCATCGGATATGCGGATGAATGATATTTTCTTGATCCACGTAGTAACATATCATCCCAGCACCTTATCTGTACAGTATATTTTTCCCTTTAGAATTTATCCAAGTGTTCTCTTCATATCGATCACAAGCTCTATGAGTTTTTACGTCACTCAAATGCATTTTATTGCCGAATTCAGTTTTACGCCCTTTTTTCGATATGTTTGATTCTATTGGAGTAGGTATGGAATAAAAGTTACGTGTGCTATTAATTCTAAAAATATGTACTAAATTACCCTGCTTACCAGCGGACATCCTGCATTGTTCAGTTCCATATAATGTATCCCTACAGTAGCGCAAAGCTCTTGCTCTAAATCTAATGTACTGATGCTCTCTACTATCTGCTCCATTCCAACTTCATTACCTTTTGTACAGCTCTCTACTCTTTTTGTTGAAATCGGTATTACCCAATGTTTTGCTTTTTCTAACGGATTATTCGTTAGCATCGTCAATACTGAATATTGATGACCAACTACAATCGGCTTGTTCCCAGGTGCAGGATTCGGAAAATGTGTTATACGTCTATCAACAAGATTTCTTGCATAAGGCCTTGGATTCAGCGTACAATCAATAATAAAAAGATGATACTTTGCTTCATCCTTCTTGCTTGCATAATCGTAAATCAGTTTCCCTATTTGTTTAAAGTCTGCATACGGCTCCATCTGCGATGGCGTCGGTAATGCTACTATAACCCCGATTATGGATAAGAAATACATGGTTTATTAGGTTTAAGTTGGTAAGCAATAAGAGCAGAGAATAAAGAAGTAAAAAAATTAATAGGTGATCGATGTCTGAAAGGAGTAATATTAAAATTCTCTTTTATGTAGCCAAAAATGGTTTCGATAATGAATCTCTTCCTTAAAAGGATTTTATCCAAAAGAGGTAATAAATAGTTTTTCATATCCTTTCTTATTCCGGTAATTTTTATTAAACCTTGCTTATAAAGTTTTGTAAACATTTTTTCTGAAATAAACCCCTTATCATCATAACACTTACCTTTTAGACCTTTTTTGATAACCATTGCTTCAAATGCAATTCTGTCATCAACATTACCTTTGGTAATTTTAACAGCAATAATTTCTCCCTTATCATTGATTATCATATGAAGCTTGAATCCAAAAAACCAATCGACAGAACTACGTCCCATTTTTGCAAGATTATTAAAAGTTCTGTTAGAATTAATTCTGATATTTTTACATACTGCAAAATGTGTGGAATCTGCATAATAAATTCCCGTTCTTTTCCCACTTAAGTAATGTAACATCACAATCAATGGCAGAAATAATGAAGGAATAAGCTGAACAAATCTCTCATAACAAGGTGGATTCCTGAACAAATTACCATTAATAATAAAGTTTTGGTAATAAGCTTTTAAATGTTTATATGCACTAAAATGGTAAAAATCATTATTGAGAGTTCTTCACTTAAGGAAAGCTTACCTTCTCTAAATCTTTGCTTATTACTTTTCAGCAATTGATGTTTTACCCATTTCTCATAAATTTTACAAAATTTATCTACTATACAAAATATTGTAGTATATTTACACATGTTATTAAACCTTTATTTTACTCCTTCAGTGCCCTATTTATATAAGGTTTAATAACTCTTGTAACCTTCCTTCCTCTCTATTCCTTATCCATAATCGGGGTTACTATACTGTCTATCAAAACAATTGACGTTGCTTAATTGTATAATGCTCCTACACCGATGTCCATTACTAGTTAACGCATCTAGTAAATTCATAATTGCATCCGAACGTTTTGGAAAAAGCTGATATAACTGGCTTTGTTCGGAAGGGGGCAAGTAATTATGATTGTTATAATGAATTTTCTACTTATTTAAAGGAGAATAGTGGAACTCAAATCATGGGTAAAACAATAGAACAGTATTATAATCATTACATCAAAATAAACCTAGGCTTTATAAAAGCATTAAAATTAAATTCAATCATTCAATATTGCAATAAGCATAGCGGGCTAGAAAACGTACAAGATTTTATTAAACGAATTCAGACAAGTTTGAAAGAAGATGTCTATAAAGGAATAGATTATGTAGAAGCAATGGGGTTAGATTTAGAATCAATTAGGCATAATATACATATGATTAATCAAGATATTAATCAAACAGTAGTTGATATTGATGATAATAGAATGCAACTGTTATTTAACAATACAAATTATTTAAAAATTTTAGGTATAAAAATTATCAAGATGGTAATCATGCTATAGTTTTTGTCAAAAATACTAATGGTGTATCGATAATTGATTCCCTAAATAAAAATTCAAGTTTTAGTAATAGTTTAGAAAAATTAGTGAATAATCTATTAAATTTAGGAATAAAGTTTATTAATATTATTTATTCTGGATTACAACAACCTAACTCTGGAGTATAGCTAGACCATAGGAAAAGGTACAGTTAAATAAACTTTAGTACGTGTTCTACAGCCATACTGATATCTTTGAATTGCCCCGTAACTTTTCTTATTTCGTTCTTAATCTTAAACCAATAATGTTCTATAGGATTTAAGTCTGGGCTATATGTAGGTAAGAATAAAATTCTGCACCCAACCGACTCGATTAATTCTCTTATTATATTATTCTTATGGAAGTTGATATTATCCATAATTACTGTTTGTCCAGGATGTAATTCTTTAGTTAATATAGTCTCTACATAGGTTGTAAATATTTCTTTATTACAATTTCCTTCAAATATTACTGGCGCTATAATTTGATTATTACGAAGCCCCGCTATCATACTGATCCTGGATTTATGTTGATACACTTTGTTTCCATAACATCTAGTACCTTTTATACTCCATCCATATTCTCTACAAACATTATCTTCTATTCCTGACTCATCAATGAATACTAGAGTTTCTTTAGAAATTTGCTGTATCTTTTCTATAAATTCATTCCTTAAACCAATATCCCTTTTGGGATGAAGATGACTTTTTTTTATAAGTGTAGCCTAGTAGTTTTCTATAGTAATTTATTCTAGTTCTTTGTAATCTATTACCTAGTATAATACTTAATTCTTTAGCTGTTTTATCATGATTATTAGATAATTAATTCTTCAAATTCTTTGAGATTTATTTTTGCATTATAACCCTTTGCTGGACCATAAGGTTTTGCTTTTTCCTGTTTCCCATTTAAGAGTTTTCCATCTATATATAGTGTTACGACCTATATTGAATATTTTACATGCTTTAACAATTGAGAGCCCATCATCTAGAGCTTTGAATAGTTTCATTCTTAAATCGTAACTGTAACTGCTTGCCATAATTTATTTTATTATTTATAACATATATATTAGCATAGTATGTACCTACTTACTATGGTCTAGCTATACTATACTGTCTATCAAAACAATTGACGTCGCTTAATTGTATAATGCTTCTACACCGATGTCCATGACTAGTTAACGCATCTAGTAAATTCATAATTGCATCCAAACGTTTTGGAAAAAGATGATATAACTCACTCCTAAACTGTTGAATCCCAGTATGTAGCTCTTGCATATCGTCATAGTTGTATTAATTAAAATATCAACTACATACCAATATTTGCTTAATGCAAGTTTCTTTTAATTGGGACGAATTTTATCTCCAAATATAATGCTAATTTGTCCAAAGTCCAAATAACAAAAACACTATTATTAATACACTCGTAACACAGTGATTATCAGCTATACAACGCCTTGATTAATATGAAACTCGCGTTAATAAAAAGAGCCTAAATATTACCTTTGGGATTGGTCACAAATAAAAGATATAGGAGCGAGGTTTGAAAATCTTGTAGCTTCTCACCTTTTAAAAGCCGTATATTTTGGGAACGAAACAGGGCTTAGTGATTTTGGTTTATACTATCTTCGTGATACACACAAAAGATAACCAATCTTGGATTTTAATGGAAGCAAAAGTAAGTGACCTAGCTGTTTCTTCAATCTTAAAATATTTCCATGAATTACTTAAACCTAAGTTTAGTTTTTAAGTAATTCAAAATGAACAAGCTATTTCTACCTCTTGCTTTGATAAATCGGGTTTATGGATAGTACTGGCTATTACTTTCTTATCTCAACTTATTTAATATGAATTTTTGCAAAAAAGGTAATCTGTTTAAACATATAAAGAAATTGTCATTACCAATTCGACATTTAATTATAAGCTGTATCCTCACATACCAATAAATGTAGCTGAATTGGTTATATTCACTTTATCTTCTAGCGGTCCGAGTGGCTGAGCCGGTTTTAACAATTCCGGCGTTAATATAAATTTGGTTTTTTTCTCGATATTCGATAAAAAAGGTAAATGTAAGCTATGGGAATGCTCTATCACTGCATACTTATCCCATTCCGGATATTGCCTATTTAGATTTCCTATAGGATCAGCGGGACCGTAAACCTCTATACTACCGAATTTATATTTTTTTAAAGGATATAATTCATTATCATAAAATGAACTCTTTGGATACTTATCTCGTGCCGCTAAATTAGTATATATAAATTTGTTTTGTTCTTTATGAACAATGAAAATATCTAAACAAGCTTTTTTGCATATATTATAAGCTCTCTCATAGGAAACAGTATAACCTAATTGTTCAAATTGCGGTAATATTTGTTGTAGGCGTATTTCGTCTTCATGCATAATACCGATATCTAAATCATCGTCAAAAGGAATTATGCCTTGATGTCTAACGGCTCCAAGTAGAGTGCCGCCTTCTATCCAATAATTAATATTATTCTTACCAAGTAGCTCATGAGTGTCTTTCATTAACTGATAAAGGGCAATAGCTTTTTTCTCGCTAATCCTGTATTTTTTTACTTGTTCATCACTTAAGGTTACATATCGCCAGTCATGTTCTGATATATAAGCATAAAAAAATATACCGGCAAATATAAGTAATATTAAACCTGTAATATTTTTAAAGAATAACATTGACTTTAATTTTATCATCTTTCATCTCAAATTGTATTTCTTCTGCCGATGTGACGTTTTTTAAATCTTCTGCTAATTCTGCAGATAATACTATGCCGCTAACTTCAAGCAATTTTATTGGAGCTTTTATAGATAGATTCTTCTCAGCTTTGAATTTTCTGACGATATCTAGTATTTCAATCAGCCCTTCTGCTCCTTTTGCATCGATTTTATAATTTAAGTCACCGTAATGAACCCAGTTACCTTTAACGTGAATAGAATTTTCACTATATATTATTTGGTATAATTCTTCGGTAATATAAGGCATGAAAGGTGCAAATAGTTTTAATAACGTTTGCATAACATGATATAAAGTTAATATGCTACTATATTGTCCTTGTGGATTTTTGTTTTTCTCGTCATAGCTTCTTGTTTTGCTTATTTCTAAATAATTATCACAAAATACCGCCCAAAAAAACTTTTCCGTCAGATGCATAGCATTTGCATATTCATAGTTTTGTAACTCATTTTTTGCCGTATTAACTAATTCCACTAGTTTATTAATCATCCACTGATCAAATTCGTTAGTGATTTTTTCTTTAATATCTAAAAGCTTTGTTTTTTTATCTTCACCTTTCAGTTTATCAAAATGTATAGAAACAAATTTAGCAGCATTCCATAGCTTGTTAACAAGCCTTTTGCCGTTTTTCATAACGTCTTCAGAATAGGCGGTATCAGCACCCAGCTTTGAATTTGCTGACCAATAACGTATTACGTCGGAACCATATTGTTCTAGCAGTTTTTCAGGAACTAAAACATTGTCTTTAGATTTTGACATTTTACTTCGATCTTCAGCTAAACACCAACCGCTTACCATGATGTTTTTCCACGGTAGAGTATTTTGGTGTAAATGAGCTTTTAAGATAGTATAAAATGCCCAAGTTCTGATAATTTCGTGTGCTTGAGGTCTTAAATCCATCGGAAATAATTTATCGTGTCTATCTTTATTAACAGCGAAATCATCAGAAATGCCATTAGTAGAAAGTTGAGGCGAAACGGAACTTGTTGCCCAAGTATCCATAACGTCCAAATCAGGTTCTACTTCTTCCTTACTATAACCTATAGGTAAATCTTTTAACGGATCGACAGGTAGCTGTGAAATATCGGCATATAAAATCTTGCCTTTCTCACCGACTCTTTTAGAGTACCAAACAGGAAATGGTACACCGAAATAACGTTGCCTACTGATGCACCAATCCCAGCTAATGGCATTAATCCAATTCTCTAAGCGAATTTTCATATTGTTAGGACGCCAGTTTAACTCGTTTGCTCTGTTAAGTAATGCTTCTTTATGTGATATCGTTTTAACGAACCATTGCGGGACGGTTAAAATTTCAAGCGGTGAACCTGATCTCTCAGCACATTTAACGGTATGCGTTATTTCTTCTTGTTTAATAAGCAACTCTTGTTCTTTTAAAATATCTATTATTTTTGTTCGAGCTTCTTTAATTTTCAATCCGTCTATAGAAGTTTCATGTTGGAAGTCTATTGTACCTTTTTTAGTGATAATTGTTTTTAAAGGTAGATTATGTGTCTTCCACCAAGTAATATCCGTTTGATCGCCAAACGTACAGCACATTACCAGCCCTGTACCTTTATCTTGTTGTACTAAAGGATCAGCAAGCAGTGGAACTTTCTCATTAAAAAGCGGGGTTATAGCTGATTTACCTGCTAGATGCTTATAACGTCTATCGTCAGGGTGATAAAATACGGCTACGCAAGCCGGTAATAATTCAGGTCTTGTAGTTGCTATAGTAAGCGGTTCTCCTTGCTCGGTTTTAAACGTAATATAATTCATGAAAGAGGTTTTTTCCTTATCCTCAATATCAGCTTGGGCAAGAGCTGTACCATCTACCGGATCCCATAAAATTGGTTGATTAGCACGATAAACTTCCTCTTTTTGTACTAAATCAAGAAAAGACATTTGTGATATTTTTCGTGATAACGGACTGATAGTTTGATACTCTAAACTCCAATCAACCGATAAAGCTATTTGGTTAAATAGACTTCTAAATTTTTCTTCTTCACTTGCTACTACCTCTTCGCAAATTTTTATAAACTCGTCTCTTCCCATATTATAAGCTTTGATCTGTTTCTGCTTTTCAACAAGTCTCTCGGTCGGTAGCCCATTATCGTCAAAACCCATAGGGTAAAAGATATTTTTACCGATCATACGCTGGAAGCGTACAATAAAATCTGTTTGCGTATAGCTGTAAACATGCCCGATATGTAGTTGTCCTGAAACAGTCGGAGGAGGTGTATCTACTATAAATGTTTCTTCTTTTGAAATATTTGGATCATACGCATAAATTTGTTGCTCTTGCCAAATTTGCTGCCACTTTTTTTCATTTTCGGTAAAATTATAATTTTTTGGAAATTCTTTCATAGATTTTGTAGTTGATTCAAGAATGTTATTATAAAGATTATATGTGATTATGACAATATATGCTTTTCTTTGGGAGGATATGGATATTTAGGATTTGTGTAAGTGGTGCTTGCACAATTAATTACTTTTTACAATTGAGTGGACATTTTTTTGCTATTATTACCGCCTTACTATACTCGCCCTCGGCTTTTCCTCTAGCTTCTCCTATCTTAATACCTTCTCTTCTTCCTCGTATCAGACCTTCTCCCATATATTTTTCTGCTATAGTTTTCATAATGTTATCCTTATCTTTAGATGATAAATGCTTAGTAAATACTTGTACTAATGCCGGTTGTTTTTATTCTGATAATTTTGTGTCAGTATACCACAAGAATGACCTAAGGTAAATATAACCTTTTTCTTTATCCAATATTATAATATGTTTAAACTCTGTTAAAAATTTCTCCCATAATTTTATCATTTGGACTTTGGACAAATTACCATTACATTTGGAGATAAAATTCGTCTCAATTAAAAGAAACTTGCATTAAGCAAATATTGGTATGTAAATGTAGGATTTCCGCTGGTAAGCAGGGTAATTTAGTATATATTTTTAGAATTAATAGCACACGTAACTTTTATTCCATACTTACTCCAATAGAATTAAACATATCGAAAAAAGGCGTAAAACTGAATTCGGCAATAAAATGCATTTGAGTGACGTAAAAACTCATAGAGCTTGCGATCGATATGAAGAGAAAACTTGGATAAATTCTAAAGGGAAAGAATATACTGTACAGATAAGCTACAACTTCATGGCCTAAAGATAAAAAATTTGCTGCAATCAGTGCCTTTGGTTTTAGCGGCACTAATGCACATTTAGTGTTAAGTAAACCAGAAAGAGCTAACAAAGTATTACACAAAATTTCAGGGAAACCTTTTATATTTTTATTTACTGCGCTGGATAATATGTCATTAGATGAACTTCTTAAAGATAATATTGAATTCTTGAATAGTAATGTTGATTTGGATCTTGAAAGCTTGAGTTATAGTTTGAACTGTAGAAAAAATCACTTTGATGAGAAAATATTATTTATTGCTGATTCTATTGTAGATCTGAAAAATAAAATACAATCTTATCTAAATAATAGAGAGCTAATTCAATATGAAAAGCATTATATTGATTTAGAAAATGTTCTAGAGTTTCTTTCAAAGAAAAGCTTAGATAATGATAAAAATATATATTTAAACATGTTAGAAAAATTAGCTACAGAAATATTGAGCGGAAAAAATTTAATATTTCCTCAATTTATTCACCAAATGCACAAAAAATAAGTCTACCAGAATATAAATATAAACAAAAAGAATTTTGGGTTCAAAGTTTTAGTGATATTAAACATGAGCAGGAAAATGTAAGTTTTATTTTAGATAATTTAGGAGATGAAGTTAATGAAATTCTAAGAAAGATTCTATACATAATATCCGAAAAATTAGATTACAAAATAGAAGAAATTCCAATAGATAAAACTTTAAGTGATCTTGGAGTTGATTCAATAATTGCCTTACAGATTTTAGAAAATTTTAAAACTCAATATAATGTAAATGATTCTAGTATAATTTTTGATTCGAAAAATATTGTGGACCTATCATCTAAAATTTTTAATTTAAAAAAAGAGCAAAACTCAAAGACATTTTTAAATAATTCATCGGAATCTCATTTTAGCTTTAAAAATATCCAATATAAAACCATTATAGATAAAAATATAGAATGGGTTATCTTTGGAACCGGATTTAATAAAAATATAATTCTGCTTCCACCTTTAAACACCTTTAAATACACTTTTTCATGTTTGGATACAGCAAATTAAGCTTCTTACAAAACTCGGTTATAAAATATATATTCCTCATTATCCTGGTTATTACCTCAGATTAGAAAAGAGTGTGGTAGAGCAATTATTGTTGATTTAACAGGTAGCTTTACTGATAGATTTTTTGATCCCAAATGTGATAAGATACTTAATCCTTTGCAAGAGAATACTTCAGCATGGTTACCGTGGAATGATTGTCATGCAATTTGGGATTTTAATGATATAGCCAGTAGTTTTAGTAATTATAATCCAAAATTAGATGATTTTTTTGCTAAAAGTGCTGAGTTAGTATTAGCTGAAGGATTAAGATTATATCATGATAGTAAAGATATCAAAAAGCTAATAAATACTATTCTTTATGCAAATAATAAAGAATTTGTTAGGATCTTTAAGAATAGTGCAGTAGCTGGTATAATTAGCAGTAATGCACCTGAGACTTCTTCAGGTATTCAAGCAACTATTAGTAAAAATATTGAAGCTCTGCAACATTTAAAGCCTGATGGTAGGTTTAGTATTAGAAAGTGGTTTACTGCGGACAAAGGTTGGTTATTTATAACTAATACTCCTAATCAAAGAGAATGCTACGACCACTTATTGCTGCATGGATTAGCATAGCGATAAAAGCATTAATGAATAGGAACATCAATAATACTCATAGTAATATGTGGTTTGTGATTGATGAGCTGCCAGCTTTACAAAAGATATCTTCACTCCCTATAGCTTTAGCTGAAAGCAGGAAATATGGTGGCTGCGTTGTTGCAGGTATGCAGAATATTCATCAATTAGAGGAAATATATGGTCATGCAGGAGCAGCTTCAATGCTTGATCTATTTGGTAGCAAATTTATTTTTCGAGTGAGTGATCAGCAGATAGCACATAAATCAGCTTTAATGCTTGGTGAGCAAGAAATTATTGAAACTCAAGAAAGTCTCTCATACGGAGCTAACTCCATGCGTGATGGAGTGAATATGAACCACCTAGAAAGAAGAAAATTATTAGTAATGCCTTCTGAAATTATGAATCTAGAAGATCTTACCTATTATGTAAAACTTTTGGGTAATTTCCCAATTACTAAATTACAAATGAATTTACAAACTTGATTTAAATCCAAAAACATAAAACCATTTTAATGGCATTTTTAAAAGATTTCAATTGTTTGATGGAGGGGGATACCTTATAAAGAAAAATTCTATTATAATGCCCATTTAAATCGCTAATTTAGTATTACAAGTTTTAGAGGTAAGCTGTGCATAAAAAACTTTTTTGTTATTTCAGAATTTGTATAGAGTAAATTTTACAAAAAACATATTTACTCTAAAGAACTAATAAAAGCTTCATCAAGACCTGTTACACTAGAAATTAAAGAAACATTACAACCTTGGGATAGCATTTTTTTTGCTATCTCAACTCTTTCTTCAGCTTCACCGATTTGGATACCTTTAGCTTCACCAACTTGTAAGCCTTCAAGAATACCTAGTTCTTTCCCTTCTTGTTGCCAATGCTGTGCTAAACTTCTCATAAGCCTTGTTCCTATTTCTGGATTCAACTTTGTTAATAAATTCTCTAGCTTTATTTTATCAGCTTGCTCTATCTTTGTCAAAGTATAATATAATATCATTTCTAGATAATCATAACCTATCGTTATTTTAGTTAATTCCGGTAATATATCTGATATTTCTTGCCATCTTTTTAATAATTCCCTCTCATGTATATGTTTGAGAAAAAATTCTAATATCCCTGACCATATTCTTTGTTTAAACTCCTCATCTGGTATTTCATGAACATTCACTAACTGGTAATCATTAATCCATAATTCTTTTGCTAATTTGTTATTAGCAAATAAATCCCATAAATTCCTTGCAACATTGTATTTCTACTGACCATTATAAAATATCATCGGGTATATTAATGGTAAAGTCTTAGCTTGAGGATTTTGTATTAAATGTCGCTCACAAATATTAATCATATATTTAAATAGCCTAAAAGGCATGAAATGATCTGCTTTTGATTGATGCTCGACAAGCAAAAATAGCATGATCTTCGTTAATAACCTTTTACTATATCGGCAATTTAATAGATCTGTAATTTTTATTTTGTCTAGCTCAAGATCTATACCTTTAGGTTTTAACTTTCCTATAATAGGATCTATAGTTTTTTGATGATTTTCTTGACTTCTTGCCATATATCAATCCCTACTATAATTTTATTTAAGTGTAGCAAGTAAATCGTAATAATCAAGAAAATCATCATTATTAGTTAATGCATAATCATCAAAACCTTATCAATATCAACATTATGTATCATAAATCAGATCATCAAGAAGAGGTAACTTAATTGGTATATTACAGACGATAGTAGTACTTTTACCTTTTTCACTTGTTACTTCAATCTCTCCATTTAGCTCACCAATTAGACGTTTTACAAAACTTAATCCTGATCCAAGTCCATGATATTGTATAGCAACATCAAATTTATCAATCTTTTCATGAAGATGTTTCCTGATTTCTTTAGACAGACCAATGCCACTATCATGCACCATAAATTGGAATACCATTTCTCTGTTTTGTTGTTCTGATTCTGAAACGGCTGGACTAATACCAAACATGTTCACTGTTACCACAACTTTTCCTGCTTTAGTAAAGTTAATAGAATTATCTATTAACTGTTCTAATATTGCTCCTATTCTATAAGTATCACTAATTATAGCATTTGTTAAATCATACTGAAAATTACAAGATAAATTTAATCCCTTACGTTGAGCTATTGGCATCGCTTTATCAATAATCTTATTTACCAACTGTTTTGGATCAAACTTATTTAAAACTATAGGAGGTAATCCAGAATTATTCTGTAGATAACTAAGTATATTGTTATAATAATCCAGTAATTCTTCAGCACAACTTACCACACTAGCTAAATAATCCTTTTTTTCAGGATTATCTTCTATTTCATAAAGAGCTGTTACTAATGAAAAGATTCCATTACATGGAATCTTTAATCCATGTACCATATTTTGAACCACATCTCTTTTAAATAACTCAGATTCTTTCAATTTATTATTTGCTTCTTGTAATTCTAACTTATATTTAATTATATCAGTATAATTTGTGATCGTCGAGTTAATGATGTTCTCTTCTTGCTGATATGGTATTAATGTGACAGATATGGGAGATAATTGAAGATTCCAATTTGTTTTAGTAATATTATGATTATCTTTTGGTTGATTTTGGTTATTAATTGTCATAGCATTGCCTTGCTGTTAAAGTTAAGAAAACAGCTCAGAGGTTAAAGAGATAAAATTTTGTAGTTTTTAGTTTAACCTCTGAACTAGAACTGCACCACGGCTGCTCTTAACAAGGACAGATATCACCACAATTCTGTGAAGTACAGAGGATTTAAGAGCTTTTTTGACAGATTTTTATACAATTGGGCAAACAGCTGCACAAATGAGACACAGCTAAATTACTATTGTTTATTAGCTCAACTCTTTATCCATTACATATAAATCAAAATCAGCATTAATTATGCTACAGCAAGCCTCAAGAGTTCCTTTGAATACAGCATTTTGCTGGCATTTAAACCTATTTTATACTATAATTTAGTATAAATATTTTAATAATAATTTCATGTCAGTAAATAACTCAAACAAGGCACAACCATTCCTACAATGGGTTGGTGGTAAAAGAAAAATTGCCGATCAATTAATTAAGTTTCTTCCATCAACACTGAATAACTACTATGAACCATTCCTTGGTGGTGGGGCTTTATTTTTTAAGTTAGAGATAAATTTAAACATTGCTATTTATCTGATATTAATTAGAGCTAGTGACGTCCTATAATGCGGTTAAGAAGAATCCAGATAAGGTTAGTAAACTATTAGACTCCCATAAAGAAAAACACTCCAAAGAACATTATTATCAAGTTAGAAGTAATAATGACAGTAATGACCCAGCGAAGATTACTGCAAGATTTATCTATCTTAATAGATATTCATTTAAAGGTATTTACCGAATTAATATTGATGGCAAACCAGCTCAAACTTTCTCTGGTAGGAATTATAGTAAATCTGATCTTGCCTTTAGATTAAAACAGTGTAGTCAGCTTTTAGCTGGCACATTTATTTGTGCTATGGATTTTTCTTTCATTGAACCACAAAAAGGTGATTTTGTTTATTTTGATCCTCCTTATCATAAATCAGGTGAGAAGTTTTATACCAGATTACCCTTTGATGAAAATGAGCAAACGAGACTTAAAGATTTTGCTACAGAACTCAATGATAAAAATGTTAAAATAATGGTTTCTAATAGTAATACTCCCTTTATTAGAAACTTATACAAAAATTTTAATATTAGTACTATTAAGGTTAAATATTCTATGCCCGAGCACAATAAAATATCTGATGAAGTAGTTATTACAAATTATCAATTATCACAATAGCTTAGTTATATTCAAACTTGATTAATTCAAAGCAATAATCTTGAGTCTTAAAAGCTCCTTCTAGATCTTGCATATGATGATTCCTAACATAATAATCATTAAAAGCCGTTGTTGATTTAAGGATTATTTTCTTATTGATGATATCTTCCTCTACAACTACTAATTTACTTAATACTCGAAAATCAATATATTGGTTATAACGTTCAATAAGAAATTTCCTCACTTTATACCATACTGAATCAGGATTTAATTGTTTGCTTAGCTGCAATAGATAATTTTGTTTTTCATCTTCAGTATTATTCTGCTTCGCTTCAAGCTCAGTAAATTGTATGATTTGCAACTGTCCAATACTACTGCCATAGATCATTTGTACTTGCTGTAGTATTTTATCTTGTGCATTTTCTGAAAGCATAATATTTTTAAGCAGTTTTATTTGATAGCTATTACCTACTACCTCAATAAATAAGCAGGAGCTTAGTAATTCATAAGCTGAATCAGGATCAAAACTACCAACAATTTTACGTTTTAGCTGAGCTTGCAAGCTAGTATCAAGGCTACTTTCTATCTTATCTAGGTATTGCTCTTTAGCGTTGTTTAAGTCGCTAGATTTAAACTGAAATGTAGCATTATTAGCTTTAGTAGTTTCACGTAACTCATGAGCTAAAGCTTTAGCCATATAGTTCAGTAGGACTTTCTTATGGCCAAAATGGTGATTGGAATATTCTCCTGCAAGCTTTAAGAGCAATTTGTTGATAAAATCTAGGTTAAATTCTCTATTTGATTTTACTTGCAGTAAATCAGCATCTTCTTGGCTTAATGGATAAAAATCTGCTAATTTCTTTCTTTTGAACCAGCTTTTATGATTAATAGCAGTAATTGCAGCATTATTGCTACTTGATGCTGTAGGATTATATTTTTTAGAAATGTTATCAATAACTGCTTGCAGTACAGTATTAATCCGTGTAGCACCTATTGTGATATTAGCACTAGATGAACTGATATTATCACCTTGTTGTTCATCATTGATTGATTTTATAACATTGCATTGTAAATTTGCTTCAGGTTTTTGTTCTTGTAACTGAGTTTGGTTATTGTAATTAGATTCATTTTTTTTATTTTGAAAAATTGTAGATTTGCTAGATCTAGATTTATTAGATATATTTTTATTATTATCTATATATATTGTCTCATCCAAACTTTTTTGGGGTTGAGGCAAAATTTCTTTGGGTTTCACCCCAAAGTTTTTTGGAGTTGATGTAAAATTTTTTTCATTTTCAGGAGTGATTCTCTGAGAAAATGGCTGGAAATTTCTAGCCAGCTTAATACAAGGAGTATTGCGGCATTTAATACCATATTTAATAATAGTTGCTTTATAAAACTTAATGAAGCCACTCGTTTCTAATTCAATTAGGCACTGTCTGACACGTTCTTGACAAACTCCTAAGTGTTGTTCAAAGAAATGATAGGTTTCCTGAAGTTCGTCGATACTGTTGTTATAGTAGATTTGTAAGCGGAAGACTATTAGAGATAGTAGCTGTCTTGAGGTTTTACTTAATATTTTACCACTACTCGAGACCAGATTACTCCATTCAGGTGGGATAAAATTACCAACAAAATTATAGAAAATGATTGAATTTTGATCATCAAAATTATGTGTTGTACAATCAGAAGTAAAATGTGATGAGCATATAGTGTGCATAAGACCTCGACTTAAACATCAGTTTAAAAGAGGTATTTAAGACAATTATAGTACTATTTTTAAAAACGCGAGGAGCATATAAGCAGCATACGGAGTAGGGAGGTAAAATTAGTAGATTATGAAAAGCTTGACTTTATGGTGGTGGGTGATAGGGGACTCGAACCCCTGACCTTTACGATGTCAACGTAATGCTCTAACCAACTGAGCTAATCACCCTTAGAGGTATCTGTAAAGTAATTTTAACTGATAATTAAAGAACTTATTATAGCGAAAATTAATAAGTTTTTTGCTAGAATAGCTAGTTACTTTTTCAAAAAAACTTATAATTTGTAGCAAAAAAGAACTTAATTAGCTTTAAAACTATTTTATAGATAGCCTCTTATAATTTTAAATTTTATATTTATTGCATAATGTACTAGATTTCAAGCTTTATTTCCATTATTTATAATATTTTATTATTTAGTCTATAATTTTATGGTGGATTTAAAAACTAAAGCCTTTGATATTTCTCAAAATTTTACTATTTCTCTTGATGGTCCTGCTGCTTCAGGTAAGGGGACTATCGGTTTAATACTGGCAAAGAAATTTTCTCTTAAATATTTTCAGTCAAGTATTGTTTATAGGCAGCTTGCTTTTGACTGTATTAGTCAAAAAATAGATATCACTGATATAGATGCAGTAATTGCTTTATCTAAAGAATTAAAGCTCGATAATACTAGACATCTTTCCAAAGTCGCTTATAGAGAGGAATTTAAAGGAGACACGGAACGCAGCACCGCAGCGTACACAAGCGATCGCGCAGATGCGAGTCTAGGTTCGACGTATAAATTACCTCTAGAAGTAGAGTTTGGGAAGATGTCTAACCTTGACTTAGAGAATGAGAATATAGGAGATATAGCATCGCAAATTGCTGTAATAAGTGAAGTTAGAAATAATTTAAACAAATACCTGATTAATCTAGTAAAAACAACGCCTAGAATCATTATGGAGGGTAGGGATATAAGCACTGTTGTTGCACCTGACGCCGATTTAAAGATTTTTATAACCGCAAATCCTCAAATTAGGGCTGAAAGACGATATAAACAGTTGCAAGCAAAAGGAAAAACATGTATACTCGATGAGATTTTACGGCAAATAATTTTGCGAGATAAAAGAGATAAAGAGCGAAAAGCTGCACCGTTATTACCAGCTTCAGATGCTTTAATTATCGATACTTCAGAGCTTTCGGCAATGGAAGTCGTAGAAGAAGTAACAAATTACATAAAGAATAAAATAACTTGAAAGTAACCAGTCTTGTTGCCTGGCTCAAAAAACTTATCTGTCACCCCGTGGCTTGACCACGGGGTCTAGCTTAAAATACTAATTGGTATTTTAAATTGTTTTTTTGGATACCGTGGTCAAGCCACGGTATGACATTTTGAGTACTTTTTGGTCCATGCAACAAACTTCATACAACTTTCAAAGTGCTAGGTTATTTTATTCAATTTTATTAACCTTTTAAAAAAATTTATTAGTTTAGGTTCTATGAACATTTCTAATTGATTTGCTATTTTGAGGTATTTTTTAGCGAAATTAATAAGATTTTTGCCGGAATAGTTATTCACATTTCAAAAAAATCTTATAATTTGCAGCAAAAAATAACCAAAATTAAATCTTTTTAGAAATGTTCATAGAACCTAGGGCACTTTAGCTAATATTACGAGAAAAATATGCCAATAAAACTAAAACAACGATTTGTTCCACAACTTGCAACAATTAATCACGAATTTGAAGAAGATTTTTCTAAAATGCTTGAAACCGTTGATACAAGTCATATAAAAGAAAAAACGGTAGTTAAAGGTCAAGTAATCGAAATAAAAAACGATATGATTATTGTTGACGTTGGATTAAAAAATGAAGGTAGAATACCTAAGTCTGAATTTTTAGCTTTACCTGAAGTTGGGGACGTAGTTGAAGTTTTCATCGAGAAAATTGAAGGACGTAACGGTAGAACGATATTGAGCCGTGAAAAAGCAGTTAAAGAAGAATTATGGGGACAACTAGAAATCATGTGTTCCAAGGGCGAATTTGTCGACGGTACGATTTTCGGTCGTGTGAAAGGAGGCTTTACCGTGGATTTATCCGGTGTAGTAGCATTCTTACCGGGAAGCCAAGTTGACGTTAGACCTATTAAAGATCCTACTTCTATAATGAATATCAAGCAACCGTTTAAAATTTTAAGCATGGATAAAAAGCTTGGTAATATAGTAGTTTCAAGAAGAGCTATCTTAGAAGAATCACGTTCTGAAGCTAGAGATGAGATGCTATCTAAAATTAAAGAAGGCATGGTGTTAGAAGGAACTGTAAAAAACATTACTGATTACGGTGCATTTATCGATCTTGGAAGTGTTGACGGTTTATTACATTTAACCGATATTTCTTGGGGAAGAGTTAACCATCCTTCAGAAATGTTAGAATTTAACCAAAAGGTTAAAGTAATGGTTATTAAGTTTGATGAAAAAACCAAAAGAATATCACTTGGTATAAAACAACTTGATTCTAACCCATGGGAAGCAATTAAAGAAGAGTTCCCGGTCGGCAAAAAAATGACGGGTAAAGTTACAAATTTTGCTGATTACGGCGTATTTATAGAGTTAAAAGACGGGCTAGAAGGGCTTGTTCATTCAAGCGAAATTAGTTGGTTAAAATCTAATCAGAATCCTAGAAAAACGCTAACTATCGGTCAGGAAGTAGAATTCGTAGTTTTAGAGGTTGATACCGAAAAGCATCGTGTTTCTTTAAGTATTAAACAATGCCAAGAAAATCCTTTAATAAAGTTCGCTGAAAATAATCCTGTTGGTACTGTAATTAAAGCACCGATTATAAATATTACGGATTTCAGTATTTTTGTTGCACTCGGTAATAATATGGGCGGCATGATTCATGAAAGTGATATTAGCTGGGAAGATAAAGGAACGGATCTATTAAAATCATACAAAAAAGGTGACGAAATAGAATGCAAAGTTCTAGCCATTAATATTGAAAAAGAACAAGTTAGTTTAGGTATAAAACAATTGTCGCCGAATCCATATCAAGAAATCAGTGATGAATATAAAAAAGGCACAATAGTTAAAGCCCTTATAACAGAAGTTAAAGATGATGGACTCGAAGTATTATTAAACAATAAAGTAGCAGGTTTTATTAAAAGAACTGAACTATCGGATGAAAAAGACGAGCAGAAGCCTGAAATGTTTAAAATAGACGAAGAAATAGAAGCAAAAGTTGTTTCTATCGAGAAATCAACCGGTAGAATTTTATTATCGGTAAAAGCTCATAAAATAGCAGAACGTCAAAAAGCTCTCAAAGAATATGGTTCTAGTGATAATACTACCAATATGGGAGATATACTTGCTAATGCTTTAGAAGATAAGAAGTAATAATCTATAAGTCATTGCGAGGAGAAACTGTAAGTTTCGACGAAGCAATCTCAGGAGTTCTATGCTACTTCATGAGATTGCCACATCGGTTCTCGCAATGACGAAAAGCTATTTAATTCATCAATTTCAGGAGAAAATATTAATGTCGTATGTACCGATAGTAATTGAACAAACATCACGCGGTGAACGTGCTTATGATATATATTCAAGATTGCTAAAAGAACGTATAATCTTTGTATGTAGTACTGTTGAAGATCATATGACAAACTTAATTGTTGCACAATTATTGTTTCTTGAAGCAGAAAATCCTAAAAAAGATATATATATGTATATCAATTCCCCCGGAGGAGTTGTAACCGCAGGTCTTGCGATTTATGACACAATGCAATATATAAAACCTAAAGTGGCTACATTATGCATAGGTCAAGCTTGTTCTATGGGTTCACTTTTACTTTGCGGAGGCGAGAAGGGAATGCGTTATAGTTTACCTCATAGCCGTATTATGATCCATCAACCGTCAGGAGGTTATAAAGGACAAGCTACCGATATAGAAATCCACGCTCAAGAAACCCTAAAAATCAAAAGGTTACTTAACGAATTGTATAGTAAACATACTAGACAAGAGTTAAAACATATCGAAAAAAGTATGGAACGTGATAATTTTATGTCACCGGAAGAAGCAAAAAAATTTGGAATAATAGATAATATAATTTCTTCTAGAGATGCTATGACAATGTCAGCAAAATAAAGATTAAATTTTATAAAAAAATCTTATAGATTTAGTTTTATTATTATATAAGAGAATTAATTTGTTATAGTCAATTCAGTGGGATTTGCATATAAGGAGCGAAGAGTTAAGCCTAAATAATGGGATAGCGACGAGTGACGATGTAGGCGAGTCCAAATCAATTGACTATATTGGGGTCATAGCTCAGTTGGTAGAGTTTGAATGTCAACGTAACGGCTTGTTTCGCCCTACTTTTTTGCTTTTTTCTTATACACTAATTTATAGCTCATAACCCTAATGTTAATAGTACTTTTCTTGGGTGCCAAAAATTATAGCTTAACTGTAGTAGAGTTACAATAATTTGTCAATCTCTAAAAAATATTAGAAATGTGAAAACAACATGTGGATATAATGAGCATATAGCAAGTCAAATTTTATTATCAATTTTTACCTTGCAATCTACTTGGACCATTTGAATTTACGAATAAATAATTACAATTATTAGTTGATTACATTAAAAAATAAGATAAGTTAAGTTTTTGTAATTATATTGGATATAGAATTTGCTATTACAATTAAAACATATTACAGTTTAAGTATATATTTAGTTAAGCTGTGGTAGGTAATATTATGCCAGTTAGATCATTACTTTTTACTAAAGAGATACTTCAGGAGATTAAAGCCCCAGAAGAAAAGCGAGATATATATAAAGATACCAAAGAAAAAGGATTATTGCTAATCGTTTCATACGGTGGTAGTAAAATATTTTATTTAGGGGTAGTACTTAGCAAAAAGTATCATAGAATCAAAATAGGAGTATTTCCTGATCTATCCATTACTGATGCTAGAGCCAAAGCATCTGAATTAAAGGGTGAGATTGCCAAAGGATATAATCCTATAGAAGAAAAAGCTAGATTATCTAAAGAGCCTACCTTTAAAGAGTTTTATGACAGATACCTTGATGAATACAGTAAAATTAATAATAAAAGATGGAAGGATTATGCTGCTTCTGTCAATCGATATGCTAGGCATTTATATAATAGAAAAATATCTACGATTCAAAACACAGATATTCAAGAGTTATTTAATAACCTAACTAAAACTGGTAAATATGGAGCCAATAGATTTCTTGAAATATTAAGACCTATGTTTAGCAAAGCAATAGAATGGGAATTGATTAAGGTAAATCCAGTTATTGGGATACAAAAGCATAAGGAACAATCTAGAGACCGTTATTTAACTAGAGAAGAAATACCGCAGTTTTTTGCAGCAATAGCAAAGAGAACAACGAGGTAATGAAGGATTTTTTCTTAATAGCTTTATATACATCAGTTCGTAAAGATAATTTACTTACTATGAAGTGGGAACAAGTAAGTTTTACTGACAAACAATTATAT
This sequence comes from Rickettsia monacensis, assembly GCF_000499665.2. Taxonomy (NCBI): domain Bacteria; kingdom Pseudomonadati; phylum Pseudomonadota; class Alphaproteobacteria; order Rickettsiales; family Rickettsiaceae; genus Rickettsia; species Rickettsia monacensis. Next base: position 932,223 of record NZ_LN794217.1, read on the forward strand.
CTGCCAGAACCTAAAAATGGTAAGTCTCATTCTTTACCTTTGTTAGATCAAGCATTAGAAATATTAAAAGCAAGAAAAGAGCAATCTACTAGTAAATGGGTATTTTCAAGTGAGACCAGCAGTAGTGGTCACTTGCAAGAGCCAAAGAAGGCATGGAGCAGAATTTGTAAAAAAGCAGTTATAGAAAATTTAAGGATTCATGATTTAAGAAGAACAATACCAAGCTGGATGGCAATGACTGGAGCAAATCAATATGTTATTGGGCAACTACTCAATCATATGGATCCAAGATCAACTGCAGTTTATGCTAGACTGGCGAATGATACTGCTAGAGAATACATGCAAAGGGCAATTGATGCAATGATCCCGAAAGTGCAACAATGATGGAAGTTTTTGGATTTTATGTTTGAGAATAAAGTAAAATTAGCTAAAAAATCTCGAAATATCCATAATATAGTTATTTCACTAATTATAGGTATTACTTTAGGTATAACAATTGATCATAGTATATTAAATCTATTAGTTAGTCCTGATGTCCAAACTGCTCACTCTACTCAGAATGAGATGAGTATACCAAGTAAAATTATACCAGAAGAGTCACGAGCAATTGTGATGCCTTCTAGTAAAATTGATACATGCTTTACTCCCCCATCCGGTTGTAGCAAAGTTATCACTGCGATAATAGATAAGGCGAGCACCTCTATATATGTTCAGGCATATGGTTTTACTGATGTTGATATAGCAGATTCCTTAATTGCAGCCCATAAGCGAGGTGTACAAGTTAAAATCCTATTAGACAAAAGCAATTTATACTCTAAATACTCCAAGCTTGCTAAAATTAAATCAGCAGGAATTGATGTATTAATCGATAACGTACCTGGTATTGCTCATAACAAAGTTATGATTATTGATGAGTACACAGTAATTACTGGCAGCTTTAATTTTAGTAAGAATGCAGATTATAAGAATGCAGAAAATGTAATTATTATCAATGATCCAATAGTAGCAAGACAGTATTTGCAAAATTGGCTATCTAGAGAACATGTCAATAACAATCTTACTAAGCAAGATTAATTTTTTCCTTTGTGGGATAAGAGATTTATAGTATTTAGGAAGAAGAAACATATAATGAAGTTACCATCACAACCTAGATAAGACATATTAGATGTTATAAGCAAAATATAGTCATAAAATCATTTATGGTATATAATATATGGGTATTATCACCACTCATTTTACAGCTAATATATGTTTACCGTCAACATAAAAAGCTTTCAAAAAACAAAAATCTTTTTATCAGCAAGTCATAAATAACATTCCATCTCCCAATTAACGCAGTTTCAAGTTAAATAATAGCTTTTTTATTTTTGATATAAAACTTCACTGGCAATGTCCAAATTAGGATGTTAATGTCATGATCTATAATGTCTATCAAGCTCGTTAATATGAACAATAATTGCTCTAATCAAAGATTATACTGGTCACTATCTACTTCCTTAAAATATATGGGTTTAAGCTTAGATGAGTGGTTTGTCGTATTACTTGGGATAGTACCTGGAATAGTTTTGCTTAATAGCGGGAATGCCAAGCTTGGGGTCATGTGCATTATTATCGGTATTACGCTCTGCTATATGTTTAAGAAGTTTAAGAAAGTATCAGAATATTTTGTGCGTAAGAGTTATTTAGTAGCTAAGAAATGGCTACATGCTCCTACTTCTTATCCTAATCTACTTGGTAAAAAAGTAGGTAAGTAGTTGGAAAAAAGTAATGGATCATTTATTTAAGCAAAGCTCTATTCAAGAATTAGTTAAATATAACAAGAGATTATTACTGATTACATTATTACTTGCACTTACTTGCTTACTTAGCATGATCAAAGTAATTACTAAAGAAGATCAATGGTTATTAATTCCAGCCATAGAGCCAGATCGCAGGATGATAGTATCATCAAAAAGCTATCATGAGACTTACTTAAGAGAATGGGCTGTTTTTGTAATGAAAGAATTATTTACTACTTCACCCGAGGAGGTAGAGCGTCAAATAGCTGATTTAAAAGTGGTGTCTAGTAATACGGAGCAGCTAGGTAAATTCTTTAAAGAGCATTTACAATTTGTGAAAGGCTCAAATGTATCATCAGTATTCTTTCTTAAGAAAACAAAGATTACTAAAGATGGAGTATTAATAAATGGCACATTTCGTTATTGGTTTTCTGAGAATAAACATATCTCAGCTGATAAGACATATCTTTTATCCTATAAGCGAGGAGCTAATCATTTATTACTGCTAACTGGTATTAAATAGGAGGGAAATAATCATGAATAGTTTTAAATCGCAAATATCAAAAAATTAGCATTCATATTTATCTTACCATTAATATTTTTTAGCAGTGCTTTTGCAGAAAATACCACTAGTATTGTTAATGAAAAACCACAACCAATAGATCCACAAAGCAAGATTCAAGATCCCAATATTTTAGCAGAAGAGTATTTTAATATTGGAAGATCTCTTTATAAATTAGGTAAATGCAGCAGCTTATAATAATAAAGGTAGTGCATTAAATGACTTAGGAGAATACCAAAATGCAATAGAAAATTTTGATACTGCTCTTAAATATAATCCTAGATATCCGGAAGCTTATTACAACAAAGGAATATCTTTGATGTCTTTATGGCAACATCAGGAAGCGATAGAAAACTATGATTTAGCTATTAAATATAAATCTGATTATGCAGATGCTTACAACAATAAAGGTGCAGCTTTAATAAACTTAGGAAAATATCAAGAAGCAATTGAAACCTGTAATATAGCCATTAAATATCAGCCCAATTGTGTAGAAGCATACTATAACAAGGCTATCTCTTTAAACATATTAAAAAAACATCATGAAGCAATAGAAAATTGTGATTTAGCAATCGAATATGATCCTAATTATATAGCATCATACTTAGAAAAAGGAGTATCTTTTAGAAAATTAGGTAAATATGAAGAAGCAATTAAGAGCTACGACTTAGCTATTAAGTATAAATCTGATTATGCTGAAAGTTACTTAGAAAAAGGTATTGTTTTAGTTAATTTAGGTAAACATAAAGAAGCTAAGGAAAATTTTAATTTAGCTATTAAATACAAACCTAATCTTATAGAAGAATATGAAGCAATAATTAAAGCTTTAAGAAAATTAGGTAATGATCTTATGGCTGATGAGTTTGAAGAAAAATTAAAGATAATAAAAAATAATTTGTAATTCTATGCAACCACAAAATCAAAATAATTTTACTCGTGGTTCACAAATTTTTGCTCATCAGATGAGAATGCTTGGGCAAGGCAGTATAATGCTTTAATAGTTGGATTGGTATTTACTGTATCTTGGCTAATATGGCGAGTATTTCAGAAATTATCTTTGATAAGTCTATATTATTTTATCATAGAACGATACGTACAATTAAAACTTGCTATAGGAGAATATTTTTATCCTACAAATAAGTATTCAATTCTATTATTTAGAGCAAAAAGCTTGGGTTTACCGTAATGCTGAAGAATTTGTTCATAAATTCTGGCATATTACACCACATTCGCATAATATCAATCAATTTGGGCAATTCTTATTGCATTCAGCTTGGCAAGAAGGTATTATTACTTTTACTATTGGTCTATTTACTGCTATCATCTTTTTTATGTATTGAGGTAAAAAAGCTGTTATCCAAGATAAGATTAGGGGAGCAGATTTTGTGGAAGCTAAAACTTTAGCAAAAATGCTTTATAAAAACAAACAAGCTGCTAACATTTGTTTTTCTGGATTGCCATTAGTTAAAAATAGTGAAAGGAGATATATTCTTATTACCGGTACTACAGGTAGTGGTAAAACTAACATGTTAAATGAGCTGTTACCTCAGATTAGAAAAGAGTGTGGTAGAGCAATTATTGTTGATTTAACAGGTAGCTTTACTGATAGATTTTTTGATCCCAAATGTGATAAGATACTTAATCCTTTGCAAGAGAATACTTCAGCATGGTTACCGTGGAATGATTGTCATGCAATTTGGGATTTTAATGATATAGCCAGTAGTTTTAGTAATTATAATCCAAAATTAGATGATTTTTTTGCTAAAAGTGCTGAGTTAGTATTAGCTGAAGGATTAAGATTATATCATGATAGTAAAGATATCAAAAAGCTAATAAATACTATTCTTTATGCAAATAATAAAGAATTTGTTAGGATCTTTAAGAATAGTGCAGTAGCTGGTATAATTAGCAGTAATGCACCTGAGACTTCTTCAGGTATTCAAGCAACTATTAGTAAAAATATTGAAGCTCTGCAACATTTAAAGCCTGATGGTAGGTTTAGTATTAGAAAGTGGTTTACTGCGGACAAAGGTTGGTTATTTATAACTAATACTCCTAATCAAAGAGAATGCTACGACCACTTATTGCTGCATGGATTAGCATAGCGATAAAAGCATTAATGAATAGGAACATCAATAATACTCATAGTAATATGTGGTTTGTGATTGATGAGCTGCCAGCTTTACAAAAGATATCTTCACTCCCTATAGCTTTAGCTGAAAGCAGGAAATATGGTGGCTGCGTTGTTGCAGGTATGCAGAATATTCATCAATTAGAGGAAATATATGGTCATGCAGGAGCAGCTTCAATGCTTGATCTATTTGGTAGCAAATTTATTTTTCGAGTGAGTGATCAGCAGATAGCACATAAATCAGCTTTAATGCTTGGTGAGCAAGAAATTATTGAAACTCAAGAAAGTCTCTCATACGGAGCTAACTCCATGCGTGATGGAGTGAATATGAACCACCTAGAAAGAAGAAAATTATTAGTAATGCCTTCTGAAATTATGAATCTAGAAGATCTTACCTATTATGTAAAACTTTTGGGTAATTTCCCAATTACTAAATTACAAATGAATTTACAAACTTGATTTAAATCCAAAAACATAAAACCATTTTAATGGCATTTTTAAAAGATTTCAATTGTTTGATGGAGGGGGATACCTTATAAAGAAAAATTCTATTATAATGCCCATTTAAATCGCTAATTTAGTATTACAAGTTTTAGAGGTAAGCTGTGCATAAAAAACTTTTTTGTTATTTCAGAATTTGTATAGAGTAAATTTTACAAAAAACATATTTACTCTAAAGAACTAATAAAAGCTTCATCAAGACCTGTTACACTAGAAATTAAAGAAACATTACAACCTTGGGATAGCATTTTTTTTGCTATCTCAACTCTTTCTTCAGCTTCACCGATTTGGATACCTTTAGCTTCACCAACTTGTAAGCCTTCAAGAATACCTAGTTCTTTCCCTTCTTGTTGCCAATGCTGTGCTAAACTTCTCATAAGCCTTGTTCCTATTTCTGGATTCAACTTTGTTAATAAATTCTCTAGCTTTATTTTATCAGCTTGCTCTATCTTTGTCAAAGTATAATATAATATCATTTCTAGATAATCATAACCTATCGTTATTTTAGTTAATTCCGGTAATATATCTGATATTTCTTGCCATCTTTTTAATAATTCCCTCTCATGTATATGTTTGAGAAAAAATTCTAATATCCCTGACCATATTCTTTGTTTAAACTCCTCATCTGGTATTTCATGAACATTCACTAACTGGTAATCATTAATCCATAATTCTTTTGCTAATTTGTTATTAGCAAATAAATCCCATAAATTCCTTGCAACATTGTATTTCTACTGACCATTATAAAATATCATCGGGTATATTAATGGTAAAGTCTTAGCTTGAGGATTTTGTATTAAATGTCGCTCACAAATATTAATCATATATTTAAATAGCCTAAAAGGCATGAAATGATCTGCTTTTGATTGATGCTCGACAAGCAAAAATAAATATCCGTCTTGTTTATCAAATTTGCATGAGAATAAAACATCAGAGATAGAATCTTTTAAAGAGCTTTCTACAAAAGTGGTATTTTTCATTGCTAAACTAGGAAAATCTATTAAACTTTTAATATTTGGGGGCAAATGTGCATTAAAGAACTCATGGGCAACTAGAGGATTCTCCAGTGCCTTACGAAATATCTTATCATGCTTAGATTTCTTTTTATCCTTATCTGGATCACCCAGCAGGTTTCCTTGTTCACTCATATGTTGACATTTTTTAACTTGATAAAATATTATTACACTACACTCTAAACTCTTATTCCTTGATTTAGTTTGATCTTAGAGCAATTCTTTACCGTATTTTTTATTTCTTTATCTATTTCTGAGTTTGGACTTATGTACTGCATTACTTGTTTATCTTTTCCTATGGCATTTAAGTAATCTTCAGGAACGAGATGGCTTTTGCCTTGAAAATCATATATTACTATATCAGAAAATCTTTTATCACCAAGATTATAATTAGGATCAAATTTATTCTGCATAATTTGTAAATCCTTCTGTATCTTCTTCTCTATTGCTGCTATGCAAATTTTGTTACTATAGAGCAGACAAGAATCTATACCTTTTTCTCTGTAGATTTGTATTGCGGTATTGATATTCTCTGTTTTGCCAAACTGTGCTAAAGCTTGTATTTGCTGTTGCTGCAAATTATTTAGTCCGTTATTATCGTTATTTACCATTTTTGAAAATAGTAATTCTATAGACTGAAATTGTGATTTTCTATCATCACTTGCTTTTAAGGATGATTTAAGTTCAGCTACATTGCTAGCTACTGTTAATTTTGCTATTTCAGGCTCTATAAGATTTCTGACTGATTCTGCTCCTTGGGATTTTAACATATCATTAAAATCACCTTTTTCTGCTGGTCGTATTATTGATACCACAGCTCCTTTGCTAATTAACCCCGATTATGGATAAGGAATAGAGAGGAAGGAAGGTTACAAGAGTTATTAAACCTTATATAAATAGGGCACTGAAGGAGTAAAATAAAGGTTTAATAACATGTGTAAATATACTACAATATTTTGTATAGTAGATAAATTTTGTAAAATTTATGAGAAATGGGTAAAACATCAATTGCTGAAAAGTAATAAGCAAAGATTTAGAGAAGGTAAGCTTTCCTTAAGTGAAGAACTCTCAATAATGATTTTTACCATTTTAGTGCATATAAACATTTAAAAGCTTATTACCAAAACTTTATTATTAATGGTAATTTGTTCAGGAATCCACCTTGTTATGAGAGATTTGTTCAGCTTATTCCTTCATTATTTCTGCCATTGATTGTGATGTTACATTACTTAAGTGGGAAAAGAACGGGAATTTATTATGCAGATTCCACACATTTTGCAGTATGTAAAAATATCAGAATTAATTCTAACAGAACTTTTAATAATCTTGCAAAAATGGGACGTAGTTCTGTCGATTGGTTTTTTGGATTCAAGCTTCATATGATAATCAATGATAAGGGAGAAATTATTGCTGTTAAAATTACCAAAGGTAATGTTGATGACAGAATTGCATTTGAAGCAATGGTTATCAAAAAGGTCTAAAAGGTAAGTGTTATGATGATAAGGGGTTTATTTCAGAAAAAATGTTTACAAAACTTTATAAGCAAGGTTTAATAAAAATTACCGGAATAAGAAAGGATATGAAAAACTATTTATTACCTCTTTTGGATAAAATCCTTTTAAGGAAGAGATTCATTATCGAAACCATTTTTGGCTACATAAAAGAGAATTTTAATTGTACAAGTTACGACTTAATCTGACAGAGTTGAGTAATCAGGCAGCTTGATGGGCAATCATCAAATTGTCTGATATTCTCTCTATATTACCAATATTTTTATCTATATTACCAATATTACCAATATTTTTATCTTTAGCAATATAAAGTGAATCTGTAAAAGATTGCATTGGTGTTTTACCAAAGCAATGTTTACCGGAATGAGGTCTTGCATTATTGTAACTCACAAGCCAGTTATCTATATCTGTTTGCAATTCATCAAGTGAATTATAAAATTTTTTGCGGAATAGAATGTGATAGCACTCTTCCTGCATAGTTTTATGGAAACGCTCACAGATACCGTTGGTTTGAGGACTATATGCTTTAGTTTTGGAATGATCGATATTCTCAATGCCAAGATATAGTTGGTAAGCATGGTTTTCTGGTTTTCCACAATATTCCGTACCTCTATCAGTTAATATTCTAAGCAGAGGGATATCATGGTTTGCAAAGAATGGAATAACCTTATCATTTAAGTGGTCTGCAGCTGTAATAGCCGTCTTTTCGGTATAGAGTTTACAAATAGCTACTCCTCAATAGGTATCGACAAAAGTTTGCTGATAAATACGGCCTATGCCTTTAATATTACCAACATAGTAAGTATCTTGTGAACCAAGGTAGCCAGGGTGCATAGTTTCTATTTCACCACTAGCTTCACGTTGGTTTTTAACTTTTTCAAGAACAGCAAGTTGATTATCACTTAAAACAATACCATCATTTGCTACTTTAGTCTCTAGAGCTTTTAGACGTTTTTTGAAACTTTCTAAATCATGACGTAACCACACAGATCTAACTCCGCCACCAGAAATGATTATCCCACTTTTGCGTAATTCATTAGCAGCACGTTCCTGACCAAATGCTGGAAATTCAACAGCTATATTAACTACAGCATCCTCTATATTTGCGGGCACACGATTCTTAATGCAAGCTTTACGTCTAGTCATCTCATATAGAGCTTCCCCCCTCCCCACCTTGATCATGGAGCTCTTTGTAACGATAAAATGTATCCCTGCTATAACCCATTACTTTGCAAGCTTGTGATACATTCCCTAATTGTTCAGCGAGTTTTAATAAACCGATTCTTGGCTTTATGATTTTTTCTTGATATGTTGTCATCTGACAGTCTCCTTTTTAGTAGGTTGTTAAAACTTGCCAGGTACTATCTTATCTTTTTTCTTCGTACCCAACAATCCTTAACTGTCAGATCAATTCTTTACTTTTACATTTTAATATTACTCCTTCCAGACATCGATCACCTATTAATTTCTTTACTTCTCTATTCTCTGCTCTTATTGCTTACCAACTTAAACCTAATAAACCATGTATTTCTTATCCATAATCGGGGTTAAATATTCTATTTCAGGTCCTTTATTCTATTATATTTTTTAATATGGTATTAATTTCTACAAAAGATTCTTTAATCTCTTTATTAAACTTATCATCACTATTACTTATCTTACTACAATTAGTAGAAATTTTTTGAAGCTTATCTAATATATTGTTAATTCTCTCATCTTTTTGGGAAGTCGATACCATACTTGCTAAAAATTCACTTCTTCCTAAATTTCTATTAACATTACTTAAATATAGAGGTATGGTAGAGGCTTTAGTATAATCTTGTGGAAATTTATCGATCTCTTCTTTAAATCTCTTTAAGAACTTTATTGTATCACCGAATATAGGATGAGTATTCCAGGAAAGAGCAGGAGGAGTCGGTATTGCTTCCTGCATTAGATGAGTTATTGTCTCAACCTGCTTTGGAGGCGTATCTTTAGCTAATTCATCATTAAACAAGTTACGTATTTTAGGTAATACATTGTTGATATTAACGTGTTTTGGGGATGTGTCTTTAGATAGCTTTTCATTTTGTAGCTCAGATATATAATCATCTACTGCTTCTTTTAATTTATCTAAAACGGCACTATTTTGGGAAGGAGGTAGCATTCCGGTGTCATCCCACTCTAAAGCTATATTATCGCTTCTATGCTCCTGACGCGGATCAGTTAGCTTATAGTAATTTTTATTTAACAAGCGAGGATCACGTGAATTTTCGCTCTTTTCATATTCCTTAATTTCTTCAAATATACCTAGTGTCTTATAAATATTATCTTATTTCTTCTTGAGTAAGTCTTTCATTGTTTACTTCTTTTTGTTGGATAGATTTTTGTAGTTCTTTTGTCGCCGTTAACTTATCTTTTGCTGTATTTAAATTTGATATATTTTTAAATTTATTTGCTAATTCTTCAGATAATATATCAATTTTGTTATTGTTATTACTTCCGGCATATAAGACTAGAGCCTCCTTTATATTTTGCGAGATATTATCTGCATGATCTATTAACAACATCTTATATTGTAAATCTAATTCGCTTGAATTATTAGTATTACGAAAGTAATTTTTATTTACTGATATACTTTTGCTGAGTATATTTTTAGAAGCTTCTATGAGTTCTTTTTCCTCTGTCTCTTCTTTATTTTTTAACTTCTCAAATAAATTTTGTAAACCATCTGAAAAATTCCCGGCATTATCAAGGTATAAAAATTTACTTCTTATAATCTCTTGTGCTTTTTGATTGGAAGCTTGTTGCACTTTTTGTTTCTCTTGCATTACTCCTAGAATGATATTTTTATCTAATGAATTAATCACATCATAAAAATTTTTCATTTCATCTAATTTTTCTCTAGGCTCTTTTATTTTTTGTAATCTTTCTCTTAATTCTTGAAATTTATCCCATTCATGTTGTTCAAGAAAAAATTCCTCTATTTTTGTATTTTTAGTATTAGGGCTTCCTCCACTACTCAGGATTTTATTTCTAGCTGCCTGTAATCTAGATGGTTGATGAGAGTTGATATTATTAATCAAATCTAAAATTTCTTTTGATGTCTTATTAAATTCTTCATTATTAGTTGGATTTTTGATTGTTTCTTGAACTGCTTCCCTTAACTTTATTATCGCTTCTTTAAGGCTAAGTTCTACTTTTTGTTGACCGTGTGTTATAGCTTGTTCATTTTCTTGTGAGGCAAGTACTTTTTTATCTTGTTGTATATTTAAGCTCTTTTCCCTACTTTCTGAACAACTTCTTCCATCAATTGCAATAGATTAATATTGTCCTTTATTTCTAGTCCTTGCTCATTAGTGACCGGTAATGAATTACTTAGTCTTAATAATTCTGAAAAATCTGAAGGGGATATTAGGACATCAAGTTGAGCCTTTGCTTTTCTACCTTTTCTGTCTTCCTTAAAGCCTTCAACTTTACCAATACTAATAGGTAGGTTTTTTAGATAAATTTCTTTACTAGCACCCTGTATATTTTTATCATTTGCTACTTTAAAGTTAGTTTGTTGCTGAGAAACATACGATCCCGGTTTTCTAGGGTCTATTTTATTTATTAGAGCTTCTATAAAATTAGTTGTACGTGTTATAGCTAGTTTATCTGTTTCTAAAATATTATTTAAATATAGTATTTTTTATTAAATAAAGATTTCTTATTAGCTGGTCTAATTCATTCTTATGTTTCATAATTTCCCTCTATTAATAAAAATAAACCAAAATGTAATACCATTTATGTTAAATTAACAACACTAAATAATTAGTATTAATTCAATATTTTAAATATTGTTGCATTTGTGCTTCATTAATATAATTTTATCATTTATTTTATCGTCTCAATGAGTTTTTTAACTCCTTCGACTGATTTATCAAATAGTGCTTTTTCCTCTGCAGTTAACTGTAGTTCTATTACTTTTAGAACACCTTCTTTACCGATAATAATAGGTACTCCGACATATAAATCATGTACGCCGTACTCACCTTGTAAATAAGAGGTACAAGTTAGAATTTGACGTTTATCTTTTAAATATGCTTCAAGCATTTCTATTGCTGAGGCTGCGGGAGCATAATAAGCAGAACCTGTTTTAAGTAATGCAACAATCTCACCGCCGCCGTTTCTAGTACGATCAATTATTTTTTCAATACGCTCATTACTTGATAAGCCCATTTTTATCAAGTCAGGTATCGGTACGCCTGATATTGTAGAATATCTTGCAAGAGGTACCATTGCATCACCATGACCGCCGAGAACCGTGCTATTAACATTGCTAACCGATACTTTAAATTCTTCAGCAAGAAAAAGATTAAATCTTGATGAGTCAAGTACGCCTGCCATACCTATTACTTTATTATGAGGTAGCCTGCTTTCTTTAAGCATGACATATACCATAACATCAAGTGGATTGGTAATTACTATTACAAAGGCATCAGGAGCGTATTTTTTAACATTCTCTGCAACCGTTTTCATAATACCGGTGTTAATGCTAATTAAATCGTCTCTACTCATCCCTGGTTTTCTTGGTAAACCGGCAGTAATAATTATGGTATCAGATCCTTCAATATCTTTATAGTCGTTTGTGCCTTTTATTTTGATATTAGACCCGGCTATTGTACCGGCTTGCATGAGATCCAATGCTTTTCCTTGCGGTACTCCTTCAGCCACATCAAATAACACGATATCGCCGAGTTCTCTAAGGCTAATTAAGTGAGCAAGCGTACCACCTATGTTACCGCTACCTATTAATGAGATTTTTGGATTTTTTTTCATTACTCCCTCTACAAATATTAAATATGCCTATTACTATATTACAAATACATTCAAGAAAAAAGAATTTTTAAATTATATTGTTAGTTGGTTAATTTTTATGAATTAACCATTCACATTGACTTTGATTAAAATAGATTAATTAATATAATGCCGAGTCGAAAATACCATGAAACATGGAATTTTAATAAAATAACTATGCCTAAAATTTCTAAGTTGATAAATATTATTAAATCTTGTGTGGGAAAGGGGAGTAATACAAAAGAATGTAAAACCGTTCCAGATGTGTTTCACGATTTATGCGTTAGTATTAACAATAGTCTTAATAGCAAGAACAGTAAAGATGTAAGCTTTGATACGGTAGGTAGCCCAGAAAACAAAAGTACCCTACATTAACCCCGATTATGGATAAGGAATAGAGAGGAAGGAAGGTTGCAAGAGTTATTAAACCTTATATAAATAGGGCACTGAAGGAGTAAAATAAAGGTTTAATAACATGTGTAAATATACTACAATATTTTGTATAGTAGATAAATTTTGTAAAATTTATGAGAAATGGGTAAAACATCAATTGCTGAAAAGTAATAAGCAAAGATTTAGAGAAGGTAAGCTTTCCTTAAGTGAAGAACTCTCAATAATGATTTTTACCATTTTAGTGCATATAAACATTTAAAAGCTTATTACCAAAACTTTATTATTAATGGTAATTTGTTCAGGAATCCACCTTGTTATGAGAGATTTGTTCAGCTTATTCCTTCATTATTTCTGCCATTGATTGTGATGTTACATTACTTAAGTGGGAAAAGAACGGGAATTTATTATGCAGATTCCACACATTTTGCAGTATGTAAAAATATCAGAATTAATTCTAACAGAACTTTTAATAATCTTGCAAAAATGGGACGTAGTTCTGTCGATTGGTTTTTTGGATTCAAGCTTCATATGATAATCAATGATAAGGGAGAAATTATTGCTGTTAAAATTACCAAAGGTAATGTTGATGACAGAATTGCATTTGAAGCAATGGTTATCAAAAAGGTCTAAAAGGTAAGTGTTATGATGATAAGGAGTTTATTTCAGAAAAAATGTTTACAAAACTTTATAAGCAAGGTTTAATAAAAATTACCGGAATAAGAAAGGATATGAAAAACTATTTATTACCTCTTTTGGATAAAATCCTTTTGAAGAGATTCATTATCGAAACCATTTTTGGCTACATAAAAGAGAATTTTAATATTACTCCTTCCAGACATCGATCACCTATTAATTTCTTTACTTCTCTATTCTCTGCTCTTATTGCTTACCAACTTAAACCTAATAAACCATGTATTTCTTATCCATAATCGGGGTTACATTATATAACTGACTTAGCAGATCTTAAAAAGTTACTTCAAAAAGGTATTGATCCTAATATACGAGATGAGAATGATAAAACAGCTTTAGAGGTTACAGGTAATTTTAAAAAAGCCAAAATGTTACTTGAATATGGTGCTACGGTGAATGACTATAAACAGATGGGTGAAGTATTACATTACTGTGGTCGTAACTCAGTAGAAAACAAAATTATTCTTTCACTATTAATGCATAATAATGCTAATACTAATTTTACAAAAGCAAATTTAGTAAGACAATGTAAAGAACCGCATGAAGAGGCAGAGCGGTTAATAAAACGAATTGAAAAAACAAAGGGTTTAATACATCAAAGTAAAGAAGTAGAGACGTTAAGAGTATATGTTGACAGATTACAGAGCTTAAAAAATAAATATGAAAAAGCAAAGGATAGCAGCCAAGCTGTTTCAAAAATAATATTAGATTATATTGAAAATCAAGAGAGTGATGGTTTAAAAGCTAAACTTGTTATTACTTGTCAAAATCTAGGGTTAATCGAAGATTATTCGGAAGTAGCTCAAGAAAATGCAGTATATAAGTGCTTGGATGAGGCTTTTGATTTGCTTGATCAAGGATTAATAGGAGAGGATGCTCAAAATACATTAGTTTGATCAACTATTACGTGGATCGATTTCACGATTGTCACTAGTGGTCAAGCCGACCTTGTTGTATGGTTTGATGTCATTCCTGCGTGGATTGGTTTTCCCGTCATTGCGAGGAAAAATTGAAAATTTTGACGAAGCAATCCAGTTTAAAAATGCTAATCTTTAGCATCTTTTTATTTTTTACTGGATTGTCACGCAGCCTACGGCTGCGTAGCTCATGACGATTAGGTATCAACGCAAGCAAGCCTTCGCAGGAATGGATACCCTTATCAACGTTGTATCATCTTATTATAATATTTTGATAAAACTTTCACGCCATATAGCCATAATAGACATACGCTTACAAAGCTAAACATCAATAAGCCGGCTATGTCGTTATGTACGGCGTTCGGGAAAATACTAAAGGATATGAATTGAATAATAGCACCTATTGATTTACCGATTTTAGTACCCATAACATCAACGGCAGCTTTACCTTTGGTCTTCATTTCACTATCGAGCGGAATATATACCATTTCTTTAGTAGCATCAAAAAGTGAATATTTTACGGATTTGGAAAGTATATGCCAAAGTCCGCCGATAAAAACTATAACGACAAGCGGCGAACTATAGCCGAGAGTATTTACGATATTTCCTAGATGATTTTCAAAAACCGTGAATGAAAAGAACATAACACCTGCTCCAAACATCATAATCGGTGTTATAATAGCTCCCCAAAACCAGCCGCATATTCTAATTAAACTACTTCCTAAAAACGCACTAACTAACGTGAGTACTCCCGTCCAAAAAAACACTTCACCGTGATAGGATATAAAATCCTTTGTAGCAGGATAGAGTTGTTTTACTTTTGACATCCATAATCCTTCTATTAGGCTAATACTCATAGAATAAGACATTACAAGAAGACAAATAAAACCGAGATATCTAGAAGTCAATATTACTTTTGCACTTTCGACCAAGCTTAATTTTAATATATCCGTTCTTTGATTTTTAAATTTAATATTTTTGTCAGCTTCTACGACTGATTTATCAATAAATTTATGAAGAGCTAGACAAATTAATCCGGATATTAAAATAACCGTAATAAAAGACTTTAAAAGGATTTCATTTGTATCGTTTAGATGAGAAAATAAAGGTAATAAGAAATGCTCGCTCTTAGCAAAATAAATAATTACGGTTCCTGAGATGAGTAAATTAGTTTGTCCAAATAAAGTAAAAAATGAGTAAAATCTCGGTGCTTCTTCGACTTTAGTAATTTTATTTGCAAGCTGCCAATATAAAAGAGTAAAAACTATAACCGGCCATAATTCGCCCATAATATAAAACAATACCAAGCTCCATTGTCCCCAGATTATTAAAAACCACTTTAAATGGGGAAGAAGGGTTATATAATGTTTAACTAATTCGGGATCGGGATGAAAAAACTCTCTGTACGGAAATAAAATAAAACCAAAAATTGCGAAGAAAAATAAAAAAGTACCGGTAATTATCCTAAAAACCTGCTCTGTTGTCATAATATTACAGAGTTTAGAATAAAGGATAACAAATAAAATTCCCATCGGCATTTCGCCCCAAAGTTTGATAAAACTCAATACTTCCGAGCTAATTAAGGTAACAACAAAACTATCTTTAATACTACGAACTAAGTTTTGATTAAGTAGAATAAAAAACATTAGTAAAGCCATCGGGATGAATTTAGTTAATTCATACGATCTAATCGGCCATACTATATGCCTAAATTTACTGTTTCTGGCTTTATTCCAAATTGTGAAGTTAGAATCCACGGCATCCATTGATTTACTATGAGCTTATTTTTTTAGTACCGAATAGTTTTTAAAAATGTTATGTTTTTGCAAGGCTTAGAGCTTTATATGTCATTCCCGCTTTCGCGGGAATGACATCAAACGCTTTTCAAAAACTGTCCGGCTATATTATTTTTTATGCAACCTAGACTATAATAAAAACTATATCAAGATTTTTTAAAATAGTCTCATATATTGTTGTTAATTACATTTATTATACTCAATTGCAGCCTTAACAAATTCAATAAATAAAGGATAACCTTCAAAAGGTTTAGATTTAAATTCTGGATGAAATTGTACTCCTACAAACCAACGAAGTGCCGGTAGTTCAATTATTTCTACAATCTCTTCATCTTTTGAAAAACCGCTAAATACTACTCCGTTTTATTATTAAATTTATATCTATGACGATGTCTCTCATTTATTTCAAGGCTTTTATAAGCATTAGCTGCAATGGTACTTGCAACCAAACTACAAGGATAAGAGCCAAGCCTCATAGTCTTTTTTACATTTTTAATTGTTATTTTTGAGTCTTCACGGTTTTTATTTATTTTCTCAATAATTTTTGTACCGTCTACTTTAAATTCTTCCGTTACTGCATCTTTAATACCGATTAAATTCTGAGCTATTTCGATTGTCGCAAATTGCATACCGAAACATATTCCAAAAAAAAGTATGTTATTAGTACGGGCATATTTTATTGCTATAATTTTTCCTTCAGTTGCCCGTTTTCCAAATCCGCCCGGTACTAAAATCCCGTCTATATCTAATAATTTTTTATTAATATTCTCTTCAGTTAGATTTTCAGCATTTATCCATACTAAGTCAATTTTGTATTTGTAATAAATACCTGCATAAGTGCCTCGATTACTGATTTATAAGCATCTTTTTTAGCTATTATAGCGATTCTTACTTTTGAATTAGAATCTTTTAGCCTACCAATTATATCATGCCATTTATCTAATTTGGACGGCACGACATTAATATTAAAAAATTTTAATACTTTATTGTCAAGACCTGAATTTATGATACGCAATCGGTACTAAATATATATTTTTTTGATCTATTGCCGGAATAACATATTCAGATTCTATATTACAAAATAAAGCTATTTTATCTATTTCGCTTTTTGAAATATTACGTTTTGCACGACAGACTAGTATATTAGGTGAAATACCTATAGCACGTAATTCTTTAACTGAGTGTTGGGTAGGCTTTGTTTTTAATTCACGGGCGGTTTTAACATAAGATAATAATGTTAAATGAATAAATAAACAATTTTTGCTTTTTAATTTGTTACCGATTTGCCTTATAGCTTCAAAAAACGGTAGACCTTCAATATCATCGACTGTACCGCCTATTTCACAAATAATAAAATCAAAACCCTTGGTGTTTGAAAGTATAAAATCTTTTATTATATTCGTAACATGCGGGATGATTTGAAAGGTAACGCCGGTGTAATTTCCTAAACGTTCATCTTTAAGTAATTTTGAGTATATCGCTCCTGTCGTGATACTATCAAACTTGCACGAGGAAACTCCGGTAAAACGTTCATAATGGCCAAGATCTAGATCGGTTTCTGCTCCGTCATCCGTTACATATACTTCCCCGTGTTCGTGAGGATTCATAGTCCCAGGGT
Source organism: Rickettsia monacensis (assembly GCF_000499665.2). NCBI lineage: Bacteria > Pseudomonadati > Pseudomonadota > Alphaproteobacteria > Rickettsiales > Rickettsiaceae > Rickettsia > Rickettsia monacensis. Next base: position 949,951 of record NZ_LN794217.1, read on the forward strand.
CGACGTTAAGATAAGGGTCTAGTTTTCGTACGCAAACTTTAAATCCTTTCTCTTGTAATAGCATAGCAAGAGATGCTGCCGTTAGACCTTTACCGAGTGATGAAACAACGCCGCCGGTAACAAAAATGAAACGTACCATTATTTATTATAAGCCTAGTTTATTAATATTTTCGTAAAATTTTACTGTTTTTTTTAAGTCTTCTTCCGTATCTACGGAAATAGGAACATTCTCAACTAAACATGTACCTATAGTCATACCGTTTTCAAGGACACGTAATTGTTCTAAACGTTCTGTTTTTTCTAAAAAAGTTGGCTTAAGAGATACAAATTTTTCTAAAGCGTTTTTGCGAAAACCATACATGCCTACATGATATAAAAATTCTTCTGCACCGTTTGGAATAAGACTACGCGAAAAATACAATGCTTTTCCCGCTGAGTCAACCGCTACGGTAACATTACTACTAGCTTCCACTGATTCCCTATCTACTTTTACTACCGGTGTAACAATATCGTATTCGCTGTTTTTTAAATATTCTATAATTTTCAAAATAGAGCTAGGTTCAATGAAAGGCATATCTCCCTGTACATTAACTATGTAATTAATATTTTGATTATTTGGAATTAATTTAAAAGCTTCATAAGTACGATCAGTGCCGGTAGGGATATTGCTATCGGTAAATATTACTTTCCCTCCGACTTTTTTAATAATTTTTGCTATCTCTTCCGAATCGGTTGCAACGTATATATGCTTAAGGTTAGTCTGATTTACTTGTTTTAATACCCGCTCGATTAAAGTTATAGAGCCGATAAGCTGTAAAGGTTTTTGTTTAAGCCTAGTTGAACTTAGCCTTGAGGGGATAATTATAGCCACGTCCTGATGCTGCATAAACTGCCTATATTTAAATTAAAAAATAATTGTTGACAAATTAGCCTTTTTTGGCGATAAAGTAAAACATAATTTTTGAATATATTTTATACTTAGATGTCATCCCGTGGCTTGACCACAGGATGACACACAGAAAAAGCATAAATATATTTAAGAGCTCGTAGCTCAGTCGGTAGAGCATTTGACTTTTAATCAAAGGGTCCCGGGTTCGAATCCCGGCGAGCTCACCACATCTCTATATTGTGGGTTTGTAGCTCAGCTGGTTAGAGCACACGCCTGATAAGCGTGAGGTCGGAAGTTCAAGTCTTCTCAAACCCACCACTAAATCCACCGCAACAACAAAATCTGTATTATCATAATTTAAATAAGGTGATCATTTATTAATATTGCTAAGTTATGATTATATTGTCAAACTAAGGTTTAGATTGTGAAAAAATACAAATTGACTGAAGAAGAACAAGAAATATTAGATTATTTTGAAAAAGGTGAACTTTTAGAGTTACCTGGAAAAGAACTAGAGAACCAAAAAAATATAGCTAAAATCGCAGCAGCTAATTTTTTTAAAAAATTGGAAAGAATTAATATTAGATTGCCGTTATACGATTTAAATCATATAAAAAGAATTGCAGTACAGGAGGGGATGCCTTATCAAACTCTTATTTCTAGTGTTTTACACAAATACGCATCCGGATATTTAAAATTAGATAAATTGGGTTAATCAATAATTTCTTTATATAAATAACATTGTTTCTCAATTAGTCTTTTTAGAGGTAGAAAAAGATTATCAGGTAAGTTATCAAGAGCAAACCACTGCCAACTTTCTACCTTGTCAGGTTCAAGATTTTGTAATTCATGTTCATTTAAACAATGAGCTTTAAGAAAAATCGAGACATAATGCTTTTGCTCTTTTTCAAAAAAATCGTTAGTCACCGCTATAAATTGTGGGTTTTCAATGATTAGATTTGTTTCTTCTAAGACTTCACGGATAGCACATTCTTCAAATGTTTCTCCAAATTCTAAATGTCCACCGGCAGGAGCATAACTAACCCCGATTATGGATAAGGAATAGAGAGGAAGGAAGGTTACAAGAGTTATTAAACCTTATATAAATAGGGCACTGAAGGAATAAAATAAAGGTTTAATAACATGTGTAAATATACTACAATATTTTGTATAGTAGATAAATTTTGTAAAATTTATGAGAAATGGGTAAAACATCAATTGCTGAAAAGTAATAAGCAAAGATTTAGAGAAGGTAAGCTTTCCTTAAGTGAAGAACTCTCAATAATGATTTTTACCATTTTAGTGCATATAAACATTTAAAAGCTTATTACCAAAACTTTATTATTAATGGTAATTTGTTCAGGAATCCACCTTGTTATGAGAGATTTGTTCAGCTTATTCCTTCATTATTTCTGCCATTGATTGTGATGTTACATTACTTAAGTGGGAAAAGAACGGGAATTTATTATGCAGATTCCACACATTTTGCAGTATGTAAAAATATCAGAATTAATTCTAACAGAACTTTTAATAATCTTGCAAAAATGGGACGTAGTTCTGTCGATTGGTTTTTTGGATTCAAGCTTCATATGATAATCAATGATAAGGGAGAAATTATTGCTGTTAAAATTACCAAAGGTAATGTTGATGACAGAATTGCATTTGAAGCAATGGTTATCAAAAAAGGTCTAAAAGGTAAGTGTTATGATGATAAGGGGTTTATTTCAGAAAAAATGTTTACAAAACTTTATAAGCAAGGTTTAATAAAAATTACCGGAATAAGAAAGGATATGAAAAACTATTTATTACCTCTTTTGGATAAAATCCTTTTAAGGAAGAGATTCATTATCGAAACCATTTTTGGCTACATAAAAGAGAATTTTAATATTACTCCTTCCAGACATCGATCACCTATTAATTTTTTTACTTCTCTATTCTCTGCTCTTATTGCTTACCAACTTAAACCTAATAAACCATGTATTTCTTATCCATAATCAGGGTTAGATACTATATTAATCTCAAATCTTCAGAATCAATAGCAAGTTCAAAAATCTTATAACCGAGTTCGCTTTTAATATCAAATTTAGCACCTTTGCTAATTAACGCTTTTACTGACGAGATATTTTTCGATTCTACGGCTAGCTCTAGAGGCGTTTTATTATTATGATTTTTATCATGAAAAAATTGTACTATTTTACCATTCCCCATTGCTCTTGCCCAATCATGTAAAGTATAGCCATATTTATCGTACTTTTGAAATTCCGTATTCTCATATAAATATTCTACCATTTCTACACATTACCGATTTTTATTGCTAAGTGAATAGCAGACCAACCATACATGTTAGGACCAATCTTTCCTCCCATCTGAACTAAAAATTTTACTATTTCTAAATCATGACCAAGTATTGCTAACTCCGAAGGAGTTCTACATTTAGCATCTGTAGCATTAATATTTTTTTCATTACACAAAGCTTCTACTAACTTTATTTCTTTAGACCCTACCGCTATATGTAAATCCGACCATTTATTATCTCTTATAGCCATCGGGTTTACTTTCGCTATCTTAGCTTTTAAAGCTTTAAGACGTGATATTATATAATCTTTAGGGGTAATTTTTGCATATGAGGCATAGTAACTTGGGTGTCTGGTTCCAGTGTTAGAGGTAGTCATTGAATTATTTCCATTATTTAATATATTGCGGCGGCAATTATTAAAATATATTAATAATGTCAATGATAAATGTAGATACCGAGTCGTCATTGCGAGGAAATTACGCAAGTAATTGACGAAGCAATCTCAGGATATTTGACGAGATTGCCACGAAGTCTGTGATACAAGATCCCGTGGTCAAGCCACGGTATGACAGCTAAAAGTACTGGATTCCCGCCTTCGAGGGAATGACATTTACCTCTCAGGCAATAATATCTCTCTTTTACCTGTATGATTCGGTGGTGAGACTATTCTCTCTTTCTCCATCTTCTCAACTAAGTTGGCGGCTTTGTTATAGCCGATTCTAAGCGACCTTTGGATATAGCTAATGGAAGATTTTCGCTCGTCACGCACTATCTGCACGGCTTTTTTGTAAAGCACTTCATCAGATGTGCCGTCACCGATATCAATGCTACTATCGTCTTCTTCAGACTGCTCGGTAACGGCAGAGATATATTCAGGTGTACCGGTCTCTTTCAAATATTCCGTAATTTTCTCAATTTCGGCTTCATTAACAAACGGTCCGTGTACCCTACTTATCTTTGAAGTATTACCCATAAATAGCATATCACCCATACCGAGTAACTGCTCGGAGCCTTGCTCGCCTAAAATCGTTCGGCTATCGATTTTAGAGGTAACTTTAAAGCTAATACGACTTGGAAAATTGGCTTTAATAACACCGGTAATAACGTCTACAGAAGGTCTTTGCGTTGCCATAATAATATGAATGCCTGCCGCTCTTGCCATTTGAGCAAGCCTTTGAATCAGCATTTCAATATCCTTACCGGCAATTAGCATTAAATCAGCCATCTCATCAACAATAACCACAATGTAAGGTAGTTTTTCCATATTCATCGTAACAGTTTCGTAAATAGGCTTACCGGTTTCAGGATCAAAACCCGTTTGAATCGAACGCTCAATTACTCTATTCTCTTTAACCGCTTCTAAGATTTTTGCATTATAACCTGCGATATTCTTAACACCGATATTGCTCATCATTCTATAACGGTTTTCCATTTCCTTAACTGCCCATTTAAGAGCAACTACCGCCTTAGAAGGCTCGGTTACCACGGGAGTTAGCAAATGCGGTATTCCATCATAAGCCGATAATTCAAGCATTTTTGGATCGATCATGATAAAGCGGCATTCTTCGGGAGTATAGCGGTATAAGAGCGATACAATCATCGCATTAATACCGACGGATTTACCTGAGCCGGTGGTTCCTGCTACTAATAAATGAGGCATTTTAGCAAGATCGGCAATTAACGGCTTACCTGCTAAATCTTTACCCAAGACTAACGGCAATAAAGTTGATTTGTCTTGGTATTCGGGAGTCTCTATAAGCTCTTTCAAACAAAAGAATTCACGTTGCTTATTAGGAAGCTCAATACCAAGTACGTTTTTGCCGGGTATGACTGCTATCCTTGTTGATAAAGCAGATAGTGAGCGTGCTATATCGCCAGATAATCCTACTACCCTTGATGTTTTAGTACCTGCTGCCGGCTCAAATTCATATTGAGTTACCACCGGTCCTTGATTGATATTAATTATCTGCCCTTTAACTCCAAAATCATTAAGCACGGTTAATAACTCTTCAGCCTTTTGTTTAAGCTCTGAGGAAGAAGCCCCTTTTACATGATGGTTTTCAGGATCACGTAATAAGGAAATAGGCGGCAATTCTGCTATTTCGCTTTGAGATATTTTAGGGCTAACAGGTTTGCTAAAGAATTTTATAGGATTTGCAGGTATGGGTCTTGCTTCTTCAGTGAATTTTACTTTTTCACTTACAGGCTTTTGGTAAGAAGAAGTTATAGTTATCTTATCACTTTTTTTAGTAGGGAATAATCTTATCGACGACAATCGTGAAAATACATTATGTAAAAAAGATTGTACCCGATAGATTAAAAATTTACCTAGCTTAATAATAAAATTACTTAAAGAAGTAAATTTAATTTCAAGTAAAACAACTAATATAATAAAGGTAAAAAATATTAATAATAAGTATAGTTGATTTGTAAATCGCTCAAAAAAATTAGAAGCTATTATTCCAATAGCTCCGCCTGCATTTGCCGGTATGAATTCTAGCTTAATCTTAGATAATAACGTGCTACTGCTAACGAGAGCGAGCAACATTACAAATATACGGATAAATGAGCCGCGATATCTTCCATACCAACAATTTCTCACCCAAACAAAGCAAGCAAGCGGTATAATAAAAGCAGCCAATCCAAAAAATTGATATAAACAATCCGATAAATAAGAGCCAAAAATTCCGACTAAATTATTAGGGTACTCTGTTGTGACCGAGTTAAAAGACGGATCGTCTATATTATATGACGTGAGAACAGTAACAATACCAAGCCCGATTATCCCTAAGATAACAGCTTGTACCTTATTGTTTGAAAGAATTTTATTTATGTAATATAGCATAGTTTTAAATATTAAGCTAAATTATGAGTTTTATATCTTTTTCTATAATGCTCTATAGGCTTTTCAATTTTAAAAGAAATAAATTAAAAAAGAAATAATTATTACTGTTATAAAAGTAACCAACGTATTAAGAAATTTCCCATTATCAGCCCAATATGAAATAGCAGGTAATATGTTATACAAGACAATTAAATGACAACAATATATTGGGTAAGAGAGTAAAGCAATTAATTTATCTAACTTAACCCCGATTATGGATAAGGAATAGAGAGGAAGGAAGGTTACAAGAGTTATTAAACCTTATATAAATAGGGCACTGAAGGAGTAAAATAAAGGTTTAATAACATGTGTAAATATACTACAATATTTTGTATAGTAGATAAATTTTGTAAAATTTATGAGAAATGGGTAAAACATCAATTGCTGAAAAGTAATAAGCAAAGATTTAGAGAAGGTAAGCTTTCCTTAAGTGAAGAACTCTCAATAATGATTTTTACCATTTTAGTGCATATAAACATTTAAAAGCTTATTACCAAAACTTTATTATTAATGGTAATTTGTTCAGGAATCCACCTTGTTATGAGAGATTTGTTCAGCTTATTCCTTCATTATTTCTGCCATTGATTGTGATGTTACATTACTTAAGTGGGAAAAGAACGGGAATTTATTATGCAGATTCCACACATTTTGCAGTATGTAAAAATATCAGAATTAATTCTAACAGAACTTTTAATAATCTTGCAAAAATGGGACGTAGTTCTGTCGATTGGTTTTTTGGATTCAAGCTTCATATGATAATCAATGATAAGGGAGAAATTATTGCTGTTAAAATTACCAAAGGTAATGTTGATGACAGAATTGCATTTGAAGCAATGGTTATCAAAAAAGGTCTAAAAGGTAAGTGTTATGATGATAAGGAGTTTATTTCAGAAAAAATGTTTACAAAACTTTATAAGCAAGGTTTAATAAAAATTACCGGAATAAGAAAGGATATGAAAAACTATTTATTACCTCTTTTGGATAAAATCCTTTTAAGGAAGAGATTCATTATCGAAACCATTTTTGGCTACATAAAAGAGAATTTTAATATTACTCCTTCCAGACATCGATCACCTATTAATTTTTTTACTTCTCTATTCTCTGCTCTTATTGCTTACCAACTTAAACCTAATAAACCATGTATTTCTTATCCATAATCGGGGTTATTTAAGTGTAGCAAGTAAATCGCAATAATCAAGAAAATCATCATTATTAGTTAATGCATAATCATCAAAACCTTATCAATATCAACATTATGTATCATAAATCAGATCATCAAGAAGAGGTAACTTAATTGGTATATTACAGACGATAGTAGTACTTTTACCTTTTTCACTTGTTACTTCAATCTCTCCATTTAGCTCACCAATTAGACGTTTTACAAAACTTAATCCTGATCCAAGTCCATGATATTGTATAGCAACATCAAATTTATCAATCTTTTCATGAAGATGTTTCCTGATTTCTTTAGACAGACCAATGCCACTATCATGCACCATAAATTGGAATACCATTTCTCTGTTTTGTTGTTCTGATTCTGAAACGGCTGGACTAATACCAAACATGTTCACTGTTACCACAACTTTTCCTGCTTTAGTAAAGTTAATAGAATTATCTATTAACTGTTCTAATATTGCTCCTATTCTATAAGTATCACTAATTATAGCATTTGTTAAATCATACTGAAAATTACAAGATAAATTTAATCCCTTACGTTGAGCTATTGGCATCGCTTTATCAATAATCTTATTTACCAACTGTTTTGGATCAAACTTATTTAAAACTATAGGAGGTAATCCAGAATTATTCTGTAGATAACTAAGTATATTGTTATAATAATCCAGTAATTCTTCAGCACAACTTACCACACTAGCTAAATAATCCTTTTTTTCAGGATTATCTTCTATTTCATAAAGAGCTGTTACTAATGAAAAGATTCCATTACATGGAATCTTTAATCCATGTACCATATTTTGAACCACATCTCTTTTAAATAACTCAGATTCTTTCAATTTATTATTTGCTTCTTGTAATTCTAACTTATATTTAATTATATCAGTATAATTTGTGATCGTCGAGTTAATGATATTCTCTTCTTGCTGATATGGTATTAATGTGACAGATATAGGAGATAATTGAAGATTCCAATTTATTTTAGTAATATTATGATTATCTTTTGGTTGATTTTGGTTATTAATTGTCATAAAATTGTACTTTAACGGTATTTTAAAAAATTTAATACTTCGATATATCTTTCAGGAAGCGAATTTCAAAAATTAGTATGGCAAGAGCTAACAAACGTACCTTACGGTGAAACAAGAAGTTACTTCACTCAAGCTAAATTAATAGGTATGGAAAGATCTTATAGAGCTGTTGCAAATGCTAACGGAGCAAATAAATTTGCTATAATTATTCCGTGTCACCGCATCATCAATAATAACGGTGAGCTTGGCGGTTACGGTTCAGGGCTAGATCGTAAAACATGGCTCATTGAGTATGAGAGACAGAATTATTAAATAAAAAATCAATACCTGAATTTCGGTTACAGGGGTTTTAAAAAGTTCATATAATATAATTATAAATTTATATTATAGGATAAATTAATATGTTTAATGAGCTTCAAAGATAAGAATATTATCAGGCATTAATTAATAAAGATGACAGGTATGAAAATATCTTTTTTGTAGCGGTTAAAACAACAGGAGTATTTTGTAGACCGACTTGTCCTGCACGGAAACCTAAATTTGAAAATTGTGAATTTTATAAAACTGCTAAGGAAGCTTTGCATGCTTCATATAGACCTTGTCAGCGTTGCAAGCCTCTTTCACATCCTTGCGAAGTTTCGGATTTAGTTTGTACTCTTGTTAATGCTATTGAGCTTAATCCTGCTAAACGATGGAAAGATAGTGATTTTGATGAGTTATCAGTAGATGCTTCTACAGCACGTCGCCAATTTAAAAAACGTTTCGGTATGACGTTTGTAGAATATGTAAGAGCAAGGCGTATGGGTATTGCGATGAAGCAAATTCGCATGGGTGAATCGGTAATTAATACACAAATTGATATGGGTTATGAATCAAGTAGAGGTTTTCGAGATGCTTTCTCTAAAATAATGGGAGGACCGCCGACAAAATTTAACCTGTATTTAAATATTTTAAAAGCAGCTTGGTTAGATACGCCTCTTGGTGCTATAATTGCAATTAGCGATGAAAAATTACTTTATTTATTAGAATTTGTTGATAGAAGAGGTCTAGAGCTGGAAATTGAAAGGCTAAGAATTAAGACGAAATCTGCTATTATTCCTGGAAGTACTGAACCAATTTTAATGATTGAAGAGGAGCTTAAATTTTACTTTACCGGTACTTTACAAAAATTTAATACGCCTATATATCTTTTAGGAAGCGAATTTCAAAAAATGGCTTGGCAAGAATTAATTAATATACCTTACGGTGAAACACGAAGTTATTTAAATCAGGCTAAAGCTTTGGGCAAACCTACTTCTTATAGAGCTGTTGCAAATGCTAACGGTATGAATCAGTTAGCAATAATTGTTCCTTGTCATCGTATTATTAATAGCAATGGCGAACTTGGAGGATATGGCGGGGGATTACATCGTAAAAAATGGCTTATTGAACATGAGAGAAAATTTACAACACATTAGAAATATTTTACTTGAGAACGCTACTATTCCTTTAGAACGTAGAACGTTGTTCTTTAAAACTAGGAAAGGAGAGTATGGAGAGCATGACCGGTTTATTGGGGTTACCGTACCGACTTTACTAAAATAGCTAAAAGTTATTATAATTTAAATGTGGGGGATTTAAGCCGCCTTATTACTTCAGAATTTAATGAAGAAAGATTTTTAGCGTTAGCTATTTTGATTATGCAATATCAGAAAGCACAAGATAAAGAGTTTTTTATAATTTTTATTTAAACAATATAAAACACGTAAATAATTGGAATTTAGTGGATGCTTCAGCCCATCATATAATTGGAGCTTATTTATGGGATAAAGAAAAGGATTATCTTTTTACATTAACAAAATCGGAAATTCTTTGGGAAAGACGAATAGCTATAGTTGCTACTTGGTATTTTATTAAAAATAATGAGTTAGATACGACTTTTGAAATAGCAAAATTACTCTTAAACGATAAACATGATTTAATGCATAAAGCAATAGGTTGGATGCTACGTGAAGCAGGCAAAAAAGATGAAAAGCAGTTAATAGATTTTTTGGAGCGTTATATATTACAAATGCCAAGAACTATGCTACGTTATGCAATAGAGAAATTTCCTGAAGAGGTGCGTAAGAATATTTTGCAAAAAAAATAACTTATGCTAATATCCTATTTTAATTTATCATAGGTACTATTATGCTAAAAACTTTATTAGTTGGTTTTATAACTTTAATTTGTGCAGTAAGCTATGCTGATAACCAAACAGCTCAAAATCCTAATTCTACAAATTCTTCTTCTGATCAGCTCGATGATCTATTACCTGCAGAGGCAGCCGTTAACTTTGCACAGCCTTGGGCAAGACCTACAACAAATGTGCAAGGTAAAGTTAGCAATTCTGCTATGTATTTTACATTAATAAATAGTAGAAGTAAGAGTTATAATTTAGTGAATATATCTTCAGATAAGGTAAGTGGAATAGAAATTCATCAAACAATTAATGATCAAGGGGTTAGTAAAATGGTAAAAGTGGATTATCCATTTTCAATCGCCGGTAATATTAATGTTGATTTTAAGCCTGGTGGCATGCATATTATGCTTTATGACCCAAAAGTAGATTTAAATGTAGGAGATGAGTTTAAAATAACCTTTTTCTTTGATGACAATACACGAAAAACAGTGGATGTTAAAGTAGCAAATGACAATCCGTATAATACAACGGGGAATTGAAGGTTATTGTTGCATGGTTCACTCTTCTATGTCATTTCCGCGAAGGCGGGAATCCAGTAAAACCTATAAAAAACTTGTTTTTTTAGGTTTAATTTTTATATCAATATTAAGATTATTTTTTCTGGATTCCCGCCTTCGCGGGAATGACATAGGAAACTATACACATGACCCTAGAAATTACTGGAAGTGAGTTAATTAAATCTAAACTTATAGATGCTCCTGAACGTTCAGGGGTTTATCGAATGTTTGACGTTAACAAGCAGGTTATCTATGTCGGTAAAGCTAAAAATTTAAAGAAACGCCTTACTAATTACATTAAAAGCGATTTAGATAATAAGACGCTTCGGATGATTGCAAATACTTGTTTTTTAGAGTACAGCATCACTAATTCCGAAGTTGAAGCACTACTTTTAGAAGCACAGCTAATCAAAAAATTTCAGCCGAAATTTAATATTCTTCTTAAGGACGACAAGTCTTTTCCTTTCATCAAGTTACGTTTAGATCATGATTTTCCGCAATTGCTAAAATATCGAGGTAAAACTCTAAATGACGGAAAATTTTTCGGTCCTTTTGCCTCACCTACGGAAGTTAATACTACTTTGACCGAACTACAAAAAATTTTTAAATTACGTTCCTGCACGGATAATTGCTTTAATTCACGCACTCGCCCTTGCTTACAATATGAAATAAAACGTTGTTATGCTCCTTGCGTCGGTAAAATAAACAAGGAAGTCTATAGAGACTTAGTAACGCAGGTAAAAGATTTCTTACAAGGTCGTACTAAAGAACTCCAAGAGAACTTATCTAAAAAGATGGAAGAGCTAAGTAGTCAGATGCGTTTTGAAGAGGCGGCAGAAATCAGAGACCGTATTAAGGCACTTAGTTATGTGCAGCTTAAGGCAGGTGTTTCAGATATTGTTAAAGACGCAGATATAATCGCTATTGTAGAAAAGAACGGACATTATTGTGTAGAAGTGTTTTTATATAGGGCAGGGCAAGCATGCGGTAATATTCCTTATTTTCCTACTTCTACCGAAAATAGTACTAAAGAAGAAGTATTAGAATATTTTTTATTACAATTTTATCAAAAACAACAAGTGCCTGCGGAAATTATAATTAATCGTGAAATCAATGATAAAGAGAATGTGATAGAGGCGATTAAGAAAATCAATAATATTACTAAACTCAATATTATAATACCTATTAGTGGAGGTAAGGCCAATCTAGTTCAGAACGCCGCAACAAATGCTTTATTCTCTCTAGAGCAATATTTGAAGAAATTTGCAAAAAATCAAGAGATTATGCTTGAAATCAAAGAGCTATTTGGTCTTTCTGAAATTCCTGAAAGAATTGAGATTTATGATAATAGCCATATTCAAGGTAAGTTTGCGGTTGGTGTTATGGTAGTTGCCGGTAAAGCCGGTTTTGATAAAAAGGAATATCGGGTTTTCTCATTGTCCTCCCGCACTTTCCCACTGTCATCCCGCGAGCTTGTAGCGGGATCCAGTACATTAATAAACAATCTGGATCCCCGCCTTCGCGGGGAGGCATTGTTGCGTAGACCGGTAAAATCCACTGTGTCACCCTGTGGCTTGACCACGGGGTCCATAAAAACAATAAAAAATACTAATAATTTTAGTATTTTTAACTGGATCCCGTGGCTTGACCACGGGATGACAGAGGTAAAATTGATCCACGCAACAATGCCTTGCGGGGATGACATGACTAAAGGTGACGATTATGAAATGCTCCGGCAAGTTTTAACACGAAGATTAACTAGACTTAAGAATGAGCCGCATAAATTGCCAAACTTAATGATTATAGACGGCGGCAGAGGGCATTTAGGCATTGTTAAAGAGGTAATGGATAAATTTGAAATGAATATTCCTTTTGTTTGTATGTCGAAAGGAGTAGATAGAAATGCCGGTCTTGAACAATTCCATATGACAGGTAAAGAAGTATTTACTTTGGATAAAAATTTGCCGATTATGAAATATTTACAAATCTTACGAGATGAAGCTCATAATTTTGCCATAAAGAATCATAGATTAGGTAGATCACGTGCTATAAAAATATCAAGCCTTGACGATATAGAGGGCGTAGGTGAAACTCGTAAAAAAGCATTGCTGCATTATTTCGGTTCATACAAAGCAGTATGTGATGCAACAATAGATGAGCTTGCTAAAGTAAACGGCATTAGTAGGTCACTTGCCGAGATGATTTTTAGAGCGTTGCATAAGGATTGATGAATAATTACTCATAATGTCCCCACATGCTAAGTATTTTTATAATTTTTTTATTTCATAAACTAATCTATGTTGTAAATTAATTCTTATAGAACGTTTACCAACTAAATTACGATAAAGTTTTTTACTATTTAATGGCATTGAATTTATTGTTAAGGATTTACATAAATTTTCTGCTTTATCGGCTAATTTAGCTGCTTTTAAATTTTGTATATATTCAATTGCTTTTTTTGTGTACAGTATAGTATATATCATTTCCATGCTTCTTCATGACTAATACATTCTTCTAACGGTTCTTTACTAGCTTCGAGAATTCTTTCTACTAAGCCTGGTTTAGAGTACAAATATAAAGTCTCTTGCAACCCTTCGTAATCTTGTTCTGATATGATTACCGCATTATTACGTTTTCCCTTTATATAAATAGGTTCATGAGTTTTATTTGTCTCATCAATAAGAGTGAATAATTTAGCTCGTGCTTGCGAGCTTGTATAAATAGCCACAATATTATCTCTAAAAAAGTTGTATACTCAAGTGTACCATATTATGTACGTAATAGCAATAACTGCAATAACTGTTTTGGGTATCAGCTTTATATAGAAAAAAGTATATATAACTCATGATATGGAACTGGCAGAATAAGGATTGGCCTAACTTTGAATATGATCAGAAACATATATTAGATTTAGAGAAAAATTTTGTTAAAAATAGCGGTATTCTTTTAGGAGCAACTAAATATCTTTCAGAAGCAGATCAAAATAACTTAATTGTTATGCTTGCAAGTGACGAAGCATTGAATAGTTCTGAAATTGAAGGTGAATATCTAAATAACCCCGATTATGGATAAGAAATACATGGTTTATTAGGTTTAAGTTGGTAAGCAATAAGAGCAGAGAATAGAGAAGTAAAGAAATTAATAGGTGATCGATGTCTGGAAGGAGTAATATTAAAATTCTCTTTTATGTAGCCAAAAATGGTTTCGATAATGAATCTTTTCCTTAAAAGGATTTTATCCAAAAGAGGTAATAAATAGTTTTTCATATCCTTTCTTATTCCGGTAATTTTTATTAAACCTTGCTTATAAAGTTTTGTAAACATTTTTTCTGAAATAAACCCCTTATCATCATAACACTTACCTTTTAGACCTTTTTTGATAACCATTGCTTCAAATGCAATTCTGTCATCAACATTACCTTTGGTAATTTTAACAGCAATAATTTCTCCCTTATCATTGATTATCATATGAAGCTTGAATCCAAAAAACCAATCGACAGAACTACGTCCCATTTTTGCAAGATTATTAAAAGTTCTGTTAGAATTAATTCTGATATTTTTACATACTGCAAAATGTGTGGAATCTGCATAATAAATTCCCGTTCTTTTCCCACTTAAGTAATGTAACATCACAATCAATGGCAGAAATAATGAAGGAATAAGCTGAACAAATCTCTCATAACAAGGTGGATTCCTGAACAAATTACCATTAATAATAAAGTTTTGGTAATAAGCTTTTAAATGTTTATATGCACTAAAATGGTAAAAATCATTATTGAGAGTTCTTCACTTAAGGAAAGCTTACCTTCTCTAAATCTTTGCTTATTACTTTTCAGCAATTGATGTTTTACCCATTTCTCATAAATTTTACAAAATTTATCTACTATACAAAATATTGTAGTATATTTACACATGTTATTAAACCTTTATTTTACTCCTTCAGTGCCCTATTTATATAAGGTTTAATAACTCTTGCAACCTTCCTTCCTCTCTATTCCTTATCCATAATCAGGGTTAAAATAAATATTATCAGACTTGTCATTGTCCCTATAAATACTCCTTTCAGGTTAAAATATTTTAGGTATAAAGAATAATATTCCCACGTTAAAAAAGTAGCTGCTCCGCCGAGTGATGATAAAGCCATTGCGGTTTTAGATGTTCTGATACCAAAAAGTGTTGTTATTAACGGTACTAATATTACCGGTCCCCAAAAACCGGTAAAGAACACTACTAAGTCAATTACATTACTAAATTTTAAAGCTACAATTATTGCAAAACTTCCTATTATAACGTTAATAATTCGAGCAATTAATAATAATTTTTGCTGATTTTTTACTTTAAGTGTAGGGTTAATTATGTCCTTAACGAGAGCTATAGAAGTAACGTTTAAATCAGAATCGGCAGTAGACATAACGGCAGCTAAGAGGCCGCTCATTACTATCCCTTGAATTAAAGTCGGGATGATTTGGTTGATTAAATAAGGTAATACTAAATTTGACGGTTGGTTTGGATAAAGCTTATAAGCAATTAAACCGTTTAAAGTAATGCAAATCAAGAAGAAAAAATATATAGCAGATTTTGCATATATTGCTTTAGTTGTTTGCGTAGGATTTTTATTAATTAAAGCTCTTTGGATAAATGTAGGATATAGATTCATGACGCTAAAGCTTAAAGCTGCTGCAATCGTATAAGAAAGTAGGTTGCTCTGATCAAAATTCGTGCTTGATAAGCTACCGATAAAATCTACAAAATTAACTTTATTTAAACTGATAAAAGTTATGGTTGGTATAGCGATTATCATCGCCAAAAATTGTAGTAAATTAGTAAAAACAATAGATTGTAAACCGCCTATTGTAGTATATATAAGTACTATACTATAACTTAAAATTACCCCATTTACATAATTTATTTCTAAGATATATTGAAAAATATAGCCGCTTACGCTTATTTGAGCAGCCAAAAACCCCACTGAAACAATGACTGAGCTAACACCGCCGATAAAACGACCGATATTACCGTAATATGTACTCATAATGTCGCCGATACTTTCAGCTCCGTAATGTTTGGCAATTAAAGGCACTATATAGATCGCAATTAATATATCTATAGGTATTGTAAGTATAAGAGCGTAAGCATAATATTCATGCCCCAAAAAAGCCTTTTCCATAATGCCGAAAGTGGTAGCTCCTCCGACAGAGCTTGCAAATATCGTAGCTATTAATAACAGCTTACTATTTTTCTCTTTACTTTCGACATTTGCATAGTTCTTAAAACTACTATGTTTAGCTCGGTAATATATACCAATGAGTAGAATAGATATTAGATATATGAATACAATAACATTATCTATAGGTATTTTAAGCATAAATTAGGTTAAGTTTTTAAATGACATTCACTATAGGTTATTATTTTTTAATGTACTATAATTAATTTAAACTTCAGATGCAGAACCTAAAATGGTAGTACTATATTTTTCATAAATATCTTTATCAGGATTATATTTATATATATTATCTTGATGCTCTATAAACTTATTTTCTTTTTTACTTAATAGCTCCATTGGCGTATAAGTGTTATCATTATCTTGGTCTAAAGTTTTTTTACTATTTTTACAATATTCTTGTATTTTTAAAATAGCTAATATAGCAAAAATTACACAACAAATTGTTACTACTCCGTCTTTAGTGAATGATAAAAATGTTGAAGTAATTGAAGAATTACCGGACGGCATGTTTGAATCTTCTTTATCGAACATCATAAACCCGGCAGTATGTATTGTTGGTCCTAAAGCATATGAAGTAAAGTTTCTTAAATTAGCTTCAAAGTTAGCATTAATAATACAATCTTCAGTAGTATTAAAGCCTATAAAAGCCGGTATATTTGAATCTTTTATTATATTTCCGATAACATCGTATAGCTCGCCGAAAATAGAAATCGTATTATTTGAGAATATTTCAAAACTATCATTAAATATAAAGCTTATTTTGTATCCGGCTTTTATTATAGAGTTAATAGTATGTTTAACTTCTTTCGGACATTTTCTCATTAAAATTCTTGCCCAGTTATGAATTCTATAATTTGAGTTGTCTTCACATTCTTCAAAATCTATAAGGGTATTAGTAGTATTATCTTTCATAAATGCATGATAGGGTACGGAAGTAAATAGCTTGTCGCCAATATTAAACAAATAAGGTAAAGGAAAGTTTGGTTGATAACTTCCGAGTGATCTAAGTATCGTGGCTATACATTCAAATTGCGGCATAATTAACCTTTATTTATGTTCAAAACAGAGTAATCATTAATAAAAATTAATAAATCAATATTTTTTTGTATATTAAGCTTTAATTGTATGTACAGAATATTTAGATATGTAAGTATCGCAAGTTAATAAGGTTAAGCCTTCTACTATTGCTTGGGCTATCAATAGTCTATCAAACGGGTCTTTATGATATAAAGGTAAATTTGCAATATAAGTGCTATGTGCTATAGAAATCGGTAATTTTTGAAATTCATTAGCCTCAATGGCTTTTTCTAGGTCATTTGGAGCTTCTAGTTTTCCTAAAGATTTTTTAATAGTAATCTCCCATGTATTTACACTGCTTACGAAAATTATATTATTAGGATTAGCTATAATTTCTGCTATTTTATGCGGCAAGGTTTTATCATTATTTAGCCACTGCAATAAAATATGTGTATCTAATAGGTATTTCATCTGAGACAATTACTTAAAAAAATCCATAAAATCATCGGGTAAATCATCAAAATCCTCTTTTACAACCACTTTACCTTCCCAATAGCCGGGTTTACGCCGTTGTTTCTTAGGATTATATTGTATAAGTTTGACGGTAGGCTTGCCTGATTTACATATAATTATTTCTTCGCCGTTTGCAGCTAATTTTATTAATTCGGATAAATGAGTTTTTGCATTGTGAATGTTAACTATTTGCATTTTAAACCTTTAAATTTTTAATTGATTTAAACTAGCTTAGTTTAGTTCAGTTTAAAATATATGTCAAGATTTTAAATGTTAAGTTATTAGGGCATTGTAAAATAAAGAATGATATCGTCATTGCGAGCGACTGAAAGGAGCGTGGCAATCTCAGGATTTTGGCACGAGATTGCTTCGTCAATTGCTATGCAATTTCCTCGCAATGACGGAAAAACCGATCCATGCAACAATGCCAGTTCGCAATGACAATAAAGACACAAGTTAATAATTTAACTCCTACCTGTTAAAAACGCTTGACTACGTTATATTCCTATAATATCCTATAATTTTCCATTAAATCCCAAATTAACCCAAATTATACCAATGAATGTATTTTTATCTAAGTATGTAAATGGTGTTGATAAAAAGAGTAGGGTGTCGGTGCCGGCGAATTACCGTGCGGTACTAGGGAAAGAATTATTTAATGGTGTGATTGCTTATCCGTCGATTAGGAATAATTGTATTGAAGCATGCGGTATTTCGCATATCGAGAAATTAAGGCAGATGATAGAGACGCTTGATCCTTATTCCGAGGAGCGTGATGCCTTTGAGACTATGATATTCGGGGAAGCAGTGCAGCTTTCCTTTGATGGTGAGGGAAGAGTTATATTGCCGCAATCTTTAATGAAGCATGCAGGAATCGAAGAGCAAGCATGTTTTGTAGGTAAAGGGGTGATTTTTGAGATTTGGCAGCCGCAGAATTTTGAGAAATATTTAAATTCCGCTCAAAAAATTGCTCATGAAAAGCGTTTAACTCTAAGAAATGCTCATTAATGATACAATCTCATGTGTCTGTAATGCTAAATGAAATGTTAGAGGCCTTAAGCCCAAAAGACGGTGAGTCTTATTTAGATTGTACGTTTGGAGCAGGAGGATATAGCAAAGCAATATTAGAAAGCTGTGACTGTTATATTACAGCTTTGGATCGTGATCCGAACGTGATTAAAAGAGCCGAAGAAATTAAGCAAAATTACGGTGAGAGGTTTGATTTTATAGAAACGAATTTTGCGGATAGCTTTACAAAACTTAAGAAAAAAAATTTTGATGGGATAGTGCTGGATTTAGGCGTTTCATCAATGCAGTTAGATATAGCAGATAGAGGATTTTCGTTTTTGCATGACGGACCGCTTGATATGCGTATGAGTGGGCAGGGACTTAATGCTGAGGAGTTTGTAAATACGGCAGAGGAAAAAGAGCTAGCTGACGTAATTTACAAATACGGAGATGAGAGCTTTTCACGAAGAATTGCTAGGAGAATCGTAGAATATAGAAAAACGGCGAGAATTGATAGCACGGACAAGTTAGCCGAGATTGTTAGAAATAGTATAGGATTTAGAAAAGGCAAAATTGATCCTGCCACTAAAACCTTTCAAGCCATTAGGATTTATATAAACGATGAGCTTGGGGAGTTAGAGCGGTTTTTAGCGAATGTAAAAAATATATTAAAGAAAGACGGACGTTTAGTTGTGGTGTCTTTTCACTCTTTAGAAGACAGGATAGTTAAGAATTTCTTTAAAGAAAATTCGGAAAAGCCGGTAGCAAGGTCAAAATATGCTAAAGACGATATGGCAATTGATCCAGATAAATGGCTTAAGATTATTACTAACAAAGCTCTAGCACCGTCAGATAAAGAAGTAGGGCTAAATATTAGAGCGAGATCGGCAAAACTTCGAGCAGCAAAAGCGATATATGAGTAATTAATTATGAGTATAAGAAAGTTTCACTATTTAACATTATTGATAACAATTATAGCAATATGTAGTTTGTTCAGCATAAAGGAGCGAGTCTCAACTCTTGATTATCAATTAAGTAGCGTTGTAAAACAGATAAATAGTGAGAATAATAATATTCATATTTTAAAAGCAGAGCAAGCTTATCTACTTTTACCGGCTAGATTGGAAAAACTTGCGGCAGCTTATTTAAAATTAGAAACAGTTAAATCTTATCAAATGATAAAAGATCCGTTAGGGCCAAATATCGATCAAAATATTAAATTTAATCATAATATTAGTATTTCAAAGAGTAGTAAATGGCGTTACAAAAGAATTACGAATAATAAGTATATACAGACTGTTTCGAGTAGGACGAAGCCTTAAACGTCATTGCGAGCGGACATTGTGTTGCGTGGACCGGTAAAACCCACTGTGTCACCTCGTGGCTTGACCACGGGGGCCATAAAAACAATAAAAAATACTAATAATTTTAGATTCCGTGGTCAAGCCACGGGATGACAGAGGTAAAATTGATCCACGCAACAATGCCTCCTATCATGACGGGATCGCTACCCACTTAAAACACCATAAATAACATATGAAACAAATTTTGGAAAAATGGAAACCTGCAATTAAAAGTCTGATAATTTGGAATGTTTGTAGAAATACAAAAATCCGATTATTAATGGTTATTTGTGGCTTTTCTTTTCTTTTTTGTACTTTATCTTACCGGTTAATAATCGTTGCTACAAATGTTTACGATAAAAACCAAAATTCTTTTAAAAAAAATCATCAATTTAGAAAAGAAATAGTTGATCGAAACGGTAATTTATTAGCCGTTAACCTACCTTCAGCATCATTATTTGCTAATCCACAAATAGTACTTGATCCTGAAACTTCCGTAAAAAAGCTAGCAGAAATTTTGCCTGATATTAATAAGGCTAAATTACTTGCAGAACTTAAGTCAAATAAAAGCTTTATATGGGTAAAAAGAGATTTATTACCTAGTCAGCAAGAAAAGATAACTAGCCTTGGGTTACTTGGTTTTGAATTTGAAGAAGAGCAGAAACGAATTTATACATTTTCTAATTTATTGTCGCATGTTGTCGGTTATGTAGGTAGAGATTCGGTAGGGCTTAGTGGCTTAGAACTCGCTTACGATAAATATTTAACTAATTCTGATTATGAATTAAACGAACCAAAGAATCAGAAAGAACCACTTCAATTATCTATTGATATCAGATTACAAAGTATTTTAAGTGAAGAGATTGATAAAACTTTAAAGCAATTTAAGGCTATAGGAGCAGTAGGTATTATTGCCGATCCAAATAACGGCGAGATTTTAGCATTAGTAAATAAGCCTGATTTCGATCCTCATCATCCGAGTTTAGCAAAACCGGAAGAGTTGTTTAATATAGCAAGTCTCGGCATTTACGAAATGGGTTCGGTATTTAAGGCATTAACTATGGCAGTCGGTTTTGATACCGGTGCAATAAATATGAATGATGCTTATGATATAAGCTATATGAAAGTAGGAGGATTCCAGCTTAAGGATTATACGCCAAGGCAAGGGTGGCATAGTGTACCTGAGATTTTTCTATATTCTTCAAATATTGGCACAAGTCAAATTATGCTTGAAATCGGTAAAAGCAATTTTAAAAAATATCTAAAAAAATTAGGTTTATTAGATCAGTTACAAATAGAATTACCTGAACGAGGTACTCCGTTATTTCCTTCCGAGAAAAGATGGAATGAGTTAACTAGTGTTACTATGTCGTACGGCTACGGCATTTCGATTAGTCCTTTGCATTTTGTTAGAGCAATGTTACCGGTTGTTAACGGCGGTACTTTATATGATCTTACTTTATTAAAAAGAAAAGATAAAAAAGTAATAGGTACAAAAGTTTTTAGTGAAAATACCTCTACCCAAATGAAGAAATTATTTAGATCGGTAGTAAAAGAAGGTAACGGTAAAAGAGCAGAGGTCAAAGGCTATCTTATCGGTGGTAAGACCGGTACGGCAGAAAAACTTTCACAAGGTGCAGGGGGTAAAAAGAAATATCTAAAAAATAGTAGAGCTTCATCGTTTTTAGGAGTGCTACCTGCATCTAACCCGCAATATGTTATTTTTATTAGATTTGATGAACCAAAGCCCACTAAAGAAAGCTTTGGCTTTGCAACGGCGAGCTGGACGGCTGCCCCTACTGCCGGTAGAGTGTTTGAACGTATGATATCTTTATATGGTTTAGAGCCGATAGAACAAAGTGAAGAGGAAAATTAAAAATATTACTTAATAACTATAGATTTCGTCATTGCGAGCAGGCATGCGTGGATCGAAAAACGCATTCGGTGTCATACCGTGGTCAAGCCACGGTATCCAAAAAACAATAAAAAATACTAAAATCATTAGTATTTTTAACTGGATCCCCGCTTTCGCGGGAATTAAAACGGTCTGTACAACAAAGCCTAATTTTCCTCGCAATGATAAGTATATAAGCTAAAAAGGAGGTTTTTATGTCAAAAAATAAAAATATAACAGATAAACCTAATATACCTAATCCCACGGCTTAAGTCTTTTGATCCTACGATAGAAATAATATTATATCAAAACAGCCATTTTTCTCCACCACAAGTATGTAATCCTAGTTGTTGTGAGTTATTGTAGAGTCCATATTCATTTTTTAAAACTGTACAAAATAGAAAATTAATTTATATTTTGTATACGGTTGATATGGTTATTGGGTGGATACCAAATCGTCATTGCGAGAAAGTATTGTTGCGTGGATCAATTTCACCTCTGTCATCCCGTGGCTTGACCACGGGATCCAGTTATAAAATTATTAGTATTTTTTATTGTTTTTATGGACCACGTGGTCAAGCGAACTAGGTGACACAGTGGGTTTTACCGGTCCACGCAACAATGCCTTGCGAGGAGCCGTAGGCGACGCAGCAATCTCATGAAATAATAACAAGCTCCTGAGATTGCTTCGTCAATTACTTTGTAAGTTCCTCGCAATGACGAAAAAACTGATCCATATAACAACTACAAACAAAACACTATTTATGTTAAAGATAAAACAGGAAATATATAAAAATAGCTTACAAATAATATTGAAATTGCTGTTTGCTTTATTATGTTTTTTTATAATATTATTTCCGTTGGTGAGTTATAAAATAAATATTCAAAGCAGAATTTTCCCAGCGATGGAAATTATATTTATTTATTATTTTATGTCGTTATATTCCTTAAATATTTTTAGCATATTTTCCCTCGGTCTATTAATAGATCAAGTAAGCGGTATGCCTATCGGTACAAATTCGTTAGTTTTTTTGTCGGCATATATAATATATAAACTCTCTTCAAAATTTTTTATAGCTAAAAACTATTTGATAAATTTTGTTGTTTTTTGTGTTTATTGTTTATTTATATTGAATTTTAAATATTTACTAGTAACAAGCAAGAAGCTAGAAGCAGACGGATATTTAATAATTTTCTTTCAATTTTTAACAACTATATTTTTTTATAATATAATTCGTCTTATACTTGACTCTCCTATGAATTACTTTAAAAAGTATGCTAAATAAAAAAATACTACATGGTGAGTTAATTTCACGAAGGGCCTTTATAATAGGATTAGGTAAACTCGGATTTTTATCACTGCTTGGAATAAGAATGTTTTATTTACAGCTTATTAAAAGTGAAGAATATAAGACTTTATCAGATAAGAATCGTATTAATTTTGTTGTACTTTCTCCTAGTAGAGGAAGAATTTACGATTTAGACGGCAATATTTTAGCTACTAATAACCCATGTTATCAGCTAGTAATAGATAGGAGCATTAATAATAATTATAGGGACGAATTAGAAATAATTAGTAATATTTTAAATTTATCTCCGGAAAAATATAATTATATTAAGCAAAAAATTAAAAAATCTAGTCGCCACACTCCTTTAATAATACTTGATCAGCTTGATTGGCAGCAAGTATCGATGATTGAAGAACAAAAGCATAAACTGGCTTCGATATTTATTGATATAGGATATTTAAGGTTTTATCCTTTTTCAAGCACTACTTCTCATTTAATCGGTTATCTCGGTCAGATAAATGAGCAAGAGAAGCAAGAGTTAAATATACATAGTTTAAGTGATTTTAATATCGGTAAATCCGGTATTGAAAAATATTACGATAACAAGTTACGAGGAGAATTTGGTTATAAAAAAGTTGAAGTAAATGCTTACGGTAAGCAGGTAAGAGAAATAGCAGGAACCCCTACTAAATCAGGCGAAGATATGCATTTAAATATCGATGCGTCTCTTCAGGAAAATATACAGCAATATTTAAATCCTAAAGGTTCTTCGGCAATAGTTATGGATACTAGAACTGGAAACATACTAATTTGTGCTTCCACACCGGGTTTTGAATCAAATAATTTCAGTAAATTATCGGAAAATTATTGGCAAAGTTTAATGAGCGATCCTTATAAGCCTTTAATTAATAAGGTAATACAAAGCTCGTATCCCCCAGGTTCGGTTTTTAAAATAATTACCGTACTTGCAGCCCTTGAAGTAGGCATTAATCCTAATAAAACCGTTTTTTGTGACGGTAGCTCTGCTCTTGGTACTAATAGCTTTAGATGTTGGAATCATAGCGGACACGGGACGGTAGATATGATGTCTGCTTTAAAGCATTCTTGTAATATTTATATGTATGAATTAGCAAGAATAGTAGGTCCAGATAAAATTCTTGAAGTTGCAAGAGAATTTGGCCTCGGCTCAAAAACCGGTATTGATTTAGCTCCTGAAAATAGCGGGTTTGTACCGTCAAAAGAGTGGAAAAAGAAAAAATTAAAGCTTCCTTGGTCAATAGGGGATAGTTTTAATCTAGCAATAGGACAGGGATTTCTAGGGGTGACACCAATGCAGCTTGCAAGGTTTATTACGGCTATTGCAAGTAACGGTAAGCTATATACTCCTAGAATATTAAAAAATGATCCGGAATTTTATAATGTCAATATTAAGCCCGAAAATATCAAAATAATACAAGAAAGCTTGTATAATACCGTTAATGTTGCGGGAGGTACGGCGTATTATAATAGAATTTTAGGCGAAAATAGGCAGCTCGCCGGTAAAACTGGTACTTCCCAAATACAAGGTAAACTAAATGCTAAAGATGATTTAAGCCGTGATTCTATAGCTTGGGGAAGACGTAATCATGCCTTGTTCTTAGGCTTTGCTCCTTATCACGATCCTCGTTATTCCGTCACCGTCTTTGTTGATCATGGCGGAGGGGGTAGTAAAGCCGCCGCTCCAATAGCTAGAAAAATCATGTCGGATGTGCTGGATAAGTATTTATAGCTTTTTTCAGTATTATGTGTCGTGATGTGTTATCAATGAAATATAGGTCAAAAGATGGCAAGACTTAATTTAAGTATTCCGGACGAACTAAATAATAGTTTAGCATGGTCAGCAAAAAACTTAGACAGATCAAAAGGGTAATATAGTACGTAAAGCAATTGAATATTATCTACAGGAAATGCAAGAAGATATGGAAGACGCTAAAATTGCTTTACAAAGAATTAACGCCCCTGATTTTAAAACTTATACTACTTATGAAGTTAGGGAATGACATAAACAAGCTATACAATAACGCCTTTAGTCGTTCGCAAGGCATTGTTGTGTGGACCGGTAAAACCCACTGTGTCATCCCGTGGTCAAGCCACGGGATGACCAGAGGTGAAATTGATCCACGCAACAATGCTTGCTTGCAATGACGATTTGGTATCCACGCAACAATACTATCTTTATGTAATTATATCTTAACTCATATTAAAAAATACTTTATTTTATTTAGTAGTTTGTGTTATTAATAACTAGGCTCTGTGAAAGAAAATTAAATTAGTCTATTTTTGCTATTTTTTGCTGTAAATCATAAGATTTTTTTGAAATAGGAACAACTATCCTCTCAAGAATCTTATTAATTTTCTTCACAAAACCTAGGAATTATTATAGAGGTATATATGTCTAAGAAAAAGCAGGACGATCAAATAATAAAAGAATTAGAAGAAAGACTAGCAAAACTTAAAGGCACTCCTCCAACACTTGAAGAATTAGAAGAAAGGTTTGCAAAGCTCCAAGATAGACCTTATACCCCCACAAAAAAATTCGGTAATGAAGTAGACGATCTAATTGAGCAGATGCAATCTGAGCTTAAACTAGAACAAAAAAGTAAAAGCCTCAATGATCAAAAAGACCAAGCAATACGTGATAGGCTAGATAAATTAAGAGAAGATAGTCCTATAACGCAAAAAAAGACACCTATAGATCTTTCTTTTAATGATACTAAATCAATAATTACCGATACTATAGATGCTCAGGCAGATATAGCTAGTTTATATGCTAATCGATCTACCGAGCTAGAAGAGAAAAAAGCATTATTTCATTTAGCTAATAATCTAACTGAAGCTAGAGATATTATTAGGGATATACCCTCTATATCTAAAGAATATGAGCCTAAAATATTAGATGTTATCGCTAGTGGGTTAGGTAAAATTTATGAAGGAATAAAGAAAATAGCTTCGCCTGCAGTTAATATTATAAAAGAAATAGTTAGTAGTCTTGTTAATTCGATTAAATCATTTCCTCAAAAATCTTCCAAACAAAAAATAAAAGAATCTAAAATAAAATTAAAGAAGTTATATAAAACATATGTTGATTTGAAAGGAGTAAAGCCAAAGATAAAAGAAGAGTTTCTTAAAAAACATTATGAGCGAATTGATCAGCTACAAACTCCTAAGGAAATATTTGTAGAAACTGCCAAAATTACTAAATCTATAAGGATAGCCGGAAAACAAAAGATAAATAATCTTAAACAACAACAAATTATCAATAGAATGAAGAAGCAAAGTCCTACTGCTTTTATAAATAAAAATTCATTTACACCCTCTAATACACCTACTAATAAAGGAAAATCTTCAAAGAGCAACCAAAGGTAAATTCTATGTCATTCCTGCGGGGTATTGTTCGTGTGGATCAAAAAATGGATTCGGTGTCATATAGCTAGACCATAGTAAGTAGGTACATACTATGCTAATATATATGTTATAAATAATAAAATAAATTATGGCAAGCAGTTACAGTTACGATTTAAGAATGAAACTATTCAAAGCTCTAGATGATGGGCTCTCAATTGTTAAAGCATGTAAAATATTCAATATAGGTCGTAACACTATATATAGATGGAAAACTCTTAAATGGGAAACAGGAGATATAAAAGCAAAACCTTATGGTCCAGCAAAGGGTTATAATGCAAAAATAAATCTCAAAGAATTTGAAGAATTAATTATCTAATAATCATGATAAAACAGCTAAAGAATTAAGTATTATACTAGGTAATAGATTACAAAGAACTAGAATAAATTACTATAGAAAACTACTAGGCTACACTTATAAAAAAAAGTCATCTTCATCCCAAAAGGGATATTGGTTTAAGGAATGAATTTATAGAAAAGATACAGCAAATTTCTAAAGAAACTCTAGTATTCATTGATGAGTCAGGAATAGAAGATAATGTTTGTAGAGAATATGGATGGAGTATAAAAGGTACTAGATGTTATGGAAACAAAGTGTATCAACATAAATCCAGGATCAGTATGATAGCGGGGCTTCGTAATAATCAAATTATAGCGCCAGTAATATTTGAAGGAAATTGTAATAAAGAAATATTTACAACCTATGTAGAGACTATATTAACTAAAGAATTACATCCTGGACAAACAGTAATTATGGATAATATCAACTTCCATAAGAATAATATAATAAGAGAATTAATCGAGTCGGTTGGGTGCAGAATTTTATTCTTACCTACATATAGCCCAGACTTAAATCCTATAGAACATTATTGGTTTAAGATTAAGAACGAAATAAGAAAAGTTACGGGGCAATTCAAAGATATCAGTATGGCTGTAGAACACGTACTAAAGTTTATTTAACTGTACCTATTTCCTATGGTCTAGCTATACCGTGGCTTGACCACGGTATCCAAAAACAATAAAAAATACTAAAATTATTAGTATTTTTAACTGGATTCCGCGATCAAGTCGCGGAATGACAGCGGTGTAATTGATCCATGCGGGAATGACATACTGAATGTTCATATAGGGATCAAGGTATTTAAAGATTATCCACCCCTTTCATTCCGCTTGTCTTAGCTTTATCAAATGAAGTATCTTTAATTGTTGCTTCGGTAAAATCGGCATTTGTTAGGTCAGAGTTACTAAAGCCCGCCTGATCAATTTTAGCTGATTTAAATATGCTATCTGTTAATATTGAGTTTGAGAAATCTGTTTTAGTAAGTATTGCAGAAGAAAAATTAGCTTCTTTTAGAATAGAGTTTTTTATTACCGTATTTGTTAAATTAGTATTTTTAAAGATATTATTTGAAAAATCTACTCCATTAAATACTAAACTACTTAAGTCAAGATTTGTTAAATTTATATTTGTTAAGTTAGTTATTTTTTGCAAATCTTTTACCGAACTTATTACTATATTATTTGGTGGAATTTTACTCGAATTATCGCTATTTAAAATAATATTATTAAAAACGTTAGTATTAATAAAACCGGAATATGCTTGGTAGTTAATATTATTTATTTGTGAATTAGAAAGGACGGAGTTAATAACCGTAGTATTTGTTAGATTAGAATTTATTAGAGCTACTTGGTTTAAATTACCTAAAGTAATTTTAACATCTGAAAAATTTACGTTTTGTATTAAAGATTTAGAAAAATTTACATTATTAAATTGCCCGTTAGTTATATTTGAGTTTATTATTTCACTGCTGTTTAAGTCAGTATTAATCACTATAAATTTTTTAAAATCATTATTGCTAAAAACAATATTAGTATAACTAATATTATCTAAAGTAATATTTAAGCCTTTAGTTTTATTAATCCTTACAAAATTAGCATTACTATTTTTTATTGATAAATTATTAAATTTATTATCGTTTAGACTCATATTATTTAATATAGCATTATCGATTTTAAAATGATTTAAAACTGAACTACTAATTGTGCTATTTTGTAAATCACATTTAGTAAGGCTAATATTTTGTAATGTTGAATCTTGAAAGGAAGCGTATGAAAAGAAAGAGTTATTACTTTGTACGTTATTAAAGTTTACTTCATTAAAAATACTTTGTGTGAAGTTGGAATCCTTAATTATTACTGCTGTTAATTTAGTTTGACTTAGGTCGCTAGATTCAAAATAATTATTAGTAAAATTGGTATTATTTATTACACTTTTTTCTAAGTCCGTACCGTAAAATATTGAATTTGTTATATTAGTATTTTTAAAGCTATTATTCTTTAGGTTAGCTTTTTGAAAATTAACACCGTCGATAGTATTATTGCTCCATAATACATGACTAAATTTAGAATTTTCAAAGTTGACATTTATTATAGTAGTTTTATTAAAAGCAGTATCACTAAAATTTGATTGAACGAAATTTGTATTTTGTAATGTTATATTGTTAAAAATTGAACCTTGAAAATCGGAATTATATCCGGAAATATTTTTTATTACCGAATCTGCAAAATTACTTTCTTGAATTATAGCATTTGTAAGTATAGCTTTTTCTAAATTACTACCTGCAAAATCAGCACGTAATATTTCGCAGGAAGTTAAATCTATTCCTGATAAATCTTCATTTATTAGCTTTACTCCTATTAATTTTACTCCTTTTAAATTTGAACCGAACTTCTCTTTAAGGTTCACTTTAAGGTTTTTAGAATTTTGCGATATTATATAATTTCGAATTACCGTGCTTTGGCTATCTGTAAGTAATCCATTTGCATCACGAGTAGATTCGGAACAGCTGCCTAATAACAAATAAATAGTAATTATCGATACGACTTTAAGCATTTGCTTCCTCATATTCTTCTTCATTTATTCTATTTGTAGGAGGTATATGTAAGCTTAATAATTTTAATTTACGATGCAAAGCCGATCTTTCCATACCGACAAATAAGGATGTTTTTGAAATATTATTATTAAAACGACTCATTTGTGCCGATAGATATTGACGTTCAAAAACTTCCCTAGCTTCTCTAAGTGGCATAGATAACATATCAAAGCTATCTTCAAGTTTTGTGAGATTAGCACTATTGGCTAATATTTCCGAAGGTATCATATAAGGTTTGATAATTTCATTATTGCTTGTAGTTAACGGATTCATAATTAAAGTCCATTCAACAACGTTACGTAATTGTCTAATATTGCCTGGCCATTCATAGGATTGAAGAGCTGCAATAGTTTCATCCGCAAAGCTACGCTCTTTTAAACCTGAAAATTTTGAAAGTTGCTTAACAAAATATTTAACGAGTAGCGGTATGTCTTCTTTCCTTTCATATAATGAAGGTACTTTTAGAGAGGATACATTAAGACGATAATATAGATCTTCTAGGAATTTGCCGTTATTAACTTCATCTTGGATATTTTTAGAAGTGCCGGTAATAATTTTTATATCAACTTTAATATTTTTTCCGCAAGGTTTTGTAATAGTTTGATCTTTAAGGAATTTTAATAATTTTACCTGGATAGGAATAGGAATATTACTGACCTCATCTATATATAAAGTACCGTTATTGGCGAATTCTAAGATAGTAGGGCGTTTATTATTATTTTCCTGCTTTTCCGATTCGCCGAATAATTCTTGATTAATTTTTTCTGTAGTCATACAGGTAGGGCTGAAAATAATGAACGGATTATTAACCCTTTTAGATTGTTTATGAATTAACCTTGCTGCAAGTTCTTTACCGCTACCGACTTTACCGTGAATCATTATACGACTGCTAGAGCTAGCTGCCTTTTCTATTTCCATTTTATATTTTAAAGTTACCGAACAGCCGCCTACTAATTCAGTTTTATCTATAACCTTTGATTTTAAATCTATATTTTCACGTTTTAATTTCGTTACTTCACAAGCTCTTTTAAGTAAAATAACTAATTTATCATTATTAAACGGTTTTTCTATATAATCGTAAGCCCCCATTTTTATAGCATTTACAGCTGTTTCTATAGTGCCATGACCGCTAATAATTATTACCGGCATTAAAGGATAGCGTTTTTTAATTATCTCTAAAATCCCAAGCCCATCAATTTCGCTTCCTTGAAGCCAAATATCAAGTATAACTGCAGAGACCGGTTTTTCGGAAAGTATTTTAAGGGCTTGAGTACTATTAGCGGCAACCTTAGGGTTAAAACCTTCATCTTTCAAATTTGCAGCAATGAGATTTCGTATACTCTCTTCATCGTCTACTATTAAAACATCTAGTTGTGACATTACAATTTACCTTAAAAATATTAATCAAAACCTAAATATATACGTTAATGCCAAATGTAAAAGAAAGCAACATTTTTTTATAACATTTTTGTCACAATAGCTATTTATAGTGTAAAGGTTGGCTAAGATTACATAATATTAAAATTATTTAAGGAATTTTATTTGCAGTTTGTAGTGTTATAAATGATTATATATAATGAGTGGTGTGTTGATACCGAAATCGTCATTGCGAGCGACCGTAGGGAGCGTGGCAATCCAGAAAAATCATTTTACTGAATTGCTTCGTCAAAACTTACAGTTTTTCCTCGTAATGACGGAAAAACCGATTTAAAAAATTATGCTTAACATCTTTTTAATTATTATTTCATTATTTATTTGCTTAATAACCTACCTATTTATCAGAAAAACGGATATTTTTACAAATTTATTGATTTTAAATAGCTTCACGACTTTAGCGAGTTTATTTATTTGCTGTTTAGGTTTATACTCAGGAAATAGTTCATATTTAGATATAGCAATTATTTATTTTCTTTTAAGCTTTATAGCCACAAACGGTTATTTAAAATATTTCATAAATGAATCGAATGAAAACAAAGCAGATTGATACGATAATCTTAGGATGTGGTTTGAGCAGCATGCTCACGGCACTTTCTTTTGCACAAAAGGGTATAAAAACTACTATATTCGAGAGTAAATCGGTAAAAAGCCCGGAGTTTTTTAAAGATATAAGAACTACTGCTTTAACGCCGCATTCTAAAAATTTCTTATTCTCTATTGATATATGGGAAGAGCTTAAGAAGTTTGTGGCAGAAATGCAAGACGTATATGTAGTAGATAATAAGGCTTCAGAGATATTAGACTTACGAAATGATGATGCTGTACTTGGATATGTGGTTAAGAATAGCGATTTTAAAAAAATATTATTGTCAAAAGTAACTAATAATCCGTTGATAACCTTAATTGATAATGATGAATATCAAGAAGTTATAAGTCATAGTGATTATTCAATTATAAAATTTGATGATAAACAAATTAAATGTAATTTATTAATTATATGTGACGGAGTAAATTCAAAAGTAAGATCTCATTATTTCGCTAATGAAATTGAAAAACCTTATCAAACAGCTCTTACATTTAATATTAAGCATGAAAAGCCGCATGAAAATTGTGCTATGGAGCATTTTTTGCCGCTTGGTCCTTTTGCTTTGTTACCTTTAAAAGATCAATATAGCTCTTCCGTAATATGGTCAACTTCTGCTAGTCAAGCTGCTTTAATTGTTAATTTTCATATAGAAGAAGTCAGGTTTTTAACTCAAAGAAATGCCGGTAATTCCTTAGGTAAAATTACTATTGATAGCGAGATTAGTAGCTTCCCGTTAAAAGCCCGTATAGCAAATAGATATTTTCATAACCGTATAGTTCTTATTGCAGATACTGCCCACACAATACATCCGCTCGCCGGACAAGGGCTTAATCAAGGTATAAAAGATATAGAGACTTTGAGCATAATCGTTAGTAATAATGGTACATTACAAGAATATCAAAAGCTAAGGCAAGACGATAATTTTATTATGTATAAGTTGACTGATGAGTTAAATAATATTTTCTCAAATTATTCCAAAAATTTAAGATGTATAAGACAAATAGGGTTTAAGGTGATAAGTAATTTTAAACCTATAAAAAACTTGATTACTAGCTATGCGATGGGAAGACGATAAGATGTTAGTTTTTGTTGTCATACAGTGGCTTGACCACGGTATCTAGAAAAACAACTTATAGCGTGTATTCTTTGACGTTTTTACTGGATACCGTGGTCAAGCCACTGTATTACATAGGAGTGTTAATACCTAAAAAAGTTAGAGAGCATTCATGAGTAAAGAAAATTTAAGCAGTAAATCATCTATTAATACTCCTGAAGAAGGAATAAAAAATGCAGCAGAAGATAATAAGCTTAAATCTTCAATAAATACCCCTGAAAGAGTGGAGCCTTTAGAAGCAGCACAAACAAAAGCTTCTGAGTCTCCACAGGAACGGCAATCGCAAAATAAGCCAGCAGGAAAAAGAACGCTGAAAGAGGATACGGCACTTTACGGTGCTAGAGTTGTTCGTGCCGGAATTGGTGTAGGTGGTGTAGCTGTAGAAGTAGTAAAGGGAGTTAGTAAAGTTGCCATTACCCATGATCTTACTCATATAGCAGACGGAGTAGTTAATGTCGGAGAAAAAGTAGCAAAAGCTTATGATCCGGTTGATAAACTTCAGCAAGGTACAAAAATTAAAGAAAAAGGTTCCCCAAGTCCCGGTTTAGCCGATAAGGCATTAAATAAAATCAGGACACTACCCGGTGGTGAAACTGCAGCAAATGTTCTAGAGAAAACATATAAAACATTAGGTAGTAAAGCAGTAAGACGTGCGGCTAGAATTGGCGGCGTCGCAGTATCGTTAGTCCTTAATCCCACTCCCGTCGGGTTGGGTTTGCTGCACTTTCTTTATCAGCTGTTGCTTACAATGTTGGAAAAGAAACTTTAGAAGTAAAAGAAGATAAGCGTTTAGATAGAAAGAAAAAAACTTTAGAAAATATTAAAGCTAATTATGTGAAGCAAGCAGAGTTAGTAGTTACTACTCAAATAGATAAAGCAAAAGATAGCCCTGAACTTAAAAATTTCTTGGATACTCAATTACCTAAAATTTACCAAGAAAAAGTTGAACCTGAAAAATTAAATACAACTAGAACTAAAGAGATTTTAAAAGTAATACGAGATACTACCTTAGAGACGGTATCTTTAGTAGCACAAGCAAGCTCTGTAGGCGGTATTATAGGCGGTTTGGTAGCAGGGGGGGTGCTTATGGGGGAGGAGCTAATGTAATAGGTGAAGGAGATGCTAATTTAGTGCGTATGGAGCGACACAAAGATAAAATAAATAGTTTAAAAACATCAATAGGAAATTATGAAAATAAGAAAGACTTGCTTGAAAAAGAAAGGCAAGCAAAAATAGATACCAAAGCATTAGAAGAGTTTGTACAGCAAACCATGTTCCACTTAAAATATTCCTCTACACATGTTATTAGCTGTGGTCTTGGTGTGGCCCTTGGAGGTGGATGTGAGCTATTACTACACTCAAGCTTTATTATAGGAAATCAAGAACTTAACGCAGGACTTGTAGAACTTGGTGTCGGTTTAATACCGAGATGGGTCGGTGTTACCGAAATTTTTGCTCGAACTAGAGGAGATAAAACTAAACTAATTAAAAATATCAGAAATATTATATAGCAGAATAAAACAAGCTTGGCAGATTACTTTAAAGCAGATTATGATGTATAGAATATGCACGTAAATATGAACAAGCATTATATTTTAGATGAAGCTTTAAAATTAAACCTACCTAAAAAGATATTGCCTGTTCCTCATAAAATTACTTTGCCTAAAATAAATTTAGCAACTGAAATGAAACGAATGAAGAAGAGCTACTTGCCTATGAGCGGGAAATATTTTTAGAACTCGCAAAAGATCCAAAAACTATAGAGAAGCTGAAAGTGATTGTGGGGTGAAGGATTATTAAGATATTCTGAATTCTTTATTGTGGTTATGAGATCTTAAAATAATATAAAAAATGGATTAAAATTCAAATGTTGCATGTAATATCTGTAAGTTAACCCCGATTATGGATAAGGAATAGAGAGGAAGGAAGGTTGCAAGAGTTATTAAACCTTATATAAATAGGGCACTGAAGGAATAAAATAAAGGTTTAATAACATGTGTAAATATACTACAATATTTTGTATAGTAGATAAATTTTGTAAAATTTATGAGAAATGGGTAAAACATCAATTGCTGAAAAGTAATAAGCAAAGATTTAGAGAAGGTAAGCTTTCCTTAAGTGAAGAACTCTCAATAATGATTTTTACCATTTTAGTGCATATAAACATTTAAAAGCTTATTACCAAAACTTTATTATTAATGGTAATTTGTTCAGGAATCCACCTTGTTATGAGAGATTTGTTCAGCTTATTCCTTCATTATTTCTGCCATTGATTGTGATGTTACATTACTTAAGTGGGAAAAGAACGGGAATTTATTATGCAGATTCCACACATTTTGCAGTATGTAAAAATATCAGAATTAATTCTAACAGAACTTTTAATAATCTTGCAAAAATGGGACGTAGTTCTGTCGATTGGTTTTTTGGATTCAAGCTTCATATGATAATCAATGATAAGGGAGAAATTATTGCTGTTAAAATTACCAAAGGTAATGTTGATGACAGAATTGCATTTGAAGCAATGGTTATCAAAAAAGGTCTAAAAGGTAAGTGTTATGATGATAAGGGGTTTATTTCAGAAAAAATGTTTACAAAACTTTATAAGCAAGGTTTAATAAAAATTACCGGAATAAGAAAGGATATGAAAAACTATTTATTACCTCTTTTGGATAAAATCCTTTTAAGGAAGAGATTCATTATCGAAACCATTTTTGGCTACATAAAAGAGAATTTTAATATTACTCCTTCCAGACATCGATCACCTATTAATTTTTTTACTTCTCTATTCTCTGCTCTTATTGCTTACCAACTTAAACCTAATAAACCATGTATTTCTTATCCATAATCGGGGTTAAATAGCTGGTTGAAAGAAAAAAATTTATATTTAGTAGATACAAAATATGTAGATCCTTTTGGTATTCTACGTCCCCTTTTTGCAAGATTATTAAAAGTTCTGTTAGAATTAATTCTGATATTTTTACATACTGCAAAATGTGTGGAATCTGCATAATAAATTCCCGTTCTTTTCCCACTTAAGTAATGTAACATCACAATCAATGGCAGAAATAATGAAGGAATAAGCTGAACAAATCTCTCATAACAAGGTGGATTCCTGAACAAATTACCATTAATAATAAAGTTTTGGTAATAAGCTTTTAAATGTTTATATGCACTAAAATGGTAAAAATCATTATTGAGAGTTCTTCACTTAAGGAAAGCTTACCTTCTCTAAATCTTTGCTTATTACTTTTCAGCAATTGATGTTTTACCCATTTCTCATAAATTTTACAAAATTTATCTACTATACAAAATATTGTAGTATATTTACACATGTTATTAAACCTTTATTTTATTCCTTCAGTGCCCTATTTATATAAGGTTTAATAACTCTTGTAACCTTCCTTCCTCTCTATTCCTTATCCATAATCGGGGTTATCGTATGTTAACTTCTAAAGCAAATAAAAAAATATTGCTTATTTAAATACCGTGAGCTATTTGTAGATTATATTTAATATTTACCTGTAGTTATGAATTCTACCAATCAATCACAAAATAATAGCTTAACTATCTCTTGGCTTAAGCTTGGTATTTTATCCTTGGGGTTTGCAGGTTTATATTCAATTATTTTGGTGGTATTACGTACCCCGCAATTATCAAGCTTTTTTCCAAATCCTCATATTTTCAAATCTGCTTTAATTATTCATGTTAATTTATCGGTATTAGTTTGGTTGTTGTCCGTTACGGCTAGTGTTTGGTCTATGTCATTCCCGCGAAAGCGGGAATCCAGTATATTTTTTCTGGATTCCCGCTTTCGCGGGAATGACATACTGTGCAAACTTGCTTTCCTAAGCACGATACTTATAGCCATCTCCCCAATAGCAGGACATAATCCGGTGATGAATAATTATATACCGATGCTTGAAAATATCGTATTTATTTTGGGGTTAAGCTTATTTGGCGTTACGCTACTATTATATGCTATAAATATTTTATATTTCTTCGATTGGATGAACTTAAATAGTCTAGTTAATTTTACCGTATTATCGACTATTATAATGTTTATTTTAAGCTTTGTTTGTTTTGGATGGTCTTATAATGGTTTGCAAAACATTATCCAAATTATTCCTATCGAGATAGAATTTTATTATGAATTACTTTTTTGGAGCGGAGGTCATTTACTACAATTTATATATACTCAAATATTAATATTTATTTGGGTTAGTTTATTTAGAGAGTTAATAGCTAGAGAATTGAAATTTCAAAAATTCTATCTTTTCTTACTTTATTTAAATTTTATTTTCGGCATTATTGCTATATTCGGTCATGCGTCTTATGACATTATCGATGGAGCCTTCAAAGAATTCTATACAAATCATATGAAATATCTAGGCGGTCTTGCTCCTGTTTTATGTTTGGTCGGTATGGGGTTTGAGTTGGTATTTTTATGTCATCCCCGCCCATTATGTCATTCCCGCGAAGGCGGGAATCCAGAAAAAAAAGAATGGATTCCTGCTTACGCAGGCATGACATATTCTATCATCAAAACCATCTTACTCTGCTCCATTACTTTATTCCTACTTGGCGGACTTATAGCAATGAATATCTCAGGTATAAATGTAGTAATCCCTGCTCATTATCACGGGTCTATAGTAGGGATTAGCATTGCTTGTATGGGGTATAGTTATTTGGGTATTATAGTGTCTAAAAATAACAATGTCATCCCGAGGCTTGACCACGGGATCCAAAAAAAACAAAGAAAAGCTGGATCCCGTGGTCAAGCCTCGGGATGACATTGTAATCTACCTCCTAACATTCGGGCAGATTCTGCACATACTGGGACTAGCACTCGCCGGTGGTTACGGTGTTATGCGGAAAGACTCAAATAGCGTAATGCCGATGTCAGCTAAGCTATTAATGGGAATGATGGGCGGAGGAGGGCTTATTGCTATAGTAGGTGGCTTGATGTTTTTATATATTTGTGTTAAAGTAATGTTTTTTAAAAGTATAAAACTAGAACATGAGTAAACCAACTAGAGAAGAAGCTAAAGAAGCAGTAAGAACATTACTAAAATTCATTGGTGAAGATCCTAATAGAGAAGGGTTACTTAAAACTCCCGAGAGAGTAATTAATAGCTATGAAGAGATATTTTCCGGTTATGAAAAAGATATAGCTGAAATATTAAGTACCAAATTTTACGATACTTGTAATTTTCAGGACTTTATCTCGCTGGAAGGCATAAAATTTACCTCTTTTTGTGAACATCATATGTTACCTTTTAATGGTACGGTATATATAGCTTATATTCCTGATAATTGTATTATTGGTATAAGTAAGCTAGCACGAATAGTAAATATTTTTGCTAGAAGACTACAAATTCAAGAAAAAATGACGGTACAAATAGCAGAAAGCGTACAGGAGAATTTAAAGCCGCTTGGCGTTGCCGTTAAGATTTCTGCCTTGCATAGTTGTATGTCGATGCGTGGAGTGATGCAAGATAACAGCGTAATGAACACTATGCATTGTACAGGTATATTTGCGGAGCAGCAGAAATATCGCCATGAGTTTTTAAACCTTACCTCGAAAAGGTAAAATATTGTTTTTGTTGTCATCCTGCTGGCGTTGTATGGATTGGATAGTCGGGTCGTCATTGCGAGCGACTGAAAGGAGCGTGACAATCTCAGGACTTTGGCACGAGATTGCTTCGTCAAAATTTTCAATTTTTCTTCGCAATGACGGAAAAATATATTAAACTAAAAAAATTCTATGTTATTATCAAAATATTTTTTACCTGTTTTAAAAGAAGAGCCAAGTGAAGCTCAGGTAACTTCGCATAAATTAATGCTTAGAAGCGGAATGATTAGGCAGCAAGCGGCAGGGATTTATACATGGCTTCCGCTCGGCTTAAAACTATTGAAGAATATCGAGAATATAGTACGCTTAAATATGAATAAAGCAGGAGCTTTGGAAGTTCTAATGCCTTGCATTCAACCGGCACATTTATGGATAGAATCGGGACGTTTTGATAATTACGGTAAAGAAATGCTGAAATTTCAAGATCGCCACGATAATACTTTACTATTCGGTCCGACTAACGAAGATGTGATTACGGATATTTTTCGTCATAATATTAAGTCATATAAGGATTTGCCGAAAAATCTTTATCATATCCAATGGAAATTTCGTGATGAGATTAGACCTCGTTTTGGCGTTATGAGAGGTCGGGAGTTTCTTATGAAAGATGCTTATTCTTTTGATATAAATGAAGAAAATGCCGTTAAGACCTATAATCAAATGTATCAGGCTTATATTAATACTTTTCGGGATTTAGGCGTGTTTGCTATTCCTGTTATTGCCGATAACGGTCCAATTGGCGGCAATTTAAGCCATGAGTTTCATATAATTGCCGAAACCGGTGAAAGTACTATTTATTACGATAAAAGATTTAAGACATTAAAAGATAATCCTGATATCGATGTAGAGGAAATTAAAAGTTGGTATGCGGCAGCTGAAGAAAAGCATGACGTAAATAAATTACCTATATCTGAACAAGAAATAACTAGCAGTAAAGGGATAGAAGTGGGGCATATTTTTTATATCGGCTCAAAATATTCGGTTAATATGAATGCTCTAATTAATGACGAGCATGGTAAACTAACTCCTGTAGAAATGAGTTCTTACGGCATAGGCATTTCAAGGTTAGTTGCAGCTATCATAGAAGCAAATTGCGATGAGAAAGGTATCATATGGCCTTCTAGCGTTGCTCCTTTTAAAGTTTCTCTAATTAATTTAAATATTCATGATAGTAAATGTGTAGAGCTTGCGGCAAAAGCTTATAAAGAGCTATCTGCTCAAAACATAGAAGTACTATATGACGATACCGAAGCACGTGCCGGCAGTAAATTCGCTACGCACGATCTTATCGGTTCACCTTATCAAATTATAATCGGTCCTAAAAAAGCAGCAGATAATATTGTTGAGCTGAAAAACCGTAAAAGTGGGGTGATAGAAGATATTGAGATAGGTAGTCTAATGAGTGTATTGTAAAATAAAGAGATATACGTCATTGTGAGGAAATTGCATAGCAATTGACGAAGCAATCTCAGGAGAGTTTGTTATTATTTCATGAGATTGTCACGTAGCCTACGGCTGCTCGCAATGACGATTTTGGAGTCATGCAACAAGTCTAATACCCTATGGGAATGATATAGAAAAAATTTCTTCGTAGACAATGATAGTATCATATGATACTATCATATAATGAATAGTAAACCGCCTTTTCAAATAACTAATAAAATCTTGGAGTTATCACAAGATATTTCTTATGAGCTTGGTATTTTAGCCGGTAGCAAGCTTTACTCTCAACCTATAAAACTTAGAAAAAATAATCAAATTAAAACCATCCATTCTTCTTTAGCAATTGAAGGAAATAGTTTAAGTGTAGAGCAGATAACCGATATAATAAACGGCAAGCGTGTACTTGCACCTGAAAAAGATATTTTAGAAGTAAATAATGCTATAAAATTATATAATGATTTAACCATGTTTGATCCTTTTTCGTTTGAATCATTATTAAAAGCACATGAGATATTAATGCAAGGATTAGTAGAAGATAATGGAAAGTGGCGTAAAGGTAATGCCGCTATATTTAAAGGCACGGAGATTATACATTTTGCACCTCCGGCAAGCCGTGTATCTTTATTAATGCAGGATTTATTTGAGTTTATAACACAAGATAAGAATGTTTCCGGAATAATTAAGGCTTGTATATTTCATTATGAGTTTGAATTTATCCATCCTTTTTCAGACGGTAACGTACGAATCGGTAGGTTATGGCAACAATTATTACTAATGCACACTAATAAAGTTTTTGAATATATTTCCGTTGAAAGTTTGATAAGGAATAATCAAAGTGAGTATTATAGTGTTTTACGCAGGTGTGATAAGCTTGGTGAATCGACGTTATTTATCGAGTTTATGCTTGATAAAATAGTTGCAGCATTAAGATTATATAGTAATAATATTACATATGAGGCAAATACGCCTTTATCTAGAATGGAATGTGCTGAGGTTAATTTAATAGATAAATGGTTTTCTAGAAAAGATTATATTAATGTACATAAAAATATTTCTACGGCAACGGCTAGTAGAGATTTGTTATATGGTTTAGAACATAAATTTTTAATAAGCAAAGGTGATAAGAATCAGACTTATTACAAGTTTGTGTAGTTGTTATACGGTTACAACGTGTCATTGTCACCCCGTGGTCAAGCCACGGTATGACAAAAAAAGGATTAACATGAAAAATTTTATAAAATATTTGTTTTTTACCGGTCTATATATAGTAGTGATGATAATAGTTGCTTATATGGTTTTGGCTCAAACTATTCCTAATGATGGGCAGTGTCATATGATGGATAGACCGCTTGTTATTCATTACATCTTAGCAGCAATTATTACCGCTTTACCGACACTAATTTTAATATATAGTAAAAAGAAAAAGTAAATATATGATTGGTAAATTAAGCGGTAAAGTTGATTCCCAAGGTGATGATTATGTTATAATTGACGTAAACGGGGTAGGGTATCTTGTTTATGCTTCGGGTAAAACTTTAGGTAAACTTGCTGAAGGGGAGTTTTATAAACTATTTATAGAAACCCATGTTAGAGAGGAACATATTCATCTTTACGGTTTTCTGACTCTAGAAGAGAAGAGTTTTTTTAATTTGCTGCAATCAGTAAACGGTATCGGTACAAGAATGGCTTTATCTATCTTATCAAGCCTTACACCTTCGGATATTCAAATTGCTATAAATAATGAAGATAAAAATATATTTAAAGCAATATCCGGAGTGGGAGCTAAACTTGCTGAGCGTATAGTGTTAGAGCTGAAAGGTAAAGTAGCGAAAATATCAAGCGGCTCAACTATTATTAAAGATAGCTTAAATATTAAGAATATTACACCCGTCGCAAGCAATGAAGTAATAAAAGCTCTAGTAAATCTAGGCTTTTCTAGATTTGAAGCTCAAAACGCCGTTCAAAGTATCGTTACCCAAAATCCCGAAATCTCTATTGATCAGTTAATCAAAACAGCCCTAAAAAATCGAAATGCTAATTTTTAGAAATATCGATTGAAATTAGTTTAAGGAAATATTTAATTTCATTCCTAGAGCTATAGCAGCACGGTCTAAGGTATCAAGGGTGACATTAGGATTATTAGGGTTTAAGAGTCTATCTACAGCTGATCTACTAGTTTCCATTTTTTTCGCCATTTCTGATTTTGTTATATGCTTTTGTTCCATAATTTGCTTTATTTGTTGTGCAAGAATACGTTTATGAGCTATTGCC
The DNA here is from genome assembly GCF_000499665.2 of Rickettsia monacensis. Taxonomy (NCBI): domain Bacteria; kingdom Pseudomonadati; phylum Pseudomonadota; class Alphaproteobacteria; order Rickettsiales; family Rickettsiaceae; genus Rickettsia; species Rickettsia monacensis. Next base: position 992,086 of record NZ_LN794217.1, read on the forward strand.
GTAACTTCTTCTAATATTCCAAATTTTATCAAGAAAGTCATCAAAATTAGAACCTAAATGTTTTGGATTAATTTTATTCATAGTTCTACAAAAATAAGCGATTTAGATATAAGTGGGATATTTTTTGATAATGTTAATGTTCCTGCCTTATCCTCATTTGTTAAAAATACTAATCGGATGCTATAAAAGAGAATAAAAGCTTAATTGGATTAATATTTTGGTTATAAGATAGGAATGAAATCTCAAGATAGACAAGCATTAGATGCACAAATTACAGAAATAACTGATGAAAATAATCTTACTCTAAAAGATGTAGCAGAAGTTTTAAAAAATTATTATGAAAATCCTAATATGATATTATCAAATGAGATATTTGGTCATTATTTAAAGGTATATAAAGGATTAAATAAAAATTATCTTAAAGAAGAATTAAAAAACTTAGGAGTTACTGATACAGAAAAATTTTTTGAAACCGTAGATAAACTTGGAGAAGGGGTAACTAGTTTCTGTGAAGAGGGCTAATATAAAAGTATAAAATAATTTATAGCATAAAACTATTTTTCCGCTATTATTAGTCATTATATTCGATTTAAATTAATGACTAATATATTATCACCCGAAAAAATTGAAAATGATCAAGAATTGCCGATAAGACCGTCATATTTGCAAGAATTTGTCGGTCAACAGCAGATTAAAGAAAATCTTTCGGTATTTATTAAAGCTGCAAAATCTCGAAATGAACATCTTGATCATACTTTATTTTACGGTCCGCCCGGTCTTGGTAAGACTACGCTTGCTAAGATTATCTCTAATGAAATCGGTGGTAATTTCAAATCTACTTCCGGTCCTGCTATACTTAAGGCGGCTGATCTTGCTGCTATTCTCACTAATCTTGAAAAGAACGACGTATTATTTATTGATGAAATCCACCGTTTAAATACTGCGGTTGAAGAGGTTTTATATTCTGCTATGGAAGATTTTGAGCTTGATATAATTATCGGTGAAGGACCTGCCGCAAGGTCAGTGAAAATAACCTTGCCGAAATTTACCTTAATCGGGGCTACCACACGCCTTGGGCTGCTTAGTAATCCTTTGCGTGATAGGTTCGGTATTCCTATGCGGCTAAATTTTTATAATACCGAGGAGCTTAAGAAAGTTTTAAATAGAGCAAGTAAACTACTTGATATTGATTTGACCGATTCGGGTTCTGAAGAAATAGCTAAGAGAAGTAGAGGAACGCCAAGAATTGCATTAAGATTGCTTCGTCGTATAAGAGATTTTGCGGCAGTTGACGGTAAATCAAGAGTAGATAAAGAAATCTCTGATTTTGGGTTAAATCGTTTGGAAGTTGATCGCATAGGACTTGATAGCAATGATTATCGTTATTTGAAATTCATAGCGGATAATTATAACGGCGGTCCTGTCGGAATTGAAACGATCGCCGCTGCCTTATCTGAACAGCGTGACGCACTTGAAGAAACCATAGAGCCTTATCTTATACAGATAGGTTTACTACAAAGAACTCCTAGAGGTAGGGTAATCACGATTGCCGCTTTTGAGCATTTGAAAATGCCGATACCGAATCAATCACATCATCAATTTAATATTTTTAATGAGAATGAATAATAATAATTTGAATCATGATTATACAGCCGCAGATGTTATAAGGAGGCTGATAAAAGATCATGTTAAATCTTACGCAAATAAAATATATTTTTCGATATTTTGTATGGTTATTGCAGCACTTTGTACGGCAGTGATTGTACATGCGGTTAGACCTATTATTGATAAGATTTTTTTAACACATGATAAGAAAATGCTTATAATAATGCCTATAGTGCTGATTGCTACTTTTTTCATAAAAGGAATTTCAGAGTACTATCAGAATTACCTAATAAAATTTGTTGGGCAGAGGGTACTAAACGATTTACAGATAAAAATGTATGAGCATTTGTTATTTACCGATATTTCTTTTATTCAAAACCAATCTTCAGGACGTTTAATATCTCGTCTTACTAATGATATTTCTTTGATGCGTGGGGCTGTTTCTAATTTACTTGTCGGATGTGCTAAACATTTTCTAACTGTAACATGTTTAATAATAACGATGTTTCATTTAGAACCGCTATTATCTTGCGTAGTTTTTCTTGTTTTCCCTTTGGCCGTTTATCCGGTGCAAAGGATGGGCAGAAAGATAAGAAAAATATTTTCACAATCACAAGAGGAGCTTGGGCATTATACTTCTAGGCTTGATGAAACATTTCAGTCAATTAAGATTATTAAATCTTTTGTAAGCGAAAAAATAGAAAGTAATAGAGCATCGTTGATTATTAATAATATTTTAGAGTTCTACAAAAAAACATCTAAGCTAGATGCGATGGTTTCACCGATTATGGAGGGTTTAAGCGGTCTTGCAGTCGGAGGGATGGTATGGTACGGAGGTAATTTAGTCCTTGAGGGTAAAACAACACCCGGTGCATTATTTGCTTTTTTAGCTGCCTTTGCTGCAGCTTATAGACCGTTTAAAAGTTTGGTATCGTTAAATATTAATTTGCAAGAAGGAATAGCAGCAGCTAAGAGGGTATTTAGTATTTTGGATACCGAACCTCTTATTAAAGATCATAAAGATGCTAAAGAAGTAGATTTATATAATCCACAAATTACTTTTGAAAAACTGGCTTTAAGTTTTGAGAGTAAAATAGCTATAAAATATATAGATTTAAAGCTAGAGCCTCATAAAATGATTGCGTTTGTCGGGCGTTCAGGTAGCGGTAAGACGTCGCTTAGTAATTTATTAGTGCGTTTTTATGATCCAAATGAAGGAAGAATTTTAATTAATAATCATGATATTAAAGATATTAAGCTTACTTCACTTAGAGGTCAGATTTCCTTAATTACTCAAGATACTCATTTATTTGATACAAGCGTTGCAGAAAATATAGCATACGGTCAGGAAAACGCTACAAGAGAAGAAATAATTAGAGCAGCGAAATATGCAGATGCTCATGAGTTTATTATGCATCTGCCGAACGGTTACGACACGCAGATAGGAGTGCAGGGGACGACTCTTTCAGGCGGTCAGCGTCAACGTTTATCTATTGCTAGGGCTTTCTTAAAAGACACACCTATTTTAATTTGGGATGAAGCAACAAGCAGCTTAGACCAAGCTTCCGAACAGAAAATTCTAGAATCTTTAAAGAAATTACGCCAAGGAAAAACCACTTTAATTATTACGCATCATTTAAGCAGTATTACCGACCTTGATAACATTATTGTCATGAAAAACGGTGAGATTTGTGAGCAGGGTACTCACACACAATTACTTAAGAATAAGGATGAGTATTATAGATTGTATAAGGAGTTAAGAGAAAATGGTTGATTTATAAAGTAAATAGCTCATAATTCTTAATTATTATTGAGGCACTCACTGTCATCCCGCGACTTGATCGCGGGATCCAGTAAAAAATAAAAATAAAGACTGGATACCGTGGTCAAGCCACGGTATGACATCGAATGCGTTTTTCGATCCACGCAACAACGCTTTCCCGCCTACGCAGGAATGACATCAACACAAGGAAATACCACAATGCTCATTACCAAGATTTTTAAAGACTATCGATTATTTGAAATATTTATTTTAGGAATAATTAGCGGTATGCCGCTGGTTATAATTTTTTCTACTCTTTCGGTATGGTTAAAAGAATCTGGAATAGATATCGCTGTTATTACTACTTTTGCGGTTGCAAGGTTATCATATTCGTTAAAAGTATTTTGGTCACCGTTAGTCGATAATTTTAAAATACCTTTTTTAAGTAGGTGGGGACATCGAAAAAGCTGGCTTATATTATGTAGCTCTTTAATGGTTTTAGTACTAATTGCTATGAGCAAGGAAAATCCTGAAGTTTCTTTAACTTCTTTATATTTTTTGACTATATTATTAGGCTTTTTATCTAGCACGTTCGATATTGCCGTTGATGCGTTGCGTATAGATAAGTTTGATCAGGAAACACAAAGCATAGCTAGTGCAACTGCCGTATTCGGTTATCGAATCGGTATGCTTATTACAGGGGCAGGTGCTTTATATCTTGCAGAAATAACCGGAAATAATTGGCAACTAACTTTCTTTGTTATAGCTATAATATTTGCCGTTGCAACGATATTTATAATAACCGTAAACGAAAAAGAATTAGTAAGAGAAAAAATTAATATTACTTCTATTACTTCATGGATTTCTACAGTAATTAATCCTTTCAAGGATTTTTTCAAAAGAGAATTTGCCGTAACTATTTTACTTGCGGTAATATTTTTTAAATTAGGCGATGCTATGCTTGGAGCGGTTGCCTCACCTTTTTATATAGAACTTGGTTATACAAAAGGCGAAATAGCAATAATCGCTAAACTTTATGGATTGATTGCAACCTTAGTCGGTGGTTTTGCCGGTGGTATTGTAATGTATAGAGTGGGAAATTTTAAAGGTTTGATTATTACCGGTATTGTCCAAAGCTTAACGCATTTTGCATTTATTTGGCTTAATCACCAACCTCCTTCTTTTGAAGCTTTATTAATTGCTATTACTATAGAGAATTTTGCTGCTTCTATGGGGGCTACTGCTTTAGTCGGATATATAGGTAATTTATGTAATAAAAAATATTCGGCAACACAATATGCTTTACTTAGTAGTGCTAGTAGTTTATGTAACAATACTGTCACTATTTATGTCGGAAAACTCGTAAATATGATGGGCTGGGACGGTTTTTTCATCTTTACTATAATTTTAGCCTTGCCTGCTTTATTTATATTAATGTATCTTAATAAAAGGGTTAATGTGTAGTAATATTTGTTGTATTAGGCAAAAAGTAAGCTGTCATACTGTGGCTTGACCACGGTATCTAGAAATATAACTAAAAATACTAATTATTAGTATTTTTAACTGGATCCCGCGATCAAGTCGCGGGATGACACAGTATTTTATTTGATTTTATTTGAATAATATTTTATTTATTTAAAATGTTTAGTAAATTTTTATTACCTTATATTTTTATTTCAACATTTTTCTTTGCTCCCATAAGCGAAGCGAAGAAAGCTGTAAAAAATACACCTAAACCTCCTGTTCAAACTAGTTTAGTAATTGATGCAAAAAGCGGTAAAGTGTTGCAGGCCCATAATTCACAAATTCGGATTTATCCCGCTTCTTTAACTAAGCTAATGACTCTATACTTAATGTTTGAATCAATTGAAGCCGGTAAATTGCCTTTAGATAAAAAATTACTTGTATCAGCAAAAGCTTCAAAAATGCCGCCTTGTAAGTTGGGTTTAAAAGCAGGGGAAACTATAACCGTTCGAGAGGCAATTAATGGGTTAATCATAAAATCCGCTAATGATGCTGCTGTAACGGTTGCTGAGAATATGAAAGGTTCAGAGAAAGCTTTTGCTCATTTAATGAATGTTAAAGCTAAACAGCTCGGTATGAAGAATACCTATTTTAAAAATGCTTCAGGTTGGCATGACCCATTGCAGCAAACTACCGCAAGAGATATGGCTAAACTTGCTATGGCCCTGAAAAGAGATTATCCAAAATATTATCCGTTATTTGCTAAAACCAGTTTTGTATTTCGTGGAAACATAGTAAACGGACATAATAGAGTTACTAAAAATTATCAAGGTGCAGAAGGCATGAAAACAGGTTTTCATACACCGGCAGGTTATAATTTAGTAACTACCGCTTCTAGGAATGGCAAATCATTGATTGCCGTTGTTACAGGAGGCAAAAGTGCCACATCTCGTGATCAAAAAATGATGGGGCTACTAGATCAGCATTTTAATATTAAGCCTATAGTCCCTAAACCTTCAATCAAGCTTGCCTCTAATAATAAATCTACTACAAAAGCTAAATCAAAAATAATAAAGAAAAAGAATATACGTAGTTGATATGCATCGTCTGCGAGCGGGTATTGTTGCATGGATCAAAAAACGTTTGTCATACCGTGGCTTGTCCACGGGGTCTAGTTAAAATAGTATTTTTATTTGTTTTACTGGATACCGTGGACAAGCCACGGTATGACACCAAACGTGCTTTCCGAGCCATACAACAACGCCTACGACTACTCGCAATGATGATTTAATATTCACTCATCTTTTAAGGATTTACGGCTAGCTTATATTTCAGATTTACAAGTTTTATATGACAATTAACGCTACATTTATTGTTTTTTGTAACTTTAGTAGATGAAGATTTTTTGGCTAAAGTTTTACTTTGTGGTTTTTTTAGATTAATATTTTTTAGAAATTTCTCAGTTTCATTAGGTAAATATTCTATTTTTACTTTAGTTATACCTTGATTTTTAAATGCTAAAATTTCAGCCGCCTTTTGAGAAACATCTATTATACGATTTTTCTTAAAAGGACCTCTATCATTAACCATTAAAATTACTGATTTATTATTGGCTTTGTTGGTAACTTTAACTAAGCAAGGAAGCGGGAGAGTTTTATGTGCGGCAGTTAATAAATTTCTATTAAATCTATCACCGTTAGCTGTTTTTTTACCATGAAAACCGTCTTTACGTCCACCGTACCATGAGGCATAACCTGTTTCGGTAAAAGATTTAGGGTTGTGAGGTTTGTAAGTCTTTCCTTTTATTTTATAATTTTTTCCAACTTTATAATGTCCTTTATAAGTTAGATTATGAGGATCATCTTTTGATAATTCTTTGTATGAATATTTACGGGAATAAGGTAATCTTTTTGAGGTATTACAACCGCTTAGACCAAAACAAAAAATTAACAAAAGTATTAGACCCCTTGCATAACTTGCTCTTAAAGGTAATTTGTACGTCAATCCGGTACTCGCATCATCACGTGGCATTGTTGCGTGGATCAATTTCACCTCTGTCATCCCGTGGCTTGACCACGGGATGACACAGTGGATTTTACTGGTCTACGTAACAAAGCCTCCTCACGTACTAAAGTGTACGCTGCGGTGCTGCGTTCCGTGTTTCCTTCAAATTCCTCTTTATTAGCTTCGTTCTGCAAGAGGTCTAATTTGAATTTATGATTCTTCACTATTATCATTATTTGTGTTAAAGTTATTCATTATTTTAGCGTAACACACAACTTTTTCAACACCTTTTATTTTTGATGCAATAGAAGCAAGCTTTTCTAGCTCTTCTTCTGATCTTGCAACTCCAAATAAATAAACAATATTATCTATAGTTAGAATAGTATAATTAGCAAATTTAATGTCTTTTCTGACTAAGTTTTTAGCTTTAATTTGCGTGGTTATCATACTATCTTTAGTATATTGGGCTAAGTCAAAATGATTACTGTTTTTATTTACTTTTAACTCATTAATAACTTCTTTTACGCCTTTTTGATTCCAAGCAATTTCTACGGCTTTTAACGCATCAGATTCTTTTTGAATATTTCCTGTTAATAATACTCTTCCTTGTGATACTTCGACCTTTATTTTAGTACCTAAATCTCTAAAATTATTTTTTACTAAATCAGCTTTAATACCGGCAGAAGTCCTTGAATCATTTAATGTTTCAGATATTGGTTGATCTTTTGAAGCAACAATGCCGGTAGTGGTTGCTGCGGTAAAAATGGCAGGTAAACAAGCAGATAGACTAAAAGAAAGAGCTATAAAAATTAGAACTCGTAATATCATAACAATAGTACCCTACGATTTTTAAAAAGATTGTATTTGTTCAAGAATTAACTGTTTGTTTATGTCATCCCCTATAGTACCGGGCCTTGTTGCATGGATCGAAAAACCTACTCGATGTCATTCCCGCGTGGCACTGTTGCGTGGATCAGTTTTTCTGTCATCCCGCGACTTGATCGCGGGATCCAGCTTAAAATACTAAAATTTTAGTATTTTAAATTGTTTTTCTGGATACTGTGGTCCAAGCCACGGTATGACACCGAACGCGTTTTTAGATCCACGCAACAATGCCACGCGGGAATGACATCGAGTAGGTTTTTCGATCCATGCAACAAGGCCCGGTACTATAGGGGATGACATAGAGTAAAAATGGTAAGGTATTATATATCATATCTTACTATCCGGTAATTTATTCTTTAATAAAAGAGGTAATTGCAGTAAAATAAAAACAAAAGTAATAGGTATTACGCCGAATACTTTGAATTTTACCCATGTTTCATCTGAGAAATTACGCCAAACTATTTCATTAACTACAGCCATAAAAAAGAAAAAAGTCGCTGTTCTATAGCTTAAAGTTATCCAGCTTTCTTCTTTAAGACGTACTATACTCTCTAAAGCATATTTGATAAAGGGATTTTTTCTTATACCGCTCATGAGAAATATTATTCCAAAAATAACATATAATATAGTAGGTTTGATTTTTATGTATATTGAATCGCCGCTAATTAAAGTAATGCTTCCCGAAACTAATAAAACAGCCGTAGAAATAATAGAAAGCTTGGATACTTTCTTATCTATAACATAACAAAGGGTAATACAAATAACAGAGGTAATAAGCATATAAAGAGTAGCGTTTTGTATACCGCCTCCATAAAAAAAGCCCGCAAAAAATGCTATTACCGGACCAATTTCTGATAAAAGTTTTAACATATTTAATTTAATTGTTCTTTTTGATAAAATTAATTTGATTCATTTTTTGTACTGATATTAAGGTATTTTTTGAATATCTTAATTTTATTTGTATGAAAATATTTATCAGTAATATAATAGTAAAATAGGCAAGTACTTGTAGCCCGTTAGGTCTTGCAATATAACCGGTAACAATATGTAAGATTTTACCTATCATACTTCTATCTGCTACTAACCATGAACTATCCCAAAGTTGATCGGATAAAAACATAACTAGACCGGAAGAGGTTAAAATACCTGCAGCACTTGCTGCAAATCCGCCTGCTATTAGCATTAATAATACGGTAGAGATTTTAAAAATATATTTTTGATTAGCAATCTTAATTAAACCGAAATATATTACTAAACCAAGTAAGAAGCCACTTGTAGCACCTATTATCACTCCTTGCAAGTAAATACTGCTTGGTATTGTTTCAACTGAAGATATGCTATATACTAAAATAATAATTTCTGCACCTTCTCGTAATATGGTAGTGGCAACTAAAAAAACCAACATGAAATAACTGGCATTACCTTCATGAATTTTTACCGATAAGTCGTTTATATGTTGCTTTACTTTTATACCGTAACCTTGCATCCATATTATTGTCCAGCTAATCAGAATTGTTATTAGTATCATAATTCCGGAATTGAATAACTCGTCGCCTATTCCGCCAAAAGATAAAGATAATTTACGTGTAAAAAATGCAAAAATTGAAGCAAATACTACTCCAAGCATTACTCCGGCAATAATATAAAGACGAGATTTTTCTATTTGTTTTGTTGCGGCGAGTATTACACCAAGTAATAAAGATATTTCTAAACATTCACGAAACATTACTAAAGCAATTTTAAACATGTTTTTTATCTAATCATTAACAATTATAAAACCCTGAGCCGTATCTTGATGAAAATCTCCAAAAAATTCATATTTTCCGGACTTGAGAGGTGCAAGTATAATATTTATTGACTCATTTGGCATAACTATTTTTTCACGATGTAAATCATGACTTTCAAATTCTTCTACCGTATCATCTTCATTATGAACAATTAACCTTATCTTAGTAGATTTTGGTACTTCAACTATATTCGGAACAAATTTATGATCTTTTATAGCTATCTTTACTTCTAATATATTATCATTTGTTTTATTATCGGGACTCTTATTTGTAGAGATATAAATGATTGTTGCTAGAAATATTAAACCTACTATTATAATAATATTTTTGGTTTTTTTAATAATTTCCATACTAAACTCCTAGCTTAATTAAAGTTTAAAGTAAGATTCTTATATACTCGTTTAATTTGAGTTTTAAATTTTTAATAATTACAAAATTTATCCTGCAATTTTTATTAATGCTATAAGATATACAATTATTATCATTATGACAAGGATAGATAATAAAATATAATTTTTTTGTTTTTTATTAGCCCTATTTTGAAACTCTACTTCTAGAGGTAATTTATGCGTCAATCCGGTACTTGCATCCTCACGTACTTCTTTGTACGCTGCGGTGCTGCGTTCCGTGTTTCCTTTAAATTCCTTTCTATAAGCGAGTTTCAAAATAGGGCTAATATCCGATATTTTATTTTGTTTCATATTTATTTAAAATCGTTAATTTCAAGTAAAAGATATTCATTTATCGGTAATGATTCATGAGAAATAATTTTATTTATATTAGAACCTAAGGCTTTAAATGTTTTGCCTTCAGCAATAACACTGCGTGTTCCAACCGTTACTTTACCTTGCAAGGCATAAGAAAAAATTAAAGGATATGTAATATCGCCGATTTTCATATCTATTCGTTGTCCTTTTTCTTTAGAATCATATAATATTTTACCGTTTGATAATCGAGTAATTTTAGCATTAAAGCTTACTTTTTCACCACATAATAAAGGAACACGATAAGCTATCTCATCATCATAAATTTTCACTTCATTATTTTTAACAAAATTTTGCGGTAATATGGATTTTAAAATTACATTAACTTTATAATTATAAGCATCATCGAAGATAATATTATTACTATTATTAACGGCGTATTTTGCCGGAATAATAGCTTCTCGTGCTTCTCCTACCATCATACCGATTATTACATTATCTAAGCCAAGCATTATAGGAGCAGAGCCTAAAGTAAAAGTCTTAGTATCTTCAGATATTAAAGTATTGTTCATATCTGATATTTGATAAAATACGGTAACTACATGTCCGCAAGAAGCGGGACCGGTATTACCGCTACCGAGCGTATTAATTTTGAACAGTGTTTTTACTAAATCCTTACGTACTTCAATAGTGTAATCATTAGGATTGATAGGTCCATTTAACGGTTGTAAAATATTTTCAAAGAATGCTTTCCCTTCTTCGGTTTTAAGAGCATTTATTACTATTTTTGAAATCGTACGTTCAAATAAATTACCGTTTAATGAAATAGGGGGTTCATTATTTATACTAGTTTGGTTTTCATCGGTAGATGAATTATTTGAAGCCGTTTGCTCTACAGTTGTAGGATTATTGTTGTCGGGAGATATTTTTAACTTTACTATATTGTAAAGTATTAGAATTACAATTATTAAAGATAAAAATTTTTGCATATATACTCGTTTAATTTGATACTAAGTCTGCGGTGCTCACGTAGTTTATCTACGTTCCTCTCCTTGACTTATATACTCCTTACTCTTTCCCAAATTAAACTTCGTCTATCTACTCTGTCATTTATCAGGAGTATATGTTTTAGTACAACAAAGTTTACTATAACAATCAATTACTTAATAATCAAATGAGAATAAAAATAATTTGATTAATAAAAATAATTGATTTAAATTTAGATGCAGAATTTTATAAATATAGTGGTGAAAAGTGAAAAAATTTATATTTTGTTTTTTATGTTTATGGACATTAAACATATTTGCTGCTTCTAAAACTTACCCTAATAAGCTTAATCGTTGTAAAATTACTAGAAATATATTTAATGATTATGAACCGAAAGTTTTTGAGACTACTAATAATTTATTACGTAAAACAGGAAGATTATCAAAATTTTACGGTGAAAGGATATTAATTAAAGGAAAAATATTGGATCAAAATTGTGTGCCGGTTGCAGATGCTAAAGTTTATTTATGGCAAGCAGGAAGCGGAGGTAAATATCCTTACGAACCTTTAAAAACTAGAGTTGATAAAAGAAGATTTACAAGTAAAAGCGATTCAAGCTTTACCGGTTCCGGTATTGCTACTACTAATAATAAAGGAGAATATTACTTCATTAGTATGTTACCTTATAAATCTTCTCGTTATTTAAGAAGTGCAAATATAAGAATAGAGCATCCTAGCCTTACGACTCTTGAAACACGCTTAGATTTATCTGATAAAAATATGTGTGATAATGAATGCGGTGAAGTAAATCCGATATTAATCGAACCGCAGGAAAATATGCCGTCTTATTGTTTTGACTTAGTTTTGCAAGGTACGACGCTTAAGAGGTATTGATACAGTACGTCATTGCGAGGAAAATTACGAAGTAATTTGACTAAATCTCAGGATATTTGACGAGATTGCCACGCAGTCTACGACTGTTCACAATGACGTTTTGCCTCTTTCTGCGTTGCTTCTAAAGGCTTTTTTATACCACAACTACATAATGTAAGTGCTAATACGAATAAATAAAATGTCTTCATTACTATAAATTATTATATGACCTTAAGAAATTATAATAAATATCTTATATATATTATAGTATTTTTATTATCTATAACAATCTTTATTCCTAAAATTTATGCTAAGCATCAGGATAAATTAGAATTTTTAAGAGGTTCAAGCGTTCCTGATAATATAATTTTTTTTGATGAAGAAAAAAATCAATATTCTCTTGATCAGTTTGAAGGAAAGACTATATTGTTAGTGTTTTGGGCTACTTGGAGTGCTCCTTGTGTCAAAGAAATGCCTGACCTTGATATGTTGCAAAAAGATTTTAGGAAATTACCTTTTTCAGTAATTCCGATTTCAGAAGATTATCAAGACATAAAAGTTGTTAAAGAATATTTTAAAAGCTATCAAATAAGATATTTGCCGATTTATCATGATTATAGAAATGAATTATTTAAAGCTTTAGGGGTTGTTAGTTTACCGACTAGTATATTAATAGACCCAAACGGCAAAATAGTAACTAGCTTTGTCGGCAATACAAATTGGTATGACGAAAAAGTTAGAGATACTATTTTATCTGCCATTCCCGGAAATTATTCTGAACCTAAAAATAGTTATAACGAGCAATCTCTGAATAAACCGGCTAAGCCTTTGCCGCCGATAAAAAAGGATATAATTAAGGAAAGTACAGCACAAATTAAAAATGAGTAAAATTAATGAATGAAGTGAATAAATCAACTATGGCGAATGCAGAATTTGATCAGATAATAACCAAACGGCAGATAAGTAAATTAGATCAATTAGTTGCTTCGGTTTTTGGTGATTCTAAAGAGGTGATTGCCGTTTTACGCCTTAGCGGCGTTATCGGTAAAGTAAGTACTATGCAATCGGGACTTACATTAGAATCATTAAATGAACTAATAGAAAAGGCTTTTAAAATAAAGAAATTAAAAGCGTTATGTTTAATTATTAATTCTCCCGGCGGATCTCCGGTACAATCTGAACTTATTGCGAAACGTATTCGTGACCTTGCTAAAGAAAATAAAATAAAAATTTATAGTTTTATTGAAGATATGGCGGCTTCAGGCGGATATTGGCTTGCTTGCAGTGGAGACCGGATATATGCTTCTTATAGCTCAGTTATAGGTAGTATCGGAGTAGTGTCAAGCGGATTCGGTTTTCATGAAGCGATTAATAAACTTGGAATAGAGAGAAGAGTTTATACGGAAGGAAAGAATAAAGCAATTTTGGATCCGTTTAAACCTATTAATAAAGATGACCTTAAAATTATTAAAGATTTGCAAAAGCAGGTTTACGAGCATTTTGTAGAATATGTAAAAACAAGAAGGGTAGGGAAGTTAACACAGCAAGACGAGATTTTATTTAACGGTGAATTTTGGGCAGGACAAACGGCTCTTGATTACGGTTTAATTGACGGCATAGGTGATATGTATAGCGTAATGAAAGAAAAATTCGGCGATAACATAAAGTTTCAATATCTGTGTGCTAAGCAGCCTTGGCTTAAAAAGAAACTCGGTATGTCAAGTAAAATATTGGCATATAATTTTGCTAATTCTTTAATTGATGCAGTTGAAAATAAAATTATTAACGATAAATTTGATATGAAATAATATGACAATAACACAAGTTAAAATTAAAAAACTAGAAAATTTTTCCGACAGTTTGCCGGAATATGCTACAGAGCATAGTGTGGGGATGGATTTAATAGCCGCAAACGAGCAACCTATAACAATAAAAGCAGGCGAAATACAGCTAATTCCAACAGGCATCGCTATAGCACTACCGGATTCGTTTGAAGCACAGATAAGACCTCGTTCGGGTCTTGCCGTTAAATACGGTATTACGGTTGCTAATTCACCCGGTACTATTGATGCAGATTATCGAGGTGAAATAAAGGTCATTCTTATTAATCTCGGTAAAGAAGATTTCATTATAGAAAAAGGCATGCGAATTGCTCAAATGATAATCGCAAAGTACGAACGTATATTATGGGAAGAAAGTAGCACGCTTGAGGAAACAATGCGTGGTAGCGGCGGCTTTGGTTCTACGGGTGTTTGACAGTTGTCATCCCGTGGCTTGACCACGGGATCCAGAAAAAAAAGACTGGATACCACAATCAAGTTGCGGTATGACATAAAGGTACTAGATCCCGTGGTCAAGCCACGGGATGACAACTGCAACAAATCATAAAACTTATGAAAATAAAATTATTAATTGCTATATTTCTGTTATTAGCTTTAAAAGTAAATGCTAATTCTGATCCTGTAGATAATGTTAAGCAAGTTTTTACCTATATCGATCAAAAAAATTGGTCACAAGCTGAATATTTAGCTCTAGAAGTAAATAGTAAAGTTTTAACAAAAATTGTACTTTCTCAGAAATATTTAGATAATAAATATTCAGATAATAGTTTTGAGCAGGTAATAAGGTTTTTACGCAATAATCCGGATTGGCCTCAAAATAAGCTGCTTGAAGAAAGAGCGGAAGAGTATCTAAGTAATAGTACGAATAAAAAAATAATTTTTGATTGGTTTAATAAACATCCGCCTCTTACCGGCAAAGGTTATAAATTTTATGCAATTGCTGCAAGTAGTTTAATCAAAGATCAGAAAATATTACTACCTATTATTAAGGAAGCTTGGGTATATGCCAATTTCACTCCTGAAGAAGAAAATGCATATTACAATAAGTGGCATAAATATTTAACTGCAAATGATCATTTAGAGCGAATAGAAGAGCATTTATGGAAAAATGATATTAGGTCTGTTGAGCAATCGTTAAAATATGTAGATCAAGGCTATCGTAATTCTTTTAAAGCACAAATTGCTATTATAGGTAAATCACCGAATGCCGAAAAGCTTTTTAGAAGCGTTCCTGAAAAATACTATACTTCCGGTTTATTATATCGTTATTTAGATTCTAAAAAAACACAAAAGCCGACAAAGGAAGTTATTACTTTGTTTAAGAAAGCTAAAAATAACCGTAAACATTTTGCTAAATGGTGTCGTATTCAATCCTATTATGCTCGTGAATTCATCGATTACAAAGATTTTGCTAATAGCTATAGAATGGCAACGCTTCCTTTTGCTACTTGTCCTGAAACTATAAGGGAGCAGGAGTGGCTTGCGGGCTGGCTTTCTTTAAGTTTTTTAAAAAAGCCTGATCAAGCATTAGTGCATTTTAATAAATTTATTAAAGTTGTTAAGACTCCGATTAGTTTGGCACGTGGATTTTATTGGCTCGGTCGTACTTATGAAGCAAAAGGCGATAAGCAAACGGCTAGAAAATTTTACGAGCAGGCAGCCAAATATTCTTTTACCTTTTATGGGCAGGTAGCAAATATTGAATTAAATAGGACAAAGTTAGTTTTACCTCCTATTCCCGTAATAACTTCTGAAGAAAGGAAAACTATAGAAAATAAAGAGATTATTAAAGCAATAAGGTTATTGGTTAAATATAATAAAAACTACTTAGCCATGATATATTCCAAAGCAGTGATTAAAAACACTAAAAATCCTGCAGAAATTCAAATAATTGCGAATATTATTAAAGCAAATAATAATACTAATCATATGGTTGAGGTAGCAAAAATTGCCGCCCAAAATAATGCTTTTATTCCGGATTATGCTTTTCCAACGCCTTATAATCTAGCAGGTTTGCCTATCCCACCTCATTTAACTTATGGAATAATTAGACAAGAATCGGTTTTTGATCATAAAGCAGTAAGTTATGCAAATGCTATGGGTCTCATGCAACTTATTAAAGTTACTGCTTGTGATACCGCAAGATCTATAAATGTTAAATGTAATGTAGCAGACTTAACTAGAAATCCGGTATATAATATTAAACTTGGTTCGCATCATTTCAAAAAATTATTAGATGATCATAAAGGTTCTTATATTCTATCCATTGCTTCTTACAATGCCGGAAGTCATAATGTAGTAAAATGGATAGATAGGTTTGGTGATCCAAGGGATATAAAAGATACAAGAAAAGTTATTGACTGGATAGAACTTATACCTTATCGAGAAACAAGAGATTACGTTCAAAGAGTACTTGAAAATGTTCAGATTTATCGGGTAATCTTAAATAAGAATAGTAGCTTGTACTTTAAGCGTGATTTACATGCTTGTGATATAGCAAAAAATTAATTTCTATTAGTGTTTTATTTTGACATATAGTAATAAGTATGATATGGACACTAATTAAAAATATGAATTAAAGAGGAGATTATGAAAAAATTAGAGCAACACTTTAAGAAACAGCGTAATGATATCGATACTCAAATAAAGAAATATAAAAAAGATCTTGATGTAATCGGCATTAGATATGACCATAAATCTGCACATGTTGAAGTTCCAAATCATGCTACCGGCGGGTTTGAATATTTTAAATGGGATTGGATGACAAGCACTACGGGAGTCATTCAGAAATAGTACAAATATTTAAGAAAATAGTAAGAACTTTAAAAGAAGCTAAAAGTATACCCAGCCCAGTAGAAAACTTAGTATCTAACTTGGATGCTAGTACTAAAAATGCACTTGATGTTAATATTAAGAAGCATAATATTACTGTACCGACGCAAGACACTAATAAGGTAGTATCAGAAATATTATCAGGAATGCAAATATGGTTAGATACAAAAAGTCATATCCCTCTAGAACTTAAGCAAAAATTCTTAGAGTTAGGTTCTAATAATTTAGAACTATTCATAAAAGCTGCTTATAACAAATTTAACAATAAGTGGATAGTTAAAGAATTTATTGATAATACTTTTTTACCACCTAGAGAGGAAAGTAACAAATATCTAGCTGATAGTGGTTGTGATTCAGTTGAGCAGCTATGGACTAAAATAGAAAACCTTAGAATAAGCGAAAATTCAACTGATGAATCTGAAGATGATGAAATATCAGAGGCTTCGGCGAATAAACTTGGAGAAAAAGTAAAGCTTAATAATGGTACTGAAATTGAAGTTAAGGCTATTCTAAAAGACCTATCTGATAAAGAGTTTGTGAATATGGCTTTAAAAAGAGTTGAACCTAATACTAGTGAACACTGTTACAAAAAGAAATAGCATTACAGCTTGTATATAATAATATACAGGAAGGTCGTGTCGATAAGTCAAGTACTGTTAAGGTAATTAATTCTTTTAGTAATGCACCAACCTTATTAAGTTGGTTTGTAGAATATAGCGACCTTAATATTGAAGAAATAAAAGCTAAAGAAGTAGAACTTACTGGCGGCGCTTCTTATTTAGACTAGTTTTTTAATGTTGTTCTCGTTTCTTATGTCATTCTCGTAAGGCATTGTCTGCGTGGATATCAAGTCGTCATTGCGAGTAGCCATTGTTGTGTGGATCGATAAAATCCACTGTGTCACCCCATGGCTTGACCACGGGGTCCATAAAAACAATAAAAAATACTAACAATTCTAGTATGCTTAACTGGATACCGTGGCGGGGCCACGGTATAACACTGAATATATAATTCCATGATTCTTAAAAATATATCTTTACTAATAATATTATTCTTTTCAATATCAGCTTTTTCTGCTGGTCATAGTCTAAAAAATATCCCTATTACTGTTGTCGCTCCGGCAACAGGAGCGGATAATAAAACCTTGTCGGATTTAAAAAATATTAATGGACTAAATTTACAAATTCCTTCTAAGTGTTTTGCTAAAGGTAAGTTATCCTTTCTTGCAAGTAGTGATGAAGTAAGGTTTAATTGCCTGCGGGATGCATTATTTGATAAGTCTGATAATGTAGTATGGAGTTTACGAGGCGGTTACGGCTCTGCTAGGATAATTCCCGATTTACTAAAGCTACCAAAACCAAATAAAGAGAAATTCTTTATAGGGTATAGCGATGTAACGGCTTTACATCTTTTTCTATCACAAGAATGGGGCTGGAAAACTATTCACGGCAGTAATATAGCCGATCTCTTAAAGCCGGAAAAAGATCAAGGTAATTTTACCAAGCTTGCTGAAATATTAAAAGGTAAAGTAAAGCAGGTTACTATAGATAATTTAGTGCCTCTTAACGATATAGCAAAATCAAGTGATCTTGTTAACGGCAAACTAACAGGCGGTAACTTAACTATGGTGCAGACTAGTATCGGTACAAATTGGCAGATAAGAACTAAAGGCAAAATTCTTTTTTTAGAAGATGTGAATATAGTTGCTTTTAGATTAGATCGTGAGCTTTTAAACTTAAAGCAAGCAGGGTTATTTGAGGATGTTAAGGCCATAATATTTGGTTCATTTGATAAAAATTCTGAAAGCACAATGTTAGTGCTTCGTAATTTTGCAGATAGTTTAGATGTACCGGTATTTAAAACAAATAGATTCGGTCATGAAAAAATTAACGATCCGATTATTTATAATACGAATAGTAAGATTATTAAAAATAAAGGATTTAAGTTAGTGATGGGGCTATAAACGTTATGCTACCCCGTGGCTTGACTAGGTTTATTGCATGGATACCACCTCGTCATTGCGAGCAGCCATAGGCTGCGTGGCAATCTCATGAAATAATAACAAACTCCTGAGATTGCTTCGTCAATTGCTATGCAATTTCCTCGCAATGACGATTTTTACAGTTAACTCTACCTCATCAAATGCAAATAATCATTATACTTTGATAAATTCAAATCATAAGAAAAGAACTTATTTGTAATATAATGTTCAAGTAATTTTACTAATCCTGCTTTATGTCTATTTAAAGTCTCGATGCTTAAAGCTATTTCCGTTGTTTGCACATAAGGTTCGGTACTGGTTATTTTTACATAAGCAATAGTGATTTCTTTATTTATACAGCTAGATTCAGAAAGCTTTAGACAAGATGAATTGACGACTGAGCCTGCGGAGCGTACAAAAGTACGTGAGCAAAGGCGAATGTCAGAAAATTCGCTTGTATCAAGCTTTCTGAATCTAGCTGTATAAAATCCGTTTTCTAGTAACATTAAACTTTCTATAATAAGTTGTGGAGAGAGTCCTAGTTCTATTTCTTTTCTAGTTGGGATAGTACCGGTTTTATAATCCAGTATAGTTATATTATTTGATTTACTTATTTCAATTCGGTCAGCTATACCGATTATTTTTATATCTTGACCTGCAATATTTAGCTGTAATTCCCCTTTAGTTTCAAAATAGATTTCTTTGCAGTTTTTTCGGCGTTCTATATCAAATAAAATAAAAGCTTTACTGAAAGCCGTGAGTTTTATTTGCCAAGTTTTTTTTGTGTAGTTTGGTAAAATAGTGCTATATAAAATATGATTACCGATATTTATTAAAGCATTTTGTTTATCAAGCAAATTTAAATTAATATATTGTTTGTCGTGATTTTTAGAATATTCCTCTAAAACTTTATGAATAAAATTCCCGAAATCCGATATTTTAGGTTCTTCCCATATATTATCTTTTTTACGTAGTCCAAGAATTTTCTTAGCATAAAAACCGTATGGGTTTCTTATTAATGTTTCTATGTCGGTTACTGATAAGACGGCTGGAAAAAAGGTGCTGCTTGCTACTTTGTCATCCCGCGACTTGATCGTGGGATCCAGAAAAATATTGTTACTTCTATTAATCGTATGGATACCGTGGTCAAGCCACGGTATGACATGTTTAAGTTGCAGCTTCAAAAATAAATTACTCGGCACTAACAACTTCCCATCATATTTTTTAGCATTCAGTATAACTATTTGTTTATTTTGTAGAAATAAATTGAAGTAATCTGAATATAGAGTAGGGGCAATTTCATTGTAATCTATATTTAGTATCTGCAAGGCTTTTTTGCTAAGCCATGGGTGAGCTTTAGCAGTAGGTGTCCAGTTTTCATTATTAAAATGCGGTAATATAATTAAGTCGAATCCGCATAATGCTAAATCTTCCGGTGAACCGATAATTATACTAGCAGAGTCGGTATTTTTGTAATATTTGATATTAGAAAGTAGAAAAGAGAAAATTTTAGGAAAATCCTTTTTATCCGTTAAATTTATATATTTACCGGATTCCCATGACGTAGAGAGATATGCGGTTAAATTTGTTAAAAATTCAAGTAGTTCTACTCCTCCTTCTCCCTCCCAAATAGTAGGTAAAAGTTTTTCAGCTATTCCTTTAGCCGCTATTAGAATATCTGGTATATTATGCGGGTTATCGGTAAATAAAATATCTATTAAGTTACGGCAATACTCCTTTGTATCCTCGTTATCAAATTGTAATTGCAATAAATATTTCGGCGAGGATATAAAACGGTTTTTATTAGAGAGCATTAACTCTAACTTTTGCACAGCGTCATTCACAAAGCTTGATACAGGCGAATTTTTTGAGTTAAGTCTGTGTATTGTACGCTGTGCAGACTTACTCTTAAATTCATCCTGTCTGAAGCTTTGTGAATTTAGCTGTCCTATAGGACAATTAATTAAAGGATTTTTAAGTAATAAAAATAGAAGTTTTAAATCAAAATTATTACATAATATTTTAATAATGGAAGTTAGTAATTCGCTGATATTAGTAAGCCTTAAGTCATTACCTAGTAGATCTTCATATTTATCTAAAAAATTACAATATACTCTCTTAAGCTTATTATTATTTGTAATGATTGCAATCCGTTTATCTTTATTACGGCTACATATATAAGCTATTTGTTTAGCTTCTTCATAAATATTTGCGGGTTCTAAATAAGATATGCCATTGCTAATCTGCTTGGAGGCGGGGTTATAGTAAATTATGTAATCCTTTAATTCTTCTTCAAATCTTTTTAAAAAAACATTAGGCTTGAATATTCCGGCGAGTATTATTTGCTTATTCCTATTCTTTATCCTTATTATTTCTTCTTGTAATAGCTTTAATTTATAAACTGCTTTAGTTTGTTTTTGAGTAAACGATATTTCTTCTTGCCATCTTAAAAAGCAATATTCTAGAAATTTATAAATCTTTTGCCAATAGTTAGAATTGTTATAGACTTCAATTAATTTTATATCGATATTATTTATTATAAGGTCATTAAACAATTTTCTTAGAATTTCTGCAGCTTTTAACGATTCATTTTTATTAAATGGTAAGTCTTTATATTCTGTAATTATTTTTGATATAATAAGAAGTTCTTCTATTTTAGATACATAATCCGAATCGGTTTTTTTTGAAATAAGAGAATTAAAAGGAATAATGATAGGTAATTTAATTTTATATTTATCGGTTAAAATCTTCTTTAATTCTAGGCATGAGAAATTATTAGGCAATATTATTTGAACTTCTGTACCTTTCCCTAATTTATCAATGATGTACTGAGCAAATATCTCTAAATAAGCCATAAATATTTGTTTTATGCTTAGTATAACACATTTGTAAAATGAAACAAATATTGTTAAAAATCATAATTCATGATAATAATTCTTGATTATTAATTTTTATTAACTATTCTATACAAAAATTATTAATCTAAATTAAGGAGTATGTAATATGTCTAATATAACATATATATTAGGGACAAGAGAGAAAAAGGTCAACATTTAGTTTTAAATAAAGAAATCTTATCTAAGCTATCTAAAGGTAAAATTAAAGGTTTAGTAGCTAAAATTTTTAATAACGATTTATATTTGCTACCTAACCCCGATTATGGATAAGAAATACATGGTTTATTAGGTTTAAGTTGGTAAGCAATAAGAGCAGAGAATAGAGAAGTAAAGAAATTAATAGGTGATCGATGTCTGGAAGGAGTAATATTAAAATTCTCTTTTATGTAGCCAAAAATGGTTTCGATAATGAATCTCTTCCTTAAAAGGATTTTATCCAAAAGAGGTAATAAATAGTTTTTCATATCCTTTCTTATTCCGGTAATTTTTATTAAACCTTGCTTATAAAGTTTTGTAAACATTTTTTCTGAAATAAACTCCTTATCATCATAACACTTACCTTTTAGACCTTTTTTGATAACCATTGCTTCAAATGCAATTCTGTCATCAACATTACCTTTGGTAATTTTAACAGCAATAATTTCTCCCTTATCATTGATTATCATATGAAGCTTGAATCCAAAAAACCAATCGACAGAACTACGTCCCATTTTTGCAAGATTATTAAAAGTTCTGTTAGAATTAATTCTGATATTTTTACATACTGCAAAATGTGTGGAATCTGCATAATAAATTCCCGTTCTTTTCCCACTTAAGTAATGTAACATCACAATCAATGGCAGAAATAATGAAGGAATAAGCTGAACAAATCTCTCATAACAAGGTGGATTCCTGAACAAATTACCATTAATAATAAAGTTTTGGTAATAAGCTTTTAAATGTTTATATGCACTAAAATGGTAAAAATCATTATTGAGAGTTCTTCACTTAAGGAAAGCTTACCTTCTCTAAATCTTTGCTTATTACTTTTCAGCAATTGATGTTTTACCCATTTCTCATAAATTTTACAAAATTTATCTACTATACAAAATATTGTAGTATATTTACACATGTTATTAAACCTTTATTTTGCTCCTTCAGTGCCCTATTTATATAAGGTTTAATAACTCTTGCAACCTTCCTTCCTCTCTATTCCTTATCCATAATCGGGGTTACCTAATGATTCTCATATTACTATTTTAAATGAGGAAGTATATGCACCAATTACTGAATTATTATATATAGTTAGTGGAATTAGTTTATATAAGTACAAAGTCTTTTATTAATTCTTTAATATCCTTAAAGGACATAAGTTCTACTCCACCTGTGTCTCACGGTGTTGCAATGTTAGAATCTACTAAAGAAAAAATATTACAAATTATTAAAAGTAGTAAGATATTATCTATTTTGGCACATAACCCATCGGAATTATTAAGTTATAAAGATGAAGATATAGTAACTGTAAAAGATTTAGCATTAAAAAGATTTTGCTTTTTAGTAGCAAATAATGAAAAGCTTGAAATATCTAAAGACTCAGAAGCAGAAACTTTATTAAAGGTTATTAGTTTTAATAATAGCAATTATGATATTTACAATAATTTAAAAAAATACTTAGTAGAAGAATGTAAAACTTATGAAAATTTTAAGAAAATATTAGATACTTTTAGTGATAAAATAAGGGAAATAATTAAATTTGAGGATAAATTAGTATCTAACCCCGATTATTGATAAGGAATAGAGAGGAAGGAAGGTTGCAAGAGTTATTAAACCTTATAAATAGGGCACTGAAGGAGTAAAATAGGTTTAATAACATGTGTAAATATACTACAATATTTTGTATAGTAGATAAATTTTGTAAAATTTATGAGAAATGGGTAAAACATCAATTGCTGAAAAGTAATAAGCAAAGATTTAGAGAAGGTAAGCTTTCCTTAAGTGAAGAACTCTCAATAATGATTTTTACCATTTTAGTGCATATAAACATTTAAAAGCTTATTACCAAAACTTTATTATTAATGGTAATTTGTTCAGGAATCCACCTTGTTATGAGAGATTTGTTCAGCTTATTCCTTCATTATTTCTGCCATTGATTGTGATGTTACATTACTTAAGTGGGAAAAGAACGGGAATTTATTATGCAGATTCCACACATTTTGCAGTATGTAAAAATATCAGAATTAATTCTAACAGAACTTTTAATAATCTTGCAAAAAGGGGACGTAGTTCTGTCGATTGGTTTTTTGGATTCAAGCTTCATATGATAATCAATGATAAGGGAGAAATTATTGCTGTTAAAATTACCAAAGGTAATGTTGATGACAGAATTGCATTTGAAGCAATGGTTATCAAAAAGGTCTAAAAGGTAAGTGTTATGATGATAAGGGGTTTATTTCAGAAAAAATGTTTACAAAACTTTATAAGCAAGGTTTAATAAAAATTACCGGAATAAGAAAGGATATGAAAAACTATTTATTACCTCTTTTGGATAAAATCCTTTTAAGGAAGAGATTCATTATCGAAACCATTTTTGGCTACATAAAAGAGAATTTTAATATTACTCCTTCCAGACATCGATCACCTATTAATTTCTTTACTTCTCTATTCTCTGCTCTTATTGCTTACCAACTTAAACCTAATAAACCATGTATTTCTTATCCATAATCGGGGTTAATATAGATAAAAATATTGGTAATATAGAGAGAATATCAGACAATTTGATGATTGCCCATCAAGCTGCCTGATTACTCAACTCTGTCAGATTAAGTCGTAACTTGTACAATATAGTCTAATCGGTCTTGCAAAATTACTTTAGCCTTTGTATTTATTGGGGTCATAATATATTACTCTTGCTCTATCTGTTTCAAAAACTCTTTTATAAATTTCAATTTGTTTTGCTCCTTGTTTTCTACCTGTTGGAGTATTAGGCTTTAATTCAAGCGAGCTATTTAATTTTTTATAAAATTACTTTCCTGAAAGTTAAAGATATGCGTCTATTACGCATTATTTTATTATCACTCTTTCTAGCTGCAATTCCGTGTTGCCACTTATATCTTGCTTAATTCTTAAGAATTAATAACCTTCTAGGTTGAAGAGCAATAAAACGCTTTTCTTTATAATTTGTTAGTTCCATAACACAGCCCCCACTTAAGCTTAGAGAACATATGGTATCTGAAAAGCAAGGTATACAATCTATATGGGAGGCGATGCCTTGTCCCGGCATATATTCATAATTACTTGATTTGGGATTTCATTAAAAATATTTTGTTTATAAAGTATATCAGCTATAACCTGTAACCATTTAGGTAAAAGCCCTAAATAATATGATTGATCTATAGAACGGCTTTTATAATCATATTATAGCCGTAATGCTGAACTCTATTTCAGTCCCGAAACAATTATTTGGTCATCAAAAAGACTAAGTTGACTCATAATTTAAATTCCCAAGTAGCAAATTTAGAATAGTTCTCAATTGCACTTTCATTTTGATTAGAGCTTTGTTGCATGGATTATTCAAGGTGTTTGATATCATTCCGTTGATCGCAGGAATCCAGTAATGAAAAGAAGTAAATTCTATGGCACTTTAAAGCTAAAAGTAAGATAAATCTTACTTTTTTCTAGATTCCTGCTTTCGCAGGAATGACATAGGCGAGCTTGTTATAATTTTCGATCCATACAGCAATACCCTTGATTAGTCATGGTGTGTAACTTTTAGCAATATTACAGATATAATATCACTATAAATACTTTATACTAAGAGGTTATTGTTAAGTTATTATGTTTCTGTTTATATTTTGTTGGAAGTAGCTTGATTTTAAGTAGAATATGAGCTGGCGGAGAACGTGGTACGTTATGCGAACCTTTAACCAGTTTAGCCTTGATTCTACGCTTAAGCCTTGTTATGTCTTACTTTGAAATTAAAATATGGTTTATTACCCATATAAATATATGGACATTTAGTATAGAGCTAAGTATTATTAAATTAATCGATTAAAGGCTAAAAAAGCATTCTTCTTTTGAATGGGATGAAGAAAAAAATAAAATTAATATTGGTAATCATAACTTAAGCTTTTATGAAGCTCAAAAAGCTTTTCTAGATATAAAAAGGATAATTCTTCAAGATGTAGACCATAGTATTACAGAAAAAAGATATTTTTGTTTAGGTAAAGTTGATGGTAATATTTTAACAGTCCATTTTATGTTCCGAGATAATCATATAAGAATTTTTGGAGCAGGATACTGGCGTAAAGGTAAGAGAATAAAATACACTGATGGGGAAATAGGGGAAGTAAAAATAGTAAAAGATTTCTTACCACATCCTAGAGAACTGTTATTAAAAGATGATTCTGTAAAAGTAACCATTTCTTTAAGTAAAGAGAGCGTAGAGTTTTTTAAATCAGAAGCAGCAACTGCACATGTTCCTTATCAAAAAAATGATTAGGATTTTACTAGATAAATATACTAAGCACTATAAAGAAAATAAAAGGGCATAATACTATAAACTGAGCTGGCGGATAGGGTGGGATTCGAACCCACGGTACGGTTGCCCGTACGCCAGTTTTCAAGACTAGTGCCTTAAACCGCTCGGCCACCTATCCAAGAAGATTCATACCAAATAATCTTATATATTTCAAGGGAAATCTTGCAATATATAAATTTAAATTACAAATCCGAATTGTTCTTTCACTTCGTTAACCGTTTCAGAAGCTCTAATTCTTGCTTTTTCTGCTCCTTTGTGCAGTATGTTTAATAAATATTCTTTATCATTCATTAATTCTAAATATTTATCACGTATCGGTTGTAGATTTGTAATAATAATTTCTGCCAAATCTTCTTTAAATTTTGCAAAACCTTGGTTTTGATAATTAGCGATTATTTTTTCTAAGCTTTCTTCGGATAAACTTCTATAAATATCTAATAAATTACTAATTTCCGGTCTTGTTTCTTTATCATAGCTAACAAAGCTTAAATGATCGGTTTTAGCTTTTTTTATTTTTTGATGAATAAGATCGTTATCGTCTTTTAAATTGATACGGGAAAAATCCGAAATATCAGATTTACTCATTTTCTTTAATCCATCCCGTAAACTCATGATTCTTGTACCTGTTTCACTAATTAAAATATCCGGGACTTTTAGAATTTCTTTATCAAATCTCCTATTTATCACACCTGCAATATCTCTTGTTAGCTCTAAATGCTGCTTCTGATCCTCGCCTACAGGCACTATATCGGCTTTATATATTAAGATATCCGCTGCCATAAGTACCGGATAGGAAAATAGCCCAAGGCAAACCTTTTCTTGATCGCTACCTGCTTTATCTTTAAATTGCGTCATTCGCTTTAACCATCCAAGTGGTGTAACACAATTTAGTAGCCAAGCAAGTTCAGTATGCTCTTTCACCATACTTTGGGCAAAAATCGTTACTTTGTCGGGGTTAAGTCCTGCTGCTAAATAAACAGCAAGAACCCCCATAATTGAATTATTAAGTTCTGATGGCTTAATATCAACCGTGATAGCATGCAAATCTGCTAAGAAGAAAAAACAATTATATTCTTCCTGTATTTTAACCCAGTTTCTAATTGACCCTAAATAGTTACCGAGATGTAAAGAACCGGTTGCTTGCACACCGGAAAGAACAGTTTTTTCCATTTAATACCTTTTTATTTTACTCATTGTAAAATTATGTTATAAATACCATTTTAATTAATATAATTATCTTAATAATTATGCTGTGGCGTTTAAGAATTTTATCATTTTACGGATTATTATCGTTATTTACATTTATTTTTTTTCTTATATGTTACATACCCGTAACATTTTTCAATGTCAACTATCAAATAAGATATAGAATTGCCATTATCTTTTCTTATGCTTTTGTATGGCTTGCAAAAATTTGTTGCGGTTTAAAATATGAAGTAGAGGGGCTTGAGAAATTACCGGAAACAATCTCAATAGTTATATCTAATCACCAATCCTTTTGGGATCAAATGTTTATGCAGTTGATTATTCCTAAACATTCTTGGGTATTAAAGCGTGAATTATTTAATATACCCTTGCTTGGTTGGGGACTTCGGATGGTTAAACCTATTGCGGTTGACCGTGGTACTAATAGCTCGGTTGCTCAGATTTTAAGAGAAGGTCAGGAAAAAATAAAAGAAGGATTATGGTTAATAATATTTCCGGAATCAACTAAAGTTCCGCCTGATAGAACGGTGAAATTTAAACCAAGTGCCGTAAAGCTTGCTTCAATTACTAAAGTTCCAATTGTAATGATGGCTCATAATGCCGGTTTATTTTGGCCTAGAGGGTTTTGGTTTAAGCAGCCTGGAACTATAAAGGTAAAGATTATAGGTGTAATAGAAAAAGAAGAAATAGAACAAACTGACGTACGTATACTTAATGACAAGGTTGAGCAAATTATTAACAGTGAAAAGCAAAAATTATTAAATTAATATTAGGTTTTAAAAATAATTAGTATTATCATAAAATTACAACTTAGTTCTTATAGATATTTATGGTAAGTACAGCACCGTTAAAATTAATTGCGGTTATCGATAGTAAACAAATAATGCTTTATGACGCTCAAGGAGTTAAAATTACTACTAATAAACCTTTAAAATTATCTTTAGATTTAGAGGAACATCACAACCATAGAGAAAAAAGACAAAGCCCTTACCAAAATAAATCTGGATCACTTTTTGAGCCGCATACTTCGCTAAAAGATATAGAACATAAAGAAGCAGCAAGGAGCGTTATTAAACATTTAGAGAAAGTAACTACTGCTGATCAAGCTAAATATAAGGAGTTGATTATTGTAGCAGAACCGCAAATGCTTGGATGTGTTAGACAAGAACTTAAAAACGGTCTAAAAAAGATGATTACTAAAGAAATTGCTAAGGATTTAGTGCAACATAGCGTAGATGCATAGTTCAAAAGAAAATTTTTCTTATGTCGAACGAGCAGTATTTTCTTAGATCATCTTTATATGTCATTCCCGCGAAAGCGGGAATCCAGCAAAACCTATAAAAAACTTGTTTTTTTGTACTAGTATTAAGGTTATTTTTTTGGATTCCCGCTTTCGCAGGAATGACATAGAAGTTGTACAACAAGGTTTTTAGTCGCTTGCAATGATGATACAAATTAGATACCTAACTTATTAAACATTTCTTTTATATTATTTGAGATAGTTAAACCAATTTGCTTATCTGTATCCTCAAAAGTTTTTATAGTTTTTCATTAGGAATCTTAATATGTGGTTTGAAAGGCAAACCGCCGCTAATTTATACATTGATTTAGGAATATCCTCTTAGGATATATGGCGGCATGCGTCAATACAATCATATTTTAATTAAGAATAGTTGCACTAATAAGAAAAAGTGGTAAAATATCATATCGAACAAATTAAATATTATGAATAATTATGCCGCAAATTTATTTTAACGGTCCGGAAGGACGAATTGAAGGAAGATATGCAAAAGCTACCTCACCTAATGCTCCTATTGCATTAGTTCTTCATCCTCATCCTTTATATGAGGGTAATATGAATAATAAAGTAGTTTATAATGCCTATAAGATTTTAGCAGATAACGGTTATACCGTCTTACGTATTAATTTTAGAGGAGTAGGGGGATCGCAAGGTAAATTTGATAACGGAGTCGGTGAAGTTGTTGATGCGGGGGCAGCTCTCGACTGGTTACAGCAGAATAACCCAAATGCTCAGTCTAATCTGATATTAGGATTTTCGTTCGGAGCATGGATAGCTATGCAACTTGTAATGCGACGTCCGGAAATAAATCATTTTATTGCTATTTCACCACCGGTTAATACAATTCATAAATATGATTTTTCATTCCTTTCACCTTGTCCTATCCCAGGATTTATATTACAGGGAGATAATGATAGTATAGTATCGGCAGATGATGTAAAAGACCTAGCAAATAGATTATCTAAGCAACAATCCCATATTAAAGTTGATTATAAAATTATCAATGGGGCTGACCATTTCTTTCGTTATAAAACTGAAGAATTTTCTAAAGCAATAAATGATTATTTAATAACAATCCAATCTAATTATCATCACCATAATAATAATGTAAATGAAGAAATTAGTAAGAGCCAAAAGAAACTATTTTTATATTAGTTTTTGTTGTGTGGTTCGGCTTATCTGTCATTGCGAGCAGCCGTAGGCTGCACGGCAATCTCATGAAATAATAACAAACTCCTGAGATTGTTTCATCAAAATTTTTAATTTTTCCTCGCAATGACGCTAAAACTGATCCATATCACAACGTCTACAATTCTAAATAAGCTTCCATTGCCAAAATTAATATTTCATCTTTTTTAGCATCTAATTCTTGAGTTAATTCTTCGTAAATTTGTCTATCTGATAGAGAAGTGAATTTTTTAAATAGCTGCACTAATTTTAAAGATGGGATAATACAAAAAGCATCTTTTAATATTTTGATCTTTTTATTAACATTAAGCTTATCATTTAAATTAAAGTAAAATTCTAGTAATTCGTCGTTATAAAAATTTAAATCTACAGCCGTTTCCAAATAATCTATAGCATTAGCCGTATTATTACCTTCTACTTCCTGCTTCGCTGCTAATAAATAATACTCAGCAATTTCCGGCATAGACTCATGTTTATGAAATTTTGCAAGCTTATTCGTTATAAAAATAAATTTCGTCCATAGAGAAAGTCTAGCATAACAACGCATTAAAGTAATTAAATTGTCACTATCAAGTTCATTGAAATTATAAGCCTTTGTTGCGTAATTTTCTGCTTTCTCATACAAAGATTTATCATAATAAAGTTTTGCTAGGTTTTTGCTACCGTAAAAAACAAATTCTTTAGATGTAATAAGTTTTTGAAAATAGGAAATTTTTCTATCTACATCCTCTTCAGTTACGGCTAAGATTAAATTATGGAATTCTTGTGAATCTTTTAGATCTTCAGAAGATAAATTTTTGCGGACAATAGAAGCAGATTTAGCTGTATTATTCATAATATATTCGGCAAAAGCTAAAATTAAAGCATATCTATCATGATTAATTTTTCGTTTATTAAAAATATTATGTATTTTAGACGGTAAATCGATAATTAATATTAGAAATCTAATGACAATAAAACAAGAAATTAGTAATAATAATCCTAAAATAAGACTAAAAAACAAAGTAATCTCAATATTATAATCGTATAAACTAATAAAAACTTTTGAATCAAAGCTCTCTATTAAAGTAAACCCGAAATAAAGCAGTAAAAAAGTAGCACATATTAATAATAACCTAAACATCTTTATTTACAAACTCCTGCATAAATTTTTCTGAATAAAGAAAATCGATTAAATAGTTTAATTTCTCTAAAATTAGAGCTTTATCTTGTTCTTTTACCATCATAGCAGAAGGTTTTTTCTCAATTTTGATAAACTTCTCCAGCCACTTATGGTTGGTAGGAAAAATTACTTCCGTACTACTTGATTTAGAAAAAAGATAATTATTATTATATGCTTCTAAGTTATTTAAAATATTCCTTATATATTGAGGCAGCAGACGGGATTTTACTAGTCTTAGTTCTTTACTATAATCCTTATCCTGCATGAAATTATATACTAATAGATTTACATTTAATAAGTAATTAATATAGTCAATTGATCCCCATCCGCCTACATCGTCACTCGTCGCTCTCCTATTAGTTATAGGCTTCGCTCCTTGTTCCTTGTATCGGAATGAAGCTGAATTGACTACAGTTTCTAATTTTGGTTCTACTAAATTAGTCGGTGCTTCAGGAAACTTTAAAGAACTTAAGTAATTTAAAAGCGACTTGGTAGATAGAGGGGCTGCTTCCTTTTCTTCCAGGGTAGTATTTTCTTTATTTTCTACTGCTTGATCAGAAATTTGGCTTAAATCTTTATTTTCACTTTTAAACAGTTTTAAAATATCGGATCTATTATGATAAAGAGTAAAAGAAGATAAGACAAATATTACTATTGCTATAAAAAAGATATTTTTGCTTTTAAATAAACTATCGAATTTTTGCATTTTCGGATAATAACTTGATTACATCGTTAGGGTTCTGATCATCACAATAAACCACATTTTTTATAAAAGGTCTAACTATATTTGCGACTTTCAAACTTATAGCTACAACTAAACTATCTTGTAAGTATTCTAGTAAATTATTTTGAAGTAATAATCTTACAAAAGTCTTAGCACTATTCTGAGAATAAAGAAGTATAAAGTCAATATTGCTTTTAAATTCTTTTATAATAGATAAGGGCAGCTCATTCAAATATTCTACATTATAAATGATATGTCTAGCTATTTTATTAGGCAAATCTTTAGTAATTTCATTTGAAGATAAATATATAGTCTGCTCATATAAATCAGGAGGAAAATGCTTAATCAAATCTTCCACGTTTTTAGCAGTATAAATTACTTTCTTGCCTAATAATCGTTTTGACTTACTACCTACTACCCAAACATCTTGTTTTAAGTTATGACCGGCTAAGATATTTGCCGCATATTTACTAGTTATTATTATATTTGAGTAATTATCTAAAATATCGATATTAAAATCTAGAGTTTTATATTTAATTAAAGGACAATGAATATAACGTAAATCTAAATTAGATTTACTTATTTCCTTTATAGTTTCATTATTTTCTTCAATATTTCTAGTTAATAAAACCGATTTCATACAATATTTGTACTCCAATATAAAAAGCAACTGCCCCAATAATAATAGCAGCTATTTTATTAATTATGGTTAAAATCGTACTACTTTTATTTAGCTTTCTGATATTATAACCTGCAACTGCTAAAGAAAAAAACCATATCCAAGATATAAGTATGCAAGTTAAGGTAAATATAATTTTTGCAATACCATTATACTTTAAAGCACTAGTACCTATTACTATAATCGTATCCATAATTGCATGCGGATTTAATATTGACACCGATATAGCAAATAAAATTTGTTTTTTAGCTGAAAAAGCCCCGGAATTCATTGTAAGATCAATAGGAGGCTGATTCCAAGTATTATATCCCATATAAATTAAGAAAATAAATCCAACAATAAATATAGATAATTTTAACCAAGAAATTTCAAGAATTAATAAAGATATCCCAAGAACTGCCATACATATAAGAATAGTATCACATATTGAGGCTGCAATTATGCTAGGTAAAGCCTTGCTAAATTTTGGCTGTTTTGCTCCTTGATTAAATATAAAAATATTCTGTACTCCAAGCGGCACTATTAAACCGAGAGCTAAAACGATGCCATGTAAAAAAGCACTTAATATATCATTCATTATTGTAATTTAGTTTTTATTTTTAATAATATTAATAAAGACGGGATAGTTATAATAGTAGTAAATAAAAAGAAATTTTGCCAACCAAAATTTACTACCATATAGCCTGAAATTATAGGAAAAATTGAGCGTGAAATTCCCATCATCGATGAAAGAAAAGAATATTGAGTAGTTCGAAATTTACCTTGACAGAGTGAAGAAATAAAAGCGATATAAGCAGTCATCGTCATACCACCGGTAATACTTTCTATTCCTATCGTAATAAATAATAATAAAGAATTTTTACCGTTTATTTCAAGAAAAATAAATAAAATATGTCCTAAAGCATGAATAATACCAAATAAAAATATACTATTTAATATATTTTTATGTTTCATAATAACACCGCCGACAAGTCCACCGATTATAGCTCCTACAACGCCCCAAAACTTTCCAACACTTGCTATTTTAAAAGCATCATACTCAAGATGAAGCAAAAACGGATTAATCATAACATTAATTAAGTTATCCGGTAATCTATATAATACTAGGAAAATTAATATAAGAATAATGAAATAAACAGAACCTATAGGTTTTAACGCATTATATATAAAATTTATTATGTTTTTTTTATTTTGATTATTTTTTATATCATTCTTGATTATCTGTATATGTATGTTCTCGTTTAAATAACAATACTTAATTCCTACTATCAATAAAATTAAATAAATAAATACTAAACCGGCAAAAATTTTATATATTTCATTAAATGTTAAATAAATAGATAAATAAATAGCTCCAGAACCGGCTAAAAGCATACCGGCTCGATAACCGAATATATATATTCCTGAAGTAAACCCAAGCGATTCTTTAGGTACTATTTCTGTTCTTAAAGCACTTAATATAGTATCTTGGGCGGCACTAAAAAAAGAAATAATTAAAGCCGTGAAAGCAAATAATAATAGATTAGTACTAGGATCTAGAAAGCTGAAAATATATATAAGAAATATCAATGCACTACTAGTTAAGCAAATCCAAGATAATCTATGACCGAATATTTTGTTTAAATATTTAATTTGCACTGCATCAAAAATCGGTGCTAACAAGAAATTAATAGAGTAGGGAAGCGTTATGAATGATAATATACCGATTGTTTGCAATGCTATATCTTTTTTAGCAAGCCAATAATTTAAAGTATTACCGGTAATCATTAGATTAAAACCGCTAACAAGCCCAAACAACCAAATAATACATAAACGAGAGTTATTTAACATGAATTTATATACTTCGAGTAAATGAAAAATTGATAGACGAAGATCAACTTCAAAAAGAGCAAGGAGTCTATAAGGCGAGGAGCGGAGCGTATACTTAATACGTGAGCACCGCAGAACTTATGAGGCGACTTAGCCAATTTTTGAAGTTGATCGAGTATATATGCCTTTAGCTCTAAGTTCCTATAGGCTTAATATGCAAAAATGTGAGTAGTCTGTTTATTTGCGGCATGTAATGTAATTTTTCCAGCTATGAGCTAAGCTATTCATAAGTTTTCCTCCTAATTCAGGATTTAAATGCGATTTAAGCATTTTTTCTATTTCTATTTTATCATTTTCCTTAATCTTATTCAAGGTGTAGGACAAAATGAGCTCTATATAATCTATACCGATTTGAACATTAATTAACTGATAATCATTAATCCATGTATTTTTTACAAGTTCACTATTTTCAAATAACTCTCATAGATTAGTATATGCATTATAGTTTTGTATACCATTGTAGAACACACAAGGGTACACAAAAGGAAATTTTTTGTTTCCTGTCACTTTCCTATGATATTCAGCAATTTTTAACATATATTTAAACAAACGAAAAGCCATATACGGATCAGGAGTGCTTTGGTTTTCCAAAAGTAATTACAGAATGCATAAAAATACGTTGTATTATGGATATTGGAACTTATAGTTATAAAAAGTTCTATTTAGATAAGATCACAAAATATTACTGGCGATATAGAGAAATAACACCTTGGAGTAGTATAAATTAATTATTTTAATTGACTTTAGCACTTAAGAGATTTAAAAGTTAACTTTAATATGTAAGGTTACAATAAAAATGTTACCGTCTAAAATTTTCTTTGAAAAAGTTAAAGAAATAATTTGGCCTATAGAAAGGAAAGAATTAAAGCTATTTATACCTATGGCTTTAATGATGTTATGTATCCTTTTTAATTTTGGGGCTTTAAGATCTATCAAAGATAGTTTAGTAGTACCCTCTATGGGGGCTGAAATTATTAGTTTCTTAAAATTATGGTTAGTATTACCCTCGTGCGTAATTTTTACCGTACTTTATGTTAAGCTTAGTAATAAATTAAATTTTGAATATATTTTCTACATTATAGTCGGCAGCTTTTTACTATTTTTCTTATTATTTGCCTATATTATTTATCCAAATCAAGATATTTATCATCCTAATGATGAAATGATAAATAATTTAATTGCTTCATACCCTAATTTTAAATGGTTCATTAAAATAGGTAGTAAATGGAGTTATGCGCTGATGTATATTTTCTCGGAATTATGGAGTGCAGTAGTCATAAACTTAATGTTTTGGCAGTTTGCCAATCACATTTTTGATACTTCTAAAGCTAAAAGATTCTATCCAGTTCTTGGAATGGTCGGCAATATCGGTCTTATAATAGCAGGCAGCGTACTTGTCTTTTTCTCAAGCGGGCAGAACGTCATTGATTCAGAATTGTTACCGGATTCTTTTAATTCATCTGCCGGAAATACTATAATGCTTCAGCCAATCATGTCAATTATTGTTACTGCAGGAATAATTGCTATGCTTCTATTTAGAATAATAAATAGATTTATTTTAACGGATTCCATAAATGTTTTAGATACAAAAAAAGTTACGGCTAAAACGAAAACAAAACTTTCGGTAATTGAAAGTATCAAATTAGTAATTCACTCAAAATATATAGGTCGTATTGCTTTACTAATAATTTATTATGGATTATTAATAAATATAGTCGAAGGACCTTGGAAAGCAAAAATAAAAGAATTACATCCGAACACTATAGACTATGTTAACTTTATGGGCAGGTTTAATATTTGGATGGGAATATCATGCGTTACTTTCATGGTAATAGGCAGCAATATTCTTAGAAGACTCGGTTGGCTCATTTCTGCATTATTAACTCCTATTATGTTGTCTATTACCGGCTTGGTGTTTTTTATCTTTATAATTTTTATTGAAGAAATAGGAGCATGTTTCGGTGATTTTAATCTTCTATATGCAGCGATTATTGTTGGAGCAATTCAGAACATACTTAGTAAATCGTCCAAATATTCATTATTCGATTCAACAAAAGAAATGGCGTATATTCCTTTATCTTTAGAGCTTAGAACTAAGGGAAAAGCTGCCGTAGAGGTAATAAGTACTAAATTCGGTAAATCGCTTGGAGCATTTATACAGTCTTTGATATTTATTATTATTCCAACTGCTACCTTTGATTCTATTATAATATATTTATTAGTAATTTTTATAGTTATGATGAGTTTATGGATTTGGAACGTTATAAAATTGAATAAGGAATATATAGAGCTGTGTAAGTAGCTAAAGTGTCATACCGTGGCTTGACCACGGCATCTATAACAAATTAAAAAAACTGGATCCCGCGATCAAGTTGCGGGATAACACTGGAAAAACCGATCCACGCAACAAAGCCGATTTAAAGATGAAAAAAATTCTTAAAATAATATTATTTATAACTATCTTTATTATACTCGCATATAGTGGGCTGTGGTTTACTATTATGTTCTCTTTATCACACTCTATAAATCAAAAATATGCCGGTACCAACCTTAATATAGAAGAGGCTGATAATAATCCTAATCAGCAATATCTTATTAAATTTTCCAAAGTTCAGCCCTATGGTTTTCCTTTTAAATTAGGTATTTCGGTAATTAATTGGCAAGAAGAGAGTATTAATAGAGCAATTGAATTTACCACACCGATAAATATCGGTTATGATTTACTTAAGCAGAAATTATTTATAAATTTTTCCGGAGAAGCATTCGGGCGATTTAAGCCGGTTGAAAGAGGGTTTGGAGTAAGGTTTTATAATGATAACTGCATATTATCAGCAAAGATACAGTTAAATTTTAAATTATTTGAAATAGTACGATCAAAAAAAGATTTATTTGAAGTTATAAATTTAATAGAAAATATTAAATTTACTTCCGGTAAAACAGAAATTTTTGACTTAGTCGATAATCAAAAATTATATGAAGAAGATCATACTATACTTACTATGTTATTTGACAAAAGTAAGTATTATACAAGTAAACAGGATTTCCTTGATAATATACCGCAAAAATTAGAAATTTATTATGAAACCGAAATAGTAAAAAGTAACCTTGAAGATAGAATAATACCTGCCGGCTTATTATTATATAGACCCGCTTGGAATAATAATTTCAAATTTTCTGGTAATTTCTTGATTAGTACTAGTAGTTTGCATTTTAAAGATATTGTTAAAGATTTAACAATTGAAGTTACTAATGCAAAAATAAATAGTAATAACTTTGAAAATAATATTAATTTATTATATAAAGGTAAGTTAAACGATTTCGGCAATAATAATATTGATCTTTTGGTAGATTCGCAATTTAAGCTAAAACCGGGTTTTATAATAGATTCATTAGAATTTATAAAGAAATATTACGATATGCAAACCTATCTGTTTAAACTTTTCGATAATAAGCTATATAAAGATTTTAATAATGAACTAAGCTATATTTTAAATAATAATAATTTTAGTCTTTTTGAAGATAGGCAATATAATTTTAATTTAAATATTAATTTAGTTACTGAATTAAATAAATTAACTAGAGCACAGATAAATGCTTTAAGTCTATATTCAAACGCATCGGGATTTAATATAACAAATGAAACTATAGTAAATGCTCTTAAAGATTCTTACAGTAAAGGTACGATAGTAATTAATGATTACTCTAGAATAATAGATGTTTTAAGTCTATATGTATATGGGGTAGGGGATTTTAAAAACTTATCCAAAGAGAGCAAAGAAGTATACGGAGATGCTCTAAAATCATTTTTAAAAACCATTTCCGATCACCCGAATTCATCTAATTTAATTGACGTTAGTATTGAGTATGTATTTGATTTATCCGATTTAAACAAAGCTAAAATAGGTAATATAGATGATATAAATAAACTTATACCTTTATATTATTTATCTTTATATCAAGCAGCAGTAAAAAAAGTGAAACCGGGAGAAAACGTAAAAGAAAAAATTATGGAATTAATTCCTAATGTTAATCAAAAAATATTAGAGGAATGTATACTCGATGAACTTAGTTAATCGTCATTGCGAGCGACTGTAAGGAGCGTGGCAATCTCAGGATTTTGGCACGAGATTGCTTCGTCAAAATTTTCAATTTTTTCTCGCAATGACGGAAAAATTTATAAAAATACCATGAATATTATAGTAAAAATACAGCAAGATTTAAAAGATGAAGTAACTAAGTTAAACGATTTAATCATTAGCTGTTTAAAAAGTGATGAAGAGTTAATAGAAAAGGTCGGTAAATATTTACTAGAGGCAGGCGGTAAAAGAATTCGTCCGCTTTTAACTATAATAACCGCTAAAATGTTTGATTATAAAGGCGATAATCATATAAAGCTCGCAAGTGCCGTTGAATTCATTCACAACGCCACATTGCTTCATGATGATGTGGTAGACGACAGCACTTTAAGAAGATTCAAACCTACGGCTAACGTTATTTGGGGAAGTAAAACAAGTATTTTAGTGGGTGATTTCCTCTTTAGTCAGTCTTTTAAGTTAATGATAGCTTCCGGTTCTATTAAAGCTATGAATGTTCTAGCTAAAGCTTCAGCGATTATTTCCGAAGGGGAGGTAGTACAGCTAGTTAAGCTAAATGAGCGACGCATTATAACTATCGAAGAATATCAGCAAATAGTTAAATCTAAAACCGCCGAACTATTTGGAGCTTCTTGTGAAGTTGGAGCTATTATAGCAGAGCAGTTAGACCATGTTTCTAAAGATATGCAGGACTTTGGGAAATTACTCGGTACGATATTTCAGGTTATAGATGATCTACTTGATTATTGGGGTAATGATAAACAGGTAGGCAAAAATATCGGTGATGATTTCTTAGAAGGAAAAGTTACGTTACCGCTGATTTTTTTATATAATAAGCTAGAGCAAGACACACAGCTTTGGCTCGAAAATATAATTAAATGTGATAAGCGTACTAATGATGAGTTTATGCAAATACGTGACTTAATGGTAAAGCATGAAATCTACAATGAAACAATTAATTATTTGAGTAACTTAGAAAATGAAACAAATAAGTTATTAAATAAAATTCCGGTTCAGAATCCGGTTCAGAATATTTATAAAGATTATTTGTTTTCGATTATTAGATTTATTTTGGATCGCTCTTATTAATCGTCTGCATTCGTAGCTCAGCTGGATAGAGCGTTGCCCTCCGAAGGCAAAGGTCGTTGGTTCAAATCCAATCGAATGCACCAATCACTAACTAAAACTAAATTAACTCCATTTTCCATAATATCGATTATAGAACAATTACTTAATTCTTAATTGTAAAATGGCTGGGACGGGAGGATTCGAACCTCCGAATGACGATACCAAAAACCGTTGCCTTACCACTTGGCGACGTCCCAATGTAGAAAAATGTACAGAACAGACTTTATACCAATAAATAGCGGAAACGTCAATTACAATTTTTGTTATAATATTCCTTGATATAGTTTATTTCATCAATATATTTATTTCATTATTAAGCCAATTCCTCGCTTGCGGAGATAATAAATCATAAATTTTAGCTCTAATTTTGTTATAATATTCCTTGATATAGTTTATTTCATCAATATTAAGTAGTTTCGTATCAATCAATTTACTAGCATAAGGCACTAGGCTTAAGGTCTCAAACTCAAGCCATCCATTATTTTCTTTTACATACATTAAATTTTCGATTCTAATTCCGTATTTTCCTGGAATATAAAATCCAGGCTCATTAGATAAGATCATACCTGCTTTAAGTATTGTTTTATTACGAAGATTTATGCTTTGCGGTCCTTCATGAACGCTTAAGAAGCTCCCTACCCCATGACCCGTACCGTGCGGATAATCTAGCATTTCTTGCCATAAATATTGCCGAGCTAGTATATCAAGATTAGCTCCTGTAACGATATTTTTAGGAAATTTGGTTTTAGCTAAAGCAATATGTCCTTTAAGTACTTGCGTATAACGCTTTTTCTGCTCATCATTCGGCGTACCTATAACTATTGTTCGAGTTATATCGGTAGTAGCACCTTGGTACTGACCCCCGGAATCTATTAGTAATATCCCCTGCCCTATAATTTTTTTAGCAGTTTTTTGATCAGCTCTATAATGAATAATGGCACTATTTTCCTGAAATCCACAAATAGCAGGAAAACTATCCGAAACATATCCCTCTTGTTTAGCTCGATACTCTGTAAGCCTTAAACCAAGGGTGTGTTCGGTTATAGTCTTTGTCATACCGTGGCTTGACCACGGGATCCAGTTGGATTTTACCGGTCCACACAACAATGCCTCCTCGCAATGACGAATACTTCTATCCAAATCAGCAAAAAACTCACATAAAGCTACTGCATCTTTAATATGAAAATCGATTGCATGCTTAATTTCTACATCGTTCTTACAAGCTTTAAGCATTAAGCACGGATCGGTAATTTTTTGTACTTTTTTATCAGCTACTAAGTCCATTATATGAACAGAGGCTATAGTATCATCAATAAAAATATTTTCGCTATCTCTTAAAACATTTTCAAATTCTTCTTCCAGTAAAATCGTTATTTCAGGACGAGCATTAATAATTTCGGCATCGATTCTTGTAGGATTTATAAACAAATATAATTGTGTAGAAGTGAGTATAACTTTTGCAAACATTAAAGGCGTATAAGTAACGTCACTAGCCCGCAAATTTAGTAACCAACATATGGAGGAGCTATCGAGAATAACTAAGGCAGATTGCTCGGTGTCATCCCGCGGCTTGACCGCGGGATCCAAAAAACAATTATTATTAACTGCTTTATTTTTATTAGATCCCGCGGTCAAGCCGCGGGATGACAATGCAATTTCACGACATTTACTTATTTTATCAGTATGACTAACGCCCGCAAACTTAATATCATGCAAATAAACTTTAGAATTTGGCTTTAGCAGCTGATTTTGCCAAATCTTATCAACTAAATTTCCGTTAATTTTCTGAAAGTTGAACTTTAAATTTGATATAGCGGGATAAGTAAATAATTCAGAATCGTATCCTATTTTTGCATCTTTACCAAACTTAGATATATCTTTTAAGTCAAAAATCTTAAAAAGCTCTA
Source organism: Rickettsia monacensis (assembly GCF_000499665.2). Lineage (NCBI taxonomy): Bacteria > Pseudomonadati > Pseudomonadota > Alphaproteobacteria > Rickettsiales > Rickettsiaceae > Rickettsia > Rickettsia monacensis. Next base: position 1,033,481 of record NZ_LN794217.1, read on the forward strand.
AATCCAGCTCTTTACTTGCTTGCTCTAAATAACGTCCGTCAGTAAAAAATAATGCTGTATCTTTATATATAATAGCTATACCGTTTGAACCAGTAAAACCTGTTATATATTCAAGTCTCTTTGCGTAGCTTGGAACATATTCACTCATATATTTATCGTTAGACGGAATTATATAACCGTCTATATCATATTCTGTGAATAAATTTCTAAGTAGATTAATACGGATTTTTGTCATGTTTATATCTCTTATGTCGTTCTCTTGCCCGCTTGGAGGCTGAGCCGTCATAATGAAAAATTGGTAGACGAAGGTCAATTTCAAAAAGAGTAATAGGTTTGCAAGGCGAGGAACGGAAGCCGTTACTTAAATTTACGTGAGTACCGCAGAACTTGCTAGACGATAACGCCAATTTTTGAAATTCACCGAGTATACCATCCATAATATAAAGGAATACCGAGAATAGTAAAGGAGCTAGCTATAATTAGAGTTTTAACAGGTGTTTCATAGATAACCCAAGCACAAAAGATAATCGATATTATGGCTATAAGTAAATAATAATAAGAAAAATTTTCTTTTGAACTAAGAATTACTTTTAAAAATGCTAAGCTACAAATTAAATAGACGAATAAGAATGTTATTGCCGAGAAATCTATTATTTGTGTAATCTGTTTGGCAAAATTATCATTTGCCGTAAAGATTAATAACGGCACAATGCCAAGGCAGCTTACAATAATTCCGTGAGTTGGAGCGTTATTGCTATTTTTCTTAGCAAAAAATTTCGGTAATAACCCGTCTTCTGCAAGTCCTAGAGCAATTTGTCCGCTAGTTAGTACCCAAGCATTGAGTGTACCTATACATATAATCGAGGCTATAACCGTAATTACGCTTGACCATTTACCCCCGAATAATAATGAAGCGGCATCGGCATAAGGAGCTTTAGAACTAATAAGTTCAGAAGCAGGGATTAATCCCATTATACCTACGCTATTGATAATATATAAAACTGCTACGCAGAAAGTTCCAACTATTATGGCTCTTGGAATGGTTTTTGCCGGATCTTTTACCGCTCCTGCTGTAGTAGTTGCACATTCTACTCCGATAAATCCCCAAAAAGTAAGAAGTGCAACTCTTCCCATAATACTCGGAATGCTTAAACTTTCTACTTCTTCAGCTATAGTTATATTATCTATATTAAAATGAGATAATGCACATAAACCTACTACAAGCAACGGAACAAATTTTAAGAGAGTCAAATAAAACTCTGCTTTTCCTGCTACTTCAGGACCTTTTAAATTTAAAACCGTAATAGCAGCTAATAATATTATCTGTAATGTTAAATCCAAAATCGCTTGTGATTTAAAAAAAGGTGTTAGATAACCTATTGCAGAGATAACAACTATACTTGTACTGACGAAGGATATAACCCAGTAAGTCCAGCCGGTGAAGAAAGCTATCTTATCCCCGAAACTTTCCCGTACATAAACGTGCGGACCGCCTGTTTTAGGAAATTTTGCACAAAGTGTAGAAAATACAAGTGCTATACTCATAGCACCGAATAATGAAAGTACCCAGCCCCAAATGCTGTATATACCGAATGGTGCTAAACTTAACGGCAATATAAAAACGCTAGTACCGATTTGACTGCCGGTTACTAAGGCAAAAACCGCCCAGAAACCTAATTTCTGTGACATATTAATCTAATTTAAAGAAACAGCTTTAAATTAGCTGAAATAATGATTTTTAGCAATAGTTAAAACTACTATAATTATTTTACTCTTGATTTCTAAACAAAAGATTGATAGCTTTTTAAGCTATCAAAAATAATCTTAGAAGTTAATATGCCAAATCGCACCGCTAAAGTTTATACAGTGAAATCAGGAGACACTTTATCAAAAATTTCACAAAATTACGGTACTTCTGTTCAGGATTTAGTTAAATATAATAATATAAGCGATCCTAATCATATCGAAGTAGGCTGGGAGATTTCATTTTCCGGTGATTCGCATGATTTTTCTTAAAATAAAGCTATTGGTGTAATAGTTAACCGCAATTGACTTTTTATGGATGTACTGTAATTGCTAGAATAGTGATATTATCTTTATCCTGAAACTTGTCTAAATGTCCGGTTGTGTTTGTATTATTAACATATTCATAATGCCCACTAGTATCTTTTCCTCCTACAATATGACTATTTTTCAAATCATATATTTTCATAGAAAAACAAAAGTATGAAAATATTTTTGCGAATATCTCTTGAAAAATATCCATACTCTTGCTCAATCTTTATCCCCTCTATTTTATTATAAATCCAGTTACACATATTTTAAAACCTTTATTGATTTTAAAGTGTTATACGCTAAAAGATTTGCCGCAGCCGCAATTAGCTTTTTCGTTGGGATTGGTGAAAGTGAATTGGGATTTGAATTTAGTCTCTACATAGTCCATTTCAGAACCTAGAATATACATTAATGCTTTAGGGTCGATTAGTATCCGTACGCCCTTTTCTTCAACTATTTCATCGAATTGATTTTTACTATCGGCATATTCAACGGAATAAGTCTGACCAGCACAACCGCCTGACTTAACCCCTACCCTAATACCAAAGGTAGGCTTGGCTCGTTTTTCTATTAGCAATTTTACTTGCTTTGCAGCAGAATCGGTTAATGAAATAACATTTTTCATGTTTTTTAAGAGTCTTTTTTCTGTTTGTAATCGGCTATAGCTGCCTTTATTGCATCTTCAGCAAGTAGTGAGCAATGTAATTTTACCGGTGGAAGTGACAATTCTTTTGCTATTTCGGTATTTTTAATAGTCTCAGCATCTTCTACCGATCTTCCTTTAACCCACTCCGTTACTAAAGAACTTGAAGCAATAGCTGAACCGCAGCCGAATGTTTTAAATTTAGCATCTGTAATAATCCCGTCATCATCAACTTCGATTTGTAACTTCATAACGTCACCGCAAGCAGGAGCTCCAACTAGTCCCGTCCCGACATTTTTATTTTCTTTATCAAGCGATCCAACATTACGAGGATTTTCATAATGATCTATCACTTTTTTGCTATAAGCCATTGTTATTCTCTAAAATTTGGTTTTGTATGTTATACTTGCGTGAATACCCGAGCCGTCATTGCGAGAAAAAACTGCAAGTTTTGACGAAGCAATCTCAGGATATTTGACGAGATTGCCACGCAGCCTACGGCTGCTCGCAATGACGATATTCTCAATGTACAGCCCATTTAATCTTTTTCAAATCAATCCCCTCTTGCATCATTTCCCAAAGAGGGCTTAATTCCCTTAGTTTATCGATTTTTGAGCATATTAAATTTACTGCGTAGTCAACTTCCTGCTCGGTAGTAAATCTACCTATGCCGAACCTGATTGAAGTATGGGAAAGCTCTTCACCGATTCCCATGAAACGTAAAACATATGACGGCTCTAAAGAGGCAGAAGTACAAGCAGAACCGGAGGAAACCGCTAAATCTTTAATGGCAAGGATAATTGATTCTCCTTCAACTCCGGCAAAGCTTAAATTTAAATTACCTTTATATCTTTGATTTTTATCACCGTTTAAATAAACTTCTGAAATTCGGCTATGTATATTATTTAAAAATCTGTCGAATAAGTAATTTACATGCTTAGTATCTTTTTCCATCTCACTATACGCTATTTCAGCAGCCATGCCAAGCCCTACGATTAAAGGAGTCGGTAACGTACCCGAACGCATACCTCTCTCCTGCCCGCCACCGTTTATAAGCGGCGTAACACGCACACGAGGTTTTTTCCTTACATATAAGGCCCCTATTCCTTTCGGACCGTAAATTTTATGTCCTGAGATACTGGCAAGATCAATATTAAACTCGTTAACGTCAATTGGAATTTTACCAAAACCTTGAGCAATATCGGAATGAAAGAAAACGCCTCTTTCACGACAAATTTTCCCGATTTCCTTTAAAGGCTGAACAACACCTATTTCATTATTAACTGCCATAACTGAAACTAACATAGTCTGATCGGTAATAGCTTCTTTTAATATTTCTAAATCGATTATTCCATTTGGTTTAATCGGTAAGTATGTGATTTTTATACCTTCTTGCTCTAAATGCCTGCAAGCGTCAAGTACGCATTTATGTTCACTAACTATAGTAATAATGTGATTCTTTTTATTGCCGTAAAATTTTGCTATTCCCTTTATTGCAAGGTTATTAGATTCGGTTGCACCAGAGGTAAAAATAATTTCTTTAGTATCCGCTCCTATTAACCTTGCTACCCTACTTCTTGCCCCTTCAACGGCGTTTTCTGCTTCCCAGCCGAAAGAATGGCTACGTGAATGAGGATTCCCGAACTTGGTAGTAAAATAGGGCAACATTGCTTCCATTACCCTTGGATCTAGTGGCGTTGTTGCCTGATAATCCATATATATCGGTAAGGTTAAATTGTTTAATTGTGGGTTCATATGGTTACATGTTAAATAGTTTGTTTTTCGTCACCCCGTGGCTTGACCACGGGGTTCAGTCTTTTTTTATTTTTATGGATTCCCGCCTATGCGGGAATGACATCGTAAATCTCCTCAAAAGCTTCTATAAAAGTTTCTATATCACTTACCGTATTAGTATGACTTAAAGATATCCTAATCGAAGATTTTGCTTCTTCTTCATTCATACCCATATTGGTTAATACGTGTGATTTAGATATTTTTCCCGATGAACAAGCAGAGCCGGAACTTACGCAAATATTACGTAAATCAAACCCGATTAATTTCACTTGTGCATCCGTATTCGGTATAGTAATTAAGGTAGTATTAGGTAATCTCGCTACGCTATTACTAACAATATTTACGTTTGGATATTCTTTTAATTTTTTCTCTAAAACTTCCTGTAAGCTTTTGATTTTTATATATTTTTCTGAGATATCTTTTGTTGTTAATTCAGCTGCCAAACCAAGCCCTGCAATAGCTAAAACATTTTCAGTGCCTGAGCGTACTGATTTTTCCTGCCCTCCTCCTATAATCATTGGAGTAACTTGAAAGTTAGAGTTAGAGATTAAAGCAGCACCACCCTGCCCCCCTCCTATTTTATGCCCTGAAATCGTCACAAAATCTAAACCTAAATCCTTGATATTTATGGGTATTCTGCCAAAACTTTGCACTAAATCGCTATGAAATCTTGCATAATACTTTTTAGTTATTTCACTTATTTTGGTTATATCTTGCAAAACCCCACTTTCATTATTAGCCATCATTACGGAAACTAGTTTTTTACTAGTATTACTCTGAGATAACAACTCTTCTAGATGTTCTAAATCAACTAGCCCTTGCGTATTAACTCTTATAACTTTAATATTTGGAGCGTAGTTTATACGGTTATAGATCGATAAATGTTCAATAGCTGAAATAAAAATATCGCCGTCATAAAAATTTTTCATTATTAAATTATTACTTTCAGTTCCCGATGACGTAAAGGTAATATCATATTCTCTAGATGATAAGGTTACACCAAGAGCCGCCGCTATTTGCGAACGTGCCGTTTCTATGATATTCTTAGCAAATCTACCTAAACTATGTGTTGATGAAGGGTTAAGCTCCTTGTCCATCAAACTTATTATGAATTCCTTAACTTTAGGGTCGATAGAAGTAGTAGCATTATGGTCTAAATATATCATATATTTAAATAATACTTAGCTCTAAAGCATCCTTAATGGATATATTTTCAAAATAATCTCTAATATGCTTCCCAAGACCTTTCCATAATTTATGCGAATTACATTTTATTGTATCAGGTACGCAAGTTTTAACTGATTTCTTATAGCAGGTAGTCATTATAAAATTTTCGTTAACGGCGTCCATAATATCAGAAATTTTTATTTCTTCTAAGTTACCTATTAAAATATACCCACCTTTCGATCCTCTAATAGCCTTAACTAGATCAGCTTTTTTAAGTTTAGAAAATATCTGCTCTAAATAGTTAAGCGATATATTTTGTTTTACGGAAATTTCATTCAAAGTGACCGGTTCAGCACTTGATTTTGAAGCCATTTCAAGTATTGCCATTACGGCATATCTTCCTTTCGTCGTCAGCATCATATAACCTTAAAACTTAAAATTGTTTTATATCTACAATACCCAAGTAATTTAGTCAAGTATATAATTATATTATTTAATAAAAAATTAGCTTGTTAATATAAACTATTATAGTTATGACAAAAAACATCTATATTTTAGGCAAATTAAAGATTTTATTTAATTATTTGTTTTGAATTAACTTCATGTATAATAACTCCTGAATCTCCTCGCTATCATCCAACAGTAATAAGTTTTACACCAGCAAGCGTAGTTATAAATTACTCTTTAAATGATTTACAAGAAGCTACAAACCTTGCTCAGCAATTTTGTAGCACAATAAATAAAGATGCACAATATACAGGACACAATATATAAAGATTGCTGAAGCTGGATTTTTTTTCAAATGAGATTCAAGCTCGTCATGCTTTCTTTAATTGTGTAGGGTCTGGGAGAAGTAGAAAAGATGATCAAAGTATCATAAATAATTTTAAATTAAATTCTTCCTTATATATAACTCGACAGGCTCTTGTTAATTTGCCAAATAGCAACAAATACTAAACAAGTTGTAAACATTTGTAGTAGCTGTAATAATATGCTTAATTCCGGTATTAATATAATAATAACCGGTTGTAATATTATCAGGACTCCGCTTGAAAACATTACTAACCTTATAGAAGTTTGTATTGAAGTTTTAATAGTAAGTAAATTAGCTAAGCTATATACTAACAAAACTATAATACTTCTCTCTAATAAGAATGTTACAAACCAAAATAATATAATAGCCGGCATACCGAAATAAATAAATAAATTTGGTGCATATAATAAATTATCAGCAAAATATTTTTTTATTATTTCAGGAGTTAAAATTACTTCATTTTGTTTGAATATCTCAGAATAGTTAACAGTACTTGGAAAGTTTTTCTTAGTATTGGTTACAATTAAATTTATCTTCAGCTTATTCTCTTCAAGTACAAACGGTATTTTGCTTTTTTCTTTATTAGAAACTTGATTTTTTGTATCAATGACGACTATTTTATTGTTATTTTTACTATATAAATATATAGGCTCTACTTCTTCAACTGAAATTTTTGAATTATTATATTTAATTTCCGGTAATTGATTGATAATATATTCAATGTTGTCTGTAACTTTTGATGATTGTATTCCGTTAAAATAATCTTTTAAAGTTATTATGTAATTTAATATAAAAATACAATAAATTATTGACGAAATAAAAGACACGGTAAATAAATATCTTATTCCGTATCCTTGATAGTTTATATATACGTCTTTATAAAACTCTATAGAGCTAATTGATAAACGTAATTGACGGAGTAATGCATTTAATCCTCCTAATATAAATGATAATAAATACATGTATGAGTAATTTATTTAAGTTTCTCACCCTCTTCCTTCTTAATCCGGTTGAGGTAGCTATTAAGTCAGTTTTTTACCGGCTTTGATTAAATTTTTGGCTATATTAATTGTGATTTAAGTATTTTTTCTATTTCTATTATCATTTTGACCAAATTTGGTCAAAATGTAGAATAAAATTAACTCTATTTTGTATGCCATTATAAAACACTCAAGGATATATGAAAGGAAATTTTTTGTTTTTTATTACTTTCATATGATATTCATCAATATTTAACATATACCTAAATAACCAAAAAGCCATATAATAGTGTATGACACGAGGTTGTATCAAAGAGTTGTTTCCGCTAGGCAGGAAACCATCTATGTCACTAGATGAATCTAAGGGTATGAAAAAGAGCTACCCTGACAATGTGACGAAATACTCTTAAGCATAGGGAAAATCTCGTGAAAGCAATTCCTTTCTAATAATTACAATCAGATAAGTTGCTAGATAGCCAATATGATAAAGATATCTGATCCTTAATGAAAGAAGCCCAAGAAGTTATCAAGATGAATATCGCATCAACAACTTTTGCATTTATTGGGTGTCAAAAGAGATTAACATTAGACAATATGTAAAAGTAAAGAATTGATCTGACAGTTAAGGATTGTTGGGTACGAAGAAAAAAGATAAGATAGTACCTGGCAAGTTTTAACAACCTACTAAAAAGGAGACTGTCAGATGACAACATATCAAGAAAAAATCATAAAGCCAAGAATCGGTTTATTAAAACTCGCTGAACAATTAGGGAATGTATCACAAGCTTGCAAAGTAATGGGTTATAGCAGGGATACATTTTATCGTTACAAAGAGCTCCATGATCAAGGTGGGGAGGGGGGAAGCTCTATATGAGATGACTAGACGTAAAGCTTGCATTAAGAATCGTGTGCCCGCAAATATAGAGGATGCTGTAGTTAATATAGCTGTTGAATTTCCAGCATTTGGTCAGGAACGTGCTGCTAATGAATTACGCAAAAGTGGGATAATCATTTCTGGTGGCGGAGTTAGATCTGTGTGGTTACGTCATGATTTAGAAAGTTTCAAAAAACGTCTAAAAGCTCTAGAGACTAAAGTAGCAAATGATGGTATTGTTTTAAGTGATAATCAACTTGCTGTTCTTGAAAAAGTTAAAAACCAACGTGAAGCTAGTGGTGAAATAGAAACTATGCACCCTGGCTACCTTGGTTCACAAGATACTTACTATGTTGGTAATATTAAAGGCATAGGCCGTATTTATCAGCAAACTTTTGTCGATACCTATTGAGGAGTAGCTATTTGTAAACTCTATACCGAAAAGACGGCTATTACAGCTGCAGACCACTTAAATGATAAGGTTATTCCATTCTTTGCAAACCATGATATCCCTCTGCTTAGAATATTAACTGATAGAGGTACGGAATATTGTGGAAAACCAGAAAACCATGCTTACCAACTATATCTTGGCATTGAGAATATCGATCATTCCAAAACTAAAGCATATAGTCCTCAAACCAACGGTATCTGTGAGCGTTTCCATAAAACTATGCAGGAAGAGTGCTATCACATTCTATTCCGCAAAAAATTTTATAATTCACTTGATGAATTGCAAACAGATATAGATAACTGGCTTGTGAGTTACAATAATGCAAGACCTCATTCCGGTAAACATTGCTTTGGTAAAACACCAATGCAATCTTTTACAGATTCACTTTATATTGCTAAAGATAAAAATATTGGTAATATTGGTAATATAGATAAAAATATTGGTAATATAGAGAGAATATCAGACAATTTGATGATTGCCCATCAAGCTGCCTTATTACTCAACTCTGTCAGATTAAGTCGTAACTTGTACAATTAAAATTCTCTTTTATGTAGCCAAAAATGGTTTCGATAATGAATCTCTTCCTTAAAAGGATTTTATCCAAAAGAGGTAATAAATAGTTTTTCATATCCTTTCTTATTCCGGTAATTTTTATTAAACCTTGCTTATAAAGTTTTGTAAACATTTTTTCTGAAATAAACCCCTTATCATCATAACACTTACCTTTTAGACCTTTTTGATAACCATTGCTTCAAATGCAATTCTGTCATCAACATTACCTTTGGTAATTTTAACAGCAATAATTTCTCCCTTATCATTGATTATCATATGAAGCTTGAATCCAAAAAACCAATCGACAGAACTACGTCCCCTTTTTGCAAGATTATTAAAAGTTCTGTTAGAATTAATTCTGATATTTTTACATACTGCAAAATGTGTGGAATCTGCATAATAAATTCCCGTTCTTTTCCCACTTAAGTAATGTAACATCACAATCAATGGCAGAAATAATGAAGGAATAAGCTGAACAAATCTCTCATAACAAGGTGGATTCCTGAACAAATTACCATTAATAATAAAGTTTTGGTAATAAGCTTTTAAATGTTTATATGCACTAAAATGGTAAAAATCATTATTGAGAGTTCTTCACTTAAGGAAAGCTTACCTTCTCTAAATCTTTGCTTATTACTTTTCAGCAATTGATGTTTTACCCATTTCTCATAAATTTTACAAAATTTATCTACTATACAAAATATTGTAGTATATTTACACATGTTATTAAACCTTTATTTTACTCCTTCAGTGCCCTATTTATATAAGGTTTAATAACTCTTGCAACCTTCCTTCCTCTCTATTCCTTATCCATAATCAGGGTTAATTTAGTCTCTAGAGCTTTTAGACGTTTTTTGAAACTTTCTAAATCATGACGTAACCACACAGATCTAACTCCGCCACCAGAAATGATTATCCCACTCTTGCGTAATTCATTAGCAGCACGTTATATAATGCTTCAAAAAAAAGAATCATATTTCCCATTACCTATAATATCGTGATATAAAGAGAGTCTATATTGAGTGCTTGAATAACCAGCTTCCCATCTATCGATAATATTTTTTTGAAGAGTTCTAAATCTTCAATATGATGGAAAAAATATTATTATGTAGTACCATGCTTTTTATTATTGTCCACTTCTCTATAGTATTATATTTAGACCATTCCATAACTTATTTACTCCTTAAATAAATTTTTAGGCATTCGGTAATAAACCGTATTATAGAATTTTTCGACAGAGTTCTTCCCAAACTCTACTTCTAGAGGTAATTTGTATGTCGATCCGGTACTCGCATCCTCACGTACGCTTTTGTACGCTGCGGTGCTACGTTCCGTGTCTCCTTCAAATTCCTCTCTATAAGCGAATTTGGAAAGAACTCTACTTTCAGGGAATTTGCGTTTGCGGATAGAGAAATTACCAAAATTTCTGATTTCGATACGCTTTTGTTCTTTAAGAGATTCGTTTAAATAATCTAAAATTAAATCTACTGAATCTTTAACATCTTCTTTAGAAAGATAATTCAGCTTATCATGTATTTTATCTATTAAATAATTCTTAGTAACCATTATTAAAAAATCGCTTTGATTCCGTTAAAACTATTTTTAAAAAAACTAGGTGTTATACTATCAAAATCTTCAAGTATTATGTCCATTAATTTTGGTTTTGGTTTTAATTGATAATCTTTAACTAGTAGATTAACATTAATTTTCTTAACTTCCTGTAACCATTTTAATGCAGTATCTTCCGAACCTATAGCATCCACAAGCTTTAACTTTAAAGCCTGACGACCTGAATATACTCGTCCGTCTGCGAGCTTTTTTACTTCTTCTATAGGAAGATTACGCCTCTCTGAAACAAGTTCAAGGAAGAAATTATAAGTATCTTCTATATTTTCCATAATGGCTACCCGCACTGCTTCCGTCAGTTTTTCGGTAGGATTTGGGACGGCTTTTAATTCACCCGATTTGAAATTATTAAATTTAATCCCCAATTTTTGAGCAAGTTCCGTTACCTCGGCTGTTTGTAGTATTACACCGATTGAACCCGTAATAGTTCCGTTATGGCTGACAATATAATCACCTCCAAGAGAGATTAAATAACCGCCGCTTGCAGCTATTGTTCCCATAACTATCACTACCGGTTTTTTTTCAGATATTTTACGCAGAATATTATAAATTTTTTCAGAGCCGACTACCGTACCGCCGGGAGAATTTACGTTAACTATTAACGCTTTAATATGAGAATCATCGATTATTTTTTTGAGCTTTTTGTCACGCTTTTCGTCTTCAAGAATTATTTCGTCTATTAATACGGAAGCTATATAGTCTTCATTACTATTAATAGGTAAAACCTCTTTTGGAGCAAAATCTTTACCGACTAGTAAGAATACGATAGCAATTAAAATAATAGCTGCTAGCTTCCAAATTAACAAACGAGATTTTATTTGTCTTCTTTCAATTAAATAATCGGATGATATATTCATGATTTCTTATGTTTTTGTAGTTATCCAAGGCGTTGTTGTATTAAATTCGATGTCATTCCCGCGAAGCATTGTTGCGTGGATTAATTCCGCCGCTGTCATCCCGCGACTTGATCGCGGGATCCAGTTTAAAATACTATAGTGCTTTAAATTATTTATACCGTGGCCAAGCCATGGTATATGACACTGAGTGCGTTTTTCGATCCATGCCACCCCCCACGGCCTCGCAGGAATGACATCAAGTATTATAAACCGTTCTTAGGACGTTCAGGACTCTTCATCATCTCAAAAAACTCACCGTTAGTTTTAGTATTTTCAAGTTTTTTGAGTAAAAATTCTATTGCTTCACTGCTACCCATCGGATCGATAATACGACGAAGAACCCACATTTTATTTAATATTATTTTATCTACTAACAAATCTTCTTTTCTAGTTCCTGATCTAGTCATATCAATAGCCGGATAAATACGCTTATCGGCAATCTTACGATCTAGAACTATCTCGGAATTACCTGTACCTTTAAACTCCTCAAAAATTACCTCATCCATACGAGAACCGGTTTCAATTAAAGCCGTACCGATTATAGTAAGCGAGCCGCCGTTTTCGATATTTCTTGCTGCTCCAAAAAATCTTTTCGGTCTTTGTAGTGCATTAGCATCAACACCGCCCGTTAATACTTTCCCTGATGATGGTACTACAGTATTATAAGCACGAGCTAAACGTGTTATCGCATCTACTAAAATCACCACATCTTTTTTATGTTCTACTAAACGCTTTGCTTTTTCAATAACCATTTCTGCAAGCTGCATGTGCCTACTTGCCGGTTCATCGAAAGTAGAGCTAACAACCTCCCCACGCACGGAACGTTGCATATCTGTTACTTCTTCAGGTCTTTCGTCTATTAACAGTACTATTAAAAATACTTCCGGATTATTGGTTGTAATTGCATGTGCTATATTTTGTAATAATACGGTTTTACCTGTACGAGGCGGTGCTACTATTAATGCACGTTGCCCTTTACCCATAGGGGCAACAAGTTCAATAACTCGTGTACTAAAATCCTTACTATCTTTACTATTATTTTCAAGTTCTAATCCTAGTTTTTCATCAGGATATAAGGGAGTTAAATTATCAAAATGAACACGATGATAAGCTTTAGAAGGGTCTTCAAAATTTACTCTATTGACTTTCAGTAAAGCAAAATAACGCTCCCCGGCTTTTGGAGCTCTGATCTGACCTTCTACCGTATCACCGGTACGTAGACCAAAACGACGAATCTGACTAGGAGAGATATAAATATCATCAGGGCCTGCTAAATAGTTTACTTCCGGCGAACGTAAAAAACCAAATCCGTCAGGTAGTACTTCAAGTACCCCCTCTCCCACTATTAAACCTCCCTGCTCTACGGATTTTTTCAAAATTGCAAAAACTAATTCTTGTTTAAGTAATGAATTAATATTTTCAATTTTTAATTCTTCTGCTTTAGCTTGTAGTTCCTCCGGTAATTTACGTTTTAATTGTTTTAAATTAATAATATTACCGTTCTCTGCAAAATTATTATGATTGTTATTGTTAAGTTCTTCTGTGGATTCTTTATTAGTTGTGTTCATTATTTTATTATTAATAGATTATAATTGAAAAGTTGAGTTAGCAATTAAGTTTAAAGGTAAGTAATATACTTATTTAAATTAGGAATCAAAGTTTATTATTATTTCATGAGATTACCGCACAGCATACGGCTGCGTAGCTCATGACGACTCAGGTAACCTCTCTTCACAATGACGGATAAACCAATCCACGTAACTCTATAAATCCTTTGATTTTAACAATAACACATTTGTATTAAGTAATGGAAAGAATACGTTTTTAACTTCGTTTAATAAGACTTCATTGCTTATTTCTTGGTTTAATTCGCTGCGTACCGCATCAAATATTTCTCTTAAACTTTTCTCTTCTACCATATATTTGAAAATATATTTAGTACTTCTAAATATCGATATTGAGATATTAACATTATTTAGCACTCCATTATTAATAGTAAAATTAATAACATTATTTACTGCTGAAGGATTAGACTCCAAATGTTCATAAATTTGTTTAGCAAAATTGGCGATATTATGGAAGTACGGTATATTATCAAGATCATCAAACGAGGCTACACTATCTTTTTGATTTGATACGTAAAATGAATGTTTAATAATATTACCGGTAAGTATTTCGGAAATTGCTTCTCTAGTTACTTTATCCATCTTTTTAACTTTTTGCAGAAGTGAAAAATCTTTTATATAATTTTCCGGTCTTAATAAAATTTTCTCTAAAGGATCAAGATAATCAACAAAATTTAAGTCTGCTTTTTCTACGAATTCATATAACTCAGGAACGGAATAGGCTCTATCCTGTTTGTGCAGGAACATATCATAAACTCCAACATCACCGAAATTTTGGTAATCTGAAAATAACTCCCAACCTCTTTTATACCAGTTAGTAGCAGGCAGGTTATCTAGAATTAGCTTCCCGTTCATTACTTCTTCGACACGGCTTTTAGTATCTTTATTTATCATTTTCATTAAATCCTGAATTTGATAAACACCGGTACGTCCGTATTTAGCATATACCATTAAACCCATACCGCCGGTCGGCTTTAAAGAATCTTTTAGATTTTTTAAACCTTCATCAGGATTTGCTAAATGATGAAGCACGCCGATACAATTTATATAATCGAATTTTCCAAGTTTTAGATTAGGTATATTTAATATTGAATCATTAATCCATTTAATATTTTTAAGATCTCGTACTTCTGCACGTTTTTGTGCTACTTCCATACTAGGCTTGCTAAAATCTAGATATATTATTTCGGCATTTTTATCTTTTAACTGTTCAGCAAGATAAATAGTTGAATCACCGGTGCCGCCACCTGCTATTAAGCATCTAAAATTATTATTAAAATTTTCTTTTCCTTTATATAGAAAATGGTTTAATTCTCCTAAGAACTCACCGCAAATTGCAAGTAAACGTTCTTTTTCTTGATTTGGGTCTCTGAAAGGATAAGGATAATCTTGATAATGCTCTTGTACTTCTGCTAAATCTTTAGAAATTGTAGTATTTTTTGTTTTCTTTAAATCGTTCATAAATTATTATTTTTTAAGTTGTTATTATATATACTTGTCTATCTACTCTTTTAGAAGTATATCTTTTATAATTAATTGAATAGTATAATTATCTTGCCAATTATTTGTTTTTAACGTTCCTATTGCGGTAATATTTTTTGCTTTAGGGCTTAATAAAACATCTTCAAATGAAGTTCCTACCGAATTAAAAGCAATAGCAGATAAGGCTTTATTACCACAGCCTCGCTTATTTGGAACAAGCATACATTTAATATGCTTACTTCCAACGATATCCGCTTTTAATACAAATAAATCATCGAATTTAAATATAGGCTCATGATTTCCTTGACCGAAAGGCTCTAAAGTGTTTAATTCCTCCATTAAATGGAAATTCACACTATTAACCGTTAAATCAATATCATATTCCGCATGCTTATAATTTTCTAGTTTATTTATACTAATTCTAAAAGCATTATTAAAAAAATTCTGCAATTCTTGTAATTTTTCAGCAGTTACGGTAAAACCTGCCGCCATAGCATGACCTCCGCCTGCTATTAGCAAATCTTTGCTTTTAGCATTGATAATTTCAGCACCAAAATCAATACCTAAAATAGAACGGCATGAAGCTTTACCAATCCCGTCATTTAAAGCTATAACTGCCACCGGCTTATCAAATTTTTCTTTTAATCTGCCGGCAACGATTCCTATAACGCCTGGATGCCATCCTTCTTTTACGATAAATAATAAACTACTATCTTGTTGTGTCAAAGCAATTTCCATTGCTTCTTCTATCATTAATAACTCAATTACTTTACGCTCATTATTATGTTTTTCAAGTTCTTCAGCTAATTTATTTGCTTCATTAGAACAACTAGTAGATAGGAGATTAGCTCCTAAACTTGACTTTCCTACTCTACCGCCTGCGTTGATACGCGGACCTAGAATAAACCCTAAATGATAACATTTTGGTATTTCATTAAGCCCTGCCATATCATATAATGTTTTAATCCCTATATTTTGCCTTTGTTGCATTACTTTCAATCCGCTTGCGACAAATGCACGATTTAAGCCTGTTAATTTCATCATATCGCAAACAGTACCAAGAGCCACTAAATCTAGATACTTCATTAGATTAGGCTGAAGCATTGTTTGCGTGAAATAATTTTGCTTCTTTAAATTCGATAATATTGCAGTTGCAAATAAGAAAGCAACTCCTACGGCTGCCAAATGTTTATATTCGCTTTTTTCATCAATACGATTTGGATTTACTATAGCTACTGCATCCGGTAATATTTCCGTAGCTATATGATGATCGATTACTATAACATCAAGATTAACGTCTTTTGCGTATTTTAGGGCTTCATGTTCCATAGCACCGCAATCAACCGTAATTAATAATTCTGTGCCGTTATCTTTAATTTTTTGCATAGCAAAAGGAGTTGGACCGTATCCTTCAGCTATACGATCGGGAACATAAATATCACATATTATATTTAAATCTCTAAAAATATTTTTAAGTAAAGCGGCTGAAGTAGCACCGTCCACATCATAATCGGCAAAGATACATATTTTTTGGTTATTTAAAATAGCTTTAACGGTTCTATCTACAGCCTTTTCCATATCAAGTAGATGAAAAGGATCAGGTAATAAATTTTTGATTTTCGGTATCAAAAAATTTTCTACTTCCTCTAGATTATTTACTCTTAATGATACTATCCTAGCAAGTAAATCACTAATTTTGAAACTACGACATAACTCGGTGACTATATCTTCGTTAATCAGTTTCTGCTGCCAGATTTTACCGTTTATAGATGCTTGTGGTTTCATTTGTTTATTAGGCTGTATTTTTGCTGTATATCATCATTGCGAGTAGGCATTGTTGCGTGGACCGGTAAAAGCCACTGTGTGTCACCCCGTAGCTTTTACCGGTCCACGCAACAATGCCTACTCGCAATGACGTATACACTTTTATATCTCCGAAAGTTTCTTAGCTTCATCATCTGCAATTAAAGCTTCAACAAACTCATCTAATTGTCCGTTTTTAACTACTTCGTCTATCTTATAAAGTGTTAAGTTTATTCTATGGTCGGATACTCTTCCCTGTGGGAAATTATAAGTACGTATCCGCTCCGAACGATCTCCCGAACCTACCTGCCCTCTTCTGCTATCAGCTCTTTCTTGTTCCTTTTTACGTCGTTCTTCTTCATAAATTCTAGCACGTAGAATTTTAAACGCCTTTGCTTTATTTTTATGCTGTGACTTCTCATCTTGTAAGGCTACAGTAATACTGGTAGGGATATGGGTTATACGCACGGCAGAATCGGTAGTATTAACGTGCTGTCCGCCAGCTCCTGAAGCTCTATAAGTATCGATTTTTAAGTCTTTATCTTCAATTTTAATATCAACCTCTTCAGCCTCAGGAAGTACCGCAACCGTTGCTGCCGAAGTGTGAATACGTCCTTGTGATTCCGTTTCCGGTACTCTCTGCACTCTATGAACGCCTGACTCAAATTTGAGTTTAGAGAATACATCTTTACCTTTTATCGACGCCGATGCTTCTTTATAACCGCCTATTCCCGTATCGGAAATTGCTAATATCTCAAAACGCCATCCTTTTAACTCAGCATATCTTTGATACATATTAAAAAGTACGGCAGCAAAAAGTGCGGCTTCTTCTCCGCCGCTTCCTGCTCTAACTTCAATAATAGCACTTTTACTATCCGCATCATCTTTCGGTAATAAAGCAATTTTTACGGCTCTTTCAAGTTTTGGTAACGAATTTTCAAGAGTGTGGATTTCGTCTTCAATCATTTCTAAGGTAGCATTATCAAGTCCTACTTCTAGCTTAAAATTATTTGCTTCTTCAAGCTCAGATTTAGCCTTATTATATTCTTTAATTTTTGCTACAACATCTTCAAATTCGGCATATTCTTTAGATGCCTTAACAAACTCATCTCCCATAATGCCGGAAGATAGTTTTTTGCCTAAATTTTCATATTTATCTAAAATTTTTGCTAAATTATCTGAAAAACTCATGTTATTTGTGATTTATTATTGTCATACCGCGACTTGATCGCGGTATTCAGCTTAAAATACTAATATTATTAGTATTTTAAATTGTTTTTATGGATCCCGTGGTCAAGCCACGGGATGACAGAGGTGAAATTGATCCACGCAATAATGCCTGCTCGCAATGACGACTTATATCAACATCAAAGCGGGACTCTCTATAAACTTTTTAAATGCTGCCAAGAACTCAGCACCGGCTGCTCCGTCTACTACTCGGTGATCGGCAGAAAGAGTTACGTCCATAATTGTTGCTATAGTTATTTGATCATTCTTGACTATAGCACGTTTTGAGCTACTACCGACGCCCATTATACAACTTTGCGGTGGATTAATTATAGCATTAAAATTCTTAATACCGTACATACCAAGGTTAGAAATGGTAAACCCTCCGCCCTGAAATTCTTCAGGGGTTAATTTATTATCTTTTGCTTTCTTTATTAATTCTTTCATTTCACGAGATAGTTCTATAATATTTTTTTGATTGGCATTTTTAACTATCGGCGTAACAAGCCCATTTTCAATTGCTACTGCTACTGAAATGTCAACATTATTGTAATATCTAATCGCATCTTCTCCCCAGCTAGCATTGGCATTTGGCACTTCTTGTAAAGTTTTGGCTACTGCTAAAATAATAAAATCATTAACCGATATCTTTGTTGATTTATCTTCAGAAAAAGATTTATTAATGTCTTCTCTTATATCTAACAATTTATCGACATTACATTCTATAGATAAATAAAAATGCGGAACTGTTTGTTTAGATTCAAGCAGACGCTTGGCTATAATCTTACGGATGTTATTATTTGGTACTAAACGATATTCTTCAGGATTTCTACTAACTATTTTATTATGAACAGTGCTAGAAGTATATGATAAGATATCTTGTTTAACTATTCTACCGTGCGGACCGCTACCTTTCACGCTCTCAAGCCTAATATTCCCCATTTTTGCAAGTCTTTTTGCAAGCGGTGAGGTGAATATTTTACTAGTATCATGTTTTATAACTGCTCCCTGTTCTTCTACATTAGCTATATTTTCGTGGGGTTTTGGAAGATTAGTATCTGTTTTCGGTAACGGTGATACACTATTATTTTTTGCAATAAACGCATCAATGTCCGTTTTTTCTTCACCCTCTTCGCTTAACACGGCAATTAAAGAGTTAACAGGTACATTTTGACTATTTTGTGGGATAACTATTTTGGCAAGTATACCTTCGTCTACTGCTTCTACTTCCATCGTTGCTTTATCGGTTTCAATTTCGACAATTACTTCCCCGGGATTAACTTTGTCCCCTTCTTTTTTTAACCACCTAGCTAGATTTCCTCCCGTCATAGTTGGAGATAAAGCAGGCATTAAAATTTTAATCGGCATAACTTATTTAGATTTGATTTTTTATTATTGTTATTACATTTACACGTCATTGCGAGGAGGTATCGTTGCGTGGATACCACCCTGTCATTGCGAGTAGTCGTAGACTGCGTGGCAATCTCATGAAATAATAACAAACTCCTGAGATTGCTTCGTCAATTGCTATGCAATTCCCTCGCAATGATGGGAAAACCGGTTCACACAACAATATCCGCTTGCAATGACGATTTGAGTAGCTATTGCACCTTAATATCAGGGCTAACTATCATTATCATCTGCTTACCTTCCATTTTAGCATGCTGATCGATTTTAACGAGTCCTTCGAGTCCTACTTCTATACGTTTAAATAGTTCTTGACCGACCTCTTTATGAAGAATCTCTCGCCCTTTAAACAATAAAGAAATTTTTACTTTATCTCTGTCTTTTAAAAATTCTTTTATTTTTCTTAGCTTAGTTTCAAAATCACCTATACTAATATTAGGTTTAAATTTCATCTCTTTAAGTACGACGATTTTTTGCTTTTTGCGTGCTTCATGCAAACGCTTTTTGCTTTCATACTTAAACTTACCAAAATCTAGAATTTTACAGACAGGGGGTACAGCATTCGGTGATATCTCGACTAAGTCAAGACCGGCTCTTTCCGCCATATCTAATGCTTCTCTAATATTTACGATGCCGTGCATTTCGCCGTTTTCGCCTACTAGACGAACTTCTCTAGCTCTGATTCCTCTATTAGCCTTAGGAAAATTATTTTTAGAAATAAAATTTCTCCGTATTATGTTTATAAATAAATATATATTGCATTTAACTTATTTTATTTAAAATTACAAGTAAATAAAATATTTTATCTTTAATTTTATTTAGAAAGCTTTAAAAAAAATTGAAACTACAAGGCAAATTCCAAATGTTAATAAACAGATTCGTGTTAATTTAGCGACTCTCTCCTGTATTTTCAAGTTTTTTAGGTCTATAGCATGCTTATGAGCTTGTTCTTTCTGTGCCATATGTATTAATTCCTGTAAAGTACCAGGATAAATACTCTCATACTCACTGATTAAATCAATTGGCGGTAATATATGTTCAAATTTTTTACGGTAAAAATTATTATCAGGCTCATTTACACTAAAAGTCTTAGCATAACCTTTATTTAATCTATTATTTTTGTTAAAAAAACGTTTAGTCTCTTTCATATTCCTTTTTTATTTTTTGAAATGTATATAATATATTACTTTCAACTATTTTAAAATAATCAATTAATTGCGTTTCTTTTTTTTGCTGTTGTTTGGAGCTTTTCATATTTATTATATTCTTTAGCTCTGCATATACTAGTTTTATAAAACTTTGTTTCATTGATTATACTAAATTTATAAAATCTTTTTTTGGTATTAGCGGTTCGCCCCCAAATTTATAGCATTATTAAATTTATTGCAACAGGTTATAAAATTTTTATCACATCCGGCAGTAATTTTTACTTCCTCGGCATCTTTAGCATAATCCGGTATAATATTCTCTAATATAATCAAATCACCGAAATTGCTTAGAATTTTACTGCTAAAACGATTTTTGCCGAATATAATTTGACCGCCGTTATAATAGCCGTTTTCTTTATCTAAATCTAGTATTCTTAAACTTTCCTTGAGCATTTCTTTAACCTTATATATGCCGCTATATAAAGCTTTATCTATTTTACATTTACTATCTCCGAAAACTGCTCTACATGTTTTGCTATATCGATTAATTATAGTCTGATTCAGGTTTTAAATGTATTTTAAAGTTTAACTTGTCAGTATATATTATTATTTTAACAATAGCATTATTTAAATCCATTGTCGTCGTAATGCCGTTTTCCTCAAAAATACCTTCAATTATTATATGGTTTTGTGCGGAATCGTTAAATTCCGCTTCTTTTAAATCTAAACCGGAATTCGGCAAAAAAACGCTCTCTTCACTTTTTATAGCATGATCGCTATTTGTTAAGTTTAATTCCTCACCGCTAGCTAGCTTAATTTGAAAACAATAAACAAAATTCGCAAGCTTTGTAATCACTTCTTCAATATTATTAGATGATAAAATACTCATATATACTCCTGATAAATAAAGTAGATAGACGAAGTTTAATTTGGAAAAGAGCAAGGCACTTTGAAGCTTATGACCGCAGCGTATATATAATACGTGAGGATTATAAGCGAAAAGTAACGCTGCCAATTTTTCAAATTAAACGAGTATAACTACCTCTACTAATTCTATGTTGGATAATTCTATAGAGCCGTCATTACAATAAGAATATTCAAAGCAGTTAAAATTACATCTTGACCTAAGGGAATTGTTAAGGTCACTCGTTGTAATCTACACTTTATAATCGGCATAATCCCTAAATCTAAAAGCAAAATTACTTCCACCAAATGAGTAATAATCCCGATAGGTTTTTTACTGTCATGTTGCCAAAGAAATTTTACGTTATGGTGAGAAGCATTTGCAAAAGCCCCTTTAGAAATTAAATCGTTATGATGATCGGCAATATTATAAACACTCGCATAGCCGATAATTACTACCTCATTATCGGTTACGGATTTGTCGAAAGTTTGATTGCTGTAGATTATTTTTTCATATATTTATTACCTTTTGATTTTAAAAAGCTAAAGATAATATAACTGAAAAAATGCTAGCACTAAGAGGTGGGTAGGAATTCTATTATGTTATTACTGTGAGGCATTAAATCGTCATTGCGAGCAGCCATAGGCTGCGTGGCAATCTCATCAAATATCCTGAGATTGCTTCGTCAATTGCTATGCAATTTCCTCGCAATGACGAAAAAACTAAACATAGAGAAAATATTTAAGACATTAAACATTTACTATCATCAGTAGATTTTGTGCCTATTAAAGGTACTTCTTCAAGTTTTTTGGCTTCTTCTTCCGGCATTTCAAAAGATAATAATGTTGAATAGGAATATTCAATTTTACAAAAATGCCATGCTTTATCAAATTGCTCATTGCAGTCTTTAATAATTTTTTTTAATATTATCACCTATGCATTTAAAATTACGATAATAAAATAACATATTAGAAGTAATAGTAATAGCGAGACTATCTAGCTGCTTTTCTAAACACTTAATATTAGTAATCATTCTTAAAGGAATATTTTGGCATGATTTATATCCAAGTTTTTGACCTATTAAAACAATATAATCACCAAAAACTAAATCCGGTAAAATATCGTAAATAGTACCGCTATAATAAAGCTGAGATAGAGGCAATATTGCCTCTTCTTTACCAAGTAACATCGCACAGGTTAAATTTTCTACTGCTGACTCAAACAATAGATTAACTGCTTTTTTAGTATAGGAAGGCCATTTATCGTGAAAAACAAAAAACATTTCTTGTTGTCTTAAACCTTCCTTAAGCAACTGATTTACCGGTGATAAATAAAAAATTTTATTGTTTTTTATTTCTACGTTTTTCAAAATATTATCACAACATTAGACATTTAATAAGGCAGGGGGGTTTTCTTTATTTTCCTCACCTAATATATCCACCTTTCATCGGTAATTAAATGGTACTCAGTGGGTAAAGTGCTATTAAAATCTGTTATAATTGATTTTAAATTAGAAAAAATTAAGTATTCAGGAACAGGAATTTTACGCCATTCTCCCTGTACTGCATTCATATATCCATAAGTTCAGAGTAATCAGATATCCCAAAATCTTTTAAACATACAGAATTTGTTAACTTGCTATGATGTAAAAATTTTCCTATATTAATTACAATTTTTATTAAATTACTTAGTTGTTCATTATTGATTCCAAGGTGATTTTCATTTAATTCTGATAAATATGCACAAGCATAATTACTTCCTAAAAACATAGCACCTTGAAAATATAATATGGTATCTACAAATTTTTCTTGTTGCTTAGAAATCTCTTCTTCCAGTAAAGCATCTTTATAAGATTTTACCTTTTTCATATAAATATTCAGGAGTTAGTTGTATAAATTTTTGAGCTGAAATAGGAGTTTGTTTCATAATCCATATCCCTATAATATATTACACGAATTATCTGAGGTTATTATTTTAACCTCATCTTCATGTATGGTTATTGAGGATACAAGCTCTGAATAGTCTATTGTTACAGATATACAGAGGCTATCAAGAGTGAGATTAAAATTGTCAATAATTTCATACTCATTAATTACGAAAGGATCTTCACTATTTTGCTTTTGACATATTTCAATAGCTTTTACGTGAGCAACAACACTTGGTTTAAAAAATTTTTCATTAATATCTAATGACAATAAGGAAGTATTTATACATTTTTCATTTTTAAGTTCTCTTCTGACTAAGACCATAATATCTCTAAATTGTGTTATATTTATATTTTGAAGTTCATAATCAGGCATTTTTTTATTATTTCGTCATATAATTCTACTAAACCTTCACATGCGTTATTATTACCGGTAAATAAGGCACATTTAAAAGCTTTTTCAATTTTATAAAAATCTTGCATTAATGTACGAATGTTATTAGAAGAAAGTTTTTTAAATTCGTTTAATTGCTTATATGCATTTGTTAAAAATGCTTGAGACGTATAACTTGGATTGCTGTTCTCTTGGGGCATATATTTATTACCTTGTTAAATTAGAGCTTAAGTAGAAGTTAACAAAAATTAAATCTACAATTTAAATTTAGTAATATTTTTGCTAAAAGAAAAGTTCGGCAGTGGAAAAAGAGATTATTTTTTTGGAAGGTAGTTGCAATATTATTCTGCCGGTACTATCAATATCTTTAAAAAAACCGGTTACTATATCATTTTGATATTTAACGCTAATATTTTCATGTAACTTATAAGCATGTTCTAACCATTTTTCTCTAATAAAAGGAAAACCGTTATTATACCAAATTTGATAATATTTTTCAAAATTCTCTATTAATATCTTAAGTAAAGCTTGTGGTTCTATAGGCGGTAGATTTTCGCCTATTAAGCTAGTAGTAGGCTGGTCGATATTATCAGGGTGATAGGTGATATTAATACCGATACCGATAATAAGGTAATAATTATTTTCTACTTTAACAGATTCAAGAAGTATACCGGCAATTTTCCGACCGTTAATTAATACATCATTGGGCCATTTTAGTTGTACACTGTCATCCCGTGGCTTGACCACAGGATCCAAAAAATAACTTGCAGCATCATTGGTTGTTGGTTTACTGGATCCCGTGGTCAAGCTACTAGATGACATAGTCAACAATTCTATACTCTCATAAACGGCAAGTGCCGTAACAAAAGATAATTGCGGTAATAATTCTAGCTCTTTATCAGGCTTTATTAGTAAACTTACATGTAAGTTATCTGACCTAGACTGCCAGTGTTTGCCGCTTCTACCAAATCCGCTAGTTTGAGATTTGGCAAGTACTGCATAGTTTGAATCAACTTTAGCATTCCGAGCAATTCTCATAGCCTCAGAGTTTGTACTGTCTAGCTTGTCAAAAACAATTAGTTTAAATTTACCGATGTTCATTTTTCCATTGTCACCCCGTGGCTTGACCACGGGGTCCAAATTATTAGCATTTTAAATTGTTTTTCTGGATACCGTGGTCAAGCCACGGGGTAACAGTAGACACCACCTAACTCACCCCCTACTTACATGACTTGTAGCTACGTTATGTTTGCTTTGAATTTTTGGTGCTTCGCTTTTACTTTTAGTTATAAAGCTTTCTAAATCTTGTTTGGTAAATTTAAACTTAGCAATATTTTCATCAAAGGTTTTAGTTTTATCAAATCGTACATCTTTATTTTTATCTATTCCAAGTACCTCAATGAAACTATCTTTTATTTTACTTGAAGCAGCAGGATCATTTAAGGTATGCAGCAAAGCTTTCAATGAGTTTGTATCGGCTTTTAGTGTATTATTACGACTAGTTGCAGCAATAATTACATATTCTTTAAGCTTTTCATTTAATTCTTTTTCGTTTAATGCTCCGGTTTTACAAAATGATAATAACATTTTTGCTTTATCATCATGATTTTCAATAACTCCTTCTTGCCATTTAGAAGTATTATTTTCTTTTGACGGAATAAACATTTCTAATAATTTAGTTCCAAATGTTTTATGTAGATTTTTATTATCATAAACTTCATAAACATTTAGTAGAAATTTTTGATGGTCAAATGTTTTATCTGCTTCTTTGCCAAGGTCATGATTATTCAAATGTTCTCTAGTTTGACAATATCCTTTAATATGCAAATAATCAGAATATTTTTGTGCATCTTTGAAATCCAAAGTATCTATTCCGGCAGTATCTAAAACAACGGTGTTTAAAGCATTTTCACGTAACTGCTCATTAGTTTCTCTTAGAGTTTCAGTATATTTAAATTTTCCTCCTACTTTTGCAAGCGTCTTAAATAATACATCAGCTAAAAACTTCACGATATCACTTGGGCTTTCAAATTTTTTTGCACTATATATAGCAATATTTGCATCAGCTTCTATACCCGTACCAAAAGCCATAGCTAGAGTTCTACCTTGCTTTTTAGCTAAGGTAATCTCCTCCATATTATCAGTTACTTCTTTTGTGTCAAATTCCAGTTCATTGCCTTTAAAATATTTTGTCGGTATATTATCTCTATATCCGCCGTCGACATATTTTTTACCATCAATTTCTACCGGCTCAAAAACAAGCGGTATAGAAGCAGAAGCACGGCAAGCTAAAGCAATTTCCACATTTGGCGTATCAAAGCTATTGAAAATAGTTAGTTCGCTTGTCTCTTGCTGAGTTGCCGTAATTACTAAATCCTTATATTGTACGGGATCGTATTTTCGGAGTAACGCTATGTCTTTAAAATATATTTTACCGTCTTTTTGGTTGTATCTTCCTCTTAATTCATCAAGAGCTTTATCATCTTTAACATTTACTATATCTGATCTCTGTAAAAAATTTCCTATATTTTCTTTAATAACAAGTTCTAATAGATCATATAAAGGTTTACCGTCTTTATTTAACTGTACTATACCCGCAGAAAATCCTTTTTTTCCAAGCAATGTTTGTAAATTTGTATTTTTAGAAATTTCTTCAAATCGCTCAGGCGGTGTCCCAAGAGTTACCACTGCTGCAGTTATAGCACCGGCGGAAGAACCGGCTACCGCCTTGACATTATCCAAAATACCGGCTTTTTTTGCTGCCTCATAAGCTCCGGAATATATTGCTCCCTTAGCTCCCCCTCCACTAAAAGCTATATATTCGATGGGAGTTTCTTGAGCCTTTTTAATATCCTCTAAATTCATAATTTTACTTAATTAAGTTATCTTCTACAAACTTCCAGTTAATCATATGCTTAATAAATATGTCAACATAATCAGGTCGTTTATTACGATAATCAATATAATAAGCATGTTCCCATACATCACATGCGAGAAGCGGCTTCATACCGTTTGCTATAGGTGTACCGGCATTAGCGGTTTTTATAATTTGTAACCTATTATCGTGATATACAAGCCATGCCCAGCCGCTACCGAAATGCCCTACTGCCTCTTGCTTAAACTGCTCACAAAATCCTTCAAAACTACCGAAATCTTTATTAATTTGTTCTAATATTTTATCGTTTGGCTTACCTCCGCCCTGCGGCTTTATTGAATGCCAAAAAAAGGTATGATTCCATATTTGGGCTGCGTTATTAAAAATAGCTGCATTTGAGTTTTGAGAGGACCATTCTATTATTTCTTCTAAATCTTTTTTTTGTAATTCTTCTTTATCTTTGAGTAAATTGTTTAGATTTTGTACATAAGTATTATGATGTTTACCATGATGATAATCAAAAGTCTCGGGAGTAAAATGTAGTTTAAAACTTTCTTTCTCATAAGGTAAATCAGGTAAGATAAAAGGATATGAGGTTTGATTAGATTTGTTGCAATAGGTCATATTTATTTTCTCCTATGTTGGTTTTTATATATTTATAGCGAGAATCAATACGTCATTGCGAGGAAAAATTGGCTTTGTTGCATGGATCGAAAAAAGCACTCGGTGTTATACCTTGGCTTGACCACGGTATCCAGAAAACAACTTAAAATACTAACAATTTTAGTATTTTAAACTGGATCCCGCGATCAAGTCGCGGGATGGACAGTGGTGGAATTGATCCATGCAACAAGGCCTGCAGTAGCTCGCAATGACGATTTAGTATCCACGCAGGAATGACATCATAGTAACTTATAAAAATCGGAAGCTAAATAAAGCGATCCGGTTATTATAATATTTGCTTTATTATCGCCGTTTATCTTCTTTATATCACTAATCGCTTCTTCGAGTGAGTCGCTTTCGCTAAAATCAATACCGCTCTTTCTGCCTTCCAAATTTATTGTTTCTGCACTATGGCTTAGTGGTTCGGATAAAACTTTAACACCGTAACCTTTAATTGTCAAACCCTTAAAGTAGGAGCAAAATTCCTCGATATTCCTATTTTTAGTCATACCGAGTATTAAATATATCGGTGATTTTAAATTATCACAAATCCAATTTGCCAAAACTTGAGCTCCGCTATTATTATGAGCTGCGTCTACCCAAATTTGAACATTATCACCTATTAATTTAGAATATTTTTTCGGTTCTATTTTTTCGATTCTAGCTCCCCAAATAGTATTTTGCAGTCCTTTAGAGATAATTTCGTTGCTGATATTAAATTGTTTATTTATCAAACTTATTAAAGCAATAACGCTTGCAGCATTTATTAATTGATGATCACCAAGTAGCGAAGGAGTCGGAAACTCATAACTAAAATTTCGTGATGAATAAATAAATCCGTTGTCCGTCTTTTTAATACCGGAATCATATTCATAACAGAAACTCGGTACTTCTAACTCTTCAGCCTTTGCAAATAATGTTTCATAAACTTCCAAAGCTTGCATACTTATAACGCAAGGAACGCAAGACTTCATAATACCAGCTTTTTCAATTGCTATTAGGGGTAATGTATTACCAAGCATATTCATATGATCATATGAAATAGGTGTAATTAAAGTAATTAACGGTCGTTCTACTATATTTGTTGCGTCTAATCGTCCGCCAAGTCCCGTTTCTAAAATTAATATATCAGCTTTTGTTTTCTCAAATGCTAGAAATGCTGCTGCCGTAGTACCTTCAAAGAAGCTAGGTTCGATATTAAATTTTTCGCTTGCTACCCTCACCTGCTCACAAACCTGCCATAATTCATTATCCGAGATTTTCTCACCTGCTACTACGATTCGTTCATTAAATTCTAATAAATGAGGAGATGTATAGCAATGTACCTTATAACCGGCAAGCATAAAGATGCTTTTGAGCATAGCGGTACTTGAACCTTTACCGTTTGTACCTGCTATATGTATGACGGGAGGAAGCCTTAAATGAGGATTACCTAAGGCTTTTAAAAGCCTTGATACATTTTCAAGATCATATTTAATATTATTTTTCCAGATCGGCACCGGAAAATGCGGCATTAGCATTTGTTACTGTTTTTTTTGCTTTAATAATATAATCAGTTCCACCTCTGTAACCCCGTGGCTTGTCCACGGGGTCTAATTAAAAAATACTAATAATTATTAGTATTTTTATTATTTTTCTGGATGCCGTGGTCAAGCCACAGCATGACACTAAAATAGTCAAATTTTGAAGTTCATCGAGTTTTTGGTTTTACTACATTAATAAGTCCAATTAATAATACTGATTTAATTATTCCCGGTATTATAAAAGGTAATACACCACCATAAAATGCACCGCTTGGTCCTAAGAGTTTAGAAAGCCACATCCAGCCAAAACTCATAATAATTATATTACCGATTAAACATAAAGATACCTGATTTAACCATTTATTAGAAGTAAAAATTTTATCTTTTAAGCTAGTCATAATATATACGGCAATTACAAAACCCGCTAGATATCCTGCGGTGGGACCGAATAATATTCGTAACCCGCCCGAAAACTCTCCAAACACAGGGATTCCCATTGCTCCAAGAGTTATGTAAGATAGTATAGTTAAAGATGCAGTAGTCTTATTATATGTAAGTCCGATGAACATCACTGCAACGGTTTGCAATGAAATAAATATAGGCTTCATAGGTATTACTATTTGTGAACAAATAGTAAGTAATGCCACTCCTAAAACTATTTCTATTGCTTGCCTTTTGGTTAACGGTAGTGAGATTGAATTAACTTGCATAAAATTGCCTCATAATTTATTTTTAAGTAATTACACTAAATAGAATTATATAATGTCCTTGTCAAGAATATAAAAATGAAAATAAAAATTTATAATGATCTAGGAGTTTCAAAAGAAAGTATTAAGCATTGCGTGCATACCTTAAGACTTTATGCTCCAAAGCATAACGTAGATTATATTACTGCACAAGAAATTATAGGCGAAAAGTGGGTTCAAAACACCTTATTACTTATTTTACTTGGTGGAAGAGATTTATACTATGTACAAAAATTGCAAGGTAAAGGAAATGCTAATATAAAAAATTATTTAAAAAGTGGCGGTAATTTTCTTGGGATATGTGCAGGCAGTTACTATAGCGGTAACTATGTAGAATTCGCTAAAGGAACAAATATAGAGGTAATAGGTGAAAGAGAATTAAAGATTTTCAATGGAACGGTTAGAGGACCGCTGCTTGCTCCTTATTATTACAACTCACATAAAGGAGCAAGAGCCGCTTATCTAAAAATAAATCCAACACTTAATTTAAATATTAAGGATTGTTATGCTTTTTATAATGGCGGTGGATATTTTGTTGGTGCAGAAAATACTAAAGATACTGAAATAATAGCAAGTTATGAAGATAATAAACCTGCAATAATAAAATGTACTTACGGTGATGGGAAAGCTATTTTAAGTGGAGTTCATCTTGAATATGAGCCTGCACTCATAAAAAATCAATCTTTTAATAATATTCATAAAATACTAAAAGCTCATGATACGGAAAGAATCAAATTATTAAATTATATATTAGACTTCTTCGGAAACTCGCTTATAGAGAGGAATTTGTAGGAAACACGCAGCACAGCACCACCAGCGTACATAGAAGTACGTGAGAGAGGATGCGAGCAGCGGATTGACGCACAAATTACCTCTAGAAGTAGAGTTCCCGAAGAAGTCTATTCAAAAATCTAAATCTGTATAATAGTTCGGAGGGGTAAAGCCCGGGATTCTATCTTGTAGTAATAACCTAAAAGCGGGTCTTGATTTAATTAGTGAATACCAATGTTTGATAAGCGTCCATTTATCCCAATAAATCTCACCGAAATAATCGAGTACCGATAAGTGACAACTTGCGGCAATATCGGCAATAGTTAAAGAATCCGATACAAGATAACTTCTTTTTTCTAGTAAAGAAGTTATATATTCTAAATGATAATTTAAATTATTTTTTGCAGCACGTAAAAACTCGGTTCGTGGGCTGCTCATTTTAGCAATTGATCTTATAACTTTTTCATCGATAATAATCTTAGTAACTTCACGATAAAATTTATCGTTAAACCAAAAAAATAATCTCCGAATTTCACAGCAAATATCAATATCTTCATCTAAAAAATTAAAATTCGGATATTTGCTATTAAGATATTCAACAAAAGGATAAATACCTACCACAAATAAGCCGTATGATTCTTCTAAAATAGGCAATGTTCCGGCAGGATTTATTTTTAAGAAATCTTTATTGAATTGCCAATAATCTTCTTTAATCGTAGTAAATTCTATATCTAATTCTTTTAAGAAGACACGGGCTTGTCTTGAAAGAGGACAAATAGGATAATGATATAACTTTTTCATTAAATTTATGTCATAATAAGTTCGGTGTCATCTCGTGGTCTTGTCCTATATTGTACAAACACTTCATATGTCATTCCTGCGAAAACAGGAATCTAGAAAAATATAAGTACACATTTGATAAAACAAGTCTATAAAAAAACAAGTTTTTTATAGATTTTGCTAGATTCCTGCTTTCGCAGGAATGACATAAGGACCACGGGATGACAATAAGGTCTATAAGCCGGGTTCTGTATGAATAGAAATTCATTGCAGTTATTTATCTAGGATAAACGTTGCCGTTTACCTCAAGCGATCTACCCGCATTACAAGCCGGTTAGAGATAACCCGGGAACTTGATAAGTTCTGTAACGCCTATTTGATCTTGCTCTTGGTGGGGTTTACCATGCGTAATTTGTTACCAACTTACCGGTACGCTCTTACCGTACCTTTTCACCCTTACCGAAAATACTAAGATAGAACTTCAAAATTTGAAGTTGTGTCGAAATATTCATATTCGGCGGTATATTTTCTGTGGTACTTTCCCTAAAGTAATAATACTCTGCCGGAGGTTAACCGGCACCATACCTCTATAGAGTCCGGACTTTCCTCGTGATCTATAGCTTTGCTATATCATCACGCAACTGCACGACCATTTAGAATTATGGTCAATTTTCTTAAATTAGTCAATAACATTTAGAAGAAGTTCAATTAACTTATAAGGAAGAGATTCATTATCGAAACCATTTTTGGCTACATAAAAGAGAATTTTAATATTACTCCTTCCAGACATCGATCACCTATTAATTTTTTTACTTCTCTATTCTCTGCTCTTATTGCTTACCAACTTAAACCTAATAAACCATGTATTTCTTATCCATAATCGGGGTTCTGTTAGAATTAATTCTGATATTTTTACATACTGCAAAATGTGTGGAATCTGCATAATAAATTCCCGTTCTTTTCCCACTTAAGTAATGTAACATCACAATCAATGGCAGAAATAATGAAGGAATAAGCTGAACAAATCTCTCATAACAAGGTGGATTCCTGAACAAATTACCATTAATAATAAAGTTTTGGTAATAAGCTTTTAAATGTTTATATGCACTAAAATGGTAAAAATCATTATTGAGAGTTCTTCACTTAAGGAAAGCTTACCTTCTCTAAATCTTTGCTTATTACTTTTCAGCAATTGATGTTTTACCCATTTCTCATAAATTTTAC
The DNA here is from genome assembly GCF_000499665.2 of Rickettsia monacensis. Taxonomy (NCBI): domain Bacteria; kingdom Pseudomonadati; phylum Pseudomonadota; class Alphaproteobacteria; order Rickettsiales; family Rickettsiaceae; genus Rickettsia; species Rickettsia monacensis. The sequence continues at coordinate 1,065,829 of NZ_LN794217.1, forward strand.
AAAATTTATCTACTATACAAAATATTGTAGTATATTTACACATGTTATTAAACCTTTATTTTACTCCTTCAGTGCCCTATTTATATAAGGTTTAATAACTCTTGCAACCTTCCTTCCTCTCTATTCCTTATCCATAATCGGCGTTAAATTAATAAATAATTAATAAATATAATAACAAATTTAAAATTTCAACTATTTTATTAAAGATATTCTTAATTTAACATTGCTACTATTTTTTTCATACTGTATAAATATGTATTTAATGCTTCTAAACACATAAATTGTTAGCAAATTTTGATATATGATATGAAAAAATTAATTTATTATTTTGGCAGTAATGGTAGTGATGGAAACGCTAGCATGAAGAATATACTTGGTAACAAAGGTGCCGGTCTTGCTGAAATGTCTAACCTAAAACTACCTATTCCTGATGGTTTTACAATAACTACAGAGCTATGTAATTACTTTTATACCCACAATAATAACTTTCCTAAAAATTTTCAAAGCGACTTAAAAAAAGCTATCACCGAACTTGAAATAACTACCGGTAAAATTTTCGGCAGTACAAGCAATCCTTTGTTATTATCGGTGCGTTCGGGCTCTACGATTTCAATGCCTGGAATGATGGATACTATCCTTAATCTTGGAATGAATAACGAAGTGTGTAATGCTCTTGCGGATTCCTGCGGTGATAAACGATTTGCTCTTGATAGTTACAAAAGATTTTTAGAAATGTACGGTTCAACGGTATTATCTATACCTAGTGATCTATTTGCACAAATTTACGAAAAGCACAAGATTCAAGCCGATATTTATAAAGATAGCGATATTACCGTAGAATTATTAGAAAAAATTATTGATGATTTCAAACGGTTGCATATTAAGTATACTAAGCAACTAATTAATGATCCTTATGAACAGTTAGAATCGGCAATTAAAGTGGTGCTACATTCTTGGATGAGTAATAGAGCGGTTATATATAGAAAAATCAATAATATTTCGGAGGTTTTCGGTACGGCTATTAATATTCAAGCAATGGTTTTCGGTAATTTAGGTAAAACTTCAGCTACGGGAGTTGCTTTTACTAGATCACCTTCTACAGGAGAAAAAAAGCTCTTTGGAGAGTTTTTAATAAATGCTCAAGGTGAAGACATAGTATCGGGAACTAGAACACCTATGCCTATTATTACACATGATTCAAATTCTATGCAAGCAATGATGCCGGAAGTGTTTAAGGAGTTATCACAAATTGCGAAAAAGCTTGAAGAACATTACTTAGATATGCAGGATATAGAATTCACTATAGAAAATAATAAGCTATATATCTTGCAAACACGTACCGCAAAAAGAACAGCCATCGCTGCTATTAATATTGCCGTACAAATGGTAGAAGAAAAGCTTATTTCTAAAGAACAAGCCTTAATGCGAATTGATCCGGAATCATTAAATCAATTATTACATACAAGAATTGATTACAGTAAGGGGCTTACTTCTATTGCCGAGGGGCTACCTGCTTCTCCTGGGGCTGCAACAGGTATTGCAGTATTCTCACCTTATGATGCCGAAAAATTATCTCATCATCATAAAGTAATTTTAGTACGCCATGATACTAGTCCCGAGGATATTAATGGAATGCATGTTTCTTCAGGTATTTTAACTATTAGAGGGGGAATGACTTCACATGCCGCAGTTGTGGCAAGAGGTATGGGGAAGCCTTGTGTTTGCGGCACAAGTAATTTATCTATAGATGAGAAAAAGCAAATATTAACAGCAGGCGACATAGTTATTAAACAAGGTGATATTATAACGATTGACGGAGGTAGTGGTAAAATCTTCTTAGGTGAAATGCCGTTAATTCAACCTACTTTCAGTGAGGAATCAAAATTAATTTTAGATTGGGCAGACGAGATTAGTAGCTTAAAAGTTCGTGCAAATGCCGAAACGGTTAACGATGCTTTAGTATCTATAAAGTTTGGAGCTCAAGGTATAGGTTTGTGTCGTAGCGAACATATGTTTTTTGATAAAAATAAAATTCCTTTAGTAAGGGAAATGATTATTGCTCCTGATATAGAACGGAGAAAGCTTGCTGTGCAGAAATTATTACCTCTGCAAACTGAGGATTTTAAAGCTTTATTCAGAGTAATGAAAGATAAACCAGTAAATATTAGATTACTTGATCCGCCGTTGCATGAGTTTTTACCTACCACCGAAGAAGATAAAAAGAATTTGGCAAATAACTTAAATCTACCTTTATCCATGATTAATCAACGTCTTCATGCTATGCATGAAGTAAATCCTATGCTCGGTCACCGTGGATGTAGACTTGGTATATGTTCGCCGGAAATTTACCAAATGCAAATTGAAGCAATTTTTACAGCTATTTTTGAGCTACATAAAAAAGAACATATAGAATGTAACTTAGAACTAATGATTCCTTTAATTAGCAATGTAGGTGAAATAAAAAAGCTTAAAATGGATATTTATGAGGTAATAGAGGAATTAGAGCAACGTTATAGATATAAATTTTCCTTTACGCTCGGTACTATGATAGAACTACCAAGGGCAGCACTCGGCAGTAAGAAAATAGCTAAGGAAGTTGACTATTTTAGTTTTGGTACTAATGATTTAACTCAGACTACCTACGGAATTTCTAGAGATGATATTGCTTCCTTCCTTCCATATTATTTAGAAGCGAAGATTTTTGAATCCGATCCATTTACTACTCTAGATGAAGAAGGTGTAGGAGAATTAATTGAAATTGCTATAAAACGAGGAAAAAGCAGTAATGCTAATTTGAAACTCGGAGCTTGCGGAGAGCATGCAGGAAACCCTAGCTCTATAGAATTTTTTCACAGAATGAATTTAAACTATGTTTCTTGCTCTCCATACCGAATCCCTATAGCAAGAATTGCCGCAGCACAAGCTAAAATTAAACATGGGTGATAATATATAATCATTGCGAGGAGACACTACCCCGTCATTGCGAGCGGTCGAAGACCGCGTGGCAATCTTGTCAAATATCCTGAGATTGCTTCGTCAAAATTTTCAATTTTTCCTCGCAATGACGGAAAAATTATTTACAAATTAATATGATCATAATATCGATATTAAGCATTTTTGGGTTTTCGTCTTTTTTTGCCAAATATTTCAAAACGAAATTGACTTTCGTTATTCCTGTAACAATCAGCATATTAGTACCGGTTTTATATTGTTTTGCTATGTTAAAGCTATTACCGGCTGCAACATATGTAAGTTATTTCATCGGTATATTTTTAGCTTTCATGTCATTCCTGCATTTCATAGGCGTTGTTGCAGGGGGTGGCTCCGCTCCTGTCATCCCGCGACTTGATCGCGGGATCCAATTAAAAATGTTTAGTATTTTTAAGTTATATTTTTGGATACCGTGGTCAAGCCACGGTATAACACCGCACGCATTTATTGATCTACGTAATAATACCTCCTTCATGTCATTCCTGCGAAAGCAGGAATCTAGAAAAAATATAATTGAAATCATTGTATTTACTTTATTGATTCTTTTATTTTTTCTTTATACCAGAGATTCATCGCTGCATGCTTATGATGATTTCTCACATTGGGGGATATTTACTAAAGAATTGCTATATTTCGGTGTTTTTAAGAATCAGTCTTTGTTAACCTCCATTATTACTACTCATGCCCATTATCCAAGAGGAGCTGCTGTTTATCATTATTTTATGCTGTTACTTTCAGGTTATTCGGACGGTAACGTATTATTTGCTCATTTCTTATTACATTTAGCATTTCTAGCTCCTTTAGCCGCAAATAAGAAATTGTGGCAAACCAGTGTGTTGTTCACACTTTTGCTTTGTAGTGTAGTATTATATACGACCGGAATTCGCTCAATATATAACGATAGTACTATTGGCTTAATGTTCGGAGCTATTTTTGCAATTTATATCCTTGAGGAAGACAAGAAAAAAGCATTATTGCTTATTTTACCTATTACGATATTACTTGCCTCTTTCCGAGAAATTGGAACATGGTTTGCTAGTTTTGCTTCAGTAATTCTTATAGCTCATTATACAATTTTTTATAAAAAACATAAAAAATCAAGTGATTACATTATATATCTAATTCTACTTACCTTACCGATTTTGTGTAATTTTATTTGGATGAGTTATTTTAAAAATACTCATGATTTTTTTGACAGAGGCGAACATAGTTTTAGCAATTTAGTATATATTGCTGAAAATTTTAATGAACAGCATAGATCATTATTACTAAATTACGGTAAATTTCTCTTGTTATTCTTAGTAAAAGAAGGAAGTTTAGTTGTATATACTATTTGTATAGCTGCATGGTACGGAATTCGTAAATATAAACCTGATTTGTTGAAAGAATATAAATTTTTCCTGATAAGTACGTTTGCGTGTTTTATAATTTTTGCTTTGTGGCGGTTATATTTATATTTCTTTAACTTTAGTTATGAGGAGGCAATTAGAGGAGCATCGTTACTTAGATATCTAGGATGCTATGTTATCGGTATCGGAATGATTGCAGCTGCATATATTAAAAATAGTATTTTCTTAAATAAGCAAAGTAATAAAGAGTTATTTATATTTCTTTTGCTTCTTGCTGTTTCTACGTTTTCCGTAGTAAAAAATATACTAAGAATCAAGCACTTAAACTTAGAACAAAAGAATTTTATCCAGCAAACGACAGAGATTAAAAAGCTATTGGCGCAAAGAAATAAAATTGAATTTAACTTTAGCGGTAAGAAAGATAATTTACAATGTTATATATTAAATTATAATCTAGCACCGTATTTAGGGAAAAAATCTTTACAAGAATGTATAAAAGCTCCTAAAGAAGCGATTATAGAAACAGAGAAAGAAGCAGTATACGTTCCCTTTAAATAGCGTTGAGGATTTGTTGCACAGCTCCTATGTCATTCCAGCAACGGCAGGAATCCAAACTTTTTTGTTGTCATACCGTGGCTTGACCACGGTATCCAAAAAAACAACTAGTATTAGTTGTTTTAATATTTTTACTGGATCCCGCAATCAAGTCGCGGTATGATAGACAATAAAAAACCGGTCTACGCGAGAATAACATAAAACCAATATAGATTTTAACAATAATGGATATAAAATATAATTTAGCTGCCGCTTACCGAATAATGGCGTATTTATCGCTGGATGATCATACTTATACGCATCTATCCGCAAGACCTAAAAATGCCGATTTTTACTATATTTATCCTTTTGGACTAAGGTTTGAAGAAGTAACTACAGAGAATCTTTTAAAAGTTAGTTTAGACGGAAAAATTTTAGAAGGGGAAGAATATCAATATAATAAAACCGGTTACTTTATTCATGGTAGTATTTATAAAGCACGCTCTGATATTTCTGCCATTTTTCATTATCATACTCCCGCAGCTATTGCCGTTTCTGCTTTAAAATGCGGGCTTTTACCGATCAGTCAATGGGCATTACATTTTTACGATAGAATATCATATCATGATTATAATTCTCTAGTACTAGATGCTGACAAGCAAAGCACTAGACTTGTTAATGACCTTAAGCAAAATTACGTGATGTTACTTCGTAATCACGGTGCTATTACCTGCGGCAAAACTATCCATGAAGCTATGTTTTATACTTACCATTTAGAACAAACTTGTAAAACGCAATGTTTGCTAAATTCCACAAAAGAACAAGAGCTTATAATCCCTTCCGTAGAAATATGTAAGCAGACGGTAAAAGACTTATTATCGTTTGAAAAAGATTTAGGCAAACGTGACTGGGAAGCTTGGCTGCGACTTGTGAAAATGTGATTTTTGCTTCTCATCTCCTTCTTGTAGTTTAGCCATACTCCCATATCAGAAAACTAAAAATATCAACTTATTAATTCTAAAGAATAAGGAGGATCTTCATGCCCTATTGTTACCATTCCGCTATGTTCACATACTTTTTGTACTAAGTAACCCCGATTATGGATAAGGAATAGAGAGGAAGGAAGGTTACAAGAGTTATTAAACCTTATATAAATAGGGCACTGAAGGAGCAAAATAAAGGTTTAATAACATGTGTAAATATACTACAATATTTTGTATAGTAGATAAATTTTGTAAAATTTATGAGAAATGGGTAAAACATCAATTGCTGAAAAGTAATAAGCAAAGATTTAGAGAAGGTAAGCTTTCCTTAAGTGAAGAACTCTCAATAATGATTTTTACCATTTTAGTGCATATAAACATTTAAAAGCTTATTACCAAAACTTTATTATTAATGGTAATTTGTTCAGGAATCCACCTTGTTATGAGAGATTTGTTCAGCTTATTCCTTCATTATTTCTGCCATTGATTGTGATGTTACATTACTTAAGTGGGAAAAGAACGGGAATTTATTATGCAGATTCCACACATTTTGCAGTATGTAAAAATATCAGAATTAATTCTAACAGAACTTTTAATAATCTTGCAAAAAGGGGACGTAGTTCTGTCGATTGGTTTTTTGGATTCAAGCTTCATATGATAATCAATGATAAGGGAGAAATTATTGCTGTTAAAATTACCAAAGGTAATGTTGATGACAGAATTGCATTTGAAGCAATGGTTATCAAAAAGGTCTAAAAGGTAAGTGTTATGATGATAAGGGGTTTATTTCAGAAAAAATGTTTACAAAACTTTATAAGCAAGGTTTAATAAAAATTACCGGAATAAGAAAGGATATGAAAAACTATTTATTACCTCTTTTGGATAAAATCCTTTTAAGGAAGAGATTCATTATCGAAACCATTTTTGGCTACATAAAAGAGAATTTTAATATTACTCCTTCCAGACATCGATCACCTATTAATTTCTTTACTTCTCTATTCTCTGCTCTTATTGCTTACCAACTTAAACCTAATAAACCATGTATTTCTTATCCATAATCGGGGTTATATATAAAGATATTTGCAAATTATTAATTAAGCATGAAGCTGATACTTCGAGATTTAAGCATAATAATGATAAGCATAAGAAAATATATAGCAATTATAGAAAAGTTAAAAGCAGAAATAATACAAGAAACAAGCATAAATAATGTAAATGTTTCTGAGGCTAATATTGAAACTAAAACAGGTTCTAGATTAGGAGAAACTGCTAAATCAAAATTCTTTTCACTTGATGAAATTAATACACTTGGTGAAAGTCAAACTCCTTTAGGCGGTGATATAAAAAATATAAAAGATATATTTAATTCTGAGCTTGAATAATGTTATTCCTACGGAGACAGGAAAGTATTGTTGAGTAGATACCCAATTCGTCATTGCGAGGAAAAACTATAAGTTTTGACGAAGCAATCTCAGGAGTTTGTTATTATTTGTAAAAGTAAAGAATTGATCTGACAGTTAAGGATTGTTGGGTACGAAGAAAAAAGATAAGATAGTACCTGGCAAGTTTTAACAACCTACTAAAAAGGAGACTGTCAGATGACAACATATCAAGAAAAAATCATAAAGCCAAGAATCGGTTTATTAAAACTCGCTGAACAATTAGGGAATGTATCACAAGCTTGCAAAGTAATGGGTTATAGCAGGGATACATTTTATCGTTACAAAGAGCTCCATGATCAAGGTGGGGAAGGGGAAGCTCTATATGAGATGACTAGATGTAAAGCTTGCATTAAGAATCGTGTGCCCGCAAATATAGAGGATGCTGTAGTTAATATAGCTGTTGAATTTCCAGCATTTGGTCAGGAACGTGCTGCTAATGAATTACGCAAGAGTGGGATAATCATTTCTGGTGGCGGAGTTAGATCTGTGTGGTTACGTCATGATTTAGAAAGTTTCAAAAAACGTCTAAAAGCTCTAGAGACTAAAGTAGCAAATGATGGTATTGTTTTAAGTGATAATCAACTTGCTGTTCTTGAAAAAGTTAAAAACCAACGTGAAGCTAGTGGTGAAATAGAAACTATGCACCCTGGCTACCTTGGTTCACAAGATACTTACTATGTTGGTAATATTAAAGGCATAGGCCGTATTTATCAGCAAACTTTTGTCGATACCTATTGAGGAGTAGCTATTTGTAAACTCTATACCGAAAAGACGGCTATTACAGCTGCAGACCACTTAAATGATAAGGTTATTCCATTCTTTGCAAACCATGATATCCCTCTGCTTAGAATATTAACTGATAGAGGTACGGAATATTGTGGAAAACCAGAAAACCATGCTTACCAACTATATCTTGGCATTGAGAATATCGATCATTCCAAAACTAAAGCATATAGTCCTCAAACCAACGGTATCTGTGAGCGTTTCCATAAAACTATGCAGGAAGAGTGCTATCACATTCTATTCCGCAAAAAATTTTATAATTCACTTGATGAATTGCAAACAGATATAGATAACTGGCTTGTGAGTTACAATAATGCAAGACCTCATTCCGGTAAACATTGCTTTGGTAAAACACCAATGCAATCTTTTACAGATTCACTTTATATTGCTAAAGATAAAAATATTGGTAATATTGGTAATATAGATAAAAATATTGGTAATATAGAGAGAATATCAGACAATTTGATGATTGCCCATCAAGCTGCCTGATTACTCAACTCTGTCAGATTAAGTCGTAACTTGTACAATTAAAATTCTCTTTTATGTAGCCAAAAATGGTTTCGATAATGAATCTCTTCCTTAAAAGGATTTTATCCAAAAGAGGTAATAAATAGTTTTTCATATCCTTTCTTATTCCGGTAATTTTTATTAAACCTTGCTTATAAAGTTTTGTAAACATTTTTTCTGAAATAAACCCCTTATCATCATAACACTTACCTTTTAGACCTTTTTGATAACCATTGCTTCAAATGCAATTCTGTCATCAACATTACCTTTGGTAATTTTAACAGCAATAATTTCTCCCTTATCATTGATTATCATATGAAGCTTGAATCCAAAAAACCAATCGACAGAACTACGTCCCATTTTTGCAAGATTATTAAAAGTTCTGTTAGAATTAATTCTGATATTTTTACATACTGCAAAATGTGTGGAATCTGCATAATAAATTCCCGTTCTTTTCCCACTTAAGTAATGTAACATCACAATCAATGGCAGAAATAATGAAGGAATAAGCTGAACAAATCTCTCATAACAAGGTGGATTCCTGAACAAATTACCATTAATAATAAAGTTTTGGTAATAAGCTTTTAAATGTTTATATGCACTAAAATGGTAAAAATCATTATTGAGAGTTCTTCACTTAAGGAAAGCTTACCTTCTCTAAATCTTTGCTTATTACTTTTCAGCAATTGATGTTTTACCCATTTCTCATAAATTTTACAAAATTTATCTACTATACAAAATATTGTAGTATATTTACACATGTTATTAAACCTTTATTTTACTCCTTCAGTGCCCTATTTATATAAGGTTTAATAACTCTTGCAACCTTCCTTCCTCTCTATTCCTTATCCATAATCGGGGTTATATTAGCAAATCGCTCGGCTTTATTTAAAAGATTTTGATAATATTTTGGATTATTTTGTAAAAATTCAGCCAGGTCAAAAGTTTCATCATTTTGTCCTTCCATATATCGCGTACATATTTCGCTACCTAAGTTTTTTCCTACAGCTATAAATAACTTTATTTTATCTATAGATTTAGTTTGTCACCAAAACCGTTATAACAAAGATATGCTAGAAGTGTTGCGGCGTCGGCAATTCCGAATACTAAAGTCTTTTGTAAATCTTTAATTGTCTGTTTTGCAAATGGTATATTTTCTAATGAATTATTGTATAAATTGCGAGGTGTTCTAAGTATTCCTTTTTCTTGTGATATATAGCATTCTTCCGGATATTGATTAGATATATTCGGTTGTTGTTGATACATAAAATATTTCCTCCATATTTATTAATAAAAAATAAATTTTAAGAATTAATTAATGCCTACAACCTCTACCGTGAATATGTGGAGGATGGAGTTTTATATGCTTTAGCATCTTTTTAAGTAGTGTATCACGCTTAAGTTTTGATAAATAATCTAAGAAAGTTTTGCCGTTTAAATAATCTATTTCATGCTGAATTACAGTTGCTAAAAAGCCTTCTGCTGCTAGTTCTTGCTTATTACCGTTATAATCAAGATACTTTACCTTGATTGCTTTTGATCGTGTAATAGATGCTTCAATGCCTGGAAACGATAAAGAACCCTCAATAAAAGTTTGTTTTTCTTCCGAAAAATAAGTTATTTCCGGATTAATAAAAACTATAGGCGATGATTTATTATTTTCATGTAGGTCAACTACCGCTATACGCTTTAATATTCCTACCATATTAGCACCCAAGCCCACTGCCCTTTCTATATGTAAAGTCTGAAGCATTTTATCAACAATAGTACGAATATTATCATCAACAATGTCTATATATTCTGCTTGTTTTTTAAAAATATCGTTTGGTGCATAAACTATTTGATAGTAATGTTTCTCTTGATTCATTAATATACTCCGGATAAATGAAGAGTTATTTTTGCATTGCTAAATAAAGATAGATATCGTTATTGCGAGCGAGCATTGTTGCGTGTATCAGTTTTTCCAGTGTCATCCCGCGACTTGATCGCGGGATCCAGTTTAAAATACTAAGATTATTAGTATTTTAAGTTATTTTTCTGGATACCGTGGTCAAGCCACGGTATGACACCCAGTGCGTTTTTCGATCCATGCAACAACGCCTCCTTGCAATGACGTAGCTTTTTCAAACCATCAATATTTATTTAGTAATGCCATTATTTAATTATGATAGCTGATAATATATTCTGATTATAAGGTTCTTGCAAATGATATAAGCATCTTTTACTTGGATATTTTAACGGATTTGTGTAAGTATCTTCAGCAATATTTTTTATATCTTTGACACCTGCTTCTTTAAGTTTTAACTCTACAAAAGCCGGTAAATCAAACATATAATGATTTTCTTTTATAGAGTTTATAAAAAACTGTTTATTGTTAATATCCTTACTTAAGAAAGCTTTATAATATTCATCATCAACTTCATATGAACTTTGAGCTATAGCAGGACCTATCACTGCTATTAAATTCTTTGCTCCTTTTTCTGTCATTTTAGTAACTATATTACTAATAATATTATTTATACTTCCTTTCCAACCTGCATGTGCCGCTCCGATTATTTTACCGTCGCCGCTTGCAAGTAATACCGGTACACAATCTGCCGATTGTACCGCTAATACTAAATTTTTCTTAGTTGTAATGCTTCCATCTGCATCAGGTACGGCAATTATGAACTCATCAGCATTAACAATTTGATTGCCATGTACTTGGTTTAAAATTAAAATATCTTGTGCTTTAAAATAAGTAGTAATAGATTTTTTGTTTTCAACTATTTCTGTTTCATTTATAGAGTTATTTTTTTTTATATATCTATGACTAGAATTATTGAATGTTTTATCAAAAATTTTATAATAAACTGATCCGTTTATTAATTCTTCCATGAAAATACCCCATATTAATTATAATAGTTTTATTAATACTTTATCCGGTCGTTTACAAAAAAATAAACAGCTGGAAAAAATAATAGCACAATTTCATCAAGACTATAACCTAATCCCTATTATCGGCGTAGAAATAGAGTTTTATTTAAGCCACAATATTGATATAGCTAAATTTGAAATACTTTCAAGAAAATACTTAGCTAGATTTAAAATTTCTAAAATAAAAAAAGAAAAAGGCAATAACCAATTTGAAATAGATCTCCCTCCTTCTGTAAACTTAATACAATATATAAAAAATATATTAGAGGTTAAAACTATTTTAAAAAAAATGGCACAGCAGTTAAACGGTTATATAGATTTTTCTCCTAAGCCGTTTTTGGATGATTATGGTAATAGTATGCATTTTCATATTAATTTTAATTCCGATTTCAATGATTATTATATAATTTTAGCAGCACAAGGGCTATGTCACTATATGTTAGACACCCTACTCGCTTTTATGCCGACTACTCTAGATTATTCACGGATAAATAAAAAATTTATGGCTCCTACACATATATCGTACGGTGGAAATAATAGAAGCGTAGCCGTAAGAATTCCAAATTCTTTTCCAAAACGTTTAGAACATCGCTTATCTTCCCCCGAAACCGATCCGTATATAGCAATTTTTACTATTTTAAAATCAATATTATTGGCTTTAAAATCTCCAAATTCGCTCCAAAAAATAGAAAAAATTTATGGGAACGCTTTCGATCCGCAATATAATTTAACTCCATTACCTACATCATCTCAGGATAGCTTTATGTTATTTAAACCGGAGTTTTTTAAATAATTTGTATTTTGTTCACAAAACCTAAAAACTAAAAAATAATTGTTTTTTTTACAACTAAAATAAAGATTGATATAAAGTTTTAAATATAAAACTGCCGAAATTGTTTCAATTAATTATTTTATTTTTGTAAAACTAAATACTTATGAAGTGCTTTAAGCCACACTTCACTCTATATTTTCATAATTTTTCATTAGATAATTAAATTCCGCACCATAGATAAATATCATATTTATAATATAGAAGAATATTAATGTAACTATTATACTACCAAGGGAACCATACATTAGATTTAATTGATTATAGTAGACTATATAAGTTGAAAGCAAATAGCCGCTTATTATCCATAATATCACAGTTAATAAAGCCCCTGGGAATACATCAATAAAATTTAGTTTTACATTAGGTAATATATAATACAAAGACGAGGCACCTAAAAATAATAAAATTAAAATTAAAGAATATCTTATAAAATTTAAAATGATCTTATATTTTTCAATGGTCTCTAATATTATCGGAATTTTTGTAAATAATATTGGAATCACCACTAAAAGAAACATAGTAAAGGTAATCAAGGCACTAATTATAAGAAACTGTATAATACTAAGTAATCTTCTTCTTATATAAGGGGGGGGAGATTTTATTTGATATACACGATTTAAAATAGTCCTTAAACATTCTACAAAAGAAGAAGCAGTCCAAATACTGCCTACTATGGCAAGATTCATTAAACTTTGAGGAGGAGCACTTAGTAATTCTCGTATTCTCTTTTCTATTGATTCCGTCGCTTGCTCCGGAAGACTCTCTAGAAAAATTTGTATAAAATTTTGACCAAGTTCTGAAGCTCCTAAAAAGCTTGTTAAAGCTAATAAGAATACTAGGAAAGGGAAAATAGATAAAAGTATCATGAATGACATATATCCCGAATGTTCAACGCCATCATCTTCTATTGTTCTAAATAAGGCTACGTAAAGACAATTAAAAATTTTTCTCATTACTTTAATCCTTGATTTGAAATATTAATATAGAAATGAAATTTTCCCTTGCATTAATTTTATATTTTTCTATAATACACTAAAATTTTATTTTTTTATAAATTGTAATTTATGCTTCAGTATTTAGCAATGCAAAAATAACTCTTCATTTATCCGGAGTATATTAATGAATCAAGAGAAACATTACTATCAAATAGTTTATGCACCAAACGATATTTTTAAAAAACAAGCAGAATATATAGACATAAATAAGTTTTTAAAACATAAGATATTCATATTTTATCTTTAAAATAATTTTAAAGTTCTTATAATATTTTTATTTGATAAGAAATAATTTTGCATGATTCTTTAATAATTATTTACCAAATGATTACAAAAAACTTATAAAATGTTATTTTATAGTTGCTTATAATATTAATTTATGGCATTATTTCTACTTACACTTGGATAAGTTTAATGGTACTAAATTACTAATACCACATGTTTTATAATAATATAGGATAATATCATTTTTGTTCAAAGAAAATTTTTAAATATAGATATAATTAGTAACCAAGGAGAAGATAATGGGTAGAAAAAACGATATTATACAAAAAATCGATAGTTTTATCGGCAAGAAAATTTATTCTTTAAGACTCGCTAAGGGGCTGTCTCGTCAACAACTTGCTGAAGTAATTGATGTTACTCATCAACAATTACAAAAATACGAAAAAGCAATTAATAGAATTTCTGTAGGAAGGCTAGTACTAATCGCAGAAGCTTTAGATAGGAATATTGATTATTTCTTTGAAGGTTTAGAAGAAGCTAATAAACCGCAGCCCGTACATACTCAACATCAACGTATGTGCATTGAAGTTTCAAGAAATTTTATGAAAATTAATAGCACGGAAGAACAACAAGCCGTTAATAATTTAGTAAAATGTTTAGCTGGAAAAGAAAAAACTAATGCATAAAGGCAAGCTGCCATCCTGATTATGTTTTGATATCATTTATGTCATCCCCGCGGAAGCGGGAATCTGGAAAAATAACTTTAATATTGATACAGAAGTTACATATTTGATAAAATAAACATATAAAAAACTTATTTTTTATATGTTTTACTAGATTCCCGCTTCCGCGGGGATGACATAAATGATATCAAAACATAATCAGGATGGCAGCTTGCCTTTATAATATACAGAATACAAATCTTGATCAGCGTTGTGGAGGAGAAGAATCTCTTTTAATAGGTTTTGATTTATTTAAAATTTCCGACTGAATGCTATCTCTTGCATTCATTAATGCTCCCATAATTTTTATATTATCTTTGATATTAACTCTATCTCTTTCTACTACCATTTTAGCTTTTTCAATATCCGGCTCATCTTTACTTATAGGTTTTAATTCAGACTGTCCTGATACTACCCTTACATCTTTCGTTTTAACACTACGGTTTTCAACTGCGTCTGCTCGTTTTTGTGCCTGTTCTTGTAATAACTTATCTATAGTTTGTAAACGTACCTCTTTAGATAAAGTTCTATCATCAATTAAATTAGCTTTAATGAAACTTTGCTGTTCTTCAGTAGAAGATTTAGTACCAAATTCCTTTACCAGCTCATCTACTTTTTTTGTTGATTCAGCTCTTTTTTCTTCGAGAGTTTTAAGATTACCATCTGGAGAAAGCATAGCACGAAAATTATTGACTTTCTCAACTGCAAGCTTAGAGATATCATTTAATATATTTGAAGTTTTTTTCACAACTTCTTCTTTTGAGACTTCACGTTTTTCAGGATGAGCATCTAAAACAGGGGTAATAACATTTTTTAATGCATTAGCTACATCTTGGGCTTTGTTATATATATCATCGCGAGGCTTGGGTTCTTCTATATTCTGTCCTTTTAACCCTTCAGTTAAATTTTGAGTTTCTCTATC
Source organism: Rickettsia monacensis (assembly GCF_000499665.2). Taxonomy (NCBI): domain Bacteria; kingdom Pseudomonadati; phylum Pseudomonadota; class Alphaproteobacteria; order Rickettsiales; family Rickettsiaceae; genus Rickettsia; species Rickettsia monacensis. The sequence goes on from NZ_LN794217.1 coordinate 1,081,030, forward strand.
TAAAGCTGCCTCACTCGCTGCATCTTTAGCTTTTTTAAGTGCTTCTTTCTCAGAGTTATTAATATTACTATTATCGATTCCGCTAGAAACTGCCTTAGTTATTTCAGGACCTCCTTTGCCTTCATAAATACCGTCTACTAATCCTTTAGTCATTAGCTCTCTATCAGGTAAATCAGTCTTACTTTCTGCAATACCTTTTTCCGCTGATGCAATAATAAGTGCTTTACCCGGTAAGGATAAAGAGGTATCACTATGAGTAGCTATAGTCTCGCCTACCCCTTTAACAATCTCTGCTTTGTCTTTAGCTTCAAGCGAGCTTCCTGCAACTGTGTTAGTAATTCCTTCAATTATTTCACTTTTTACCTCTACTTTAGCCGGACTATCTAAAACATTAGATGTAATGGCTTGTATGTTTGTTGTTTTTAATTCAGTATTACTTAGAGGATCAAATAAAATATCATTTACTTTTTTTATTGTATCTTTTTTAGTTTGTTCCGCCGTAATCTTATCTAAATTCTGTTGCATCAATTGTTGTTGTTCCGGGCTGAGAACTTGGACTTCTACACCTTTCTTTAATACAGAACCTAATAATTTTTGTTTTTCCGCATTGCTTAATTCAGAGGCATTAATCTTATCACCTACTGCTATAAGCATTGTCCCTTTATCTTCAGTAGAAAGGTTACTTTTTATTGCAGCATCCGTAATACCGTCAATTGCCGCAGCTCTACTTGCATCATCTTTAAGACTTAAACCGACATCTACTGCCTTTTCTAACATCTGCTGTTTTTGCTTCGGTTCAAGATTCTCTGAATTTAAAGCGATAGCTACTGTAGCTTCAAGCATTTTTGATTTTTCTAGGTCTGGGGTATTCTGATCATTTTTTATGGTTTCTAATACCGCATTTACTCCAGCTACTTTTGTGTCCGGTGTGAGGTCGTTATTATTGACCGTATTTTCAGTTAAAGCAATGATATTAGCCTGCTTTTCAGCAATATCACTTTTCTCATTATTAAGAATTACCGTGGCTGCTTCTTTAATTAAATCAATTTGTTTATTGCCGTCAGTTTCTTTTGTTAAACCTGCATTTACATAATTTAATAAATCTTGCATGCTGCCTGATAAAGCTGTAGCTGCATTAAGGAGGTTTGGATTCACTTGTTGCGACTGTGGCATCTGTGTAGTTTGAGTAGGCGTAGGCGTTTCAATAGATGACTGTAATCCTTGATTTGGATTTATTGTAGGTTCGTTTGTTTCTAGTGCCTTACTTTGCCTTTGTCCTATTATAAGATCTTCGGCTTGTGATAAGTCAACGCTCTGCCCTTGGTTTAGTTCTACCTCTTTCATCATTTCTTTATATTTACCGCGTGTTACCGCAAGTGTATAAATTTCTCCACCATGCTCTATATAAGCTATTGCGTCATCTCCGGTTCCAGCAAATTTTAAAGGTTTCGGTGAGCTTATTTCTTTAAGTTGAGGTTTACCGTTTGGTCCTTCTTCGTAGTGGGCAGTGAAATATACGGCTTTATCTTTGGAGGGCTTTGTGCCATCAGCTTTTAATGCTACCATCGATAAATGCATTGACCCATCGGCTTTATCAAGTTTTATAGGAAAATCTATTTCTCTATATGAGCTGATCTGAACCTGAGTACCGTCTTGTTTAGCTACAGTAAAAGGCTGAGTTTTAACAGTTGTTTCATTTAAGGTACAGAGTTCATCACCTGCATCATTTTTAACTACTGTTGCTCTAAGATCGCTTGCACTTACTTGATTTTTCCACTGTACCGGCTTAAATCCACCAGGGTATCCACTAGCGGCACTAAATGTATTATGAACATTTTTATAGCCGGCTATTTCTATTAATTCTAATTTCTTTTTAAGCTCAGGATTTTCTAAAGCCTTATCAATAAATTTTCTATTAGCCGGATTACCGAAAAAAGCATTTAATGTTTTATCTTTTTCTTCTTCTATTTCTTTTCTTTTTTGTTCAGCTAAATCACGGTCTGCAAAGGCTGCCAGGTCTTTTAATATTTGTTCTATTAAATTATCTTTTTGCGGTTGTATAATTGTTTCTCTTACAGCCTTGGTTATTGGGTCTGATGTCTGACCGTCAGGAGAGATATTGTCCAATAAAGCACTAATTGAAGGGGTAGATTGAGCAGAAGATGCAGAAGTAACGATAAAACCATCGTCAGCTGCATCTAGTGTAGGTTGAGCGGGAGCAGCTTGTTCTTGTTTTTTTTCATCTATATCGGATTCATATCCTTCATCATTTTCATATCCAGTATTATCTTTACTCATAAAACCTCTAATTTAACCAAAAATTAATTAGCACAAATTTTCCGCTGTCACCCCGTGACTTGACCACGGGGTGACACCAAAAAGACCGATCCATGCAAGTACTACATCTTTTTCACAGTTTGTGTTATACTGTCAAAGATAGTATATAGAGATTTTAGTAATATCAAGAAAAAACTGATATTATTATTGAGAAAATTTAATAGAATTTTTATATTCTTTATTGAGTTCTTTAGTTGCCCAAAGCCAAGTTAAGCAAGTAATTATAAATATAATCATTAAACAGATGGAAATAGATTGATAACTAGCGGAAGGTAATATTATAAATACCAATGATTGTAAAAATGCACTACCGGATTTACCGAGTTTTGTACCTATCACGTCGGCAGCAGCTTTACCTTTTATTTTTATTTCCGGATCTAAAGGAACATAGGCCATTTCTTTTGTTGAATCAAATAAGGTATATTTGCTTGATTTACTAAGCACATTTTGAATAGCACCTATTGTTATAGCAATTAAAGCAGGATCGGTTAGGATAAAATTTGCTATTATTAAGCCGGCAAATCCTTCAAAATTATTAACGGCAAAAAATAATATACCGGTAATAAAAACTATTAAAGGTGTGATAACAGCTGCCGTAAACCAGCCAAGTCTTCTAACTATATTTGAACCAAGTACGACAAATAAAATAGTAAATACTCCGGTATAGCTCAAATAACTTCCTATAAAAGCTGCATATTCGGTTGGAGTTTTATAAATTTTAGTAGCTACTGCTTTCCAAGGACCTTCTACTAAATTAATGGCAATGCCATAGCAGATAAGCAAAGTTGCAATTAATCTAATATGTCTTGACGATAGAATCATTTGAAAACTTTCGGCAATAGTCATAGATTTTTTCTTTGCTTTAAACCTGAGTAACGCCATATGCTCTTTGTCTAGTACTTTATGATTAAGCAGCCAAAAAGTTTTAATAGCTATTATACCTAAAATTAATACTATAGTTAGTATAATTTGTATAGAAAGTGTATGAAAAGACGATTGCAATGCAAATTTATTAGTTACGTAATCATTAATATTACTTAGATTTTCTAAAAACTGCCCTGCTAAATAAATACCTGTTTGACTAAGTAAACCGAATAACGGATAAAATCTTTTAGATTCTTCCACTGTAGTAATATTATTAACAAACTGCCAAAAAAGTAATGCAAAAACTACGTTTGGCCATAATTCGGCTATTATATAAAATAGTGAAAAACTCCATTTTGATAAAAGCAGTATAAACCATTTTAAATTAGGTAAACTTGCCGTTAAATTTTGAATGTTTACAGGGCTTAAATGCAGCATTTCATGATTTGGAAAAATAACGTAGGCAAATAAAGCAAAGAATGTTAAAAAAATTGATATAATAAGATAAAATATATTTTCTGCTTTCATCCTATTAACAAGCTTTACATAGATAGCAGTCATTAAGAAAGCTGACGGCATCACTCCCCAAAACTTCAAAAACGAGATAGTCTCGGCGCCTATCATAGTAGTAACAATACTATCTTTTAAAGCTCTAATTAGATTTTGGATAAATAAAATACAGAACATTAATAAGGTGATGAATAAAAATTTAGAAACTTCGTGGCGTTTTATAGGCCAGATATAATCGGTAAGTTTAGAAAGACAGGTATTGATTTTAGAGGAAGAATTTTCTATATTATTTTCTATATTATTGGGGTTAATCGTCATTATTTGGTCTAACCTATCATGTAATTGGAGCTTTGTTGTATGAACTGCATGTCATTCCCACGAAAGCGGGAATCCAGTAAGCTTTTTAAAAGATTTTTTGAAAAGCTCGATTTATCTCGCTTTACTCTACATCTAGAGCTTTTCCTGATCTATACAACAATACTATATTGGCTAGAGTTATATATTAAAGATTTTCTAAATTTAAGTCAAATTAAAATGAGTAATTATTGGTTAAATATTTATAAGCCAAGAGGCATAAGTTCTGCTATACTTGTTAGTATAGTAAAAAAAATACTCGGTAAAGTTAAGATAGGGCATGCAGGTACTCTAGACGTAGAAGCGGAAGGAGTATTACCACTTGCCGTAGGTGAAGCTACAAAACTAATACAGCTACTAATTAATGCTAGAAAAGCCTATATTTTTACCGTAAAATTTGGAACACAAACAGATAGCGGCGATTATGCCGGTAAAGTAATAGCAACGAAAGATTATATCCCTTCTCAAGAAGAGGCTTATGCCGTATGTTCTAAATTTATCGGTAACGTAACACAAATACCGCAGGCTTTTTCAGCTCTTAAAGTTAACGGCGTAAGAGCTTATAAATTGGCAAGAGAGGGGAAAGAAGTAGAATTAAAGCCACGAAATATAACTATTTATGATCTAAAATGTTTAAATTTTGATGAGAAAAATGCTACCGCTATATACTATACGGAATGCTCAAAAGGTACTTATATAAGGACTTTAGCAGAAGATTTGGCATTGTCCTTGCAAAGTTTAGGATTTGTGATAGAATTACGCCGTACTCAGGTTGGAATATTTAAAGAAGAAAATGCTATCCGAATTAAATCGCCTGACGAAATTACCAAAAATTCCCTAGAGGAAAAAAGCATAAAGATAGAAGCAATACTGGACGACATCCTGGTTCTTGATGCAACTGACAGCCAAGCACAGCAAATTAAATACGGACAGAAATGTTTATTTAATTATGAAAAAGACGTTAATCTTTTATGGGTTCGCTATAAAGGTGTTTTGCTTGCAATAGGTAGCTTAAACAAGAGTTGCTTTAATTCTTTACGAGTATTTAATTTAACACAAGACTTCTTTTAAAACTAGAAGTCTATATATTTAAGGAGAAATTATCGATGTCGATTACTACAGAACGTAAACAACAATTAATTAAAGAATATGCTATAACGGAAAATGATACAGGTTCAAGTGCGGTGCAATGTGCTATCTTAACTGAAAGAATCAATAATTTAACCGAGCATTTTAAATCTAACCATAAAGATCATACTTCAAGACGCGGATTATTAATTTTAGTCGGACGTCGCCGCAGATTACTTAACTATATTAAAAAGAATAATGTTAGCGAATATTTAGATTTAATAAGTAAGCTAGGAATTAGAAAGATTAAGTAGTACAAATATCATACCGCAACTTGACCTAGTGTCATACCGTGGTTAAGCCACGGTATGACAACCTAAATATAAATTATGAAATGAGATAAATAGATGTTTAACGAAATAACTAAGAGTGTTACATGGGACGGGAAAATTCTTGAGCTTAGTACAGGTAAAATAGCAAGGCAAGCTGACGGAGCAGTTACGGTAAAAATGGGTAATTCCGTTTTATTATGTACAGCAGTAGTAGCTAAAAAAGCAAAAGAAGGTATCAGCTTTTTTCCTTTAACGATTAATTATAGAGAAATGGCGTATGCTGCCGGTAAAATCCCCGGAGGATTTTTTAAACGTGAAGGGAAAGCATCAGATAGAGAAGTTTTAGTATCTCGTTTAATAGATAGACCGATTAGACCGTTATTTCATCCGGCTTTTGTGAATGAAACGCATGTAACTTGCAGTGTTCTTTCATATGATCCTGAAACTCCGGTAGATATACTTGCAATTATCGGCGCATCGGCTGCACTGAGCCTATCCCCTGCTCCTTATCTAGAAATAGTTGCTGCAAGTAAAGTCGGTTTAATCAACGGTGAATTTGTTTTAAATCCGGCACTTGAATTATTAAAAACAAGTCAGCTTGATTTAGTAGTTGCAGGAACATCAGATTCAGTAATGATGGTTGAATCGGAAGCTCATTTACTCTCTGAAGAACAAATGTTAGAAGCTGTAAAATTTGGATTTGAAAGCTTCCAGCCGGTAATAAAGATAATTAAAGAACTAGCAGAAGAAGCTAAAAAACCAAAGCTTGAAATGCAAGATTTATATCCTGCCTCATTAAAGAAAGAAATTGAGAAGTTATTTGTAAAAGAAATTGAACAAGCTTTTGCGATTAAATCTAAACAAGAACGTAGCACTAATTTAGATTTAATACCTGAAAAAGTTCTTACACATTTTGTAAGCGACATAGAAAATAAAAAATATAGTAATTATCAAATCGAATCGGCTTTAAAATCTATTGAATCAGATATATTACGTAACGAGATTTTAGAAAAAAATAGACGTATCGATGGAAGAAGTACCACGGATATAAGACAAATTGCTTGTGAAATAGGTTTACTACCTTCCGCACACGGTTCAGCTTTATTTACTAGAGGCGAAACGCAAAGCTTAGTTAGCACTACATTCGGTACTAGTTTAGATGAGCAGATAGTTGACAGTTTAGAGGGTGAGTATAAAGAGCGTTTTATGCTTAATTATATCTTTCCACCCTACTCTGTAAATGAAGCAATGCCGATGAAAGCACCTAGTCGTCGTGAAGTCGGACACGGTAAACTCGCATGGCGTGCTATCAATCCAATATTACCTAATAAAGTACAATTTCCTTATTCTATTAGAGTAGTTGCCGAAACTACGGAGTCTAACGGTTCTTCTTCAATGGCAACTGTTTGCAGTAGTTCTCTTGCTTTAATGTATGCCGGCGTACCGATAAAAGCACCGGTTGCGGGTATTGCTATGGGACTTATTAAGGAAGGCAAAAAATTTGCCGTATTATCGGATATTCTCGGTGATGAAGATTATTTCGGTGATATGGACTTTAAGGTTGCAGGAACTAGTGAAGGGATTACTGCATTACAAATGGATATCAAAATATCCGGAGTAGATTTTAAAATAATGAAAGTAGCTTTAGAGCAAGCACGACTCGGTCGTTTGCATATACTGGAGCAAATGAATAAAGTTATCAGTAAACCAAATAGCGAACTAAGTAAAAATGCTCCTTCTACTACTACTATAAAAATAGATAAGGATAAAATTAGAGATATTATAGGACCGGGCGGTAAAGTAATAAAGGAAATTTGTGAAACTAGCGGTGCTAAAATAGATATAAGCGATGACGGCAGCGTTTCTGTTTATGCTTCAGATAGAGGTAAGTTAAAAGTTGCCTTAGATAAAATTAAAGCTATTGCCGTTGAACCTGAAATCGGTGAAATATTTAACGGTACGGTAATGAAAGTCTTAGATTCCGGTGCTTTTATTAATTATTTAGGTAATAAAGATGGCTTTGTTCATATTAGTAAAATTTCAGAAGAAAGAATAGAAACGGTTAGTAGTGTTTTAAAACAAGGCGATATAGTAAAAGTTAAGCTAATAGGTTTTGATAATAAAGGCAAAGCAAAATTAACTATTAAAAATACCGATAAGGATAAATCTTCAAATAATCCAAAACCAAAAAATAATATTAATAATGCTAAGGAAAATTCAGAACCTGAGCAGCGACGTGATTCTAGTAAAAAACGAGCTTGGAATGAAGATAATAATACTGAAACGGCTGAAGTAATTACAGAACGTAAGTATTTTAATTGATCTTGTCATACCGTGGACAAGCCACGGTATGACAATGAGTAAATAAATGACCAACACAAATAATTACCGCATTATCGCAAAGAGGGTTATTTCTAGTGAAGCAAGTGCTTTAGAAAAATTATCCGAAAATATCCCTGAAGATTTTAACAGAATTATAGAATTTTTACTATCTTTCAAAGGACGGGTAATTTTAACGGGTATAGGTAAAAGCGGTTATATTGCAAAAAAAATAGCAGCTAGCTTTTCCTCAACCGGTATGCCTGCTTTTTATTTACATCCGGCAGAAGCAAGTCACGGCGATTTAGGTATGGTGACGAGAAATGATCTAGTAATTATGCTATCTAATTCCGGTGAAACTAAAGAGCTATTTAATATAATTGAATATTGCAAGAACTCTTCCATAAAAATTGCTGCGATGACAATGAATAAAAATTCCACTTTAGCTAAAAGAAGCGATTTTTTATTAATAGTACCTGAATACCCGGAAGCTTCTGTAATTGGAGCTCCTACTATATCATCTTTAATAATGTTATCACTCGGTGATGCTTTAATGACTGTTATACATGAAAAACGAGGCTTTACTAAAGATGATTTTAAAATTTATCATCCGGGAGGTACAATCGGTGCTAATTTAACAAAAGTTAAAAACCTAATGCGTAGCGGTGATGAAATACCTTTAGTATATGAAGATACTTCCTTTGCCGAAACTATAATTGTTATGAATAAAAAACGTTTAGGTTGTACACTTGTAATAGATAAAAACCAAAATTTGGTGGGAATTATAACCGATGGGGATTTACGTCGTCATATTAACGATCAAATCTACTTAAAAACAGCATCAAGCATTATGACCAAAAACCCTATTCATATCTCATCGGAAATATTTGCAAAAGAGGCTTTAAATTTAATGAAAGCCAAGAATATCACTAATATACCGATTGTTGATGATAATGTTATTATAGGCATTATCCATATTCATGATTTACTACGCATAGGAGTTAGCTAAAATCTATGCCCTCTTCTTATAAACGGCGAAAAAAAATTTGGAAATCTGTATATCTTTTAATAATAGTTGGAATTTTGTATATAGGGTATATATTAATTAAAAGTGGTTATATTAATGAAGAAAACGATATTAACGTTACAAAAAAAAGTTTAAAAGATACTAAAAATTTTGATTTTAAATATAATATTATATTGAAAGATTCAATTTTTGAGGGAGTAAATAAAAATTTAAATGCGTATAAGATTAAAACTGAGCGAGCTATAAAAGAGTCAGATAACAAATATAAACTAGATATAATAAATGCTATTTATAACGTAAATCAAGACCAAACTCTTATTATCAATGCGAAAGAAGGCTTTTTAGATGAAGAATCAAACATATTAGATTTAAAAAACGATGTAAAACTTTTTTTTGATGAGATCATATTTAACACTAACGATGCAAGGATTGATTTAGTAAATAAGAATATAACCGGTCATTCCCCTGCTAAGTTACTTTACAAAAACTCTTCAATTACTTCGGATAGTTTTAATACGAAGGATGAAAATAATATTATAATTTTTAAAAGCAATGTCTCTACAATCATCGATTTATCGGATTAGACATCTTTCTAAACCAACTTATAGAGAGGAATTTAAAGGAGACACGGAGCGCAGCACCGCAGCGTATATAGAAGACATACGTGAGGATGCGAGTACCGGATCAACGTCTAAATTACCTCTAGAAGCGAAGTTTAGAAAGATGTCTATTATTAAACTTGTTTTACTTCTTATAATTAGTACCGTAATATATGCTAATAATAAAAATATTTCAAATTTACATATAACATCTGATACTTTAATTATTGATAGAACCAAACAAAAGGCAGAATATCTTGGAAATGTTGTTGTTTACTTCGATAATGCGATACTTAGAACGAAAGAATTATATATTTTTTATAAAACAATAGCTGAAAAGCAAACTATTGATCATGTAGTTGTCCCTACTAAATTGACTGTAGAAAGAAAAATAAATAATGAATTATTACTTGCAGATAGTGCTAAATATTTTTTCGATAATAAACAACTTATTCTACTTGGTAATGTAATATTACAGCGTGACGATAATGTTTTAAAAACTAATAAACTAATCTACTATGTAGATATTATTAAGAAATAGAGCTATTTATCGTTGGTACGTCATTGTGAGCGACTGAAAGGAGTGTTGCAATCCAGAAAATAATTAAAAAAATGCTAAAGATTAGCATTTTGAAACTGGATTGCTTCGTCAATTACTTACGTAATTTTCTCGCAATGACGTTGAAAATTAATCCACGCAACAAAATCTTAACAAATAAAAAAGATGGACAGCTTACAAGTTAAAAATATATCAAAATCCTACAAAAAAAGGAATATATTAACGGATATATCTCTGAATATAAAACAAGGAGAGATAGTTGGTTTATTCGGTCCGAACGGAGCCGGTAAAACAACTTGCTTTAACATTATTATCGGTTTAATGAAACCGGGCTCAGGGCAATTACTTTTAAATGATATAAATATTACCAACTTGCCTATTTATTTACGAGCAAGGCTTGGAATCGGTTATCTTCTTCAAGAACCTTCGATATTTCGGGGATTATCAGTTGAGGATAATATTAAAGCTGTAGTTGAGATATCTGAAAATGATAAAGAAGTAATTGAACAAAAAACCCATAATTTGCTAGAGAAATTTTCGATAGTTCATTTAAAAGATTCATCCGCTGCTAGCTTATCAGGCGGTGAAAGGCGTAGGCTTGAGATTGCACGTTCACTTGCAATAGAGCCTAAATTTATCATGCTTGATGAACCGCTTGCCGGTATTGACCCGCTTGCTATTTCCGATATCAAAAATCTAATTACTTATTTACGTGAATTTAATATAGGCATATTAATTACCGACCATAACGTACGTGATACTCTAGATATAGTCGACCGTGCTTATGTTATTTTTGAAGGTAAAGTATTATTAGAAGGAAGTGCTAAGGAAATAGCAAATAGCAAGAAAGTTAAGGAAGTGTATTTGGGAGAAAGCTTTAGCTTCTAGATTCCGATGTCATCCCTAGCTAAAAGCGGGGATCCAATCCTTTTCGATGTCATCCCGTGGCTTGACCACGGGATCCAGTAGAATTGACTACTATAAATTGTTTTTATGGCGTGGTCAAGCCACGGCATGACATTGAATACGTTTTCCGAACCATGTAATAACATTCAAAACAGTTTTTTATGCAAATTAACAAAGAAATTTTTAGGGCTTATGACATACGAGGTAATAGCCTTAAGGATTTAACGGAAGAAGTAGCTTATAAAATCGGCTTTTGTTTCGCCGAGATGACTATAACGAAAGATAACGATAAAATCTGTATAGGTTTAGACGGTCGGCTCAGCTCCCCTACCCTTTGTAAAGCTTTAGAACTCGGATTAACTGATGCAGGAGCTAAAATCATAAATATTGGCGTAGTTCCAACGCCGGTTTTATATTTTGCCAATAAACACTTTATGCCTGTCGGTAGTATTATGGTCACGGGATCACATAACCCTCGTGACGATAACGGTTTTAAAATGTTGCAAAACGGCAAATCTTTTTTCGGTCCTCAAATCCAGGATTTACTAGCAAAGATTAATGTCATACCTTGGCTTGACCACGGTATCCATAGTGATATTAACTGGATCCCGCAGTCAAGCCGCAGTATGACAATAACTCCTTACGACATCCAATCTAAATACCTAAAACGTATTTTAGATGGAATAAATATTAATCCAAAATTAAAAGTAGCTTGGGATTGCGGTAACGGAGCAACCAGCAATATTATTGAAGAACTAAAAAAACATTTAGCTAACAAGAATATAATCATAAATAGTAAGATTGACGGGAATTTTCCAAGCCATCACCCCGACCCTACTAACCCTGCTAATTTACAAGAGCTAATTAAATTAGTTAAAAAACAAAATTGTGACCTTGGTATAGCTTTTGACGGTGACGGTGATAGAATCGGTATTATCAGCTCAAGCGGGAAGATATTATTCGGTGATCAAATTTTATGTATATTTGCTGAGGATATCTTAAAGGAAAACCCAAATGCCACTATAATAGTCGATGTAAAAGCCAGCCGGTTCATCGTTGATAAAATAAAATTATTCGGTGGAAATCCTATAATATGGCGAACAGGCCATCCTTTTATTAAAAGCAAAATGCTTGAGACAAAGGCTTTACTCGCCGGTGAAATGAGCGGGCATATATTCTTTGCCGATAAATATTTTGGCTTTGATGATGCAATTTATGCAGCTCTTAGATTTTTAGATTTACTTAGCAAATCGGATAAAACTCTAGATGAGATAATAGACGAGTTACCCAAAAGCTATAGTACACCGGAAATTAAAATATTTGTTTCTTCAGAGTTAAAACTAAAAATTATAGAAGAAATAAAGCAAAAGTTACTTGATGATAAAATAGAATTTAACGATATTGACGGTGTACGGGTAAATACTAAGCATGGTTGGTGGCTCTTGCGTAGCTCTAATACAGAATCTATTATAGTTGCAAGGGCTGAATCAGCTAATAAGGATGGTTTAGAAAAAATAATAACTATAATTAATAAATATCTTGAAAAATACGGGCTATTAATTAATTATTAAAAAATTATTGCTTTCTAAATCATGATTTTATGTATTTTTCTTACATTAAATTAATATAAAGGAAAAATAATATGTTTAAAATCTCATATACAACAGACCTAATCGATACATCATCTGTTGATACTAAATTAGTTACAATAACAGCAACAGGTGCAAATACATTAAATATTAACATTACCAACAAGGCACCATTGGTAATAAAAAATAAAGACCTTGAGCCTACTAATGATCCTCTTATTTTTAAACTTAACAGTGATGTAGCAGCATCTAACGGTATGAAATCGTTTAAGGGTATTAATGTCATTCCTAGCTAAAAGCAGGAATCCAGTACTTTTTGTTGTCATACCGTGGCTTGACCACGGTATCTAGAAAAAATTAAAAACATTAAATTTTCGATTCTAATTCCGTAAGACTGGATACCGTGGTCAGCCACGGTATGACACCGAATACATGAAATAGTTTAAACAAGTGACAAAGAAAGAAATATATTCAAATGATTTGAAGAATTGGAATGTAAAACGAGGAGCGAGCACGCACAGCCTATACTTAATAGGTGAGCATGCGAGTCCTCCGAAGTTTTGCAGAAACAATTCTTCAAATCATTTGAATATAATTATATTATGCGGGCCGACTGCTAGCGGGAAGTCTTATTTAGGGCATGAATTGGCTAAAGCTTATAACGGCGAAATCATTAATATCGACTCAATGCAGGTTTATAAGGAAATTCCTATTATTACCGCCTCCCCTCCGAAAAGCTATAAAACTGAAGTTAATTACCATTTATATAATTTTCTATCAATTACAGAAGATTTCTCGGTAATAAAATATCTAAAACTTGCGACAGAAAAAATAAAAGAAATAACCGGCAGGGGTAAACTACCCATATTAATAGGAGGAACGGGCTTATATATCAATTCTCTAGTTTTTGGCTATAATAATATTCCTGATATAATGGAGGATTTACGCAAAGAAGTTAGAGAATTGCATAGTAAAATAGGCAATATAGAATTATGGAATAAATTAGAGAAGCTTGACCCACTTACTGCTTCTAAAATAAACCAAAATGATACTCAACGTTTAATTAGAGCTTATGAAGTATTCATGCAAACCGGTAAATCTATTTTTTCATTTCAAACCTTGCTAAAAGAACAAATCTTATCTGATTTTAATTTCAAAATTATCTTCTTAAATCCTGAGCGAAAATTTTTGTATAAAACATGTGATGAGCGTTTAGATAAGATATTTAAAGAAGGGGCAATTGACGAAATTGCTTTAATAAAAAGACAATTCACCCCACAACATTATTCGAATTTAAAAGCAATAGGGATAAAAGAAATTTTAGCTTATTTAAACGGTAATCTCACTTTAGATGAGGCTTTAAATGCAGCTCAAATACGAACCCGTCAGTATGCTAAAAGACAAGTTACTTGGTTTAAAAATCAGATACAAGATAAAACCACATTAGAATATTCTAACCAAGAAGAGTTTGCACAAATATTAAGAAATTTTACGTACTATAGCTAGGGTTAAATAAAAATGGTATGCTATTTATGTAAAAGTAAAGAATTGATCTGACAGTTAAGGATTGTTGGGTACGAAGAAAAAAGATAAGATAGTACCTGGCAAGTTTTAACAACCTACTAAAAAGGAGACTGTCAGATGACAACATATCAAGAAAAAATCATAAAGCCAAGAATCGGTTTATTAAAACTCGCTGAACAATTAGGGAATGTATCACAAGCTTGCAAAGTAATGGGTTATAGCAGGGATACATTTTATCGTTACAAAGAGCTCCATGATCAAGGTGGGGAGGGGGGAAGCTCTATATGAGATGACTAGACGTAAAGCTTGCATTAAGAATCGTGTGCCCGCAAATATAGAGGATGCTGTAGTTAATATAGCTGTTGAATTTCCAGCATTTGGTCAGGAACGTGCTGCTAATGAATTACGCAAGAGTGGGATAATCATTTCTGGTGGCGGAGTTAGATCTGTGTGGTTACGTCATGATTTAGAAAGTTTCAAAAAACGTCTAAAAGCTCTAGAGACTAACTTAACCCCGATTATGGATAAGGAATAGAGAGGAAGGAAGGTTGCAAGAGTTATTAAACCTTATATAAATAGGGCACTGAAGGAGTAAAATAAAGGTTTAATAACATGTGTAAATATACTACAATATTTTGTATAGTAGATAAATTTTGTAAAATTTATGAGAAATGGGTAAAACATCAATTGCTGAAAAGTAATAAGCAAAGATTTAGAGAAGGTAAGCTTTCCTTAAGTGAAGAACTCTCAATAATGATTTTTACCATTTTAGTGCATATAAACATTTAAAAGCTTATTACCAAAACTTTATTATTAATGGTAATTTGTTCAGGAATCCACCTTGTTATGAGAGATTTGTTCAGCTTATTCCTTCATTATTTCTGCCATTGATTGTGATGTTACATTACTTAAGTGGGAAAAGAACGGGAATTTATTATGCAGATTCCACACATTTTGCAGTATGTAAAAATATCAGAATTAATTCTAACAGAACTTTTAATAATCTTGCAAAAAGGGGACGTAGTTCTGTCGATTGGTTTTTTGGATTCAAGCTTCATATGATAATCAATGATAAGGGAGAAATTATTGCTGTTAAAATTACCAAAGGTAATGTTGATGACAGAATTGCATTTGAAGCAATGGTTATCAAAAAAGGTCTAAAAGGTAAGTGTTATGATGATAAGGAGTTTATTTCAGAAAAAATGTTTACAAAACTTTATAAGCAAGGTTTAATAAAAATTACCGGAATAAGAAAGGATATGAAAAACTATTTATTACCTCTTTTGGATAAAATCCTTTTAAGGAAGAGATTCATTATCGAAACCATTTTTGGCTACATAAAAGAGAATTTTAATATTACTCCTTCCAGACATCGATCACCTATTAATTTCTTTACTTCTCTATTCTCTGCTCTTATTGCTTACCAACTTAAACCTAATAAACCATGTATTTCTTATCCATAATCGGGGTTATAGTAGCAAATGATGGTATTGTTTTAAGTGATAATCAACTTGCTGTTCTTGAAAAAGTTAAAAACCAACGTGAAGCTAGTGGTGAAATAGAAACTATGCACCCTGGCTACCTTGGTTCACAAGATACTTACTATGTTGGTAATATTAAAGGCATAGGCCGTATTTATCAGCAAACTTTTGTCGATACCTATTGAGGAGTAGCTATTTGTAAACTCTATACCGAAAAGACGGCTATTACAGCTGCAGACCACTTAAATGATAAGGTTATTCCATTCTTTGCAAACCATGATATCCCTCTGCTTAGAATATTAACTGATAGAGGTACGGAATATTGTGGAAAACCAGAAAACCATGCTTACCAACTATATCTTGGCATTGAGAATATCGATCATTCCAAAACTAAAGCATATAGTCCTCAAACCAACGGTATCTGTGAGCGTTTCCATAAAACTATGCAGGAAGAGTGCTATCACATTCTATTCCGCAAAAAATTTTATAATTCACTTGATGAATTGCAAACAGATATAGATAACTGGCTTGTGAGTTACAATAATGCAAGACCTCATTCCGGTAAACATTGCTTTGGTAAAACACCAATGCAATCTTTTACAGATTCACTTTATATTGCTAAAGATAAAAATATTGGTAATATTGGTAATATAGATAAAAATATTGGTAATATAGAGAGAATATCAGACAATTTGATGATTGCCCATCAAGCTGCCTGATTACTCAACTCTGTCAGATTAAGTCGTAACTTGTACAGCTATTAATTTGTCATCCCGTGGCTTGACCATGGGATCCAAAACTTTTTAAGGTTTTCTGGATACCGGGAACAAGTCCCGGTATGACAGTTTTTATATCTTTTTTATCTCGCTTTAGCCATAATTAATGCGTTATCTATGTATTTCTTCTTTCTTTTTATTATTAGAAATAGGAGTAATGGAAAGTGCATTTGTCTTAGATCCTACAATATTAATCTTACTATTTAAATTTGAGACGATACTTTGTGCTTCTTTTAAAACATTTAATTTATTAATGTTTTCAAACTCATTTTTAAAGTTATCTTTTAACTGTTCATTGAAGATTTCTTTTGGTAAATAAATTCCACCGGTAATAGTGCCTGCCCAAGTATATTTAGATTTAGAATTTAAAGTAGAGGCAATATTACTTGCTAACTTTTCTAGATTTTTCGGCTCTAAAAAATTATTTATATTATCGGGATTCTCTTTAGAATATTCAGAAACGATAGGTTTTAGCATCTGATTAATCATATAAAAATCTTCACCTCTATTATCACCTTTATCAAAAAGTTTTTGTGATATTTTCTCGCTTAAAATATTTGCTAATAAATTACTCTTAATATCTTTTTTATTTGCAATATTTTCATATAAAGGGTTTAATATTTGTAATGGAGAATTTACATGATTTGTAATATGTTTATATTGATTTGTTTTAGGAGTAGCTAGGTTAGTAACCATATTCATAGGTAGTGAATTTAGTTTTTCTATAATATAGTCTTTAATCGTTTGATTTTCTTCATATAATATTTTTACCTGTTGAACAAATTCTTTTTTACTAAGTAAATTTCTTTTTCCTTCAGCTTGTATTTGTAAAAATACTTTATCAATTGCCTTATCAATTAATTTTGCTTGTTGTTCTTTAATTAGTTTAGGTACTAAAGGAGGAATAGCCTTATCAAGATTGTAAGTATCAGTAAGTAGCATTAAATTATCAGGTAATTTAGCACCTGTTAAATTAGTATTTTTAAAATTACAATCTTTTAAAGAAGTTACTTTAGTTAAATCTGCATTTTTTAATGATACGCCTGAGAAGTCGATATTAGATAAATTACCTACTAATATAGCTCCCTTTAAGCTGAATTTTCCATTTTGTATTTTATTTAAATTATTTCTAAGAGTAATTTCATCTATAGTTTTATCTTTAAAATCTTGTGATGGACTAAATACGTCTTTTACTTTCTCAGTAGCATAGCTAAAACCTGCTTTTATAATATTCGGCAATTGCCCTTCAAAATAATTTGTTTTTTGAGCTAGATTATATATAGCACTAGCAGCCCCACGATAATTACTTTTTTCAACCTCTTCTATAACTTTAACTAATTCATCAGGATGGTTTAACATTGATGGAAGTACATTATATAATTCTTTCTTATCAAGGTTATTTATACCTGGTATGTCCACTAAAGTTTTATCTAAAATACTTGCAAATATTTCTCTATTATTATTTAAATATTTTTTAATTTCAGGATTGTCTTTAGTTAAAGCTATTAATTCTTTTGCCATTCCCGTATAATCGCCTTTAATAAAATCTCGAAAAACCTTTTTTAATGATTCAGGTTTATCAAGTAATATAGGCATTATGCTAGTTAGCTTTATAACATCACTCGCTTCTAGACCATAATTTATAAGTTGTTGTTTTATAGTTTGGCTATTTTTTTCATCTTGTTCTAAAACTCCTGTAATTAAATTATCAAATAGACCTTCTTTACTTTGGTCTACTAATATATCTTTTAATTTAAATGAAGGATCATTAAGGGCAGAGATTATATTACCGGTTAAACTCATATAATCGCCTTTATTTAAGTCTGCAATAATCTCATGAGCAATTTCCGGCTTTGACATAACTTCGCCTACTATACTAAGCATTTGTTTATCAAAATTATATTCTTTTGTTATGCTTTGTACGCTAGGAGTATTTTCAATAATACCTAAAGCAATATTTGGTAAGATTGTTTTATTATTAGCAAAAAAACTTTTTAATTTATCATCACCCGCTACCCTTTCTAAGGATTTCTCAAGAGATATCATTACACCTTGATTTGGAGCATTAAGAGCATCAAAAATCTCTTTTGTCTCAGGAATTTTATTTAATAAAGTAGGAATAATATCTAAAATTTTAAGATCGATTTTGTAGCTTTCAAAATGTTCTTTTAAGAAAGGTTTAGCTTGTTCTTTTGCTTCTGCTAAGAAATTTTCAATAATTATTTGTTTTTCAGGAGATAGTTTGTTAAATCTTTTTAGAGAATGAGTATTATTTATATTTTCAGCTAGTTCTTGCTTAAAATCAGGATGTTCATTAAATATTTTTATAACTAATGAATATAAATTTTTCTTTTCAGGTTTTTGTAATATATCATCAAAAGTTTTGATATAATCGCTTGGAAGTATTTCAGTTGCTCCGGTACGTATATAATTCGTAATATCTTCGCTCTTCTCATTAAAGAATTTTTTGAAGTTTTTATCGGTAACCAGCATATCCAAACTTCTAGAAGTCACTTTATTCCAGTCCGGTAGCTCTTGCTTTACTTCAACTGCAATTTCTTGAAGTTTTTTCAGCACTTTTTCATTTTTAAAACATTCTTTTAGTATTTCGAGTCCCTTTTGATCTAAAGCACTCTTATCTTGAAATTCTCTAAAGCCCGCATTTGCTAAGATTTGACCTATTTTAGGCAAATCATCTGAATGTTTTTTTAAAAATTCCCATATTGGAGATTTTTCAAGAAGTGATTTTTGAAATTCCAGATCAAGATATATCTTAGAAGAGTTAGCAAGCTTAACAAGATTATAAGTATTTACAGGATTAGTTAAAACGAATCTTGCTCCGAGTAACATCGTTCTTAAACTTATACTTTTTGAAGACGATAAGTCCTTAATTGCACTCTTTAGTACTTTATTAGCTTTAGAAGAAGATAAAACTTTTTCTACAACTTTTTGATAGTTTTTATTATTTATAACAGCCATAAAATTACTCGAAATTTTTAAATATTCTAAATCTATTTTAAAAAATTTTTAAAAATAAAGATTAGGTATTTTTAATTTTTTTTATTCTTGTTGTTAATATGTATACTTCGACACAACACGTTCAGCATCCGAGGACTTACAAAGACATTGCTGCCAATTTTTCAAGTTCTATCTGAGTATATTATTTAGCCTCCGCTTTTGGCATCCATGTCAGTGAATACTTCTTCCCATGAACCGGTAGTCGCTGCTTTTGAATATTCAGTTGCTCTATTTTCAAAAAAGTTCGTATGTTCGACTCCGTTTAGCATTTCATCAAGCCAAGGAAGCGGGTTATGATTTACCAAATATACATCTTTGAGTCCTAGCTGCATTAAACGACGGTCGGCAATATAACGAATATATTGTCTTACTTCATATGCCGTTAACCCCTCAATACCGCCAACTTCAAAAGCAAGTTCAATAAAGGCATCCTCAAAATGCACAATAGTCGTACAAGCTTCATAAATACGTTTACGCAGCGTTTCCGTCCAAACTTCAGGGTTTTCTCTTACAAAAGTCTTAAACAGAGTAATAATTGAATTAGTATGAAGCGTTTCATCACGCACTGACCAAGCAATAATCTGACCCATACCTTTCATTTTATTAAAACGAGGGAAATTAAGCATGATCGCAAAAGAAGCAAATAGCTGTAATCCTTCAGTAAAAGCTCCAAATACTGCGAGTGTAGTTGCTATATCTTCTTTGGTATCCACTCCGAATTGCTGCATATAATCATACTTGTCTTTCATTTCCTTATATTTAAGAAATGCTGAATATTCTACTTCCGGCATACCTACCGTATCAAGTAAATGTGAATATGCTGCAATATGTACCGTTTCCATATTAGAAAATGCCGATAACATCATTAATATTTCAGTCGGTTTAAATACTCGTGAATAATGCTTCATATAGCAATTATTCACTTCAATATCTGCCTGTGTAAAAAAACGAAATATTTGCGTTAATAGATGTTTTTCCCCTGGAGTTAAGTTATATTTCCAATCTTTAACATCGTCGGCAAGCGGTACTTCTTCCGGTAACCAATGAATTTTTTGTTGAGTGTGCCAAGCTTCATATGCCCATGGATATGAAAACGGTTTATAAATTGGACTTGCATCAAGTAATGACATAATTTTTCTTTTATTTTTATTCTTTTAATTTTTCTATTTCCGTAACTGATAACCCCGTTATATATAGTATTTATATCAATTCCCTCAAGTAATGCGTTTTTTGCTGCTTCAATTTTGCTTTCAGCTCTACCTTCGTATACTTACTTTTTTGATTTGGTGTCACATCTATGTATTGTTTCATATTCTATTCTTTTAACTTTTCTATTTCTTCCGGAGATAATTCTGTAAGCTCAATAATATCTTCTAGCAACATTCCTTTAATTAGCATTTTTTTGCTATTTCAATTTTCCCATCAGCTTTCCCCTCATTTACTTTTTTGATTTAACTTCTTCCGTTTGAGCAGCAAGCATCGCTTTAATATAATTATCATATTCTGCTTCGCTCCAGTTAAATTGTTCAATAGTTTTATAGGCTGATAATACTATTTCATCTTTTGTATGTTTCGGGGGTTCTTTGGCTCTATCGAATTTAGCCATCATATATAACCAATCATCTTCTAAGCTTTCTAACTCATCTGCTTCTTTGGTAAATTTGTCTAATTCAACAAATACGTAAGACAAGCATTTAAGTTGATGCTTACCGTTGCCGACATTAATAGTTTGATGATAGCTAATACATTCTTTTTCCTCGGGTAATGCCTGAAATCCAGAAGTAATTACTACCATTACTACAGGAGCTAGATCAGCATATTCTTTTCCTCTTTTTAATTGCGAAGAAAATGCTATACAACCGTAAAATTGTACTCTTGCTAAAAAGGCATCGGCATAGCCGTTTTACATCTCAACAATATAAATATTGCCGGAGTTATCTCTAACTTTTACGTCTACTATACTTCTTTTATTCTGCCCTAAATCCGGTACTTGTTCGTTTGAAATATATTCAAGGTCGATAATCCTTAACTCTTCAGGTAACCTCATAATATTATTGAGAAAGCTTAGTAACCTTGTTTTATCCGTAAATAATTTTTTAAATGCTACATCATTTGTTGGGTCTAAATATCTTTGCATAGTTTATTATACTTACTGACAAGCTAAGCATTCTTCGTAGTTACCGGCTTCTGCTAACTTATCGTTTTGTTTCTCTAAGTCTTTAAAATCTGCTTTTGGTACATCATGCGACACTTTATCGGCTCGTTGTATTGACGTGGATCTACAGTAATATAAACTTTTTACTCCTTTTTTCCAGGCTTTATAATGAATATTATTTAAATATTTCTTACTAATGTTACCCGGTAAAAAGATGTTTAAAGATTGTGCTTGCGTAATGTAAGGAGTACGATCGCTTGCCAGTTCAATTAGCCAATTCTGATCAATTTCGTAAGCGGTTTTGAAAACCTGTTTTTCTTCTTCGGATAAAAATGTTAAATGTTGCACTGATCCTTCATGTGTTGCAATCGAAGACCAGACTTGATCATTATTAAATCCTTTCTCTTCTAATAATTTTTCTAAATGTTTGTTACGCACGTTAAAAGAACCGGTTAAAGTCTTTTGTACAAAGCTATTAGCGGCAAACGGCTCTATCCCGGGTGAGGCATTACCTGCTATTACCGAAATTGAGGCGGTAGGTGCTATTGCGGTTTTATTGCTAAATCGTTCATTACTTCCTGCATCTAGAGCATCAGGACATACTCCTTTTTCTTTACCGATTTCTATTGAGGCTTTATCTGCTTCAGCAGATATATATTCAAATATTTTTTTATTCCAAACTTTGGCCATAACCGATTCTATCGGTACTTTTTTCATTTGCAAAAATGAGTGGAAGCCCATTACACCAAGCCCAACGCTTCGCTCACGCAAAGCCGAATATTTAGCTCTTGCCATAGTATCCGGTGCTTTATTAATAAAGTCTTCTAAAACATTATCAAGGAATAACATAATAGAATGGATAAATTCTTTATCATCTTTCCACTCTTCATAATACTCTAAATTTAAAGAGGAAAGGCAGCAAACAGCAGTTCTTGACTTTCCTAAATGATCAATTCCCGTCGGCAATGTAATTTCGCTACAAAGATTGGACATTTTAACTTGAAGCCCTAATTTTTTATGATGCTCAGGTATGGATTTATTAACACTATCGATAAATAACAAGTAAGGCTCACCTGTTTCTATTCTAGTAGTTAATAATTTAACCCATAAATCTCTTGCTCTAACTTTATTTACGACTTTTTTGGTAGCAGGACTAATAAGGTCAAAATCCGTATTGTTTTCAACGGCTTTCATAAATTCATCGGTTATAGCTATACCGTGATGAATATTAAGAGCTTTACGGTTAACATCCCCACCTGTCGGACGTCTTATATCGATAAATTCTTCAATTTCAGGGTGATTAATAGGCAAATATACAGCCGATGAACCTCGTCTAATAGAACCTTGCGAAATAGCAAGAGTCATAGAATCCATTACTTTAATAAACGGTATAATACCGGATGAATGACCTTTATCACGAATCCCTTCATTAATAGAACGAACATTACCCCAATAACTTCCAATCCCGCCGCCACGTGCAGCAAGCCAAACATTTTCCGTCCATAAATTTACTATATCGTCTAAGCTATCATCGGTCTCATTCAAAAAGCATGAAATAGGAAGCCCCCTATCCGTTCCGCCGTTACTTAAGATTGGTGTTGCCGGCATAAACCACATTTTACTCATATATTCATATAACTTCTGAGCATGCTGTTTATTTTCGGCATAATAACTAGAAACTCTTGCAAATAAATCTTGAAAATCCTCACCTTTCATAAGATATCGATCTCGCAGAATAGCTTTACCGAAAGGAGTAAGTAAATTGTTATGGTTGTTGTTTATAGTTATTTGAAATTTGTTTTTTTTAAGCGTGTTCATTATAGGTACTAATATGGGGTTGTAGGCGTTATTTATAATGCTTATTTTGAAAAAATGACACCATATTCAGTGTATAGAATCTTCACCTAAGTAGACACGAGAATAATAATTTATTCAATATAAATATTTATTTTTTTTTTAGATTTTTGACTTGACACAAATCACCCTTGATTACTATTTATAGAATAGTTTTTACAAATGTTTTATGCTTTCTTAAGGCACAAACAGTCTTAATCCTGTGAAAGTAAGGCATCGTTGCGTGGTTCCAAGTTATATTTCTGCGTAGGCATAAGTTTAAGGATCGATTCCATCTCTGTCATCCCGTGATCAAGTCACAGCGTAACAGAAAGAAAACCGATCCATGCAACAAGACCTTATCTATGCGGGAATAACGTTAAAGGCATTCTCCATCATTCGTATTAAGACCTATCGGTGTAACCCTCATCCTTATATTCAACAATAAACGATGAAACAAATTTACGTGGTGTGGCGGCTACTATCCAATCAACTTCTACAACATAATATCCTGGATCTCTGTCTGGAAAAGTCACTTCAATCGTTTTAGAAGGAGCTAATGTATGATCCCAGTAAGGGAATTTATCAGAAAGTTCACTATAAATTTCTTCTAAATCATCGTGTTTCAGTCTATTTTCAAAGGTAAACTCATATTTAATATAAATTTATGATATTTTCCCCACAGAATTATTAGCTTGTTATAAATAGAAATATAATTGACTATTTTATTTGACTATTACTAGTATAATAATACTTTTATTTTTTCAGAGTATAAAAATGGCTACTAAAATAGCAATAAGTCAATTTAAGTCTCATTGTCTTGAAATAATAGAAAAATTACAAACAGATAAGGAATCTATTATAATTACCAAAAGAGATAGGGAAGAAGCACAAATATTACCTATAAATACTAAAAAGATCTCAATATTTGGTATGCTAAAAAACAAAGCCGAGATAGATATATTAGAACCAATAGAAGAAAAATGGAATGCAGAACATTAATAATGGTTTAGTACTAGATACCCATGTTTTATTGTGGTCACTATTACAACCTGAAGAATTATCAGAACAAATAAAACACAAAATCAATTTAGCTCAAGAAAATTCGCAATTATTCCTAAGTTCTATCTCATTATGGGAAATAGCTATACTTAACTTTAAAAAGCGTATTAATATTTACGAACCTATAAAGGATTTCTAAACTCTATAACAAATATCAACGGATTATCTATTAAAGATATTTCTCCGGAGATTGCTGCTGAAAGCATTTCTCTTATGGATGATTTTCATGGTGCCACAGCTGATAGAGTTATTGTAGCAACAGTAAAATGTCTTGGAGCTACCCTACTTACTAGAGATCAAAAAATTCTTAACTGAGCTAAGTTAGGACATATTAAATCAATATCTATCTAGGTTCTGTACACTTTTGATTAATGATTATAATTATGAGATATTTTTAAGCGAAAATTAATAAGATTTTTGCAGTAATAGTTGTTCCTATTTCAAAAAAAATCTTATAATTTGCAGCTAAAAAGAGTCATAATTATAATCATTAATCAAAAGTGTACAGAACCTCAACACAATAACAATTGATTATTTCCTCAATATCCAATAAAATTCTTTTTAAAATTTAAATATAAAAAGTAATGTATAATACTGATGTTGTAATAATAGGTGCCGGTCCGGTTGGATTATTTGCAGTTTTTCAAGCAGGAATGCTTGGCATGAAATGTCATGTTATTGATGCACAAGAAGTTATTGGCGGTCAGTGTATTACCCTATATCCTGAAAAGCCTATTTACGATATACCGGCATATCCTAAAATTGCAGCAGAAGAGCTAATAAAACAATTAGAGCTTCAAGCAGCTCCTTTTAAGCCTGTATATCACTTAAATCAGCAAGCTATAGAGCTAAATAAACAAGATGATTTTTTTGAAATTAAAACCTCAAAAAACACTCTTATTAAAAGCAAAGTTATTATTATTGCAGCAGGAACAGGTTCATTCGGACCGAATAAACCGCCTCTTGCAAATATTGAAGATTTTGAAAGCAAGTCGGTTTTTTATTTCATCAATGATAAAAGCAAATTTGCGGGTAAAAATATAGTTATAGCAGGCGGCGGGGATTCGGCTGTTGACTGGGCTATTTCTCTTTCGGAGATTGCAAATAAAATATATTTAGTACATAGGCGGGATAAATTTACGGCTGCCCCTGAAAGCGTAAGGCAATTAAGGCATATTGCAGAAACCGGTAAAATCGAGTTAGTAACCGGTTATCAATTAAATGCTTTAGATGGTAATAATAATGAACTTCAATCGGTTACAGTTAAAGATCTACAAAATAATACTCGCAAATTGGATGCCAATATATTACTACCTTTTTTTGGTTTAAAACAAGATCTGGGTAGCTTAGCAAATTGGGGTTTAAATGTTAAGCTTCACCATATTGAAGTAGATAATTCCTATTATCAAACTAATATAGAAGGTATTTACGCTATTGGTGATATTGCTCATTATGCCGGTAAACTTAAACTGATTCTTACCGGTTTTGCTGAAGCAGCAAGTAGCCTTCATCATGCTTATAGTAGAGTATTTGACGGCAAGGCTCTACATTTTGAGTATTCTACCACAAAATATACTCGATGAACTTTAAAAATTGGCTACGTCGTTCTACAAGTTCTGCGGTGCTCACGTATTATTATACGCTCCGCTCCTCGCCTTGTGAACTCCTTGCTCTTTTTAAAGTTGATCTTCGTATATCAATACTTCATTTATCAAGGGTATATAGTGAATAATATAATTGACGGTAAAGCGTTAGCAAATGAGATACTAGCAGACTTAAAACTAGAAATTCAAGAACTTAAAAGCCAAACCAACGCTTCACCGAAGCTTGCTATAGTATTAGTAGGCGATAATCCGGCAAGCATTATTTATGTAAAAAATAAAATAAAAAATGCACATAAAATAGGAATCGATACTTTATTAGTAAATCTATCTACTACTATTTATACAGGTGATTTAATATCGAAAATCAACGAGTTAAACCTTGATAACGAGATTTCGGGAATTATAGTTCAGCTTCCTTTGCCAAGCTCCATAGATAAAAATAAAATTTTATCGGCAGTATCACCTTCTAAAGATATCGATGGTTTCCACCCTTTAAATGTCGGTTACTTACATAGCGGGATTAGTCAAGGCTTTATCCCCTGCACTGCCCTTGGTTGTCTTGCAGTTATAAAAAAATACGAACCTAATTTAACCGGTAAAAACGCTGTAATTATCGGACGCTCAAATATAGTAGGAAAACCTTTAAGTGCTTTACTGTTAAAAGAAAATTGCAGTGTTACTATTTGCCATTCCAAATCACGAAACTTAAGCTCTATTACTTCTAAAGCCGATATTGCCGTTGCCGCAATAGGTTTGCCTTTAAAATTAACTGCAGAATATTTTAATCCTGAATCTATAGTAATTGATGTAGGCATTAATAGAATTAGCGGCAATAAAATTATCGGTGATGTTGATTTTGAAAATGTTAAATCTAAAGTAAAATATATTACTCCCGTCCCAGGCGGCATCGGACCGATGACTATTGCGTTTTTACTTAAAAATACGGTTAAGGCATTTAAGGATTCTTATAATACATAATGTTATTCCCGTGTAGAATAGGCCTTGTTGCATGGATACCGAGTTGTCATTGCGAGCAGCCGTAGGCTTTGTGGCAATCTCATGAAATAATAACAAACTCCTGAGATTGCTTCGTCAATTGCTATGCAATTTCCTCGCAATGACGGATAAACCGATCCATGCAACAAAGCCCCTAGAATAACATTAAGATTATTCTAATTCCCTATTATAACCCCGATTATGGATAAGAAATACATGGTTTATTAGGTTTAAGTTGGTAAGCAATAAGAGCAGAGAATAGAGAAGTAAAGAAATTAATAGGTGATCGATGTCTGGAAGGAGTAATATTAAAATTCTCTTTTATGTAGCCAAAAATGGTTTCGATAATGAATCTCTTCCTTAAAAGGATTTTATCCAAAAGAGGTAATAAATAGTTTTTCATATCCTTTCTTATTCCGGTAATTTTTATTAAACCTTGCTTATAAAGTTTTGTAAACATTTTTTCTGAAATAAACCCCTTA
Organism: Rickettsia monacensis; assembly: GCF_000499665.2. Lineage (NCBI taxonomy): Bacteria > Pseudomonadati > Pseudomonadota > Alphaproteobacteria > Rickettsiales > Rickettsiaceae > Rickettsia > Rickettsia monacensis. The sequence continues at coordinate 1,108,425 of NZ_LN794217.1, forward strand.
TCATCATAACACTTACCTTTTAGACCTTTTTGATAACCATTGCTTCAAATGCAATTCTGTCATCAACATTACCTTTGGTAATTTTAACAGCAATAATTTCTCCCTTATCATTGATTATCATATGAAGCTTGAATCCAAAAAACCAATCGACAGAACTACGTCCCATTTTTGCAAGATTATTAAAAGTTCTGTTAGAATTAATTCTGATATTTTTACATACTGCAAAATGTGTGGAATCTGCATAATAAATTCCCGTTCTTTTCCCACTTAAGTAATGTAACATCACAATCAATGGCAGAAATAATGAAGGAATAAGCTGAACAAATCTCTCATAACAAGGTGGATTCCTGAACAAATTACCATTAATAATAAAGTTTTGGTAATAAGCTTTTAAATGTTTATATGCACTAAAATGGTAAAAATCATTATTGAGAGTTCTTCACTTAAGGAAAGCTTACCTTCTCTAAATCTTTGCTTATTACTTTTCAGCAATTGATGTTTTACCCATTTCTCATAAATTTTACAAAATTTATCTACTATACAAAATATTGTAGTATATTTACACATGTTATTAAACCTTTATTTTACTCCTTCAGTGCCCTATTTATATAAGGTTTAATAACTCTTGCAACCTTCCTTCCTCTCTATTCCTTATCCATAATCGGGGTTATTATAAATACTCGCAAGTTCTACATAATTTCTTACGTTATCTTGCATATATTCTAAATCTTGATCGGTTAAATATCTAACAAATTTTGCAGGGGATCCCATCCATAATTCTTTAGATTTAATTATCTTCTTTGGCGGGATAAGACTTCCTGCAGCAATAAAAGCATATTCTTCTATTACTGCATAATCCATTATCGTAGTACTCATACCGATAAAAGCATTATTATGTATTGTGCAGGCATGAATAAGAGAGAGATGACCGATAGTTATATTATCGCCTATTTCTACCGGTCCGTTAAATCTTGAAGTATGAATTACACTACCGTCTTGCACGTTAGTATTATTTCCTATTTTTATCGATTCAACGTCGCCTCTAAGAACCGTATTAAACCAAATGCTTGAATTACTACCTATTTCAACATCTCCTATTAAAGAGCTGCTTTCGGCAATATATGCACTTTTATCGATTCTTGGCGTAACTCCTTTATAAGGGATAATAAGCATTAATTATAATCTACCCAAGAAATATTACCGTCTTTACGATAATAAACTATATTGATACGATCATTATTGATATTTTTAAATACTACCGCAGGTAAATCTTCTAAATCCATTTTCATTACCGCTTCTTTTACTGATAATTTTAATATTTCTACAGGCTTTTCAGCGATAATTGCCGGATTATCATTATCTTCGGAGTTAGAGGTTTCACTATCAGATTGCGGATTAATAATATATTTGGTACCTGCGTAAGCAATTTCTGATATCTTTACTTTACCCGCATGATGATTTTTGAATTTTGATTTATATTTTCTAAGCTGTTTTTCTAGTTTTGACATAACTTTATCAAAAGCTACATATATATCGCTACAACTATCATTACTTTTGACTATATTATGTTTACCTGGACCATATTTTACTATAATATCACATTTAAAGTTAATTCCCTCTTTTGAAAAATGTATATCTATATTTATTATATCGGTAAAATATTTTTTAACGACTTGCGTAGCCCTCTCTTTTGAATATTCTTGTAAGCTATTACCGATCGAAATATGTTGAGCTGAAACTGAAATAATCATAAATAACCTTTATAATCTGAAATAATTAATATATAGGTGTTACTTAGTAACGCCTATACAATTAATTTATATTTAGAGTAATTTCAAGTTTTATTACAAATTAATTTATTTAAACTTTAGCCGTAGAGTTTGGGACGCTTATCTTTATTTTGTTGTGATTTAATTAGTTTTTTAGCAGTCTTTCTTACATAATTAGGCTCAATACCGATTTCTAGGTAGCATTAAAATTTTCATTATTTTCAAAAAGCCACTTTTTAGCATTATATTCTGCTTTTGTTGCCTCTTTCTTGGTAGAAGTATTAGTTGCATCTATTATTGCCTGCATAATAATAGCACTTCTAAGAGCAATATCTATAGGATTATAAAGTTTAATATGCTCAAAAGAAGTAGTTAATTCAAAAGAAGTAGTTAATTTAATGACATATGGTTTAGTCATATAAAACCTCTAATAATTATTAATAAAGTAAGGCTTTGTTAATATAGATGTAACCAATAGGTTTTTCTTTTTTAACAAAGTCCTTAAAAAGTATAATAATTTTTCAAGACTTCAACTAATAGTGACTAATTTAGATTAATAGAAATATCTATTGATTATAATATTAGGAATAAGCTATAAAATCTAAACGTTAGGTTCTGTATATTTTTTGATAATTTGATAAAATAAGATATTTTACTCTTGCAGAAATAGAAGAATTGTTATATATATGTTATCTCTTATGTATAAGGGGATGTAGCTCAGTTGGTTAGAGCGTCTGCCTGTCACGCAGAAGGTCGCGGGTTCGAGTCCCGTCATTCTCGCCAAGCCCTTTCAGGGTTTCGGGGCTTCCCTTCGTTTTCTAAAAAATCCATATGCTCCTTTTATGTTCCAAAATGTCTAATTTTTTATATTAAACTCTTTTAAATACCGTTTAAATATTATAATAAACTAACTTATATATATTCATTAAAGCAACTTCAACTCATTTATTCACACTTTTAGTTAAATTTCTATTGTATTCTTAAAACTCCTTATTATGATTCTGTCTATAGCTCATTTTTAACAAAATATTAAAATTTATAGGATTTAACAAGGATATAAATATGAAAGAACTAATAGAATTTCTAGAAAAAAGAGGGGGCCGGCAAGCAGATAGTTTAAGAAAAGGTGATACAATATCTTGGGAGTAACCAAATAGGCGATAGTGAAGCAAAGGAATTAGCCTTAATGCTAAAAGATAATTCTACTCTCACATCGCTTGATCTTTCTGATAACAAAATAGGCGAGACTGGAGCAAGGGACTTAGCGGCAAGCTTAAAAGATAATAACTCTTTAACGGAACTTAATCTTTCTAGTAACAACATAGGCGATACAACATTAAAGACAATTAACGGATATCTGCAAAGAAATAAAACTATAGCCGAGAAAAAAAGCAGAAAGCTTAAATGCAGAGGGTAATAATTTATGCAGTCAAGAAAAGTATGATGAAGCTATAGAAAAATATAAAGCAGCAATAAAGATCAAGAAAGAACTGGATGGCTATAGCTATAAAAAAAGAAAATTTATATGAAGAAAATAAAGCAAAAGCAGAAAAGAAATATGAAGAACAACAGCAGCAAGAACTAGAAAAACAACGAATAGAAGAAGAAAAGAAACGATCGGAAGAAGAAAAAAGAAAACTATTAGCAGAAGAAGAAGCGAAGAAACAGGCAGAGGAAGAACAACAGCAGAGCCTAAAACTTGATGAGCTAAAATATAATCAACTAATTTTAGCAATAAAAGATAATAAAGCAGAAGAAGCAGAAAGTTTAGTTAAAGAGCTAAATTGTGATATGCTTAGCAAAATTGATGCTAACGGCAATACGGCTTTAACTTTAGCCGCTTATAAAGGTTTAGAAAAAGTCTGTGAATTACTTATATCTAAAACGAATAATTAGGCTATTAGTATTATCAATAATAATGGCGAAACAGTATTAACTTTAGCTGCTTCACAAGGTTTAGAAAAAGTTTGTGAAACGCTAATACCTAGAATGTCCGATGAAGCTATTAATCATGTTAATAATGACGGCGAAACAGCATTAAGCATAGCTACAAAAAATGGTCTTAGAATTATAGCAAGAAGTACTTGTGACTTACTATTAAAAATGCTGGAAATTCAACAGCTATATTAATATATTAACTAACCCCGATTATGGATAAGGAATAGAGAGGAAGGAAGGTTGCAAGAGTTATTAAACCTTATATAAATAGGGCACTGAAGGAGCAAAATAAAGGTTTAATAACATGTGTAAATATACTACAATATTTTGTATAGTAGATAAATTTTGTAAAATTTATGAGAAATGGGTAAAACATCAATTGCTGAAAAGTAATAAGCAAAGATTTAGAGAAGGTAAGCTTTCCTTAAGTGAAGAACTCTCAATAATGATTTTTACCATTTTAGTGCATATAAACATTTAAAAGCTTATTACCAAAACTTTATTATTAATGGTAATTTGTTCAGGAATCCACCTTGTTATGAGAGATTTGTTCAGCTTATTCCTTCATTATTTCTGCCATTGATTGTGATGTTACATTACTTAAGTGGGAAAAGAACGGGAATTTATTATGCAGATTCCACACATTTTGCAGTATGTAAAAATATCAGAATTAATTCTAACAGAACTTTTAATAATCTTGCAAAAATGGGACGTAGTTCTGTCGATTGGTTTTTTGGATTCAAGCTTCATATGATAATCAATGATAAGGGAGAAATTATTGCTGTTAAAATTACCAAAGGTAATGTTGATGACAGAATTGCATTTGAAGCAATGGTTATCAAAAAGGTCTAAAAGGTAAGTGTTATGATGATAAGGGGTTTATTTCAGAAAAAATGTTTACAAAACTTTATAAGCAAGGTTTAATAAAAATTACCGGAATAAGAAAGGATATGAAAAACTATTTATTACCTCTTTTGGATAAAATCCTTTTAAGGAAGAGATTCATTATCGAAACCATTTTTGGCTACATAAAAGAGAATTTTAATTGTACAAGTTACGACTTAATCTGACAGAGTTGAGTAATCAGGCAGCTTGATGGGCAATCATCAAATTGTCTGATATTCTCTCTATATTACCAATATTTTTATCTATATTACCAATATTACCAATATTTTTATCTTTAGCAATATAAAGTGAATCTGTAAAAGATTGCATTGGTGTTTTACCAAAGCAATGTTTACCGGAATGAGGTCTTGCATTATTGTAACTCACAAGCCAGTTATCTATATCTGTTTGCAATTCATCAAGTGAATTATAAAATTTTTTGCGGAATAGAATGTGATAGCACTCTTCCTGCATAGTTTTATGGAAACGCTCACAGATACCGTTGGTTTGAGGACTATATGCTTTAGTTTTGGAATGATCGATATTCTCAATGCCAAGATATAGTTGGTAAGCATGGTTTTCTGGTTTTCCACAATATTCCGTACCTCTATCAGTTAATATTCTAAGCAGAGGGATATCATGGTTTGCAAAGAATGGAATAACCTTATCATTTAAGTGGTCTGCAGCTGTAATAGCCGTCTTTTCGGTATAGAGTTTACAAATAGCTACTCCTCAATAGGTATCGACAAAAGTTTGCTGATAAATACGGCCTATGCCTTTAATATTACCAACATAGTAAGTATCTTGTGAACCAAGGTAGCCAGGGTGCATAGTTTCTATTTCACCACTAGCTTCACGTTGGTTTTTAACTTTTTCAAGAACAGCAAGTTGATTATCACTTAAAACAATACCATCATTTGCTACTTTAGTCTCTAGAGCTTTTAGACGTTTTTTGAAACTTTCTAAATCATGACGTAACCACACAGATCTAACTCCGCCACCAGAAATGATTATCCCACTCTTGCGTAATTCATTAGCAGCACGTTCCTGACCAAATGCTGGAAATTCAACAGCTATATTAACTACAGCATCCTCTATATTTGCGGGCACACGATTCTTAATGCAAGCTTTACGTCTAGTCATCTCATATAGAGCTTCCCCCCTCCCCACCTTGATCATGGAGCTCTTTGTAACGATAAAATGTATCCCTGCTATAACCCATTACTTTGCAAGCTTGTGATACATTCCCTAATTGTTCAGCGAGTTTTAATAAACCGATTCTTGGCTTTATGATTTTTTCTTGATATGTTGTCATCTGACAGTCTCCTTTTTAGTAGGTTGTTAAAACTTGCCAGGTACTATCTTATCTTTTTTCTTCGTACCCAACAATCCTTAACTGTCAGATCAATTCTTTACTTTTATACTATAGCTTGCATTAATTTAATATATGATATTTTGACTATTAACAAATCTCTATTTATTTATCGGTGTTTCTACCAAAGCATGCTTAAGTACTTGATCAATATTTGACACAGATATAATTTCTAGGCTTTCTTTTATATTCGGCGGTATATCTTTTAAGTCTTTAACATTCTCCTCAGGAATCAACACGGTTTTAATACCTCCCCTACTTGCAGCAAGTAACTTCTCTTTAAGACCACCGATAGGTAAAACATTTCCTCTTAAAGTAATTTCGCCTGTTATTGCCACGGTGCGGTGTACGGGTATTTTAGTCATCAACGAAACAATAGTCGTAAACAAAGCACAGCCGGCAGACGGTCCATCTTTTGGAATAGCTCCGGCCGGTACGTGAATATGAATATCAAAATCTTTATAATTGTCATATTTTAATCCAAAATTTGTTGCTCTGCTTCTAAAACAACTATAGGCAGCCATTGCCGATTCTTTCATAACATCACCAAGTTTTCCGGTGGTCTTTATTTCACCTTTCCCTGGAAATGCTAAAGCTTCTATAGTTAAAAGCTCCCCGCCTACTTCGGTGTAAGCAAGTCCCGTAGTACTTCCTATTTGATCTTCTTTCTCGGCAAGCCCGAAATTATATTTCTTAGCCCCTAAAAATTCTTCAAGATTATTACTATCTATGGCAATATGCTTAACACTTTTATCTGCTAAAATTTGCTTTAATGCCTTTCTAGTTAATGCCCCTATTTCACGTTCTAAAGCTCTTACGCCTGATTCCTTGGTATAATATCTAATTAAATCCAAAATTGCCGTCTCGGATATAGTAATTTCATCTTTCTTAATTTTATGCATTTTAAATTGTTTCGGCACTAAATAATTTTTGGCGATTTGGAGCTTTTCTTCCTCTACATAACCGGAAATATATATTTTTTCCATTCTATCACTTAAAGCTCTAGGTAAATCATGAGAGTTAGCAGTAGCAATAAATATTACATTTGATAGATCATATTCTACTTCTAAATAATGATCAACAAAGTGACTATTCTGCTCAGGGTCTAATACCTCAAGTAAAGCGGATACCGGATCACCTCTAAAATCAGAACTCATTTTATCGATTTCATCAAGTAGCATTACAGGGTTACTAGTCTTAACTTTCTTAAGTTGACCTAAAATTTTACCGGGCATTGATCCAAGGTAAGTTTTTCTATGCCCTCTGATTTCTGCTTCGTCTCTAACACCGCCGAGAGCAAATTTAGTGTATTTTCTACCCATTCCTTCGGCAATAGATTTTACAAGTGAAGTTTTACCGACCCCTGGCGGACCGATTAAACATAATATAGGTCCTCTAATTTTACTTGAACGCTGTAATACCGCTAAATATTCTATAATTCGTTCTTTAACTTTTTCGAGTCCAAAATGATCACGATTTAAAATTTTCTCGGCTTGGTTAATATCTATTTTACTATTATCATGCTTACCCCAAGGCAAACTTAGCAAAGTCTCAAGATAATTACGCGTCACTCCCGACTCTGCCGACATTTGATTCATACTACGGAGTTTTTTAAGCTCTGATTCTGCTTTCTCTTTAGCTTCTTTAGATAATTTTAAACTTTTAATTTTTTTCTCGATATCGGCAAGTTCCGATTTATCTTCATCAAGCTCCTTTTGAATAGCTTTCATTTGTTCGTGCAGATAATAATCACGCTGCGTTTTTTCGATTTGCTTTCTTACTCTTTGCTGCAATGCCTGCTCGGTTTCTGAATTTACTGTATTGGAAGTAAGCGTACTAATAACCGTAGTGATACGCTTAAAAGGACTAGTTTCTTCTAATAAATGCTGCTTTACCTCAAGTGAAGTTATCAGATGTGAAGCTAATATATTTATAATATTTATGAAATTAGTGCTATTACTTATTTCTTTATTGATAGTTTCAATAATTTCCGCATTAACTTTCTTATCATTAATCGCATATTTACTAAATAGTTGTACTGCATTATCCACTAATGAACGCATGTTATTAAAGTCAAATATTTCTTCATCCGGAATAATTTCGTAATTTGCTTCAAAAGCTTCTGCGCCTTTGATATTGCTTAGCTTTACTCTTGCTACTGCTTCTATTAAGATTTTTGCCGTATTATTAGGCAGCTTCACTATTTGGATAATCTTAGCAAGTATAGCTGTGTTATAAAGTTCATGTTTACTAGGGTTTTCTTGATCAAATTTTTTCTGTAAAGTTACTAAAATATATTTATTATTATCTTCCTCGGAAATGGTAGTATGAGAGAGTGCTTGCAGCGATTTTTGCCTACCCACAAAAATAGGAGCGATTACTCCTGGGAATACTACCATATCTCTCAGTGCCATTAATGGGAGGGATTTTTTATTCATCAATTAAAACCTTTTAAAATTTCTAATTATTAACTATATAATATAGTATCAACCTGATTTCAAGCTACCATTATTAATTATATTTATGAATTTATTACTACAACCTCCTCAAAATGTAGCAGCCGCACATAATAGAATAAAACAATATCTACATTTAACTCCGATCGTTCACTCTGAAAGCTTAAATGAGATGCTCGGTCATGAGATTTTTTTTAAGGTTGAATCATTACAAAAAACCGGTGCATTTAAAGTTAGAGGAGTGTTAAATCATTTATTAGAATTAAAAGAGCAAGGGAAATTACCTGATAAAATAGTCGGTTATAGTACGGGTAACCATGGGATTGGTCTTGCTTATGCAAGTAAATTATTCGGTATTAAAACAAGGATTTATTTACCGTTAAATACTTCAAAAGTAAAACAGCAAGCAGCTCTTTATTACGGCGGTGAAGTTATATATACAGATACTCGACAAGAAGCGGAAGAAAAAGCAAAAGAAGATGCAAAGCAAGGATTTTACTATATGCATCCTTCCGATAGTGATTCTACAATAGCAGGAGCAGGCACGTTATGCTATGAAGCATTACAGCAGCTAGGCTTTAGTCCTGATGCTATTTTTGCCTCTTGCGGCGGCGGCGGTTTAATTTCCGGCTCATATCTTGCCAAGGAATTAATATCACCGACAAGCTTGTTAATAGGTTCAGAACCTTTAAATGCCAATGATGCTTATTTATCTGTTAAAGATAATAAAATATATAGATTTAACTATGCTCCGAATACTATTGCGGACGGTCTTAAAACCTTGAACGTATCGGCTCGTACATTTGAATATCTGAAAAAGCTAGATCATTTTTATTTAGCAGAAGAATATGAAATATATTACTGGACGGCGTGGCTTACTCATTTACTTAAAGTTATATGCGAGCCGTCAAGTAGTATAAATATGGTTTCAGTAATAAATTTTTTAAAAACACAATCCAAACCTCAAAAACTACTAGTACTAATCTCAGGCGGTAATATCGCCCCTATTCTTTATAACGAGCTATGGAAAGAGGAGTATTTAAGCATCTCACCTAAATCTTTATGTTCTGATGTCATTCCTGCGAGGCATTGTTGCATGGACACCGAGTCGTCATTGCGAGGAGCGAAGCGACGCGGCAATCTAGAAAAATAATTAAAAAAAATTCTGATTTACAGAATTTTTTACTGGATTGCCACGCTCCTTTTAGTCGCTCGCAATGACGACTCGGTGTCCATGCAACAATGCCTCGCAGGAATGACATAGACGCAATGTAACAAAGCCTCCTCACAATGATGAAGTTATATTAAAATTTAACCCCTTCTTCGTACTGCTTCTTGATTTTTAGTAGAAGTATTAGGAGTAGTTTGCGGGGGTTTTATATTAGAGCTTCTTAGTTTTATTAAATCTTCAAATATTGTTTTATCAAATGCTATTGGATTGATTTTTCTTAATTCTGCTAAATTAAAATTATTAACTTGTTGCGGTTGAACTATAATAGGCTCACCCGTAACAGGAATTAAATTTTTAAATTTAGGATTAGTTGCTGCTTTATCTTTATTTTCATTTAAAAATTTTGTTAGACCTTCAGCAATTTCAGGATTTGTTAAAGCGTTTGAAAAGATTTTATCATTAATTGTCTTCACTACATATCCATCACTCAGAGTAATATATTTATCTACAACTTTTCCTAATCTTTCTTCCAAATAGTTTCTACCTGTAAATATCTGCTTAAATTTTCCCCATAAAGAAGTGCCTCTATCATTAATATCTTTTAATTCAGTGGCTATTTTAGTACTATTTTCAGTTAGATAAGTAGAATCTAACTTATTTAATGCCCTTATTATTATTTCAGGATTCTTTATGCCTGATGAGTTAGTAAGTATAATAGTTTGCTCTAATTGCTTACTAATTTTATTATTTTTTTCTAATCTATTACTAATCTGCTGCACCATATTAGTGGCTGCCTTTTGTAATTCCTTAAATTCCGCTTGAGATAATTGATTTACTCTTGGGATAAACTGCTTACTATCTTTATTAAATTTCTGGTTTTTATCTCCTTGAATAATAAATTTTTCATATTTCTCAAGTTTTTCCGGAGTGTTTTTAGGATCTTGTTTTAAGATTTCTATAGCTTTATCTTTTACAGCCTGTGCATATTGCTCTTTAGGTATAGAATTTCCGCTTACGGCTATTAATGCTTCTTTAGTTGCTCTTATAGGATTGGCAAAGATTTCTTCTTCATCTTCTATACCCATAAATGATAATTCATCAAAAGGTCCTCCTTTATTTAGAGGAAGTACAAAACCCTTAAGTGCTGCTTCAGCCCTTGCGACATCAAACTTTAGCTTATCTGCTGCACTAGGTATTAGTTTTGTATCTTGTCCTAAATTGATATGCAGATTATCTACTAATTTTTGTACATCTTTATTTTCTACAACTTCACTAATAATTTTACTGGCAAGTACTTCAAGCGTACTAGTGATATATTCTTCAGATTGTAAATATTGTTGAATAGGATCGGGAGTAACAATATTTTTATTCAAAGTATCTAATCTACTATCTACGTTTTTTATATCAACTATTTTACCTTTTACTGCAGCCGATATCTCAGTTACTTCATCGTTTTTTTTAATTTTTTCAATAGTATCATCTATATTAGTTATAATCTCTGCCATATAATACTCATTATTAAGTTATTTGATATAATGAACTAAATTATCAAACTTCTTAAAAATTTGCAACTATATTATCATATAAATCACTACTTACTATGCCCTGACTGTTGCCTACTCTCTCTACTTTTATTAAGGTTTTCAACATGAGATATAGGGGTTGATATAGAAGACTTATAGCTTTGGGTTGCTACTTGTTTTAGCTCTTTTACTTCTGTTAACCCCGATTATGGATAAGAAATACATGGTTTATTAGGTTTAAGTTGGTAAGCAATAAGAGCAGAGAATAGAGAAGTAAAGAAATTAATAGGTGATCGATGTCTGGAAGGAGTAATATTAAAATTCTCTTTTATGTAGCCAAAAATGGTTTCGATAATGAATCTCTTCCTTAAAAGGATTTTATCCAAAAGAGGTAATAAATAGTTTTTCATATCCTTTCTTATTCCGGTAATTTTTATTAAACCTTGCTTATAAAGTTTTGTAAACATTTTTTCTGAAATAAACCCCTTATCATCATAACACTTACCTTTTAGACCTTTTTGATAACCATTGCTTCAAATGCAATTCTGTCATCAACATTACCTTTGGTAATTTTAACAGCAATAATTTCTCCCTTATCATTGATTATCATATGAAGCTTGAATCCAAAAAACCAATCGACAGAACTACGTCCCATTTTTGCAAGATTATTAAAAGTTCTGTTAGAATTAATTCTGATATTTTTACATACTGCAAAATGTGTGGAATCTGCATAATAAATTCCCGTTCTTTTCCCACTTAAGTAATGTAACATCACAATCAATGGCAGAAATAATGAAGGAATAAGCTGAACAAATCTCTCATAACAAGGTGGATTCCTGAACAAATTACCATTAATAATAAAGTTTTGGTAATAAGCTTTTAAATGTTTATATGCACTAAAATGGTAAAAATCATTATTGAGAGTTCTTCACTTAAGGAAAGCTTACCTTCTCTAAATCTTTGCTTATTACTTTTCAGCAATTGATGTTTTACCCATTTCTCATAAATTTTACAAAATTTATCTACTATACAAAATATTGTAGTATATTTACACATGTTATTAAACCTTTATTTTACTCCTTCAGTGCCCTATTTATATAAGGTTTAATAACTCTTGCAACCTTCCTTCCTCTCTATTCCTTATCCATAATCGGGATTATCTAGATTGCTTAGTCAATTACTTTGTAATTTCCTTGCAATGGCGTTAATTTATTAAATAATCTATATTTAGCAATACCAATAAATTTCTAATTTAATACTTGCAATTTATCTTATAATTACTTATATTCAGATTCGCTTAGATTAAAAAGCACTAAGGCGTTTTATATGTAATTAATTTTTATCCCCTTAAACTTTTTACATTAAAACGCCGTTATTTTATTTAAGCGGGTGTAGCTCAGGGGTAGAGCGCTACCTTGCCAAGGTCGAAGTCGAGGGTTCGAATCCCTTCACCCGCTCCAGTGATTTTTTCTTAAGAAATATTAAAACTATTTCATTATTAACCTGAATGTTTAGGATGTCATTCCTGCTTTCGCAAGGCCTTGTTGCATAACTCGTTTTATATCATTCCCGCGTAGGCGGGAATCCAGTAAAGCAGATAAAAAACTTATTTTTTTATCTGTTTATTTTATCAAATATGTAATCTATATCAATATTGAAGCTATTTATTCTGGATTCCCGCCTACGCGGGAATGACATAGAACATGTTTTTCGAGCCAGGCAACAACGCCCTTTCACAAATGACATCGGTAAGTTTATCATAAATTCAATCTTCCAAACCATTTATTTATTTTACCCTTGCATAAAAGCGTTTAGCTAGCTATTTTTATTTTATTATTAAACTTCTTGCATAACGTAGTTAATAAGGAGAAATTTGTAGGAGACACTTCACCTCGAACCGCAGCATACACTTAGTACGTGAGGATTCGAGTACCGGATCGACACACAAATTACCCTTAGAAGCAAGTTATGCAAGAAGTCTATTGCAACAATTAGGAAATTACATATGTCAGCAAATACGCAAGATAACCAGACAAACAATAACGACACTATAGAAATACAGGAAACTGAGGTAGTACCTGTAGAAACAAATTTTCTACAATCGGGGTTAACAAGCTTAATACCGATGGTTTTAATTTTTGCCGTATTTTACTTCTTATTATTACGTCCACAAGAAAAACGCCGCAAAGAAAGAGAGAAATTAGTAAGTGAAGTTAAAAAAGGCGAAGAAGTTCTAACAAATAGCGGCATTTACGGTATTGTGACTAAAGTAAGTGAAAATGACAATAATATTGAAATCGAAATAGCTAAAGACGTACGTATTAAAGCTTTAAAAAGTGCTATTATCGATATAACTGTACAAAAGTAAGTAGCAGTAAAAAAAGAAAATAACAAAAAAGATAAGAAGGTAAGCGGTGCAAAATCTTCCTAAATGGAAAATTTTTCTTTCAATTATATGTACGGTTTTTGCGGTTATTTGTGCCTTACCTAATTTCATGCAGGTAAACTCTAAGTTTCTGCCTCATGATTCAGTAAATCTAGGGCTTGACCTTAGAGGAGGAGCCCATTTATTATTCGATGTTGATTTTGACACCTACTTAAATGATTCAATGGAAAATCTTGCCGACACTTTACGCAAAAATTTTCGTGAGGATAAAATCGGCTATAAAAATCTGTTAGTTAGACAAAATAGCATTCAATTAGAAGTAAGATCGCCTGAGGAATTAAAGCCATTAAAGAAAATAATTAATAAAATCGATCCAGAAATTATCGCTGAAGTAAATGAAAATAAAATAAAGCTTAGCTACAGCGAATCTAGATTAAATGACTTACTTAATAAGGTAGTAGACCAATCTATTGAGATCGTTCGCATGAGAGTTGATAGTACCGGCACTAAAGAGCCGACCCTACAGAAACAAGGCGATAAGCATATATTGCTGCAAGTTCCCGGTGAAGAGAATCCCTCTTACCTGAAGAATATATTAGGGAAAACTGCAAAGCTAACTTTTCATTTAGTTGATGAAAATGCCAATATCGAAGAAGCGGTAAAAGGACATGTTCCGGTAGGTTCAATGCTAGTTAAGGGAGATAGCGAAAGTCATGGGGAGTATTATGTAGTTATAAAGAAAAAAGTTGTTTTAGGTGGGGATCAGCTTACAACCGCTTCAGCTTCTTTTGACCAAAATTCGCAAGCGGTAGTTGCTTTTTCTTTCAACAATTTAGGTAGTAAAATATTTGGTGAAATAACCAAAAATAATACCGGTAAACGCCTTGCTATAGTTTTAGACAATAAATTACTAAGTGCTCCAACGATAAACGGAGCGATTATGGGTGGAAGCGGTATAATAACAGGAAATTTTACCGTTGAGTCGGCAAATGAGCTTGCACTATTATTGCGAGCCGGTTCGCTCCCTGCCCCACTTAAAATTATTGAAGAGAGAAGTATAGGGCCAAATTTGGGTGCTGATTCTATAGAGTCGGGCAAAAAGGCAGGACTTATAGGATTTATAGCAGTGTGTATATTTATGGTTTGGTCTTACGGTGTGCTTGGTTTATTTGCCAATATAGCCTTAAGCCTTGCATTGTTATATATTTTAGCTTTACTTTCACTTTTCCAAGCTACTTTAACTCTGCCGGGAATTGCAGGAATAATACTAACTATGGGTATGGCTGTTGATGCTAATGTATTGATTTATGAAAGAATTAAAGAGGAATTACATAAGGGAGTTTCTAATCTTTATGCTATTAGAACCGGTTTTGAATCTGCGGTTGCTACTATCCTTGATTCCAACTTAACTACTTTAATCGTTGCCTTTTTACTTTATATATTTGGAGTCGGGGCAATAAAAGGTTTTGCCGTTGCATTAACAATCGGGATTATATCTTCAATGTTTTCGGCGATTATCATTACTAAATTGTTAATAGATATTTGGGTAAAATATTTTAAACCTAAAAAACTAGGTCTGGTGTAAGAGGTTATAAGTAATGATTTTTATGGTATTGTTGCGTACCGGAGTCGTCATTGCGAGGAAATTGCATAGCAATTGACGAAGCAATCTCAGGAGTTTGTTATTATTTCATGAGATTGCCACAAAGCCTACGGCTGCTCGCAATGACGATTTTGACAACGTTCCTCAAGCCACAGAATGACAACGAAAAAACGGACAATATATTATGAAAATACAGTCAAATATTATAAAAATAATTATTGTAATTAGCTTATTAATAGGAGTAGGAGCATTATATTTATTGCTATCTTTAAAAACTCCTGACAAACCGCTTGCCGGTCAAGTTAATATCTATGAAGATAACGTAAAAATCGGCGGTGATTTTGAACTAACTGACCAAAATGGAAAGATATTTAATAGTGATAAGTTGCAAGGCAATTTAAGTCTCATTTACTTTGGTTTCACCTCTTGTCCTGACATATGCCCGACCTTTCTAAATAAGATGACGGAGATTGTAGAAATTTTAAGTAAACATAACATAGATATTCTACCTGTTTTTATCACTATTGATCCAAAACGTGATACACCAGAAGTACTTAAAGAATATCTAAAACATTTTCATCCAAAATTTATAGGTCTTACCGGTAACGAGCAACAGATAAAAGATGTAACCGATAAATTCAAGGTTTTCTATGCTCGTGTAAATGGTGATGATGACGACCCGAACTATATACTTGATCATTCATCTTTTACCTATTTAATCGATGCAAACGGAAAATATCTGAAACATTTCTATTTAGATTCTTCACCTAAGGAAATTATGGAGTTTTTAAAAGGCAATTAATGAGTAATTATATATTAGCTGCATATTTATTTACTTTTTTAGTTTTAACGATATTGTTAATTGCAAGTTTTTTAAATTACAAGTCATTGAAAAATAAACAGAACTTTAATGCAAAAGAGAGTAAGAAATAGATTAATAACAATAATTATTTGTTTCTGCTCAGCATGTTTAGGAATTAGTATAATACTTTACAATTTAGAGAAAAATATAGTATTTTTTTTGCCGCCGTCAAAAATTAATGAAATAGAACAAGGCAAAGAGTTAAGAGTCGGTGGACTTGTTAAAACAGACTCAATAAATAAAATTGCTGCTGATAAGACAAGTTTTGTTATTACCGATAATATTAAGGATTTAGAGATATTATACCAAGGTGTAGTCCCTGCCCTATTTCGGGAAGGACAAGGAATTATTGCCATCGGGCAATTATCGGATGGGAAATTTATAGCAAGACAATTACTTGCAAAGCATGATGAGAATTACAGACCTCCGAGTTAAAATACTCGGTGTCATACCGTGGCTTGACCACGGTATCTATAAAAACAACTTAAAACACAGGTTGTTTCAACATTTTTAACTGGATGCCGTGGTCAAGCCACGGTATGACAAAAACAAGACAAAAAACATGTTTATAGATAAAATCAAAGCAAAAGCAAATAATGACGAAATAAACGTAATTATCGAAATTCCGATGAATAGCGGTCCAATCAAATATGAATTTGACAAAGAATCAGGAGCGGTTTTTGTTGATCGCTTTATGCAAACCACTATGAGCTATCCATGTAATTACGGTTTTATTCCTCATACTCTTTCAAATGACGGCGATCCCGTAGACGTACTTGTCGTAGCTCATCATCCGGTAGTGCATGGGTCGGTTATAAAATGCCGAGCAGTCGGCGTATTGATGATGGAAGACGAATCAGGGCTTGATGAGAAAATAATCGCAGTACCGACTTCTAAGCTCGATATTACTTTCGATCATATTAAAGAGCTAGATGATTTATGTGACATGCTCAAGAAACGTATCGTGCATTTCTTTGAGTATTATAAAGATTTAGAAAAAGGTAAATGGGTTAAAGTTACCGGATGGGAAAATAAAGCAAAAGCCGATAGCTTGATTAATGAAGGTATAGACAGGGCAGGAGCGTAGAGCAACGCTGTCATACCGTGGTCAAGCCACGGTAGTATGACAGCGCGTACGTTTTTTGATCCATGCAATAACATTAAAATAAGATAAAAACAAACAGTGGCCGACTTCTTGCATAACGAAGCTAATAAAGAGGAATTTGAAGGAAACACGGAACGCAGCACCACAGCATACACTTTAGTACGTGAGGATGCGAGTACCGGATTGACGCACAAATTACCTTTAGAAGCAAGTTATGCAAGAAGTCGATTATTTCGTTCAGGAGTCGTAGTAGCTTTTTTTACACTAATTTCTCGCATATTCGGGCTTGTGCGTGAACAATTTATCGCATCATTATTCGGCTCTATGCCTATGGGTGATAGCATTAATGTTGCTTTTAAACTACCGAATCTATTTAGAAGAATTTTTGCAGAAGGTGCATTATCAAGCGTATTCATTCCTATTTATAATGAAAAAATGCTTATTTCTAAGAAAGCCGCTAATAATTTTTCAGGTGAGGTTTTTACCCTTCTACTTCTGACATTAATAGTAATAATAGCATTAATGCAAATCTTCATGCCACAATTAATGCTGTTTATTGCTCCTGGATTTCACGGTAAAAAAGAAAAGTTTGAGCTTACGGTATTTTTATGCCGAATTACAATACCTTATTTAATATTTGTTTCATTAACGGCTCTACTTGGCGGAATATTAAACTCCGTAAAGAAATTTGCAGCTTTTGCTTTTTCACCGGTTATTTTAAGTGTATGCGTAATAATTTTTACTCTAACATTTGACAATTATATAGAGTCTACTATCTCAATTAGCTTATCTTTAATAATTGCCGGAATATTACAAGTTTCTTTTATGTTTGTCTGTGTGAAAAGAGCGGATTTAAACTTTCCGATAATTTTTAACCCAAGCGATCCCGATGTAAAAAAGCTTTTGATTAATATGGGACCGGCGACCATTAGCTCCGGCGTACAGCAATTAAACCTTTTCATATCCCAATCTATTGCTAGCTTTATTGAAGGTGCTATTTCTATATTATCTTATGCCGACCGGATATATCAATTTCCTTTATCGATAATAGGTACTAGCTTCTCTACTATATTGCTACCTGAGCTGTCAAAAATATATAAATCAAATGATATAGTAGCTGCAAAAAAAATACAGAATAACGCTATTAGAATGGGGCTATTGTTATCATTGCCTGCTACATTCGGTATTATAATTCTATCTCATCCGATTATTAATATAATTTATGAAAGAGGAGTATTCACGAGCCAAGATACTACAAATACAGCTGAGGCTATTTCTGCGTTTGCACTTGGGCTTCCTGCTTTTATTTTGGCAAAAATTTTAACTCCTATTTTTTATGCTAACGGAGATACTAAAACACCGCTCAAAATAACCTTATTTTCAATAATAATTAATACCGGTATGAATCTATTATTAATGGATTCTTTGAAACATATCGGTATTGCAGTCGGGACATCTATTGCAGCTTGGTATAATCTAGGTTTATTATATAGCTATACTACAAAACAAAATAAGCTACATATAGAAGCCGGTATAAAGCTTTTCTGTGGTAAAATTTTGTTATGTTGTACATTAATGTCTATTATAATTGCTTTAATAAAGCATTATTATTTAGAATATTTTTATTCGGAATATTTACTGATTAAGGTCTGTATGCTAGGCAGTACAATTGCAGTTGGAATGGGAGCATTTTTCGGCATGGCATATTTATTAAAAGTGGTTAATTATGATAATAACAAGAAATAAGCACCAATCAAATTATCAGGATTTGCTAAAAACCTTAGCTATTATAGCCATGATTATTGATCATGTGGGTTTATATCTATATCCCGAATTAACAATTATGCGGATCATAGGTCGTACAGCTATGCCGGTATTTTGCTTTTTTGCCGGTTATAATTTTCATGATAAGCCAAAAACCCATATAATAATATTCGGTGTTTTGCTACAAATATATACCACTGTGCTATTTAAACAGTTTCTTACTACAAATATTCTAATCTCTATCTATTTAGGGCAATGGTATATTTATTATTTTCGTAATTCTTTAACTCGCTTTTTCTATAGCGGTTATTGTCATGCAATTATAATGGTAATATTGTGGTATATTAGCTGGGCTTTGATTGATTACGGGACTCTTGTAATTGCTATAATGATACTTGGATTTATTTCAAAACATGAACAGGCAAATCTAAAACTTTGCTGTTTTATAGCAATTTTTGCTTCTTTCGTGCATTCAACTCTTTTTACTCTTGCAATTTCCTTTAATGAGTTTAATTTTTCAAATACTGACTTAATTTTAAACCTCACTTTCTTAACAATTACCTATATATTAATGATCATAAGCGATTATTCACAAAAAATACCGATAAATTTAAAATGGATAAGCCGGAATGTTTTATATATTTACTGCATAAAAATTATGATCTTACAATTCATATTTATCTATAAATACACATATGGTTTTAAAAATTGGTAAGTAAACATTAATAATTAGTGACAGTGGTCCTAGATTAATATTAATATGATTTAGATAATGTTGATATTACTTATATGGATTTGATAGATCGTCTAATTCCGGATAATGAACAATATAAAGAGCAATTTAGAAAAAACAAACTATTTAAAATTAAGTTAGATAATACTCTACAAAAAAATAAATTTCTTAAACATTTTTGGATTTGGTCAGACGAATTTCAAAAAATGGTATTAGCAAGAGTAGTGTTTTCTGAAACAAAAGAATTTAAACAACTTGCATGGGAGCATCTTACCGATGAATTTGGACATAATATAGAATTATCCCAAAATCTAGAAAATGGTAAAGAAGCTACAGATTCTATTTTTGAGGCCTTAGGTTCTTGGTTTACGCTAAAAATGATAACTCTTGGAGATAGTGAAAGAGCCGTCCTTGCCCATTTAGTAATAGAGTCTTGTGCTACTATATTTTATAAAAAATTAGGATCAATATTTTTTAATCATAAAGCAGCAAAACATTTCAAAACACATATGCATCTTGATCCTGAACATGAACAAATGGGAATAGATTTATTAAAACAAATAAATATTAATGATTCTTCTTTACTCAATATTCAAAAAAAGCTGGGATATGATTGAAGCTCTGTTTACTAGACTTGCTGAAATCACACAGGATTAGCTTTATCTACCTAACTAATGTAAATAGCGAATTATTACATAATCCGCTATCTAGTTAAAAATAATGAAAATAAAAACTAATTAATTGACATTTAAATCCATTATATGTATATCACTAAAGCTTATTTATAATTTATAATTTTTAATATATAAGCTATATGAATATTAAACAATATTAATGGATTAAGTTATGCCAATACTCCGCGTACTAACAGCAACACCAAAAAGCATTTTTAGTAAACTTACTTATAAATACGATTTAGCTAACCCCGATTATGGATAAGGAATAGAGAGGAAGGAAGGTTGCAAGAGTTATTAAACCTTATATAAATAGGGCACTGAAGGAATAAAATAAAGGTTTAATAACATGTGTAAATATACTACAATATTTTGTATAGTAGATAAATTTTGTAAAATTTATGAGAAATGGGTAAAACATCAATTGCTGAAAAGTAATAAGCAAAGATTTAGAGAAGGTAAGCTTTCCTTAAGTGAAGAACTCTCAATAATGATTTTTACCATTTTAGTGCATATAAACATTTAAAAGCTTATTACCAAAACTTTATTATTAATGGTAATTTGTTCAGGAATCCACCTTGTTATGAGAGATTTGTTCAGCTTATTCCTTCATTATTTCTGCCATTGATTGTGATGTTACATTACTTAAGTGGGAAAAGAACGGGAATTTATTATGCAGATTCCACACATTTTGCAGTATGTAAAAATATCAGAATTAATTCTAACAGAACTTTTAATAATCTTGCAAAAATGGGACGTAGTTCTGTCGATTGGTTTTTTGGATTCAAGCTTCATATGATAATCAATGATAAGGGAGAAATTATTGCTGTTAAAATTACCAAAGGTAATGTTGATGACAGAATTGCATTTGAAGCAATGGTTATCAAAAAAGGTCTAAAAGGTAAGTGTTATGATGATAAGGGGTTTATTTCAGAAAAAATGTTTACAAAACTTTATAAGCAAGGTTTAATAAAAATTACCGGAATAAGAAAGGATATGAAAAACTATTTATTACCTCTTTTGGATAAAATCCTTTTAAGGAAGAGATTCATTATCGAAACCATTTTTGGCTACATAAAAGAGAATTTTAATATTACTCCTTCCAGACATCGATCACCTATTAATTTCTTTACTTCTCTATTCTCTGCTCTTATTGCTTACCAACTTAAACCTAATAAACCATGTATTTCTTATCCATAATCGGGGTTAGATACTACTATACGTGCTTATAATGCTGTAAATATACATCTAGATGAAGCTTTCAAAACTTCATTACAAAATAATTCTTACAAAACTGCAAAACTACTACTTTCATCAGGTCAACTTAATCTTAATTATAAGGACGCCTAAGGAAATTCAGTTTTAATGAATATACTTCAATCACAAAATACCCCTCTACTAAAAAATTATTTTAGCAAGACAAAAGTAGAAACTGGTTTTAAATTATTTCCTTTAATACCTAATAATAACGGTGAGACAATTTATAATATTGCTGCAGTAGCAGACAATAAAAAAGTTTCAAAAATTCTTTATCATAAAATAGCAGAGCTTCATGATCTTAATAAAATAGTAATCCAATCCTTTGCTAACAAAATAGATTCAAATACTTTAGATTAGGATTTTTTACTGGATTGCTTCGTCAATTGCTATGCAATTGCCTCGCAATGACGAAAATCACTAAACCTAAACCAAATCGCTTACTTGCGATTTGGCGAAGAGCTTTATCTGAAAGTTAACAAAATTTAAATTACCTTTTGAGCCTATTTCCGCAAATTTATGAGCTTTAAGAAGTAGGTCATAATCGTCCGCTAAATCGGCAAAGAAAAATTCGATTTCGCCGCTTTGTTTTACTCCTAAAATCTCACCGCTACCTCGAAGTTTTAAATCCTGCTCAGCTATATAAAATCCATCATTAGTTTGTTTCATTATCTCAAACCTACCTCGGGCAACTTTTCCAAGCCTTTTAGGATTATATAACAATATACAATATGACTGCAAACTACCCCGCCCTACTCTACCTCTAAGCTGATGAAGTTGAGCGAGACCAAACTGCTCAGCATTTTCAATAATTATTAAGGTGGCTTCAGGTACGTCTATTCCAACTTCAATAACGGTTGTTGCAACTAATATCTTAATTTCACCTTCCTTAAATTGCTTCATTATTTGGTCTTTCTGCTCGTTCTTCATCTTACCGTGAATAATACCGGTATAACCTTGATAGATATTTTCAATAGAGTTAAAACGATTCATCACATCCATCAATAAACTATCCTCTTCCTCCTCTGGAGTCATCCCACGAGCTTGTAGCGGGATCCAGTCAAAATTACTAGCATTATAAGTTGTTTTTTGGATACCGCAGTCAAGCCACGGTATGACAACAGGGGGTTTTCCCTGCTCTATCAATGGACATATCCAATATACCCGCTCACCTAATACAAGTTTCTTGTTTATTGCTTCGATAATATGCTCTATCTTGTTAACGGACATAGTGTTCGTAGCGATAGGTAAACGATTTTTCGGCTTACCCATTAGCTTTGAGATACTCATATCGCCAAACATAGTAAGTGCAAGACTCCGAGGGATTGGTGTAGCAGTCATAACTAATACATCGGGATTTACTCCTTTATTTATTAGATTCAAACGCTGCTGCACTCCGAATCTATGCTGCTCATCGATCACTATATAACCTAGCTTATTAAAACTTACTTTCTCTTGAAATAACGCATGAGTACCAACTAATATATCAATCTCACCACTTTCAAGCTGCAGCATAATATTTTTGCGAACTGACCCAAGAATCTTACCGGTAAGCAACGCAACACTTATATCAGTATTTTTTAATGCTTTAACAAAAAACTCGTAATGCTGGTTAGCAAGCAAATCGGTTGGAGCCATAAGAGTTGCTTGAAACCCGGCTTTCACGGTATTTACCATCGTAAGCAAAGCTACCAAAGTTTTACCTGAGCCGACATCGCCTTGCAACAATCTCATCATTTCTACTTTATCGCTTTGATCAAACTCTATTTCTTCTATAACCTGCTTTTGATAAGAAGTTAACTCAAATTCTAGCTCATTTAATATATTTGCTTGAATAGCTGCAGCTTTAGGGTAAATATTACCTTGTCTTCTACTTATTTGCGTACGTACATTTAAAAGAGATATTTGATTAGCGATAAGCTCCTTAGCTGCTAGTTGTTTTTTGGCCGACTCAGTGTCATCCCACGGCTTTATTGTATTGCTTGGGGTTGTCATCCCGCGGCTTGACCGCGGGATCCAGTTGTTGTTATGGATACCGTGGTCAAGCCACGGTATGACAGCCTCACTTACATGCAACATTTTCAAATTCTGCAATATAATATCTAAATAATCTTTTACTTCTTTATCTTCTATACTCTTACATTTCTCTTCAAATATCTCTATTGCTTTTATGATATACGAATATAGCTGTTTGTTACTCAGTAAATATGTCAGGGAATAAATCGGCTCTATTTCCTTTGCAAGCTTAGGATTAGTAATAAATTCAGGATGTGGAATCTGCAAATAATGATCAAAAAATTGTACTTTCCCGCTGATAATATGAGAAGTACCAATTTTTAACTTGTTAAAAATAAATGGAGGGGGCTTATGGAAAAACACTAATAACAACGAACCGGTATCATTGCTAGCCGTAATCTTTAACGGCTGATGGCTTTTTTTCGGTAAATTAATGCTCTCAATTACAATTTCCGTTTGGATTATTTCACCGTCTCTAACTTCGGTTAAATTAGGTGATAATATTTTATTTTGATAAGAAACGGGTAGATAAAATAATAAATCCCGAATATTGTTAATACCAAGCCTTTTAAGAGCAGATACGGTATCTTCACGTATATTAATGAACGTTTTTACAGAAGAGAATAAAAATTTTTCTAGAATAGTTAGCATATATAGTCATATATCATTACTTTAATATCATGATTACATATATACTTTAAAATAAGTAGAGAGTTAATAAAAAAATAAGTGTCCTTATGTTATGCCTACGAAAGCATTGCCTACGTGGATCAGTTTTTCCAGTGTCATCCGCGACTTGATCGCGGGATCCAGCTTAAAATACTAAAATTTAGTATTTTAAGTTGTTTTTCCCGTGGTCAAGCCACGGTATGACACCGAACGCATTTTTAGATTCACGCAACAACGCCCGCTCGCAATGACGTTTTTTGCAATGCTTATAAATCTAATTTTAGCCCTGCTCTAAGAATAGCTGAGGCTTTTAAAGGCATACCTTCGATAAATCTGGCTGTTTTGTAACCGCCTAAGCCGACTATCTTAAATGTTTCATTTAAGCTAAGCTCAAAATTAACTGCTCCAAGTCCACCTTGTTTACAGCTCTCTTTTAAAGGAGTAGCGGTTAACATTTTAGGCTGATTCCAAAATGCCGCTTCTAAACCTAAACCGATAAAATCAAATTTGACTAAGTTATTAGCTTTAACTCCGACACCGTAAGACTTAAATTTCTGATTTTTGCCGTAATTAACATTAACTTGAATATATTTGTTATCAAAAACAAAATGGTTAACTAAACCACGCTCTAAACTGTATGGAGCAAGTATCGCTCTAGTAGCCGATAAATATTTAACCGGTCCTAATCAATCATCGGAATATCATTTAAGTTAGTATTCATTACAAATGAATAACCTGAATAAACTAAAAACGGATCAAATAAATCTAAATAAGCATATGAACGAATTTTATTTTTAGTAATATAATTTTTACCGTATATGGAGTTAATCGCTTTTACATATTCATTTATATCCTTACCGCTTTTATCTTCTTTGCCATCAAACTTAGTACTAAAAATATAACTTGCTTGATCTAGTCTTGTCCATAAATAACCTATACCGTAAGTAGGATTAATTTTGTTACTTGCCATATATCTATCTTTAATATTTTCAGATAGTAACTAACCCCGATTATGGATAAGAAATACATGGTTTATTAGGTTTAAGTTGGTAAGCAATAAGAGCAGAGAATAGAGAAGTAAAGAAATTAATAGGTGATCGATGTCTGGAAGGAGTAATATTAAAATTCTCTTTTATGTAGCCAAAAATGGTTTCGATAATGAATCTCTTCCTTAAAAGGATTTTATCCAAAAGAGGTAATAAATAGTTTTTCATATCCTTTCTTATTCCGGTAATTTTTATTAAACCTTGCTTATAAAGTTTTGTAAACATTTTTTCTGAAATAAACTCCTTATCATCATAACACTTACCTTTTAGACCTTTTTTGATAACCATTGCTTCAAATGCAATTCTGTCATCAACATTACCTTTGGTAATTTTAACAGCAATAATTTCTCCCTTATCATTGATTATCATATGAAGCTTGAATCCAAAAAACCAATCGACAGAACTACGTCCCATTTTTGCAAGATTATTAAAAGTTCTGTTAGAATTAATTCTGATATTTTTACATACTGCAAAATGTGTGGAATCTGCATAATAAATTCCCGTTCTTTTCCCACTTAAGTAATGTAACATCACAATCAATGGCAGAAATAATGAAGGAATAAGCTGAACAAATCTCTCATAACAAGGTGGATTCCTGAACAAATTACCATTAATAATAAAGTTTTGGTAATAAGCTTTTAAATGTTTATATGCACTAAAATGGTAAAAATCATTATTGAGAGTTCTTCACTTAAGGAAAGCTTACCTTCTCTAAATCTTTGCTTATTACTTTTCAGCAATTGATGTTTTACCCATTTCTCATAAATTTTACAAAATTTATCTACTATACAAAATATTGTAGTATATTTACACATGTTATTAAACCTTTATTTTACTCCTTCAGTGCCCTATTTATATAAGGTTTAATAACTCTTGTAACCTTCCTTCCTCTCTATTCCTTATCCATAATCGGGGTTATTTAGTAAAGGAGCTGTGGTATCAATAATAAGACCACCAGAAAAAGGTGATTTTAATGATATGTTAAAATCACAAGGAGCAGAATCTATAGACAAGCTTATAGAGCCTGAAATAGCAAAATTAACAGCAGCTAGCAATGTAGCTGAACTTAAATCATCATTGAAAGCACATAATAATAGAAAATCACAACTTCAGTCCATAGAATTACTATTTTCAAAAATGGCAAATAACGATAATAGTGAACTAAGTAATGTGCAGCAGCAGCAAATAAAAGCTTTAGTAAAGTTTGGCACTATAGAAGATATAAATACCGCGTTACAACTATATAGAGAAAAAGGTCTAGATTCTTGTATGCTCTATAGTCACAAGATTTGTGTAGCAGCAATAGAGCAGAAGATACAGCAAGATCTACAAATAATGAAGAATAAATTTGATCCTAAATAATACAACTTATAATCTTGGTTATAAAAGATTTTGTGATATAGTAGTACATGATTTTCAAGGCAAAAGTCATCTCGTTTTTGAAGATTATTTAGTAGCTATCGGAAAAGATAAGCAAGTCATGCAGTATATAAATCAAGCTTCCGAAATAGGTAAAGAAATAAAAACTGAGATTCAAAATGCTGCTGAGATCAAACTCAATCAAGGAATAAGACTTTAAGAGCACCAAGTAGTACTGCGATACGAATCACATAATAAAAGTTATATGGCAAAAAAATTAAAACATGATGCTTTAGTAAAGAATATTCTAACTGAGAAGATAGCAGCCCAGGAATTTTTAGAACATTATTTGCCCTCAGATTTTAAGGATTTAATAGATTTAAGAGAAATAACAGTAGAAAAAGAGTCGTTTATCGAAGATGATTTAAAAAGAAAATATAGTGATATAATTTATTCGGTAAAAACTAGAGATCAAAAAGAAGCATTTGTCTATGTACTAATAGAGGCTCAATCTACTTGTGATTATTGGATAGCATTAAGATTATGGAAATATATGCTGCTTCTATGTGAACGTCACATGACAAATAAAGAGAAATTACCATTAATTTGTCCATTGTTAATATATAATGGTTATGAAGTATATAGTGCACCAAGAAATTTCTGGGAATTATTTACAAAACCAGAGCAAGCAAAGAAACTAATGATGAAAGATTATCAACTAGTAGATTTGCAAAGTCAGTCTGATGATGAGATAGCAAAGAAGAAGCATCTTGGGATGATGGAGTATTTTTTAAAGCACATATACCAAAGGGATATGCTAAAACTATGGGATGAGTTTTTAACTAGATTTAAACCAAGTTTAATAATGGATAAGGAATCAGGATATATTTACTTAAGATCGTTTTTATGGTATACTGATGCTAAGATCTCTGAAGAGAAGCAGCAAGAATTAGAACAAATAATAGTTAAGCATTTATCAACAGAGGAAAAAGATAATATTATGAGAACAATAGCACAAAAATACATAGATGAGGGCATTCAGCATGGCATAATTCAAGGCATTGAAAAAGGAAAAGCTGAGGGGATTCAAATTGGTCAAATGAAAGGAAAAGCTGAAGAAAGAGTAGAAATAGCAAAAAAAATGCTATCTCAAGGTTGTAATTTTTCTTTCATTTCTAGTGTCACTGGTCTTGAAGAAGACTTTATTCGTTCTTTATCGTAAAATATTACAGATGTTTTTATAAAATTTTTTAATACCACCTTAGTAACAAAGTTCACAATGCTAAATTAGCGATTTTAAGGGGTGTTATAATAAGATTTTTTGTGTTCAGGTAATTTTCTTTTATTAACGCGAGTTTCGCATTAATAAAATGTATTTTAAATTAACAATGAGATATTAAGTGAGACAAAAAGGACAAGATATGAATGTCATAGTTAGTATGCATGAGGGGCTAGTATGTAGACTATATACAAGGTTATTATGATGCAGTAAGGGGTTTAATCTCAGCACAACTACAGTATCATTGCTAGAAAGATAGACTAATCTATCCAATCAAATTTATTATGCAACATTCTATAGAATTATATTTAAAGGCCATTTTACAGAATATTATACAGTAACCTTAAGTAACCCCGATTATGGATAAGAAATACATGGTTTATTAGGTTTAAGTTGGTAAGCAATAAGAGCAGAGAATAGAGAAGTAAAGAAATTAATAGGTGATCGATGTATGAAAGGAGTAATATTAAAATGTACAAGTTACGACTTAATCTGACAGAGTTGAGTAATCAGGCAGCTTGATGGGCAATCATCAAATTGTCTGATATTCTCTCTATATTACCAATATTTTTATCTATATTACCAATATTACCAATATTTTTATCTTTAGCAATATAAAGTGAATCTGTAAAAGATTGCATTGGTGTTTTACCAAAGCAATGTTTACCGGAATGAGGTCTTGCATTATTGTAACTCACAAGCCAGTTATCTATATCTGTTTGCAATTCATCAAGTGAATTATAAAATTTTTTGCGGAATAGAATGTGATAGCACTCTTCCTGCATAGTTTTATGGAAACGCTCACAGATACCGTTGGTTTGAGGACTATATGCTTTAGTTTTGGAATGATCGATATTCTCAATGCCAAGATATAGTTGGTAAGCATGGTTTTCTGGTTTTCCACAATATTCCGTACCTCTATCAGTTAATATTCTAAGCAGAGGGATATCATGGTTTGCAAAGAATGGAATAACCTTATCATTTAAGTGGTCTGCAGCTGTAATAGCCGTCTTTTCGGTATAGAGTTTACAAATAGCTACTCCTCAATAGGTATCGACAAAAGTTTGCTGATAAATACGGCCTATGCCTTTAATATTACCAACATAGTAAGTATCTTGTGAACCAAGGTAGCCAGGGTGCATAGTTTCTATTTCACCACTAGCTTCACGTTGGTTTTTAACTTTTTCAAGAACAGCAAGTTGATTATCACTTAAAACAATACCATCATTTGCTACTTTAGTCTCTAGAGCTTTTAGACGTTTTTTGAAACTTTCTAAATCATGACGTAACCACACAGATCTAACTCCGCCACCAGAAATGATTATCCCACTCTTGCGTAATTCATTAGCAGCACGTTCCTGACCAAATGCTGGAAATTCAACAGCTATATTAACTACAGCATCCTCTATATTTGCGGGCACACGATTCTTAATGCAAGCTTTACGTCTAGTCATCTCATATAGAGCTTCCCCCCTCCCCACCTTGATCATGGAGCTCTTTGTAACGATAAAATGTATCCCTGCTATAACCCATTACTTTGCAAGCTTGTGATACATTCCCTAATTGTTCAGCGAGTTTTAATAAACCGATTCTTGGCTTTATGATTTTTTCTTGATATGTTGTCATCTGACAGTCTCCTTTTTAGTAGGTTGTTAAAACTTGCCAGGTACTATCTTATCTTTTTTCTTCGTACCCAACAATCCTTAACTGTCAGATCAATTCTTTACTTTTACATTTTAATATTACTCCTTCCAGACATCGATCACCTATTAATTTCTTTACTTCTCTATTCTCTGCTCTTATTGCTTACCAACTTAAACCTAATAAACCATGTATTTCTTATCCATAATCGGGGTTAAACCAGGTAGTGCCTTTACTATACCGACTAAACTTTCAACAATTAAAAGCTTATCATCCAATTTTTTTACATGATTCAATACTTTTTTATTTAAGTCAGGAACATTAATTATTTTGATCAATGTTATATTTACATATTCATTTAATACCCAAGTATCCAATAATGATACTATCTCTCCTATGCTTTTTCGTATTATCGTCTCATCTAATATTTGTACTAATTTTTGTAGTACTATTTGCTGTAATTGCGTACCATCAACTTTTAATAAACCGATTAATCTTTCATAAATTTTTGTTTTACTACCCCATACATTTTTATTTGTTAAGTCTGTGATTATTTCTATAGCTGCTTTTAATTCTTGAAGTTTAGAGTTTTTCTGTTGTAATTTCTCATTTACTGTTTTAATTATGTCTTCTGATAAATATCCGCTTTCTATTATATGTTGTTCCCAAATTGTAATATCTTTTAATACGGTATCGTCTATTAAATTTTGGATTTGTTTTAAATTCAGTATTCTGTTATCAAATTTCCCATTGATTTTGCTTTGAGTTAGTAGGTGCATTAATAATATAATCTTTCTTTCAATCTCTAGCTCTAATATTCCGTCAACATTACATGTTACAGCTTCCCAAAATATTTCTGTTAATTCTTGATTACTATCATTATTTACTATCCCTGCTAAAAACTTCAGAGTCATTAGATATTTTGGCTCGTTTCTATGCTCCCCGATAAAACTTGCTGTTTTGTATTTTGTATTATTATCTGCTAACTGATTTTTTAAATAACATGCAGCTAGATATTCTTGAAATGTTAAATGAATAAATTGATGATTTAGATTTATTATGCTTTCGCCTGTTCCTTCTGCTTTAAGCAATCCAAGCTTATTTATTTTTTCTATATTAAGAGTTTTGAAATTCTTATCGTCTAACTTTTAATTGATGTGTTACTAGCTTCCCTGTATTTACCAAAGCTTCAAAAGCTATTTCTTGTAAGAACTGCAATTCAGGTGTAGATAATATTTGTCCGTCGGTAATTTACTATTCTTTCATTTTCAAATTTCTGAAAATATTTTTTCCAAGCCATATTACTACTTCATGATATAACTGACTTATATTAAAATCTTCTTGGTTATTTTTTTGAAATTTATATCGTATGTCTTTATCTTCCCAAACTAAACATATTAATGCCGTATTGATAGGAACTTCACATATCTCTTTTATTTGGTTATTAACTGCTAAAAAGCTTTTTAACTGCACTCCAAACTCTTTATCCTTATCATTCTCAAAATTTTTATTTATATATTTCTCTATTCCCTCCATATCCCAGCCTGTGTTTTCTACTTTCCGCTCAAACTGACTACTCATCTCCTCTACAACCGCATTAGGTCTAGAACTCATTATTACATTTTTATATTCTGATACTTCATCTATTATGTCTTGAAAATCATTTCTATTAGACATATTTAAATGTGCTACTTCATCATAACCGTCTAGCAACAATAAAACCTTATCTTTTTGTTTTTCCTCAATACTTAATATATCTTTCAGTAGTTGTATTTTTTCTGATTTTGAAAATTTTGCACTATGCGTTAAACAGTAATGAATGAAACAACCAACTTTATCTTGACGTAACTCACTAGGTTCATATTCTCTGCTCCAACTTTCATTTAATAGCTCTTTTAACTTAACTCTAAATACATAATCAAACTTATCATTCCACAACTGCCCTTTCCCCCATTTATAGGATATATTATGCAATAACGTTGTTTTTCCAACTCCTGCACCGCCTAATAATAATATTTTCCCTATATCTGCTTGGATTCTGTTTATTGATTCAATTATATCTTTTATTTCTTCTATATTATTTTTACCTAATTCCTTATGTACTAGATTAATCTTATTATTTTCTTCTTTTTCGGTATTTATTATATCTATGATTCTTTTTATTTTTTCTGAATCATCTTTATCATTCTTATTAGCCGATTCTTTACTAAGTAACTCTTTTATCTTTTTTATTAAAGTTCAATATTATATATAAGTTTGTTGATAAAAAATGATTTATTTACTAATATCTATATTTCCATAAATAATATTAGTTTTATATGCTACTGCTACTTCCTGAAATAACTTTGACTTTAATAGCACTTTTAGGGCAGTTTTTTGCCGTAATTATACCAAATAAAAATAGAATTATTTCTAATATCATTATTTTATTATGCATATTATCAATTTTTCTTACCTTTAAGTACTCAAGCTATGAAGGAGTATGGCACTCATTTGCTACCGAAATAAATATCGGTATTAGTAAAAGCATAGTGCTACTATTCACTATTATCTCCATGATTATATACCGTGATTACTCTATTCTTGTTGCTGAGGAATTAAAGTTTGAATTTATTACTTTAATGTTATTATCGGTCGTAGGTATTTTTGTTGCAATTTCATCACGGAATTTTCTATTATTATTCTGCGGTATGGAGCTTACTGCTTTAACTTCATATGCACTTGCAGGATTCAAATTAAATGATATTAAATCATCGGAAGGTGCTTTAAAATATTTTATCTTAGGTAGTTTAGTTAGTTGTTTATCATTATTCGGTATTTCTTTTATATACGGATTCGGCGGAAGCCTACAATTTGAGGATATCTTATATAAACTAAATGATAATTCTGGGATGGATCTTGGTTTAATAATCGGTATTGTATTATTTTTAAGTAGTATTTTCTTTAAACTCTCAAGCGTTCCACTTCATTTTTGGGTCCCTGACGTATATGAAGGATCGCCGATTACTTCGGTTACTTATTTCACCGCTGCCTCAAAAATAGGTATGGTTATTGTTTTATTAAATATCAGCAAATTAATCATAGGTAACTACTACCCTATTAATTATAATTTAATAAAGATAATTGCTATATTATCTATGCTGTTTGGAGCTTTTGGAGCTATTCGTCAAACTTCTCTAAAAAGATTAATGGCTTATAGTACTATTTTAAATATCGGTTATGTATTAATCGGCGTTCTTCTGCATAATCAAGAAGGATATAAAGCAGCTTTACTATATATTCTAATATATGCGGTAGGAAGTATAGGATTTTTTACTTGCTTAATCATGCTGCTCGGTAAAGACACCGATAAAGCTAGTTTTAAAACTATACAAGGAATTGCAGAGAACCATAAAACTATAGCTACCGTAATTAGCATAGTTATGTTTTCAATGATTGGAATCCCTCCTCTTACAGGATTTTTCGGTAAATATTACCTTTTTTACCAAGCAATTAATCAAGAAGAATTCGCATTAGCTTATTGTGGTATTTTTACCAGCGTAGTTGCTGCTTTTTATTATCTTAAAGTAGTAAAAGCCCTGTATTTTTCTAAAAAGATTGAGATAATTAAGCTTCCTATGCAATATGGGCTTTTACTGATTAATTACTTAGTTGTAGGCTTCTTGTTGCTTGGTTCATTTATTATCTCGTTTTAGATGGTGTAGACTTTTTATTAACAACACTAGCCGCAGTAGTTTTAGTAGGCTTCACAACCTTTTCTTTTAGATTCTTTATATGTTTTAGATCTTCTTCATCTAATTTTAATAAATCTTGGTCTTTCTGTTTAGCTTTTTTAGCTAGACCTAATTGACTTGGAGTAACACTAACAATATCATCCGTTCCGACTTCTTTTTTGAATTTTTCTAGAGCGTCTACATATTCTCTGTTTGCGTCTATATTTGTCTTTACTGATTTTTGTTTTGATTCTTTCTTTATTTTATCAGAAGAATCAGCTAAATTTCTTTCATCTTTAATATCTTCATTTAAACTTTTTATTGTCTTTATTAAATGTTTTTTCGCACTATCTCTAATACCAAGTATTTCTAAAATTCTTACAAAATTAGTAGTAACTTTATTTCTTAATTTAAGTTTTTGTCCCCCTTTTTTTCTTTCTTCATAATTAAGAATTTTCTCAAAATAATCAGGATATTCTTTCATTAATGTTTTTAATCCTTGCTCTTTCACTTCGTAATAAGGAAAACTATATTTTTTAGAAATTAAACTATTTACTTTAATTTCTAAGCCGTATTCCTTTAAGGATTCTTGCCTTTTTTTCATTGTATCTATTAAACTAGCCTTAATTTCTTCAGGCGTTATTTCTTTAGATTTTTTATTATTAAATTTCTTTGGCATCGCTTGTTTTGCAAATTCTGCAATTGCTTCATTACTATAATATTTAGTTAATTCATCAAAACTTTTATCAATAGTTTTGCTTAAATCAATTTTAGAAACTGCAAGTAAGCTATCGGCAAAATTAGGATTTTTTGTTCTTAAATTAGAAGGAAATTCTCTAAAATGGTTAGTGGGACCGAATCCAGGCAAATGTTTGGCTCTTGAATGCGGATAGATATTATTTGTTAAATTATCAAAACTACCGGCAAAATCAATTCTTACTAATTTAGGTAAAGTTTTTGGATTTTTTTGATCTCTGATAACTCCTATATTTCCAACATGTATATCAAAATCGCCGATCAATAAACTTGCCGGCATAATGTTTTCAAAGTTCTGATACTTAATTTCCTTAAAAGCATTTTCTAAGGTTCTAAATAATTTATTTCTAGCCCCCATAAAAAGCGGTCTACCGCCGTCCTTTCTAAACCAAGAACTCGGTTTAGTTTTAGCAGACATATGTTTATCCATGTCCACATACATATCGCTACTATAATTCTCAAAAAATTCAGATTTGACATATATTTGCGAATCAACAGCTTTAGATTTATTAAAATCATCAGGAGCAATTAAATTAACCTTTGCTCCATTTCCGGGACTTATAGCTTCAAAAATTTGAGATCCTAAAAACTCGGCTATATTTTTTGAGCTTGAAGCCTCTTTTTTTATCATCGCCGTAATTTTACCGTCTGAGCTTTGATATACGCCGCCATGCTCTCCTACTTCATTAGCTCCGCCTCCTTTAGGCTTTAAAAAATTCCAACCTTTAAATACTGATTTCTTATTTTGAGTCATCCTCGCCTCTTTATATTGATAATTTTGATATAATTATAAAACATATTATTTATTTTTTATCAAGGATAGAAGCCGTTTTCTACTTAATTTTATTTGTTCTTTAATATTTCAGCTACTTCAAGAGCTGCATAGGTAAATATACCTGTTGCACCGACACGTTTAAAACTAATTAATGACTCCATCAAAGCTCTCTCCCAATCAATCGCCCCTGCTTCTGCTGCAAATTTTAACATTGCATATTCTCCGCTAACCTGATATGCAAAAATTTTAGCATTAAAATTATTTGCCGCTTCACGAATAACATCCAAAAACGGCATACCAGGCTTCACCATAACCATATCGGCTCCCTCTGCTATATCATGCTCAATCTCAAGCATTGCTTCCTTAATATTACGCACATCCATTTGATAGCTTGATTTATCTAAATAATTCTTTTGAGTGCTTCTAACTGCCTCACGAAACGGACCGTAAAAGCTTGAAGCATATTTAGCGGCATAAGCAAGAATTCCAACATTTATAAACCCCTCTTTGTCAATATATTCCCTTATTGCCCCGATTCTTCCATCCATCATATCAGAAGGTGCAACAATATCTACTCCGGCTTTTGCTAGTACTAATGCTTGATTACACAAGGCTCTTACTGATTTATCATTATCAACTTCCCCGTGATACACAATACCGTCATGACCATGTGTAGTATAAGGATCAAGTGCTACATCGCATATTATACCGATATCAATATTAGCGTTTTTGATGCTTCTAATAGTTCTACATATCAAATTATCTAAATTATAAGCCTCGTCGGCATTTTCGCTTTTTAGACTTTGATCAATACTAGGAAATAATGCAATAGCATTAATACCAAGCTCTGCTGCTTCTTTTGCCGTTTCTACTATTTGATCAATCGATAAACGATATATACCGGGCATAGTCTTAATTTCTTGCCTTTCATTATGTCCTTCAACAATAAATAAAGGCAACACTAAATCACTAATTGATAAATTATTTTCAGCTATTAATTCTCTAAGCCAAAAAACTTTTCTATTTCTTCTAAGTCTAATATGGGGGTACATAAAATTCATATCTCATTTTAGTTAATAACTTGGATTCTAATATATAACCTAACTATCTTATAGTAAAAATATTGCATTACAAAAAGAAATTTTGCTTGCAATTTATAAAAAATTTAAGCAAACTAATAAAAATATAAAAATATGTAAATTAGGAGCTTAATATGGCACAAGGTAATATTCCAAAATCAGTAAAAGATAGAATAAAAGAGTGGGAAAAAAAATCAAATATGTCAAATAACCCACCAAAAAATACAAAACCGGCTGTTCCTCCAAAACCTACTTCTGAGCAAATAAAGGCATGGAACGAGGCACATAAAAAACAGACTGACTTAACTACACATTCCCAAGCACTTGATATATTTGTCGATACCCCATCTCCGCAAGTTGAAACCCAAAAGCCTATTATTTTTTCAAAACCGGCTCCGGAACAAACAAAAGTACCGGAAGAAACACCTAAAAAACAATCTAATTTAACCGTAAAAGAGAAAATAGAGAAATTTTTTAAAGATCATAATATTGATACCAAAGATGCTTTGATTCCAGAATTTAGCCGCTATATAGAATTAAGCGGTTCTATGGCAGGGAAGCGTCTTGATGTTACTATTAAAGCTTATGAACAATCATTAGGACGGCTAATAAAACAAGTAGGAGTACCTCAAAAAGAGTTTGTTTCTTTTATAGAAGATGATCTAATAAAGAATCATCCACACAAAGATAAATTTGAGAAAAGCAATCAACATTATAAATTACCTGAACCACCTAAATTATCTGATATAATTGATAATCTTAGAAAATTAGTAAACAATGATGATATAATAGCTCATTTGAAACAAAGTAGAAAACACATTGAATTTAAAGAAAAAGTAAATAATATTATTCAGATTTATGATGATAATAAACATAATCCAACTGCTATAGTTAAAGTTGAAGCAAAACTGAAAGAGGTAGGTAAATGGTGTGAAGAAACTACAAAAATGGATAATAATCCTATTTGGAAAAATATTGGTAATTTTATAAAATATTCTTTTACTGGAGATAAAGCTAAAGCTGCTTTTTATAAAGATGCTATAAAAAATTCTACTCAAAATACTAAAAAAGCTATAGCAGAAATACAAAAATCTCTTACTAATCCTTCTCCTCATTCATCTAATGTTCCACCGTCGAAGAATAAAGGAGAAAGATATAGAAGCTAATAAAAACTTTTAGGATCGATATCTATTTTTAGATGACAAAAAGAAGGAATTTTTATAAGGCTTAGCCAAAATTTTAAATATTTCTGCAAATTAAATTTCTTATCGGCTATAATGAGTATCCGGTAACGATATTTACCGGCGAGCTTTGACATTAATGAGCTTGCCGGTCCTAAAATTTTCACGTTTGCTTTTGGTGCGATTCGGACCATATCCCTAGCAATTTCTAGAATTTTAGCCTCACTGGAACCTGATAAAATTACCGATGCCGTTTTAGAAAATGGCGGCATATCTGCTAATTTTCTTATTTCAAGTTCATTTGTAAAAAAACTATCTTCATCACCGGCCTTAACATAACTAAAAATTATATTATCAGGATAATAGCTTTGTAAATATACCACACCTTTACTATCTCCCCTACCCGCTCTACCTCCCACTTGATGTAGTAGCTGGAAAGTTCGCTCAGATGCTCTAAGATCGGCGTTATTACTCCCAAGATCGGCATCTATTACACCGACTAAGGTAAGATTCGGGAAATGGTAACCTTTTGTTATTATTTGTGTGCCTATTAAAATATCAATTTCTAAATTTTCCATTTGATGTAGAAGCTGTGCTATTTTTTCAGGACTTTTAGCATGATCTTTACTTATCACCGCAATTTTACTCTCAGGAAAGAGTGCTTTTGCTTCCTCTTCTATTCTCTCTATACCTGGACCACAAATAGTTAATGTTTCATCTTCTAGACATTCAGGACAAGAACTAAAAATTTTACTTTGATAACCGCAATGGTGACATTCAAGTTTTTTAGTCGCTTTATGTACTACCATCCAGCTAGAACAATATTTGCAGGTAAATCTGTAACCGCAAGCTTTGCAGAGCATTAGCGGAGCATAACCACGCCTATTAAGGAATAATAATACTTGCTTTTTATTATCTAAATTATCTTTAATAGCTTCTATAAGAAGCTTAGATAAATATGAATTCTTAGGTAGCTTTTCTTTAGTCATGTCGATTATTTCTATATTCGGCAAATCGACATTTTTGTATCTATTAACCAATGTAACCAATTGATATTTACCTATTTCTATATTATACATCGTTTCAATAGACGGTGTTGCCGAACACAAAACAATTTGTGCTTTATCAAATGTACCTCTTACGATAGCCGTATCCCTAGCATTATATAATATACCGTCATCTTGTTTATAGGAATCGTCATGCTCTTCATCTATAACCACCAAACCGAGATTTTTAAAAGGTAAAAATAAACTACTTCTAGCCCCAATTACTACTTTAACTTTATCACTTAATATGCCTCTTAAAATCATTTTCTTTTGAGCTTTAGTAACGTTTGAGTTCCATATGATAGGTTCAAAACCGAATCGCTCTATAAATCGATTAATAATTTGTGTACTTAAAGCAATTTCAGGCAACATAACCAGCACTTGTTTGCCTTTTGCTAAGTAATCTGCTATTAGATGAAAATATATTTCCGTTTTACCTGACCCCGTAACACCTTTAATAAGCACAGGCTTATTACTTTCATTTAAAATTGTTACTGCTTGTTTCTGCTCTTCTGACAAATCAGGTAGCACAAAGTTATTATTTACTTTCTGCTCTTTAACTTTAATCGGTTTTTCAGCAATATCTATAGGTAATACTAACTTGGCTATGCTCCCAAGTTCTGACATATAGTAGCTACTCATCCATTTAATTAATTCTAAAACTTCTAAAGTAATATTTAAATTTAACGGTACTTTCGCTCTAATAGTTTTTATTTTTTTTGCCTCGGAATTTGAAGCAAGCTCCCATACTATACCAGTTAATTCTTTATTTCTAAAAGGCACTACAACAAGATCGCCGATATTTAGCTCTAAATCTTCAGATATTAAATAATCTAACGGAAATAATTTTGCTACCGGCAATAATATTTTTGCTATTCGCATATATAATGTATTTTATAATTTTTTTTTTATTATATACTAAATTTAATAGATTGTAGAAATTTAGATGAAAAAAATTATTATAGGAATTTCCGGAGCTTCAGGAGCAATATACGGTATTCGTTTGCTTGAAGTACTAAAGGAGCAAAATATCGAAACTCATTTGATTATTTCAGAGGGAGCAGCTCTTACTATAAAGCTCGAAACTAAATATTCTATAGATGAAGTTAAGCTACTGGCTAATTATTATTATAACGATAAAGATTTAGGTGCTACTATTTCAAGCGGTTCTTTTAAAACTTTGGGAATGATAATAGCCCCTTGTAGTATGAAAACCTTAGCAAGTATTGCTCACTCAATGGAAGATAGTTTAATTAGTAGAGCGGCAGGAGTTGTACTTAAAGACAGACGA
Organism: Rickettsia monacensis; assembly: GCF_000499665.2. NCBI lineage: Bacteria > Pseudomonadati > Pseudomonadota > Alphaproteobacteria > Rickettsiales > Rickettsiaceae > Rickettsia > Rickettsia monacensis. The sequence continues at coordinate 1,147,774 of NZ_LN794217.1, forward strand.
AAACTTATTTTAATGACCCGTGAAACTCCACTACATATCGGACATTTAGAAAATATGCTAAAAGTAGCGAGTTACGGCGGTATCATAGCACCGCCTGTGCCGGCTTTTTATAATAACCCTGTAAATATAGATGATATAGTCAATCACTCTATTACTAGAGTTTTAGATTTTTTCGATATCGAAACTAATTTAATTAAACGCTGGGGTAGTTATGAGCAATAAAGTATCAACTTTACTATTAAACTTACATTAAAAAACTCATCGTGCTGTTAGTAAATATCCCCCATCTAAAAATGTTATACCTGAATTTTATGAAATAAATAAAATTATTTAATGTGTGTTCAATATAAACATATAGTTGCTATAATTTATACTATTACCTTATTTTTGGATAGATTAGACCTAACAATTATTAATGTTGCTCTTCCAACTATTGCTGATCATTTTGGGATTTCTGTTATCAATGCAAATTGGATCAGTATAGCTTTTCTCTTAGCACTCTCTATTTCCATTCCAATTAGTAATTGGTTGGGAGATAAATTTGGTTTAAAAAATATTTATATATTATCGATAATTCTCTTTGGTGTTGCTTCATGTTTATGTGCATCTATTAATAATTTTTATGTTTTAATCTTGCTAAGATTCTTACTGGTAATTTTTTGTATCAGAGAGTAGAATTAACTAATTATTGTCTGATGTATTTATAACAAACTCATCTCATAAACTATATTAGTGTGGTAAATTATCTTTATAAAAACTCAAATGAATAATATAAAATGTTCTGTTTTGAGTTTTATTGCGTGGATCGGTTTTAACGTTATTGCGAGGAAAAACTGTAAGTTTTGACGAAGCAATCCAGTAAAAAATTCTGATTTACAGAATTTTTTTATTATTCTCCTAGATTGCCACGCAGCCTACGGCTGCTCGCAATGACGACTCGGTATCCACGAAACAATACCTCGTGGGGATAACATAAAGGGCTTCTTTTTTCAAACCATATAATAATTTAACAAACAACAATGGCACGTAATAAAATAAATAATGACAAAAATATAGCTGCTAACGAAGAAGTAGATATTCCTATACCAAGGGTTTTACCTTCCAATGTTCAAGCAGAGCAAATGCTACTTGGGGCGATTCTAACCAATAATGAATTACTAAATTACGTATCGGAATTTTTACGTGATGAACATTTTTTTGAGCCTATTCACCAAAAAATCTATGAAGCAATTGAGAAAATTACTGAAAAAGGGCTGATAGCTACACCTATTACTTTACGTAGTATGTTAACTCAAGATGAACTATTTCAAGGAATAGAAGGAGCGGAATATTTAGCAAAATTGATAACTATGTCAATGATGGTAATAAATCCGATTGATTACGGTAAAATAATATATGATTTAGCAATAAAGCGTAATTTAATAAATATCGGTGAAGAAGTAGTAAATAATGCCTATAATTCTTCATTAGAAGTTGAAGCAAAGGAACAGATTGAACATGCCGAAGCTAAGCTTTACGATTTAGCTAGCGAAGGCTTAAATGAAAAAAGTTTTACCAAAATCGGTATATCTATTTCAGAATCCCTTGCTAGCATTAATAGAGCTATGAAAAATAACGATCACGTAATCGGTATATCTACCGGTTTGATTGATCTAGATAATAAATTATTCGGCTTTCATAATTCCGATCTTATAATTCTCGCAGGACGTCCGTCGATGGGTAAAACAACATTCGCTATAAACCTTGCACTTAATGCCTGTAATAATATGCGTCTTAAAAATATTAGAGATAATCAAGAAATTCAGTCGGTAGGTTTTTTCTCTTTAGAAATGTCCTCAGAACAGCTAACCACACGTCTACTTTCAATGTGTGCAGAAATTGATTCTACTTCTCTTCGTACGGGGATTCTAGGTGAAGAAAAATATAACCGTCTTCGCAAGGAAGCAAATACTTTATCGGAATTACAATTTTTTATCGATGATACCCCTGCTCTATCTATTTCCGCTATAAGAACAAGAGCTAGAAGAATGAAACGCAAGCATAATCTCGGTATATTATTTATCGATTATTTACAATTAATTAGAGGAGTAAGTAAATCCGAAAATAGAGTTAGCGAGATTTCAGAAATAACCCAAGGCTTAAAAGCAATAGCAAAAGAGTTAAATATTCCGGTTATTGCGTTATCTCAGCTCTCAAGAGCGGTAGAACTACGTGAGGATAAAAAACCTATGCTATCCGATCTTCGAGAATCAGGAACTATAGAACAGGATGCTGATATAGTAATGTTTATTTACCGTGAAGAATATTATTTAACTAGAAAAGAACCGGCAGCAGGTGATGCTAAACATGCCGAATGGTTAGATAAGCTCAACAAAGTATATAATATTGCCGATATAATTGTTGCAAAACATCGTAACGGACCGGTTGGAAATGTTCCGCTTTATTATGATAGTCAGTTTTCTAAATTTGGTAATTTGGAGAAAAGAACTTTTAACTCTAATTAAATCAGAATTGCTTTAACGTTATTGTGAGCAGGCATTACTCATGTGGATACCAAGTCGTCATTGCGAGCAAACGTTAGTGCGTGGCAATCTCAGGAATTTTCCCGAGATTGCTTCGTCGAATTACTGCGTAATTCTTCTCGCAATGACGGAAAAACCTATCCATGCAACAAGGCCGACTTGATGCGGGATCTAATTTAAAATACTAAAATTATTAGTATTTTAAGTTGTTTTTATGGACCCCGTGGTCAAGCCACGGGGTGACACAGTAGATTTTACCAACCCACACAACAATACCTGTTCACATTTAATAGTTTATTTAACCCCGATTATGGATAAGAAATACATGGTTTATTAGGTTTAAGTTGGTAAGCAATAAGAGCAGAGAATAGAGAAGTAAAAAAATTAATAGGTGATCGATGTCTGGAAGGAGTAATATTAAAATTCTCTTTTATGTAGCCAAAAATGGTTTCGATAATGAATCTCTTCCTTAAAAGGATTTTATCCAAAAGAGGTAATAAATAGTTTTTCATATCCTTTCTTATTCCGGTAATTTTTATTAAACCTTGCTTATAAAGTTTTGTAAACATTTTTTCTGAAATAAACCCCTTATCATCATAACACTTACCTTTTAGACCTTTTTGATAACCATTGCTTCAAATGCAATTCTGTCATCAACATTACCTTTGGTAATTTTAACAGCAATAATTTCTCCCTTATCATTGATTATCATATGAAGCTTGAATCCAAAAAACCAATCGACAGAACTACGTCCCATTTTTGCAAGATTATTAAAAGTTCTGTTAGAATTAATTCTGATATTTTTACATACTGCAAAATGTGTGGAATCTGCATAATAAATTCCCGTTCTTTTCCCACTTAAGTAATGTAACATCACAATCAATGGCAGAAATAATGAAGGAATAAGCTGAACAAATCTCTCATAACAAGGTGGATTCCTGAACAAATTACCATTAATAATAAAGTTTTGGTAATAAGCTTTTAAATGTTTATATGCACTAAAATGGTAAAAATCATTATTGAGAGTTCTTCACTTAAGGAAAGCTTACCTTCTCTAAATCTTTGCTTATTACTTTTCAGCAATTGATGTTTTACCCATTTCTCATAAATTTTACAAAATTTATCTACTATACAAAATATTGTAGTATATTTACACATGTTATTAAACCTTTATTTTACTCCTTCAGTGCCCTATTTATATAAGGTTTAATAACTCTTGCAACCTTCCTTCCTCTCTATTCCTTATCCATAATCGGGGTTATCTAGTTACTAGATTAACAAGTTCATATCCCATTATAAGCATTCCGACAATTACGCATATAATAATTAGATATTGTTTTTGCAATTCAGGATAATAAAACTTATTTATCTTTGCTTTATATAACAGATAAACCGGTAATAAAATTGCAATAATTACAAGAATCATACCGGCAAATCCTAAAATTGTAATAAAAGCATTAGGTACTACTACTGCTACAATATAAGCCGGTAATATAGTAACAATAGAAGCGGTCATATTACGAATTACTACATTCGGTATCGAATTCATAAACATAGTTTTAAGGGAATCACATAGCCCTACTCCGAGTATCGATGTAGCGATAGTAAGAGTTGAAATTATCTAAACTAATAATTGTACGGACTGCCATTTTGCTATATTACTTAATTAAATCTCCGACTTCTACATTACTTGTAATCATTTGTTGATAAAATGTTGTATTATTATGATGTACTACAATAAGAATACTACAAGTCCAAATTATATATACTATTGCAGGAATTAAGCTTCCAAATAAAAACGCCGTCTTTAGCATTTTTGTTACAATAATTAGTTAAGGTATGGAAGATTACTTGGAAACCAAATGAAGTAAAAACTACCGGAGTTACTACACCCCATATAGATATTTCTTTATAATTTGGTGAGAATAAAGGTAAATTATCCCACTGAATCATAGAAACAAGTCCAATAACTAAAATTGCAATTATTATAAGCAATCCGATAAATAGCACTCGATTTATATAATCTACTAACTTTAGAGGTAATAATAATATTAGAATGCTAATAATAACATACCATGCTCCTATATAAGTTATACTTGTATCTAAAGCTAATAACTTCTGTAATATTGAAGAGCCTCCGTATATAAATACTGCAAGTAAAGCATATAAAAGGAGCTTAAGGCTTACCATACCGATGATTTGAGCAGTATGTCCTGAAAAATATTTTCCCAATGCCCCAAGTGTTAAGCCTTGACCCGCTTGAAGATTAAGCTCTAGGTTAATTAAAGAAGTATAATACATTATAAACCAAATTATAAACATCAATAACTAGGTATTATACCTAATTTTGCTAATACCATGGGTAGTGCTATCATACCGCTACCTATACAAATACCTGAAATTAACAGGATTGAACCAATAAGTTTTTACATAATAATGAAGTTTAGATTAAAGAAAAGGACTTAATTTTTGCTAAAAAGAAAATCAGCTAAAAAAAGAAGATAAGAATTTTAAAGAATAAAAAGTTTTGATAAGTAAAATTAACATTCGTATAATTTTGTTAAAATATATGTAACGATATTAGTATAATTGCTTTTTAAGGGTATTTTATATATTCTTATTGAAATTTACTATATTTAAAAATGCATAGATTAGCCAAAATAATTAGTAATGCAGGAATCTGTTCTAGGCGTGATGCTGAAAAGCTGATAGCTGAAGGGCAGGTAAAAGTAGACGGCATTACAATTTTATCACCGGCTACAAATGTTGATATTAGTAATCAAATTGAAGTATCAGGCATATTAATCAATCAATCGCAAACACCAAGGCTTTGGATTTATTACAAGCCTGTCGGTTTAATTACCACTCACAAAGATCCCTTATCTCGTAAAACGGTGTTTGAACAGCTAACCGGTTTACCTCGTGTTATTTCAATAGGTAGGCTGGATTTAAATAGTGAAGGTTTGTTATTACTAACTAATAGCGGCGATTTAGCTCGTCAGTTTGAGCTACCCTCAAGTAGGTTAAAGCGAGTATATCATGTTAGGGCATATGGGAAGTCTGATATTCTACTAAAAAGCAATTATAAAAATTTAGAAATTGACGGGATATTTTATAATCCTCATTCAATAAAATTACTTAAGAAAAATAAGAGTAATTCTTGGTTTGAAGTAGTTTTATTTGAAGGGAAAAATCGTGAAATTAGAAGAATATTCGAGTATTTTGGACTAAAAGTTAACAAGTTAATTAGGATTCAATATGGTAGTTTTACAATAGGTAATCTAAAACCCGGAGATTATAAAGAAATAAATAATAAAATACTGGAAAAATAATTAGTAATGTGTTATTATTAACGCATTTTAACTAATCATATAGAAAACATATGACAAATCTTAATGTATATAAATGTGAAGAAAAAGACTTAAACGATTATCTTGGTTATATAAAAGATAACCCTAATGTCTCACTAAATGATTTTATCAAAAATAAATATTATTTCGCTGAAGATAATGATAAAATTATCATTACCAGTTTAGAAAATATGGAAATTAACGCAGATTTAGCAAATGCTAATTTCCAAGGTACAATACTAACAGATGCCGTATTTAATAATTGTGACTTAACAAATACCATATTATGTGATTCAAATTTAACAAATGTAAAATTTAATGATTGTATATTTATCGGTACCGACTTTAGGGGAGCAAATCTTCATTATACAGATTTTAATTATGAAGATAATGATGAGGGCAAAATTCCTAATCTAAAAGATAAAATACGCGATATAAAACTATCTTTTTCAAATCTTGAAAGATTAAATAAATATATAGATAAAGATTTAGAAAAAGAACGTATTAAAGAAATAGTTGTAGATGAAGTTACGAAGAAAAAGAAATATATTCTAGCTACGGAAGACGAAGAAACTTTACATACAGTTAAATCAAGAGAGTTAAAAACTAAGCAAGAAGAGTTAGAAACTCTAAAGCAAAACTTAGATAATCCTGGGATTGCTACTAATCTTTTAAATGCTTTTTGGAATAGCGCAGAAACTATTGCTCAAAACCGACAAAACGAACTAGAAAAAATCAATAAGTTACAGCATGAAGTAAATAAATTAGAAACTGAAGTATATGCTTTAGATAATCTTAGAATGTTCTGCGGTAACGGTCTTGCAGATATTTTTGAGCAGTTAAAAGACGAAAAAATACAAATAAAACTAGATTCTTCATATGTTATAGGTTCGACTGCCAAAGAACGAGATATACCGAAAGAATATATAAAATTAACTTCTCAAGAATTTGATCTATATTTAGCTGAAGCAGCGAAACAATCTAACACAAAATTATCTCTTACCGATTTTGTTAGAAAACAAAAAAATCTTTCAAAAGATACACATATAATCCCTGATCTTTCAGAAATCGATTTATCAGGTAAAACCCTTACTAATCTTAACCTGAAGAATACATTATTTGCTTCAGCTAATTTAGAAAATATTAAAATCTCAAATTGTAATTTAGATTTTACTAATTTTGAAGGAGCTAATTTACAAAATGCCGTTTTTCAAAATGTTACAGCTCGTAACACAGGATTTCTTTTTGCTGATCTTAAAAATAGCAAAATTGAAAATAGTGATATGTCGAGAGCTTACATGCCTAAAGTAGATTTATCTGAAGCAGAGGTAACAAATAGCAAATTTAATGCAGTTATGATGGTTAATGCCGATGCCGAAAAGTTAATTATTAAAGATTCAGAATGGAAAAATTCTAATCTTACCGGTATATCGCTTGCTTATGCAGATATGCAAAGAGTTCAAATGCAGGGAGTAGTTTTAAATAATGCACTTCTAGATCAAGCAAATATCGTTTCTACTGATCTTGAAAATGCTTTTATGAATAAAACACATGCATTAGAAGCAAAATTTAAAGAGCAATGTAACATGCAAGGCATAACTGCAAGGAATGCCTATTTTAGCGATGCTGAATTTGAGAATATATTATCTTTAAAAGAAGCTGACTTAAGAGAAGCTATAATGCAGCGTGTTAAACTTAAGAACGCTGATTTAACAAAAGCAAAGCTTGATAAAGCAAAGCTTGAATATGCCGATCTTACAAACGCTACGCTTACTAATGCAACTGCACAATTTGCTAAGTTAAGTAATGCTACTTTAGAAAAAGCAGAAGCCGAAGGATTAAATATTTCAGATGCTATTGCTAAAAATATTAATGCTAAGGAAGCTAACTTTAAAAATGCAATTATGCAGCGTGCCGATCTTACTAAAGCCGATTTCACTAAAGCAGTGTTGGAAAATGCTGATATGCAAGCAATGGAAGCAACCGAGGCTATATTTAAAGAAGCAAATCTAAAACAAGCGAATCTAAAAGCAGCAAATCTAGCTGGAATTAATAAAGAAGGAGCAGATTTTGATAAAGCAAAAATCGACGATGCTACAAAGATGCATGATACTAAAGGTGAGGCTAAAGGGAATTTAGATCATCAAGATAAAGACGGTAAAAAAACATCTGTCAATGTTAACGAACATGCTAAATTACAAGATAAAATTCATGCAAGAGAGAAAAGCGGTTGGTTTCTGAAAACCGGAGTAGGACAATTTTGTACAAAAATTGCTAAAAGTACTACATCAGGAATTAGCAGCGTAACAAATTTCTTAGCAAGTAAAAAATTTTTAGTAGGGCTTGCCGTAGTAGCGGGGCTTGCAGTAGCAGCTGCACCTTTCGTAGCAATGCCTGTGTTATTAGTCACCGGCACAGCCCTTGCTACTAAAACTGTCATTCTAGGAGCAGGTATTTTAGCTGGAGGGCTAGTCGCTACCGGAACTTATAAACTTACTCAAAAACTTTTACGCAATCTTCAGAAATCATTTGAAAATTTGACTAGCAGTATAGATAAATATATCTCACCGCCTCCTGAAAATATTGATGAATTAGTAACAGAAAAACAACAAGCAAGACAAAAAGCTGAGACAGAAAAATCTAAAGAAAGGGAAGAAAATTTAAATAATGTAAATAATAATATTGATAAAGCTAAAGAACAAGATATTTTAAAACAAGCACAAAATAATTTAAACCAAGAAACGCCAAAAGTAGAAATAAAAGAAAAGAAAGATAAAACTGTAGAAAAACAACAAACAAAATCTAATACATTCGCAGCAAAATTTAAACCTAACACTAAAGGCAAAGGATTTGCTGAAAAAATAAAAGTCGAACAAAAAATCAAGGGCAACAAAAGAGCATATAACTAAATAAGTGTTAAAAATAATATCCGGTAAATATAGAAACCAAATTATACCTACCGCTAAAAATATCAAATATCGACCTTCCACCGGTAAGCTCAAAGAGGCAATATTTAGTATATTAACCTCCGGTGAGTTTACCGGTAATAAATTATTTAACGAAAATACCCACATACTTGATTTATTTGCCGGTAGTGGTAGCCTTGCTTTTGAGAGCCTATCAAGAGGAGCAGGTTTTGCTACCTTAATTGATATTGATACATCCTCATTAAAAATAGCAGAAGGATTTGCTAAATCTCTAAACATTAAAAATAATGTTAATTTCGTTAATATTAATGCTTTAAATCTACCGAAAGCCAATAAAGCTTTTGATCTTGTATTTATCGACCCCCCTTATTATAAAGATATAGTGCCTAAAGTAATGAAGTCGCTTATAAACAATAACTGGTTTAAAGACGGTACTATCATAGTTATTGAGATGGCTAAACTAGATGACTATGTTTTAGATAAAAATATTGAAATTTTACGTGAAAAACTATATGGTAAGAGTAAGCTATTGGTTTTAAAGAAACGTCATTGCAAGGAGGCATTGTTGCGTGGATCAATTTCACCTCTGTCACCCCGTGGCTTGACACAGTGGGTTTTACCGGTCCACGCAATAATGCCTTGCGAGGAGAAACTGTAAGTTTCGACGAAGCAATCTCAGGAATCCTACTTTATGAGATTGCCACGCTCCTTGTAGTCGCTTGCAATGACGTTCATATATACTCATCATCGAATAAAAACATGACCAAAGACAAAAAGCATTATACATGTTCTAACTGTGGAAATACTAGTCCTAAATGGTCGGGGCAGTGCTTTGATTGCGGTGTATGGGGTAGTATTGTTGAAGAGATAGTAAGTTCAAATAAAGCAATTGTTAAAACAGGTAGCAAACAAGATTTCGATAAGCTTTCAGGTCACGTAGCCGAGCAGTTACGCATCCCTACCCCTATAGGTGAATTAAATAGAGTACTAGGCGGCGGTTTAGTGCTTGGTTCTGCTATATTAATAGGAGGAGACCCTGGCATAGGCAAATCTACTTTGTTACTACAACTAGCAGCAAGTAACTTTGCATCAAAGATGAATTGCTTATATATAACGGGCGAAGAATCGTTAGACCAAATAAAATTAAGAGCCATAAGGCTAAACCTAACTAACTATAATACCGATATTTTAGCAGCTACTAATTTGGAAGATATTATTGCAAGTATAGAAGCAAATAAGAATAATATTGATTTAGTAGTGATTGATTCTATTCAAACAATTACCACAAAAGAATTATCCTCACCTCCAGGTACTGTTTCGCAAATTCGTACATGTGCAAATGAACTCGTTAATTATGCCAAACAAAATAATATAATTATTTTATTAAGCTGTCATGTAACTAAAGACGGACAACTAGCAGGTCCTAAGATACTTGAACATTTAGTTGATACCGTGCTATATTTTGAGGGAGATCATAATAATCATTTCCGTATTTTACGCTCATATAAAAATCGCTTTGGCGGTGTAGGCGAAATAGGAGTATTTGAGATGAGCGGCAGCGGGCTTATTGAAGTAACAAATCCGTCTGAACTATTTTTAATGAAGCGAGAGCAGAACGTTATAGGTACGTCTATTTTTGCAGGAATCGAAGGTTCAAGACCGTTACTTATGGAAGTACAAGCCCTTATAGTACCCTCAAATATGGTAACTCCCAGACGCTCTGCGGTAGGCTGGGATGCTAATAGGTTATCAATGATACTTGCCGTGCTTATTAGTAGTAGGATAGGACTTAACCTTGCTAATTATGAGGTATATTTAAGCATTGCGGGGGGACTTAAAATTGCCGATCCTGCTTCTGATTTAGCAGTAGTAGCAAGCTTAATATCTGCTGCAACCGGCAAACCTGTACCCGAACATAGCGTCTTTTTCGGCGAAATAAGCTTATCGGGTGAAATAAGAAAAACCGCAAAAGCAGAAACAAGAATAAAAGAAGCTGTAAAACTTGGATTTAATAAGATTATCTGCTCTAAACTTGAAAATTTAACGTATGACTTTATATCTTCCGTCTCACATTTAAAGGACCTAAAAAAGATAATTAAATGAGTATAGTTTATGAAATAAGAAATTTGGAAGAAGCACGTAATTTTTTATCTAGTGTAGAAGAGCAGCTGATATTAACAAATCATGCCTCTAGCGTAAAATATTACGGTATGCTAGCAATTGATTACATGTTTAAAACTTTAAGTAAAGAATTTCCGGAAAAAGTTTTAGATCTTACCGTAAATGTAGGAGAGGATCACGCCGCTTTATTTACTGCAATCAAACTAGGGTATAAAAATATAGCATATACAGGGGATTCCGAGGAAGCTAGGGAGTTGTTGTGCGGATATCAAACCGTCATTGCGAGCGAACGCTAGTGAGCGTGGCAATCTCAGGAATTTTCCCGAGATTGCGTACGTACAATTACTATTGTAAATTTCCGGCTTTGTTGCACGGATACCGAGTCGTCATTGCGAGCGACTGAAAGGAGCGCAGCAATCCAGAAAATAATTAAAAAAATGCTAAAAATTAGCATTTTTAACTGGATTGCTGCGTCAATTACTCCGTAATTTTCCTCGCAATGACGAAAATTTAATAATAAAAACCATGAATATCAAAGATATAGGGGTAATAATTGCTAAAAAACCTTTAAAAGAAAATACATTTATTATTACGGTTTTTACTAAAAATCATGGTTTATATTCGGGGGTTGTAAAAGAATCTTCTAAAAAAAGCAAATTTATATATCAGGAAGGGAATATTGTAGATTTTCTTTGGCAGGCAAGACTACACGAACATATCGGCATGGCTAAATGTGAACTCATCAAATCTTACACCGGTTATTTTATAATAAATAAAGCTAAATTATATGCCTTTAATTCCGTTATATCTTTAATCAAAGAGTTATTTCATGAAAGAGAAGAACATTCTAATTTTTTTTCATTTCTAATTAACTATTTAGATAATTTATCAAAGAATTTTTGTTTTCGTGATTATATTAATTTTGAGCTAGCTTTACTTGCCGAGACGGGTTATAAGCTTGATCTTACCAAGTGCGGCGTGAGTCATGTTACAACTGATTTAACCTATGTATCACCTAAATCAGGTAGAGCATTATCATATAAAGTAGGGAAACCTTATAAAGATAAATTATTGATTTTACCAAGATTTTTACTATCAGAAAATAGCGAGATTACATTAGAAGAAAAAAAACAAGCTATAACTCTAACAAACTATTTTTTTAATAGATATTTATTTCATAATAATAGACAGGCTGAAGCACGCCAAGCTTTTATGGAGTACATTTTATAGTAAATTAAGTAGTATTAGGTGCAATTTCTACAGCATCTTTTAATTTTTTAAAAACATATCTCATACCGTAAATGGGTTAGCATTAGCGGTATTCGTTATATCTTTAAAAAAATAAAATATTTCCTATAAATTGCACCTAATACTACTTAATTTACTATAAATAATTCTTAGAGATTCTATATTTTTACTTTTATTTTTCTTATTTAATGATATACTTATTTAAGTAATTACTTAAATAAGTATGTAATATGACTAGACTAAGCATAGATATACCAAACGAATTACATCATTTTCTTAAAGTTCATACTGCACATAAAAATGATACTATTATGAATTTTGTAAGAGAAGCGATATACCGTAAAATAGAACAGGAAAAAGAATTAAATACAGAATCAATAAAAATATTAGAAGAATCAGCAAAAGGTTTAAATATTAATAAATATTCTTCATATAAAGGAATGTATAAAAAACTTAATTTAATATGATTCTGCAAACTTCTACTAAACGTTTTGAGAAAGAATTACTACTTATGTATAAACGTGGTAAAGACATTAAAAAGCTAATTAAAGTTACAGATTTATTAGTAGAAAATATTAAAGCCGGTATCGCACATCATTTATTACTCCCTACCAAATATTGCTACATAAAATTATTAATATGGAAAATATTTGGGATTGTCATATAGAGCCTGATTGGCTGTTACTTTATTATTTGGATGATGAAGTTTTAAGATTAGAACGTACCGGTACACATAGTGACTTATTCAAATAATAATCTATGAAAATACTAGCATTTGACACAGTCAATAATACTGCATCGGTAGCAATATCCGAAAATGAGAATATCCTTGCATATATAGAAGAATTACGCCCTTCTATGCAAGCAGAAAATCTAATGCCGATGATAGAAGACGTGATGAAAGCAGCTAAATGTTCATATGATGATTTAGATTATTTAGCGGTAACTAACGGACCCGGTAGCTTTACCGGCATTAGAATAGGACTTGCTAGTGCTAAAGGTATATTATTTGCCAAGGAAAATATTAAAGCATTAGCGGTTAGCAATTTTGAATATGCCTACTTTAGAGCCATAACTCAAGTTAAAGATTATGATAAAATATATGTCTTTTTAAACGCTTATCGCTCACAGCTTTATATGCAAGTTTTTCATAAATCAGGGAAAATAGAAGAGCCGTTATTGATAGATTTCGAGTATGCTATAAAACTGCTTACAAATGAGAAAGGGAATATAGTTTGTTGCGGTAGCGGACTTGAATTTATATATCACCAAATTATGCATTTACCGAGTATAATAACCTTGCCACGTTTTGCACGAGTTAAAGCCTGGGTTATTTGTAGATATATTGTTAATAAATTGTCGAGCGATATAAAGTTAAACAGCTCTATCGAACCGCTATACATACGCCCTCCTGATGCTAAAATAGCAATCAATTATGTCATTCCTAGTTAAAAGTAGGAATCCATTTACTGGATTCCTGTGATCAACGAAATGACATAAGAGCTTTATTATACGTATACTACATCATCCTTCATAAAGACTCCAAAATAATTATAAGATAATTCACCTGATAACTTCATAGTAAAATCACTATTAGAGTGTTCTACTTGATTGTCTGATACTTCTATTTCATCTTCACAATCAGAGAATCCGGAATCACTATCAGATACTTCACCTGATTCTTGCTTTGCACACTTCTTGTCATGTATTAAGGTTATTATTTGCCCAACTAATGATTTCGATAAATCATAATTATCCGAGTCAATAATATCAATGATTCTTACTAGACTTTCATCTGAGGCGTTATTAATTAACTTTGCTAATTTATTATTTGGAATACTACTAACGATTCTTACTAAATTTTTATTTGGAATAATATCAAAATTTTCTGCAAGTTTTTCTTCTCCTGCTAAAATAATTATATTTTCAAGCCATTCATCAGAAATATTCTCATTTGATAATTTTTTTAGTTCCTGCTCTGTAAGTTCTTCTAAAGAAAGATTATTAGGGTTTTCATTAAATAATTTATCCAACTTATCTCGTGTAATTAAATCTATTACTTTTTCAAGATGCCAAGGCATAATATAATTAACTAATTTTTGTGCTTGCTCATCAGAAATATTATTAATTAATTTTGCCAATTTTTTATATGTCATCTTTTCAAAAACTTCATCTAATTCATTTTCAGGCGTATTTAAAATTTCTTCTACTAACTCATTATCAGAAAGAGTTTCAAGTTGATCTAAGAGATTAAATGTTTCTTCAGCGTTATTGTTTAAATAAGAAAAAACTTTATTACTCATAAAATTAAAAGTTTTAGCAACTTTAGAAGAAAGAATACTAGATGTATTTTTTATAATATTAAAACTCTTTACTCCAAAATCATAAACTGTTTTTAATGATGGACTAAATGTACTGAAAAAACCTTTACTTTCAGGTGTGTTAGTTATGCTTGCAGGTGTACTAATTATATTATCAGCTTCATTCATAATATCAGTATATTCGATTTGAGAGATGCCTAGAGTATCTGGCTGATCTTTTACTACTTCTTGTGAGGTTGTTTTAGAATTTAAAAAATCAGTATTTTCTTCTTGATTAGTAGTTTGCTTTGGATAAGTTATAAACTCAAATTCATCGTTAGCAAGATAGGAGGCAGGCTTTGGAGAAATATTATATGTGATTAAATTTTGTAAATTATTAAAAATTGATGTTATTGCCATAATTCTTCCTCATTTCTTATTATAATAATCAGCATTGCATTATAATAGAAATTATGAGGAGATCAAGATAAAGGCTAATAATTATTAACTTTTTATTATATTTTACTTAAAATTGATTAATTTATCAAAGAGGGATATTCTACTAAATGTCATTCCCGCGAAAGCAGGGCGTTGTTGCGTGGTTCTAACTTTTCGTCATTGCGAGGAAATTACGAAGTAATCTCAGGAGTTTGTTATTATTTGTAAAAGTAAAGAATTGATCTGACAGTTAAGGATTGTTGGGTACGAAGAAAAAAGATAAGATAGTACCTGGCAAGTTTTAACAACCTACTAAAAAGGAGACTGTCAGATGACAACATATCAAGAAAAAATCATAAAGCCAAGAATCGGTTTATTAAAACTCGCTGAACAATTAGGGAATGTATCACAAGCTTGCAAAGCAATGGGTTATAGCAGGGATACATTTTATCGTTACAAAGAGCTCCATGATCAAGGTGGGGAGGGGGGAAGCTCTATATGAGATGACTAGACGTAAAGCTTGCATTAAGAATCGTGTGCCCGCAAATATAGAGGATGCTGTAGTTAATATAGCTGTTGAATTTCCAGCATTTGGTCAGGAACGTGCTGCTAATGAATTACGCAAAAGTGGGATAATCATTTCTGGTGGCGGAGTTAGATCTGTGTGGTTACGTCATGATTTAGAAAGTT
Organism: Rickettsia monacensis; assembly: GCF_000499665.2. Taxonomy (NCBI): domain Bacteria; kingdom Pseudomonadati; phylum Pseudomonadota; class Alphaproteobacteria; order Rickettsiales; family Rickettsiaceae; genus Rickettsia; species Rickettsia monacensis. The sequence goes on from NZ_LN794217.1 coordinate 1,163,370, forward strand.
TCAAAAAACGTCTAAAAGCTCTAGAGACTAAAGTAGCAAATGATGGTATTGTTTTAAGTGATAATCAACTTGCTGTTCTTGAAAAAGTTAAAAACCAACGTGAAGCTAGTGGTGAAATAGAAACTATGCACCCTGGCTACCTTGGTTCACAAGATACTTACTATGTTGGTAATATTAAAGGCATAGGCCGTATTTATCAGCAAACTTTTGTCGATACCTATTGAGGAGTAGCTATTTGTAAACTCTATACCGAAAAGACGGCTATTACAGCTGCAGACCACTTAAATGATAAGGTTATTCCATTCTTTGCAAACCATGATATCCCTCTGCTTAGAATATTAACTGATAGAGGTACGGAATATTGTGGAAAACCAGAAAACCATGCTTACCAACTATATCTTGGCATTGAGAATATCGATCATTCCAAAACTAAAGCATATAGTCCTCAAACCAACGGTATCTGTGAGCGTTTCCATAAAACTATGCAGGAAGAGTGCTATCACATTCTATTCCGCAAAAAATTTTATAATTCACTTGATGAATTGCAAACAGATATAGATAACTGGCTTGTGAGTTACAATAATGCAAGACCTCATTCCGGTAAACATTGCTTTGGTAAAACACCAATGCAATCTTTTACAGATTCACTTTATATTGCTAAAGATAAAAATATTGGTAATATTGGTAATATAGATAAAAATATTGGTAATATAGAGAGAATATCAGACAATTTGATGATTGCCCATCAAGCTGCCTTATTACTCAACTCTGTCAGATTAAGTCGTAACTTGTACATTTTAGTAGTATCCATGCAACAACGCCGGAGTACTTGTATGATAATGTAGCCAATTTTGTTCAACGAGTATATTATAATTGTCTTTGTTCTTGAATTAGCTCAAAAACTTCAACTGTGTCTCCTTCTCTAATATCTTCGTAATTTTCAAATGCTATACCACACTCATATCCTTCTCTAACCTCTTTAACTTCATCTTTAAAGCGTTTTAAAGTTTTGAGTTTTCCTTCATGAATGACTACATTATCACGTAATAAGCGTACGCCCGCCCCTTTCTTAATAATCCCTTTAGTTACATAGCTACCGGCGATTTTACCGACTTTGGTAATATTGAATATTTGTCTAATTTCTACGCTTCCGATATACTGCTCTCTAACGATCGGATCAAGCATACCGCTCATAATGGCTTTTACGTCATCAATTAAATTATATATTATACTATAATATCTAATATCGACTTTTTCTTTTTCTGCAGCAGTTAAAGCATTTGCCCCTGCTCTAACGTTAAAGCCAACAATAATAGCCGAAGAAGCATGGGCAAGAGATACATCGGATTCCGTTATCGGACCTACGCCGCTATGAAGTATACGAAGCTTTATTTCATCACTCGGTAATTTTAATAAGCTACCTGAAATAGCTTCAACCGACCCTTGAACATCACCTTTAATAATTAAAAGTAATTCCTTAATTTTACTATTACCGGAAGCTTTTAAAAATAAATCTTCTAAACTTGAACGCGGTGCAATAGATATTTTCTTTTCTTTAGCAAGACGCATTCTATATTCAGCTATATCTTTTGCTTGTTTCTCATTTTGTACTACGTTAAATTTATCGCCGGCAAAAGGTACTTCGTTTAAACCCTGAATTTCTACAGGAACAGACGGAGTTGCTTCCGCTATTTCTAGTCCCTTATCATTGGTCATCTTTTTAACTTTGCCGTAAGAAGAACCGGCTATTATAATATCACCGTTTCTTAAAGTACCTCGCTGAACTAATATAGTAGTTAGCGTTCCTCTTCCTTTTTCAATTTTTGACTCGATTACAACACCGGCAGCTGAACCGAAAGGGCTTGCCTTTAAATCCTGCATTTCTGCAATTAATAAAATTGCTTCTTCAAGTTTATCTAAGTTAATTTTCTTTAGTGCCGAGATAGGAATAACCATAACGTCGCCACCTGCCTCTTCGCCGATAATTTCGTGGACATATAATTCGTTCTTTACACGCTCAATATCAATATCAGGCTTATCAATCTTATTAATAGCTACAATTGTAGGAACACCCGCTGCTTTCGCATGATTAATTGCCTCAACCGTTTGCGTTTTGATTCCATCATCTGCTGCGACCACTATAATAACTATATCCGTTACTTTAGCACCTCTTGACCGCATTTCCGAAAAAGCTTCATGCCCCGGAGTATCAATAAAAGTAATCGCTCTACCATCTGCAAGAGTTACTCTATAAGCCCCGATATGTTGGGTAATGCCGCCTAGCTCACCTGCAGCAATATCCGTAGATTTAAGAGCGTCAAGCAATGAGGTTTTACCATGATCGACATGCCCCATTACCGTCACAACCGGAGCACGCGTTCTTAAATCTTCAACCTTATCATCACTAATTAAAACATTTTCAACATCTGATTCTTGGACTCTTTTTACCGTATGCCCTAAATTTGTTGCAACTAGTTCTGCCGTATCGGCATCTATTGTTTGGCTAGCATTTGCAAGAATACCGAGTTTCATTAATTCTTTAATTACATCAGCCACTCTTTCAGACATAGCATTTGCAAGATCGCCGACTCCGATAACTTCCGGTATCGTCACTTCTCTATATACTTTCTCAGGTGTTTGTGATACTAATTTGCGCTTTTCTTTTTCTCTAGCTCTTTTTATAGAAGCAAGACTTCTAGTTCTACCGCTGCCGCTTTCGTCGTCGCTAAGCATATTGAAAAGATCGGCTTTTTTGAATTTTTTTGGCTCTTCTAGCTTAATTTTTGGTGCGACTACTTTACTATCTGCTGTTTTATCTAATTCTTTCTCTGATTCTATACCGTAACGTGTTCGCATTCCTACTAAAGGAGACTTTACAAAAGTTTCTTCTTTCTTTTTAGGTATTTGTGACGGTGTATCTTCATCATCTTGAACGATTTTAGCACTAACTTCTACTTTATTTTCTTCGGTATTTTGCTGTTTTTGTTCAACTTCTTTATCAGTTTCTAGCGGTTCTATTTTTGAGTTAGCAGACTGGTTAATACTTGCAAGTTTACTTAAAGTGCTTATTTGTGAAGGGTCATTTAATTTAGATTGCTCAGCAGCTTTTTTAAGAATAGATAAACGTCTGTTAAATTCTTCCTTATTAGCATCAATAACAATTTGATCTAAGCTATTTCTTTCTTTATTTAATGAAAGGATAGTACTACCGGTAGAGCTTTTTCTAACTTCTACTAGCGTTTTAGATTTAGCATTAACAAAGCTTTGAGCTCCTGTAAGAGAGTCAAAAGACTTATTAAGCGATAATTTTGAATTGCCAAGTGTCAACTTTTTGGGTTTGATTTCCTGGTTATCCGTCATATTTAAAACCTTTGTGTTTCTGTTTTTTCCGTCTACTACTTCATTATGTCATTCCCGTAGAAATGTTGTTACGTGGATCAGTTTTTTTTCATCATTGCGAGCAGCCGTAGGCTGCGTGGCTCTAAAAATGCGTTCAGTGTCATACCGTGGCTTGACCACGGTATCCAAAAAAATAACTAAAAATACTAATAATTTTAGTATTTTTAGCTAGATCCCGCGATCAAGTCGCGGGATGACAGCGATGGAATTGATCCATGCAACAATGCCAGCTCGCAATGACGGATAAACCCGAGCCATGCAACAATATTGCTTTTAGCTAGGAATAACATACACCCAACCCACTAACTATCCTTTAATTCACCGTGCTGTCTAGCAGTTTTAATCAGCAATTTAATATTTTCGTCCGTTATATTAGAATTTGGAGCTAAATTTTTAAATTCATTTACGCTCATCTCTCCTAAATCTTCTATGGTCTTTATACCATATTCGGCAAATTTTAATATTAATTCAAGCGGTAATTCTAATATATCTATTAATTCTTGCTCAACTCCTAGATCCTCTAGCTTTTTGATAATCTTTTCATTCTTAAGGTCGACGTAATTAATAGCTCGATTTTTGATCTCTACGGCAAGTTCTTCCTCAAAGCCTTCGATTCTTGTTAAAGTACTAATCTCACTACTAGCAATTTGTTCTACTGAATTAAATCCCGTTACCGATAAAAGCTGACCTATAACTTCTTCAACATCTAAAGCTTCCATAAATAATTCCGTAGAAGTTAAGAATTCTTCATTTCTTCTTTTTGATTCTTGCTCTTCGGTCATTATATCGATATTCCAACCTGTAAGCTTAGAAGCTAAACGAACATTCTGCCCTCTTCTACCTATTGCAATACTTTGATTTTCTTGCGAAACTACTACTTCTACCTTATGCCTATCTTCATCAATCAAAATTTTTGTGATTTCCCCAGGTGCAAGCGGTGCAAGAGCATTAACTATAAACTGTGCAAGATCATTACTCCATAATACTATATCAATTTTCTCTCCGTTTAATTCATTTATTACGGCTTTTACTCTATTACCTCTAATACCTACGCATGAGCCTACAGGATCTATACTACTATCCGAAGCAAATACCGCTATTTTTGCTTTTGAACCGGGATCACGTGCTACTGATTTTATTTGAATAATATCTTCAAGAATTTCAGGTACTTCTAACTTAAATAGCTTAACCAGCATCTGGTTATCTACTCTAGACAAGAAAATCTGCGGTCCTTTTGTTTCTTGCCTTACATCCTGTACATATGCTTTTATACGATCATTAGGTTTAAAATGCTCACCCTTAATTAATTGATCTTTTTTTATTATTGCTTCAGCACGACTCAAGTCAACTATTATATCACCGTATTCTATTCTCTTAACTATCCCGTTTATAATTTCGCCTTTTCTATCTTTAAAGTCATGATATTGTTTTTCACGTTCAGCTTCTATAACACGTTGAGTTATAACTTGTTTTGCAGCTTGAGCCGATACTCTAGCATGATCAATCGGCGGTAAATATTCATATATTTCATCACCGATTTTAGCTTCCGGATTCTTTATTAAAGCTTCTTCAAGTGAGATTTGCGTTAAGTAATCTTCTACATTTTCTACTATTTTTAAGATCCTTAAAAGATTTATCTCACCGGTTTTCCTATTTATCTGAGCTTTAATATTATATTCATTACCGTATTTTTTTCGTCCTGCTACTTGTACCGCTTGTTCAACCGTTGAAATCAAAATTTCTTTTGATATTCCTTTCTCACGGGCTACAGAATCTATAATTTGTAAAATTTCTACATTACCTATATTAGACATACATTATTCTTATTGCTTTAGGTTCTTGCGTACAATTTCTAAAAAGATTTAATTTTGGTTATTTTTTTAAAATACCTCAAAATAGCCAATCAATTAGAAACTTTCACAGAACCTAGTAATTTTTTAAATACTTCTTCAGTTAAAACTAGATTAGCATTTTTAATTAAATTATAATCTATTAGTACTTCTTGTTCTTCACATTTTAAATATATTTTATTATTTTCGGCTTTAATTATTTTACCCTGATAACGAGTTTTGCCGTTCAATAATTCCTTAAGTTTGATTTTCACTTCTCTTCCTAAAAATCTATTATAATTTTCAAACTTTACTAACGGACGTTCAAGACCGCTTGATGCTACCTCTAAAGAATATGCATCTTCTATTAAATCTTCAACATCTAGAATAGCGGAGATAGTCCTACTTGCTTTAGTACAATCTTCCACAGATATTTTTTCGCCGTTTAAGCTATCAATCAATATCTCGACTACTTTAGGGTTAAAACCTTTAAACTTAACAAGAACTAACTCAAACCCCATATCCGTCAAGGATTCTTCTATTACGTTTGTTATTTGTTGTTCAATAGTTTGCATATTTGATATTTATAACAAAAAAGGTGGGATACACCCACCTATCTATAATTTTTATAATCCTTATCCGTAAGGATAATACACTAATTAGAATATATAAGCAATATTTAACTTTATATTTTTGTAAAACTACATATTCATAAATGGGCAAATACTCGATAATCCCTCTTGTCCGCTTAGAGATGGATCATAGTCTCCTCCTGATGAACAAAATTCTTCTACATGAATCTGAGTATACATAACCCCCATTTTCTCTTCTAATATATGCTGCACATGATCGTTAAAAGAATGAGGACCGCAAATTTCATAGGTTTCACCTTTTAAATGCCTAATAAAAATTCTTCAGCTATTCTACCGGTATGATAATGTATATTATCGTTCTCATTAATATTATCATAACTATCTTGAGTATAAAATTTATCATAGTGAATTTCAGTATCGCATATTGCTGCAATATCAGTTAATTTTTTTACAGCTGCATCTAATTGAAATGTGTCACTGTTTTTATTTTTAGTAGAGTGAATAATGTGAATAACGGCGGGAAGCTTAACATTTTCTTCATTTGTTATACTATTAATTCTAGAAATAGAATGGCTTTCTCCTGACCCACCGCTGATAAGAACGAGATCTTTATTGTTTTCTATATCCGATTCAATATACGAAGGGTGTACTTTTACTAGCTGATTTTCAGAATCAAATAGATAGTTTGTTATAGTTCCATTAGGATTTTTCTTTATTAGGCATTCATAATAATAACCTTCTTCATCATGACCGGTTTTATAACTGTAAATTCACTGTATTTTTCTCCTACTTTAACAGTAATGACCTGCCCATGTTTGTGGGGTATTACTTTTTGTTCATTTTGTCTACAAAATTTTATTTTTGCCGTATTTCTATCAGCACTTTCTATTTCGATTTTTATTTTATGACTTTATTATACTTTATTATACTTTTCTTTTAATTCATCATATTGCTTCTTTTCAGCACTTACAAAATGCTTTCCTACTATATTTAATATTTCCGTTACCAGCGTGTTACCCTCATCTACATTTGATATAAGCTCTTCAGCAACAGGTTGATATATAGCTAGACCATAGGAAATAGGTACAGTTAAATAAACTTTAGTACGTGTTCTACAGCCATACTGATATCTTTGAATTGCCCCGTAACTTTTCTTATTTCGTTCTTAATCTTAAACCAATAATGTTCTATAGGATTTAAGTCTGGGCTATATGTAGGTAAGAATAAAATTCTGCACCCAACCGACTCGATTAATTCTCTTATTATATTATTCTTATGGAAGTTGATATTATCCATAATTACTGTTTGTCCAGGATGTAATTCTTTAGTTAATATAGTCTCTACATAGGTTGTAAATATTTCTTTATTACAATTTCCTTCAAATATTACTGGCGCTATAATTTGATTATTACGAAGCCCCGCTATCATACTGATCCTGGATTTATGTTGATACACTTTGTTTCCATAACATCTAGTACCTTTTATACTCCATCCATATTCTCTACAAACATTATCTTCTATTCCTGACTCATCAATGAATACTAGAGTTTCTTTAGAAATTTGCTGTATCTTTTCTATAAATTCATTCCTTAAACCAATATCCCTTTTGGGATGAAGATGACTTTTTTTTATAAGTGTAGCCTAGTAGTTTTCTATAGTAATTTATTCTAGTTCTTTGTAATCTATTACCTAGTATAATACTTAATTCTTTAGCTGTTTTATCATGATTATTAGATAATTAATTCTTCAAATTCTTTGAGATTTATTTTTGCATTATAACCCTTTGCTGGACCATAAGGTTTTGCTTTTTCCTGTTTCCCATTTAAGAGTTTTCCATCTATATATAGTGTTACGACCTATATTGAATATTTTACATGCTTTAACAATTGAGAGCCCATCATCTAGAGCTTTGAATAGTTTCATTCTTAAATCGTAACTGTAACTGCTTGCCATAATTTATTTTATTATTTATAACATATATATTAGCATAGTATGTACCTACTTACTATGGTCTAGCTATAACTCTGAAGGAATATTACGCCCTACATGTATACCAACAATTTTTGATACTGCCTTTTTAAATTTATGATCATTCTCTAATGCTGGTTGGATCACTTCTAAAAGATCTACTTCATCTGTTTCGCTATATGAACTTAAAACCTTTAGAATACTACTGCCGGTAAGATTTAAAAAATTTTTCATTGCATTTGGCTGTATTCCTTTCTCAGGTTTTTCAGTATTAAAACTATTACTATTAAAAAATTCATTTACCACTGCTTCATATTTAGTTGCTAAATTTCCATAAAAATTTAAAGATTTAGTAATATCAAAATTCTTAAATAGCTCAGCAGCTTTTCTTATTTCTCTCACTATAGTTTGTTCTTTTTTAATAATATAACTTTTACTATAATATGCATTTAAAATACATATTATAGTAACTAGACTTATATAGACGTTTTTTTGTATATTCAAGGTAAAAATAAATAAAATTTTTATGCAGTTAACAAGTTTTACCGACTACGGATTACGTAGCCTTATATATCTTGCTTCAAAACCGGAAAGAATTTGTAGTGTAAAAGAGATATCAGAGTACTATAATATTTCCCTTAATCATTTGGTAAAAGTGATTCATAGATTAGCACAATTAGGATATATTAATAGTAGTAAAGGAAAAGGAGGGGGAATTAAGCTAGCATTTAGCCCTTCTTCTATGAAGTTGGGAGATATAATAGAAAAATTAGAACCTAATATGGATATAGTAGAATGTTTCAATAAAAATACTAATAGCTGCAGAATTACAAATTCATGCCAATTTAAACATTTTATTAAAGAAGCAAGTGAAGCATTTATAAAAACATTGAATAATTATACATTAGAAGATACAATGATTACTAAAACAATTCAAATTAAGGATAAGCTATAGATGTAAAAGTAAAGAATTGATCTGACAGTTAAGGATTGTTGGGTACGAAGAAAAAAGATAAGATAGTACCTGGCAAGTTTTAACAACCTACTAAAAAGGAGACTGTCAGATGACAACATATCAAGAAAAAATCATAAAGCCAAGAATCGGTTTATTAAAACTCGCTGAACAATTAGGGAATGTATCACAAGCTTGCAAAGTAATGGGTTATAGCAGGGATACATTTTATCGTTACAAAGAGCTCCATGATCAAGGTGGGGAGGGGGGAAGCTCTATATGAGATGACTAGACGTAAAGCTTGCATTAAGAATCGTGTGCCCGCAAATATAGAGGATGCTGTAGTTAATATAGCTGTTGAATTTCCAGCATTTGGTCAGGAACGTGCTGCTAATGAATTACGCAAAAGTGGGATAATCATTTCTGGTGGCGGAGTTAGATCTGTGTGGTTACGTCATGATTTAGAAAGTTTCAAAAAACGTCTAAAAGCTCTAGAGACTAAAGTAGCAAATGATGGTATTGTTTTAAGTGATAATCAACTTGCTGTTCTTGAAAAAGTTAAAAACCAACGTGAAGCTAGTGGTGAAATAGAAACTATGCACCCTGGCTACCTTGGTTCACAAGATACTTACTATGTTGGTAATATTAAAGGCATAGGCCGTATTTATCAGCAAACTTTTGTCGATACCTATTGAGGAGTAGCTATTTGTAAACTCTATACCGAAAAGACGGCTATTACAGCTGCAGACCACTTAAATGATAAGGTTATTCCATTCTTTGCAAACCATGATATCCCTCTGCTTAGAATATTAACTGATAGAGGTACGGAATATTGTGGAAAACCAGAAAACCATGCTTACCAACTATATCTTGGCATTGAGAATATCGATCATTCCAAAACTAAAGCATATAGTCCTCAAACCAACGGTATCTGTGAGCGTTTCCATAAAACTATGCAGGAAGAGTGCTATCACATTCTATTCCGCAAAAAATTTTATAATTCACTTGATGAATTGCAAACAGATATAGATAACTGGCTTGTGAGTTACAATAATGCAAGACCTCATTCCGGTAAACATTGCTTTGGTAAAACACCAATGCAATCTTTTACAGATTCACTTTATATTGCTAAAGATAAAAATATTGGTAATATTGGTAATATAGATAAAAATATTGGTAATATAGAGAGAATATCAGACAATTTGATGATTGCCCATCAAGCTGCCTGATTACTCAACTCTGTCAGATTAAGTCGTAACTTGTACACTATAGAAAAATAACCGTTTTTCTTTTTCCGCATATTAAAAACTCCTTATTCCCCTTAGCACCTAGTATAGGACTTTCTATTATACCAAATATTTTAAAATTATGCTCTTTCTCAAGCCAATCTTTGATTTTATCACATACTTTTTGATGTAAGAGAGAATTTTTAATAATTCCTCCCTGCTCTACTTCATGCTTTTCGACCTCAAACTGCGGTTTTATTAAAGCAATAAGCATGCAATCTTCTTTAACTAAATTTAGTGCAGTCGGTAATATAGTAGTTAAACTAATAAAACTGGCATCACAGACAATTAAATCAGGAGGGGTAGTTATTTGCTTATCGGTTAAATATCGTGCGTTAGTCTTCTCAAGCACTTTAATTTGTGGATTGTCGCGTAATTTAGGATGAAGTTCGCCATAACCGACATCTACGGCAAAAATTAATTTTGCTTTACGCTCAAGTAATACTTCTGTAAAACCGCCGGTGCTACTACCTATATCAATACAAACTAAATTTTCAGGATCAATTTTAAAATAATCCAAAGCGGCAATTAATTTTAATGCCCCTCTTGAAACATAATTATGCTTCGGTAACTTTACCTTAATGTCGGTGTCATTTATATTAACCTGTATCCCAGGCTTAATTAACTGCTCATGCTTATTATGTACTTTACCTTGGATAATCAAGCTTCGTGCTATGGTAATATCTGTTACAAAACCTTTTTGCAGCAAATATTCATCAAGCCTTATTTTAGTCATTACTTTTTAAATTTGAATTTAACTTATGTTATAAGGGTTCATGAGATAGAAAATATACAATTTGTCTAATTGAAAGTTGCAGTTTCAATTAGACGTAATATATTTGAGCCATACAATAATGCTGCAACTGAAGGGAGCATGGTAATCTAGAAAAATATTCAAATCCTAACCAATATATGTCTTTTCTTACCGGCAGAGAGCTTTATAACATTTTTATCGAGTAAGAAATTAGTATTAATTATCATATTCTCATCTGCAACTAATTCATCATTTATTTTAGCTCCCTTCCCTCTTATAAGCTTGCGTGCTTCCGATTTAGAAGTAGCAAGCCCTGCTTCATGAAATAATTCATATGCACTAATACCTGCTTGTAATACTTCCTGCTCTAAAACAACGGTAGGTAAATTCTCATCGATTTGTCCTTCTTCAAATATCTTTACTGCAGTTTCTAGAGCTGATTTTGCCGCTTGTTCCGAATGACAAAGCTTAGTTAGCTCATAAGCAAGCTGTTTTTTAGCTGAATTAATATCTTCAGCCGCTAAACTCTCAAATTTATTAAGCTCTTCAGAAGTTAGCTCACTATATAATTTAGCAAATCTAATTACGTCGGCATCTTCACAGTTACGCCAATATTGGTAATAATCATACGGGCTTAACAAATCTTCATTAAGCCATACCGCCCCTACTGCAGTTTTACCCATTTTAGCACCTAAGCTAGTCGTAAGTAGCGGCGTCGTCATACCGAATACTTCTTTACCGCTTATTTTACGAATTAAATCCACTCCCATTACGATATTGCCCCATTGATCGCTACCGCCAAGCTGCAAACTGCAATTATAATGCTTGCTTAAATAGTAAAAATCATAGGCTTGCAGCAACATATAGTTAAATTCTAAGAAGCTTAAATGCTGCTCACGCTCAAGCCTTAGCCTTACTGAATCCATAGTCAGCATGCGGTTTACCGAGAAATAGCTACCGAAATCCCATAGGAAATCTAGATAATTGAGCGAATCTAACCACTCTGCGTTATCCAGCATAATAGCATCACTTTTACCGTCACCGAATTTGATAAACTTTGACAGTGACTTTTTAATACCTTCGGCATTTCTTTTTATATCATCTTTAGTCAAAGCTTTACGTGCTTCATCTTTACCTGAAGGATCACCGATTTTACTCGTACCACCGCCGATAATTACAATAGGCTTATGTCCATACTGCTGAAGCAATCGCAGAATCATTATCTGCATTAAACTACCGATGTGGAGTGATGTAGCAGTACAGTCAAAGCCTATATACGCAGCTATTTTTGTTTCTTTCGTTATAGCAGTTAACCGATCCAAATCGGTACATTGATGGAAATATCCTTTGTTTATAAATTCTTCTATAAAACTCATATATTATTTCTTATTTTTTTTTAAAATTCCTTTTTTGCTTTTCTGCTAGGAAATAAAGTGTTAAGGAAAATAGCATCTTTATCACCTTTTATATAAAGTACTGCATATACTTGCTCAATCATTCTAACATATAAAATTTTTTGACCTTTATATTTCTCTTGATTATGATGTAATTTAATATATAATAAATTACCGTCAGCAATCGACTGTATTATTTCTTCAAAGCCTATATTTGCAATAACTTAGCGTTCTTTTCATGATTATATCTAAATTTGATCATTGGTATTTACAATTTAGTAGCATCTGAATGAATTATTAAGATAGGTTTGATAAGGCAAACCATGCTTAGAAGCCTTAATTTTTATTGCTTCTATGATCATGTTCTGCAATTCTAATAGTAACAGACCGCTTTTTATTAAGATGTGCTTTTGCAGACTTTTGAAATAATGCAATGAGAGCTGGATCATCAATTTTTTGCTGCTTTTCAAAATTATCTTCAATATCTTGTTCGTAAGGATCTAGTTTGATACTCATAATACAACCATTTTCAATGTTATATTTATAATAAATAATGTAAGTACTTTGTCAATACTTGATATATTAGACTATCCTGCGGATAGTTATAAATCTGTACATTGGATTTTGTGAAAGAAATTTAATTTAATCTATTTTTTAGTTCTCTTTGCATCATAGGAAGTAAAATATAAATCAAAACAGGTAATAAAGCAAATTTAAGCAAAAGTGTAAAATTAAATAATATTGTTGAATTTTTTATTATAGGAAAAGTTTTATAAAAAAAGAATAACAGAATGAAACTAATAATTATACCTATAGTTTTTTGAGCATTATTTAAGATCAAATCAGAATTATATTTAAAGCAAATATATACGATACCATAACCCACTAAAGTTCCTATTGGTAATAAAAGCAGTAAGGGAAAAGGACTGTCTTTCCATAAAAAGAAACATATACCTATCACAAAAGCCAATATATAATAATAAGATTTAGCCCTATTTTCCCATCTACTTATTTGTGCTTGTATAAAATTACTTCTATAAACTAAAACACTCCAAAAATCATACCGCCTATAACATCATATATACTATGTACTCCAAGATATAGGCGTGAAAGCATAATATTAATAATCATTGCGATAGATATTATTTTTAACGTTTTTGAATTAAATGATAAAAATATTATCATAAAGAAAACAGTAGCCACCTGTACATCCCCACTAGGGAAACCAAATGATCCATCATTAATAGGTAACATATGTAATGTACTAGGCGGGCGAGTAATAGAAAAAGCCCTTTTAATAATAACATTCAATAATGTTGCAAATGATATAAGCCAGCCTAAATCCAAAAATAATCTATTTCTTGGATTTAACCAGTAGGCAATCGCAATAATTGTAATGTAAAAATAATCACTAGCAAAAAAGGAAATATTTTAAACCAGCTAGTTAACATTTCACTTCTAAAATTTAATATCCATTCAGGATTTATTTTAAATAACATCATTACATATAATATTTTAGTATAGACATAACCACATATGAGATAGACTGTCAATGATAGAATATGGTTGTTAGGTACTGTAGTAAAAAATTTATTAATTTTTTAAGAAATAATTAATACCGGCTTGAGCCGTGTCCGGTCCTTCATTTTTTATTTTCTCTATATCCTTACTACTTGGTACTACCAACGGCAATATGCCCTGCTCTTTTTGGGTTAGCATTTTTATATACGGATACAACAAAATATCCTTGATTAGCAAATTTTTGTGCTTGAATAAAACTATCATCACGATTTCCTGCTTTAACAAAATTCCATCCGTTCTTTATTCCGTCTGTTTCAAGCCACTCAGCTTGCTTATTTGATAAAGTAGGTATAAATCTTTATCGTTTTCAGGATGAGGAAGTAGAGACTTATTTGGAAGCCCCAAGGCTGCACTAGCAGCATACGCAAAACAACTACAATGAGTCAAACGCTTTAACTTAGGAGAGTTATATTTTTCCGTTTCTTCTAATAAAGTTTCTCCCGACTTACAATTTATTACATTACCTTTTTGCCACTTTTCCTCAACATTTAAAGAGTTAATTACCTCTAATTTTTTTTAGCACTTTCCGATATATTGTCTGCTTGCACAGTCATAATACAATATATAATACGATAATTCAACTATTAATTGTAATTTCTTATATTTTATTATTTAGAAAAATATAAGAACACTCTATGTTTCTTGACAAATGCTATGCTTTTATATATACTCCTTCGTATGTTAGCAACAAGAAATAAGGCTTAGAAATAAGTACTTCAAGCTTAGCACCCGTAGCTCAATTGGATAGAGTATATGACTACGGATCATAAGGTTAGGGGTTCGACTCCTCTCGGGTGCGCCATTCTTCATTTTTCAGTATTTCTACAAACGTATCAAACGGCGGACACAGTATAAAATCAAGCTTTTTGCCGTTTAACTGAAATATCAAGTGTCTTTCACCAAATCTCTAAACTAAGTAGCTTTTCTCTTTCTTCTAAATAGTAAATTTATCACCTTATAAAAAGAAATATTAATAATTTAATTAACCAACAAGCCTCCTTAATCTCATTTATCTTTAACTGTGGCGGGGGGAAATTCCAAGCATCAACCTTGTGGCAGAAGCTTAACCGAGTTGAATATTTAGCAACTGTGTCGATGAGCTATTAAGATGGATGCGTACTAAAGGCGGTGTTAAGCTGCAAGGTTTAGCGACACATCAGCAACATTATAGATTATAATTATTATCATTTATTAACACTCTTATTATTTCCTCTAATCCTCTATATACTCATAAATCCCTTAAATTAATCCTAATTTATTTATTCATACTTTTAGTTAAATTTCTATTGCTTTCTTAAAGCTCCTTATTATGATTCTGTCTATAAGCTCATTTTTAACAAAATATTAAAATTTATAGAATTTAATAAGGGTAGAGATATGAAAGAATTAATAGAATTTCTAGAAAAAAGAGGATTTACTAGACAAGCAAATAGTTTAAGAAAGGGTGATACAACGCTTAATCTTTCTTATAACGACATAGGCGAGGCTAGAGCGAGAGACTTAGCGGCAAACTTAAAAGCTAATAACTCTTTAACGTCGCTTGATCTTAGATGGAACAAAATAGGCGAGCAAGGAGCAAAGGAATTAGCCTTAATGCTAAAAGATAATTCTACTATTACAGAGCTTAATCTTAGGTATAACAGCACAGGTATTTTTTGGGGTTATATAAATAATGCAACGTTGGACACAATTAACGGATATTTGCAAAGAAATAAAACTATAGTAGAAAAAAAGCAGAAAGCTTAAACGCCGAGGGCAATGATTTATGCAGCCAAGAAAAATAAAACAAATGCAGAAAATAAATATGAAGAACAAATTTTCTGCAATCCTGCTTCTCTTAATATTTGTTATCAAGAAATAAGTGATGAATTAGCAGAGCTAATAGCTGATAAATTAAAAAGCATTAAAACAACTACTACTGTTAATTTTTCAGGTAGCCAACTAAGCGATAAGGGTATAAAGGTTATTGCTAAGGCTCTAAAAACAAGTCTACATTTAGAAAAACTGGATTTTAAGTTACAGTAATTTAGGTGATCAAAAAATATAGTAGCAATAGAGCTTGGGGTGTCTTGAGGTGATTGTAATAATGATGATTGAATTCTGCTGCCAAGTGATCGAAAGCGAGAAGAAGTAGGACTTAGATGTACAAGTTACGACTTAATCTGACAGAGTTGAGTAATCAGGCAGCTTGATGGGCAATCATCAAATTGTCTGATATTCTCTCTATATTACCAATATTTTTATCTATATTACCAATATTACCAATATTTTTATCTTTAGCAATATAAAGTGAATCTGTAAAAGATTGCATTGGTGTTTTACCAAAGCAATGTTTACCGGAATGAGGTCTTGCATTATTGTAACTCACAAGCCAGTTATCTATATCTGTTTGCAATTCATCAAGTGAATTATAAAATTTTTTGCGGAATAGAATGTGATAGCACTCTTCCTGCATAGTTTTATGGAAACGCTCACAGATACCGTTGGTTTGAGGACTATATGCTTTAGTTTTGGAATGATCGATATTCTCAATGCCAAGATATAGTTGGTAAGCATGGTTTTCTGGTTTTCCACAATATTCCGTACCTCTATCAGTTAATATTCTAAGCAGAGGGATATCATGGTTTGCAAAGAATGGAATAACCTTATCATTTAAGTGGTCTGCAGCTGTAATAGCCGTCTTTTCGGTATAGAGTTTACAAATAGCTACTCCTCAATAGGTATCGACAAAAGTTTGCTGATAAATACGGCCTATGCCTTTAATATTACCAACATAGTAAGTATCTTGTGAACCAAGGTAGCCAGGGTGCATAGTTTCTATTTCACCACTAGCTTCACGTTGGTTTTTAACTTTTTCAAGAACAGCAAGTTGATTATCACTTAAAACAATACCATCATTTGCTACTTTAGTCTCTAGAGCTTTTAGACGTTTTTTGAAACTTTCTAAATCATGACGTAACCACACAGATCTAACTCCGCCACCAGAAATGATTATCCCACTCTTGCGTAATTCATTAGCAGCACGTTCCTGACCAAATGCTGGAAATTCAACAGCTATATTAACTACAGCATCCTCTATATTTGCGGGCACACGATTCTTAATGCAAGCTTTACGTCTAGTCATCTCATATAGAGCTTCCCCCCTCCCCACCTTGATCATGGAGCTCTTTGTAACGATAAAATGTATCCCTGCTATAACCCATTACTTTGCAAGCTTGTGATACATTCCCTAATTGTTCAGCGAGTTTTAATAAACCGATTCTTGGCTTTATGATTTTTTCTTGATATGTTGTCATCTGACAGTCTCCTTTTTAGTAGGTTGTTAAAACTTGCCAGGTACTATCTTATCTTTTTTCTTCGTACCCAACAATCCTTAACTGTCAGATCAATTCTTTACTTTTACATATTATTAAATTCCTTTCTTCTTGATTCAATTAAAGAGTCAACTAATGATATGTTATATTTATTTCTAGATTTTACTAATGCTTGAAATTCTTTAATTTTATTTTTTAGCGAAAATTAATAAGATTTTTGTTGGAATAGTTATTCATATTTCAAAAAAATCTTATAATTTGTAGACAAAAAGAGTAAAAATAGATTAAATTAATTTTCTTTCAGACAGCCTAAATAGTTGGTATCATAGTTGTCACCAAAAGAAAATATTATATGTCTAATTCAGCTTTTTTAGTTGCATTTTTTACAACGATTATCCGTTATTATGATTATGCTCTATTCGGTTTATCGGCTAGTATTATTGCACAAAATTTCTTACCTAATATAGAGCAGGATAAACAACTACTCGGTTTTTTTGCCATTCTTAGTGCAGCCGTTATAGTGCGACCTTTAGGGTCTTTAATTTTTGGATTTATCGGAGATAAATATGGGCGTACTAAATCTATCAAGATATCAATGTTCATGAGTAGCATTTCTACCGGATTAATTGCTATTACTCCTTCCTTTGAGATAATAGGTATTTTTGCTACGGTAATACTAACATTATGTCGAATGGTTTTTTTAGCAAGCCTTGCCGGGGAAGTTGACGGAATAAAGGTTTATGTAGCTGAAAAAACAGGAAATAATCGGAAAAATTTAAATATAGGA
Organism: Rickettsia monacensis; assembly: GCF_000499665.2. Lineage (NCBI taxonomy): Bacteria > Pseudomonadati > Pseudomonadota > Alphaproteobacteria > Rickettsiales > Rickettsiaceae > Rickettsia > Rickettsia monacensis. The sequence continues at coordinate 1,181,227 of NZ_LN794217.1, forward strand.
ATAGTTTCATGTTGTAGCCAAATAGGAGCATTATTTGCGGCTATAGCTTATTATTACGCTAGTAATTCCGATATGCAATATTTATGGCGTTTTAATTTCTTTATCGGTGCAATATTTGGTTTATTTGCTATTTTGATGAGAAATTTTTTTAAAGAAAGTAGCGAATTTTTATATTATAAAAGTACTATAGAGCTAAATTTAGAAAGGTTTAGACAAGATGAATTTAAGGAAGAGTCTGCGGAGCGTACAAAAGTACGTGAACACAGACGAATGCCGCAAAATTCGCTTGTATTAAGCTTTCTAAATGACGCTCGGCAAATTATAAAAGATAATAAACTATCCTTTATAATAGCATTATTAGTAAACGGTGCTATTGGAGGAGTATACCACTTTTTAGTAATTTTCTTAGGAGTTTTTTTAACAAAAATAGCTTTTATAAATCATCCTGAAATAAGATTTATGAATATAGCTCTTACTACTACCTATGGAATATCAGCCGTTTTTGCAGGGCTGCTTGCCGATAAAATAAACCCTTTAAGACAGATTGCATGGGCTTTATTTGCCAGCATTATTGTTGCTTTAGGAATGCAGATAATGTTATACAAACAAATATTTAATATTCTCTGTCCCGTTATATTAATAGGGCTTGCAGCATTTTATGCAGTACCGCTACAAATTATTGTTCAATCCTTATTTAAGACTAATGTTAAAATGAGGCTTTATAGTCTATCACATTCTTTTGGAGGTATTATTCTATCCTCAACTACTCCTTTCTTTAGTATGTTGTTGTGGCAAAATTTTAAGTCACTATCTCTAACTTTAAACTTTTTCATATTTTTGCTTATAATATTAATGAGTACAGTGTTGGTTTTACGTAGGATGTCATCCTCGTAAAAAGGCTTGTTGTGTGGATCGGAAAACGCACTCGTTGTCATCCCGTGGCTTGACCACGGGATCCAAAAAACAACTTAAAATATACATAGAAATAACATCAATTACCTTAGATATTTCTTCCGTCTTTACTGCGACCTGTAGGTTTTATGCTAGGACTACTTGAAGATTTGGAGCTTTGCTGTGCTTGTGTCCCACTTTGCTTCGCTTCTTTTGCTAAGTTTTCAAATTTGTCTTTTAAGCTTTTTGTATTGCCTTTTAGCTTTAAATCGTGAGTTATTTCGTTAATATTCAATTTTTCAGGAGTTGGATGATATATAGGTTCTTTAGATTGAGTACGTTTAGAATGTTCTATTGCAAATTTTGTACGAGGTCTTATTAGTTTATTCTCTTTCCCTGTACCTTTCTGTTTTTCTTCTTCCCATTTATCCCATTCCTCAGGTGATGTCCAGTATCTTGTTATTTTACTATCAAAATCCCGATTATAGATAAGAAATACATGGTTTATTAGGTTTAAGTTGGTAAGCAATAAGAGCAGAGAATAGAGAAGTAAAAAAATTAATAGGTGATCGATGTCTGGAAGGAGTAATATTAAAATTCTCTTTTATGTAGCCAAAAATGGTTTCGATAATGAATCTCTTCCTTAAAAGGATTTTATCCAAAAGAGGTAATAAATAGTTTTTCATATCCTTTCTTATTCCGGTAATTTTTATTAAACCTTGCTTATAAAGTTTTGTAAACATTTTTTCTGAAATAAACCCCTTATCATCATAACACTTACCTTTTAGACCTTTTTGATAACCATTGCTTCAAATGCAATTCTGTCATCAACATTACCTTTGGTAATTTTAACAGCAATAATTTCTCCCTTATCATTGATTATCATATGAAGCTTGAATCCAAAAAACCAATCGACAGAACTACGTCCCATTTTTGCAAGATTATTAAAAGTTCTGTTAGAATTAATTCTGATATTTTTACATACTGCAAAATGTGTGGAATCTGCATAATAAATTCCCGTTCTTTTCCCACTTAAGTAATGTAACATCACAATCAATGGCAGAAATAATGAAGGAATAAGCTGAACAAATCTCTCATAACAAGGTGGATTCCTGAACAAATTACCATTAATAATAAAGTTTTGGTAATAAGCTTTTAAATGTTTATATGCACTAAAATGGTAAAAATCATTATTGAGAGTTCTTCACTTAAGGAAAGCTTACCTTCTCTAAATCTTTGCTTATTACTTTTCAGCAATTGATGTTTTACCCATTTCTCATAAATTTTACAAAATTTATCTACTATACAAAATATTGTAGTATATTTACACATGTTATTAAACCTTTATTTTATTCCTTCAGTGCCCTATTTATATAAGGTTTAATAACTCTTGTAACCTTCCTTCCTCTCTATTCCTTATCCATAATCGGGGTTATGTAGATAAAGTTTAGTACCAAGCATGCGGTCATTATACATACAACTATCCAATATTGAATATTTAAGGGAAAATAGGACATTTTAATCCTGTTATACCTTACGGTATAAAGCTCTTTTATCTCCTCAATGATTTCCTGCTTAGTAAATAACTGCATTTGCTCACTTGCTTTATAAGCTTGTAGTCGCTTATTAATATCTTGGAGGAAACTAAGAGCTTCACAACCGATTTTCTTGCCGTCTTTCATTAATTGCCATTCACGCTGCATTACATCTTTGGTATAATTTTTAATATCTAGATAAATTGCAGGTCTCATTTCATGGGGAAGCCAACCTACACTATCTGCAAGCCTCATCAACACTATAGATTCTGCTGCCACCCCTTCTTGTGCTTTATTAAAATTACCGAGTAAATAAATTAATATAAAACCGGTTGATACCGCATACATACTACCGACTACACCCGATAAAAACCCGCAAAACTTCCAAGCTCTTCTTTTTGAAAATTATTAGGAATAATGTATTTTGTTAAATATAAACATCCCGCACAAAAACTCATCAAAACAATATTAGGAACGGTATAGATAAAGTCAATTATATGATTAACCATGTCCTGCTGAATATTTATGTAATATACTAGAAATAAGAGTTTGATAAGGTAATCCCTCATAAGCAGCTTTTTGTTTTATTCTCATTAAATCACTACTAGAAATACGAATATTTATTCGAGTATCTTTTTTTAAATAATTAGCTGCTGCTACTTGTGCTATATGTTTCTCTTGTTCAAAATTTTTAATTCTTTGCCATTCATCATTTTCAAAAGACTCTAGCAATGCTTTTTCTTCAGCATCTAGTATTATATTTGATATATTCTCTTTATTTCTCATTACTTTTTCCTATTTTTAGATATTTCTGAGTAGTTTTTCAACTTGGGATAATAGTCTTTAAAAAAAACTGTTCCATCAACTTCAGTAATAAAAGGAACTAAATAGGCGTATTCATTAAATTTAACTATATACATTTCTGAATATTTATCAGGATTTGGATGTTCTATTATATCCAATAAACAATTACTTTCTATAACTGATATTATTCTTCAAAACTTACCTTTCGCTCACTTATTAACTTATAATTTTTTTCAGCAGAAAAGCTATAATTACATTTCTTTGTCATCTTATTAGTACAATGTATGCTTTATGTCAACACTACACTTCCGTCTCTTCTAAGACCACCGTAGAATCAGCAAGTTTAGTAATTTTTTCAATTTTTAACCGAGCTTCTTTTAGTTTTTTCTCACAATGATTCTTAAGTAAAATACCTCTTTCAAAGCTATTAACTGCCGTCTCTAGACTCTCTTGTCCGTTATCTATTTTTTTAACAATTTCCTCAAGCTCTTTTAAAGCTTCTTCAAAGCTAATATTTTCTTCTAAAGTTTTAGTATTAGTCATTTATTTTTATTTTTTAATGGTTATCTGTAGTAGTTTTGTCTTCAGTTGTTTGTGGTATAAGTAATTTTTTTAGCTCACTACTATCAAAAGTTTTCTTAGGAGCAAAAATACTCCCTTGCATTTTTATATTAAGATGTGCCAAACTATCTTTATCGGAACTCGTATTTGAGGTATTTAACTTAACAAGCCTTGCCGGTACATAAAATGATAAAATACTCGATGCATCCATATCAAAATTATATATATTAACTGCAAAAGAGGCCGCACCGCTACTATATTGTGTTGCAAATTTTACTTTCTTTAAAAGGGCAATACCTTTTTGTAGTTCAATATCACCGCTTATGCCTCTAATATTTTCTTGTCCTGTGGTTATAGCACTATTTATATCTTTATCTAAATTTTGTACCTTATAATCAGCTGTATTAATTTTTTCTATAAAAGAATCAATTGCAAAATTATTAACATCTATATTGTTTATAGCAAATTGTGATTTTGTAGTAAGGTTATATAGCTGGCTTTGAAGAGTGTTACCGTTAGTCCCTAAACTACCGCTTATACTTACTTTTTCGCTACTTGCAGTAAATATTTTCATAAGAGCCGAAACTTTGTTTAAATCTATTGTATTTAAAGCATATACGAAATTTATAGAATAAGGTTCTAATAAAATATTGCCGCTACCTTGAAGCTTACCGCCTAATAATTCTGCTTCAATATTATTAAATTGTAATAGATTATTATTATTTGCTACATAAAATTTAACATTTTTCAATATTAAATCATTTTGTGATAATGTTGATAATGTCCCGTAAAATTGCAATGTAGCTTTATCTAGACTATAATCATTTATTAATTTATTTCTTAAATTAAGCATTCCTGCCGGTGATAATAAATCAGTAGTAAGATTACCGTCCTTAATTTCTACGGTCAAAGACGGTAATACACTCGATGCATCCAAGTTCCAGCTAGTTGATAAATAGCTGTTAGCAGTTTTAAAATCTAAATTACTAATTTTTATATTAGCCGGTACGATTTTAGCAAGCAAATTCATTTTGTCAAATATATGATCGTTATACTTAACGCTATCTATTAAAATATCTAAATTAGCTAAATATCCTATTGTTCTAATAGGAATAAATTTGCTTGGATAATCTAAAGTTTTCATATCTTTAGTTAAATTTTTTGTAAATTTGATAAGCGGCGAAATTATTGGATACGTTCTACTGCTTAAGTCAAGCGAAGATATATTAAGCGTAGCATCTAAACGAGGTGTTTGAGCAATAAATTTACTAGAAAAATTTCCTGATAAATTTAAATTATCTGTTTTGAGTAATAAATTTTTAAAAAATAAATCTATTAAAGTGAGTTTTAAATCCGATGACAAGATAAAAGGAATAGCTTCTTTAATAGTAACGTCGTTAAATCCTAAAATATTCAGTAACGAATTTATATCGTTGTGCTTTAAATATAGCTGTCCATCGAACATACTTCTAACGGCATTCTGTGTTACATTACCTGTAAGCTTAAATTCCCCACCTGACTTAATATTACCTGAAAATTCATTTATCTTTAAAGTACCCTTTGATAAGTTAGAAGAAAAAACTATTTTTTCTAGTGCTTCATTATTACTTAAAATTATTTCGTTAATTGCCACATCTGCTTTAAGTAATTTATCGGCAAAAATAAATCTAATATTTGAAGAAGAAGTATTAAATGTTACCACTGCATTTGGAGAAATTAACGAACTTAAATCTATTTTAGGAAAATTTAGTTTCACATTAGTAGTAATATTATCATTTTTAGCAATGTTAACAAATCCATTACCGGTAATAAAAGACGATGCTATTACTATGTCTTTTAGCTCTATTTCATCTTCATTATTTGAAATATTAAATTTAACGTTTACTGCCTCATTTTGATTAAATTTATTAAAAAGATGGTTTAAATCCGGTAATATATTATACATTACCGATGCTAAATTTTTAATCTGATATTCACCGCTACCGCTAGTAAGCTTAGAATCTTTGTAAATTTGCGATAACTTAAAACCATAATCATTATTATCAATATTAAGACTAAAATCTACTGTATCGTCACGTTTATTAATTGAACCTGAAATTTTACCTATATAGTTACTTGTAGTTTTAAATATGTAATTAGACGATAAAGCATTTTCTTTTTTAAATATACAATTATTAAAATTTAAAATAGAATAATCTTGTTTATTAATAATACTTAGATTAGTAACATTTAGATTTATATTTTGTAATTTATATTTAAAGAAATTCTTTATTAACTCTTCATGATTATAAATATTTAATACATTAGAATTTGAATAAAATTTAGCATCTAATATATCTATTTTATTAATTTTAGGATTAAATTTTATAAGCGACCATAATGAAAAATGAATTTTAATCTGCTCTAAATCTAACTTTCCTTCTTCTCTTATCGTCTCAATAACTAAATAGGGCAAAGGAAATTTATTCATCTTTATCTTTCTGATATTTTCTTTCGCAATTCCTAAATGACTGGTAAAATTATTAGTAACCGAATTATAGTTAACAAACGATAATGTACCAAAAATTATAAATAATAATAATGAGAAACAAATTATGATGCCGGCAGCTATTTTTTTTATCATGTCTATAAAAAAGTTTTTAAATATATTATTATATATAATTATCAAAATTTAAAGGCAAATTAATGAATTCTTTAGAAAATTTAATTTTAGTCGGTGTAATAAAATTATGTCACGGAATTAAAGGTCATGTAATTTTAAAATCTTTTACCGACCCTGCTACAAAAATACTTGAAAGAAATTTAGTAAATGAGTCAGGAGAAAATATACATATTAAGCTAATTAGCCAAAATGCCAAAGGAGAATTAATTTGTACATTTAATGATATAGCTACTCGAAATGAAGCTGAAAATTTAAAAGGTTATAAAATATTTTGCTTAAGAGCAAGTTTACCGGAGCTAGAAGAAGATGAATTTTATATAGCGGATTTAAATCATTTACCGATATTAGACCAAAATCATAAAGAAATAGGCAAAATTAAAAATATTCTTAACTTTGGTGCCGGTGACATAATTGAAATAGAATTTTCAGATCAAACAACCGAATTATTACCTTTCAATAAAGAATTTTTTCCTGTTATAACTAAAGATTATGTGATTTTAAATTATCAAAGAGAAGCTTGAATAATTTACCGTAGTTTTTAAATCTCCTATTTTTGGAGTTGTTTTTGTAATTCTTCAATTTCTTTTTTTGTAAAACCGGTAAATTCAATAATTTCGTCTAAAGGCTTATTTTTCCTTAACATTTTTTTTGCCATCTCTGCTAATTTCATTTCACCTATATACATACCTTCTTGTCTACCTTCTTGCAGCCAATGTTCCACTATACTTCCTATAATTTGTTCTCCTTCTTCGGGGTTCAAATGTGATTTAAGTATTTTTTCTATTTCTATTATATCATTTTGACTAATTTTGGTCAAAGTATAGCATAAAATTAATTCTATATAATTAATACCAATATTAACTAATTCTATGTCATTCCCGCGAAAGCGGGAATGACATAGAATGCTTAAGCTTTTAGACATAAATATTATTGATGTATGATACTAAAATACACTAGATGCTCTTGGTGTAATATATCATTATACTCCACAACAGATGATGAGACTGCGGTTGCCATTTGCATATCAGCGGCGGAGGTGCCAACAAGCATGGTAGTAGCAGCAACTATAGTATCGTTCCAGTTAGATAAGCCAGTGCTGCTTGGACCTATGCTGGAGAACTCATGACCCGGGGAAGAAGTAAGACCGCTCAACGCCTCACCCATTCCGCCCGCAAGTGCCGCTATGTAAGGGTTACCTGTTTGCTCGGCAATTGCCATATTGCGTACATTAACGTTGAATTTACATTTCCAAAACCGGTTCCTTTCATTATTCCGGTTGTAACACCGGCTGCTAGCATATTCTTACCGAGCGATCTTAAACTTTCCTTAGTCGTTGCAGACTTAAGTCCCTTGCCTACATTACTGCCGCTATTGATCGTATTTACCGCTAAGTTAGATGCAAAACCACTGATCCCCGTTGCTATCGCACTGCTTACTGCTCCGGCTCCAATAGTACTACCTGCACCAGTTGTTGCTGCCGTAACTGCTGTTGTTATCAGCACCTGCCCTTGCGTCGTTAACTGACGCACTTTCTTCTCCCAGTTATTCTCGCCTTATATCTCATTTATATTTACATTCTGCCCGCCCTGTCTTGCCTCAAGCATACTCAGCCATGCAGGCTTCTTACCAGCTTCAATCTCGACATTAATAGAACCTTGAGAATTAATTACCACTTCTTCTGATATACTTGATGCTTTTACTGGTTTACTTTTTCTTAATCAGCTTTAAATGATTATTTTTCTATCGTCTTCCAATTGGGGTATTTAGAATATTTTGCTATCCAACCATCTTCACTATATAATTCTCCGCATAAACCATCGCTAATTTCAGCTAAGGAGTATTGATTATGATCTTCGTCATACATAATTAATGCCATTTCATCTTCATATTCTTGTAGCATAAATAAAGTATAGTGGAGGCATCTATCCAAGGTTTCTTGTACAATTATTTCTATGATTTCTTTACTTTCATTTGATATCTCATTAACTTTTTGAGCTAAAATTTTATTTGCTTTAGTTGTGTTATTTAAAATGCCAAGCATTTGTGTTAGCACACCATCACGTACAAAATCTATATATACACTTCCAAATTTATCTAATAGTTTTTGTTTTTTACTCATATTTTTACCTTTTATTAGTTTTTATTTTTATAATACCAAGGAATATTAGTAGGTGCCAATACCTTATCTTTCCTTAACTGTTGTAAAGCTTTAGCTACAATATCTCGCGCTTGTTGCTCTGTTGCTCCACCCGCTTTTAAAGCTTCAACTGCTATACATGTATGCTCTTGTAAAGTGTTTGGTCTACCGCTTTTATATAGCTCTCCAAATAATTTTCTTTGTGCAGCAGTTATTTTATAATGATCTATCTCATTTCTTAGCATAAACTCTTCACTAATAGCAAAGCCTTTTTTAGGATCATAATTAATATTACCTTCAAAAGCTTTTTTAGCATATGGATGATGTCCTCCTACTTTACCATATGGTCCCATAATATAGTAATATAATTATTTTAATCTTTAATTGAGTAAATTATATGAATTTGACAATTAATCCTTAAATACTATAATCAATATATATATATATAGAAGGTTAAGCTCTATGCCTAAAACTTTAAAATACTCACTTATTATATTTATAAGTATAATATTGTTATTAATTGTTATTCCTTTCTTTATTCCTTTAAATAATTATAAAGGAGTAATAATAGACAAAGTCAAAGAGGCTACAAATAGAGATTTAACTATTAACGGCGATATAAAATTATCTTTATTACCAAATCCGGCAGTATCACTATCAGAAATTAAATTATCATCCATAGACGGCACAAAAGAACCTCATCTAGTTTCCGTTGAAAGTGCTAAAGCGTCATTAAGGCTTTTTCCTCTTTTTAGAGGAGCAATTGAAGTAGCTTCTATAGAACTGCAAAAACCAACTATAAATCTAGAAATCTTGAATAACGGACAAAAAAATTGGCAATTCGTTACATCTAATAATAACCCTAAAGAAAATAACGTTAGTTCTACAGAATCTACTAATGCTAATAGTGAATTAGAACTTCCTATTTTGATTAGTCATTTTAAAATTATAGACGGCAAAGTAATATATATAGAAAAAAATAGTGAGCAAATATTTAACGATATTAATTTAGATACTAAAATTAAAAGCCTTAAAGGTCCTATAGACTTTACTTTAGCTTTAAAGGCTTTAGAACAGCAGATTAATATAGAGGGGAATATTGAAGAAATCGGAAAAATAATTCCGTTAAGTGCCAATATTAATCTTGCCGGTGAAAAAATTAAAATCGAAGGAAAGTTTGATAGCGAAAATAATTCTTTTATAGGTAACGCAAATATTAAAGGCAATACTAAAACTTTAGGTATGCCTGCTGACTTACAAAATGACTATGAGCTAACTACGGCAATTACTACCGATAGTAAAAATATAGCTATCAAAGATGCTAGACTTAATTATCCAAATATAGAATTACTAGCAAATGCAAATTATGATATAGAGCGTAATAACCTAAAATCAAATATTATTATCAATCCTGGTAACATTATAACCGAGATTAACTCTAATTTAGATAAGACAAATATTATGCTACAAGCTAATAGTTTAAAACCTATACTTGATGCTCTAAAACTAAAGACTGATAAATTACCTCCTATTATTAACCAAAAACTGAACGCTACTTCTAATGTAATTTATAACTCCCAAGCAATAAAGCTGCAAAATATTAATTTATCGGCGGCAAATAGTAATCTAACAGGAGATATTGAGCTTAAAAATTTAGCACAAGATATAACTATTTCTCACAATCTAAAAATTAATAATTTTGAGTCATTTATGTCTCTTATGGGAGTAAGTAATTTAAGTAAGATTGGGGTGCTGCAGTTAAACGGGGAAGTACAAAAAATTAAAGATACTTTCCATATTAATAATAAAATATCCGCTTTTAATACTAATATATCTATTAAAGGAGATATTAATTTAGCCGCTCAGAAGCCAAATTTTAACCTTAACTTATATAGCCCGTTAGTTAATTTAGAGAAAATTACTTCAAGCAACAACTCTACTGCTAATCCAAGTAAAACTAGTAGCCCTACTACTCAAAATACACCTACAGCTAAAAATAATTCTCCTTGGTCAAACAATCCTATTAACTTAGGATTTTTAAATGAAATTGAAGGGCAACTATCCGCAAATATTGATAAATTAACTAACTACTCATTAATCATAAATAATTTAAAAGCAAAATTAAATATCACCGGCGGCACGCTGAATATTACTTCAGTTAATGCAAGCATTTACGGTGGCGAACTAAGTAGCACCGGTTATGTGAGTTCAGGAAAAGATCAAAACGCTTCAATCAAAATCGATTTAAAAAATGCCTATCTCAAAAATTTAACTCCACAATCCGGTAAAATAAAAATAACCGATGGACGACTAAGCTTTAAAGCGGATCTTACTTCTCACGGTAATAGCGTTTATACATATGTTAATAATCTAAATGGACAATTTAACGTAAATAGCGATAACGGGAAAATAAGCGGATTTGATTTAAACCGAATTGCAGATGCGGTAAATAATGTTAAAAATACCGAAGGAGTATTGCGACTTATTAACAGCTCCTTTAGCGGCGGATCCACATCTTTCAAAAATTTAATTGCCAGCGGAAATATAGCGAATGGCAAGCTTAATTTAAATGAATGTAGTTTAGATGCTTCACCTGCCAAAGCAAATGCAAGCGGTCAAATTAACTTACAGCAATATATGATGGATATTAGTGCAAGCGTTACTATTAGGGATTTACCACCTATAGCCGTTAAATTATACGGATTCATAAATAATCCGCAGCATAAATTAGACGTTCAAGCCCTTCAAACATATTTAGTTAAAAACGTATTTAATAGCGTTATTAAAGACTTAAAAAGCGGAGAGAAGAAACCTGAAAATATTATTAAAGATGCTTTAGGTCTTAGAAAGAAAAAAGATACAAATGCAGAGGAACAAAGCAGCCCTCCGCAGGAAAACCAACAAGAAGATCCTGTAAACAAACTGCTACAAAAAGGATTAAAGAAACTGTTTTGATGTGTACAAGTTACGACTTAATCTGACAGAGTTGAGTAATCAGGCAGCTTGATGGGCAATCATCAAATTGTCTGATATTCTCTCTATATTACCAATATTTTTATCTATATTACCAATATTACCAATATTTTTATCTTTAGCAATATAAAGTGAATCTGTAAAAGATTGCATTGGTGTTTTACCAAAGCAATGTTTACCGGAATGAGGTCTTGCATTATTGTAACTCACAAGCCAGTTATCTATATCTGTTTGCAATTCATCAAGTGAATTATAAAATTTTTTGCGGAATAGAATGTGATAGCACTCTTCCTGCATAGTTTTATGGAAACGCTCACAGATACCGTTGGTTTGAGGACTATATGCTTTAGTTTTGGAATGATCGATATTCTCAATGCCAAGATATAGTTGGTAAGCATGGTTTTCTGGTTTTCCACAATATTCCGTACCTCTATCAGTTAATATTCTAAGCAGAGGGATATCATGGTTTGCAAAGAATGGAATAACCTTATCATTTAAGTGGTCTGCAGCTGTAATAGCCGTCTTTTCGGTATAGAGTTTACAAATAGCTACTCCTCAATAGGTATCGACAAAAGTTTGCTGATAAATACGGCCTATGCCTTTAATATTACCAACATAGTAAGTATCTTGTGAACCAAGGTAGCCAGGGTGCATAGTTTCTATTTCACCACTAGCTTCACGTTGGTTTTTAACTTTTTCAAGAACAGCAAGTTGATTATCACTTAAAACAATACCATCATTTGCTACTTTAGTCTCTAGAGCTTTTAGACGTTTTTTGAAACTTTCTAAATCATGACGTAACCACACAGATCTAACTCCGCCACCAGAAATGATTATCCCACTCTTGCGTAATTCATTAGCAGCACGTTCCTGACCAAATGCTGGAAATTCAACAGCTATATTAACTACAGCATCCTCTATATTTGCGGGCACACGATTCTTAATGCAAGCTTTACGTCTAGTCACATCTCATATAGAGCTTCCCCCCTCCCCACCTTGATCATGGAGCTCTTTGTAACGATAAAATGTATCCCTGCTATAACCCATTACTTTGCAAGCTTGTGATACATTCCCTAATTGTTCAGCGAGTTTTAATAAACCGATTCTTGGCTTTATGATTTTTTCTTGATATGTTGTCATCTGACAGTCTCCTTTTTAGTAGGTTGTTAAAACTTGCCAGGTACTATCTTATCTTTTTTCTTCGTACCCAACAATCCTTAACTGTCAGATCAATTCTTTACTTTTACAATTATCCAACGATGGAATGTATTGCATAACAGATTGATCCCATGGAATCAAATCCGATATATCTTCTAACTCTTCCTACTTATCAAAATTACGAAACAAAAGCATAAAATTTGAAAATTACAGTTATAAATAAAAAATCACTTGCATAAAAATAAACTTATGATATGTTTCTTCACGTTAGGTTTCAATTTTATCTCCCATAAAAGTAACCCAACACTATTATCTCTCAACTGATAGGGGATATAGTGTTAGTTGAGTACAAAAGTAAAAATATAAAAAACAAGTAAAATATCGAATAGGCAAAAAATCGTTTAGCTTGTTTGTTATCAGGGGTATCATAGAATAAAGAACCGGAATAATATAGAAATACTAACCCAAGAATACCGGAAATTATTAAATATATAAAATTATTCATTCCGATAAAAAAAGGCATTAGCGAAACAATAAATAAAAGAATACTGTAAATTAGAATTTGTTTTTTAGTATATAAATTCCCTTTTACTGCAGGCATCATCGGTACTTTACAGTTTTTATAATCTTCGTTACAGAATAAAGCAAGAGCCCATGAATGCGGCGGTGTCCAAATAAAAATAATCAAAAATAATATAATCGACTCTAGAGATATAGTATTGCTTACCGCTGCATAACCTATCACAGGAGGTAATGCTCCCGATACTCCGCCAATAACAATATTTTGTATAGAACGACGCTTTAACCAAATAGTATAAATACAGATATAATAAAAAATAGTGAATAGCAGTAAAAAGGATGCAAGTAGATTAACACATAAAGCCATAAAAAATACTGCAAAAAATCCCGTTATCAAACCAAAAGATAAAGCTTCATCAGGTTCTATAGCACCTCTGACTATAGGTCTTTTTTGAGTACGTTTCATTAAGCTATCGATATCTCTATCGTACCACATATTAATTGCCCCTGCACTACCTGCACCAAGAGCTATGCAAACAACTGCAATACCGGCAATAAAAGGATGCACGGAATAAGGAGCAAGCCACATACCTACAAAACCCGTAAAAATCACAAGCGACATCACACGTGGTTTCATTAATAATATATAGTCTTTAACTGTACTCTGAGAGTAATTTATTTGACCTAAATTTATTGATTTTACCAAAGAACTCATACGATTTTTTTATTTAAGTATAAAAAGTTTTATGTTAAAAATCAATGATTGACTTTGATGTAAGAAATGTATATATTTTCTTACAAAGCTAGATTCAAAAAGCTTTAGACAAGATGAATTGACGACTGAGCCTGCGGAGCGTACAAAAAGTACGTGAGCAAAGGTGAATGTCAGAAAGCTTGTATCAAGCTTTTTGAATGACGCTGTAATTCAAATAAAAGTTAAGGATATTATCAGTGACAAAAATTGTTCGTTCTAAATATAAAGCTAGTAGAAGACTTGGGGTAAGTCTATGGGGTGATAGCAAGGATGCTTTCAATACACGAAATTATCGTCCCGGGCAGCATGGGCAGAATACCATGATTAAAACTTCAGATTATGGTTTACATTTAAAAGCTAAGCAAAGATTAAAATGCCACTACGGTCGTGTCACTGAAAAACAATTTAGGAATATTTTTGCACTTGCTCAAAAAATGAAAGGTAATACCGGTGAAAACTTCATTGGGTTACTTGAAAGCAGACTTGATACTGTCGTTTATAGAATGAACATAGCTCCAACTATTTTTGCTGCAAGACAGTTAGTTTCACACGGACATATTAAATTAAACGGTAAGAAAGCCGATATAGCAAGCATACGACTAAAGGAAGGTGATGTTATAGAAGTTAAAGAATCCGTAAAACAAATACCGCTTATCCAAGAATCCGTTTCAAAACAAGGTCAAACAACACCGGGCTATTTATCATTTGATGTACCTTCATTAACCGGTAAATATTTAAGAGTTCCTGCTCTTTCTGATGTTCCATATCCTTTTGAAGCAGAAGTTCATTTAGTAATCGAGTTATATTCTCGTTAATACATAATACTGTCTTTACAAATTAAACCCACTAAGAATGTTCGTAATGTCATTCCCGCGAAAGCGGGAATCCAGTTAAAAATACTAACATTATTAGTATTTTTAGTTGTTTTTATGATACCATGGTCAAGCCACGATATGACACTGAGTGCTTTTTTCGATACACGCAACAACGCCCGCTCGCAATGACTATATCTATTTTTAATAAACAATGCCCCATATATAATAATTGTTTCTACTTGCGTATTATTTTTAAGAACATATAATGCAATAATTTTTAATAAAAATTATGATGTAATAAATGCACCAAGTGGCGGTCAAAAGAAAAAAATTGGAATCATTAAAGCTATAATTTCAAACCCTAAAATATTAATTTTAGACGAGGTGTTTGCCAATCTTGATAAAAAACATCTATAGAAAATGCACAACAAGCTTTAAAAGAATTTTTACCGGAAACTTTAATGCTTGTAGTACATCATGACGGTAAATTCATGATATAATAATTTTTATGATCAGTATATAAATCTTGAAGATTTGTATGCCGGAATAGAATTATTTCTATTCAACCCTATATATTTCGAGTAAATGAAGAGTAATCTAGTTTTTTATATATGTTTTTTCTTCCTTCCCGCCGTTGCTGGAAGGTATTGTTGCGTAGAGCGTTTTTTCCGTTATTGCGAGGAAATTACGTAAGTAATTGACGAAACAATCCAGTAAAAAATTCTGATTTATAGAATTTTTTACTGGATTGCCACGCTCCTTGCAGTCGCTCGCAATGACGATTAGACGTCTACGCAACAATGCCACACGGGAATGACATAAACCACACTAATAACTAATAGCGATTATAATAAAATTTTAATTATGGGAGTTTTTTAAGATTTCTTTATAGACTTCAAGGTTTTTTCTTAGCATCAGATCAAAAGAGAAATTATTAATTACCGTATGTCTTGCCGCTTCTTGGATTTTCTTAGCAGTATCAGTACCTAAAATTGAGAAACAATAATCGATTTTCTGTGCTAACGCTTCGGCATTATTTGGTTCTACGTGGAAACCGGTTATATTATTATTTATCGTTTCTACTGCACCGCCGATATTAGTTGCAATAACAAGCTTCTCCATCGCCTGCCCTTCTATAATAGTACGACCGAAAGCTTCAGGCTCGATTGAGGCAGAAACGATAATATTGGAAATCCCATATAGGTTTATTATATCCGAATCATTACCGAAAATTTGAATTTTATTTTGAAGTTTTAGAGTAGCTATAAGCTCTTTTACTCTATTAGTAAAATTGGGATGTCTAGATATATCACCGACCATTAAACAATAAAAATCTCTATGTTTTAACTTACTTAATGCTTCTACTAAAACAAGATGCCCTTTCCAGCTTGTCATTCTAGAAGGCATTAATATTATCGGCACGTTGCTCGGTGCATCATATTTATCACGACATTTTTTAAGTTTTTCGGGTGTTAAATTTGCCGGATTAAAATAATCACAAATTACTCCACGTTCAATTACTACTATTTTATCTTCATCAATTTTATAGTTTTCAAGCAAATGTTGTTTTACAAAATTAGATACGGCAATAACTTTCTCGCCTTTTAGCATTATGCTATTATAATATTTTTTAAAACTATTCGGAATATTATAAACCCCATGAAAAGTAGTCAGAAATTTAGCATTAGTCCATTTTGTTGCTAGATATGAACTCCATGCCGGTGCCCTTGATCTTGTATGAACTATATCAACATTATATTTTTTGATTATTTCTGATATCAATTTTGCATTATTCAGAATTACAAAAGGATTTTTACTGCTACTATTCATTTTAATATGTAATATATCTTCCTTATCTAACTCTTTAACTAAAGTACCGCCTGCTGAAATTATGATAGGAGTATGACCGAGAATTTTAAGATATTTTGCAACTTCTATAGTACCTCTTTCAACCCCTCCCGAAACTAGAGCAGGAACTACTTGCAAAATAGTATATTTATTGTATCGTTTACTTGACTTTAATGAAGGCATTAAATCTCAATCTATTAAAATAATTATTTAAAATGCACAAGCTTTATAATAAAACACAAGACAAATTTATTGTCTATGATAATTATAGAATAATTAATACAAATATTCCATCTGTAATTTTTTTACACGGCTTGATGTCTAGTATGAAATCAACTAAGGCTATCTATTTAATAGATTATTGTAAAAAAAACAATTACAATTTTATTGTTTTTGATAATTTCGGTCATGGAAACGCATCAGGACAATTTGAGGATCAAACAATTAGTTATTGGTTAGAAGGAGTATCACTAATTTTAGATAAATTAATTGATAAAGAGGCGATATTAGTAGGTTCGAGCATGGGAGGATGGCTAGCACTTCTTGCGGCTTTAAGATTTCCTGATAAAATAAAAGGGCTTGTGTGTGTAGCCCCTGCTCCAGATTTTACTGAAAATATTTGGCAAAATATATCTCTAAATGATCAAAATAAGATGCAAAAAGAAGGAATACTAGAAGTAAGCGGTAAAAATTGTGAGCATAAATATCCTATAAGCTATAAACTGATAGAAGATGCAAAAAAACATTTATTATTGACAAAGAAACAGATTGATATAAATACACCGCTACATATAATCCATGGGATGTTAGATGAAGACGTGCCTTATAATGTTTCAGTAAAATTATTAGAAAAAATAACGAGTAAACAAATAGTAATGAAGCTAATTAAAGACGGTCACCATAATTTGTCTAGAGAAGAAGATTTAAAGGTAATGACAAATTCCTTAGAAGAAGTAATTAGCCTCTCTAAATATTAAATAAATAATAAATATGTATAACAAAATAAATAAAGTTCACAATTTTAAAGAAGTTATAGAAGCGGTAAAACAAGCCGATAATACTAACTTGGTGCTTTTTGATGTAGATGAAGTAATTGTAATGGATAGTGATGAATCTAGGTTAACACATGATTATAGAAAAGAATTAATGAAGAGCATTGAAAAAAGACTTACTAGAAAAGAATGTGAATTATTACTTAGCATCGTTCTTAACGATAGAAAAGCTAGATTTGTTAATCAAGATATATTAACAATATTTGCTCTACTTAAAGAAAAAAATATACCCGCAATGGGTCTTACTAAACTTCCTACCGGTAAATTCGGCGTAATTGAAGATATGATCGAATGGAGAATTCGTGAACTCACTGAATTAAAGGTAATTTTTCAAGAATTTTCACCTTTAGAAGATGAGATAATAATAGAAGATTTTAATGCCGGCTGCGGTAAACCTACATTAAAAGACGGCATAATTTACACCGCAGAATATGATAAAGGAAGCGTACTTGAATATGTATTACGCAAAACAAATTATTATCCGCAATCAATAATATTTATTGATGATATAGAAGAAAATTTATTATCATTACAAGAAACTTGTAAGAAACTTAAAATTAACTATCAAGGATTTGAATTTATGGGTTCTGCTATCGTTCCTGAACCTGATCTTGATGAACAATTAGAAAAAATCAGATTTGAAATTCTAGAAAAAGAATATAAATGGTTAACAGATGAGGAGCTTAAAAAGCACACTTTGTCATACCGTGGCTTGTCCACGGTATCCAGCTAAAAATGTTACAACAACATACGCTTTTAGTTACCTTCCCTAGATGCCGTGGACAAACTACTAGAATAACACTTATTCACCTTAGAGTATAATATTATGCCTGCAAAACTTATTGTTCTTTTTACCTTACTTATCTCACTTTCTACTATGGCAAGTAAAAAGGAAGAAGGAAAAATTACAGGAGTAAAAGCAACTAAAGTACAAATTGCCGAGCTTTACGACATATTTAATATTGTAGGGCAATGCCAGAATGATAATAGCCGTGATTATTATGCTAATGCCACCAGAGTAGTTGAAAAAGTCTCAGCACATCAAGGAGAAATAGTAAAAAAGGGGATATATTGCTGGTTATAGATAAAAACATAGCAGAAACTACTAAATCTAGAGCAGCAGCTTTATTAAATACAAAACAAGAAGATTATAATAGAAAAGAAGCTTTATTTGCTAAATAATTTGTAAGCAACGAGGAATATAAAAGGTCAAAAAGCGAACTTGAAGATACAAAATTTAATTATTCCAAAGCTCTAAAACATACAACGACATGATAATTACTGCACCCTACTCCGGTAAAATAGGCGTAATTAAGTCTATGGTTGGCGATGAAGTAAAAATAGGCGATTATCTTTTTAGCATTACCGGAACAGAAAACTCACAAAGTATTTTTATTGAATTGCCGGAGTCTTTAAGCGGAAAAGTTGGAGTCGATACTGAAGTTTTAATTGCAGGAAAAATTAAAAGCACAATCGAAGCAGTATCGCATTACTTATCAGATAACGGTATTTTAACAGCTAAAATTATTTTACCTATGGGTACAAGAATCCTGCATAATAGCTTTGTAGATGTGATGCTTATACTTAATCCCCATAAAAATCTAACCGTCCCCGAAAGTTGTATTCAACGAAATAATCAAGGTAACTTTATCTATAAAATAGACGGTGATACAGTAAAACAATTATATGTAAAAATCGGTACACGTACAGAAGGTTTAATTGAAATTACCTCTGACGATATTAAAGAAGGTGACTTAGTCGTTACCGAAGGTATGACTAAAATCAGCGACGGCTCAAAAGTTAAGATACTTGAGGAATAGTTATTTATATATGCTTTCTAAGCCATCTCTGTATTCTAGAGATTGTTGCACGTATTCCTTCTTGCCTTATAGAAGTAATAGTTAATAAAATCAAAATTTTTGTCACAAAGCAATAGGTTCGTATTTTTTGAATTACATAGTTATTTTTGAAAAAAAAAATATTACTTTTTTTATAGTTTTCATTTTTATTTTCTAGTAATCTTAATTGTGTAACAGCTGCTAATAACAAATTAATAGTAAACGGACTAAATTTATTTAAATAAGAATCATTAAGAACATAAGAAGTAATATTTATTAAACCTACTGAATATTTATTTGGGTCCATAAACGTATTAGTACCACCGCTAATTCGTACTTTAGACAATTCTTTGTCTATACCACCTATTGAGTTTTTACTAGCAATAGATATCCATAAACAACAATCTTCACCGCTTCTTATATTTTCAGGGAATAAATTTTCTTGGAATAACGTCAAAGTTCCCATAACTGTCGGCGTTGCTATTGGACAAGTTTGTATGACTTGAGGAAAAACATTTCCACTAAAAAACCCGGAATGAACAGATTCTATATATTTTCCTTTTTCATTTATTTTTTTATATGAAGTATGAGAAAATATAAAATTATTTTCTTCCATAAACTTTAATTGGATTTCTATTTTATCCCCATAAAATAAATCGTCCGAATCAAGGAAAGCAATATATTTTCCTATAGCATTTTTAATACCTAAGTTACGTGCAGCAGCAGGTCCTTCATTTTTTTTATGAAAATATTTTATTCTTTTATCTTTTTTGCATATTGAAGTTAATTCTGATATATCATCAGTCGATCCATCATCTATTATAAGTATCTCAAAATTTTTGTGTGTTTGAATAAGTACACTTTCTATAGCTTCAATTGCCCAATTTATTCTATTATATACCGGTATAATAACACTAACTTTAGTATCATGTAGTACTTGCTTAGCCATAGTATTTGCTAAATCACAGGCTTTATTATATGGAGTATTATTTGATAAAAAATTAGCTGTACGAGTTAAAAATAAATAAGAAGAACCTTCCATTTTAATCATTTCTTCTTCTGTTAACTCACGAAGAAACGATGACCATAATACATTACATTCTTCGTTATGATTTGATATTTTTTTACTACCTTGCTCTGAATGAAAACGAGATTTAATTAGGATAGACTCATCAAAATGAATAGGAGCAACACGGAAAATTTTAAACCATAAATCATAATCTTGCGTTGTCGGTAAAGCTTCATTAAATATACCGACTTCATGAAAATATTTAGCAGGAATTAATAACGAACAACCATGTATTAATCCTCGTAATAAAGGTAATAAAGAAATATTAAGTTTATTTATATGTAGCACACTATCCGGTTTAATATAACGTAGAGAGTTTCCTTTTTCATCAATTAATTCATAACCGCCATAAATGATAGTATCTTTATTATCTAATTTATTTAATATGTTAACTTGATGCTCGATTTTATTAGGATAATATATATCATCATGGCTAAGCCATGAAAAATACTCCCCTTTCATGTTTTTTATACCATAATTTAAAGCCGAACCGCAGCCGCCGTTTTCTTTATGAAAATAGCGTATTTTATCACCGTATGATAATGCTACGCGTTCTGTCTCTCCATTATCTTTTGAACCATCATTAACAACAATAATTTCAATATTTTTGTAAGTTTGTGCTAAAGCACTATTTATAGCTTCTTTCATATAATTAGCCCCATTATAGACAGGTATAATAATGGAAACTAAAGTATGATAAATATTTAGAGGTTTATCTTTTCTAGTTGTCATAACTTTTAAAAAAAATTTATAAAATGTTAGTTTTATTGTTTAAATTTTCTATAGAGCTTTAAAAAAATAGATTTTTCTTCTTCACTAATAATTAGTTTATTTTTAAGAATTTTTATTTCTTCTAAAGCATTATTTAGCTCTGTTACAGTATTATTTAATTTACTTTCATAGTTTAAGTTTTTCTCTTCGCTATTTTTAAATGCATCCCTAGTTTGCAGCAATTGTTTTAATATATCTTGGAATTGCAAACCTAACTTTTCTAAAAATTCCGGGTTCCAAGCTGAGATTGGATAGTTAAATAATTGTTTTATAGGCTTTAAATCTGAGTTACTGGATATACAGATTATAGAATTAGGAGGATTTTTTTCAGAATGCGTGTCGTTAGTTACGCCATCTAATCCTTCATATAAAAATTCTTGGTTCTGATATGATTCAAAATCTTTTTCAGTAATCCAATTAACTAAATGATATATATTCCCTTCCGGTTCATTAAAAGGTACATTTACTATTAATCGTTTTTTATATTTAAGATTAAGCACCAGATTTAACCCATCTTTAATATGCTCAAGTGCATGTCTTGATACAATATAATCATATTCTTCTGCCTTTTTAATAAAACTAACTAAATCAGATTTAATATATTTTATATTAGATGCTCCATAATTTTGTTCAGCATAAATTATAGATTCTTTACTGATATCTATTGCTATAATTTCTACTCCTAATATATCGCTAAGCATGAAAGTTCCGTGTCCTGTTCCACAACCTATATCTAAAATTTTTATTTTTTGATTTAGCATTAATGGGCTATTAAGTATATCGACTTCTATAATTTTTTTAAAAATCTTATAGCTACTTTTATGACGAATTACCTCTAAAATATCATGAGTTTCTCCAGGAATTAATCTTTCTCCGTCATTATAAATTTCTTCTAACATAAATTATTTAAACTATTATAATTTTAATAAATATTCGGCGATAAATGCAGCAGGGTTTTCTACAGGATCAAGCATCTTTTTAAATTGATTTCTGCCGCTACTATTTTCATGATAAGGCAAATAATGATTTTGCTTAATAAATTCTATATAGTTAATAATATCTTGCGGCTCATAAGCAAAATACATATATTTTTTTAATTCTTTAGATAGAGCATTGCTATTAAATTCATTATTCCAACCATTACTTAAGTAAATTATAGGCTTATCGGCAACTACTACTTCAGCAAGAGATGAAGTACCGTCACTTATTACAATATCTGACACCATTATATCATCTAATAACGACCTGAATGCATGTGCAGAAACAGTAACATTCTTTAAAGAATTAAATCTACTTAATATATTATCCATATCACTTTGGCTTAAGTAATTTTTACCGACCGCATAGGTAAATAGTGTAACATGCGGTCTTATAATAAAATGAATATTAGGATGTTGTAATGCATAATTATAGAAAAAATAGTGATAATTTAAGAAAGTAGAACCTCCTTCATATAAATCTCTATTTTTAAATGATAATTCCCATCTAGGAAGCCATAAAATGGTTTCCGAGTTTGGTTTTTCTTTAATATTATAATTTCTTACTTCATAGTATGGTTGATAACCTGAAACAATAACTCTATCCTTAGGAAATTTATAATTACTAATAAAGATATCCTTTGTACTTTCTGAATCAACAAATACCGTCTCTATGAAACTTGATAACTTATCATCATCAATATTTTTTTGATGAAAGATATGCGGACCATAGACTATATACATAATTTTTGTTTTAGTTCCTCTAAAGCTCTTATACAAATTAGCAGCCGTAAAAGGTTCTGATATATAGCCTTGGAAATTTTCGTAAGGGTTTTGCGTAAAGATAAAATCCGGCTGATAATTTTTTAGTTCAGAAATTTCACATTTTATATTAACATTTGAATAAGAAGCATACTTACCGCATGGATATATCACATCTTGTGTATCAAATTTACTAATAAACCCGGTATCTATTCCTCCTTGAATATTAGGATGAGGATGAGGTACTATTACAATTTTGACATCATGACCTATTTTTTTCATCTCATTATACATTGCGTATACGCCTTTGCCGCCGAATGTCTCTGTACTAACAAGGAAAACTATTCTTTTATAAGAATTTTCGTTGGAATAGCAAAAAGAAGATATAAGAGTTATTAGTAAAAAAACACTTAAAAATAAAGTGTTAAGTTTTATTAATTTAAAGAATTTCATGTTTTTGATTAGGATTACTTTTTAAACCACACTGTGCGATTAACATAATCCACATAACTTAAAACTATACGCAATATTTTCTTTGATACAAGACCTGCTTCAGCATAATCCGGTACAATATCTTGCGTATTTTTATTATTCTCGTGTTCTTCCGTAATAGCTTTTGCCGATTGCAGCACCCGCTCAGCCTTAAAACCTGACATAATAAGCGTGCCGGCGTCCATACCTTCAGGACGTTCATGTGCTTCTCTAATATTTAAAGCAGGTAAATTAAGTATTGATGCTTCTTCGGTGATAGTACCGCTATCGGATAAAATACAAAAAGCATTCATCTGAAGTTTGATGTAATCCGTAAAACCAAAAGCCGGTAAAAACCTTATTTTATCACCAAGCTCCTTAAATCCCAAATCCTCAAGCCTTTTTTTAGTCCTTGGGTGTGTTGAGAAGATTACGGGGAAATTATACTCTTTAATAAGCGTTTGTAAACTACTTAATAATTCTTTCAGATTATTTTTGACATCGACATTTTCTTCACGATGTGAACTAATTAAAAAATATTGCTTAGCGGTTAATGATAATTTATCTAAAATATCAGACTTTAATATTTTAGGCATAAAGCGATCAAGGACCTCAGGCATATGCGAACCTGATTTAAAAATAAGCTCAGCAGGTAGTCCCTCAGCGATTAAATAACGTCTTGCATGCTCGGTTAACGTAATGTTAACGTCGCTAATATGATCAATGATTTTACGGTTTATTTCTTCAGGTACACGCTGATCAAAACAACGATTTCCTGCTTCCATATGAAAGATCGGAATTTTACGGCGTTTAGCGGCAATTGCCGATAAACAAGAGTTAGTATCACCGTAAAATAAAACGGCATCGGGCTTTTCTTTCTCAAGTACTTCATCAACTTTTTCAATAATAAGCCCGATAGATTTTGCCGTATTATCTGCCGCTACTTCTAAGAAATAATCCGGTTTTCTAATTCCCATATCATCAAAAAAAACCTGATTTAATTCATATGCATAATTTTGACCGGTGTGAACTAGGATGTGATTAGTATATTTATCAAACTCGGAAATCACACAGCATAGTTTAATAAGTTCAGGACGAGTACCGACAATCGTCATTACTTTAAGCATTTTTTAGCTCCTCTTGCACATAATCAAGATTTAGTAGCAGCTCTTTTACTTCTTCCAAATTTAAACGTTTTGTATTATGAGAATTGTAATCCTCTAAAAGAGCTACTTTCTTTTCACCCTCAACAAAATATTTGGCATAATTAAGATCACGTCCATCCATAGGAATACGGTAATAACCACCTAAATCATCAGCTTTTGCCATTTCTTCCGATGATACTAACGATTCATAATGCTTCTCTCCGTGACGTGTACCAATAAAGCGTATTTCATTTTTGCTACCGAATATTTCTTGTAACGCTCTTGCAAGTACCTCGATTGTACTTGCCGGAGCTTTTTGTACAAAAATATCGCCTTGACGTCCATGCTCAAACGCATATAAAACTAAATCTACGGAATCTACAAGCGACATTAAAAAACGTGTCATTGAAGGTTCAGTGATGGTAAGGTCTTTATCCTGCTTAATTTGATTGATAAAAAGAGGAATTACTGAACCACGGGAAGCCATAACATTACCGTATCTAGTGACACAAAGCACGGTCTCACCCTGGCTACGCATACGAGCTTTTGCTACTGCTAACTTTTCCATTAACGCTTTAGATAATCCCATTGCATTAATTGGATATACAGCCTTATCGGTACTCAGTACTATAACTTTTGCAAGTTTATTATTAATGGCTGCACTTAAAACATTTTCAGCCCCTAAGACATTAGTATTTATTGCTTCCATAGGATAAAATTCGCAAGTCGGAACTTGCTTTAAAGCAGCGGCATGGAATACATAATCTACACCGTGCATTGCCTCATCAATACTTTTATAATTGCGTACGTCCCCGATATAGAATTTAAGTTTCGGATTATTTAAGGCAATACGCATATCCTCTTGCTTTTTTTCATCTCTACTGAAAATTCTAATTTCTTTAATATCATTAATAATATCGGATTTAAGAAAACGAGAAAGCACCGCATTACCAAACGAACCGGTGCCTCCTGTAATCATTAAAGTTTTATCTACAAACATTATATATAAATACCTATTTTGTTATTATTCATTCTGTCATTGCGTAAATCGAGAAACACTCTAAGGTAGTCATCCCGTGGTCAAGCCACGGGATGACAAGAGTGGACAAACCTATATTCGCAATGACGGCCTTACTACCCAAACTCACACATACGCTTTACAAGCTCACGCCATTCAGGAGGCGTATATCCCGTTACCTCGTTAAAACGAGTAGCATCTAGTGATCGATCTATTACAAGCTCATCTGACGGAATAATATCGATTTCTTTATTATATATTTCCGCTACTAATTTTAATAATTCTAACTTGTTAATCGGTTTTGATGCAACATGATAAAGCCCATGCAGCTCTTTATTAGGTAACACAAAATCCCTTATTATTCTTGCAAGCTCTACAGTCGGGAATCCTGAATAAATAGCTTTCTCAAAACCTTTCACTTGCCCTTCTGCACTTAAAAACCAATTTATTAAGCTTCTATTGCCTGCCAGCTCATGACCTATAATTGAAGTACGCAAAGTGATAGCATGAGGATAATCTACCTCACCAAGAAACTTAGAACGACCGTAAAGGTCATAACAATCAGGAAAATCGCTTTCCTTATAATTACCTTTTTTTCCTGAAAATACACAATCCGTACTAATATGGATTAACCTTGAATTAGCTAATTTACATAAATTAGCTAGCCTATGCGGTAACAAACTATTTATCGGCAATGTTTTTAACGGATCGTTTGCATCAGCTAGTTGTTTTACAAGCCCTATACAATTTATTACTATATCGGGTTTTGCTTTATTAAATACCTCAACTAACGAATCATGGTTCTCAACATCTACATTTGTAATTAATTTATCGGATAAATCCTTAGAAAAATAAGAACGAGCGGAATTATTTCGGGCTGTCGCAAAAATGTCAAAATTTTTATCACTACTTAAAAACCTGAATATGCTATTACCTAGCATACCGGTAACACCTAGAATTAATATTTTCATGGTATATCTTATTTATTTTTACCGGATCGGTTTTATCATAAATAAGATATCTTTACAATAAGGTTTTTGAAAAGCTAGAAAGGCATTACTTAAAAAAGGGAATAATTTAAAAAGTTTACGTCATTGCGAGGAAGATTACAAAGTAATTGACGAAGCAATCCAGTTAAAAATTCTGATTTACAGAATTTTTTTATTATTTTCTGGATTGCCACGCTCCTTACAGTCGCTCGCAATGACGATATTCAATTAATGATAATCTAAAGTTTTTTTATAGAATCAAGCACGGTTTCAAGAATCATACTAGCAGCTACTGCATCATCGTTATTATTACGGTCTTTTCTTTTCACGCCGAATGATTTAAGGAAATTATTTGCAGCTTTTGTAGTTAGTCTTTCATCTTGTAAATATATAGGCAAGTTTATAGATTCTGCTAGCTCTTCAGCAAATTTCATCACTATATTTGTTTGCTCCGTTACTGCTCCGCTCATATCAATCGGTAGACCTATTACCACGCCACAAACTTTATATTTTTCGATGATATTAAGCAAGGAAGTAATAACAATTTTTTTATTTATCTCGGTTATAGTATTTAAGGGCATAGCAATACTACATTCTTGATTAGATAATGCGATTCCTAATTTTTTGCTTCCGTAATCAATAGCGATAAGCGGAGCATTTGGTATTAAAAGCCGATAAAATTCTTGAAGATTTTTTATGATCATGATAGTTATAAAAATTACTTTATTAATTATTATATATGCTAAAAACTATTCAAAAACACATAGATATCAAATTAATTAAATTATCGGCGATTTTAGCCTTTATTTATTGTTTGTTATTTAATACCGCAATATTGATTTATAAATTTGATTATTATAAAGCAACGATCTTTAGAGGGATATTAGAGTTATCAAAAGATTTTTGTTATATTTATATATTTTCTTTTATAGCATTTTTTGGTCTTAGCGTACATAGATTAGTGTTAAAAATCGGCGTGGGGTTTTTATTTATAACATCCGCTATTGCTAGTTATTACATTTATTTCTTCAAAATCAATCCTACTAAACAAGTAATAGGTAGTTTTTTCTCAACGGATTTAAACGAAGTTTATGAATTAACCAGCATTAAGTTAATAATATGGATAATTTTTTGTCTTTTTACTTGTTTTTATACTCTCAAATCTTTTGCCGCCGAAAATTCTAAATCATTCGTAACAAAACTATTATCTGCCGCTTGCTTACTTATTTTTGTATATAATATTATTACTCCTTCATTTAAGATACTAAAAAATCATTTTCCCATTCAGTATTTACATAATAGCTACCTTAATTTTGCTGGAAATTTCGGTGATAAAAATTATGCATGTATAGATATTAGCAAACAATATAACTTTATAGATAAGTCAGATAAAGATATTATCGGTGTTTTAGTTATAGGAGAATCAGCAAGATTTGATCATTTCGGTATTAACGGTTATGAAAGAGATACGACCCCTTACTTAAAGACTACTCAAAACCTAATTTCTTTCAAAGCTAAATCTTCTTCTAACCTTACCTATCTTTCCGTACCGTCATTACTTTCACGTTATCCTACAAATCAAATTGAAAATACTAGACAAGAGAACAGCTTTTTATCAATTTTAACAAATCTTGGATTTAATACTACCTGGATCGGTACTCAAACTTTAATGAGGAGTTTTGCAAATGTTGACCTCAGTAATATATATAACGACGTTAATTTTACTATAGTACCGGGCGGCTCTGCCCTATTCTCTTTAAATGATTATGATGAAAAAATATTGCCTTTTATAAAAGAAATAATAACAAATTCAGAGAAACAATTTTTAGTAGTTCACACCTCAGGAAGTCACTGGAACTATAACGCAAGATATCCAAAAGAGTTTGAGTATTTTACCCCTACCTGCCCTATTAAGGTTAAGGGGGATGCAAGTGATTGCGATAAGCTTGCTTTAGTTAACAGTTATGATAATTCAATTTTATACACCGATTTTTTTTTATCTAATTTAATAGATTTGCTTAAAGATAAAAATGCATTTTTATTATATGTATCCGATCACGGCGAATCGCTAGGAGAAAATGGTTATTACGGTCACGGTGGCCCACTACTTGCAGAACAAATAACCGTACCTCTTATAGTTTGGGTATCGGACGCTTTTAAAGCAAAATATCCTGACTCAGTATCTTCAATTAAAAATTATGCTAATACCGAAATTAGCCATGATTATGTATTTCACTCAATCCTTGACTGTTTAAATATAGATTCCAACATAGTAGATAAAGACTTAAGTATATGTAAATCTAGTTAAAAATTATTGAATTATTAAAAATTAATATATAAATTAAGATCTCAATAATTATATGATTTATTATCATGTCTGATATACCTAAACTAGACGACTATTATTATAGATTTTTACAAAATATTTTACTTAAAACACTAGAACAAAATAAAGCTGCTGAAACTTATTTATTACAGAAAGATTTTAATAGTGCTTTAAATAAGATAAAAAATGTAAATGAACAACTTGAAGAATATTCAAGCATTCTTTCTTTACTCAAAGTAATTAAAACCCATTTTATTGATAAAAAAATATATAATTTAAGTACCGTTTAACTTTAATCCTTTTTTTATAATTAAAAATAATATAGAGTGGAAATAAAAAAAGTATTGAATTATGGAATATGCATTATTAATTTTCAGTATTATAGCGATTTTAGTTATAATACAAATGGTTAAAGTTGTACCGCAACAACAAGCATGGGTAGTAGAAAAATTGGGAAAATTCGATAAGGTACTGCAGCCTGGCTTAAATTTACTAATCCCTGTCATTCAAAGAGTAGCATACAAACATACTTTAAAAGAAGAAGCAATAGACGTTACCGCTCAAACAGCTATTTCAAATGATAACGTAACATTATCTATTGATGGCGTTTTATATGTTAAAATCATTGATCCAATGGCAGCATCTTATGGTGTTAATAATCCTTACTATGCCATAACACAGCTTGCTCAAACTACTATGCGTTCGGAAATCGGTAAACTCCCTTTAGATAGAACTTTTGAAGAACGCGAAACTTTAAACGTAGCAATTGTAGCAGCTATTAATCAGGCTGCTATAAATTGGGGTATACAATGTATGCGTTATGAAATTAAAGATATTCAACCTCCGCAAACTATACTTAAAGCTATGGAATTGCAGGTAGCAGCAGAGCGTCAAAAAAGAGCTCAAATTCTAGAGTCGGAAGGTAATAGACAAGCAAAAATTAACCATGCAGAAGGTGAAAAAGCACAAATTGTACTGAATTCAGAAGCTTCTTATACGGATCAAGTGAACAGAGCAAAAGGTGAAGCTGAAGCAATAGGCTTAGTCGCTACCGCTACAGCAAATAGTATTGAGATTGTCGCAGCTGCCGTACAAAAAACGGGAGGAAGTGAGGCGGTAGCTCTTAAAGTAGCTGAGCAGTATATTAGTGCATTCGGTAATTTGGCTAAAGATACCAACACTGTAATTTTACCCGCAAACCTTTCAGAACCGAGTAGTTTTGTAACCGGAGCATTAACTATATTTAACCAATTAAAAGCTTCTTCGGAAAAGAAAATAGATAAGTAGCAATTTATATTGTAATAATAATTAGTTTTATATATCATATCAGATTATTAATACTAATAAAAGGTTATGAATATGTCAGTATTTGTCGGCAAAACTGCTCCGGATTTTACAGCTAAAGCTATTATGCCTAATAATAATATAGACGATAAGTTTAAACTTAGCGATTATGCTGCGGGGGATAATATAGTGTTATTTTTTTATCCCCTAGATTTTACTTTTGTTTGTCCATCGGAAATTATAGCATTTCACAATAAGCTTGGTGAATTTACCGAAAGACGTACTAAAGTAGTAGCTGTTAGCGTTGATTCTCATTTTAGCCATTTAGCTTGGAAAAATACTCCGCATAATAAAGGCGGACTTGGACAAGTACAATTCCCAATGGTTTCCGATATAAAAAAGGATATTTCTTCAAAATATAACGTACTTAATGAAGACGGTGTTGCTTTGCGTGGAGCTTTTTTAATTGATAAGGATTTCATAGTACGTCACATGCTAGTTAACGACTTATCTATCGGTCGTGATATTAATTATACATTAAAAGTAATCGATGCTTTAACTCATCATCAAAAACACGGCGAAGTTTGTCCTGCAGGCTGGCATAAAGGCGAGGAAGCAATTACCCCATCACATGAGGGTATAGCACATTATTTAAGCTCACATGCCGAGAAGCTGTAGTTGCTCTTATTTATGTCATCCCCGTGGCTTGACCACGGGATCTTGTATCACAGGCTGTGTCCTGAGATCCTGCGATCAAGTTGCGGGATGACACTAACTCATATCAAATAACCCTAAATAATATTGAAACAATTAATATTTTACGTCTTATTAGGAGTGAAAATATCGGTCCTAAAACTTTCTTTAGTTTAATTAAATTATTCGGTGATGCAGCAACTGCCATAGATAACGCTCCGGATTTTTCATTTGCAAGGCGGAAAGTCAAAACCAATTAAAATTTTTAGTAAAAGCGATGCTGAAAAAGAGTTAGAACTTCTCGAAAAAGATAATGCTAAGATCATCACATATAAATCTCCGGAATATTCAAAATTGTTACTTGAAATTTATGATCCACCGCCAATATTAAGCTATAAAGGTAATATAACGCCGATTATGGATAAGGAATAGAGAGGAAGGAAGGTTACAAGAGTTATTAAACCTTATATAAATAGGGCACTGAAGGAGTAAAATAAAGGTTTAATAACATGTGTAAATATACTACAATATTTTGTATAGTAGATAAATTTTGTAAAATTTATGAGAAATGGGTAAAACATCAATTGCTGAAAAGTAATAAGCAAAGATTTAGAGAAGGTAAGCTTTCCTTAAGTGAAGAACTCTCAATAATGATTTTTACCATTTTAGTGCATATAAACATTTAAAAGCTTATTACCAAAACTTTATTATTAATGGTAATTTGTTCAGGAATCCACCTTGTTATGAGAGATTTGTTCAGCTTATTCCTTCATTATTTCTGCCATTGATTGTGATGTTACATTACTTAAGTGGGAAAAGAACGGGAATTTATTATGCAGATTCCACACATTTTGCAGTATGTAAAAATATCAGAATTAATTCTAACAGAACTTTTAATAATCTTGCAAAAATGGGACGTAGTTCTGTCGATTGGTTTTTTGGATTCAAGCTTCATATGATAATCAATGATAAGGGAGAAATTATTGCTGTTAAAATTACCAAAGGTAATGTTGATGACAGAATTGCATTTGAAGCAATGGTTATCAAAAAGGTCTAAAAGGTAAGTGTTATGATGATAAGGAGTTTATTTCAGAAAAAATGTTTACAAAACTTTATAAGCAAGGTTTAATAAAAATTACCGGAATAAGAAAGGATATGAAAAACTATTTATTACCTCTTTTGGATAAAATCCTTTTAAGGAAGAGATTCATTATCGAAACCATTTTTGGCTACATAAAAGAGAATTTTAATATTACTCCTTCCAGACATCGATCACCTATTAATTTCTTTACTTCTCTATTCTCTGCTCTTATTGCTTACCAACTTAAACCTAATAAACCATGTATTTCTTATCCATAATCGGGGTTAATATAGAGTTATTAAATCATAATAAATACGTTGCAATAGTAGGTGCAAGAAACGCTTCTGCAAACGGAAGAAGCTTTGCTCATAAAATTGCAAATGATTTAGTAAAAGAAAGTTATATAACCGTTTCAGGGTTAGCACGAGGAATAGATAGCAGCGTACATCAAGCAGCAGTTTCTCGAACCATCGGAGTCATTGCCGGAGGTATTGATCATATATATCCACCGGGAAATAAAAAACTATTTGAAAATTTAGCAGAAGAAGGTTTAATATTAGCTGAGTTACCTATCGGCTGCTTGGAAAACATTTTCCACAGCGTAATAGGATAATATCGGGACTAGCCTTAGGAGTAGTGGTAGTAGAAGCAAGCTTAAAATCCGGTTCATTAATAACTGCAAAATTTGCACTTGAACAAAATAGGGAAATATTTGCTGTTCCCGGCTTTCCTTTAGATCCAAGGTGTCAAGGTACAAATAAATTGATTAGAGAAGGAGCATATTTAGTGGAATCAGCGGAGGATATTGTAGCTAATTTACCGCAATATGAAAAATTTATCGAAAAAGATGATGGGTTATTTAAGGATTTTGTTGAGCTAGGAACAGTAAATACGAGATATGTTAAAGAACCGTCACAAAAGGAGCGTACTGCTATATTGGAACTATTATCGGCAGTACCTATAGATTTTGAATATTTACAAAAAGAAATAGAATTACCGCTTCCTATCATATATACGGTAATATTAGAATTAGAACTCGCCGAGAAAGTAATGCGTCACGCCGGTAATAAAATATCATTAGTTTATAATAAGTAGATGAAATTAGTAATAGTAGAATCGCCGGCAAAGGCAAAAACGATAAATAAATATTTAGGTGATGAGTTTAAGGTCATTGCATCATTCGGTCATATTAGAGATTTACCTTCTAAAAAAGGCTCGGTGTTACCTGATGAAAATTTTGCAATGAAATATGATATTTCCGATAAAGCCGGTAAATATGTAGATGCCATAGTTAAAGATGCTAAAAAAGCTGATGCAGTATATCTTGCAACCGATCCTGATCGTGAGGGTGAATCTATCTCATGGCATGTTGCAGAGGTAATAAAAGAAAAAAATAAGGTTAAATCCGATGATTTTTTCAAAAGGGTAGCCTTTAATGAAATCACTAAAAAAGCAATTATTCATGCCGTTGAGAACCCTAGAAAACTTGACACTAACTTAGTAAATGCCCAGCAAGCAAGAAGAGCTTTAGACTATTTAGTCGGCTTTACCCTTTCACCTCTTTTATGGCGTAAGTTACCGGGATGTAAATCGGCGGGACGTGTGCAGTCCGTGGCTCTGCGATTAATATGTGAACGAGAAGATGAAATAGAGCGTTTTAAGTCAGAAGAATATTGGGATATTAGCCTTAAAATGCAAAATAGTAATAACGAACTATTTACTGCTAAATTGACTCACGTAAACGATCAGAAACTAGAAAAATTCTCAATTATTAACGAAAAAGATGCCAAAGATTTAACCGAAAAATTAAAATCTCAAAATTTTCATGTTGATAAGATAGAAAAGAAACAACAAAAACGTCAGCCTCAACCTCCTTTCATTACTTCATCACTACAACAAGAAGCAGCAAGAAAACTAGGTTTTAGTGCTAAAAAGACTATGCAAATAGCACAAAAACTTTATGAGGGCGTTGACATAGGTAAGGAAACTATAGGGCTTATTACCTATATGAGAACCGACGGCGTTACATTATCAAATGATGTAATAGCAGATATACGCAAGTTAATCGATAAAAGTTACGGCGATAAATATTTACCGACTAGCCCTAGAATTTATAAATCCAAAGTAAAAAATGCTCAAGAAGCTCATGAGGCGATAAGACCGACGAATATTACTTATACTCCAGATAGCTTAAAAGAAAAGTTAGAAAAGGATTATTATAAGCTTTATGAACTAATTTGGAAAAGAACTATAGCCTGCCAAATGGAAAATGTTATAATGGATTTGGTAGTTGCAAATTTAGCTTCGGAAAATAAAGAATATTTGGCAAAAGCAAACGGATCGACTATAGCTTTTGACGGGTTTTATAAGGTTTGTCGTGAAAGTGTGGACGATGAGGCTGAAGAAGAAAATAAAATGCTGCCGCCTTTAAAAGAACAAGAACCACTTAAAACTAAAGAAGTTATTCCGAATCAGCATTTTACCGAGCCGCCTCCAAGATATTCGGAAGCAAGTTTAGTGAAAAAACTTGAAGAGCTTGGGATCGGTCGTCCTTCGACCTATGCTAGTATTTTATCGGTTTTACAAGATCGAAAATATGTTTCTCTTGAGAAAAAACGATTTATACCTGAAGAGCTTGGACGTTTGGTAACGGTATTTTTAGTCGGTTTTTTCAAAAAATACGTTGAATATGATTTTACGGCAGGACTTGAAAATGAATTAGATGAAATAGCAGCCGGCAAGCTTGAATGGAAAGCTGCCTTAAGTAATTTTTGGAGCGGTTTTAACCATAATATTGAATCGGTAAACGAGCAGAAAATAACCGAGATTATTAGCTATGTACAGAAAGCCCTTGATTATCACTTGTTCGGTGAGAATAAAGAATCTAAAGTTTGTCCATCATGTAAAACAGGCGAGCTTAGCTTAAAGCTTGGTAAGTTCGGGGCATTTTTAGCATGTAGTAATTACCCTGAATGTACTTTTAGAAAATCTATTGTTAGCGGTAACGATAATAACGAGAATGAAGGCGAGCCTTCCGCTATTCCTAATGAGAATAAAGTTTTAGGTACGAATAAAGACGGAGTAGAAATATATCTGAAAAAAGGACCTTACGGACCTTATATTCAACTTGGCGAACAAGAAGGCAAAGTAAAGCCGAAACGTAGCCCCGTACCTGCTAGCCTGAACCAAAACGATATTACACTTGATATAGCATTAAAGCTTCTAAGCTTACCGCTTAAAATCGGCGTGCATAAAGATAGTGGCGAGGAAATTATGATAGGATACGGTAAATTCGGTCCTTACATAAAATATATGGGTAAATTTATTTCAGTGCAAAAAAAATATGATTTTCTAAATTTAAGATTAGATGACGCAATGAAGCTAATTGAAGACAATAAGCGAAGTTAGAGAAGAAACAGGCGTAAGAATGTCATAATCGTCATTGCGAGGAGACATTGTTGCGTGGATCAATTTCACCCCTGTCATGCCGTGGTCAAGCCACGGCATAACATAGTTTTTTAGTAGGATGACAATTAATAAAATTACTTATTTATGACAAAAGTTATAACACGATTTGCTCCGTCACCGACCGGTATGTTACATGTCGGGAATATCAGGGCAGCACTGCTTAACTGGCTATATGCAAAGAAGCATAACGGACAGTTTATTTTAAGATTTGACGATACGGATTTAGAGCGTAGTAAACAGGAATATAAAGACGCTATCGAGGAAGATCTAAAATTTTTAAATATTAATTGGGGTCAAACGTTCAACCAATTAAGCCGTTTAAATAGATATGATGAAATCAAAAATCTATTACTAAACAAAAAAAGATTATATGCCTGCTATGAGACTCCTGAAGAGCTAGAATTAAAGCATAAATTTCAATTATCTAAAGGTTTGCCGCCGATTTATGATCGAGCTAGCTTAAATCTAACTGAAGAGCAAGCAAAGAAATATATAGAACAAGGAAGAAAACCGCATTATAGATTTTTGGTAAATCATGAACCAATTAGCTGGCATGATATGATCAAAGGCGAAGTTAAATATGACGGCAATGCTTTAAGTGATCCAATAGTGATAAGAGCAGACGGTAGTATGACCTATATGTTATGCTCGGTTATTGACGATATTGATTATGATATTACTCATATTATTAGGGGTGAAGATCACGTTAGCAATACCGCTATTCAAATTCAGATGTTTGAAGCATTAAATAAGATTCCGCCGGTTTTTGGGCATTTGAGTTTAATAATAAATAAAGACGAGAAAATTTCTAAACGAGTGGGAGGGTTTGAGATCGCAACTCTTAGAAAAGAAATCGGAATCGAAGCTATGGCAATTGCTAGCTTTTTTAGTTTACTTGGTTCATCCGCACAAATCTTGCCTTATAAATCAATAGATAAGCTAGCAAATACATTTGAGATAAGTAGTTTCTCTAAAAGTCCAACTATCTATCAGCCGGAAGATTTAGAAAGATTAAATCATAAATTACTTATAAGTTTAGATTTTGATGAAGTAAAAGAACGCCTTAAAGAAATAGATGCCGAGTATATTGATGAAAATTTTTGGTTATCGGTAAGACCTAACTTGCAAAAATTACGTGATGTAAAAGATTGGTGGGAAATTTGCCATCAAACTCCGAATGTTCAAAATCTAAATTTAGATAAAGAATATTTAAAGCAAGCAGCAGAATTATTACCGCCAGGTGAAATCACTAAAGATAGCTGGAGCATTTGGACTAAAGAAATAACAAATATAACAGGCAGGAAAGGTAAGGAGTTATTTTTACCTCTTCGCCTTGCTTTAACCGGCAGAGAATCAGGACCAGAAATCGCAGGCGTTTTACCTTTGATTGATAGAGAAGAGATAGTAAAACGATTAATTTGTCATACCGTGGCTTGACCACAGTATCCATAAAAACAATAAAAATACTAGTATTTTTAACTGGACCCCGTGGTCAAGCCACGGGGTGACAGAGGCGGAATTGATCCACGCAACAATGCCTCCTCGCAATGACGATTGAGTATGACAATATTTTAACTACTCTATCATGTTAGTATTAATAACACCGGCAAGCTCTGCGGTATCACCGTAAATAACCCCGATTATGGATAAGGAATAGAGAGGAAGGAAGGTTGCAAGAGTTATTAAACCTTATATAAATAGGGCACTGAAGGAGTAAAATAAAGGTTTAATAACATGTGTAAATAACCCCGATTATGGATAAGAAATACATGGTTTATTAGGTTTAAGTTGGTAAGCAATAAGAGCAGAGAATAGAGAAGTAAAAAAATTAATAGGTGATCGATGTCTGGAAGGAGTAATATTAAAATTCTCTTTTATGTAGCCAAAAATGGTTTCGATAATGAATCTCTTCCTTAAAAGGATTTTATCCAAAAGAGGTAATAAATAGTTTTTCATATCCTTTCTTATTCCGGTAATTTTTATTAAACCTTGCTTATAAAGTTTTGTAAACATTTTTTCTGAAATAAACTCCTTATCATCATAACACTTACCTTTTAGACCTTTTTTGATAACCATTGCTTCAAATGCAATTCTGTCATCAACATTACCTTTGGTAATTTTAACAGCAATAATTTCTCCCTTATCATTGATTATCATATGAAGCTTGAATCCAAAAAACCAATCGACAGAACTACGTCCCATTTTTGCAAGATTATTAAAAGTTCTGTTAGAATTAATTCTGATATTTTTACATACTGCAAAATGTGTGGAATCTGCATAATAAATTCCCGTTCTTTTCCCACTTAAGTAATGTAACATCACAATCAATGGCAGAAATAATGAAGGAATAAGCTGAACAAATCTCTCATAACAAGGTGGATTCCTGAACAAATTACCATTAATAATAAAGTTTTGGTAATAAGCTTTTAAATGTTTATATGCACTAAAATGGTAAAAATCATTATTGAGAGTTCTTCACTTAAGGAAAGCTTACCTTCTCTAAATCTTTGCTTATTACTTTTCAGCAATTGATGTTTTACCCATTTCTCATAAATTTTACAAAATTTATCTACTATACAAAATATTGTAGTATATTTACACATGTTATTAAACCTTTATTTTATTCCTTCAGTGCCCTATTTATATAAGGTTTAATAACTCTTGCAACCTTCCTTCCTCTCTATTCCTTATCCATAATCGGCGTTATTTATAAATAGTAAACATAATAACTAAGTTTTATGAACAAAGACATCCCTACGGATTTATTACCTTCAGAATATGAGCTAACAAGCTCTAGTAGTGCTGCTTTGACTCTACTTTTAATGGGAGCAACTTTCTGCTATTGTTGTTTTGATAATGAGCGAAAAGATATGGGGTTTGAATTAATCGGTGATCACCACGAACATGATGAATAATATTTTTAAATTATTGCATGGTTCTTAATGTCATTCCTGCGAAAGGCTTGCCTACGTGGCTCGAAAATAGTCATTGCGAGGAAATTGCATAGCAATTGACGAAGCAATCTCAGGAGTTTGTTATTATTTCATGAGATTGCCACGCAGTCTACGACTGCTCGCAATGACGGGGTGGTATCCACACAGGCAATGCCCAACCTACAATTTACTCGGATCAAAGCTAAAATTAATCTCTTTCCAATGATTAAAACGAGCAGGATCAATGTTTTCGATAGGGCTTGCCTGCCATACTGCTCTAATTGCATTATCCGCTAAAGCTTCACAAACGCTAGCCGGAATATTAGGACAGATTTTTTCTTTAACCTTTGCCTGTTCAACATTACCTGCTTTATCTAGGGTAATGCTAATAATAACTTTTACCTTATTATTACCTCTAACCCCTGCCGGTACATTACTCCAATGTCTTTCAATTTGTCTTTTTATTAAAGATGTTTCACTATCGGAAAGAAGCAGCCCATCCGTATAAACCCCTTTAGCTTCTTTTGCATTATCAGCTTTTTTTGACCTTTGATGCTTATTGGATTTTACATTATTCCCTTCCGAAGATTGTTCTAAATTCTTCAGCAAAGAATCAAGCTCATCGGTTTTAGGCTCTTTTTTCTTCACCTCTTTAGGTTTCTCAACCGGTTTCTTTCCCTCTTTCTTTTCTTCGGACTTCTTCTCTTCTGCTTGTTTTTTTTCCTCTTCTTTAGGTTTTTCTTCCTTTACTTCTTCTTTTTTCTCAGGCAACGCTTCTTTCGCTTCTTCAGGCTTTGGTTCTTCTATAGGTTTTTTCTCTTCTATTTTAGGCTTTTCTTCTATTGTTTTAGCCTCAGGCTCTTTTGCTTTTTCTTCTTTAGGCAAATCTTGCGGTTCTTCTTCTTTTGGCTTACTCTGCTCAGATTTTTTAGCGTCTTCGTTTTCTATGGGGGCTTCTTTTTGCTTTGTCTGAGTGATAATATTTGATTTATCGCTAACATGTAACATTTCAAAAGTTATAGTTTGCTCTTCCGGTAATTTTTCAAAAAGTGACGGCATACTGAATAGAAAAAAATATAAAAGAAGTAAGTGCAGAACAACAGAGAAGGTAAGGAAAACCGTAAAATTATCCTTATTTTGATTACTTTTCATTATTTTTAATATTTGAAATAAGAGCTACACGAGAAAAGCCAGCAGCATGAATTTCGGCAACTATCTTTACTACCTGCCCATAAGAAACATTTCTATCGCCTCTTACAAAAATTCTAGCATCCTTTTTTTCTTTAGTGATATTTGCAAGCTTGTCGGTTAAATGCGTTCTTTCTATTGGAGTTTCAAGTAAGAAAATTTCGCCTTTATTATTGATAGTAACAACCAAAGGCTCATCCTGCCCTGAAATCGGGCTTGAATTTGTCTCAGGCAAATCCACATTTACCCCTGAAACAAGCATTGGAGAAGTAATCATAAAAATAATTAATAGCACAAGCATCACGTCAACAAGCGGCGTAACGTTAATTTCGCTAACTACCGCTCTTTTACTTTTTCTATTACTTCCGGCAAGCTTTATAGCCATTACATTTTCTCCTGATCAATTGCCTTAGAAAGTATAGAATTTAACTCACTAATAAAATCTTCAATCTTATTATTGATAAGAGTAATACGGGAAATCAGATAATTATAAAAAATTACTGCCGGAATAGCTGCAAATAAGCCTATCGCAGTTGCAAGTAACGCCTCGGCAATTCCGGGAGCTACTACGGCAAGAGAAGTATTTTTTGAATTAGCAATCGATTGGAAGCTGTGCATAATCCCCCAAACGGTACCGAATAAACCCACGAAAGGAGCACTTGACCCGACGGTTGCCAAGAAGCTTAAATTCTTCTCAAGCTTTTCGACTTCTCTATTTTGAGCTAGATACATTGAATTTGTGATACGCTCTTTATGGTTATTTTTTAATGCATCAGAAAGCCCTTTAGTACTTAAACTCTTACACTCATCCATAGCGGATACGAATATTAAAGCTAGCGGATTATTAACCGACCTCTTTATGCTTTCATATAATTGCTCCAATACTCCACCGGACCAAAACACATTTTCAAAGTTCTTCA
This sequence comes from Rickettsia monacensis, assembly GCF_000499665.2. Taxonomy (NCBI): domain Bacteria; kingdom Pseudomonadati; phylum Pseudomonadota; class Alphaproteobacteria; order Rickettsiales; family Rickettsiaceae; genus Rickettsia; species Rickettsia monacensis. The sequence continues at coordinate 1,221,869 of NZ_LN794217.1, forward strand.
TTCTTCGCTGTACTTGTGCTAGCTTAAATATTTTGTCCCAAATAATAGCCCACGACCAAATCGAGGCAATAAGAAGCATCAACATAACCGACTTACCGATAATGTCGGATGAACTTATTAAAGAAAAAATCGATAAATGATCTTGCGTAACAATTTCTAAGCTATCGCTAATATTAGTATCTGCACTCATTGAATGTATATTATTTAATTATTCTAAAATTAAATAATATATTCATATTTTACTTTTGTCATTAGGTTATGTGAAAAATTTTTAGTGATCAATTCAGTGTCATACCGTGGCTTGACCACGGTATCTAGGAAAACAATTTAAAATACTAATAACTATTAGTATTTTAAGCTGGACCCCGTGATCAAGTCACGGGGTGACAAATACTTTTTAAACTATTAATTTAATATCTCTTGACTTATCTCAATTTTTGCCGCCCTTAAATTTAACCTACGGTTGTATATGAAATTAATTGAATATTTTAAAAAACTTGAATCTATAGCTTTTGGCCCATGGCTTAATAAATACAAACAATTATTTACCTTAAAGGACCTAGAGATTGACATGTGTAATGATTCAAGCAAAGAATAATAAAGAACATTTTAATAAAGAGTTAATTATATTATCTAATGACGTTATTGAAAGAGAGATAGGAGCAGATACAAAGCAATCAGAAGTTGCAGTTATTTTTTCTTCGAACCATAGAGAAAATTTATATTCTATATTTACTTATTTACTTGGTTAACAAACTTTCAGTTAGAACAATATTCTAGATTTATATTAAATCTTCCAAAAGATTATAAGGATTATAAAGATTATTTTTTACAAGAAGAACAACAAAGCAGATATTCAAAAATCAAAACTTTTAATAATGTTCAAGATAAGAAATGGTTAGCAAGGAAATATTTCAATTTATCAAAGCACGAACCATCAAATAATTACCCATTATTTCAAGAAAATACTTTAAAATTGCAAAAATATTTAGAATATCCTTATGAATATAATACTGCAATTTATAAATCTGAATTTCTAGGTTCTGTAGATAGCTATTATAATTATTCTTGTGATAATATATAAAAATTATATTTTAAGAAAACAATTAATTTATTAAGGAAATTAATATGCCAAAACAAGAAGATCTAAGACCTTATGTAAAAAAAATTGGTAATTATACTTATTATATTAACCCTAAAGGTGGAACGATAGTAACAGAACCTAATGGTGATGCTTATCGTTATGTTAACCCCGATTATGGATAAGAAATACATGGTTTATTAGGTTTAAGTTGGTAAGCAATAAGAGCAGAGAATAGAGAAGTAAAAAAATTAATAGGTGATCGATGTCTGGAAGGAGTAATATTAAAATTCTCTTTTATGTAGCCAAAAATGGTTTCGATAATGAATCTCTTCCTTAAAAGGATTTTATCCAAAAGAGGTAATAAATAGTTTTTCATATCCTTTCTTATTCCGGTAATTTTTATTAAACCTTGCTTATAAAGTTTTGTAAACATTTTTTCTGAAATAAACCCCTTATCATCATAACACTTACCTTTTAGACCTTTTTGATAACCATTGCTTCAAATGCAATTCTGTCATCAACATTACCTTTGGTAATTTTAACAGCAATAATTTCTCCCTTATCATTGATTATCATATGAAGCTTGAATCCAAAAAACCAATCGACAGAACTACGTCCCATTTTTGCAAGATTATTAAAAGTTCTGTTAGAATTAATTCTGATATTTTTACATACTGCAAAATGTGTGGAATCTGCATAATAAATTCCCGTTCTTTTCCCACTTAAGTAATGTAACATCACAATCAATGGCAGAAATAATGAAGGAATAAGCTGAACAAATCTCTCATAACAAGGTGGATTCCTGAACAAATTACCATTAATAATAAAGTTTTGGTAATAAGCTTTTAAATGTTTATATGCACTAAAATGGTAAAAATCATTATTGAGAGTTCTTCACTTAAGGAAAGCTTACCTTCTCTAAATCTTTGCTTATTACTTTTCAGCAATTGATGTTTTACCCATTTCTCATAAATTTTACAAAATTTATCTACTATACAAAATATTGTAGTATATTTACACATGTTATTAAACCTTTATTTTACTCCTTCAGTGCCCTATTTATATAAGGTTTAATAACTCTTGTAACCTTCCTTCCTCTCTATTCCTTATCCATAATCGGGGTTACTTTACTTAAGTGGGAAAAGAACGGGAATTTATTATGCAGATTCCACACATTTTGCAGTATGTAAAAATATCAGAATTAATTCTAACAGAACTTTTAATAATCTTGCAAAAATGGGACGTAGTTCTGTCGATTGGTTTTTTGGATTCAAGCTTCATATGATAATCAATGATAAGGGAGAAATTATTGCTGTTAAAATTACCAAAGGTAATGTTGATGACAGAATTGCATTTGAAGCAATGGTTATCAAAAAGGTCTAAAAGGTAAGTGTTATGATGATAAGGGGTTTATTTCAGAAAAAATGTTTACAAAACTTTATAAGCAAGGTTTAATAAAAATTACCGGAATAAGAAAGGATATGAAAAACTATTTATTACCTCTTTTGGATAAAATCCTTTTAAGGAAGAGATTCATTATCGAAACCATTTTTGGCTACATAAAAGAGAATTTTAATATTACTCCTTCCAGACATCGATCACCTATTAATTTCTTTACTTCTCTATTCTCTGCTCTTATTGCTTACCAACTTAAACCTAATAAACCATGTATTTCTTATCCATAGGGGTTAGATAATGCAGATGCTATCATTTCCAACCTATATGGGTAGTTTAGCAGAACCGTTTAAAATATTTCCTCAACTAGATGGGCGCAACAAAAATGAAAAGATAAAATAGCAAGCTTCACTAATTCTGCTTCTTATTCAGGTGATAAGTTATGCAGTATTCAGCAGCTATTTCACTTCGCTATGCAGCATTGTATGATTTGGGTTGGGCGAGCTGAAGCTGCCCCGAATTTTGCCGATCATGAGATGCCTGATCCCGATAAAATTAACCGCTTAGGTAGCTGGTCAGGACTTATGACTCAATCTAACCACAAATCTTCTCCTGATATTACTCCTACTCAAGGTGATCTAAAAACTGCTAATTTATTTGGCAAAAGAATAGTTGAAATAACTAAGAAGTTTAAAGGGTAGAGCCCAAATCGTCACGAGCTAAGCGACTGCAGACTTTGTTGCGTGGGCCGCTTTTTCTCTTGTCATCCTGCGACTTGATCGCGGGATCCAGTCTTTTTAAACTTTTTTATGAATACCGTGGTCAAGCCACGGTATGACACCGAATGCGTTTTTCGATCCACGCAACAAAACCCAATCAAAGAAATAACATCTTAATTAACTTCTCACAAATGATGGTTTTTTATTTAGAATTTTTTGAGCATGCGTAGTCGTTTTAGCATCTCGTTCTCCTTTAGTTTTTAGAATTTTTGATTTATTACTATTAACACTAACATCACTCCAGTTACCGCTATCGCTATCGCTTTCACTGCCACTACTACTATCACTCATCTCCATAGCAACTCTTCGTGCTAAAATTGATGCAACTCCATTAGGTTTGTTAACATTCTGAGCAGGATTACTATGAGAATGTGCAACCGGTTTTCCTGTATTAGGATCAAATTCAACTTTTTTTAGTTTGTGTTCACCTCTTATGGACTGCAGCAATAAATCTCTAGAATCTTGTGCCTTAACATCCGTTTTTTCAACTTTTCTTAGATTTTTTGGTCCTGCTATTTCTCTCATTAAATCAGAAGTATCTATAGAAGGACGTGGTTGATTTTCCGGTTTTTTAACCGTAGTAGCTCCTACAGGCTTAGATAATGTCTCAGTCTGAACCGGAGCCATAGTAGGCATAGGCGGCGGTGGCGGAATGTTATTTTCCGGTAAAGGAGGAGGCGGAGGCGGCGGTGGCGGAATGTTATTTTCCGGTAAAGGAGGAGGCGGAGGCGGTGTTACATTATTTTCCAAAGGTTTAGCTAGGGACGAATTTACTAATATTGGTTCTTTTTTTGAAGTCATGTGATTTGTAAGGTTACTTATTATCTTTTGTAACTCCTCATTGTCAGATAACTTTGCAATTATATCATTAATATTTCTTTCTTTATTTTCAATTAATTCCTCAAATTTATGCTTCGTTTTATATAATTGTTCATCAATCTTTCTAATTGTTCTAGTATTACTTTCTTTGTTTTTTGCTAAAACCTGCTCATTATTATTTACAAAAACATTTTTAACATTTTGCCAAATATTATTTAACTTTTCAAAAAATGTATAAGATATTTCTTCCCTAATTTCAGCAACCTGTTTTTGTATTTCTTTAAGTTCTTTGATATTAGAATTTTCGGATATTAAATTTTGGATGTTTTGTTTTGTAGCATTTAAAGAATTATATTGTTTCTCTAGTCCTTCAGCATTAATGAATTGTAAGGGATTTGTCATATGTAGAGTTGAGAATCTTTCAGGCTTACTCTTATAACTAAAAAATACTTCCGATAATCTTTCTCTTTGATCTTTAGATAAATCTTTCTTTGTTAAATCCTTAAAATTTTTTTCGATTTCTTCTTGTAATTCTTGCTTTAAAGGTGCAGATTTTTCCGCTATATTATATATCTTATTATCAATATCTTTTAATATTTTATTATTATACTTTATTGCTTCATTTGTTAACTGTTCTTCACTTTTTATAAAAATATACTTTACATTAGAAACTGTTTTTACAAATCTTTTAAACCAAGGCAGCGATCTGCTATGTTCTTTTTCTAGTTCTTTAATTTCATTTTGTATTTCAATTAAATCTTGCAACTTCTTATTTTGTTCGCATAATTCGTTTACTTGGCCTAATATAGTATTTAAAGCATTATTTTCTTGTGCTAATAATTTATTTATATCTATTTCTTTTGCCACGCCATACACCTACTATAAATTAATGTCGGCATTATAGTAAATTTCTTGTACAAAAGCAAAGAGAAAGTTAATGTATTTTTGATAAATAAAAAGTAGATAGACGAAGTTTAATTTGAAAAAGAGCAAGGAGTCTATAAGTCAAGGAACGCAGAGTATAATAATATGTGAGTATCATTGAGCTTATAAGACTTTGTGCTCTTTTTCAAATTAAACGAGTATAGTTAACGTAATTTTAAGGATGATAAGCCTATAAGAGCAAATATGACTGAAATAATCCAAAATCTTATTACGACTTTTGATTCTGCCCAGCCGTGTTTTTCAAAATGATGATGGAGCGGTGCCATTCTAAATACTCTTTTTCCTTTAGTAGCTTTAAAGTAATATACCTGTAAAATTACGGATGCCGTTTCAATAACAAACAAGCCGCCGACTATAGCTAAAACTATTTCATACTTAGTAATGATGCTAATAATACCAAGCACACCGCCAAGACTTAGACTACCAGTATCGCCCATAAAAACTTCTGCCGGTTGTGCATTAAACCATAAAAATCCAAGGCAGCTACCGACTAATCCCGCACATAACACCGTTAACTCTCCGGTATTCGGTATATAGGTTAGCTGTAAGTAGTTCGAGTAAATTAGATTTCCTACTAAATAACTTATTAAAGCAAAAGAACCGGCAGTAAAAGCAATAGGAATGGTAGCAAGACCATCAAGCCCATCCGTTAGATTCACGGCATTAGAAGAGCCAACTATAACAAATATAGCAAAAACTATATAAAAATAACCAAGATCCAAACTTAAATTTTTAAAAAACGGTACGTTAAGTAAATGACTTGGATTTTTATCGGTATATTCTAGTAAAACACATATGATTAAGCTAATAATTCCTTGCAGTAAAAGTTTACTTTTTCCTCTTACCCCGTAATGGTTATTTTTAGTTACCTTAGCATAATCATCCATAAATCCTATAATACCGAAACTAATAAAACCAAATAACGTAATCCAAATATATTTATTAGTTAAATCAGCAAGTAATAAAGTAGAAAGACAACTAGAAAAAATAATCATAATGCCCCCCATTGTCGGAGTACCTGCTTTTGTTTGATGCGATTCAGGTCCGTCTGAACGTATAGGCTGACCGTTTTTTTGAAGAGATCGCAGAAATTTTATTAATATCGGACCTGTTATAAAGCTAAGGCTTAGAGTTATAATAATAGCAAGCCCGCTACGAAAAGTAATATAGTGAAATAAATTAGCTATATGTGAATTATGGATATGAGGAAGTAAAAGATTGTATAACATTTGCAGATTTAAATTAAAAAGTATATTTAAGGCATTATTGTGTGGCTAGAAAAACACACTCGATGTCATACCGTGGCTTGACCACGGTATCCATCTTTTCACTAGACCCCGTGATCAAGTCACGGGGTGACATTAAAGGTTACTGGATTCCCGCCTACGCGGGAATGACATAGTGATACATACAATATTATATCCTAGTGTATTTATTTATAATAATCAACAACCTTATCAAGTTTTACACCTCTTGAGCCTTTTATTAGGATAAGCTCATTACCTTCAAATAAATCCGTAATATGCGTAATTAATTCATCAACATTTTTAAAGTATTTTTTAGCTATTTTGGAAGGTAGTAAATCATAAATATATTTAGTATTTGCTCCTACTAAATAGACCTTAGAACAAGCGGCATCTAATATATAAGGCACTAGTTCCTCATGTAACCGTTTAGAATTTTCCCCTAGCTCTAGCATATCGCCTATTATAGCAGTTTTATTCTCGGCAGGTACTTGTTTTAAATATTCTAATGCAGCTTTCATTGACTGCGGACTTGCGTTATAGTAATCACAAATTACACGACAATTTTGTATATTGATAATTTCCCCTCTTCCTTTAGTAGGAGAAATATTTGCTAAGTTATTTGCAGCTATCTCTATATCTTTACCTAATATATCGATCATTAAAAGTACACCGGTATAATTTTCGGCAAAATGCCGAGGAATAAACGGTATAGTTACATCTAAGACTTTATTATTTATCTTATACTTTAAGTAGACTTGCTCTCCTAGGTTCTCATATAAAACTAATTCTGCTGAAGTTTTAGACGATCTACCGAAGCTATGTATATCGGTGATAGAAAGTTTTTTTAATATCGATAATATTTTGTTGTTATAGCAATTAGTATCGGCATTAATAACGGCAATATCATTTTTGCTAAAATTTTCAAAAATCTCACATTTAGCTTCTGCTATCTCTTCAAGCGAGTTAAAAAATTCTAAATGAGCCTCCGAAATATTAGTAATCATAGCAATATTCGGCTTTAATATTTGAACCAGCTCCCTTATCTCGCCTTTATGGTTCATGCCAAGCTCAAAAATAGCATATTCCGTATCATCAGCCATTGATGCAAGATTAATAAGTAATCCCAAGTGATTATTGAAGTTACCTCGGCTAGCAAAAATTAGACCTCTTATATAACTTGCTTCTAAAGGTAATTTGTACGTCAATCCGCTACTCACATCCTCACGTACTAAAGTGTACGCTGCGGTGCTGCGTTCCGTGTTTCCTTCAAATTCCTCTTTATTAGCTTCGTTATATAAGAGGTCTAATGATTTATAGTTAGCCTCAGTTAGTAGTGTTTTTAAAGCTTCTTTGGTAGAAGTTTTACCGACGCTACCGGTGATAGCGATGAATTTAGCTTTTGAATTCTCTCGTTTATATAAAGCCATTTTTTGTAGAGCTTCAAAACAATCCTCAACTAAGATAATTTTATCTTTATCTGCTATATCTATTTGCTTGCTAACGATTACGGCTACTGCTCCTTTATCTATTGCATCTAGAACATAATCGTGACCGTCTCTATTACCTTGAAGTGCTATAAATAAGTCACCTTTTTTAACGTCTTTGGAGTTAAATTGTACTTCATTACAATTTATAGAATTAGAGATTGTTATACCTAGTGCTTTATTTAAAGTTTCAGAATTCCAAATCATGTGTTTTTGTTACTTATGTGTTGCTGTATGGCCTTTAAAAAGCATTCCATATCATCCCGTGGCTTGTCCACACAGGATCCAGTAAAAAAATTATAAAATAATTTTTTCATATAAATCATGCCATTCTGGATTTTGAGACTCAATTAAATTTAATTTCCACTGTCTTTTATATTCTTTTAATAACTTTTCACGATTAATTGCAGCTATAATATTGTCATATTGCTCAAAATAAACTAATTTATTTATGTTATACTTAGAAGAAAATCCTTTGATTATTTTATGCTTATGCTCATAAATACGTTTTATAATATTTGAAGTTACTCCAATATATAATGTACCATTACGCCCACTAGCTAATATATATACATAATATTGTTCATTATATTATTAAATTTCTGGATACCGGGGACAAGCCCCGGTATGACAATGTGTGCTTTTTTCGATCCATGCAACAACGCCGGTCAAGCTACGGGATGACAGGCTTTTATACACTTCCTTACAACCTCAGCATCATCAAAAGGTAATTTCTTATCGCCTATAATTTGGTAATTTTCATGACCTTTGCCGGCAATTAATAAGATATCATCTTGTTTTAAATTATTTATACCGTATTTAATAGCCTCTTCTCTATTTGCTATTTCTGTATAATCTGCTTTATCTATACCACTTATGATTTCAGTTCTAATAAGCTTTGGGTTTTCATTGCGTGGATTATCATCTGTAATTATGATGGTATCAGCAAGTTTTGCGGCTATTTGCCCCATAATACTTCTTTTTGTCTTATCACGATTACCGCCGCAGCCAAAAACTACACTTAGCTTACTATCACGTAATTTAATATTTTTCAGCTCAGTTAAAGCTTTTTCAAGAGCATCCGGAGTATGGGAATAATCAACGAAAATATTAGTGTTGCCTATTCGCTCCATTCTGCCTTTTACCGGTTTAACTTGCGTTAGAATTTCGATGATTTTATTAAAATCAAATCCGGTATAATGAACACTAAGAGCAGCAATTAATAAATTACTAGCCTGAAAACTACCAATTATCGGGGTATTAAAATTATATTCTCTATTATTAAATGTAAAATTAATATTTTGTCCTTTTAAAGAACCGTTAATTCTAGTTATTTCTAAATCACCTTTTTTCCCAACGGTTATAAATTTAATATTATGATTATGTAGATAATCTTTAACAAACTCTATTTCTTCTATATCAGAATTTAATATTGCAAGACCGCCATATAATAAATGATCAGTAGACATCTTTCCAAACTTCGCTTCTAGAGGTAATTTATACGTCGATCCGGTACTCGAATCTGCACGATCGCTTGTATACGCTGCGGTTCTGCGTTCCGTGTCTCCTTTAAATTCCTCTCTAAAAGCAAATTTGGAAAGATGTATAGTAAATAATTTCAGTTTGGCTAATAAATAATTTTCTTTTGTATGGTGATAATCTAGATGATCCTGACTAAAGCTAGTAAAACATGCGATATTTACTTTTATTTCCCCAAGCCTTGCTTGATCAAGACCATGGCTAGAAGCTTCAAAAGCTAAATATTCTATACCGTTTTCAGCTAAATTATGAGCAATTTTTCTAAAGCTTAAGTAGTCTAAAGTTGTTAATTCCGGTACATCATTTATAAGATTATCGCAGCCAAATATTTCTCCCCCTATCGTACCTATAGATGCTGCTTTTTTCCCAAGTAATGAATATGTTTGAGCTATATAGGATACTACCGAGCTTTTACCGTTAGTACCGGTTACGGCTGTTATATTCTTTGGTTTTTTAGGATAGAATATTTCTATGGCTTCATATAAAGCTACTTGCACATCTTCTACGTAAATTACTTTATCTATAACAATATTTTTTTTATTGTCCGTAATTACTAATGCTGCCGCCTGATCTAAAGCATCCTTAATAAAATCATTTCCATCGACATTTTGTCCTTTAATCGCAAAAAAGACGTCTTTATCCTTAACGGTTTTAGAATTAATCGACAAACCTTTTACATTATGTTGTTGAAATAATTGCTTTAGGTTAGGGAGCATGTTTATTATATTATTATATTTAATGTCATCCCAACAACGGCGGGAATCCAGTAAAAGCACATTAGAGGCTTTACCTCTCTTCGCAATGACACTTAAATTTCTATTAAATTCCAAAGTAGTTGATTTGCCTCAACAATTATATTTTTATCTACTAATTTCCTGATAAATACTAATTTATTGTCCGGCTTGATTCTTGCCTGATTAGAGTAAGCACTAACAAATTTTAAAATTTTATCAGTCATATCAGCATTTTTATAAAATTTAATCACAAACCCGTTATCTCCTGAATCTAAATTCTCAATATTTAACTTAAAGCATAATAGCTTTATTTTTACAATATCAAGTAAATTATTAAATTCAATCGGTAGTGAGCCGAATCTATCAATCATCTCATCTTTAAATTTCTCTACTTCTATCTCATTGCTTAAATTACCTATTCTTCTATATAGCCCAAGTTTAAGAGCCGAATCGGATACATAATTATCCGGAATAAAGACGGATAATCCCAAATTAATAGTCGGGATAAAGGGTTGTTCTGAAACAACCGGTTCATCTTTAAAAATAGCTATTTGTTCTTCCAACATTTCTTGATAGAGTTCTGTACCTACTTCTTTAATTTGTCCTGATTGTTCTTCACCTATCAAATTACCGAAGCCCCGTAAATCCATATCATGGCTTGCAATAGTAAAACCTGAACCTAAAGCACAACTATTTTGTATTATCTCTAAGCGTCTTAAGGAGTGCGATGTCATCTTTTTATGACTTGCTACCGTTAGATAGGCATAGCCCTGCATTTTACCTCGACCTATTCGACCACGCAATTGATATATCTGACTAAGACCCAGCATATCGGCCTTATGTATGATCATGGTATTTGCCTCGGCTATATCAATTCCTGATTCTATAATAGTAGTTGAGACTAGTATATCGAATTTGCCGGCATAAAACTCGCTCATAACCTCATCAATTTTACTCGGAGTCATTTTTCCGTGAGCTATTTTATAGCTTAATTCCGGCACGATTTGTTTTAATTGTTTTTCGATATCCTCTATATCTTTAATTCTTGGAACTACATAAAAGCTTCTTCCACCTCTAAAATGTTCGCGTAATAATGCATCTCTGATAATAACGGGATCAAACGGCATAACCGATGTACGAACTTCCAGCCTGTTTAGAGGCGGCGTTGCAATAATGCTAAGTTCTTTTAAACCGGTCATTGACATTTGCAGCGTTCGAGGAATCGGTGTTGCCGACATTGCAAGTACATGGGAAGAGGATTTTAGCGATTTAAGAAATTCTTTTTGACCGACACCGAAATGTTGTTCTTCATCGATTATTAACAATTTCAAATTAAAGAATTTTATATTTTTATGTAATAAAGAATGAGTGCCTATTATTATATTTATTTTACCGCTTTCAAGTTCCGATCTTATAATCTTTGCTTCTTTAGAACTAACAACGCTAGATAATTGCTTGATATTTAAACCAAAACCCTTAAACCTTTCTATGAACCTTGAAAAATGTTGACTACATAAAATAGTTGTCGGTACAACTACGGCTACTTGAGGTAAATATTCATTTAGAGATTTTGCTACCATAAAGACGACACGCATTGCTACCTCTGTTTTACCAAACCCGACATCACCGCATATTAACCTATCCATTAACATACCGTTTCTTAGATCTTCTTTAATATCGTTTATAGCGGTTAACTGGTCTTCCGTTTCGCTGAAAGGAAAATTAGCACAAAATTTATCATATTCTTCAAGGTCAAATTCAATGGGAGCACTGCTATTAAGTTTCCTTTTAGCTGCTATTTGTATTAAATGCAGTGCTATCTTTTTTATACGGTTTTTAAGTTTCGCCTTACTTCTTTGCCATGAGACGCTGCCAAGCTTATCAAGCTCCGCATTATCATTGCCGTATTTTTTTATTACCTCTATATTTTCAACGGGTATATATAATTTATCATTACCGGCATATAGAATCTTTAAAAAATCATGCAGTTTACCTTTGATTTCTAAAGCTTCCAGCCTTAAAAACTGCCCTATTCCATGATCTTTGTGTACTACAAACTCACCTTCAGCTAAATTATCAAGCTCCAGCAAGATATTTTTAAGCTTTTTGTTAGTGTTTATAGAACTAGGTTTTTCTTCTAATAATTCGCTAGCGGTAATAAATAAATATTCTTTCGTATAAAAGCTTTGATTTAAAGGAATTATCCCGACATTTATTACTGAAGCCTTAGCCTCATCTAATTTATTTATCTCATTATATTTATATTCATAATTTTGGGTGATACTTTTAACTCTCTCAAGACCGCTTAAAGAAGCTGCACCTATTACGGTTTTTTTAGAAGAATGAGCTTTAATAATCTCAAATAATTTATCGGAAACCGTTTTCTTTTCTATAAAACTTGCAGAACTAATATTTTCAATTAAGCTAGCCTGCTCGGAATTTTCATAACTAATTAATATAATAGACATCTTTCTAAACTTCGCTTCTAGAGGTAATTTAGACGTCGAATCGGTACTCACATCCTCACGTACGCTTTTGTACGCTGCGGTGCTGTGTTCCGTGTCTCCTTTAAATTCCTCTCTATAAGCTGGTTTGGAAAGATGTCTATTATTTTTTTGTTCCAGTAATTCCGTTATTTCAGAAGCGGTAAAATATAAGCTAGTCGGTGAAAGGGTGGGATAGAAACTATTAAATTTAAGTTTATTTGCCTCTGACCTTGCCGAATAAAAATCGTTATAACTATGTTCAAATTCTAAAATGGCTTGTTTTGACAAATTATCGAATATGAAAATAGGATCGTTTAAATAATCTATTAAGTTAGAGCAGGAATTATAAAATAACGGAAGTAATTGTTCATATCCCGAGAATTTTCTTCCCGATATCACCGCCTCATATAAAGGATTATCGGTATGATTAACTCCAAAACTTCGTAAGTAATTATTCTTAAAATTACCGATTGTTTCAGAGTTTAAAACTATCTCATTTGCAGGACTAATAACGAGTTCCGTACAAGATTTAGTCGAAATTTGCGTATCAATATCAAATTCTTTTATTGATTCAATATAATCCCAGCTAAAATTAATTCTATAAGCTTTAGGACCTGGCAATATTATATCAATTATTTCGCCTCTAACCGCAAATTCCCCGACATCGATGCTACTCGCATTTCTTGTAAAGCTATTTTCTACTAGAAACATAGCAAGCTCATCCGTAGTAAATTTTACTTTAGGGGATAATTTCAAAAAATATTTAGAAAAAAAATCTTTCGGAGGTAATTTGTTTAATAAGTTCGCTGCATGAGTGATGAGTAATTTGCCGTTACTATTATTTGTTGTTAGCTTGGTTAATGTTTCTGCACGTCTAGATAAGATATTTGCATTTGGTGACGTATGGTCATAAGGGATAGTATCATAGCTTGGAAAGTAATAAATATTTTCATTAGAAGAAAAAAATAAAGCTTGCTTGTATAATTGCAACGCCTCCTCTTCATTACTTGCACTCAAGATAAAATTTTGCTTAAGATTCTTAGTAAAATTATCGATTGCAAAGAAAGATTTGGCAGCCGCCGGAAATTTTTGTTGTAACATTCTACAGGAGTTTATATTTTTGCTATTTTGCGTAATTTATCAATTATTTCGGCATCTAGATAAGAAGGAGCAGAAGATTTATTATTAATCCAATTATAAAGATCATTATCATTTTGATCAAGTATTAAAGAATAGCTTCCAAGTTTTTTTTCATCCATTAAGGATAGGTACTTTTCGGCAAAGCTACTGAGTATATAATCCATTTCTCTGCAACCGCGATTTTTACTACGGTAAAAAAGTTTCTTTTGTAAAGAGTTTTTATTTAATTTATTCATCTATAACATCTTGCAAAATTTTTTTATAATAATATTATTAAAATTATCAGATACCAAGATCATTTTAAAATGCTTTAATAATTAAGCACTCTAATAAATCCATTCTACATGGGTAAAATTCTATTAACTTTTATTATCAATAACAGCAAGAAAGCGTAAATATGTCGGTTCAAAATATCTGTTCTACAAAAGCTTATGATATACTAATTTCAAATGATAATGCTTTTCTTGTAGAAGTTAGAACTAGAGAAGAGTGGCAACAAGTGGGAATACCTCATTTAGATAATAAAAATAAGGTGATCTTTCTAAGTTGGCAATTGAATAAAGATTTTGAAGATAATTTTTTATCTATAATTAAAGATAAAATAGGTGCAACAAACTTCTTACATAGCTAATAAGGAGGAATTTGAAGGAAACACGGAACACAGCACCGCAGCGTACACTTTAGTACGGAGGATGCGAGTAAAGGATTGACATGCAAATTACCCTTAGAAGCAAGTTATGCAAGAAGTTTGTTAATATTTTTTCTGTGCAGGATATAGGTCATTTATCGCAGCAAATTTTATAACTAATATAGGTTATAAAAATTGTTATAATATTAGTGATGGCTTTGAAGGAAATAATCAAGACAAAGGTTGGAAACAAAATAACTTACCGTGGCAGTTTTAAGTGAGTACTAATCAAATAATTTTAACGGATCAAGGTGATAATTATGTAAATGTCTGGAGTCACGTGGCTCAAGATCTTTACAATCATTACGGTGAAACTCTATATAATAGCTGGTTTAGTAAAGTCAATTTTATAGAATCTTCATTAAATACCGTTATTCTTTGTGCCCCTACTAACTTTGTTAGAGATTGGATAAAATCCAAGTACTCTATGGTCATATTGCAACTATTTCAACATTATAATAATACCATTAAGTCGATTGAAATAATTACTAAAGAGTTACCTGGAACAACCCAAACAGTTATAGAATTACCTACTAAGACTTTTGCCGATATCGGCAGCAGTGAACTTAATTCGGAAAATATCTTTTCAACCCTTGACGTACGTTTTACTTTCGATAATTTTGTGGTTGGAGCCCCAAATGAGCTAGCTTATGCAGCAGCAAGAGCAGTTGCGGAATCATCAGGTGCGGTTTCTGAGTCTAATCCGCTTTTTCTATATGGCGGCGTAGGGCTTGGTAAAACTCATTTAATGCATGCAATCGGTTGGTATATCAAGCAGAATAATCCAAGCCGCAAAGTTATATACATGTCGGCAGAGAAGTTTATGTATCAGTTTGTTAAAGCTCTGCGTAATAAAGAAGTAATCTCGTTTAAAGAGAAATTCCGCTCGGTTGATGTATTAATGATTGATGACATTCAATTTATTTGCGGTAAAGATAGTACGCAGGAAGAATTTTTCCATACTTTTAATACATTGATTGATAATAACCGTCAAATTGTTATTTCTTGTGATAGGTCGCCTTCAGATTTAGATAATATTGAAGATCGGATAAAATCTCGTCTTGGATGGGGCTTAGTTGCCGACGTTCATAGTACTACTTATGAGCTACGACTCGGTATTCTAGAATCTAAGATTGAGCAGATGAACGTTAAAATACCGAAAGACGTAATTGATTTTTTAGCATCTAAAATCGTTTCAAACGTTAGAGAACTTGAAGGAGCTTTAAATAAAGTGATAGCTCATTCTAATTTTACTTTAAAAGAAATTACACTCGAAAATACACAAAATATTTTAAGAGATTTATTACGTTCTAATGAAAGAATAATTACTGTTGAAGATATTCAGAAAAAAGTAGCTAGTCGTTATAATATTAAATTATCCGATATGTCTTCTTCTCGAAGATTACGAGAAGTTGCAAGACCGCGTCAAATAGCTATGTATCTTAGTAAAGCATTAACGCCGAAAAGCCTTGCAGATATCGGTAAAAAATTCGGTAAAAAAGACCACACAACGGTTATGCATGCTATTAAGAAAGTAGAAGAATTGCTGAAAAACGATATAGAACTAAGTGAAGAGATTAATTTGCTGATGAAAATATTGCAGAACTAAATGTCATACCGTGGTCAAGCTGGCTTTGTTGCATGGCCCGAAAAACCGATTCGATGTCATTCCCGCGAAAGCGGGAATCCAGGGTAAAGCGAGATAAATCGAGCTTTTAATTTTAAAAACTTATTGTGTATAACCTTTAAATTACTGGATTCCCGCTTTCGCGGGAATGACATAAACAACAATGCAACAAAGCCAAAACGTCGCAGGAATGACATAGGTATATACCAAATGCCCTCAAAAAATGATTCCGGAAAAGAAATTTTTTCAAGATTATCCGGAAAATACCGGATTAACAGAATTATAGATAATCATGGTTACGGCGAGGGGGTAGCATATTTCCTATCTGAAAGTTTAAATGAATTAATCTATAAAGAGGAATTGCAAATTCACCATAACGACTACGATTATCAAAACCACGCTAATAAAGAATATAGATATATTTTTAAGAATAGTAATATTACAAAATATTTTATTGCTCCTGAAAATAGCTTATTTTATCGTTTAGATTTTATAGATAATTCAAGAGCTACAGGTAGTCATCTATGTGGTAAAGATCAATATAATGTACCTATATATTTTTAAATCCTGATTCATTTACTCTTAGCTACCAAGTTCTAGGACCTCAAAAAGACTATAATATTAGTACTGTTTTTAATAGGATATAGAATCATCAAAGCTTTCTCCCACTCATATTAACTCTAATGCTTCTTCTATAGTTTTATCTAGTTCTTCATCATGAGTTTTTAATATTTTATTGCTGTCATAGTCATAATTACCCTCATTCTCTAGGTTTTTTCTCTTTAATGAAAGCTTTAATTTAGTTTTAAATGATACAGGGGAAATAGTTTGGTTAAATTTTGCTGTAATATCTTGTAATACATCTTTGGTATATTCAGGTGCATCAATGTCATACCACTCTTTTATTTTACCGCATAAAATTTGTAGAATTTCAGGTAATATTTTTTTATTTCTTTCTTGAGAGATGCTTGTTTTTGAGCTAAAAACCTTTCAATATTTTTTAAGCTTTCAGTAAATTCCAAGTAGATTATTTCAATTAAATCCTTTAAATCTTGAGAAAAATCCTTTTTTTCAAGCAATTTAGTTTTTGTAAGCTTTAAATTACGTTCTCCTGCTTTAAGAACTAAAGCAGTTAAATTTTGGTCTAATGAATTTAACAAATCTATAGGACAATATAATTAATATTTAGTATATTTCTTAGTAAAAAATCAAGATGTTGAGGCGAAGTATAATTCTCTTTTGCCTCTTCCTCAGAAGAGCTATCAAAGTTTTCGTATTTTAGTGTCATTATTTATAGTATAATTAGTGTTAAATTATTCAGGAAAAAATATTCCAAGGAGCGGAGTTAAAATCTCTAGAGTATCTTCAATATCAGTAAGCGAACTAAACTCATCTCTATATAATAAATCATTTGTAATATTTATAACATTCAAAGTTTCACCGGTATTGCCTTCATAACAATTTTTAAATGCTAAGACTTTAGTAAAATTATTAGTCTCAAGATATTTAAGTAACTTTTTCTTTGCATAAATAATTTTGCCTTCATCATTAGCAATATTATTAAGTTTCTCTCCAACCTTACTCATCATTATATTTACTTCTTTAGCTAATAACTAGGGTCGATGTCATAATCACTAGATTTAAGCATATCTCATACCATTATAGTTATAATATTAGCTATATACTAAATATTAATCATTAATCAAGTCTTCTTTACTAAATAGTTACAATTTTATTTTATAGGTTAAATGAATAAATTTGTTAAGTTTATACAAATATTTATTGACAATTATTAACTTTTATTATATATTGCCGCACAATACTAAATATTTACGGTATTGTGATGACAGAAAAAATTGATAATATAAAAATCCACAGAACACTTACGCTTTCCGGCGGCGGGGTTAAAATCGCTGCAATGTTTCCTTTTCTTATAGAACTCGAGGAACGAACAGGGAAATCTATTTCCGAGCTATTCCCTATTATGGCAGGAGCTAGTGCCGGTGCTCTTGCGGCTGCCTTATTAACAATTCCAAAAGAACCGGGTTCAAAAGAAGCAAAATATAGTGCTAAAGAAGCATTTGAGATATTTAAATCAAGTGCAAGTGGTATATTCCCCAATACTTTCTTAGGTTCGGTTAAACAAATATTTACTCATAAACATAGTCAGAAACCTTTAAAAGAATTATTAGAAAAATATATAAGTGATAATAGGATGGATAGCCCTACTTCCCGTCTTATTATTTCGGTAAATGATTTGACTACTAATGGTACGGGATTAAAAATTTTTGACAGCTTTCACGGCTATGGTCCTCATGTAAAATTAAAAGACGTATTACTTGCCACAACTGCTGCTCCTACTTATTTTAAGCCTGTTATAGGTCCTACATACGCATATGCAGATGGAGGTCTCGATACTAACAGACCGGAAAATGAAGTTTTAAAATTGCTTAAAAAAGGTTATCTCCATAAAGAGCAAAATCATATACGCAAAGAGAAAACCCTCACACGTGAAGAGCAGAAAGAGATATTAGATCATACTATGGTATGTGCCATTAATTTCAGTAATGACCTCGAACCTACGAGTTCCATACCTAAAATCGGCTTTGACGGAGTAATAGGTTGGCTTGTGAAAGGAAAGTTGATAAACAGGCTTATGACAAACAAAGAAGCATCTTCCACTGCAGAAGCTAAAAATGATCTGCCGGGAAAAGATGAATTTTTTGAAATAGGATTGCCTATTACTAAAGAGACTGAAAGCTTAGATAATGCAAGTCCTGAGAATATAGCAAAATTAGAAGAAATAGGACGTAAATATGTAGCAGAGAATAGCGAACAAATACAAAGATTATGTGATACTTTAATAGATAATTTAAATAAAGAACAAGCAGCTAATCAAACCGTAGAGTTGATAGATGAAAATTTTGAAGAAGACGAGAATATAGAAAACAATAACGAGGCAATTAATAAAACGATAGCTCAAGCTCTAGACTCTGATGATGAAGGTTTTGAAGAAGATCCAGAGTATGAAAAAGACGAATTATTAAACAGCATTAAGAAATTTTTAAATGCATTTAGTAAGCAGAATCCAACGTTAAAAACCGATATAGATAACTTTTTACAGAAAGTAGAAAATTATACATTAGAAGAAATTAAAGAGTGTATTATCAGTTTTGAACAAGCTAGTTCAAAATGGCAAGAGCCGAATAACCTTGATGTATTTAGTAGCTGCAGTATGGAAGCCTTAAAAGAGGATATTATTACTCTTGAGGGTGAAGAGCATACAGATAATGTACCGGGTTATAATGAGATTGTAGCATAATATTCTTTTGCCTCCCTAATTAAAAAAGGAATAAAAATTCTTAATGTCTCATTCCTAGCTAAAAACGGCTTTGTTGCATGGATACCAAATCGTCATTGCGAGCGACTGAAAGGAGCGTGGCAACCTCAGGACTTTGGCACGAGATTGCTTCGTCAAAATTTTCAATTTTTCCTCGCAATGACGAAAAAACCTATCCATGCAACAACACCCACATCTGCTCGCAATGACGACACCTGTCTTTAGTTAGGAATACTTGGCTTTTTCTTATATAAAATCCAAATACAGTAACACGAAATAGCAGAGCTAATACTTAAAATGAAGCAAAATTGCTTATCGTTTCGCCGTGTATTTTAGAAACCAAATAAGTTACAGCAGCGATAACTACGTAGTATATTGCACCGAATATAGATCCTGCTGTACCTGTTACTTTAGCATAATCCTCCAGTGCATAACGAAGCGTCATAGGGATAAGTAGATTATGCCCAACCATATGAATCATCATCGGTGCAAATATCATAGCGATTGCAAGACTATGACTCGCTGAAACAACTTCTAATATAAAAGCATTTACCGCAAATAATATACAACCGCACAAACTAAAAATAAATCCTAAACCCATAACTTTTTTATCGTGTACATGGCGTTTTTTATTAAAACCCTCCAAAGATAGCGGCAAAAGATAACAAAAACGCTAATTTACCGTAAAAAGATGGCGAAACTTTCATTTTATCAATAAAAATAAAAGGAGCTTCTATGAAAAAAACATAATATATGCAGTTAAATGCACCAATGATAAAAGCATATAACCAAAGAATTTTATCTTTAATAATTACCTACAAAACCTCAAAATATTTATTGCTTTGGGAAAAATCTATATAAGAATTTGTTTCAGGTAAAACTTTATAATATAAAGCTAATAATATAGTACCGGTAAGGCTAAAAAATACAAAAACATAATGCCAGCTTAAATATTCTATAGCCCCCTATAGATGAACCTAGAAAAGGGATAAATAACAGCCACGGAGATAAGCTAGCATAGACATATGATAATTCCGAACCTTGATAGGAGTCTCTAGCCATAGCCTGCCCAATAACAGAACCTACACTTACACCGAAAGCTTGTACAAAACGAGCTATCATCAGCATTTCTATATAACTGCAAAAATGCTAATAATTGAAGATACAACATAAATAAAAAGCCCTAATAAAGCTATAGGTCTTCTGCCGTAAATATCCGATAATCTGCCAAGCGATAATATACCAAGAGCAAACCCTAGAAAATCTAATGTAAACGTAATTTGAGTGATACCGCCGTCAATACCGAAATATTTAGTTAAACTCGGTAATCCTGAAGTATAAAATTGTTTCCGTAGTCGGTGATAAAATAAATAAGCATAGAAGCATCCATGCCGGAATCTTCGCAATAATTTTCATAAGTTTTATAATACTCTAATACGCTATATTAATTTAAGAAAAAATAAACACTTATGAAAAGTTTTCAATATTATTTACAATAGATTTTTCTTTTTTTCTTTCTCAAGCTGCTCTTTTTGCTGTAGTTTATCTAAATATTTATTGTAAAACTCATTAGTTATATACATTAACTCCATATCAAAATTAAGATGTGGAGAATCTAAAGTAATAGTGCATCATCATCAACAAAAATCGCTTTTTTATCACCGACAAAAGGTATATTTTTTTCTTTTAATGTATATTTTTCTGATAACATACCAAATAATTCATTAAAATTATTTTTGCTCATTACTAAAATTACAGCTTGCACTATATTATTATTGTTACATATTATTAAAGCTTCTGAAACATTTTTAAAATCAATACTTTTAGTATCTATATAATAGTTAGTGCCATTCCAATAATTAGCTGCCTTGCCTATATTTTATATTTTTCTTTCACCTCTTCTAAGGTTGCTTTATTTAATTCAAGCCCTATAGGTTTAGGATTAGCATAGGAAACTATACCAAGAAACAATATAACTAATACGAGTGAAAACTTTGTAAACATAAAACACCTAATTTAAAAAATTGAGGATAAATTAGTTTAAATAAATTTTCAACTAATATTTGAGCAACTTTAGATATGGTCTAATTTTTAATACTAATATGTTTTTTAATTTAAAATATACAAACCATTTTCTCTTACTATTTTACTTATTGCTTCTAACCCTTGAGGATAGTCTTTTTTTACTTTTAATAGATCAGTCAAATCATGAACACCATCTATAATAGCATGATATTCAGGTAAAATAATTTTTAAGAATAATCGCTCTCTTATGCTTAATAAAACGTGCGATAAATACTCTTCTTGTGAATCAAATGATATAAACAATCTATCAAAACGTGCATAAACTTTTGTGTTATTGAATAAATATAAATAAAATTTTACAAACAACTGTTCATATTGATAATATTTTTCTTTATTTTCCTTAGAATTAAATTTTCTTTGATACCATATCATTAGTTCATCACATTCTTTATCAGAAAGCCAATGATCAAAAACTGAAATACAACGAACATAATATGTAAAAGTAAAGAATTGATCTGACAGTTAAGGATTGTTGGGTACGAAGAAAAAAGATAAGATAGTACCTGGCAAGTTTTAACAACCTACTAAAAAGGAGACTGTCAGATGACAACATATCAAGAAAAAATCATAAAGCCAAGAATCGGTTTATTAAAACTCGCTGAACAATTAGGGAATGTATCACAAGCTTGCAAAGTAATGGGTTATAGCAGGGATACATTTTATCGTTACAAAGAGCTCCATGATCAAGGTGGGGAGGGGGGAAGCTCTATATGAGATGACTAGACGTAAAGCTTGCATTAAGAATCGTGTGCCCGCAAATATAGAGGATGCTGTAGTTAATATAGCTGTTGAATTTCCAGCATTTGGTCAGGAACGTGCTGCTAATGAATTACGCAAGAGTGGGATAATCATTTCTGGTGGCGGAGTTAGATCTGTGTGGTTACGTCATGATTTAGAAAGTTTCAAAAAACGTCTAAAAGCTCTAGAGACTAAAGTAGCAAATGATGGTATTGTTTTAAGTGATAATCAACTTGCTGTTCTTGAAAAAGTTAAAAACCAACGTGAAGCTAGTGGTGAAATAGAAACTATGCACCCTGGCTACCTTGGTTCACAAGATACTTACTATGTTGGTAATATTAAAGGCATAGGCCGTATTTATCAGCAAACTTTTGTCGATACCTATTGAGGAGTAGCTATTTGTAAACTCTATACCGAAAAGACGGCTATTACAGCTGCAGACCACTTAAATGATAAGGTTATTCCATTCTTTGCAAACCATGATATCCCTCTGCTTAGAATATTAACTGATAGAGGTACGGAATATTGTGGAAAACCAGAAAACCATGCTTACCAACTATATCTTGGCATTGAGAATATCGATCATTCCAAAACTAAAGCATATAGTCCTCAAACCAACGGTATCTGTGAGCGTTTCCATAAAACTATGCAGGAAGAGTGCTATCACATTCTATTCCGCAAAAAATTTTATAATTCACTTGATGAATTGCAAACAGATATAGATAACTGGCTTGTGAGTTACAATAATGCAAGACCTCATTCCGGTAAACATTGCTTTGGTAAAACACCAATGCAATCTTTTACAGATTCACTTTATATTGCTAAAGATAAAAATATTGGTAATATTGGTAATATAGATAAAAATATTGGTAATATAGAGAGAATATCAGACAATTTGATGATTGCCCATCAAGCTGCCTTATTACTCAACTCTGTCAGATTAAGTCGTAACTTGTACAATTAATATTATTTTCTAAGCCTTATACTATATCTTCAATTTCCTTATCGCTCCAAATACACTGATCATCATCTATTAAACAAAACATTCGATGAAGTTTAATATTTTCCTTGCTTAAAACTTCTTTCACAATATCACCTATAATATTGATACTTTAAGTATTTAAAGAATTAGACTTTATTTTGAATGGAGTATACACTTAAGTATATGAGTACGCGAATCCATGATAAAATAAAGTCTAATTCTTTAAAGACGACGAGTATTTACACGTTAAATCTAAAATGTACTATATCCCCGTCCTGCATTTTATATTCTTTACCCTCTAAACGCATTTTGCCTACTTCCTTAGCTTTTGCTTCACTACTAAGATCTATATAATCTTCATAGCCGATAACTTCCGCTCTAATAAAACCTTTTTCAAAGTCGGTATGAATAATACCAGCAGCGGCCGATGCAAGCGTGCCGTCTTTAAAAGTCCAACTATGAGCTTCTTTAGGACCTATAGTAAAAAAACTTTTAAGATTTAATAGATTATATCCTTCCTTAATGACTTTACTAAGCCCTGTTTCATCTAAACCTATAAATTTTAAAAACTCTTCTTTTTCTTCCTTGCTTTCAAGTAAAGCAATCTCAGCTTCTATTTTTGAAGAAATTACGACGCTTTTAGCATTTTCTTTTTTTGCTCTTTCCGCTACTAATTTTGTAAATTCATTACCAACTGCAGCATCTTTTTCAAGTACATTACATATATATAAAACGGGCTTAGAAGTAATTAACTGCAATTGTTTTAAATTATCAGCTCCTAAAGTTTCATTTAACACTCTTGCAGGTTTATCCTCACCTAGTACCTTATAAACCTCTTTTAACAATTCTATCTGCTCCGCCATTGTTTTATCGCCTGACTTTAAGCGTTTTTCACTTGTTGCTAAACGCTTTTCAACCGATTCTATATCAGCAAGTATCAACTCCGTTTCAATAACCTCAAGGTCATGAATTGGGTCGACTTTGTTATGTACGTACGTTATATCTTCATCTTCAAAGCAACGCAGTACATGAAGTATTGCATCGACTTCCCTGATGTGAGATAAGAACTTATTACCTAGCCCCTCCCCTTTGCTTGCTCCTTTAACAAGCCCTGCAATATCGACAAACTCAATATAAGACGGAATAATTTTTCCGCTTCCGGCTAAGCTTGCTAGTTTATGCAAACGCTCATCCGGCACTAAAACTTTGCTGCTATTAGGCTCAATAGTACAAAACGGATAATTAGCGGCATCCGCAGCCTGACTTGCCGTTAAGGCATTAAATAACGTCGACTTACCGACATTCGGCAACCCAACAATTCCAAGTTTTAGTGTCATAAATTTTTCCTTAAATAGTACATAACTGAATCTTTTTCATAGCCGTCTCTAGTAAATTCAAGCTTGTAACCAAGTTACTCATAAAAAGGTTTTGCTTGGAAGTCCATAGTAACAAGATGAATAAAATTACAGCCTCGTTCACGTGCTAAATCCTCAGCCTTTTGCATTAGTAAAGTACCGTAATTTTGGTTTCTTATATTTTCATTAACAAAAAGTGAATCAATATAAAACCCTCCCCAAGAACTTATACCGCTAATTCCTGCAACAAAATTTTTATCCTGATCTAAACAGGAAAATGAAAAAGATTCAGTATCTCCTACTAACCCCTTTTTTTCTCTAGCATCTTTGTTCAAAGCCTCAATAATAGTTCTATGAGTTCTATCCATTTCATCAGCATAAACAATTTCAAAATCTTGCTTCATAAATTCTATGTCGTCCCGCAGAAAGCTTGAATTACTACATGGCTAAATGTTTTTTATATACTTATTTTATCAAATATGTAATTTTCAATATTAAAGTTTTTTCTGGATTCCCGCTTTCGCGGGAATGACATCAGAGTCTTAATATAGCGATTTTATTCTTAAATTCTTCTAACTTATTCTCAAATATTAAATCAAAATTATTAGCTATTCTATCTATAGCTTGCAACGCTGTTTCATACTCCGGTTTAGAGAAATTATTAAGTACGTAATCTGTTACATCTTGATTACTTTGCGGTCTACCGACTCCAATTCTAATGCGGTTATAATTATTACCTATAACACCGTCAATTGATTTTAAACCATTATGCCCACCGTTACCGCCACCGGTTTTAAATTTTATTCTACCTGTTTCTAAATCAATATCATCATGAATAACAAAGATTTTTGCGTGGTGGATATTATAATATGTTTTCACTGATATCACTGATTTACCGGATAAATTCATGTAAGTAGTAGGCTTGATAAAAATTATCTTTTGTCCATCACTAATAGTTTCAGCAATCTCGCAATTAAATTTTTTCTTTGTACTAAATGATAAATTATATTGCTCTGCTATTTTCTCTATAGCAATAAAACCGATATTATGCCTCGTATATTGATACTCTTTTCCTGGATTACCAAGACCAATAACAAGAATCATAATAATTTACCTAATAAATAATAGAAGAAGTAGAGAATAATGTCATTCCTGCGAAAGCAGGAATCTAGTACTTCTGCTGTCATACCGTGGTCAAGCCACGGAAAGATTACTGGATTCCCGCTTCTAGCTAGGAATGACATAAAACGAGCCAAACAACAACGCCTACGACTCCTTGCAATAACGATTTAAGTATCTAAGCAAGTTCTTATCGTGAGAATTATCTTACTTCCCTGCTTCAGCGGCTTGTTGTTCCCCTTCAGCTTCAGTTTTTGCTCCTCTACGTCCTATAATAGTTGCAAGAACAAATTCTTTTTTTGTAACAAAACTACATCCTTTCGGTAATTCTATTTTTAAAGATTTTAGCGAAGTAGCAATAGGCATATTAGTAACGTCTATAGTTACGTTTCTTGGGATATTATTAACATCACATAATAAAGTAACTCTTCTTTTTACTATATTAAAGTATCCGCCTCTTTTAACGCCTAAAGCTCTTTCTTTCCCTTCATATACTACAGGTACTTCCATTTTTTGGGTCTTCTCTTCTAAAAAGACAAAATCCACATGGCGTACTATATCCGTAACAGGATGTAACTCCACGGCTTTCGGTAATACTTTATATTTTTTCTTATCAATTGTTAAATTAATTAACTGAGAGATAAAAGCCGGCTTTCTATAATATTTAGTTATTTCCTTTTCTTCTAAAGAAATACTAACAGGTGTTTTACCCGCTCCGTAAATAATAGCCGGAACACGCCCTTCTCTTCTTAATGCTCTTGCTGCTCCCGTACCGAATTCCACGCGGGATTTCGCTTCAAGTTCTAATATTTCACTCATTATTACTCCATATTAACTTATAATAAATCTTCATTATCATACTTAAGTACAATTAAAAATTCAAGTAAATTAATTCTTGACTAGAATATAGGAGTAATATATCCCTCCCTTAGTTAAAATTCTTTAATTTATTGGATAAAAAAGAAATTTAGTTCTAACCGAAATTATTTTGTAAGGAAATTATGAAACAGATACAACCTAAGCGTATTGCAAATCCCTCAAACTGTGGAGAAGAAATTAAGTCTACTGCCCCAAAACAGGAATATAACAAGAGTTTTCTCCTTGAATCTATGATGCACTCTTCTGACACTGACTATATTGGGAGCGAGAGTGAAGATGATGATTCTTATGCATCAATACTCTTGTTAAAAATTAAAGAACCGGAATGTAAAATTCACTTAGATTTAGTTGGTATATTACGTATGTGCTACCAAGCAAATGTTAAAGAACAAGAAGAAAATGCGGAGGTTTCTAATTTAGACAATGAAAAGCAGGTAATTATATTAGCACAACTCCAACAATTCTGTACCAAAAGCTCAATCGAATCTATAATAACATCAACATCAAAAGGTAACATAGATGCTGACAAAATTATCTTACCTTTCCCTTCTGTAGAACAACAAAGGCAGTTAGGGAAATTATATCGTTCTGAAAGTGATGGAGCCGGTGAAAATATAATTAAAATTTTTAAAGAGCTTTACCCTTCTAATTCTGACAATGGTAACGTTGGAATAGTAATATTATTAGGTGATGAAAATGTATCATACGGCGACCTAGATCTACGGGATATTTAAAAATTTATGAGTTTGTAGAGACAACCTAGCACCGCTTTCTAGTGCTAATTTTACTGCTAACTCATTATTTTCGTCATTAAGTCTTTGGTCGTTTTGATCCATAGGTTGAATAAAAACCGGTATATTATAAGATGTTTGCCCTACTTCCGGTATGAGACTATATTCTAAAATATTTTTAGCAACGATAAATTTCACTGCACTAATTTTAGGCAATAAATTTTCCCTTATTTTACTATAACCGGTTTTACCGGCTTTCGGTGAACAAATTATAGACACTCCTTTTGGCAAAGAGCGATATAACGTACCGTTAGTCTCTATCTGGACTTTAAAATCTAGATCTAGTAACTTATGACATAATAACTCTATAGGTTGACGCATCGGCTCACCGCCTGTTATTACTACTAAATTAATTGATTTTTCATTTTTAGAATTTAATGCCAAAATTTCTACTTTATTTAAAATCTTATCTATATCTACTAAATCAAAATCTTCAAACTCCGTATCACAAAAATTACAAGCAAGATTACACCCCCCAAGCCTAATAAAGATCGCAGGGCAACCTACAAAAATACCCTCACCTTGTATAGTCTTAAAAATAGACTGCACCTCTAACTTAGTACCGTCACCATTTAATATGCTTCTTTTAGGATTTTGTCCGAACATTTTTAAATTATTATCGATTGATTAAAAACATTATAGTACATTTTTATAAAAAAATCTTGCAATAACTAATAAAAAAACTATTATATAGGTTTCTATCTGTCTGTACGTGGCTTTGGTATGCCTAATTACAGTTTAAATCTTTACAGTTTAAATCTAGTAAATACCAATTATAAGGAATAAATATGCCTAAATTAAAAACAAAATCTGCCGTAAAAAAACGTTTTAAACTTACTGCTA
This sequence comes from Rickettsia monacensis, assembly GCF_000499665.2. Classification (NCBI taxonomy): domain Bacteria; kingdom Pseudomonadati; phylum Pseudomonadota; class Alphaproteobacteria; order Rickettsiales; family Rickettsiaceae; genus Rickettsia; species Rickettsia monacensis. The sequence goes on from NZ_LN794217.1 coordinate 1,249,968, forward strand.
GCGGCAAGGTTATTGCATCTCAAGCAGGTAAAAAACATTTTATGCGTCGTCGTACTAAAACTCAAATTCGTAACCTTAGAGGAACTACAATACTTTGTCCTCAAGACGGATATAATATTAAAAAATATTTTTTACCGTACGGTATAAATTAATTAATTAGGAGCTAAAGCAATGACACGTGCAAAATCAGGAAAAATTTCCAAAAATCGACATAAAAAAATCCTCAAGTTAGCCAAAAGCTATAGAGGTAGAGCTAATAGCTGTTTTAGAGTAGCTATTGAAAAGGTAGAAAAAGCCCTCCAATATGCTTATAGAGATCGTAGAAATCGTAAGCGTGATTTTAGAGGCTTATGGATTCAAAGAATAAATGCAGCAGTAAGAGAACATGGGCTTGTTTACTCTCAGTTTATGGGAGCTCTTAAAAAAGCAGAAATCGATATAGATCGTAAAGTACTTGCAGAACTTGCCGTCAATAACAGTGATGGATTCGCAAGTATCGTAGAGCAAGCAAAAGCACATATTTAGTTTAATTGTCATCCCGTGGCCCCTTCACGGGATCTTGTATCACAGCTTGTGTCCTGAGATCCCGCAATCAAGTCTCGGGATGACATGTTTATAATAATTAATTTTTATTTTCGTTCGGTATAAATATTATGAAACGTACATTTCAACCTAGCAATTTAGTTAGAAAAAGAAGACATGGTTTTAGAACTAGAATGGCTACTCCATCCGGAAGAACAATCTTAAGAAGACGCCGTGCTAAAGGTAGACATAAATTATCTGCTTAAAATAATCTGACTTATCAAAGTGTCTATTACCTCTTTAAAAAATCAAAAAGAATTTGAACTTATAAATAAGTTTGGAAAGAAGTTCCATGAAAGATATTTCATTTTGGTAATAGTAAAAAAACTTCCTAAAATTTTCCTTGAACCAAAATATAACGTCTTTTTAGGGATCAAAGTTAGCAAGAAGCTAAATAAAAAAGCTGTGGTTCGCAATAAAATTAAAAGGCGTATCCGACATCTAATTAGAATTATTGTTAGTGATTCTAGCTTCAAGGCTATAAAATTCGCAATGATTATTATTCCAAGAAAAGGATTTGAAGAGATAAACTTCTCACACTTGAATTATGAATTAAGTAAAATAATTCTAAGCAATATTTAGATTTTATTGAATGGCTTAACATTGCCCACGTGGTTCGGTTTTTCCGTCATTGCGAGGAAAAACTGTAAGTTTTGACGAAGTAATTTAGTAAAAAATTCTGATTTACAGATTTTTTATTATTTTTTATAGATTGCCACGCTCCTTGCAAGTCTCTCACAATGACGACTTGGATATCCATGCAAGCAAGCCTTCCACGGGAATAATATTTAATTTTATTGCTTATGCTCCCTCTATCCCCTCTCCTAATGCCGGTACTTCTTCTACTACAGTAAGTGTTGTATCTATAGTAGTTTCTTCAGACGTAATAGTATTTATAAACATTTAGAGTTGATAATTATAGATAATAGCATTGAAAATAAGGCTATAAAGTAACCGGCAAAAAAGGATAAGATTAAAAAAAATCTTATCCCTAGTTGCGAATAAAAATAGAGTTTGATGTACAAGTTACGACTTAATCTGACAGAGTTGAGTAATCAGGCAGCTTGATGGGCAATCATCAAATTGTCTGATATTCTCTCTATATTACCAATATTTTTATCTATATTACCAATATTACCAATATTTTTATCTTTAGCAATATAAAGTGAATCTGTAAAAGATTGCATTGGTGTTTTACCAAAGCAATGTTTACCGGAATGAGGTCTTGCATTATTGTAACTCACAAGCCAGTTATCTATATCTGTTTGCAATTCATCAAGTGAATTATAAAATTTTTTGCGGAATAGAATGTGATAGCACTCTTCCTGCATAGTTTTATGGAAACGCTCACAGATACCGTTGGTTTGAGGACTATATGCTTTAGTTTTGGAATGATCGATATTCTCAATGCCAAGATATAGTTGGTAAGCATGGTTTTCTGGTTTTCCACAATATTCCGTACCTCTATCAGTTAATATTCTAAGCAGAGGGATATCATGGTTTGCAAAGAATGGAATAACCTTATCATTTAAGTGGTCTGCAGCTGTAATAGCCGTCTTTTCGGTATAGAGTTTACAAATAGCTACTCCTCAATAGGTATCGACAAAAGTTTGCTGATAAATACGGCCTATGCCTTTAAAAAGAATTTTTTATCATTTTCCTCTGTTAGTGTTCTATAGAATTTTATCCGCTCATCATTTACCGTAAAATCATCAGCTAACTTTTTGAGAGTTTCTTCTAACCTACCTAATTGCTAAATCAAAAAAATTATTACTGTTAACCCCGATTATGGATAAGAAATACATGGTTTATTAGGTTTAAGTTGGTAAGCAATAAGAGCAGAGAATAGAGAAGTAAAGAAATTAATAGGTGATCGATGTCTGGAAGGAGTAATATTAAAATGTAAAAGTAAAGAATTGATCTGACAGTTAAGGATTGTTGGGTACGAAGAAAAAAGATAAGATAGTACCTGGCAAGTTTTAACAACCTACTAAAAAGGAGACTGTCAGATGACAACATATCAAGAAAAAATCATAAAGCCAAGAATCGGTTTATTAAAACTCGCTGAACAATTAGGGAATGTATCACAAGCTTGCAAAGTAATGGGTTATAGCAGGGATACATTTTATCGTTACAAAGAGCTCCATGATCAAGGTGGGGAGGGGGGAAGCTCTATATGAGATGACTAGACGTAAAGCTTGCATTAAGAATCGTGTGCCCGCAAATATAGAGGATGCTGTAGTTAATATAGCTGTTGAATTTCCAGCATTTGGTCAGGAACGTGCTGCTAATGAATTACGCAAGAGTGGGATAATCATTTCTGGTGGCGGAGTTAGATCTGTGTGGTTACGTCATGATTTAGAAAGTTTCAAAAAACGTCTAAAAGCTCTAGAGACTAAAGTAGCAAATGATGGTATTGTTTTAAGTGATAATCAACTTGCTGTTCTTGAAAAAGTTAAAAACCAACGTGAAGCTAGTGGTGAAATAGAAACTATGCACCCTGGCTACCTTGGTTCACAAGATACTTACTATGTTGGTAATATTAAAGGCATAGGCCGTATTTATCAGCAAACTTTTGTCGATACCTATTGAGGAGTAGCTATTTGTAAACTCTATACCGAAAAGACGGCTATTACAGCTGCAGACCACTTAAATGATAAGGTTATTCCATTCTTTGCAAACCATGATATCCCTCTGCTTAGAATATTAACTGATAGAGGTACGGAATATTGTGGAAAACCAGAAAACCATGCTTACCAACTATATCTTGGCATTGAGAATATCGATCATTCCAAAACTAAAGCATATAGTCCTCAAACCAACGGTATCTGTGAGCGTTTCCATAAAACTATGCAGGAAGAGTGCTATCACATTCTATTCCGCAAAAAATTTTATAATTCACTTGATGAATTGCAAACAGATATAGATAACTGGCTTGTGAGTTACAATAATGCAAGACCTCATTCCGGTAAACATTGCTTTGGTAAAACACCAATGCAATCTTTTACAGATTCACTTTATATTGCTAAAGATAAAAATATTGGTAATATTGGTAATATAGATAAAAATATTGGTAATATAGAGAGAATATCAGACAATTTGATGATTGCCCATCAAGCTGCCTGATTACTCAACTCTGTCAGATTAAGTCGTAACTTGTACAATTAAAATTCTCTTTTATGTAGCCAAAAATGGTTTCGATAATGAATCTCTTCCTTAAAAGGATTTTATCCAAAAGAGGTAATAAATAGTTTTTCATATCCTTTCTTATTCCGGTAATTTTTATTAAACCTTGCTTATAAAGTTTTGTAAACATTTTTTCTGAAATAAACCCCTTATCATCATAACACTTACCTTTTAGACCTTTTTGATAACCATTGCTTCAAATGCAATTCTGTCATCAACATTACCTTTGGTAATTTTAACAGCAATAATTTCTCCCTTATCATTGATTATCATATGAAGCTTGAATCCAAAAAACCAATCGACAGAACTACGTCCCCTTTTTGCAAGATTATTAAAAGTTCTGTTAGAATTAATTCTGATATTTTTACATACTGCAAAATGTGTGGAATCTGCATAATAAATTCCCGTTCTTTTCCCACTTAAGTAATGTAACATCACAATCAATGGCAGAAATAATGAAGGAATAAGCTGAACAAATCTCTCATAACAAGGTGGATTCCTGAACAAATTACCATTAATAATAAAGTTTTGGTAATAAGCTTTTAAATGTTTATATGCACTAAAATGGTAAAAATCATTATTGAGAGTTCTTCACTTAAGGAAAGCTTACCTTCTCTAAATCTTTGCTTATTACTTTTCAGCAATTGATGTTTTACCCATTTCTCATAAATTTTACAAAATTTATCTACTATACAAAATATTGTAGTATATTTACACATGTTATTAAACCTTTATTTTACTCCTTCAGTGCCCTATTTATATAAGGTTTAATAACTCTTGCAACCTTCCTTCCTCTCTATTCCTTATCCATAATCGGGGTTACTGTTATGTATTTGATCATTATTAAGAGTAAGGATTGCACTATTTCCTGTAACTCACATAACTTCTCTAACTCATTACCAACTATGTAATCAATATCTTTAAAACTAAGTTGCTTTTGTATAGTTTATTGCTCCAAGTTCATTTATGCCTTTTTGCTTATCATCTTCATAATAATTACGAGCAATTTCAAATAATTTTGTTACTGCATTTGCACTAGCCATATCATTATATATAACTAGCTAATGTATTTTTAACAATTCATGATTTGAAATAATAGTTTTCATTTCTTCTGCACTTAATATTTTCTCTTTAACTAAAAAATGATCTTCCGTCTTTTCTATTGATGATTTAGCTCTTAACGCTTGTACCTTTGCACCTAATTGTTTATAACTGTCTATACTTTCCTTATCTTGTTTTTTCTTATAAGCATTTCCTATTTCTTTTTGCTTTAATTCGTTACTCTTACTCCAGTTATAAGCCTCTTTTTCTTCTTCATTTTCAGGTTGACCGTTTTTAACACGCTCTATTTTGTTCTCTATCTCTACAATTTTTTCTTTTATAAATTTAGAAGACTCTATATATATTACCTTCAAAAATTCCTTATCTACATTCTTATCTTTATCTTTAATAGATTTTCTAAATTCTGATTTTAATCTGAAAAACTTTTTCATAATTTCAGCATTTTCAATAGGCATTGATAATTAAAGATACTTTAAATTATTGTAAATATACTGGAAATTTTCTTTTTGCTTTTCATAGTCAAATAAAAATTCTGCTTTTATATACTCTTCAATAGCATCAATAACACTTAATACAAAACTCTTCTTTTCTACTTCAAAATCTAATTCGCTCATATTTAAATCCTAATTATTATTAAATTGAAATTTAAGAAATTTTAACTTTTGGTAATATAATAATTAAGATAGTGTCACAATGTCATAAGTCAATTGAATTGGATTTGCATACAAGGAGCAAAGAACGAAGCCTATAACTAATAGGAGAGCGACGAGCAACGTAATAGACAAGTCCAAATCAATTGACTATAAAATACGATGATTAATTTTTATGTAAAATTCTATCGAACTATTCTCAATAAAAACTTACAACCACTTTCATTTCTTAAAATATTTATAGGTAATAATTGTAGATAATAACATTAAGAATAAGGCTATAGGATAACCATACGGCGATTTAAGTTCAGGCATTACGGTAAAATTCATACCGTAAATACTGGCTATTAAAGTGGGTGGGAGAAAAAATATAGTAACCAACGAGAAAATTTTAATAATATTATTTTGTTCAATTGCAATCATACCAAGTGCTGCGTCTAGGATTCTTGCAATCTCGCTAGATATAAATTGTGAAAAATTAATTATTGAGTCTACGTCTCGAAGCAATGTATCTAATAGATCCTTAGATGCTTTATTTTGAGTTATTTGTGGAGATATAGCCATAGTTAAAGAAAATAAACACTCACGGCTTTTAGAAAGTAAATCACCTTTTCGACCTATTTTCTTTAATACATTAGTATGATCTATACGCAAATCATTAATGTTATTATCAAGTATTAAACATCCATAATCATCAATATCCATACTAATCAACTGTACAATATTCGATAATCTTGTTACCATATTACGAAGTAACATAAATAAAATATTTTCTGCATTATGTTTGTTATTAAGCTGCTTAGCAAATTTATTTATACAGTCATTAAAGGGTATTAATTCTACGTAACGAACTGTTATAAGACAACCTTTATGCAAAATAAATACTATAGAATGTGTTTCAGGAAATTCTTGCTCTTTATTAACGAGTTCCGTAATAGTTAGATATAACGCCTCATTTTCAACATATAACCTCTCGGAAATCTCAATTTGCGATATGTCCTTTAAAGTCGGTATTTCTATATTTAATGTATTTTTTACTATTACTTTTTCTTCATCGGTTATATTGAATAAATCAATCCATAATGTGGATTCATTAATAATATATTCTTCATTTTTTACTATAGAATTATTTTCCTTTAAATATGTAGTTATCATATAATCTCAAATATGTTTTTGTAAAGATTAACAAACTTCACTCTTTAAAGCAACTTAAAGCTTTTATTCTCGTAGATGATTCCTATTATTAGACTTCTTGCATAACCTATCTTATGAATAGAAATTTGAAAGAAACACGGAAGCACTTACCACTGCAGCGTACACGCAAGTAACGTGAGGATGCGAGTACCGGATTGACGTATAAATTACCTTTAGAAGGAGGTTATGCAAGAAGTCTAATGAATATATAAGCAAATAAGTTTTGTTACTCATTACTTTAATTCTTTCTTTAAAAAAGATAGTATTGTTTTTGAGAAGAGATATAGGAAATTGAAAAAAGAAAATTATAGTCTTAAAAGCAAACAATTAGTTAAAGATAGTGACAGTAAATATTTGGACTGATTAATTACTTATATAAATATAAGCAATATACTAATTTAGTCTTTAAGGAGGTAATCCAGCCGCAGGTTCCCCTACGGCTACCTTGTTACGACTTCACCCCAGTCGCTAATTTTACCGTGGTTGGCTGCCTCTTGCGTTAGCTCACCACCTTCAGGTAAAACCAACTCCCATGGCGTGACGGGCAGTGTGTACAAGGCCCGAGAACGTATTCACCGCGGCATGCTGATCCGCGATTACTAGCGATTCCAACTTCATGCTCTCGAGTTGCAGAGAACAATCCGAACTGAGATGTCTTTTAGGGATTTGCTCCACGTCGCCGTCTTGCTTCCCTCTGTAAACACCATTGTAGCACGCGTGTAGCCCAACCCGTAAGGGCCATGATGACTTGACGTCGTCCCCACCTTCCTCTGGCTTATCACCAGCAGTTTTCTTATAGTTCCCGGCATTACCCGCTGGCAAATAAGAATGAGGGTTGCGCTCGTTGCGGGACTTAACCCAACATCTCACGACACGAGCTGACGACAGCCGTGCAACACCTGTGTGCGGTCCAGCCGAGCTGAAGGAAAGCATCTCTGCGATCCGCGACCACCATGTCAAGGGTTGGTAAGGTTTTTCGCGTAACATCGAATTAAACCGCATGCTCCACCGCTTGTGCGAGCCCCCGTCAATTCCTTTGAGTTTTAATCTTGCGACCGTACTCTCCAGGCGGAGTGCTTAATGCGTTAGCTGCGAAACCGAAAGAGAATCTTCCGATATCTAGCACTCATCGTTTACGGCGTGGACTACCAGGGTATCTAATCCTGTTTGCTCCCCACGCTTTCGTGCATTAGCGTCAGTTGTAGCCCAGATGACCGCCTTCGCCACCGGTGTTCCTCCTAATATCTAAGAATTTCACCTCTACACTAGGAATTCCATCATCCCCTACTACACTCTAGATTAGTAGTTTTGAAAGCAATTCCGAGGTTAAGCCCCGGGCTTTCACTTCCAACTTACTAAACCGCCTACGCACTCTTTACGCCCAGTAATTCCGAACAACGCTAGCCCCCTCCGTCTTACCGCGGCTGCTGGCACGGAGTTAGCCGGGGCTTTTTCTGCAAGTAACGTCATTATCTTCCTTGCTAAAAGAGCTTTACAACCCTAAGGCCTTCATCACTCACTCGGTATTGCTGGATCAGGCTTTCGCCCATTGTCCAATATTCCCCACTGCTGCCTCCCGTAGGAGTCTGGGCCGTGTCTCAGTCCCAGTGTGGCTGATCATCCTCTCAGACCAGCTACAGATCGTCGGCTTGGTGAGCCGTTACCTCACCAACTACCTAATCTGACGCGGGCTCATCCATCAGCGATAAATCTTTTTTCCGTAGAGAATATACGGTATTAGCTTTTATTTCTAAAAGTTATTCCGTACTGATGGGTAGATTCCCACGTGTTACTCACCCGTCTGCCACTAACTAATTGGAGCAAGCCCCAATTAGTCCGTTCGACTTGCATGTGTTAAGCATACCGATAGCGTTCGTTCTGAGCCAGGATCAAACTCTCAAGTTTGATTCTGTCAGTTTTACTTTAAAAAATTGACAGGTTTAATTATCACTTTTGTGACATGTACATGTTTACTGTCACTATCTATATCTAATTATTTACTTTTAAAAACAGCTGCGACTTTTTTTCATTTATCGCTTTAGATTAGGTGTAGTTATATGCAATATAATCAGACCTGTCAACTACAATTTTGAAATTATTTTATTTTTTTATTAAGAGCCTGTTCACAATCTTATTTTAATTGATAACTAAACAGATTTTTAAGCAAAAATTAATAAGATTTTTGTAGGAATAGTACTCCTATTTCAAAAAAATCTTATAATTTGCAGCTAAAAAGATTTTAATTAGCTTTAAAATTAAGATCGTGAACAGGCTCTTAAGCTTATTTATTTAGCAAATCTTCTAACAATTTTTCGGATGGAGTGCTACCGTTTAATACTAAATTAGGATTATTTAAAACCTCATTATCAAAGGGTTCAAACCTCCCTCCGAGATGTTTTGCTAAAAACCGTTCTGCAATAGCATAAAAGGAAAGTTTATTTGATTCATTTAAAAAGAAATGTGTTTCATTTTTATATAAAGTATAAATTACCGGAATATTATGCTTGTTCATTACTTCTACCATTTGGTCCGATTCAGCTTGCGGCACTCTTGTATCTTTTGCTTCTTGCATTACAAGTAAAGGCTTTGTGATATTAGTAACGTGCGTTAATGGAGAGTACCGGTATAATTTCTCAGCCGTTTAAAGACTCAATTTTACTTTATCTAGCCTATCTAAACGAGCATCTTAAATAAAGTAATTTGAAATTGTTGCTAAATTAGGTGGACCGGCAATATCCACACTGCAAGCAAAAAGCTCAGGCGTAAAAGTTAATCCGGCAAGTGCCGCATATCCACCGTAACCGACTCCCATAATAGCAATTTTTTTAGGTTCGACTATTTTATTTTTAATAGCCCAGTTAACGGCATCAATTAAATCGTCTTGCATTTTCTGCCCCCATTCTCCGTAACCGCTACTTAAAAACCTCTTTCCGAATCCTTCCGAGCCTCTAAAATTAACGCTTAGAACCGCATAACCACGATTTGCAAGCCATTGATGATTGGTGTTCATACCCCATTTATCTCTTTGATCAGGTCCATCATGCACTAAAAGTACTAACGGTAATGGATTCTTTGGATAAATTTGCTTATTTAACTCAGTATTTTTAGAGAAAGTAATATAACTAACTAAATCTAAACCGTCCCTAGATTTAATAATTACCGGATTCATAGGAGATAGAGAATATTGCTCTAATGCTTTATAACGTGCAAATAAATGTTTTACTTCTTTGTTTTTCCTATCATATTTATAACATTTAGTAGGGCGGGTATCACTATAAAACATTACAAACCAAGTTTTGTCATCTACTGTACGATGCATAATTTCTAATTCCCCTAAATTTAAGACCTCAAGGAATTTAATATCATCTCTAATAGCATTATCAATTATACGATATTTAGGTTTATCGTAATTAGTTATAACCGCTTGGACTTTATTGGTAATCGGATCAGAGGTAAAGCTGTAAGAATCTGTCTTTTCATCTTCAGCAATTAATTCTGATTTACCAATTATCACGGTCTCGATTATCATATAAATAAGAACTGTTATTTTGAGAATTACAATTAAAATTTTGTATTATAACCCCGATTATGGATAAGAAATACATGGTTTATTAGGTTTAAGTTGGTAAGCAATAAGAGCAGAGAATAGAGAAGTAAAAAAATTAATAGGTGATCGATGTCTGGAAGGAGTAATATTAAAATTCTCTTTTATGTAGCCAAAAATGGTTTCGATAATGAATCTCTTCCTTAAAAGGATTTTATCCAAAAGAGGTAATAAATAGTTTTTCATATCCTTTCTTATTCCGGTAATTTTTATTAAACCTTGCTTATAAAGTTTTGTAAACATTTTTTCTGAAATAAACCCCTTATCATCATAACACTTACCTTTTAGACCTTTTTGATAACCATTGCTTCAAATGCAATTCTGTCATCAACATTACCTTTGGTAATTTTAACAGCAATAATTTCTCCCTTATCATTGATTATCATATGAAGCTTGAATCCAAAAAACCAATCGACAGAACTACGTCCCATTTTTGCAAGATTATTAAAAGTTCTGTTAGAATTAATTCTGATATTTTTACATACTGCAAAATGTGTGGAATCTGCATAATAAATTCCCGTTCTTTTCCCACTTAAGTAATGTAACATCACAATCAATGGCAGAAATAATGAAGGAATAAGCTGAACAAATCTCTCATAACAAGGTGGATTCCTGAACAAATTACCATTAATAATAAAGTTTTGGTAATAAGCTTTTAAATGTTTATATGCACTAAAATGGTAAAAATCATTATTGAGAGTTCTTCACTTAAGGAAAGCTTACCTTCTCTAAATCTTTGCTTATTACTTTTCAGCAATTGATGTTTTACCCATTTCTCATAAATTTTACAAAATTTATCTACTATACAAAATATTGTAGTATATTTACACATGTTATTAAACCTTTATTTTACTCCTTCAGTGCCCTATTTATATAAGGTTTAATAACTCTTGTAACCTTCCTTCCTCTCTATTCCTTATCCATAATCGGGGTTAGATAATTTATTACATTCTATCGAAGATTCACGTATTATTGATACAATTCAACCGCTGGCAAATTTTTGGGAGAGACACATAGTTCCTAAAATGGAATCTACTATTATAGGATGTACAAAGGAATATAATTGTGACGTATTTGATGGAACGTAATTAATAATGCATAAAAGCGTTGTTGCATGGATACCAAATCGTCATTGCGAACGACTAAAAGGAGCGTGGCAATCCAAAAAAAAACAATAAAAAAATGCTAAAATTAGCATTTTTTACTGGATTGCTTCGTTAAAACTTACAGTTTTTCCTCGCAATGACGTTGAAAAGTGACCCACACAACAACGCCTTCGCAGGAACGACATGGTAACCATACGTACCTAATCACTAAAATTATAACTAATATTTTTTCTAGCAAAACTTATATCTTTTAAACGTTCACAAACCTTTTCAAAAACTTGTTTAGGCAAGATATTTGAAGCATTAATTTGTAAAAATTTATCGTCTTTTAATTTAATCGAAAAAGAAGGCTCTTGAAATTCCGGTCCATCAATTTCTCTAGCAATTTTTATATAATAACCGATTATATGACTGTTGTAATAATCACTTTTACTAATCATTTTCTTAGCTATTTTATTAATCTGCATGTCAGTTTTAGCAGTATAAGTAACTGTAAGGGCAATACCTAGCATAAGACGCTGTCTATGACTAAAAGGAATGTCTGAAGATAATATAAATTCCAAAACAAAATTTGCTCTGAGCGTTTTATCAATATTTTTATTATATTGTGCTAGCATTATAGCGAGTTCAATAATAATAAGAGTCGTGGCATCGGAATTAATTAAAAGATATTGTACTGCTTCAATATATTTTTCAATTTTACATATATTTCTATCAAATTTTACTAATCTCTTTACCCTCTCATAAATAATATCTTTTTCTGTTTCATGAGACGGCAACGAGTCAAATCTTACTCCTTCTTTTAAACCGTAATTTGAGATAATAATTTTTTCCGGTGAAAATACCTTAATCATCGCCTTTATTACTAAAACTGCATTATAATTTATGGCTTTCTGCTCATAATAACTTAGCTTTAATTTATCGATTTGCGATAATTTATCTAAATATAACTCAAACTCTACACGATTTATTTCAAAATTATGTAAATTTTTAAGAGGATAATTTATAGACTCCATATATATACGGCTCATTAGACGTAATGCACCGCCAATTAAATATAAATTAGGATAATGTGCAGCTCCAAATTCCTCCTCTAGCATTTTAGTAATCAGCCCAATATCACCAAAATTGCTACTAGCAATAATTTTTGTACCAAGCGGCAATGATTTTAATTTACCGACTTTTTTATTTCCAATCTGTGCAAGCTCAAGACTTCCACCGCCAAGATCGGCTACAATACCGAAAGCATCACTAATACCGGAAATTAATCCGGCAGCAGTTAAATAAGCTTCACGTTCACCTGAGATAATTTCAATATCAATATTGAATCTCTTTTTAATTATAGCTTTGAATTCATCCGCTTTAGGATGCCCTCTAAGTATAGCTGTTGCAACACATCTAATATTAGTAACGAACAGTTTGGTAAAAATATGGATAAGATATTGTAGAGATAAATATGTTTGATGTTTTACGTCTAAATTATCTAAATTAAGTAAATTTGTAAGATAATTTCTAAATTTATAATTAAAAATTTCCGGAGCTCCAAGCTCATCACTTTCATAAACTACAGCTCTTAAAGCATTTGAACCGATATCAATAATCGCTGAACGCATTTTTGGATCTTACTCATTATTTTCCGGAGCAGTTGTTGTTTCGGTCTCTTCAGAAGCCTCATTATTATTTTTATTTGCCCTAGGGTCAAAAGGTACTTGAGTAGGTACAAAAGTCGGCGGTAATAATCTACTAGTAAAAAACTTATCTTCGTAATATTTAATTTTACGAGATTTTATAGGCGGAAAAGATTCTATTAAAACAATTTGCTCATCTCTAGGTAACTGTATTACTTCTTGAGGTAAAAGTAAAGCTCTTTGAACTTGAGAAACGTTTTGGGTTCTAGTAGAAATATTAAGGTCAAAAAATAAAGGTTTACTAAATGATCTTTGTTCTACCGTCTTATTACCGACAAGCTGCGATATTAAATTTGCCGTTTCATAGTTATTAGCAGCAAAAGTAATACGATATGTTGCATTAGATAAGAAAGAATTCATCCCTGCATCTTCATATGTTCCTTTTAACTGCTGCGTATCTTGAATAATCAAAAATAACCGAACTCTATAACCTCTAAAATAAGCTATACCGGCTTTAAAAGTATCCATCTTTCCAAGTGTCGGGAACTCATCAAGTAAGAACATTACCCCATACGGCTCTTCCTTTAAATCCGGCATTTTGCGGCTTAAAAATTCTGTCGCCTGCTGATAAAACACCTGCATTAATTTTTGTAAACGCTGTATATTATCGGGTGTTAACCCTACATATACGGTTGTTTTTACTTTTTTAAATTCTTGTATGTTGAAATCAGAAGATGCTGTAGCTGAATCAATAAGCGGATTTGCCCATAATTCAAGCGATGAGTTCATTGTAGATATTACACCCGAACGCTCTTTATCGGCTTTTTGCAAAAACGCAGCAATATTCATATATGCAACAGGATGTATTACACCGCCAAGCGTATCGAGTACGACCGCTAGATTATAAACTACGTCGTCACTTCTCATGGTACGCACTACTTCACCGAAAGATTTAGTTTTAGTAGGATCGGCTATTAAATATAAAGTTACACCTAAAAATAAACTTCGTGCTTCGTTATTCCAAAAATCCTTTTCCGGCATTATAAGATTTGAAATTTTCTGCACGTCATCAACCATCTGCCCAGACTTAGTACTAACCCAATCAATCGGATTGTAACAATGCGTAATACCGTCGGGATTAGAAGGCTCCCATACAAAAACCTTCTGACCTTGTTTCTCACGCCAACCGCTTGTTAAACCGTGGTTTTCGAGCTTGATGTCGTGTACTACTACCGAATCACTCCAAAATAACAGGTTAGGTATCACAAAACCCACACCTTTACCTGAACCTGTAGGAGCAAATAATAAAGCATGCTGGAACCCATCTGCAACAAAATATCCACCGGCATCAACACCTATTAACATACCTTTTTTGGATCTAAGACCAGCAGCCTCTATATCTGACGGATTAGCCCAGCTAGCATCTCCATATACTTTTTCCGGTTGCTCAAAAAATTGTAATGATTTTATTCTTTCAAAATTTTTAATGTAAAATATTATAACAATAATAGCGGGACCAAGAAGAGATGCAAGTAGCTTCAATTTTAAATAATTATAGTCGGCAATTTTTAACTGCCCCCAAACGTTAATAAGCCAGTAAGCCCACTTATAAGCAATATTTATAGCATTTATATCTACACCTAAAGCTCCAACCTCATTAGTAAAAATTGCAACAAATGCACCGCTTATCCAAATGGTACAAAAAATAACAACCGGATGAATTATAGCATGACCGAATATATTCCTAGTAACTTTAAGTATCTTATGCCATTCCATGAATTGATATTCCTAGTTTTTACTTATCACTTAATATTGTTAATATTCCTACTAAACTGCCGATGTCATCCCCGCGGAAGCGGGAATCCAGTAACCTTTAATGTCATCTCGCAAACTTATAGCAGAATCCAGTTAAAAATACTAACATTGTTAATATTTTTAGTTATATTTCTGGATACCGTGGTCAAGCCACGGTATGACATCGCTCCTTAAACTAACACCTATGCATATTGCATAGAAAACGGTAGACTCGTTTAATTTGGAAAAGAGCAAACGTACTATAGTATGTACGCTGCTGCGGTCAAAAAATATGAAACGCCTTGCTCTTTTCCAAATTAAACGAGTCTACACCATCCCCTCAGCGTTCTTGTTCTTCTTATAATATACTTCCGAAACATATCTTTTCCCACCGCTACCGCGTTTTAACTGCACAACGATATCTACAACGGTTAAAATATACTTCTTTACTTCTTCAGGCGGCATACCAAGATCTGCTTGCATAACCATAAGCTTTAACTGCTCAATAGCCATAGCGGGACTATCGGCATGCAGAGTTGATATTGAACCGGGGTGACCTGTATTAATAGCACGCAAAAAGCTAAAAGCTTCCTTACCTCGAAGCTCACCGACTATAATTCTATCCGGTCTTAAACGCAAACAGGCCTCTATTAAATCTTGAGTGGTAACATTTGCACGCCCCTGTCCTCCTTTTGAAGCAAGTAAATGCACTCTGTTAGGATGACTTGATAGCACAACCTCACGAGCATCTTCTACAGTAATTAATCTTTCTATTGCAGGTATTTCAGTAAGTGCCGCATTAGTAAAAGTAGTTTTACCGGTTGAAGTACCGCCGCTAATTATGATATTTTTCTTTGAAACAACTGCATGTCTAATAAATTCTTTAATCTTTTTTTCAGCTAAGAAATTATTTAAAATTACTGCATCTTCATCTACTAAACTCTCTGTTGCAGTATCATCAAATGCCCCCATTTTAGCATATTCATCTAAAGTTAGATTCATACCGCTAGGCTTTCTTATAGAATAAATGATTTGTCCTATCTCACAAGCAGGAGGAAATACTATTTGAATACGGTAGCCATTCGGCAAAGTTGCCGAAAGAAGCGGTTTTTCTTCTGAAATCATCTGTTCGGTAGATTGAGCGACTAAACGCCCTAATGAAAGTAGATGTTCGCTATCCAGTTCCGGTATTTGCTTAGAATATATATCGCCTTTTTTTTCAACCCATACTTCTCCAGGCTTATTAACCATAATTTCGTTAATACCGTCTTCAGCAAATAAATTTTTAAAAGGAAGTAAAAACGTCTCTAAAGCTGCAAATTCTTCATTCATTTCATTACCTTCGATTTTAATAAAACGGCTTTTGGGAATTTATAATCCTTATTAACGTATATTCTAACCGGCGTACCTTGATTAATCGTTGTCGTCGGCTTAAACTGCTGCTGAGTTATCATATTTTGTACAACATTCGTCACATCCATAAAAGCTTGAGTAGAAGCTTGTTGTGCTTGCGTCGGAGTTGATGCTATAGAGGTAGTAGTAAGCAAACTTGAAGCTGCCGTATTAACTGCCTGTACTAAGGTTTGAAGTCTCTGCTCAGCAGTATTCGCTGAAGAAGCAGTTTGTGCTGTTGTACATGCTTGAGTCATAGTAGTATAAGCAGTCGAAGTTTTATCGGTAATAGCAGCAAGTATATTAGTACAAATTGTAACTATCCTAGTATTTGCATCCATAGCGGTATTAGACGCAATAGTTTGAGCAGTATTTAACAATTGTGTGGCTGTAGCACTATTAGTTGCTGCTGCCTGCGAATCTATAGGAGGCGGCACTAACTTATCAAGAACTTTAGCAAGACCTATATTAAAGCCGGATTGTAATACGGCATTTGCAAATTGTTCTTTATATTTATTATCAACTCTTCCTTGTAGTCCCAGTCTACCTAAATTATCAACTGCAGGTGAGTCGAATTCTATAGTATAACCGTTAGTTAAATCGATTCTATCCCATATTATAGAAACTCTACCGTAACTATCTGACGAAGTTGAGGTTGCATATTTACCGAATATTTTTGACCCTTTCGGTATCAATATAACTTTATCTTTCTCAGAAAATACGTCTCTACTAATAATGGCTCTTATTTCACCGCCGAGATCACTATTTATTGCCGTCTCAAGGACTGCATCAATTAATTTACCGCGTCCGAGAACCAAAGACATATCACCGCGATCTTTAAAGGTCGCTTCTGCCGTAATCTGTTCCGGTGTTTTTTTAGGCTCTACACCACTAACTAACACTATAGCTGATTTTCTTTTTGCTTCACGACGTTGCTTCTTTGCATCGCTCTCAACTAGCGTTCCTGGGGTCGAAGGCAATGAAATCGGCGGCAATGGAGTTTTGTCTTTATTCTCTTCTACAGGAGTAGTAGGAGGTAAGACCGGTGGAACTTCTACTACCGGGGGAGGAGGCAGTGGAGGAGCGGTGGGCGTCTCAAGCTTAGGCGGATCAGGTAACTTTGAAATCTCCGGAATATTATAATCAACCTCCATAACAGGTTTTACAATATTAGTCGGTATCTGAGTCTCCGGTATTTCTTCTTTTTTAGTACCGAAAAAAAGAGTATAAAAAATATATATAAAAATACCGCAAATTACGACTACTATAACAATACTCTTATTAAAGCTAACTGAAACTTTTGATAATTCTCTTTGTACTTCAGGAAAATCTGCTCCTGATAAAGAACCGGTATTATTATTGTTATTTTGCTCTTCAGCCATATCTAAATTATATTAGTTAAAGTGTTTTATATTAAAAATTGTCATACCGTGGTCAAGCCACGGTATGACACAGTACCCTACTAAAACCTTGCCATGTAATTACTATTTTTCTTAGGATAGTAAAATTTAATTACATATACTAAATCCCTTTCGTTACCCATCATAAGTTCCGTAGAAGCGATATCAAATTCATATGTTCTTTTATTAGTTATAATAGTCATATTTGTACGGATATCTTTTTCAAGAGGCTTAATAAATAATCTATTTGCCAGAGGAGTTATTTTCCACGCATAAGCATCCCCAAGAATTATATTTTGGATTTCTTCGTTTTTAGCAAATTCTATATGCGATTGAAAGCCAAAATGCAAAACTAATAAATAAACTTCATTTGGATTATATATATAAGTTTTTATCCTATTATCTTTAGTTATAGATAAATCATCTACATAATTATTACTACTACTATTGTATGGATCATCTACAAGCGGACATTCTCGTTGTACTGTAAAACCGCTTAATAATATAAAAACTAAAAAATAAAATCTAACTATTGTCATCGTCTACCCTATATCCGTTAACTTGAAACCCTACCGGATTTACATCAAGTTCTGAATCTGTTAATTGCATAGGCACGTAAGCATAACTTACTACCGCTATTTTATTATAAACTAATTGGCTTCCTGATGTTTCATTTACGGAAAATCTAACTATATATTTATCTGCTGCGATTTTTGACCATGATTTTATTACTAAAAATGTAGTATTATCTTCTTTATATTTTATCGTAGGATCAAAATCTTTATTTCTTATATAGCCAAGATAATTATAATAAACACCGCTTGTTGAGAATAATCTTATTGTCGTACGAGCTATAGTCGCAAAATCAACCGGATTATATGTTTCCCGTGCCGTTATGTATTTCTTTATAAAATACCTTGTAAGAGACTCATCTGCCGTTAACACCGGTGATGAAATAGGTTCTACCACCGAGGCACGTCCGGTATTACTATTAAGCTGAATAACAAAAGGATCAAACTGTTTAGATTTTACTACAAATGCTATTACTAAAGTTGATATAACCATAAAAATGGTTAGTAGTATTATTAATATGATAAGTAAGTTACGTTGAACAATTAACTTATCAGATCGCTCTTCATACCAATTCTGAGTAATTTTTAAAGGATTAGCCGATTTAATACTTTCTTGATTTTGTGTATCTCCTGAACCGCTTTTTGAGTTGTTACTTGATTTAAAGAAGCCAAATATATTATTCATATCAAAGGTATTTTTATTATTACATTGTTATTGTGTAAAACTATTACTTTTATGCTATATTTACTGAATTAACCGGTCTTCTTACACAAGGATTTACGCTTAAACTCGATCCATCATCTACATCAGCAGAAACGCACGGGCTTTTAATTTCATAAGGAGCTGAAGGGGTACATGACAACAATTGAGCAAGCATAATTAATACTAATAGAAACTTTAATGATTTTAACATTCTAATTATACATTATTAAATTATCTTGTTACTATTTTAAAATTACCTTACTATACAATAGTTCACAAGCATTTTTTGAAAAAATCTATTTATAAATATAAAAAAATATTAAAAAGATTGTAAACTAATTATACTCTGAAGTAAATAAAGAGTAGTTATACGAAGTTCAACTTGGGAGCAGAGCGTATACTTAATACCTGGCTACCTGCGGACTTAATTAAAGACATTGCCGCCAATTTTTCAAGTGGGGCGAGTATAACATAATAACTAACATCAATAATTGTTATTGTATAATTTTAATTTATAATTTATTTATTTTAATTTTAAAGTTAAATAATATTTGGTATTGTAGCAACAATATAAACTTAACATTAAATTAACAAATCATAATCATATTATAATAATTATGGTAGAGTTAAAATAAAATTAGATATTAATCTAGTAATTATGGACCCATTAACCAACGCAATACAAGAATATATAAAATCCGGTGAATATTTTATTGATGCAAGAAAATGGTATAATTTTAAGTATATCTTACCGTTAAGTCATAGAAGTCTTCTACTTTTAATATGCACGATTTTTACCTTATTATTAACCTTAATTTGTATAAATATCAATATATTGCTACCAATAAACAAAAAAGTAAGTTATTTAATAAAAGATGATGACGAAAAACAAGCTGCCGTTATTAATACTAAACATTCAACATTAGCAAATCCTTATATTTCTGTTGCAAATATTATGCTTCAGAATTATGTAAAACAACGAGAAGACTATAATTATGATATATTAAAAGAACAATTTACCTTTATTAAAAATAGCTCTACAAGCATTGTTTACATGCAATTTGCCAATTTTATGAATATTGATAACCCATTATCACCGGTCATAAGATATCAAAAACTATATAGACGCTCAATTAATATATTATCAATTAACAATATAAATGATAACGAGGCAGTTGTTACTTTTGAATCATTGGCAAAAAATAGTACGGGTAAAATTTTAGAAAATATGGTATGGGAGGCAAGAATCGGATTTATAATGGATTCTATCAGTACAAGTACCTCACCTGATATGCCGTTCAATTTTACCGTTACTAGTTACAAGCTAAAGTTATTAAGGAATAAAAATCAGAAATAATATGAAGCAACTAATAATATTTTGTACTTTTATAATACTTACATTAGATGTATTTGCTCTTACTATATCACGACCTCTAGGTCGAGACCCACGTCTAAGAGTTATGACTTATAACCCTGACGATGTTTTCAAATTCACAGGATATTACGGCTATCAAGCAAGTATAGAACTAGCAAGAGATGAGGAAATAGTAAGTATTTCTATGGGAGATACTACTTCATGGCAAATAGTACCTGCCGGTCATAGGATTTTTATTAAACCGATGGAACCGGATGCTACTACTAATATGACTTTAATTACTAATAAACGGACTTACTTCTTTGAATTATATGCCGCTGAAACTCTTGATATTCGTGATCCTGAAATGGTCTTTAACGTAAAGTTTCTTTATCCGGATGACGAAAATGACAATATGAGCGGTCATATGCAAACTTTTTCTGCTTCCCTAGCAAGTCCCGATCTTACTCATCCTGAAAAATATAACTTTAATTACTATATTAGCGGTAGCGAAGAAATAGCTCCTATTAAAATTTTTGATGACGGCGAGTTTACCTATCTACAATTTAGGGATAAAAACGCTGAGATTTCCGGTATTTTTGCCGTAGACGATTCACTTCGAGAATCTTTAGTAAATTATCGCCTTGCTCAAGATAATCCTAATATGGTGATCCTTGAACAGGTTTTTCCTAAGCTCGCTATACGTAAGGGCAAAAAAGTCACATGCGTATTTAATCAGTCTTTCAAAGCATATTAACTGTCATCCCGCAAGCTTGTAGGCGTTGTTGCATGGATCAGTTTTTCCGTCATTGCGAGGAAAAACTGTAAGTTTTGACGAAGCAATCCAGTAAAAAATGCTAATTTTTAGCATTTTTTTTATTATTTTTGCTGGATTGCCACACTCCTTGACAGTCGCTTGCAATAACGATTCGATGTCCATGCAACAACGCTGAGCTTGTAGCGGGATTTAGTCTTTTTTAAATTTTTTTTGGATACCGTGGTCAAGCCACGGTATAACAATGTTATGTCGCATTTAATATATTTCTTTGCCTCGATTTTACTAACTAGCGGCTTATTTATAATGCTTACAAGTCGTAATTATATTCACAAAATTATCGGGCTTGGAATCTTTCAAAGTTCGGTGTTAGTATTTTATTTAAGTATCGGAAAAATTAAAACAGGCGGTGCACCTATTTTACAAGAGGGCATCACTACTTACACTAGCCCTTTGCCTCATGTATTAATGTTAACTGCTATAGTAGTTGGGTTTGCTACTCTTAGCGTAGCTTTAAGTTTAATATATCAAATTTATAAACATTTTGGTACAATATCAGAAAATGAAATTAATTTTGATAAATGATTTTTTCAATTATGTCATTCCCCCATTCGATTATGTTATTCTTACCGTCCTTTATGTCATCCCCACAAAGCATTGTTGTATGGATACCGAATCGTCATTGCGAGCGACTGCAAGGAGCGTGGCAATCCAGCAAAAATAATAAAAAAATTCTGATTTACAGAATTTTTTACTGGATTGCTTCGTCGAAACTTGCAGTTTCTTCTCGCAATAGACATCTTTCCAAATTCGCTTATAGAGAGGAATTTAAAGGAGACACTTCACCTCGAATCGCAGCATACACAAGCGTACGTGAGGATTCGAGTACCGGATCGACGTATAAATTACCTCTAGAAGCGAAGTTTAGAAAGATGTCTAATGACGATGGAGAATAAAGCCCCATGATCCTAACTAACCATTTCCCTATCATACAAATATTATTCCCTTTATTCGGGGCTTTACTCTCAATAATATCTTTCCGCTTTACTATATTGGCACAAGTAATTACCGTAGTTTGCATTTTATCTAGTCTTTTAGTCAGTGTTTATGGATATAGCATTATACAAAATACGGAACTATCTTACACCATGGGAGGATGGACTTCAAAAATAGGAATAGAATATCGGCTAAATTCACTAAACCAAGCTATTATTATTTATCTTAACTTGGTTTTATTATTCTTTTTAGTTTTTTGTCATAAGATTACTAATCGAACAATCTTAAAATATATCAACAATAATAGAAAATCTTTATTTTACGGTATATTATTATTCGCTCATACGGGCTATTTAGGAATGATTAGTACTAATGATTTCTTTAATTTATATGTGTTTATAGAAATTTCGGCACTTAGTAGCTATGTCTTAATAGTCTCAGGTAATAATCCAAAATCTTTAATCGGAGCTTTTGACTACTTGATAATGGGTAGTATTGGTGCAACTCTTATTCTTATAGCCATAGGATTTTTGCTGAGCATTACAGGTAGCTTAAATATGTATGATGTTGCAGCTTATTTGCAAGAACATACTAATTCCCGTATAATCAATATAGCTATCGGTTTTTTCTTAATAGGAGCTATTTTAAAAACAGCTTTTTTCCCTATGCATTTTTGGATGATGAGAGCTTATAATAACACGGCTTCAGTCACTTTAGTATATTTAGCAGGGATTTCTACTATAATAGGAATATATATAATATATAAATTTACTTATATTATTATAGGCTATGAGACGATTAAAACTGCTATTACAAACTTTATAAGACCTATTGCTTTAGCTACTCTTATTATAGCCCCGTATTTTGCTTACCAGGCAAAAGATTTCAAGAATATTATAATTTATTCATGTTTCACTCAAATAGGTTATGTATTTCTATTGTATGTTACCGAAGGCGGTATAATAGTTTTACCAAGTTTATTATTTGCAGATAGTATAAATAAAATAGCTCTTTTCTTGATAGATGCTTATAATGAAAGCTATAAAAAAAATCCTAACAAAGTTTTAACAATAATTGTTATTATTTGCAGTTGCGGCTTACCTATAAGCCCATTATTT
This sequence comes from Rickettsia monacensis, assembly GCF_000499665.2. Lineage (NCBI taxonomy): Bacteria > Pseudomonadati > Pseudomonadota > Alphaproteobacteria > Rickettsiales > Rickettsiaceae > Rickettsia > Rickettsia monacensis. The sequence goes on from NZ_LN794217.1 coordinate 1,273,084, forward strand.
TTTATCAAAATAAATATTCTTGAATTATTATTTAGACAAAGACTATTATTAGATTTTGTTATAATTTTACTCAGCTCCGTAGGATCACTATTTTATCATTATAAAATGGTACTATTGTCATTCCCGCGAAAGCGGGAATCCAGTAATTAAAAAATATAAACACAGTAAATTTTTAAAACTACTGTGTCATGCCGTGACTTGATCACGGCATCCAGTAAAAATATTTAAATTATTAGTATCATAAGTTGTATTCTAGACCCCGTGGTCAAGCCACGGGGTGACAAGGGAAAGAAAAACATGATTACACAATTTACTACTCCGAGTCTTTTGATTCTATCAACTTTGCTAGTTGGTGCATTAAACTTAACCAGTCCGTATGCCACACAAAAAGATAGTTTTATACGTAATTTTTTACTTATTACTATCGCTATTTTTTTCTTCGGTAATATTTTAATTATAGACTGGTTGTTTTTAAAAGGTATTAGAGCAGGATTTGAATTTAATATATTCAGTAATTACTCTATAGGATTCCATCTTGAACCTTTAGGGCTTATTTTCTTAAGCTTAATAGGTTTTTTATGGATCTGTGCTTTACTTTACACTCCAAAATATCTTGCTATTAATAATATAGAACACTCTTCTAGATTCTTATTTTTCTTTAACTTAACTATTCTAACCGGTATTTTAATTGCTCTGTCTAGTAACTTATTTACGATGTTTATTTGTTATGAGCTTTTAACTATTTCTACAGCTTTTTTAATAGGACATACCAAAAATAATATAGTACTTAGCGGGTTATATAAATATCTAAAAATTCTGATGATTTCTGCCACAATATTATTTTTACCGGCAGTGATAATTATTTATACTAAAGTCGGTAACGGGGATTTTGCAAGTGGGAGTTTAGTAGAAAATTATTTTTCTAAAAACCAGTCAATTATTTTATTATTAATGTTTATTTTTGGAATTGCTAAAACTGCAATTTTTCCGGTACATTCGTGGCTTCCTGCTGCAATGGTTGCACATTATCCCATTAGTAGCTTACTGCATGCCGTAATAGTGGTTAAAACCGGACTATTTTGTATTTACAAAATCCTATTATATATATTCGGTTTATCGTATTTACAAATGATATTTGCCGAGTTTAACTGGTTAATTTTTATACCGATAGTGAGCATATTTTACAGCTCAATCAAAGCACTAGGCACGGATAATATTAAAAAAATACTCGCCTACTCCACTATGAATCAACTAAGCATCGCCTTACTTAGTGCTTTTATGTTAACACCTAAGGCACTTGGAGCCGCAATACTCCATTTAGTTTCACATTCTTTTAGTAAAATTTGCTTATTTTATAGTATGGGAAGTATTTACAGTTTAAAGAAAGCCGATCAAATACAAAATTTACACGGAGTATCTAAAGAGTTTCCTTTAATTTCTTTTATTATATCTATCTCTTCATTATCATTAATCGGTATACCTATCTTTAGCGGATTTATTAGCAAATTCTCAATATTACTTGCTGCAAGCGAACAAAATCAAATTATCGTTATGATTGTCATAATAGCGAGTAGCATATTCTCAAGCCTTTACCTTCTCAAAATATTAAGCTCTATTTATAAACCTTCTTTGGTAGAATCTAGTGTAATAAAATCACTCCCCTACTCTATGCGAATCAGTATAATAATTTGCTGCTGTGCTGTAACTCTATTCTATTTTATTCAAATCTTAATCAGAGAATTTTTAGCTTATATTACATAAACATATTTACATAATTTACATAATTTACATATAATCATATAATATTTATACCTTTGATACTTCAAAAGTTGGAAGTCAAATAAGCGGTGAGCCTGCACAGCGTACAATAAATCTTGAAGTATCAAAGGTATAAATATGGCACAAATTATTAGAGCAACAGAATTTGTACGATCTTTTTCAGATATTATGAATAGAGTTTACTACAAAGGCGAAAGCTTTGACGTTCAAAAAGGTATAGTAGCAAGAATTACGCCTGCAGAAATCAAGCCTTCTATAGCAGTAAGAGACTTAGAGGAAGCCTTTAAAAATGGTCCACATCTTGATCCTGAAGATGCTGATCAATTCATGAAAAATATTGAAGAAATAAGACGCAATACTAAACAAGATATTAAAAAATTGGTTGAAAGATGGGATTAATTATTGATACTTCTATAATCATAGCTTTAGAAAGAGGAAAGGTAAGTACTAAGCAATGGTCACATTACGGTCAGGCTTATATTATTGTGTTAACTGAACTATTAATAGGAGTAGATAGAGTCAATAATGAGAATAAACGTATAAAATGTTTAGCTTTTATAGAATATGTAAAAAGTCTGTTTACTATATTACCTTTCGGTATTGAAAAAGTATATACATATGCACGTATTATTCATGATTTATACACACAACGTATAACTATAGGAACTCATGATATGCTTATTGCAGCAACGGCTATTACAAAAGGTTTTCCGATATTAACTCTAAATGTTAAAAGACTTTAAAAGAATTCAGAGACTAGAGGTTTTAACAGTTTCTTCTAAAGATTAAAATGTTTATTCAAAATACCAAGTTTACATTTCCGATTACTAATTTTGAGCTTATGTTTGATTTTAACCTACAAAATCAGCTAATAGCTCTAGCATTTCTAATTGTTACTACTATCTTAAATCTTTATACAATTTCCCAAAATAGAAAATTAGAATGCTTAATAGGTAGTTTATACTGTTTATCCTCTACTATATGCGTATTTGCAGCTGATTTTATTTCCATGATAATCTCGCTTGAATTCATGACGATTTTTGCCTGCATAATTATTTTTTGCGACCAATTAAAGATAAAACCGGCACGTCAATATTTCCTCACTCATTTATTCAGTAGCGGGCTAATTTTAATCGGTATGACTCTTTTAATTCAAACAACAGGTAATACGGCTTTTACTTCTTTAACGGAATCAGTATATAATTTTGAGTTACCGGCAATATTCATACTTGCAGGTTGTTTAATTAATGCCTCGGCTATTTTTGTAAACGGCTGGGTGGTTAATTGCTATCCTGCAGCTTCAAGTAGCGGCGTGGTATATTTAATTAGTTTTACTACTAAAGTTACTTTAATTATCATTTTAAAATTATTTAGCGGTCTTGAGATATTAAAGTTTTTTGGGATATCAATGATCATTTACGGGTTAGTATTTTCACTAATTGAGAAAAACCTAAAACGATTGATATGTTATCTTACCGTATCACAGCTTGGTTTTATATTAACGGCTATTAGCATAAACTCTCCAAATATAGCTTATCTTATTACAAGCTTTATATTCATACATATATTATATAACGGGTTATTTGCTTTATATTTCACTTATATAGAAGATGAGTATGATATTAAAAATTACCAAGATCTTCAGAATGCTCAAATTAATCTTATTTTGTTAATCGGATTTGTTATTAGTATATTGATATATACATCTATACTGCCTATTAGCTCTTCTTATATCAAAGATGGAATTGCTAATATTTTAAACGAGAATAATATAATGCTATTTTCTAAGATAGCAACTTGTACCGTGTTATTTGGATTATTGTTGGAAAGTTTGCTATCGTCATTGCGAGCGACTAAAAGGAGCGTGGCAATCCAGGAAAAAAATCGATCTATTTTTACTGGATTGCTTCGTCAAAACTTACAGTTTTTCCTCGTAATGACGTTAAGGGGGTTACTCTACCTCTCTTTCTGCATCATAACTTTATGCGTATGTTTATACTACCCTATTCAAATATCACATACTGCCAACTTTAAGCTAGTTATCCTTGCAATCTCACTATTATTAGCTTTAATATTTAAAAAAATACCACGCATTTTGACAGAAAACATAAACCTTGACCTATACCAATATATCGAAAAACTTATCTATTTCAGTATCGATAAATATAAAGAAACGGCAGACAATAACGAAGATGCGGAAGAATATCTTAATTTTAAGGTTATTTGGGATAATATTTTAAGTAAAATATCTGCTTGGCATAATCAGCAAACTGCTATATTTATTGTATTATTCCTATTAATTAGTTTGATTTTAACACTCTGTCATCCCGTGGCTTGACCACGGTATCCAGAAAAAAATTAAAAAAGACTGGATCCCGCGATCGAGTCGCGGGATGACATTAAAAAAAAGAACAAAAACATGAAACCACCAATAACAGACAAACAAAATTACAGCTTTGAAGTTCACTCAGCAACAATAAACGATGATTATCACTGGCTGCGTGATCCTAAGTGGCCAAATGTAGAAGATTCTAAAATTTTAGACTACTTAAAGGCTGAGAATAAATATACCGAAAATTTCTTTGCCGATCTGCAAAAGGATAAGGAAAAGATTTTTGAAGAATTAAAAGGACGGGTCAAATTAGACGATGAGTCAGTTTATGTTAAGAAAAAAGATTATTACTATTACCATAGAGTAGAAGGCGATAAAAATTATCCGATATATTGCAGAAAGCATAATAGTATGGAAGCACATGAAGAGATAATATTAGATGTTAACCTTCTTGCTCCAAACGGCGGTTTTACCGATGTTGCCAAAGTCGCAATATCGCCTGATCAAAATTTAATGGCTTATAGCGTTAATTTTACAGGTAATGAGCAATATAATATAAAAATATACAATCTTAAAGAGCAAAAATACTTACCTGATAATGTAACGGATATAGCTCCTACTGTGATTTGGCATGAACAATTAAACGGCTTTTTCTATATTACTATTAATGAGAATCAACGCTGGGATAAGGTAATGTTTCACCATCTAGGTGAAGATGTGACTCAGGATAAATTAATATTTGAGGTAAAAACCCCTCTTCATTTTATCAGCTGCGAGAAATCAGCAAGCAGTGAATATATTTTTATAAATTCAGGTGATTATAATGAAAATGAAATTTACGTAATTTCTATGCAGGATGTTAGTTTTACGCCTAAATTAGTACGAGCTGCAGAAAACAAAATATTCTATGAAATAGAACATAATGGCGATTATTTTTATATTAAAACTAATTATAAAGCGAAAAATTTCCATGTTATAAAACTGCCGGTAAATAATTTTGAAAATACTAGCTGGGATGATATTTATATTAAGGAAGAACAAGACAAATATTTAAAAAGCTTTGATGTTACAAATAATTATTTAATCTTAAATTATCGTGACCAAGGTTTACCGCTAATTAAAATAAAGCGATTTAAAGATTTACAAGAAAACACAACGCATTTTCCTGATGAAAGTTTCCAAGCAAGTAGCTTTTCTACAAACTTTGAGGAAGACGATATCAGAGTAAATTACTCTTCTCTAGCAAGACCAAATACCACTTATAGCTACGATTTTGATAGCAATAAATTAACGATATTAAAGAACCAAGAAATACCTTCAGGCTTTAATCCGGAAGAGTATAAAGTCGAGAGAATATTCGCAGATGTAAAAGTACCTATAACCTTGTTTTATAAAAAATCTTTATTTAAAAAAGATGGCTCGAATCCTTTATATTTAATGGGATACGGAGCTTACGGGATTAGCATGCCTGTCAATTTTAGAAATACAGCAGTGACACTTGCCGATCGTGGCTTTATTTACGCAGTTGCTCATATTAGAGGTGGCGATGATCTAGGTCATGATTGGTATGAAGCTGCTAAGTTTTTAACCAAAAAAAGAACATTTGAAGACTTCATAGCCTGTAGTAGAGCTTTAATTAACGAGCAATATACAAGTAACAACAATATAGTAATAATGGGCGGTAGTGCCGGCGGTATGTTAATCGGTTACGTACTCAACGAAAAACCGGAAATCTATAGAGCAGCAATCGCTCATGTACCGTTTGTAGACGTACTGAGTACCATGCTTGACGAAAGCTTACCGTTAACTCTCTTGGAATATAATGAGTGGGGTAATCCGAAAGAGAAAGAATATTTTGAATATATTAAATCATATTCCCCTTATGATAACGTAAAAGCACAAAACTACCCTGCTCTATTCGTTACTTGCGGTATATCCGACCCACATGTAGGTTACTGGGAACCTGCTAAATGGGTAGCAAAATTACGAGAACTAAAAACGGACAATAATCCATTATTATTAAAAATAAATATGGATAAAGGACATAAAGGTTCTGCCGGTCGTTTTGATTATCTGAAAGAGATAGCCGACGAATTAGTATTTATTTTTAATATATTTAATGTGGGGGTTTAAAAGGTATATGTATTCCTGCGTAGATCAAAAAAAAGCACACATTGTCATACCGTGGCTTGTCCCCGATATCCAGTAAAACAACTAAAAATACTAATATAGACCCCGTGGACAAGCCACGGGGTGACAGTGGTGAAACCGATCCACACAAACAATGCCGTCCTCCTCCACGGTATGACAAAATAAATATAAAAAACCACATGCATAAAAATTATCTAGAACAATTACAAAAATTACCGATTACTTTAATTTTACTAATTAGCTTAATTTGCTGTATTGGTTTCATTGTGCTTTATTCTGCAGCGAATAGTAATTTGCAGCCTTGGGCTTACAAACAAATTATAAATTTTTGTATATTCTTGCCTTTAGCTATTATTATTGCATTAATTGATTTACGAATAATATTTAGGTTATCGTATATCTTTTATTTTTGCGTACTCGCTTTACTAGTAGCCGTGGAGCTTTTTGGCTCAACTGCCATGGGCGGTAAAAGATGGATCGATATCTGTATAGTTAAGCTTCAACCTTCCGAACCGATAAAAATCGCCGTTGTACTAATGCTTGCTAGATATTTCCATTCACTAACAATTGATGATCTTATAAAATTTCACAAAGTTATCATACCTATTATAGGAGTTTTAATACCGGCTTTTCTAATAATTAGAGAACCGGATTTAGGTACAGGAATGATTGTTTTAATTGTTTCGGCAATTATATTTTTTGCAGCAGGTTTTAGAATAAAATATTTTATAATGCTAGCTCTTGCTGCTCTTATTAGCCTCCCTATTGCTTGGAATATGATGTATGATTATCAAAAAAAACGGGTAATGGTTTTTTTTGATCCCGAACATGATCCGCTTGGTGCTAGCTATAATATTATTCAGTCTAAAATCGCTATAGGTTCAGGTAGCCTATTTGGACGGGGTTTAAATCAAGGCAGTCAAAGCCATTTAGATTTTCTTCCCGAACATCAAACAGACTTTATCTTTGCTACCTTCGCTGAAGAATTCGGCTTTATAGGAGGAATGTTTTTACTAATATTATATTTTGCACTTATAACTATTTCTTTATTAATTGCCGCAAATTGCCGAAAGATTTTTAGTAAATTAATGGTAATAGGTATCACTTCAATCTTATTTAGTCACGTATTTATTAATATAGCTATGGTTATGGGCTTGCTTCCCGTAGTAGGTGTACCTTTACCGTTTATTTCTTACGGCGGAACAATGATCGCATCCATGCTAATCGGCTTTGGGCTTGTGATGAATGCTCAGGTACACGGACATATTGCTTTAAACTAGGTTCAATTATATTTATAAAATTGATAATATAAATTAATAATAAGTTGCACTTCACTTTCTTATTTATCGTGTAAAGCGAAAATTCCTATTAACTTTTATATAAAACAGTATAGATTTCTTTACAATTTAACTTTTATTAAAGAATTTATGCTAGGCTATGCACAAGAACAAAGAAGTTTGACAAAACAACAGAAAGAATCAATTGCCTTGCTATCTATAGGTACTTTTCTTGAATATTTTGACTTTATGCTTTATGTACATATGGCTGTACTTCTTAACAAATTATTTTTTCCTCAATACGATTCTCTTGCTGCTGCTTCTGTCTTTTGTATAACATTTGTAGTTCGTCCTATAGGTGCTTTAATATTTGGGTGGATAGGTGACAATATTGGACGTAAATCGACAGTGGTTATAACTACTCTTATGATGGCTTGCTCTTGTATAGTAATGGCACTATTACCTACTTATAATCAAATAGGAGTAGTTAGCATCCTGTATAATGATAATTTGCCGTATAGTTCAAGGGATTTCTTCTATGGGGGAAATAACAGGAGCAGAAATTTATTTTACCGAAGCAATAAAGCCACCCTTACAATATGTCGTTGTATCAATATTAGCTTTTTTAGCCGCATTAGGAGGAGTGGCAGCTTAGGCATCGCATCTTTTAGCACTATTGAAGGATTTAATTGGAGATATGCTTTTGGAAAATAGGTGCATTAATTGCCTTAGTAGAAGGAGTAGCACGTACTAAGCTTAGAGAAACCCCGGACTTTGTAGATACAAAACGCAGAGTAAAAAATATTTTAGAGGAATTCGGAAAAGATGGAAAGCTAATTAACAATAATTATATAACCCCGATTATGGATAAGAAATACATGGTTTATTAGGTTTAAGTTGGTAAGCAATAAGAGCAGAGAATAGAGAAGTAAAGAAATTAATAGGTGATCGATGTATGAAAGGAGTAATATTAAAATGTACAAGTTACGACTTAATCTGACAGAGTTGAGTAATCAGGCAGCTTGATGGGCAATCATCAAATTGTCTGATATTCTCTCTATATTACCAATATTTTTATCTATATTACCAATATTACCAATATTTTTATCTTTAGCAATATAAAGTGAATCTGTAAAAGATTGCATTGGTGTTTTACCAAAGCAATGTTTACCGGAATGAGGTCTTGCATTATTGTAACTCACAAGCCAGTTATCTATATCTGTTTGCAATTCATCAAGTGAATTATAAAATTTTTTGCGGAATAGAATGTGATAGCACTCTTCCTGCATAGTTTTATGGAAACGCTCACAGATACCGTTGGTTTGAGGACTATATGCTTTAGTTTTGGAATGATCGATATTCTCAATGCCAAGATATAGTTGGTAAGCATGGTTTTCTGGTTTTCCACAATATTCCGTACCTCTATCAGTTAATATTCTAAGCAGAGGGATATCATGGTTTGCAAAGAATGGAATAACCTTATCATTTAAGTGGTCTGCAGCTGTAATAGCCGTCTTTTCGGTATAGAGTTTACAAATAGCTACTCCTCAATAGGTATCGACAAAAGTTTGCTGATAAATACGGCCTATGCCTTTAATATTACCAACATAGTAAGTATCTTGTGAACCAAGGTAGCCAGGGTGCATAGTTTCTATTTCACCACTAGCTTCACGTTGGTTTTTAACTTTTTCAAGAACAGCAAGTTGATTATCACTTAAAACAATACCATCATTTGCTACTTTAGTCTCTAGAGCTTTTAGACGTTTTTTGAAACTTTCTAAATCATGACGTAACCACACAGATCTAACTCCGCCACCAGAAATGATTATCCCACTCTTGCGTAATTCATTAGCAGCACGTTCCTGACCAAATGCTGGAAATTCAACAGCTATATTAACTACAGCATCCTCTATATTTGCGGGCACACGATTCTTAATGCAAGCTTTACGTCTAGTCACATCTCATATAGAGCTTCCCCCCTCCCCACCTTGATCATGGAGCTCTTTGTAACGATAAAATGTATCCCTGCTATAACCCATTACTTTGCAAGCTTGTGATACATTCCCTAATTGTTCAGCGAGTTTTAATAAACCGATTCTTGGCTTTATGATTTTTTCTTGATATGTTGTCATCTGACAGTCTCCTTTTTAGTAGGTTGTTAAAACTTGCCAGGTACTATCTTATCTTTTTTCTTCGTACCCAACAATCCTTAACTGTCAGATCAATTCTTTACTTTTACATAAAATTCAATTACTATTAGTTATGACAAGTATAACTACCAGTACTGCTGCATCAATACTTTATAAAAACTTTCCAATATTTAAAAGATTTACGTTTACTACTCTTATTTATGCATTTTCATCAATTTTTATATACGTAGTTACTTCGTTTGGCATAGCTTACTTAGTAAATATATTAGGAACTTAAGGAATTCTTCTTATTATGATACCGGTAGGTATAGCGTTCTACTGGGGAGTGACACATTTTGAATCATTTGAAAAAGTTCGGTATAATTATTAGAGTTAAAAATCTGTTACTTCAAATTTAATTCGCTTAAGTTAGTTTGTTGTTTAAATATATTCCAACATTTGATGTTTTCGTTGAAATACTAAAAACTTTTGATTGGTGGGCGATGACGGACTCGAACCGCCGACACTCTCGGTGTAAACGAGATACTCTACCAGCTGAGCTAATCGCCCATATTTTTTATTAATTAGTAAAATAACATTATTTATAATTAATAAGAAGTATATATAAATAATTTAGCAAAATTTTATTAGTTTTTGCTTTTAAATTACCTATAAAGTGTTATTTACTTTCATTCAAACTTTTTATTTGTCTTGATAATCTGCTGATTTTCCTTGAGGCGGTATTTAATTTAATTATATTTTTTTTCACACCTTGCATTATCTTAGACTGAGCAACAGATAAAGCTAAGTTAGCATTTTCTTTATTACCAAGACTGATTTCATGTACAACTTTCTTTATAAAAGTTTTTATTGCACTAGATCTTTTTTTATTGATTAGAGTTCTTTTTACTGTTTGTCTAGCAGCTTTTTTTGCTGAAGAATGATTAGCCATTACCGAGTCCCTTATATTTTAATTTTTAATTTCTTCATTAGCATCTTGCTGTATATTTCCTTTAGCATTAATATCTCTATCTACAAATTCAATATATGCTATCGGTGCTAAATCACCATAACGGAATCCGGCTTTTATTATTCTAGTATAACCGCCAGGTCTATCTTTATATCTAGTACCTAAAATATTTATAAGCTTTTCTACTGCTTTTTTATCTTTTATTTTTGATAAAACGCTTCTTCTTACCGTTAAATCAGCTTTTTTAGCTTTAGTAATTAGAGTTTCAATGTAAGGTCTTAATTCCTTAGCTTTTGGTAAAGTAGTTTTAATTTGTTCATGGGTTACAAGTGCTACAGCCATATTAGCGAGCATTGCTTGCCTATGACTACTTGTTACATTTAACTTTCTACCTTTAATTTTATGTCGCATTTTTATTAGTCCTTAATTATAAGAATCTTCATAACGTTTAGATAATTCCTGAATATTTTCCGGTGGCCAATCCGGTACATCCATACCGAATCTTAAATTAAATTTTGCCAATATTTCTTTAATCTCATTTAAAGATTTTCTACCGAAATTTGGAGTTCTCAGCATATCGGATTCCGTTCTTTTTACTAGATCCCCTATATATATTATATTATCATTTTTTAAACAATTTGCCGATCTAACCGATAATTCCAATTCATCAACTCTCTTAAGTAAATAAGGTGAAAACGGTAAAGCATCAGTTTTAACTTGCTTATCTTCTTCCTGTTCTTCAAAAGAAATAAATAATCGTAATTGCTCTTGTAAAATACGTGCAGCCAAACCTACAGCCATTTCAGGTAATAAATCACCGTTAGTTTCTACAAACATAATTAACTTATCATAGTCAGTAACCTGACCTACCCTAGTATTTTCTACCTTATAAGTAACACTCTTTACTGGGTTAAATAAAGCATCTATAGCTATTTCACCAATAGGTAAATTATCCTCATAACTATTTGTGCTAAGTACATATCCTTTACCAACCTTACAAGTTAATTCCATTTCAAGCTGCTTGTTCTTAGCTAGATTACAAATTACATGATCCGGATTCAGTATTTCTACATCATGACCTGTTTCAATCATACCGGCCGTTACAACACAAGGTCCTGTTGCTTTTAATTTCATGATACGTTTTTCCGCAACATGCATTTTTACTTCAATACCTTTAATGTTTAAAATCACTTCCGATACATCTTCTTTTACACCGGGTATAAAAGAAAATTCATGTTCTATAGCAGGAATTTTTATAGAAGTGATAGCTGCTCCTTGTAAAGAAGAAAGTAATACTCTTCTCATAGCATTACCGAGTGTTAAACCAAAACCTCTTTCTAAAGGTTCAACTACAATTTTAGCTTTATTATTGGTTTCCGGAAAATTTTCATAAGCGACTTTATTCGGCTTTATTAAAGTATTCCAATTTTTACTTAACGATAACATTTAATACCTATAATTCTCTTATACTCTTCTTCTTTTTGGCGGTCTTACTCCATTATGAGCAATTGACGATACATCTAAAATTGATGTAACCACAAAATTTTGTCCGAATAAAGCTCTCATTGCTGATTCACGCTGAGCTCCCGGTCCTCCAATCCTAATAGAAATAGTTTTTAGACCATATTCTTTTGCTTTTTCCGACGCTCTATCAATTGTTACTTGAGCTGCATAAGGTGTTGCTTTTCTTGCCCCTTTAAACCCATTACCTCCTGCCGATGCAGAAGAAATAGTATTACCTTGGATATCAGTAAATGTTACTATAGTATTATTAAATGATGCTCGGATATGCACAACACCAAGAGTGATAGTTTTTTTCTTTTTCTTAACTTTAACCGTCTGATTCATTATTTATACTCTATACTTAAACTATTATTTTACAGCTTTTTTCTTTCCGGCTATCGCAATAGCTTTACCTTTTCTAGTTCGAGCATTAGAATGCGTGTTCTGTCCTCTCACCGGCAACTTACGTATATGTCTAAGCCCTTGATAACATCTTATATCTTTCTTTTTCTTAATATTAAGCGTAACTTCTCGTTTTAAATCACCCTCAACTTTATACTCGCTTTCAATAATATTACGTAAGCTTATTAACTCTTGATCCGTAAGTTCTTTAACTTTTTTATCTTTCGATATTTTTGCTTTATTACAGATCTCTGCTGCCATAGTAGGTCCAAGACCGTAAATGTAAGTTAAACTCACAACTAAACGTTTATTATCGGGAATATTAACACTTGCAATTCTTGCCACAAATAATCTCCAAAATTTTACTGGTAACTAGAAAATAATATAAAAATCTTTATAAAGTCAATTTATTTTTAGTATTTTCTTTATATCAATTTCTATTTCTTGTTCATTTTTACTTCCATTAACTATATAAAAATTACCACTATTTTTATAATTATCTATTAACGGATATGTTTCTGTTTTATATACTTCAATTCTTTTTTTTATTACTTCTTCATTGTCGTCTTTTCTATAATCAAATGTACTTGAACCGCAAACATCACATACATTATCAGTTTTAGGCTGCAAGAAGTAACTATTATATATTTTACCGCAATTTTTACAACTATATCTTCCTAAAACTCTTTTAATTAATAATTCATCTGAAACATCAAAATATATTATTTTAATTTTTTCTTTAATAAATGATTCAAAGAATTTCGCTTGCTCTAAATTACGCGGATATCCATCTAATATATAGCCGTTTTTATATTCAGAGGATAATAAAAAATTTTTGATTACTTGATTAACTATTTCATTAGGGATAAGCTCCCCTTGCTTAACATAATTATTAATTAACTCAGCTTCACTAGTTGATGTTTTAATAATTGTTCTAAATATATCACCGATTGCTATATGTGGTAAATCAATTTTTTTAGCTATCTTTTTTCCTTGTGTTCCCTTTCCAGCTCCTGGAGGACCTAAAAAAATTACTATCACTATTTAAGCTCATTTTTAATTTTTTAATTTTACTTTCTTCATTAAACCTTCATACTTACTACTAAATAAGTAAGTTTGAATCTGAGTCATAGTATCAAGTACCACGTTCACTACAATTAAAAAACTCGTACCTCCTAAAGAAAGAGAGATTACATACTTATTCATTAATAGCTCCGGAATTACACATATTACAATTAAATATATCCCACCTATAACCGTAAGCCTTGTAAGTATATAATCAAAATAATCAGACGTATTTTTCCCTGGTCTTTTACCCGGAATATAAGCACCGTATTTTCTTAAATTATTAGCAGTTTCTTCAGAATTAAATACTATTGCAGTATAAAAAAAACTAAAAAACATAATTAATGCTACATACAATAAAATATATACGGGTTTTCCATGCCCTAAGTAATAAGTAAGCATGCCCATAGTTTCTGAATTACTATTAGAAAAATTAGCAAGCGTAGCAGGAAATAGTAAAATTGAACTAGCAAATATTGGAGGTATTACACCAGAAGTATTTAACTTGAGAGGCATATGCGTTGCTTCTCCTCCATAAATTTTATTTCCTACTTGTCTTTTAGGATACTGCACCAATAATTTTCTTTGGGCTTTTTCAAAAAATATAATTATAGCTATTAATACAACTACTCCAATACAAACAGCTATCGCTATTAAAGGCGATAATGCTCCTTTTCTTGATAATTCAAACATACTAATAATAGCACTAGGTACTCCCGAAATTATACCTATAAATATAATTAAAGACGTACCGTTACCTATTCCACGTTGTGTAATTTGTTCTCCTAACCACATTAATAGCATAGTACCTACAACCAAAGTAATTACGGTTGTAACTCTAAAGAAAAAACCCGCTAAAATTACTACAGGACCGGTATTTGTTACAATTGACTCTAAACTTAGAGCAACTCCATACGCCTGAAAAGAAGCAAGCAGAACCGTTAAATATCTCGATAGCTGATTTACTTTTCTTTTGCCGACTTCCCCTTCTTTTTTTAAATTTTCCAAAGGTTTATATGCAACTGACATTAATTGGATAATAATTGAGGCGGTAATATACGGCATAATTGCTAAAGCAAAAATGGACATTCTACCTAGCGATCCTCCAGATAGCATATTGAACATTCCGAGTATTCCGGATTGATTCTTTTCAGCCACACTACTTAAAGCAATTGAATCTATACCGGGTATAGGTATAAAAGACCCAAATCTACATACTATAAGAATGAGAATAGTAAAAACAATGCGACTAACTAAATCATTACCGGATTTTTTAGAAAAATTCTGCCCCATATACTATAATAATTTTCCACCTGCTTTCTCGATTAAATCCTTAGCTTTAGAAGAATAAGCATCTAATTTTAATGATAGAGGAGAAGCGAAATCATCACTACAAATAGATAATAATTTCAATAATTTCTTATTATTTTTATTATTAACTACTCCGACTTCTACCAATTTTTCTTTCGTAATAGTATCATCAGCACTTAAACGCCCATCGGCTAATGCTTCTTCAATATTATAAATATTTATTATATTGTATTTTTTAGTTGAAATACAATTAAACCCTCTTTTAGGTAGTCTTTTGATGATAGGTGTTTGACCACCTTCAAAACCTTTTATTGCAACGCCGGATCTAGATTTTTGACCTTTAATTCCTCTACCGCCGGTTTTTCCTTTACCGCTACCAATACCGCGTGCTATTCTTTTCTTATTTTTTTTAGCACCTATATTATTATATAATTCATTTAATTTCATTTAAAAACTCTAATTACATATTTTCTATTTTTAACAAATGCTTTACTTTTTCAACCATCCCTTTGATTGAATTAGTATTTTCAAGAATAATAGTCTTATTAATTTCGTTTAAACCAAGCCCAACTAATGTCAATCTTTGATCATACTTACGACCTATAGCACTTTTAACTTGAGTAATTTTTATATTATTGATCTTATTATTCATAACTTCACCTTACTTACGCAACATTATTCATTAACTTGAATATCAGAAGATTTTACAGATATTTCATTTACTTTTTTATCTCTTCTCATAGCAATAGATTTTGGTGATGCAAGTTTATTTAATGCATCAAATGTTGCAGAAATCATTGCGTAAACATTCGTTGAACCTATTGATTTAGCAACAATATCATGAACGCCTAAAGAATCAAAAATTGCTCTCATAGACCCTCCGGCTATAACGCCCGTACCTGCTTTAGCTCTTCTTAAAATCACTTTAGCAGCTCCACTTTTACCCACAACATCATGGTGAATAGTCCTATTTTGATATAAAGGCACTTTCATCATTCTCTTTTTAGCGGCTTGTTTTGCCTTTCCTCGAGCTTCGTTTACTTCTTTAGCTTTTCCGTGTCCCGCTCCGACTCTGCCGGCTTTATCACCGACAACTACATAAGCAGAAAAAGCAAATCTTCTACCGCCTTTTACTACTTTTGTAACTCTATTTACATCAACTAAAACTTCACTTAAAGTCTCTTCATTTTTTTTAACTTTAGACATTACTACAACCTTATAACCTAAAATTTTATTTTCTCTCTAGCTGCATCAGCTAGAGCTTTTACAACACCGTGATACTTATATCCGCCTCTATCAAATACTACTTCTTTTATCCCTGCAGAATCAGCTTTTTTTGCTATTTCTTCACCTACTTTGATAGCATTTTCAATATTACAATGAGATTTTTTTAATTTCTCATCTAAAGTTGAAGCAGAAGCAATCGTTATAGATTTAGAATCATCAATAATTTGCGCATATATATGTCTACCTGACTTAAATATCGATAATCTAACTCTATTAGATGTTTTAGATATTTTATGTCTTATTCTACTTCTTCTTTTTTCAAATTTTAGCTTAGCACTACGCATATTTAACTCTTAAATTTAATTTTTCTTACCTTCTTTACGCGGTATAAATTGATTTTCAAATTTAATCCCTTTTCCTTTATAAGGCTCAGGTGGTCTCTGTTTTATAATAATTGAAGCAAATTGTCCTAACTTTTCTTTATCTGTTCCCTCAAGAATAATAATATTTTGCTTAGGCACCTCTATTTTAATATCTGAAGGTATTTCAATTTTTGTATTATGGCTTTTAGCAAGCATTAAATTTAAATATTTACCTTTTATCATTGCCCTGTAACCGACTCCGTTAATTTCGAGTTTAAGCTTAAACCCTTCTTTAACGCCGGTAACCATATTTGATATTATGCTTCTTGCAGTACCCCACATAGTACGTGCATTTTTATTTGCGGCTAAAGGTTTTACTAAAAGCTTATTTTCTGCCAATGAAATTGCTATATTACCTTTAAAAGTTTTTGATAATTCGCCTTTAGGTCCGGATATTTTTACTTCTAAATCATTTAAACCAACTTTTACACCTTCAGGTATAGTAATCGGCAATTTTCCAACACGTGACATTTTTTTACCTTAAAATACTTTACAAATTACTTCGCCGCCGACATTTTTAATATGAGCTTCTCTATCAGACATAACACCGTAAGGAGTAGAAAGAATATATATACCCATATTATTATAATATCCTTTCAAATCTTTAATAGCAGAATATACTCTTTTTCCGGGCTTTGATACTCTATGAATTTCGCATATAGAAGCATCACCGTTAACAGAGTATTTTAAAGCTACTTCAGTATAACTAATATTATTTTTTTGAGTAGTTACATAATCTTTTATATAACCTTCTTTTTGCAAAACATCTAAAATTGAAGTTTTAATTTTAGAACTAGGAAAAGAAACATTTATTAATTTACTTTTATAAGCATTTCTAATTCTAGTTAACATATCTGCTACATTATCCGTCATTGACATATTATTTACCTATCGACTTTTACCAACTTGACTTAACTACACCAGGAACTAAGCCTCTACCTATTAATTCCCTAAGCTTATTCCTCGATATACCGAATTTTCTTGTAACACCTCTTGGTCTACCTGTAAGCTCACATCTATTTCTTATTCTAGTAGATGATGAATTTCTAGGTAATTGTGCAAGCGACATTACCAAAGAAAAACGCTCTTCTAATGAAATATTTTTATCATAAATTTTACTTTTTAACGCTAAACGTTTATTATGTAAACTTTGTGATTTTTTTTTCCTACTTTCGTTCTTTTTTATAGAACTTACTTTTGCCATTATATATATCCTAAAAAATTAATTATAAAAAGGTAAATTAAACCCTGATAACAAAAACTTACTTTCTTTATCTGTTTTAGCAGATGTAACGATTGTAATATCCATACCCCTTATTGTATCGATTTTATCGTAATTAATTTCAGGAAAAACTATCTGCTCTTTTAATCCAAAAGTAAAATTTCCTTTACCATCAAAACTTTTATAAGAAAAACCACGAAATTCTTTAACACGAGGTAACGCAACAATTACTAGCCTTTCTAAAAAATCATACATTCTATCTTTACGTAATGTAACCTTGCAGCCTATTTTCATATTTTCGCGTAACTTAAAGGTTGCAATAGATTTTCTTGCTAACGTTACAACCGGCTTCTGACCGGAAATCAAAGTAAGATCATTTACTGCATTATTAATTACTTTGGAATCGGCTATTGCTTCCCCTACTCCCATATTTATAACAATTTTCTTAATTTGCGGTATTTCGTTTTTATTTTTATAAGAAAATTCTTTTTGTAAGTATTCAATAATTTTTTGCTGATATAATTCTTTAAATCTTAACATTATTTACCTTCCTTGCCGATAATTTCCCCTGATTTCTTTGATACTCTAACCTTAGAACCGTCTTCTAAGAATTTAAAAGCTACTTTGGTAGGGTTACCAGTTTTTGGATCGATGTGTGCAATATTTGAGATATGTATAGGTAATTCTTTAGTTATTATCCCGCCTTCACTCATTTGATTAGGTTTAGTATGCTTTTTTACTAAATTTACTCCAGAAACAATTACTTTACTGTCCTCAGGAAAAACTTTTAATATTTTACCTTTTTTTCCTTTGTGCTTTCCGGTAATAACAACAACTTCATCACCTTTTTTTACTTTTAATTTAATCATTTATAACACTTCCTCTGCAAGCGACATTATTCTAACATATTTTTTCGCTCTAAGTTCTCTTGTAACAGGACCGAAAACTCTAGTACCGATAGGTTCATCTTGTTTATTCAAAAGCACTAATGCGTTTTTATCAAATTTTATTGTACTACCGTCAGGTCTTACTACTCCGGTTTTTGTACGAACAATCACGCCTTTATAAACATCACCCTTTTTAACCTTACCGCCGGGTATAGCTTCTTTAACAGATACAACTATAACATCACCCAGCTTTGCCACCATATGGTAAGAGCCACCTAAAACTTTAATACACATAACTTTTTTAGCACCGGAATTATCTGCAACTTCCAAGATGCTCTGCATTTGAATCATAAACTATTTCCAATTTTTTATACACGAAAGATAAAATAAACAATCTACCTTATAAAGTCAAAGATTAAAAAACTTTATTCCCCATTTACCACTATCCATGTTTTGGTTTTTGAGATAGGACGACTTTCAATTATACTAACTTTATCTCCTGCTTGATATTTATTTTCTGAATCATGAGCAGCATATTTTTTAGATACTTTCACGAATTTTTTATAAATAGGATGCTTAAACTTTCTTTCTACTTTTACTGTAACCGTCTTATCAGCTTTTGAACTTATAACCACGCCTTGTAACACTCTTTTCGGCATTTTAATATTCCTCACTATTAGATCTTTTTGTTAATTCAGTTTTAATACGTGCTATAGACTTTTTGACTAACGAAAACCTACCAGTATTTTTTAACTCACCTAAAGCTTGTTGAAATCTTAAATTAAACAATTCTTTCCTTAAAAGATTAAGGTTTTTATAAAGCTCTTCTATTGTTTCAGTAGATAACTTACTTCTTAATAATTTCAAATCATTCATAACGTCTCACTATCCTTGTTCTAACAGGTAATTTTGCACTTGCAAGCTCCAAAGCTCTAAGTGCAACATTTTCTTCTACCCCTTCAATTTCAAATATAATTCTTCCAGGCGAAACTCTAACTGCAAAAAATTCAGGAGAACCTTTACCTTTACCCATTCTTACTTCGGCAGGCTTTTTAGAAACGGGAACATCCGGAAAAATGCGAATCCATAATCTTCCTTGCCTTTTCATACATCTAGTAGCAGCTTTTCTTCCTGCTTCTATTTGTCTTGCAGTAACACGCCAACCGTCTATAGATTTTAGACCAAATGATCCAAAAGCAAGCGTCGTACCTGCTTTTGCTTTTGAAGCAACTCTACCCTTATGAGCTTTTCTAAATTTTTGTTTTTTCGGAGCTAACATTTTAATACTTAAAATTAATTATATCTTTTATTTTCTGTATATTCACCTTTATAAATCCACACTTTAACCCCTATAACTCCATAAGTAGTTATAGCCTCAGCTGTTGAATAATCAATATCAGCTCTTAAAGTATGTAACGGCATTCTTCCTTCTATATACCACTCGGTTCTAGCAATTTCAGCACCTCCAAGTCGTCCTGAACAATTAACTCTTATACCTTGTCCACCTTGTTTAAATGAAGCCTGAATTGCTGTTTTCATGGCTTTTCTAAAAGAAACTCTTTTTTCAATCTGTAGTGCTATAGTTTGAGCTACTATAGCAGCATCTATATTAAACTTTCTAACTTCGTGAATATTTATATAAACTTCTTTTAAAGAAGTCATTTTCTCGATAGCTTTTTTTAGCTTATCAATTTCACTACCGTTTCTACCAATAATGATATTTGGTTTTTTGGCATTAATATTAATTATAATACTTTTATTAGAAGGACGTTCGATTAAAACTCTGCTAATTTGAGCTTGATTAAAACCCTTATTTATTAAATCCCTAATTTTTAAATCTTGTATAAAAAGAGTTTTATAATGTTTTTCTGCATATAATACGGAATCCCAACCTTTAATTAAAGTCGGTCCAACTCTAAAACCATGTGCACAAACTTTCTGCCCCATTTTAATTATCCTCTTTTTCTGTAACAATTATATAAAGATTACTAAAAAACTTATTTATTCTAGTTGCTCTTCCTTTTGCTCTTGGCATAACTCTTTTCATTACTAAAGCCTTACCTACAGTCGCTTTAGTAATAACCAATCTATCTATATCTAGACCTAAATTATTTTCAGCATTTGCAACAGCAGATTGTAAACAATCTTTTACAACTTTTGCAATTCTTTTAGGAGAAAAAGTTAATTGTACCAATGCTTCAGATACTTTCATATTTCTAATAAAGGCTGCAACTAAATTTAGCTTCCTTGGACTTACTCTAATAGATTTAGCTTTTGCCGTAGCAAAATTTTTATTTTCCTGTACCATATAAATCTTTACTTTCTTTTGACTTTTTTATCTGCTCCATGACCGTGAAATGTTCTAGTAGGAGCAAATTCACCTAATTTTCTTCCAACCATTTCTTCATTTACAGAAACCGGAATAAATTTATTTCCATTATGAACATAAAAGGTAAACCCTACAAAAATAGGCAAAATCGTTGATCTTCTAGACCAAGTTTTAATCATTTCAGATTTACCTGATTCCATTAATTTTTGAACTTTCTTTATTAAATAACCGTCTACAAAAGGCCCTCTCCATATTGAACGTGCCATACTAATACCTAATTAATTTAAAATCTATTTTCTTTTCTTTATGATAAATTTTGAAGTACGTTTATTTTTACGTGTCTTCTTACCCTTTGTTGGGAATCCCCAAGGAGTAACAGGATGGCGTCCTCCTGAAGTTTTACCTTCACCACCGCCATGAGGGTGATCTACAGGATTCATTGCTACACCTCTAACATGCGGTCTCCAACCGAGCCATCTATTTCTACCTGCTTTGCCTAAATTAATATTTTTTTGATCCGGGTTAGATATACTACCTATAGTAGCTTTACAATCTAAAGGTACTAACCTAAATTCACCTGATCTTAATTTAATCTGAGCATATCCTGAATCTTTACCTACTAGATCTACTGAAGTACCTGCAGATCTTGCAATTTGGCCACCCTTACCGACTTTCATTTCAACATTATGTAAAGTAGTACCGATAGGAATAAATTTTAAAGGTAAACAATTTCCTATTTTTATATCAGCATCTTGACTTGATATTACTTTATCACCTACAGATAATTTTTGCGGTGCTAGAATATAAGAATATTCCCCGTCTTCATATTTTATTAAAGCAATAAAAGCAGTTCTATTAGGGTCATACTCTATTCTTTCGACAATAGCAGAAATATCTATTTTATTTCTTTTAAAATCAATAACACGATATAATTTTTTATGTCCTCCACCTCTGTGCCAAGAAGTAATTCTACCTTGATTATTTCGTCCACCGGTTTTAGATATACCTTTGGTCAAAGATTTTAAAGGCCTGCCTTTCCATAAACTAGTTTTATTAACTTGAACTAACTCTCTAAGAGAAGGAGTAATTGGATTAAAGTTTTTTAAAGCCATTTATTTAATTCCTCCGGCAAAATCGATATTATGGTCTTTTTCTAATGTAACAATAGCTTTCTTTCTATTGATTTGAGTCCCTATAATTCCTTTAAATCTTTTCTTCTTACCTTTAACGTTTAAAATATTCACTTTTTTTACTTTTACTTTAAATATTTCTTCCACAGCCTTTTTAAGGGTAAGTTTTTCAGCAAATTTATCTACATAAAAAGCGTATTTATTTTGTTCCGAAAGGGTTGTAGTTTTTTCTGTAATAATAGGTTTTCTAATTAAATCGTAGTATTTATAAGAACTCATATTAACCTCTCTTCTAAAACGCTCACTGCTTCTTGTGATAATAAGACATATTCATGTCGTATTATATCATAAACATTTGCTCCTATTTGCGGAACAATCACAGTATTATAAATATTTTTTGCAGCTAAAGAAAAATTAATATCTACTTCATTTCCGTCTATTACAAAGAAACTTTTTCCTTGAAACTTGTTTAATATATTTACAAGAGCAGAAGTTTTAGGCTTATCTAGCTTTAAAGAATCTATTACTAATAATTTTCCTTCAGCGAATTTCTCGGATAAAGCATGAATTAAACCAAGTTTTCGTACTTTTTTAGGTAATTTTGTTGCATGACTACGTACTCTAGGTCCGTGAGCTACACCACCACCACGCATCTGTACCGATCTAAGGGAGCCTTGTCTTGCATTACCTGTACCTTTTTGCTTAAAAGGTTTTTTTGTGGTTCCTGATACTTCTGATACTGTTTTAGTTTTGTGGTTACCGGACATTGCTTTAGCTCTCTGCCAATCAATAACCTGCTTTATTATATCATCTCTGATAAATTCAACAGCAAATATATCTTCATTTAAGCTAATCTCACCAACTTCTTCATTAGCAAGACTTAATATTTTAGTTTTCATCTTTATTTAACCTTATATAGTCTATATAAAACTTTTATATAAATAATATTGCATGGTATTTTGTTAATTTAATAATCTTTAACCTCAACAAACATGTCTAAATATCTATTATACAGTTATTGAAACCTTTTTTATTGCATCTTTTACTGAAAGATACGAATTTTTGTGACCGGGTATACTACCCTGAATCATAATAAGCTTACGCTCTTTATCAACGGCAAATATTTTCAAATTTTGAATAGTAACTTGGTTACATCCCATATGACCGGCCATTTTTTTGCCTTTAAAAACCTTTCCTGGATCTTGTCTTTGTCCTGTAGAACCGTGCGAACGATGGGATATAGAAACACCGTGAGAAGCTTCAAGACCTCTAAAATTATGTCTTTTCATACTACCGGCAAACCCTTTACCTATAGTAATTGCCGTTATATCCACAAATTGTCCTGCCGTAAAATGATCTACTTCTAGACTTGCTGCTATATCAATAAAATTCTCTTCAGAAATTCTAAATTCTTTTAATTTAGTTTTAGGAGATATTTTAGCATTAGCAAAAACTTGTTTCATAGGTTTGGTTACTCTAGATATTTTTTTATCTTTTACACCTATAACCAAAGCATTATATCCATGTTTTTCTAGAGTTTTATGCCCTACTACTTGACAATCATTAACTTTTACTAATGTTAAAGAAATTCTTTCTCCTTTATCATTAAAAACACTAGTCATCCCAATTTTTTGAGCAATTATACCGGTTCTCATTTATTCCCCACTCTCTAATTCAATCACTACATCAACACCTGCTGCTAAATCAACTTTACTTAAAGCATCAACAACCGCCGGATTCGGATCATCTATAACTAATAATCTTTTATGCTTTCTAATTTCAAATTGCTCTCTTGACTTCTTATGTACATGAGGAGACCTATTTACGGTAAATCTTTCAATTTTTCTAGGTAAAGGAATAGGACCATTAATGTTAGCAAATGTTCTTTTAACAGCACTAACTATCTCTTTTGTAGCTCGATCAAGACTACGATGATCAAATGATTTTAAACGAATTTTGATTTTATTTTTCATTCAGTAAACCTAATATTTAAACAGCAAGATGTTTTTAGACATCTTCCCAAACTTCACTTTTAGAGGTAATTTGTACGTCGATTCGGTATTCGAATCCTCACGTACTTTTATGTACACTGCGGT
The DNA here is from genome assembly GCF_000499665.2 of Rickettsia monacensis. Lineage (NCBI taxonomy): Bacteria > Pseudomonadati > Pseudomonadota > Alphaproteobacteria > Rickettsiales > Rickettsiaceae > Rickettsia > Rickettsia monacensis. The sequence continues at coordinate 1,297,316 of NZ_LN794217.1, forward strand.
TCTGGTTCCGTGTCTTCTTCAAATTCCTCTCTATAAGCCGGTTCAGAAAGATGTCTATTACATCTTAAAATATAGATACCTATTATTAAAAAATAATAGGTATCTATAAAATCAATTAATTATTTATTTTAGTTACTAAGCCGGCCCCCACTGTTCTACCACCTTCACGTATAGAGAATTTTAACCCTTCCTGCATAGCAATCGGTTTAATTAATTCCACTGTAAAAGTAGCATTATCTCCAGGCATAACCATCTGCTTATCAGCAGGCAATTTTATTGTACCAGTAACGTCTGTTGTTCTAAAATAGAACTGCGGACGATAGTCATTAGTAAATGGGGTATGACGCCCACCTTCTTCTTTACTAAGCACATATACTTCAGCTTCAAACTTATCATGCGGTTTTATGCTACCAGGTTTTGCGAGAACTTGTCCTCTTTCAACTTCTTCTCTTTTTGTACCGCGTAGTAATATACCGACATTATCTCCAGCTTGTCCTTCATCAAGTAATTTTCTGAACATTTCTACACCGGTACAGGTAGTTTTTTGCGTATCTTTTAGACCGACTATTTCAATTTCCTCACCTACCTTAATTATTCCTGACTCTACTCTACCGGTTACAACAGTACCTCTTCCTGAAATAGAGAACACATCTTCTATCGGCATTAAGAAAGGTTTATCCGTAGCTCTTACAGGCTGCGGTATATAGCTATCTACTGCATCCATTAACTCATTAATAGCTTTTTCACCTTCAGGCTTTCCTTCTAAAGCTTGAAGTGCAGAACCTTTAATAATAGGTATTTCATCACCTGGGAAACCATATTTTGATAATAATTCCCTTACTTCCATCTCTACTAGTTCTAATAGATCAGGATCATCCACCATATCTACTTTATTTAAGAATACTACCATAGCAGGTACACCTACCTGTTTTGCTAGTAATATATGCTCTCTAGTTTGCGGCATAGGACCATCAGCAGCAGAAACTACTAATATTGCACCGTCCATCTGAGCGGCACCGGTTATCATGTTCTTTACATAGTCAGCGTGTCCCGGACAATCTACGTGTGCATAGTGTCTATTTTTAGTCTCATATTCTACGTGTGCAGTAGAAATAGTTATACCTCTTTCTTTTTCTTCAGGAGCAGCATCAATTTGATCATACGCTGTAGCTTTTGCTCCACCTGTCTTAGCAAGTACTATAGTTATTGCTGCCGTTAAGGAAGTTTTACCGTGATCTACGTGACCGATCGTACCTATATTAACGTGCGGTTTAGTTCGTTCAAATTTTGCTTTTGCCATATTATTACTCTCTACAATTTTTTAGGTTTAATACAAGTTAATTTTTTATAAGTGCATTTTTTTGCTAAATTTATTTGTTACCACTATCTCTGGAGCGGGTGATGGGAATCGAACCCACACAGCCAGCTTGGAAGGCTGGGACTCTACCATTGAGCTACACCCGCATTGTGGCACTGTTAATAAAATAATTTCAAAGCTATTTTATTAACAGTGCTATATCAATTTTATTCAGATTTATAAATATATACACAATGAAATCTTTTAAAATAAAATGATATGATATGATATGCTTCCCTGAACCATTTAAGTGGTGGAGGGAGAAGGATTTGAACCTTCGAACGCTTACGCGGGCAGATTTACAGTCTGCTGCCATTGACCACTCGGCCACCCCTCCTAAAGAACTTAATACTGTATTAGTATAGACTAATTCACTGTAAAATACAATATATATATAATTAGTATTAGGACTTAATAAAACTTCTTGCCGAATCATCAAATAAACAAATAGCAGCTTGCACATTTATTTAGTTGTAACTTTCTATAATAAATAGTAGTTTCTGTCAAGAACAAATTACTGACGGTTTTCAATAAGATGCAAAATAAAAAACTTGATTCTAAAAATTGTTATTATATGTATGGGAAACATCCTGTATTTTCTGCTCTAAATAATCCAAAACGTCAAATTGAAAATATTTTATGCACTAGGGAAATTTTTGATACAAACAAAAAATTAATAGGTACTAGATCTTATGAAATTGTTAATAACGATATTTTATCTAAATTACTGGAAAACCAAACACATCAAGGAATAACTGCAAAAGTTAGACCAATTTTTTCTTACAATCTAGAGGACATAGATATAAAAAACCCAAAATGTAAAATTGCGATTCTTGATCAAATAACAGATACACAAAATATTGGAGCAATTATTCGTAGTGCCGCTGCTTTTGATATAAATGCTATAATATTACCTCAAGATAATTCTCCGAATGAAAGCGGCGGCATTGCTAAAGCGGCTTGCGGTACTTTAGAATTAATACCTATAATTAAAGTTACTAACTTACGCTCATGTATGAATTATCTTAAAAAACATGGCTTTTGGATTATAGGCCTAACAGGTTCTGCAAATGACTACTTTACCGATAAATTAATTTCCGACAAAATAGCATTAGTATTTGGCTCAGAAGATAAAGGCATGCGAAGATTAGTCGAAGAAACATGTGATTATTTAGCCAAAATCCTTATTTCTAAGAGAGTAGAAAGTCTTAATGTATCAAATGCCGCTTCTATAATTTTTCATTCATTACATAAATAATATTTTTAATAAATCAAATATTGTTTTTTATTTACTTCGATATAAATATTTAGTCTACTAAAATTAAAGTCATAAACTTTTATTATATCAATTAATTTGAGAGAAAAGTCATGAAAAGGGGACCAAATGAACAAATTATCGAGAGTTTTGAAAAGCAATTAGACATATTTATAAATGAACTTACAGAAGAAGAGATAACAACGGCTATATTAAACAATTTTTTTGATAAAGTGACAAATAACCTCAAGAATGAAAGATTAATTAATAATACTATATTTGATATATATCAAGGTAAAGCAGTAATTACTAAACCTATATATTCCGATTATATAGAATCTTCCGAACCTAAATATAACGAACATTGGCAAAAATTTTATAGTTTTAATCGTAATCTTATGATAGAAAGCACATTAGTATTTATTGCTAAGAATCTAAAAAAAGCTTTTTTAACAGACAAATTATATTATAGCTTTGCTAATTAGCCGAGCAATTAGACTTGAATGCAGTAAGTGATCATTTTATGAAAAAAATAGATAATTATATAACATTTAACAATTTATGAAAAATTACAGAACCGAAAGCGATTCTTTTGGAGAAATTCAAATAGAAGAAAAATTTTATTGGGGGGCTCAAACTCAAAGATCTTTAGAAAATTTTAAAATAGGCAAACAAAAAATGCCTGAAATTTTAATTCGTGCTCTTGCTATTTTAAAAAAATGTACAGCACAGGTTAATTATGAGCTTGGTTATTTAGAAGCTAAAATAGCTACAAGTATCGATAAAGCCACGGATAGAATCTTAGAAGGCGAATTTGAGGATAATTTTCCTTTAGTAGTTTGGCAAACAGGTTCAGGTACACAAACAAACATGAATATGAACGAGGTTATTGCCTCTATTGCTAATGAAGAATTAACAAGCAAGAAAGGCGGCAAATCTCCAGTACATCCTAACGATCATGTTAATAAAGGACAATCATCCAACGACTCTTTTCCAACCGCTATGCATATAGCAACCGTACTTGCAACTAAACAGCAACTTATACCAGCTTTGAATAATTTATTTACCTCTTTGCAAGACAAGTCAAAAGATTGGGATAAAATCATAAAAATAGGACGTACCCACTTGCAGGATGCAACTCCTTTAACTCTTAAACAGGAATTCTCCGGATATATTACACAAATAGAGTATGCTTTAGAACGCATAGAAGATGCACTAAAAAAAGTTTATCTACTTGCTCAAGGTGGAACAGCAATCGGCACAGGTATTAACTCAAAAATAGGCTTTGATATAAAATTTGCCGAGAAAGTGGCAGAGTTTACTAAACAGCCCTTTAAGACGGCTCCTAATAAATTTGAAAGTCTAGCTGCCCACGACGCACTAGTAGAATTTTCAGGAACTCTTAATACTATAGCAGTTAGCTTAATGAAAATAGCAAATGATATAAGACTGCTCGGCTCCGGTCCAAGGTGCGGTCTTGGTGAGCTGCATTTACCTGAGAATGAACCTGGTTCTTCGATTATGCCCGGTAAAGTAAACCCTACACAAGTCGAAGCTTTAACAATGGTGTGCAGTCAGGTGATGGGAAATCATGTTACGGTTACTATTGCCGGCTCAAACGGGCATCTTGAACTTAACGTATTTAAACCCGTAATAATATACAATATCCTACAATCTATAGAGCTGTTATCCGATAGCGTAAATAGCTTTGTTACTCACTGTGTTAAAGGATTAGAACCCAATATAGCACGCATTAATGATTTACGTGATAAATCGCTAATGCTTGTTACAGCTCTTAATCCGCATATCGGCTATGATAATGCCGCAAAAATTGCTAAAGAAGCACATAAGCACGGGATCACTTTAAAAGAAGCAGCTAAAAAACTCAATCTTTTATCCGAAGAAGAGTTTGATAAAATAGTAGTACCTGAAAAAATGGTTGGTCAATCCTAGATTTTAGATAAAGATATTAGTTTAAACTATTAATATTACTGTACAAAATCTTATAAATAGGATAATATTAAATTAGTCTATTTATTATATTATCTATGTGAAACAAAAACTCATTTCTCAAACCTCATACAACGTGTGCAAGACGGAGAGCAAATTACCATTTGTAAGCATAATACGCCGGTTGCAAAAATTATACCTATAACTCAAAAGCCTAAAATGGATAATATAGTAGAAAAATTCGCTGAATTTAGTAAGGGTAAAACATTAGCTCCTTATACTATTAAAGAGCTTAGAGATGAAGGTAGAAGATGAATAACCGCTCTTTTATATTAGACTGCTAATTATTGTATGAAGCATGGAGCTACATACCATATCTTTGGAAACTTGAAATAACTAATACACTATTAGTATCAGAAAAACGTAATAGATTACATATAGCAGATACAGTTAAATTTATAGATTTATATAATTCTATCCCCCTTAATATATCAAATTTTAATTTTTCTATACATGAAATTATACAAACTGCAAGAGCCAACAATCTTACTGCATATGATACAACTTATTTAACCCCGATTATGGATAAGAAATACATGGTTTATTAGGTTTAAGTTGGTAAGCAATAAGAGCAGAGAATAGAGAAGTAAAAAAATTAATAGGTGATCGATGTCTGGAAGGAGTAATATTAAAATTCTCTTTTATGTAGCCAAAAATGGTTTCGATAATGAATCTCTTCCTTAAAAGGATTTTATCCAAAAGAGGTAATAAATAGTTTTTCATATCCTTTCTTATTCCGGTAATTTTTATTAAACCTTGCTTATAAAGTTTTGTAAACATTTTTTCTGAAATAAACTCCTTATCATCATAACACTTACCTTTTAGACCTTTTTTGATAACCATTGCTTCAAATGCAATTCTGTCATCAACATTACCTTTGGTAATTTTAACAGCAATAATTTCTCCCTTATCATTGATTATCATATGAAGCTTGAATCCAAAAAACCAATCGACAGAACTACGTCCCATTTTTGCAAGATTATTAAAAGTTCTGTTAGAATTAATTCTGATATTTTTACATACTGCAAAATGTGTGGAATCTGCATAATAAATTCCCGTTCTTTTCCCACTTAAGTAATGTAACATCACAATCAATGGCAGAAATAATGAAGGAATAAGCTGAACAAATCTCTCATAACAAGGTGGATTCCTGAACAAATTACCATTAATAATAAAGTTTTGGTAATAAGCTTTTAAATGTTTATATGCACTAAAATGGTAAAAATCATTATTGAGAGTTCTTCACTTAAGGAAAGCTTACCTTCTCTAAATCTTTGCTTATTACTTTTCAGCAATTGATGTTTTACCCATTTCTCATAAATTTTACAAAATTTATCTACTATACAAAATATTGTAGTATATTTACACATGTTATTAAACCTTTATTTTACTCCTTCAGTGCCCTATTTATATAAGGTTTAATAACTCTTGCAACCTTCCTTCCTCTCTATTCCTTATCCATAATCGGGGTTAAATAACTTGCTTGAATCCCCCCTGTATCTATAGCAATTTGCTTATGAACTTGCAAAGAATTAAAATCTTTAGCTTTAAAATATGTTGTACCCTCAAAAGGATCTACCTCATATTTTGTTACTTTTAAGTCAAATTCTCTTGCTCTTGCTCCATGACCTCCTATTTCATGATTACCTACCATAATCCAAGATGTAGCAGTAAATCTTGTAATATAACTTAAGATCTTCATAGCTATATTATTTGAATCGGCAAATATAGCATCATCTAATTGACGGTAACCTTCAATCAATGACATAGCAGCATCGCTACTCGCTTTTGAGGACATATCTTTATCATAAGTAACTACATAGCTATAATTTTTTCTAGAATTTTCTTGAACTGTCATATCATCATCAATATTTGATGCATTTGCTAATACTGATGATGAATATAAAAGACAAGTAGCAATAGTTAAATTTAATTAAGTAGCCACGATATATACTATTTTAATTTGTAAAGTATTTTTTTAATATACCAAACGTAGGTATGTCCTTGACTTCTTTTGAAAATCCTCCTAATTTCTTAAATAATAGATATTAAATAATTTAAAATTTATGAATAAAATCTATCCTTCGGCTGAAACTGCTCTTGAAGGACTTCTTTATGACGGCATGACTATAATGTCCGGTGGCTTTGGTTTATGCGGTATTCCTGAAAATTTAATAAATGCACTTCTTAAAAGCAATGTTCAAAATTTAACAGTTATAAGCAATAATTGCGGTGTTGACAATTTCGGACTTGGGCTTCTTCTTCAAACTAAACAAATCAAAAAAATGATTTCTTCGTATGTCGGAGAAAATAAGATTTTTGCACAACAATATCTTGATAAAGTACTTGAGCTTGAATTAAACCCACAAGGAACTTTAGCTGAACGAATTAGAGCTGCTTGCATGGGAATTCCGGCTTTTTATACTAAAACAGGTATAGGTACAATCGTAGAGGAAGGTAAAGAAACAAAGGAGTTTAACGGCGAAAAATATATAATGGAAACTGCCCTTCAAGCCGACCTTGCTATTATTAAAGGCTTTAAAGCCGATAAAAGCGGCAACGTGATTTACAATAAAACAGCAAGAAACTTTAATGCAGTCATGGCAGGTGCCACTAAAGTTACGGTTTGTGAAGTAGAGGAAATAGTTGAGGTGGGAGAGCTTGACCCTAACAATATTCACACACCTAATATTTTTATACAAAGATTAATAGTAGGTGAAAAATATGAGAAACGTATTGAGCAATTAACTGTCAGGGAAAAATAAGATATGGCTTGGAGCAAAGAAGAAATTTATCAAATAACCGCAGAGGAACTTAAAGACGGGTTATATGTCAATCTTGGTATAGGTATGCCTACGCATGTAGCAAATTATATACCTAAAGGAGTGAATATAATATTTCAAAGCGAGAACGGTATGCTTGGTATGGGACCGTTTCCTTACGCAGGAGAGGAAGATCCTGATTTAATTAACGCCGGTAAGCAAACTATCACCGCTATTCCTGAAAGTAGCTATTTCGACAGTAGCTTTTCATTCGGGATGATTAGAGGTTCGCATATTGATTTAACTATTTTAGGGGCTATGCAAGTCTCACAAAAAGGCGATCTTGCCAACTGGACTATCCCAGGCAAAATGGTTAAAGGTATGGGAGGAGCTATGGATTTAGTCGCTAACACCAAAAGAATAGTTATTATAATGGAACATAACGCAAAAGACGGCAGTGCTAAATTATTAAAAGAATGTAGCTTTCCGTTAACAGGCAAAAAAGTAGTTAACAGAATAATTACCGATCTTGGAATTTTTGATATTGATAAAGATGAAATGATATTAGTTAGAAAGGCTGACGATGTTACTATTGAGGAAATAAAGTCTAAAACTGAAGCCGAGTTTATAGTTAATTTATAATATGGAGAATAAAATGGTTAAGGTAACCCCGATTATGGATAAGAAATACATGGTTTATTAGGTTTAAGTTGGTAAGCAATAAGAGCAGAGAATAGAGAAGTAAAGAAATTAATAGGTGATCGATGTCTGGAAGGAGTAATATTAAAATGTACAAGTTACGACTTAATCTGACAGAGTTGAGTAATCAGGCAGCTTGATGGGCAATCATCAAATTGTCTGATATTCTCTCTATATTACCAATATTTTTATCTATATTACCAATATTACCAATATTTTTATCTTTAGCAATATAAAGTGAATCTGTAAAAGATTGCATTGGTGTTTTACCAAAGCAATGTTTACCGGAATGAGGTCTTGCATTATTGTAACTCACAAGCCAGTTATCTATATCTGTTTGCAATTCATCAAGTGAATTATAAAATTTTTTGCGGAATAGAATGTGATAGCACTCTTCCTGCATAGTTTTATGGAAACGCTCACAGATACCGTTGGTTTGAGGACTATATGCTTTAGTTTTGGAATGATCGATATTCTCAATGCCAAGATATAGTTGGTAAGCATGGTTTTCTGGTTTTCCACAATATTCCGTACCTCTATCAGTTAATATTCTAAGCAGAGGGATATCATGGTTTGCAAAGAATGGAATAACCTTATCATTTAAGTGGTCTGCAGCTGTAATAGCCGTCTTTTCGGTATAGAGTTTACAAATAGCTACTCCTCAATAGGTATCGACAAAAGTTTGCTGATAAATACGGCCTATGCCTTTAATATTACCAACATAGTAAGTATCTTGTGAACCAAGGTAGCCAGGGTGCATAGTTTCTATTTCACCACTAGCTTCACGTTGGTTTTTAACTTTTTCAAGAACAGCAAGTTGATTATCACTTAAAACAATACCATCATTTGCTACTTTAGTCTCTAGAGCTTTTAGACGTTTTTTGAAACTTTCTAAATCATGACGTAACCACACAGATCTAACTCCGCCACCAGAAATGATTATCCCACTCTTGCGTAATTCATTAGCAGCACGTTCCTGACCAAATGCTGGAAATTCAACAGCTATATTAACTACAGCATCCTCTATATTTGCGGGCACACGATTCTTAATGCAAGCTTTACGTCTAGTCATCTCATATAGAGCTTCCCCCCTCCCCACCTTGATCATGGAGCTCTTTGTAACGATAAAATGTATCCCTGCTATAACCCATTACTTTGCAAGCTTGTGATACATTCCCTAATTGTTCAGCGAGTTTTAATAAACCGATTCTTGGCTTTATGATTTTTTCTTGATATGTTGTCATCTGACAGTCTCCTTTTTAGTAGGTTGTTAAAACTTGCCAGGTACTATCTTATCTTTTTTCTTCGTACCCAACAATCCTTAACTGTCAGATCAATTCTTTACTTTTACAATTAAACCTTGCTTATAAAGTTTTGTAAACATTTTTTCTGAAATAAACTCCTTATCATCATAACACTTACCTTTTAGACCTTTTTTGATAACCATTGCTTCAAATGCAATTCTGTCATCAACATTACCTTTGGTAATTTTAACAGCAATAATTTCTCCCTTATCATTGATTATCATATGAAGCTTGAATCCAAAAAACCAATCGACAGAACTACGTCCCATTTTTGCAAGATTATTAAAAGTTCTGTTAGAATTAATTCTGATATTTTTACATACTGCAAAATGTGTGGAATCTGCATAATAAATTCCCGTTCTTTTCCCACTTAAGTAATGTAACATCACAATCAATGGCAGAAATAATGAAGGAATAAGCTGAACAAATCTCTCATAACAAGGTGGATTCCTGAACAAATTACCATTAATAATAAAGTTTTGGTAATAAGCTTTTAAATGTTTATATGCACTAAAATGGTAAAAATCATTATTGAGAGTTCTTCACTTAAGGAAAGCTTACCTTCTCTAAATCTTTGCTTATTACTTTTCAGCAATTGATGTTTTACCCATTTCTCATAAATTTTACAAAATTTATCTACTATACAAAATATTGTAGTATATTTACACATGTTATTAAACCTTTATTTTACTCCTTCAGTGCCCTATTTATATAAGGTTTAATAACTCTTGCAACCTTCCTTCCTCTCTATTCCTTATCCATAATCGGGGTTATTTATTAACTGCCATACATGAAGGGCTTCCTATGGCCACTAACGATAAAGCATTAATCAAAGCATGTCATAATAACGGCATCCCGCTATTATATAGTGAATTAACTTGAATTACGGACAATTTCTATATCATCTTTTAATTTTTTAAACATATATACTCGTTTAATTTATTATAAGTATACCGTAAATGGATTAGCATTAGCGGTATTCACTATGCCCTTAAAAAAATAAAATATTTCTTATAAATCATCCCTAATTCAAGTTAATTCACTATAAAAGAAAATAATCCACATTTTTCATAAAAAGTTTATGGAAATTTCTAAATCTTTTATTATACTTAAACATTAATTATATAAAATAAATGTTAGATTATCATGGTTTTAAATATAAAAGCCCCTGAAAATATAGTATTAAAGCCGACCATTACGGTTTTCGGCGTTGGGGGTGCAGGTAGTAATGCAGTAAATAATATGATTAGTGCTAATCTGCAAGGTGCTAATTTTGTAGTAGCTAATACTGATGCACAATCGCTTGAACATTCTTTATGCACCAACAAAATACAACTCGGTGTTTCTACGACTAGAGGTCTTGGGGCAGGAGCTTCTCCTGAGGTTGGAGCACTTGCTGCTCAAGAATCAGAAAGCGAAATTCGTAGTTACCTAGAAAATAGCAATATGGTATTTATTACGGCAGGTATGGGCGGTGGTACAGGTACCGGTTCTGCACCAGTTATTGCACACATTGCTAAAGAACTAGGCATCCTTACGGTTGGGGTAGTAACTAAACCTTTCCATTTTGAAGGCGGTCATCGTATGAAAACTGCCGATAAAGGACTTATTGAATTACAGCAATTCGTTGATACTTTAATTGTAATACCGAACCAAAATCTATTCCGTATTGCTAATGAACAAACGACGTTTGCCGATGCTTTCAAAATGGCAGATGACGTATTACATGCCGGCGTTAGAGGAGTAACGGATTTAATGATTATGCCGGGACTTATTAATCTTGATTTTGCCGATATTAAAGCAGTAATGAGCGAAATGGGTAAAGCAATGATGGGTACGGGTGAAGCTAGTGGCGAAGATAGAGCTATTAAAGCGGCAGAATCTGCAATTTCAAATCCGCTGCTAGATCATAGCTCAATGTGCGGTGCAAGAGGTGTATTAATCAATATTACCGGTGGTTCCGACATGACCTTATTTGAAGTTGACAACGCTGCTAATAGAATTAGAGAAGAAGTAGATAACCTTGATGCTAATATTATTTTCGGTTCAACATTTAATCCGGAACTAAAAGGAATTATCAGAGTATCGGTTGTTGCTACAGGTATTGATACCGATAAAGTACCGATATATAAACCCGCAATAGCTGAAACTACCAATACAGTTCCTGAAGAAACTTATAATGAAGCTATAGCACAACCTACACAAATAGAAGAAATTCCTGATTTTAACAGCTACAGTACCGAAAATATTGAAATTACCGACTCTCCAATGAATCAAAATTTTATCGGAAATGAAAAAGAGCTAGGGTTACATGCAAATACTTTCAACAAATCTGAAGATGACTCACCAAAACCATCATTTTTAGGGAAAATATGGGGTTCTCTGCGTGCTTCAAATAATCAAACTTTAGAACGCAAAAACGTTGTTGTTAGTACTCTAGATCAAGATAATAAAGAATCTGATATTCATGAAATACCGGCTTTTTTAAGAAAGAAACGGGATTAGATTAGAATATGAATATAATTTCAGAACAGAATAAAAAAGAATTATTAGAAATAACTGAAAATTTTCCTGCAGATATTGCATCACTAATAAATTATATAAATAAAACATTTAAATGTCACATTCATGATTTATCTTTATCGGATCAAAAAGATTTAAAGTTTTTTATAGCAAAAAGCTTTGCAAATCAAACTGATGTTTGTAAAACTAAAGAACATGCTCAAAATTTTTTACAAGAGCTATGGGAAGATTTATTTGAAGAAATATTGGGAGATAAGCCTTTAATATAGTTTAGACATTGACGGAGCAACATACATGCCGAATTAGATTTTACCGAATTAAATCAAAATAATATGCTGAATACAAGATTTAGCGAAACCTCTCTTGATTTTAATTTAATAGAAACACTACCTAACTTTTCTAGTGATAAACAAAAATATAAAGCTGAACTAGTTTTTACAGAATTAAAACAAAATAATTTTGCAAATATATATTTGGAAAAACAGCAATATAACTCTCAAAGTATTCTTATTTCAAATATACAAAATAATCACAATAATTACATATTATTTCCTAAAATTATAAACCTTGAAGAACAAGTTACCATAGATGTATTAAATAATTTATTATTATTAGGTGCTAATAATAAATGTAATTTTTTTGAATCCAATAACAGATCAGAAATATATTTTAGATTACCTAATAATGAAAGGCTTGCCATGAAAGTTTTTAGTTTAAATAATCAGCCTATATTAAAAGAAAATAAATTTGAAAATGCTATATTATTTTTAAGTAAAAAAATAAACGAAAATGGTGATGTTGACTATAATGAAGGCTTTAGTGCTGATATAGCCGATGGCAAATATAAATTCTTCTTATATAACTCCTTTAGGCGAGATAATGGATTTGAATTAAAAAAATAATAATATGATAAACAAAATTATACTACTTCTTACATTATGTTTTTTAAATACTCATTTACTAGCTAATAGCGATAAGCGGTTAAAAGATATTGCACTCTACCCTACCGCCCACTTGAAAATCAAAAGCGTTATGTAATTCATTTACCTACAGAACCTAATGAGGAAAGGTTGAAAGTAGAATTACAAGCTACAAAAGATGCAATGAAAGATTGTAATCGTGTTTGGTTGCGGTAAGCTGGAAACAAAAACTTTAGAAGGTTGGGCATATAATTATTATGTAATCGATCAAGTTAGCGATCACCCTGCTAGTACAATGATGGCATGCCCAAACGTAAAAGCAACCATACAACCGGTTAGTGTATTTTTAGGCGATGAAACATTTTTAAGATATAATAACAAACTACCTATCGTAACCCCGATTATGGATAAGAAATACATGGTTTATTAGGTTTAAGTTGGTAAGCAATAAGAGCAGAGAATAGAGAAGTAAAGAAATTAATAGGTGATCGATGTCTGAAAGGAGTAATATTAAAATTCTCTTTTATGTAGCCAAAAATGGTTTCGATAATGAATCTCTTCCTTAAAAGGATTTTATCCAAAAGAGGTAATAAATAGTTTTTCATATCCTTTCTTATTCCGGTAATTTTTATTAAACCTTGCTTATAAAGTTTTGTAAACATTTTTTCTGAAATAAACCCCTTATCATCATAACACTTACCTTTTAGACCTTTTTGATAACCATTGCTTCAAATGCAATTCTGTCATCAACATTACCTTTGGTAATTTTAACAGCAATAATTTCTCCCTTATCATTGATTATCATATGAAGCTTGAATCCAAAAAACCAATCGACAGAACTACGTCCCATTTTTGCAAGATTATTAAAAGTTCTGTTAGAATTAATTCTGATATTTTTACATACTGCAAAATGTGTGGAATCTGCATAATAAATTCCCGTTCTTTTCCCACTTAAGTAATGTAACATCACAATCAATGGCAGAAATAATGAAGGAATAAGCTGAACAAATCTCTCATAACAAGGTGGATTCCTGAACAAATTACCATTAATAATAAAGTTTTGGTAATAAGCTTTTAAATGTTTATATGCACTAAAATGGTAAAAATCATTATTGAGAGTTCTTCACTTAAGGAAAGCTTACCTTCTCTAAATCTTTGCTTATTACTTTTCAGCAATTGATGTTTTACCCATTTCTCATAAATTTTACAAAATTTATCTACTATACAAAATATTGTAGTATATTTACACATGTTATTAAACCTTTATTTTATTCCTTCAGTGCCCTATTTATATAAGGTTTAATAACTCTTGCAACCTTCCTTCCTCTCTATTCCTTATCCATAATCGGGGTTATCGTAGTATATGCTCCAAAAGATGTTGAACTACATTACGTTATTTGGCATCAAAATGATATAATCAATTCTATAGCTTCTTTAACGTGAGCGTTCACGGGTTTTTCACTGTCATACCGTGGCTTGACCACGGGGTCTAGAAAAAATAACTTCAACATTGTTATCTACACTACATGTTTAACAAAATAAACATATAAAAATAAATTTTTCTATGTTTTACTGGATCCCATGAATAAATCACGGGATGACAGAGAGGAATAATAAGCCACTCAACACCCGTGAACGGTCACTCTTTAACACCAATGTAAACATTACCCCGTTAAATCCAAAAAATCTTTTTGAACATCGAAGTAGTTTTCTTTTAAACTTGTATAGTAAAAGGATTTACATTGGCATTGCTTAGAAAAAGTTGTTTTATAGTGTAGTTTAGCCTTTCTATGTCATTCCCGCTTTTGCGGGAATGACATAGAAACTTTAGATTAACTCTTTTTAGTCAATGCCTAAATTACTCAAAATCTTCCTCTACAGCTTCAACCTCTTGCACTTCCGGTACAAAATGTTTAAGCATGGACTCAATACCGTTTTTTAAGGTAATAGTGGAACTAGGACATCCAAGGCATGCACCACGAAGTGCTAATTTAACTATACCGTTTTCAAAGCCTTTATATATTATATCACCGCCGTCTTGTGCAACAGATGGACGCACCCTAGTTTCAATAATCTCTAAGATTTGCTTCTCTATTTCTGAAAGCCCATAAAGGCTATGATTTACATTACCTGCTTTGGTGCTTTCTTCAAATACCGGAAATCCTGCAACAAAATGATCCATAATAACCATTAAAATTTCAGGCTTTATAACTTGCCAATTACCTTCAGCTTGTTTAGTTACTGTTATAAAATCACTACCAAAAAATACTGATTTTACATTATTAATATGAAATAGCGATTCTGCAAGTTTGCTTCTTCCTTTTACTTCAGCAAGCTCACTAAAAAATACCGGCTGATCACTACTTATTTCCTGCCCCGGGAAAAATTTTATTGCATCAGGGTTGGGAGTATCTTCAGTTTGAATAAACATAATTAAAGCACACTAATAAATTAGTTGATTATTATAAATTGATAGTACTACTTTTACAATATATTTGTATTTATCTTGGGCATTGTTGCATGGCTCTCAAAAGCCGTATATGTCATTCCTGCGGAAGCAGGAATCCAGTACTGCCTATCCCCGTTATTGCGAGAAAGCATTTATGCCGACGAAGCAATCTCATGAAATTTAAGAGAGATTGCCACGTCGCTACGCTCCTCGCAATGACAAGTATAAATATTTTTTTAGATTCCCGCTTTTAGCTAGGAATAACATAAGGCGGTAAATATCTAATTAATATATAAGCAGGTTAAAACAAAATCCTGCTACAATAAAGAAATAAGTCCAACCTAAATAAGTAGCTGCATAACCTGAAATACTACCAAACAATATGGTACTAATATAAGCAATAGAAGTAATTAAAGCAATTTGGGTTATACAATATTTAGAACTACAGCATCTTAATTGGTAAGAAAAAAACGGCGATATAGTTAAGCCATTGGTAAATTCTTGAAAAAAGACCGCTATATACAGACTTGTAATATCTCAATTATAAAAATAGAGAAATAAAAAAGATAGGCTAGATAAAGCATGATATATTAATGCTCTTTTAAGCAAATAAGAATATTCATATTTTCGGCACAAAAACCCGCCTATAAAACCTCCAAGGATTGCAGCACACATACCGAAAGCTTTATAGCCAAACGCTAAGTCCTTTTTCGTATAACCGATATCGAGTAAAACATATTCGGCATAATTGAAAGAAAATTATCTTGAAGACGATATAGAAGCATAAAACTAACAATTATTAGCCATTTAGGTTTCTTGATAAAGTCATAAAAAGCATGCCAAAATCTATCAAAATCATTAATAATTATCTTATCTTTAAATTTAAGCGGATAGAATATAATTAATAGTAATGACGGTATACATAAAATTGCCATAACACGATAAACATCTTGCAAAGATATGATAGTAGATAAATATAACACTCCTAAACCTGCTATAAGTATACCTATTCTAAAGCCTGTAGTACAGGCTGCTTCACTTATGCCCCAATTTTTATTTGTAATCAGTAACATCTGTGATGATTGAAGTAACATATCATAAATGGAAGAAAAAAATGCCACAGCTACTAAGCATAAAGCAAATGGTATAAAATGAGTGTTAGGGTTAAAATTTGTCAGAACATATACACAAAAAATACAACTAACCAAAGCAATAATTAAACAATATTTATATCCTCACTTACTTAAAGGAGCAAAACTTACTTTTTCAAGTAAAGGACCCCATAAAAATTTAAATATATGAATAAAATTAACTAAACTAAAAAGCCCGATAGTGATTTTATCAAAACCGGATTCTCGAAGCCAAAAAGAAAGAGTTGAACTGGTAAGTAAATAAATTAAACCTCCGGGAAAAGAAATTATTAATATAAAGAAAATATTAGATAGAAATCGTGAAAAATTTAAACTTATGAGCTTATTCTCCTTTTTTATATTTGTCATCCCACGGCTTGATCGGCGTTGCTGCATAGATCAATTCCACTTCTGGTCATCCCGCGACTTGATCGCGGGATCCAGTTTAAAATACTAATAATATTAGTATTTTAAGTTGTTTTTTGGACCCCGTGGTCAAGCCCACGGGGTGACAATGTAATAACCACCCACGCGATCAAAGATCACTCACAATGACGTAAATCTAAACTACGATACTTTCTTTCTTTTATTACCGTAACTGTTACCGTCAAAGGTTCTTTTACGGCTACTATCAAAAGAATTAAACTTTTTACCGTCACCACTGGCTCTTTTACCGAATGATCTTTTACGATTATTTTTATCACTTCTAAACTCACTACGTGGCGTAGATTCTCCTTTATTTACTAGACGATCGATTGCACGCCATCTAATAACATCATCAGGAGAAATAAAAGACAATGCATATCCGGTAGCCCCTGCTCTACCCGTTCTACCTATTCTATGTAAATAATCTTCAGGACACATAGGTAAATCATAATTAATAACATGCTGTGTATGAGGAATATCAAGCCCACGAGCCGCTACATCAGTTGCTACCATTATTCTATGGTTTGACTTACGAAATGATAAAATTACTCTTTCACGTTGATGCTGACTTAAATCACCGTGTATAGCTTCTGCTTTATGATTTTCATATTTCAACATTTTAGCTAATTGATCGGCAGAGCGTTTAGTTTTCACAAAAATAATTACCGATCCTTCCCTATTACCAAGTTGTTTAGTTAATTCACTAAATTTTTCTTTATCAGAAATATGTAATGATTCCTGTTTTATTTCTGCAGCTGCTTTATTAGTAGCACCTACCGTAATACGTACCGGATTGTTTAGATATTTTTGAGAAAGAGCAATAATATGTTTTGGCATAGTAGCGGAAAACATTAAAACTTGTCTTTTTTCCGGTAAAAATTTATTGATTTCTTCTAACTGTTCTTTCATCCCCATATCAAGCATTCTATCCATTTCGTCAAGTACGGTTATGCCTATGCGATCAATTTTTAGACTTCCCCTCTTTAAGTGATCGATAATACGCCCCGGCGTACCGATAATCACTTTCGGATTCTTTTTTAATTGCATAAATTGTTTAGGCATCGGTTCACCGCCTATCAAAACTGCACTATTAATTTTATAGGGTGTAGTTACTTTATTTAAAGTACTGTGTATTTGTGTTGCTAGTTCTCTAGTCGGGACAAGAATTAAAGCAGTAGTTTTATTTTTAATAAATGAATCAATTAACGGCAATAAATAAGCGAGAGTTTTTCCTGAACCTGTTTGGCTAGAGGCGAGTATGTCCGACCCCGCTATTGCAACCGGGATCGATTGCTTTTGTATTTCAGTCGGCTCAGTGATATTCATTGTCTCAAGAGCAATAATTAATTCTTCAGATAAATTAAAATTTTTCATTATATAATCCAATATAGTTTTAAATCAAAATATGCACATTATTGATTAGACTCTTACATAACCCATTTCTAAAGATAATTAAGACATCGACTCTATCCTCTCATCCTCACGCACTTAATATAGTACGCTTGCGTAGAGTAGAAATCTCTTAATTCCCTTTATAAGATAAATTATGCAAGAGGTCTATAAAAAATAAGTTATAGTAAATTAAAATAACGACTTATATAATTATCCTGAATCAAAAAATATGCTTAACTAGATTACAAAACACCAACTAAATATATAAAACGATAATGAATAATGAAACTATTTTAGAATCTTATTCAAGCCAGAATAATATTATTAGATTTAGGGCATTTTCACGCCTTTTAGTAAAAATAATTTATTATACTTAAATTATATAGGTTATTATAGACAAAAATAAAATATTTACTATTTTGATAAAAATGACTAGGCTACCCTAAATTATAAACAATTTTGGATAGCTGCTTTTGGTATTATAAATATATTTATTTAATTCTGAGGTTAACAGCATAGGCTTTTCCTTGCTTTTCTTCAAGATCAAAAATTACATCTTGTCCTTCTTCAAGGCTATGTAAACCTGCTGCGTCTACGGCTGATTTGTGTACAAACACATCTTTGCCGCCATTTTCCTGTTCAATAAATCCAAAATTCTTCGTAGAATTATACCACTTAACTTTACCTACTATATTTGTAGCCATAAAAACCTTTATTAGATAGAAATTACTTATTTGAACTTAAACACATACTTATAATAACTAAAACTTAAATTTTAAGCCTTACTTAAATATAAGAGCCGATAAAATTCATTATGCAAAACTACCTTACCTTGCGGCATTTGTCAATAAACATGTCAATAACATGCAAGAGAAAGTATTACTTTCTGAAACTAATCTATCATATTATTACTATTTTGTCACTATTTAAGTTAATTATCTAACCCCGATTATGGATAAGGAATAGAGAGGAAGGAAGGTTGCAAGAGTTATTAAACCTTATATAAATAGGGCACTGAAGGAATAAAATAAAGGTTTAATAACATGTGTAAATATACTACAATATTTTGTATAGTAGATAAATTTTGTAAAATTTATGAGAAATGGGTAAAACATCAATTGCTGAAAAGTAATAAGCAAAGATTTAGAGAAGGTAAGCTTTCCTTAAGTGAAGAACTCTCAATAATGATTTTTACCATTTTAGTGCATATAAACATTTAAAAGCTTATTACCAAAACTTTATTATTAATGGTAATTTGTTCAGGAATCCACCTTGTTATGAGAGATTTGTTCAGCTTATTCCTTCATTATTTCTGCCATTGATTGTGATGTTACATTACTTAAGTGGGAAAAGAACGGGAATTTATTATGCAGATTCCACACATTTTGCAGTATGTAAAAATATCAGAATTAATTCTAACAGAACTTTTAATAATCTTGCAAAAATGGGACGTAGTTCTGTCGATTGGTTTTTTGGATTCAAGCTTCATATGATAATCAATGATAAGGGAGAAATTATTGCTGTTAAAATTACCAAAGGTAATGTTGATGACAGAATTGCATTTGAAGCAATGGTTATCAAAAAGGTCTAAAAGGTAAGTGTTATGATGATAAGGGGTTTATTTCAGAAAAAATGTTTACAAAACTTTATAAGCAAGGTTTAATAAAAATTACCGGAATAAGAAAGGATATGAAAAACTATTTATTACCTCTTTTGGATAAAATCCTTTTAAGGAAGAGATTCATTATCGAAACCATTTTTGGCTACATAAAAGAGAATTTTAATATTACTCCTTCCAGACATCGATCACCTATTAATTTCTTTACTTCTCTATTCTCTGCTCTTATTGCTTACCAACTTAAACCTAATAAACCATGTATTTCTTATCTATAATCGGGGTTATCTAATAAATTAATGAGTAAACTAACTATTTTAAAGGTGTTTAATAACTTTTTCATATCAGACTAATATATTAACGATAAAAGTACTTGCTTTTTTGTATTTTTTTTATTAATCTGTCAACGTGAATTAAATCGGTATACTATACTGTACACTGATCTTGCCCGCGTGATGGAATGGTAGACATAACAGACTTAAAATCCGTGGAGCGTAAGCTCTTGCCGGTTCAAGTCCGGCCGCGGGTACCATTAAAATTAAAACGTACAAGGCTCAACTTTCAGCTATAATACTAAAGGATTTAATAAAGACCCAATATTATCAAAACTTGGATTATCTTTGCTAGATAACACTTTTTAATGATTAGTTTATAGAGTATAATTAACATTTTAATAAGTTGTAAATGTTAATATCGTTAATCAATATAACCCAAAACTTACTGTATAGTAAAAAATAAGATTAAATCCTAATGACCCTAAAGTGTATTATGATAAAGGTAGAACATTAGAAAAGTTAGGAAAGTATAAGGCAGCTCTTAAATAGTTTAATAAGGCTCTTGAATTAGACCCTAATAATCCTACACCTCATATTGATAAAGGTGTTACACTATTTAATATAACTTAGCTCTCAAATCATTTAATAAAGCGTTAGAATTGGGCCCTGATAATCCAGATGCAAGTACTAGAAAACAATTACTATTAGATATGCAGAAATAATTTATATACTAAAAAGATCCTTAACGTAAATCATGAGTATTACTAATAGTTACAAACTATCCGACATAGTTAAAACATTATACTCGTAGGATTCAGTAATTAGTAAAAAACGATATATTACCAAAGCCCATTAATAGCAATTATGATTTAGCGGGATATATTAGAGCTTATGAGAAGTATTTACAATAGTAGAATCTAGGCAAAAACAATTCCGGTAGGAATGGTAAGTACTAGATTAACAAATAAAAAGGATATTTTACAACAACAATCCTTAAAAATACGCAGCTTAAAAAATTAGGACAAGGCAGAGTTTAAGATTCTCTGTATTATACATGCTATTCAAAACAATTAGCTAATTCTGATAAATTTTGTTGCATAATAAGAAGTATAGTTTATTTGTGTTCTAAAGTTCGTTGTAGTTACTAAACAGTCCTACTTACGGGTGCAGAACTTGGAGCGTGACGCATCAAGTGAAGTAGTAAAAAGAATCGGCTATAATGCTGTGTTGCGTGGTCACTTAAAACAAACAGAAAAAACCGAACATTTCTATCAAACACCCTGAATCTTTTGCCGTTGCTAGGAAATAATCAACTAGCTTTGCTTGCTACTTCCATAGTACGAATACGATGTTTAATATGAGACCACTCGTTACGTTCTGCAACCTCTAAATCATAATGCGATTGTAGGTTAATCCACATTTGAGCCGAGGTTTGAAAATACTTACCGAGTCGCAATGCCATATCAGCAGTAATTGATCTTCTACCGTGTACTATTGCATGGATACGGCTAGGCGGTACATCAATATCACGAGCTAACCTGTTTTGACTTATATTTAAAGGCTTCATGAATTCTTCTTCTAATACCTCACCAGGCGTTACAAGATCTAGTAATTGGTGCATATAACCTCCTTAATGGTAATCAACAATTTCAACATTATGGGCGTTTCCGTCATGCCAAGTAAAACATATACGCCATTGATCGTTAATACGAATACTATGCTGATCTACTCTATCACCTTTTAATGACTTAAGATTATTACCAGGAGGAGAACATAAATCATTAATATTAATAGCCGAATTTAGTAATATAACCCCGATTATGGATAAGAAATACATGGTTTATTAGGTTTAAGTTGGTAAGCAATAAGAGCAGAGAATAGAGAAGTAAAAAAATTAATAGGTGATCGATGTCTGGAAGGAGTAATATTAAAATTCTCTTTTATGTAGCCAAAAATGGTTTCGATAATGAATCTCTTCCTTAAAAGGATTTTATCCAAAAGAGGTAATAAATAGTTTTTCATATCCTTTCTTATTCCGGTAATTTTTATTAAACCTTGCTTATAAAGTTTTGTAAACATTTTTTCTGAAATAAACCCCTTATCATCATAACACTTACCTTTTAGACCTTTTTGATAACCATTGCTTCAAATGCAATTCTGTCATCAACATTACCTTTGGTAATTTTAACAGCAATAATTTCTCCCTTATCATTGATTATCATATGAAGCTTGAATCCAAAAAACCAATCGACAGAACTACGTCCCATTTTTGCAAGATTATTAAAAGTTCTGTTAGAATTAATTCTGATATTTTTACATACTGCAAAATGTGTGGAATCTGCATAATAAATTCCCGTTCTTTTCCCACTTAAGTAATGTAACATCACAATCAATGGCAGAAATAATGAAGGAATAAGCTGAACAAATCTCTCATAACAAGGTGGATTCCTGAACAAATTACCATTAATAATAAAGTTTTGGTAATAAGCTTTTAAATGTTTATATGCACTAAAATGGTAAAAATCATTATTGAGAGTTCTTCACTTAAGGAAAGCTTACCTTCTCTAAATCTTTGCTTATTACTTTTCAGCAATTGATGTTTTACCCATTTCTCATAAATTTTACAAAATTTATCTACTATACAAAATATTGTAGTATATTTACACATGTTATTAAACCTTTATTTTACTCCTTCAGTGCCCTATTTATATAAGGTTTAATAACTCTTGCCTTCCTCTCTATTCCTTATCCATAATCGGGGTTATAATTAGAATATTTTTCTAGAATCAATATGTAAAAATTAATAAGATTTTAGAAATTTATTTTTTAATAACTTTCTTGTCATAGATATGAAAATCGATTAGTTGAGTTGAAAGTTAATTTATACAAATCTCATGTTCTATTAGCAGCACAATAAATATGTGATAAATAAACTAATTGAAAGAAAAAAATAAGTAATATACAGTAATGGTTCATTTTTAGATTGAAAAGCAAAAAATACAATACTATCGTTGGTAGTTATAATTAAATATATTAAAAATATGCTTTTTCAATCACTAAATTTATACTCTATCTTAGTTGCAGGTCTTACAGCTACCGTTATCGTTTTTATGCGTCAGTTATCTTATTACAAACAGCAAATTATTAATAAGGATTTAAAAAAAATACCTGCATATTTTGATAAAAAAATGTTATATAAAATTCTTAATAATAACTGCGATAGATATTCTGCTCTTGAAATGATTAAATCATATTTTAAGTTGAAAACCGCAAGATCGTTATCATATGAAGAACTTGAAAATGATGAGCAATTAAGCGAATTATTTAGAGATTCTTTAAACTATTTTATTGATGATTTTATATCAAAATCCGATAAATCAGTTGCAGCAAATAAAGCGTTTAGTATACAACAGGAGTTTCGCACTTAGCAAAATTGTGTATCAGCTAAAAGGCATCTAATGTTATGTTGAATTGATGTTTTTATAACCTCCCAAGTTTGTTGATATAAAGTAATTTTTTTATTTATCCTCCTTTTATTCATATCAAGCCAAGCAAATATGGCAAGGCAAATATGATTTCTTTGAGCTCGACCCGTGCGTGCCTGACAGCGTTCAATACCACAAGTTTGTTTTAATTCTCGGTGATAAACCTCTATAGACCAACGTGCCTTAAAAATTTTTTCTATTTGCTCACGTGTTGGATTTTCTAGATTAGTTGTTATGTAATCAATGCGACCATTTTTTGCCACAAACTTAAATACTGTAACCCAACCGTATCCACGTAAGTGCATTTTTAGCCCCTCATCGAGAATCTCTAAACTTTCTAAACTAATATTACGATTAACTTTTCTATTTTTTCTTAGGTTAGTAACCCATGTCCAACCTAAATTACGTATATGTTTCAAATTCTTCAAACCGCTATACCAAGCATCCATTACTACAGTATCAGGATTGATACCCCGCGCCTTAGCTAAAGTAAGCATATCACAAAAATGCTCATTCTTTGTTTTTCCATCAGTTTCTTTGTTATATATCCTATAATCTACGGGAGTAGATTGATCAGTCTTATTATTGTAATGCAGTAAGTTTACCATTCCTATACCAGGTATAACATCATGTATAGCTCCAGAATATTGATAATGTACAAGCCCGATCTTCTTACTATATTGTTTTGATAATAAGGTGTCATCTCCCACTAATAAACAAGGAGATCCCTGATCAATATATTTTGACGCTTTTCTGTAGATTTCACTAGGACGAAAATCCTTACTATTTAACCACCTACTGCACTGTCATGAGATAGGTTTATTGGACTTACTTCAGATAATGCTTTACCGGTATATCTTATGCTACTTGCTTGTAAAAATGATTTATATAAATCTTTGTTGCATTTTGATCTTGCCATTTTTAACTAATACTATTTTTCTCTAGATTTTAACATATCTTTTGCTAAGTGCGAAACTCCTGTACAAGATGAACATAACAATACTCACAAATTATATGCGTTTTAGAGAAAAAAAAATATCGGACAAAACACATCAAATGCTTATATATGTCAAAGTACATAATAACCAAAGACGACGAAGAAAGCTTAAACACTTTCATACACTTGGCTAAGATAATGTAGATTTCCCAAAAACAAAATCAGAAACTCAAGAAAGAAGAATAACTAATTTCAAAACTGTCTATTAGAAAATTATTTTAAAAAGCACCAGTCATTTATATTAAATCACAACTAATAATTATTGTTGACTTATTTTAAGTATCTTAATATCGTAATTTACTTAAATGATATTTAGACTCTATCATTAATTTTTAATAAACTTAAGATATGGGATAACACATGGAAAATAAAGAAGAAGAATCAAATATATTACCTGAGTTTATAATTGATGAAGAAGAGGAAAAACGATTAAAAGCTGAAAACTCTAAAAAAGAACTTAAGTTAATATTAATAACGTTTGCAATCATTTTAACTAGCTTTTTAACATTTTGTTATTTCTTTTTTAACTATATAGAAGAAAAAGCAGCAGAATATAAACTACAGCAAGAAGCAGAAGCACAAAAGTTAGATAAAGCTGAATGATGCAAGCTTATAATATTTCAGCAATTCTCAAATAATCTTGAGGGGTAAGGTTTTCAGCACGATAATTATCATTGATTTTCAACTGAGTTAATACTTCATGTATATTAGGTACAAGATTTTTCAGTGATGATTTGATCATTTTCCGTCGTCCTGCAAAAGCAAGTTTTGTTATTTGCTCAACTTTATTTATCAGAGCAATAGACGGCGGATTTTCTAAAGGTATTAGTTTGACTATCGCAGAATATACTTTAGGAGGTGGATAGAAAGCAGTCGGTGCTAAGTCAAAGCATTTTTCCACTTTAGCAATTAACTGACATATTACCGATAACCTGCCATATGCTTTAGTTGATGGCATAGCACAAATACGTTCTACTACTTCCTTTTGTAACATTAGCGTCATATTAGTAATTAGTCGTGCTTCTTTCAGCCATCTAATCACTAACCCAGTACCTATATGATACGGTAAATTAGAAATTATAGTTACTTTATAGTCAATTGATTTGGACTCGCCTACATCGTTGCTCGTCACTCTCCTATTAGTTATAGGCTTCGCTTCTCGCTCCCTGTATGCAAATCCAACTGAATTGACTATATCATAGCTTAAATCGGTTAAATTTATTTTAAGCGCATCTTGTTTAATAATATTTAGATTAGGATAATATTCTTTAATCTCATTAAGGAGCGGGATGCATCTCTCATCTGTTTCTATAACAGTTAAGGATTCAGGTTTTTTTTGCAATATTGACCTAGTTAACCCTCCGGTGCCTGGTCCTATTTCTAATACTCGGCTATTTTCTGCAAGGTTACTCGCACGTACAATTTTATCACATAGGCTACTGTCAAAAATAAAATTTTGTCCGTACTTTTTAAGAGGATTAATTTGATGAGATGCTGCATGTTTTGCAATTGAAGGGAGCATAGAGTAATGTTGTTCTAGCTAAAAAAGTTGCATGAATCGATTTTCATCGTCATTGCGAGCGACTGAAAGGAGCGTGGCAATCTCATGAAATAGTATAAAATCCTGAGATTGCCGCGTCGAGGCTTTGCCTCTCCTCGCAATGACGAAAAACAGGTACCTCAAGATGGCAACATTATTTTTATAGCTGCCTTTTTACGCATATTTTCAAACATTTTTTGTGCTTTTTGCAAAATCTTTTTATTGGTTAGGAAGTTTACTACATAATTATTTTCATCTTCATTAACATTTAAGATTTTTTTGCTGCACACTAATATTATTTCAAATTTGTTATTTACTTCAAAAACATTGCTTGCTTTATCAGGAGTTAAGTCCTTTACAATAGTTTGTTTTATGCCTTCTATCTTGCTAAGCTTATCGGTAATAATTTGCATAGTAGCAAAATTATCATAAAGCGATTTTTTAACATCCGCACATTTTTTTAGTCGATTTTTCAAATTATTCATCTGCGTAAACGCTTTATTGCCACCATCTTTAGATGTAAATACTTGCATTGAAATTTCTACGTCTTTTTGATCGCTAGATAAAATTGCGACATCTATTTCTTTATTACTTACTTGTACCGATCTTGATAGACTTGATAAAATATTCATTTTAATCAACTCGGATTTAATTTGGGAAATAAAACTATCAGGATTAACCGATCTGCTTTTTAGATACTGAAGAAGAGAACCGTGAGGCATTTTATTACGATCTTCAATAGATTTAATAGCGTTATCTATCTCTTCTTGCGGAATTTCTCTATCTCCGGCATATTGAAAAAGCAAAGATTCGTCAATTAAGCTCTTGATTGCTAAGTCACTTAGCTGCTTATCTTGAGCAGGCGTTAGACTTTCAACATTATTTAGTGCCATAATCATTTTTTTTCTAGCACGGAACTCATTAAGAGTAATAGGTTCATCATTTACGGATGCTACTATATTCGGTAATGATGCTTGTACTACATTAAAAGTAAAAAAAACGGTAATGATTAATAATAATTTTCTCATGTGATACTCTGAATAAGTGACCAGTAAGTAGACGAAGTTTTATTTGGAAAAGAGCAAGGAGTCTATAAGTCAAGGAGCGGAGCGTACATTTAGTACGTGAGCACCGCAGAACTTATAAGACGACGTAGCCAATTTTTCAAATAAAACGAGTATACTCACATGTTTAAAACTTTTAAACCGATAGAAATAGTCGGCGAAGAGGTAGTCTTTTTGATTCCTCTACTTCCATCGGCTAGATAATCGGAATAAACCTTTGCAGTAATTCTAACACAATCTTTCGCATATGTCACCCTAATAGTTCGAGTAAGCAAATTTGGAGATCGTCTAGAGAGATCAATACGTGCACCAAAGCCTATAGTCCAATTTTCCGCTAGCTGATAATTTATGTCCCCATAAAATTGTCGCACTCTATTATTTGAAACCTTTATACTTTCTACGGAATAATATTTTTTAAGATTGGTAAGCTGAATAAAACTACCTAGAAAGTTAATCTTATCATAGTTAAAATTTCCTCCCACTTCATCTTTAATAAGTCTGAAATATCTATCTTTCCGAAAGCTATAAAACACTTCTAAATTATTAGAAAGATTACCTAGAATCTGCCCTACATTTTCCGTATCATCAGCAGGCAAATCTATACTATATCTTGTATTACGCGACTGTCCTAAAAATAATTTTAAATAATTTTCTTCTTTAGCAATACTAGTATTTAAGCCATAACTTAATCTATTACCGAAATCATGGCAATCAATACCGCTATAACGGTTGGATAAAAAGATATTTTTTTCGGATAATTCATATTTAGCAGGATCAATTATAACAAATTTTTTATCTTTCTTAGATAGTTTACGTCCCATAGTAAAAGAAACTACCGGCTCAATAAGTAAATTTATCGTTTTTGTTATATTACCTACTAACGGATAACGCCATAAAGTTTGCAATTCCGGTATATTCCTTTGAAATGATTTACTTTCTCTCGGCTTATCTAAATAAGCCCGTCTAGCAAGATAAAAATCGCCTCTATCTTTTGCTACAAAATCAAAAATTTGCCCTGAAGAAGTCAACACATTATGCATAAAGGATAATTGTAAAGAGGTTCTAGCAAGTTGTTTTCCTATTCTTTCTTTGTACATTAACATATTATTTTCAACAACGATATGGCTGTTGTCATTATCATTCAAATTTATCACGTTTTTTGTATTGATTTTCGGTAATATTAGAGGATCGGTATATTTACTATCATTACTACCTAAGCCTTGAAAACTTAACCCTTCCGCCGAAAAATAATCAGTCTCATGAATTTTATTTAAGAATATTTTAGAAGTTAAATATGAAGCGTAGTTATTATAATAATTTTTTAAATAAGCTTTATCCGATGTACGTTCCACCCTGAAACCGTAATCATAAACTTTATCGGTACTAATAAAATTACCGCTTGCTATATAATGATAAGAAGAAACTTTTTTATTTTTCACTACACTTCCGTCTTTTTTTAGAAAATACGGTAATTTACCGTAACTACCTTGAAAATTCATATTATCGGTATCATTCGGGCGATAGCGTGCTTCTAGCTCATAAGTTTGATATTTACTAAAAATCCTTGGAGTGAGAGTAAAATCCATATTAGGTTTTGCACGTAGATATAGAGGGATACCAAACCCTTTATTTTTGACGTCAGGCACTAATAATCCGGAAGTTGCAGGTGCTGTAGGAGTCGGATGGGAAAAATACGGTAAGTAAAAAATCGGTACGCCATATACTTCAAAAAATACGTTTTTATAAACTACTCTATGTTCTTCGGAATGAATATAAGTATCCTTAGCAGCAATTTGCCAAATAGGGTTTCTATTACAAGTAACATCGCAAGGGGTAAATTCGGCATGGTGCAGCTTAAGATTATTTTCATCTATTCTTTCGGCAAGTTTAGCAATTAAAAGATTATTATCACCGGGAAACAAAATGAATTCCGATATGATACCTTTCTTAAATTCATCTTTTAAAACCGCTTTGTCCCCCTCTATTATCCGGTTTTGTTTATCCTTAATTCGGATATTACCTTCTACCCATAAAATATTGTTTTCTATATCATAAAGTAAATTATCTGCCGTTAATAAATACTCATCCGTGATAATTCTTATATTACCTTTAGCATATATCAAATCCTGACTTTCATTATACTCTACGAAGTCGGCTATCATATTGCTTATTTTAATATTTTGACCATTCTTAGAAAGATGGGCAAAACTTACCAAAGAAAATATTATGATAATAAGCAAGCATATTATTCGTAGTAGCATTAGTAGCATTTATATTAATAAATATAATTTTTATTAGTAAAAAATAATAGCAAGCTATTAGCAATATATCAAATAATAAAAAATTTTGCTTGCTCTTTTGCAGTGCAAGGTTATTCTATGGAGATGATAACCGTCATTGCGAGTGGACATTGTTGCGTGGATCGATTCCACTACTGTCATACCGTGGTCAAGCCACGGTATGACATCAGAACGTTTTTCAAGAACCATGCAACAAAGCCACTCTCAGCTCAAAAAACCAAGTACTAATAAAATGCTAGACAATTTCATTGCAAATCAAGCAACTAAAGAGTTTTCAGTTAGTGAGATTTCTAATAAAATTAAAGAATTATTAGAAAATAATTTTGGCTATATTAAGGTAAAAGGAGAAATTTCAGGTTTAAAAATAGCAAGCTCAGGTCATGCTTATTTTAACTTAAAAGAAAATACCGCTATTTTAGCCTGTACTTGCTGGCGCCCTATTCTTGCTAAAATCAAATTTCCTTTAAATGACGGTATGGAAGTGGTGATTAGCGGCAAGCTTTCAAGCTATGCAGGTAATTCACGCTATCAATTATCGGTAGATAATTTGCGACCTGCAGGACTTGGTACTATGTTGCAAATTCTAAATGAACGCAAAGCTCGTTTAGAAAAAGAGGGACTATTTAATAAGAAACGTATTCCTATACCTTTTTTACCTGATAAAATAGGCGTTATCACTTCAATAACCGGTGCTGTTATTAAAGATATTATTCATCGCATTCGCGAACGTTTCCCGACTCGGATAATAATATGGCCGGTTAGCGTACAAGGCGAAAATTCCGGCAATGAAATTGCTGAAGCAATTAAAGGATTTAACAATTTAGAAGAGATAAATAAACCAAGTGTTATAATTGTTGCTAGAGGTGGCGGTTCTATAGAAGATCTTTGGTCATTTAACGATGAGATATTAGTACGTGCCGCTTATAACTCAAAAATTCCTATTATTTCCGCAGTAGGTCATGAAGTGGATTATACTTTAATAGATTTAGCAGCCGATAAAAGAGCTCCGACGCCAACTGCTGCCGCAGAATTTGCCGTACCGGTACGATCTATTTTAAATAATACTCTACAATCTTATGAAAAAATATTATTGAATAATACTAGCCGGTTAATTAAATATCACGAACAAAATATAGTAAATTACGATAAAATACACAGATATCTCTCTCACTATATAAATAATAGGCAACAATTACTAGACGAAACCGGTTTTAATTTACTAGATGCTTTACCGTGCTTTATTGAACTACAAGAAACAAAGCTTAAATCTTTTTCTAAAGAAAGAGTTAACCCTGCTAAAATACTCAATTACAAAACATTAGAATTAACACATCAAACAGCTTATCTATCAAAATCGGCAAATAATACTTTGAAAAATTTTGAGTATAAATTAGAATTAAATAGCACGTTACTTGCAAGCCTTGATTATCATAACGTATTGAAACGAGGTTTTGCTATAGTTAAAGGAGAAACGGGTAATTTTTTATCTTCTAAAATTACTGCTGCAAATGAAAAAATTTTTAATATTAAATTTTCTGACGGCGAAATTAAAGTAGTTCGTAATTAAAAATATCATCCTGTGGCTTGACCACAGGATCTTGTATCACAGACTGTATACTGAGATCCCGCAATCAAGTTGCGGGATGACATTTAAAATTACTAGATCCCTGCTTTCGCAGGAATGACAAAACATAATTCTAAAAAAATACAGACCATGAAAATTTTAAAGCTTTTTATTTTTATACTTCTCATTTCTAAAAATTTTTATGCTTTGAGCATAGGTACGAACGAACAACAAGCAATTTTAGAATGCGAAGGGACAACCGATAAAAAAACTTTAATAAATGCATGGTATGTAAATGAGCCTTACCAATACTTAATTGCTACTTCAAACGGTCGCACTACCGTTTCCGGTATGGATATAGAATTAATTAACGCTATTGCCGCAAAAATAGGTATCAATATTGATTATAATCAAGATAGTTGGTATCAAGATCAATTAGATATTCAAAGCGGCAATGCCGATATGGCTGCAGGAGCTACTTATACTACTGAGAGAAGTAACTACGCTCATTTTTCAAAACCTTATCGCTTAGAAGAACTATCATTATTTATTATTGAACCACTTGCCAAAAAGTTAAATTTTCAAAATGTTAATGAACTAACAGCACAAATACGCTTATTTAATCTTCATTTAGGAATAGTGAAAGGTACCGTATACGGAGACCCTAAATTTACGGATTTTTTATATAATGAGAAAAATCGGGATATAATTGAAATATATCAAAATGATATAGAATTAGTAAACGGAATAATAAAGAAAGAAATTGACGGTTTTATTAGTGATCGAATAGTCGGTTCCGTTAATATACTCGGAAGAACGATAGACAGGAACATATTAGAAGTTCCTTTAAATATTAAAACTCCTATACATTTGATGTTTAGCAAAAAAACCGTATCTTTAAATATAATTGAGCAATTTAATTTTGCGATAGATGATTTTCTTACAAGTAACGAATATAAAAAAATTATTAAGACATACATATACCATATTCTATTACCTAAATCTATAGATTCTCGTTGGTGTCATATTATAGGATTACTTGGCTGCCTTGCTTTTGCTTTTTCAGGAATTATTTTAAGTAGCAGAAAAAATAGTACTTTATTCGGTACATTTTTATTTGCAGTATTACCGTCTATTAGTAGCTGTATAATACTCGACTTAATAGCAAATCATGATACCGGACATTTAAACTTCTATTTTACTCCTTCTTATTTCTATTATATATTTGTAGTAGTTTTACTTGGTTTTACAATTATTAAATTATTCAGCTATTATAGTAAACAGATTGCTGAAGATAATTATTTAGAACAATCACTAAATAATATAGTAGCAATTTGCGATTCATTCGGACAAGCAACTTTTATAATTATAGGAGTTGCAATGGTTATTATTCACAAAATCAAGCCTCTAAGTTTTTGGGGACCGTTTTTTGCTTTTATTACAGCTAATTGCGGTACGATATTACGAGATTTTATTATGAAAGAACATTCAATTAAGAGAATATCAAGAGGAGTGAGTATTGAAATAAGTATATTATGGGGTATAGCCTTTAGCGTATTATTAGATATGTACGGCAGTAATCCAAATTACAATACCATAAAATATTCAATGATTATAGTAATTTCCGGAGCATTCATTACTAATCTTTTAGCTTATCATTCTGGTTTTCTTGAGTGGCGATTCCGTAATGAAAACACAAGCTTAGAAAAACAAACATGAAGATAGTTACTTGGAATATTAATTCCATAAAAACAAGACTTAATTTATTGCGTAATTTTTTATCTAAAGAAAATCCGGATATTTTATTATTGCAAGAAATAAAATGCGAAACCGAGAAATTTCCTTTTGATGAATTATCCGATCTACCTTATAATTTTTATGTTCACGGACAAAAATCATATAACGGCGTTGCTATAATTTCAAAATTTCCTGCCGATGAAATAATTAAGGATTTTCCGAATAATTACTACAGTGATCAAGCAAGATTCTTAGAAATAAAATTATCATTACCTATAGGATTCTGTAATATAATCTCGCTCTATGCTCCTAACGGTTCATTTATCGGTAGCGATAAATTTGTAGCAAAGCTAGCATTTTATGATAATTTTATTAATTATCTATCAACTAAAAAATCTTTTGACGAAAAAACTATCATTGGCGGTGATTTCAATATTGCACCGTTCGATATAGACGTATATTCACCTAAGCTACTTGCTGAAACTACTTGTTTTACTGAGATTGAACAAAAAAAATTACGTACTATTCTAAATTCCGGGTTTGAGGATTTATATAGATTGATGCATCCGAGTAAACAAGAATTTTCATGGTGGGATTATAGAGCCGGGTGTTTTGAACAAAATAAAGGTATGAGGATTGATATGATCCTTGGTTGTAATAATACTATTGACTATTTAGAAAGTTGCTATATGGATTATAATTTAAGGACTCAAGAAAAACCTTCAGATCATATACCGGTAATTGCGAGTTTTAAAAATAGTCAGTGAATGTCATTGCCTGCGTGGATACCAGACCGTCATTACGAGGAAAAACTGCAAGTTTTGACGAAGCAATCTCATGCTAAAGTCCTGAGATTGCCACGCTCCTTTTAGTCGCTCGCAATGACGATTTGCTATCCATGCAACAATACCTACGAAAATGACATAAATCACTTTTTAAGAAATAAATATATGTCTCCAAAATTCATGAAATTTTACGAAAAATATATGACGATTATCGGTACAATCGGCAATTTTATGTTTTATGTACAGGCTCACAAGATTTTCACCTGCAAATCTTCAGCTTCCGTTTCTATGCACGCCTTTACTATAAGTGCTATTGCTCTTTGTAGTTGGCTTATATACGGCATATTAATAAAAAATACACCTATTATAATAGCAAATATAGTATTATCGGGGCATTATTAGTTCTCTTAACCATAATAATATTTAATAATGACTAAGAAAATCATTACTTTAGTTGGTCGTCCGAATGTAGGCAAATCAACGCTTTTCAATAGATTAAGCATACGTAAAAAAGCTATCGTTCACGATTTGCCGGGCGTCACTAGGGATAGAAAATATACAGAAGGCAAAATTGGCTCTTTTGAATTTTTGTTAATTGATACCCCAGGACTTGAAGAGAATCCTGATAGTATGGGAGAGAAGTTAATGGAACAGACTACTAAAGCAATTTTAGAAGCAGATTTAATTTGCTTTATGGTTGACGGTAGAAGCGGAATATTGCCCGATGATAAGCTACTTGGTAGCTTTGTTAGAAAATATAATAAGCCTGCTATATTGGTAGTTAATAAATGCGAGAAAGCTTTTGATTTTGATAAAGAGTACTACAAATTAGGGTTTGATAGTATGGTGGCTATCTCTGCCGAGCATGGCACAGGCTTAATTAATTTATATGACGAGATTATTGCCAAGTTACCTGAAGAAGAATCAATCGAGACAAATATAGCCGATCCAATTAAAGGAGATTGTTTGCAGATAGTAGTTAGCGGCAGACCCAATGCCGGAAAATCTACTTTTATAAACGCTCTTATTAATGATGAAAGATTATTAACCGGTCCTGAAGCCGGCATTACTCGTGAATCAATTAAAATTGATTGGCAATACAAAAATAATCATATTAAATTAATCGATACGGCAGGGCTTCGCAAAAAATCTACTATTACAGAATCTTTAGAAAAATTATCGGCATCAGATACTATTAACAGTATTAAATTTGCTAATACCGTAATCTTAATGATTGATGCTTTAGCCCCTTTAAAACAGCAAGATTTAAATATTGCAAGCCATGTGGTAAATGAGGGAAGAAGTATAGTTATAGTAGTGAATAAATGGGATTTAGTTAAAGAATCCGAAAAAGAAGCATTTCAGGAAGAATTTTATTATCAGATAAATACTCATCTGCCTCAGGTTAAAGGGGTACCAGTTCTATTCATTTCAGCAATAAATAAACAAAATATAGAGCAGGTTTTAGATGCTTGTCTTAAAATCTATAAAATTTGGAATAAAAAAATAACTACCAGCAAATTAAATGAATGGCTTAATTTTACTACGGAAGCACATCCACTACCTCTACAAAAAGGCGGTAAAAGAGTGCGTGTAAAATATATGGCTCAAACAAAAACCCGCCCACCTACTTTCAAATTATTCTCTAATAACCCGGAAAAAATTACCGATAGCTATACTCGTTATCTAGTAAACAATATGCGTGAGGCTTTTGACATGCCGGGCATTCCTATTAGATTCACTTACGTAAAAACTAAAAATCCTTATGTGTAATTTAAAATTAATTAATTTACAAAATTTAAATTTACGTATATACTTGTTTATACAATAAACAAGTATATTATTATCAAAGTCAAATTAAAAAATGGGGGAATAATTTAGGTATTAGAATACCTAAATATTTAGCTGGAAAATTACATGTTAGTGAAGGCACATTAGTTAATTTAAAATTAACTAATAACGGTTTAATTATTAGCACAGAAGAATCTGAATTAGATATATTACTAAATAATATTACTGACTCTAATCGTCATCATGAATTATTAAGTAATGATTAAGACGAAAGGTAATGAAACATGGTAAATTATATACCTGAAAAGGTGATATAGTTTGGCTTGATTTTGCACCACAAAAAGGTAAAGAAATTCAAAAGACACGCCCTGCGGTTGTACTAGCCCTTACAAATATAATCTTAAAAGCGGTCTTGCTTTATTTGCTCCTATTACTAGTCAAATAAAAAATTATCCTTTTGAAGTAATAATAGATTTTCAGCAAATAAAGGGGGCGGTATTATGTGATCAAATTAGATCAATGGATTTCAAAGTACGTAAAGCAAATAAAATTCTAACATTAAATAAAATACTTATAAATGAAATAATATATAAATTAAAATTACTTTTATAAAATATTCATTCTATAGTTAATATAAACTTTTTCCCTTAGTATTATATTTTGTAGTATAATACTTATTAGTATAGAAAGCAATAGTATAGAGAAACTGCTAGAAAACTTGTTAGTTGATTATCAAGCCGCCTGATTGTTCCAAACACTATTAGATTGACTCGTAATTAGTACACTTTAACCAAGCTGTAAATTAGATAAGTTCTCTATTCCAACTACACTTATTTTTTCTGTTTTTTTATATGTATTATTCCCGGCATTATGGTACTGCATCCTTGTAATTTCATAATGATACTTGGAATTTACAATATAATTTTAATCAAATAATAACAAGATTTTCTATGTTCCTCTACCGGATTTTCCTATCTCTCTTTGTCTTTTAATACCTTACTTGTATGCAGTCCTACCGCTTCTTTATCTTTACTAAATTAACTATAGTTTCTGCTAATACTCCTAGAACTTTCGGGTCTGATAATAATTTTAACGCCGGCACTATAATTTTACCGTATTCATGTTTGCTAAATTTATCGGCAATTTTAATTAATTCAGGTGCATGTTTGCCGGCTATCTTTACTAATTTTTCACCGTCTAATTTTAATTGTTAATAGTTCAGGAAGGTTTTTTTCAATTATTTTGCTTATTTCCGGATTATGATTTTTAATTTGTATCAAAGTACTAATCAATTCCTTTACCTCTTTTACCTTTTCTTCTTTTGATTTCTCTTCCTTTGGAAGTGACTTAATTAACTGAAATTTTTGTATTATATCGGCAACTTTATCGCTATCGGCAAGAGCGAGGCTTGCAAGTTTAGTAATTGACGGTAGAGCATCTTTTAAAAAAGGCGTAGATGCATCTAGTGCCTTATGTATAAACTTCGGATCTTTCCCTTTTGACTCTATTCTTTCCGTTACTTTAGGATGTTTTAAAACATCTAGTATACCCTGTTTATTACCATCTAAATATCGCGGTAATTCTTTTTCTAAAACAGGAGATAAATTATCAATAATTTTTTTGGCATTTTCAACTAACTCTGCTATTTGAGGCTTTTTTCCTTTTAATAACTCTTTTTTAGTTTCAGTATCTAACCCTTCCATATTTAGGTTAATTTTAGTCCAACACTGATTTTCTTTAAGCTGACTATAAGCTTTTATAGCTGAAGGAGTACTTTCAATTAATTTTTCGCTAGAATTTGCAAGTAGTGCTACTGTATTTGCAATTAATTCAGGTTTAGCGATTTTTTGTGCTTTATTATTTATTATATTTTCCATAATCTAAACTAACCCCTTTTGATTATCAGGATTTTTTAAAAATTGTACTAAATCATGATTAAGAAGGGGTTTTACTTTATCTGAAGTAATAATGTCATGTATATTTTTAATATAGCACCTTGAGATGACTCGTTTTTTTTGTTTAATATTCTTATATATTTCTTGTACTTTTGGGTTTAAATCGCTTTCTAGTGCTTTAGATATTAAATCTACTCCTAGTGTAGATA
Organism: Rickettsia monacensis; assembly: GCF_000499665.2. Lineage (NCBI taxonomy): Bacteria > Pseudomonadati > Pseudomonadota > Alphaproteobacteria > Rickettsiales > Rickettsiaceae > Rickettsia > Rickettsia monacensis. The sequence continues at coordinate 1,334,800 of NZ_LN794217.1, forward strand.
ATTCTCTGATAAATTTAGGAGTTATTTTGTCTAATACATTTATTTTTTCTGTTTCGGAAGTTTGAAAGTTTTTTATTATTTTGCTAAGCCTCTTATTAAAAATAGGCGTGAGAAGATATGGGATAACTTTAGATTGTAAAAGTGTTTCTTTTGAGCTATTGGATATAGTTTCGGAATGTAAAACAGAAGCACATTTTTTTATAAGCGATTCTGCATCTGCTATTATCTTGCAACCGGCTTCAATAGAACCTACATTAGTGGTAGCACTTCTCGCTTTTCTGAGGTTATTAAGCTCCAGTGCAAGATCAGGTAAGAGAAGCCTCCCATGTAAATTGCAATGCACTAGGAGCATTCCCGACTGCTTGGATAACACTTTGTATTATACCTAAATTATCTTTATTAAGATCTAGATATCGTTTATTTAACTCATCATATTTTTTATTACCTGTTTCAGCCCCAAGAGCTAAATATCCAACTTGAACCCACGAAAGGTTTTTATATTCTTCATCAAGCTGTTGCCTTATATTATAATGGATTCCTGCTCTTGGCTTTTAGACATTTAAATACCTTTATATAATTTAATATTATTTAACTATAATTATTTAAAGGTTTATAAAATTTTACTTTTTAGTTTTTGTGAATTTTTAAAGTCATGGTTATCTTGCAATAGAATTTTTACTATAATTCTTCCCTTTCATTCAAAAAGTCTCTAGGTTTTGTGGACATTTGATTAATGATTATAATTATGAGATATTTTTAAGCAAAAATTAATAAGATTTTTGCCGGAATAGCTACTCATATTTCAAAAAAATCTTATAATTTGCAGCAAAAAAGAGTCATAATTATGATTATTCTATTAAATGTCTACAAAACCTAGATCTATACTAACCTCTCCACATAATGAAACAATATTATCTATTATCTTTGGGTCTATATTTGGATTGTTGCACACTGTATTTTTCTTAAGCCAGTTAGGGTCATGGTAATAGGAAGGCTTTGGCCATAGCTCGATGATTTTTGGTAGAGGCTCTATTTTTCTAATACCAGTCCGATACCCAGGCATTAAAGCTTTAACCGGCATCCACCCTACATCACCGATAAAATATATTTCCGAGTAATGCCAAATCAATTTAACCTTATTATTTGTATCCACAAAGATTTTATAATATTCACGTTGTACATCATTAAGAAATTCCGTTGCTATAAGCAATATATCGGGATGCGTTTCTATACTTACTAAAGCTATATTTTCTAAGTTTTCGGGGCATTGAACAATTCTATCTGAAGCCGTTAATTTCTTAAACTCTTCTTCTCCTATTTTTTCTTTTAGGCTACTTTTGTATTCTTGCTCTTTATCTGAAGGAAATACTAATTTATTATTTTTACAATCAACCAAAAAAGGAGTTTCAATAACATATTTAATAAATAAATCTTTTAGTTTCATAATAATAAATTTCTTAATATATAAGGCTATAATATTAATAATTTTTATATGTCAAATAATATCCTCTAGGCTATCTAGGTAATGCTTTACCAGTCGTAACAACTTCGCTTCAGGGCTTAGATTTTTCACTGCCCATTTTTTAATCCAAGGTTCGGCAAGCTGCCACATATTAACATTACCGTCTAACTGTCTGCCTATCCCTTCCACCATTATCAAAGTCTTTTGTAATAGCAACAACTCCGGTTGTACTTCCATGCCGAAATCTTCCGTGATTTTAAATAAATGTGCAAGCAGCTTACCTATGGAAATATTTTTCGTTGGCATACCTACTATAGGCTCGGTGACTGCTCTACAACTTTGAGCGAATAAATCTAAATCGGTATTTGATGGGATGTAGCCAGCTCTTAAATGTACTTTAGCAACTAATTTATAATCACGTTTTAAAAAGCCGAATAGACTTTCGGCAACGGCTAAACGATCTTTTTCTTTAAGTCTGCCCATAATACCGAAATCGAGTAGAATTATCTTACCTTGCTTGTTTACTAAAATATTTCCTGCATGTAAATCAGCATGAAAAAATCCGTCTCTATAGGCTTGATTGAAAAACATTACGGCAAAATCCTGAGATATTTTTGCAGGTTCTAATCCCATTTCCTTTAGTAGTAAAGTATCATATATAGAAGTTCCGTCTAACCACTCGGTGGTTAGTATATTTTCTGATGTTAAATCCCAATATATTTTAGGGATTATTACATTAATATCATTACGCATATTGTCCATAAGCTCGGAGCTAGCTGCCGCCTCTAAACGTAAATCAAGCTCAAATTTCATAGTTTCATGAAATTTATCGACTACTTTAGTCGGTTTTAGCCTTTTTGCTTTAGAAAATTTTGAGATAATTTTTGCAAGAAAATATAACAGCTTAATATCTCTATTATATTTTTTATGAATATCAGGACGCAAAATTTTTACCGCAACATATTCACCGGTTATAAGTTGTGCTTTATGTACTTGCGAGATTGAAGCAGCGGCGATTGGGGTATCGTCGAAGTGTGAGAAAGGGATGGCGTCATGACTACTCTCTCTTATGTCATTCCCGCGTAGGCGGGAATCCAGTATTGTTTTTTCTGGATCCCCGTTTTCACAGGGATGACATAATGGAGTGCGAGAATGACATAAAAACTCCTTCGTTATCAACTTTCTAGCCACCCCACCATCAAACGGAGGTAGCTTATCTTGCAATAACCTTAAATAATCTGCTATTTCTGCTCCTACTAAATCGGCTCTTGTCGAAAGAGTTTGTCCGAATTTTATATAAATAGGTCCAAGATCGCTTAAACAATCTATTAAGCGTTTGCCGTAATCTTCCCGTGATTTTTTTATTAACGAGACCGGAGCAAAAAATAAGGCTAATATATAACCGATAAACCTGAAATATTTAGGGCTTCTTAAATCAATTAAGATTTGCTTTTTACTGATGATACGAAAAATACGTATTAAATTAAAAAAATTACTTATCATATTTTATATGCACTGTGAATAGCAACTATTCCACCGCTCAAATTTTTATAACCGACTTCCTCAAAACCGGCTTCTTTAATCATTATTCTAAACTCGTCTTGTGAGGGGAATAAATCTATACTTTCGACCAAATATTCATACGCCTCTTTATTACCCGCTATCATTTGACCAATACTCGGTATAATATTCAATGAGTAGAATTTATAGAAATCTTTTATGTACCCTTCCTTTACTTTTGAAAACTCAAGACATATAAACTTACCCATCGGTTTTAGAATTCTATAAGCTTCTTTTAAAGCTTTATTAATGTCAGGTACGTTTCTAATGCCGAATGCTATAGTATAATAATCGAAACTATTATCCGGAAACGGTAGTTCTTCAGCACTTGCTACAGTAAATTTAAGGTTCTGAAATAAATTAAGATCAATTGCTTTTTTCTTAGCTTGCTTTAACATTTCTTCATTAATATCGCTTAAAGTTAAAGCGATATTATTACCTCTATCTCTTGCTTTTTTAACAAGCTTTAAAGCAATATCACCGCTACCGCTAGCGACGTCTAATATATGAGATTTAAAATTTGGGATTTGCCTAATAAATTCATCTTTCCATAAACGATGTAATCCAAAACTCATTAAGTCATTCATTAAATCATACTTATCAGCGACGTTAGAAAAAACGTTATTTACTAAACCTTGTTTTTTAGTGTAGTCTACTTTTTTAAAGCCAAAATTTGTTTGGTTCATAGTTTTTTATTATAAATATTAGTATCAAATGCCGGAACTTCCTGAAGTAGAAACTCTTAAAAACTCCCTAAAAGATAAGCTAATCGGGCTTATTATAGAAAATGTAGAGTTAAAAAGAGATAATTTACGTTATAAGCTATCCTCGCTTTTAGCTACAGAAATCTCAAATACTAATATACTGGATGTTAGGCGTCGTGCAAAATATTTAATTATAGATTTTAATAATGATTATTCTTTAATAGTTCATCTAGGCATGAGCGGCAGATTTACTCTGCAATCTGCTAATTATAAAACTCAAAAACACGATCATGTGATTTTTGATTTAAATAACTGTGAAAAGCTAATTTTTAATGATACTAGACGATTCGGAATGGTTTATAGCTTTAAAACTAATTTCTTGGAAAAAGAATTTTTCAATGATTTAGGAATAGAACCGCTTTCTGATTCATTGACGCTAGAATATTTAAAAAACAAGCTAAAGATTAGAAAAATACCGATAAAAAACTTGATTATGGATAATAAAATTATAGTTGGAGTCGGTAATATTTATGCTTCCGAAAGTCTTCATTTAGCTAGAATTTATCCGGATAAATTAGGTAACGATTTAAATGACGATGAAATAGAAAGTTTAATTAAATCGATTAGAGAAGTATTAGCTAAAGCTATAAATGCCGGCGGTACTACTCTTAAAGATTTTGTAAACGGCGATAACAAACCTGGCTATTTTACCCAGCAACTTACGGTTTACGGTAGAGAGGGACAAAATTGTTTAAGCTGCTCTAACACTATTATCAAGACAAAACATTCAGGCAGGAGTACTTTTTATTGTAAAACTTGTCAATATAGTTAATTCACTTGACATATTGTTTAAAACTATTTATATAGCTCTCTATTGCTCACTCAATTAATAGTTATAAAAATATGAAAGTAGACTCCTTGCATAACCTATCTTATAAAGAGGAATTTGAAGGAGACACGAAACGCAGCACCGCAACGTACAAAAAGGTACGAGAGGATGCGAGTATCGGATCGACGTACAAATTACCTTTAGAAAGAGGTTATGCAAGGAGTCTAATAAAGCCGGTGATTATGTCAGGAGGCAACGGTAAAAGACTAAGGCCTTTGTCATCTAAGGATAAACCGAAACAATTTAAAAAAATATTGAGTGATCTAACTTTACTTCAGCAAACATTAAACCGAAATAAATTTTTAGGGCAACCTACTGTTATTACTTCCAAAAAATATGAATCAATCACTAAAGAACAAGCAGCAGAAATAGATGTAGAAATAGAATTAATTACCGAGCCTTTACAAAAAAATACTGCCGTTTGTGCCATTATTACGGGATTATCGGCTAAAACACAAGGATTTGATATTGTAGTGTTACTACCTTCAGACCATCATATAGCGGATAATATAAATTACCTTAATACTATAAATAAGGCTTTACATTATGTTAATGAATTCGGTATTTGCACTATAGGTATTCCTATAAATGTTATAAGTGCCGAGTATGGCTATATAAAAACAGGATTATCAATTGCAGAAAATGTTTATCTAGTTGATCATTTCATTGAAAAACCTATATTAGAGCAAGCAAAAAAACATTTTCAAAGTAATGAATATTTTTGGAATTCAGGAATTTTTGTATACGATATTAACTTCTTCTTAAACTTAGCAATGAACCTTCAACCTGATTTATTTTGTATTGCAGAAAAAGCATTTAATACTGCTGTAAAAAATAAGAATAGTTTGGCAATAGATGATGAGGCTTATAATGAAATCGAAGCAATTTCTATAGACAATGCCATAATGGAATATATTTCGGGAATGGTCATGATAAAAGCCTATTTTGCTTGAAACGATCCTGGTACTTGGCATTCCTTATTACAGGTAAAACACCGGAATATAAACGATAATTATTGCGAGGGAAACGTAGTAACAAGTAATACCACAAACTCTTTCATTAGTTCTAATAATAAATTAACCACCGTAGTAGGTCTTGACAATGTCATAATTATCGATACTATGAACGGTCTTTTGGTTGCCGATAAATCAAAAATGAATGATCTAGAGAAAGCTAAAATCCTATTTACCGCTCTTTTTAACGGAAAATCTGATTCATCACCAAATTATGAAATATATGAAAAAGCTTTTCTAAATAATATTTTATCTTCTGAAGAAATAAAATTAGAAATTATGAAAGGAAATAACGAAGCTTGTTATATTCTTGCTAAAACTTACGAAATAATTAATCGTAATCCCCAAGATGAATATAACTCTATGTTATTAACATTGATTGGAAGTAAATTAGGAAATACAGAATGTACACAGCTTGTTTATTCATATCCTACAAAATATACAAGCTTTGAATATACTGTTAACAATTTTATTCAAAACTATATAGGACAGCTTAATATCACTTTTGATGATGCTATATTATCAGCTGCTTACTCCGATACTTTAAATACTTCAATGTTAGGAGACCCAAATTATAATAATATGTATAACCCTGGTTGAACACATATTATTACATAATTTACTGCTAATATTCAAGGCTATTGACATAGTATTATTGCTTATATATTCTATTTTTATGAGGCTTAAACCTCATCATTAAAATATAGCTAATCTTATAAACTTCAAAAATCTGTAAGTTATAGGAACAACTTAGATTCATTTTAGTTGAGTTACAACATGGAAAATACTACAGAAGAACAAATAATAATATCTGAATTCAAAAATGATGAAGACATGGATGAAGAAGAGAAAAGATTAAAAGCAGAAGATTCACGGAAGCGACTTAAAGCAATACTAATAACATTTGGTATTATTTTGACCGGTTTTTTAACTTTTATTTATTTCTTTTTTAATTACATAGAAGAAAAAGCGGAAGAATACAAAAAACAGCAACAACAAGAAATTCAAAACACTAATAAGAGTTGAATATTAGATTACCACACTTCTCCTTTAATTATGGTCTTGTTGCATAACTGCTATGTCATTCCAGCAAGGCATTGTTGCGTGAATACCACCCCGTCATTGCGAGCGACTGCAAGGAAGGAGCGCGGCAATCCAGAAAAAATAATAAAAAAATTCTGTAAATCAGAATTTTTTACTGGATTGCTTCGTCAATTACTTACGTAATTTCCTCGCAATGACGGAAAAAACGATCCACGCAGGCAATGCCTGCTCGCAATGATTATTTTTATACTGCCTTAAGTTTAGATTGCTTGAAATTAGTTTTATCAAAATCATAGATAAAATCTTTAATAATAGGTACTATAAACTGCTTAAATTTACTTCCGCTAAATACCCCGTAATGCCCTGCCCCTTTTTGTAAATGGTATCTTTTCATTGATTCAGGTATATTTGAACAAAGTTTTAAAGCAGCTTTTGTTTGCCCTACCGCTTGCAATATCATCTAATTCCCCTTCAATACCGAGTAAAGCACATTTAGTAATATGTTTTAAATTGATCGGACGCTTCTCAGAAACTAATTTAACCCCGATTATGGATAAGGAATAGAGAGGAAGGAAGGTTGCAAGAGTTATTAAACCTTATATAAATAGGGCACTGAAGGAATAAAATAAAGGTTTAATAACATGTGTAAATATACTACAATATTTTGTATAGTAGATAAATTTTGTAAAATTTATGAGAAATGGGTAAAACATCAATTGCTGAAAAGTAATAAGCAAAGATTTAGAGAAGGTAAGCTTTCCTTAAGTGAAGAACTCTCAATAATGATTTTTACCATTTTAGTGCATATAAACATTTAAAAGCTTATTACCAAAACTTTATTATTAATGGTAATTTGTTCAGGAATCCACCTTGTTATGAGAGATTTGTTCAGCTTATTCCTTCATTATTTCTGCCATTGATTGTGATGTTACATTACTTAAGTGGGAAAAGAACGGGAATTTATTATGCAGATTCCACACATTTTGCAGTATGTAAAAATATCAGAATTAATTCTAACAGAACTTTTAATAATCTTGCAAAAATGGGACGTAGTTCTGTCGATTGGTTTTTTGGATTCAAGCTTCATATGATAATCAATGATAAGGGAGAAATTATTGCTGTTAAAATTACCAAAGGTAATGTTGATGACAGAATTGCATTTGAAGCAATGGTTATCAAAAAGGTCTAAAAGGTAAGTGTTATGATGATAAGGAGTTTATTTCAGAAAAAATGTTTACAAAACTTTATAAGCAAAGTTTAATTGTAAAAGTAAAGAATTGATCTGACAGTTAAGGATTGTTGGGTACGAAGAAAAAAGATAAGATAGTACCTGGCAAGTTTTAACAACCTACTAAAAAGGAGACTGTCAGATGACAACATATCAAGAAAAAATCATAAAGCCAAGAATCGGTTTATTAAAACTCGCTGAACAATTAGGGAATGTATCACAAGCTTGCAAAGTAATGGGTTATAGCAGGGATACATTTTATCGTTACAAAGAGCTCCATGATCAAGGTGGGGAGAGGGGGAAGCTCTATATGAGATGGCTAGACGTAAAGCTTGCATTAAGAATCGTGTGCCCGCAAATATAGAGGATGCTGTAGTTAATATAGCTGTTGAATTTCCAGCATTTGGTCAGGAACGTGCTGCTAATGAATTACGCAAGAGTGGGATAATCATTTCTGGTGGCGGAGTTAGATCTGTGTGGTTACGTCATGATTTAGAAAGTTTCAAAAAACGTCTAAAAGCTCTAGAGACTAAAGTAGCAAATGATGGTATTGTTTTAAGTGATAATCAACTTGCTGTTCTTGAAAAAGTTAAAAACCAACGTGAAGCTAGTGGTGAAATAGAAACTATGCACCCTGGCTACCTTGGTTCACAAGATACTTACTATGTTGGTAATATTAAAGGCATAGGCCGTATTTATCAGCAAACTTTTGTCGATACCTATTGAGGAGTAGCTATTTGTAAACTCTATACCGAAAAGACGGCTATTACAGCTGCAGACCACTTAAATGATAAGGTTATTCCATTCTTTGCAAACCATGATATCCCTCTGCTTAGAATATTAACTGATAGAGGTACGGAATATTGTGGAAAACCAGAAAACCATGCTTACCAACTATATCTTGGCATTGAGAATATCGATCATTCCAAAACTAAAGCATATAGTCCTCAAACCAACGGTATCTGTGAGCGTTTCCATAAAACTATGCAGGAAGAGTGCTATCACATTCTATTCCGCAAAAAATTTTATAATTCACTTGATGAATTGCAAACAGATATAGATAACTGGCTTGTGAGTTACAATAATGCAAGACCTCATTCCGGTAAACATTGCTTTGGTAAAACACCAATGCAATCTTTTACAGATTCACTTTATATTGCTAAAGATAAAAATATTGGTAATATTGGTAATATAGATAAAAATATTGGTAATATAGAGAGAATATCAGACAATTTGATGATTGCCCATCAAGCTGCCTGATTACTCAACTCTGTCAGATTAAGTCGTAACTTGTACATTTTAATATTACTCCTTCCAGACATCGATCACCTATTAATTTCTTTACTTCTCTATTCTCTGCTCTTATTGCTTACCAACTTAAACCTAATAAACCATGTATTTCTTATCCATAATCGGGGTTATTTTACCTCTTGCTAGCGAAAATTGTTGGAATACTTCATCTATAGTTTGTAAGTAAAACTCTGCCGGCATATCCATACCTGCTAAATACTCATCATAAAATTTAATTATGATCGGCTTTTTTATAATCAGAATTTAATAAACTTTGCCATAATTCTAAATGTGAATCTATATGACGGAATAAGTTTAAACTCATAAAGCCAGCAAGTTGGAGGAATCCAGGATATACTTTTCTTCCATGTCCGGGATAGTTTGGCGGCACCTGCATTGTAACCATTTTGCAGGACCATTCTAAACTTTTACTTTGAGCGAATTCATTAACTGCCGTGGGATTTTTTCTAACATCTATAGGACCGCCCATCAAAATCATCGAACTCGGCACATTTGGACTATTACTCTCCTACATTAAGCTAATGGCGGCAAGCAGTGGAACAGTAGGTTGGCAAACTGCCATAGTGTGAACATTCGGTCCTATAAAATTGATAAACTCCATTACGTAATCAATATAATCATCCATATCAAAATGCCCTGCTTCAAGCGGTACATAACTGGCTTCCGTCCAATCTGTAATATAAATATCGGTATACGGTAATAATTCTTATACGGTTGATCTTAAGTAAAGTAGCGTGATGTCCCGCCATGGGTGCTACTATTAATAATTTAGGTAATTCTTTTTTCCTATTTTCTGAAAATGCCTTAGTTCACAAAAAGACTTTTTTAGTATAACTTTTTCATTAATGTTATAGGTTTTATCATCAATAATTATTTCAACAATATTAAATTCAGGTTTTTCATATTTTCTAGTCATGCGTTCACAAAGCGTTAAATAAGCATGCATAATTCTTGCAAAACCGTTATCTTCTAGAGACTCATGTTCATATGCTTCTTTTAGAATTTTTATACCTAAATGCATTGGAGCAATTTGTGCTCTAAGCCCCTCTAACATATAATATGTATAATTAGTACTTAAATCACAGTTAATCATAATTTATCCACAAATTTAAAAATAATTAATATATCTAGTTTAGCATCAAAAATTTCATAGTAACATTAATTTTAGGATTCACGGCTTAAATTTTTATAAATGCGTGATAATAATGGTCTATATATAAGTATGTTTATTTTTTCTTCTTGTTTTGCTTAGGAATCAATGTTTATCAATATTATACCATATACTCTCCACCACTTCTTTTGTTGGTTTTTTACAAAATATATCAACCTTATTTCAGATAATTCTCAAAATCCTTATTTTCTTCTGCCAACCTATTAGCCATATTCCAATCTATTTCAGATTTTTCTCTAGCAAGGATTAATATTTCACTATCTTCAGGAAATTCCATATTTATTAAAATAAAACCTATCCCATGCCTAATACATAACATTTCGAGTTCATGCCTAGTATCGGACCTAATTTCGTCTAGAATAGGTGCGACTAAATAACCATAATGTGCCCATGATGAATTTGATAAAGCCTGAAAAAAAGACTCTCTTACATTACTACGGCTTATTTTCTTTTTTACTTCAAAGGACCAAAGCCTTGCTTGTTTTCCTCCATAATATTTAGCACAATCTTTAATTAGCAGACTCCATTTTTTATTAAGAACTTCCATGCCTACCCAATCAGGATGTAACCATATATTACTTCCGGCTCCTCGTTTGTTTGAAGAAAAATTATGTTTAATTTGCATATTATAGATACCTAATTCATCAAGATATAATTCAAGTACTTCATATGCTTCTTCTTCAGTTATATTATTTTCTTTGCTTACTTTATTTTTAAGGTTTGTTACTTGTTCATTATTAATTTGATAATCAGGATTTTGACTATAGTACAACCTTACTTGAGGTTCTGACTCTATTCTAATATTAGGCTTTGATTTCCACTCATTAAACCTACCTCTACTAATTTCACCTGCATAAGCCTTTATAACTTCCTTAATTTTTTCTTCTTGAGTTCTTGCTGCTATTATCCTCTTATTTCTATTGCCGCCGCTTTACGTCTAGCTTCTTCAGGATAATTTTCTACAAGCCATTCTGCTATTTTGTAGGGGGTAAATTTCTGATCTTCATGTTCTTTTAAAAAACCAATGATGGCATTTTTGCGATTAAATTCCATATTAAATATACTAATAATTGAAATACTATAAAATATACATGTTATTTTAAAAATTTCAACTTTAAATTATCAATCTTGATGATTTTATAAAGTATTATTTATATATTTTTCAAATTTAGAAAATAATGTTTTGAAGTTATGAGTAATAACATTTGCCACTTCTTTTGATGTGATATTTTTGAGTTCGGCAACTTTTTCAGCGACATACCTAACAAATGCCGGTTCGTTTTGTTTGCCTCGCATAGGCGTAGGAGCTAAGTAAGGAGTGTCGGTTTCTATTAATAACCTATCAAGCGGTATATATTTAACTATTTCCTGCAAATCGGTTGCATTCTTGAAAGTTATAATACCGGACATTGAAATATATAAACCGATATCTAGCATTTTTGTTGCTAGATTTTTTGATGAGGTAAAACAATGGATTAGCCCAGGAAATTTACTATTACGCATTTCCGAGGTTAAAATATCAATAGTATCTTCGTCTGCTTCTCTTGTATGAACAATAATAGGTAGGTTTGTGCTAGACGCCGCATGTATATGTGCTACAAACGAATCTTGCTGTAATTTTTTATCGTAAGGCTGATGATAATAATCAAGCCCCGTTTCACCGATTCCGATAATTTTTGGATGCTGGGTTAGCATAATAATTGCCTCAGCGTCATTGCAATGACTAATAAAAGAATTCACTTCACACGGATGCACCCCAACACTCGCAAAAACATTTTCATATTTTTCAGCTATCTCTAAAATAATCGGTAAATCTTCAATTTTAGTGCAGATAGTTTGCATATACTGCACATTATTTTCTAATGCTCTTTGAATGACAGAGTCTAAATCCGTATCTTTGGTAAGTAAATTAAGGTGACAATGTGAATCTATTAACATGACACATTATTCAAACTTTGGAAATATTATGGTAGGTTCTAAAATATTGCTACCCGCCGTTAAAGCATAGTCACGTACTAAATGCTTAAATAGACGTTCTTCTTTATTTACCCCTAACTGATCAAGCATTTTATTTGCTGAACTTGGTATAAAAGGCAGAAGCATTATTGCAATATAACGTAAAACTTCTAGTAAAGTGTATAACACTTCTAGCATCTTATCAGGATCGGTTTTTTTCAAATTCCAAGGTGCTTCGCTATCAATATAGATATTTGCCTCTTCGGCCAAATTAATAATATTTTCAAGAATTTTATTAATCTCTGTTTTATCCATCAATAAAATATTCTGCTCGGCAAATTTACTTGCGTTTTTTAAAATCGGTAGTTCATATATTTTATCTATGACATCTTGCGTAAGTAGCGGTACTTTGCCGTCATTATTCTTATAAACAAAAGCTGTAGTACGCTGTAATAAATTACCTATCTTGTTTGATAGCTCGCTATTAATCCGAGTAATTAAATTACTACGAGCAAAATTACCGTCCGCACCAAAAGTTACTTCACGCATCAGAAAATACCTAACTTGATCAACGCCAAATTCATCAATTAACTTAATCGGATCAATGGTATTACCAAGAGATTTAGAGATTTTCTGCCCCTCATTCGTCCACCAACCATGAGCCATAATTGTCTTCGGCAGCGGGATTTCTGCAGCCATTAAGAAAGCAGGCCAATAAACGGCATGAAAACGTAAGATATCTTTACCGACTACATGTAAATTAGCAGGCCAAAATTTACCGTAATTACTTTGTTCATCAGGATAATCAAGGACCGAAATATAATTAGCCAGTGCATCAAGCCAAACATAAATTACATGTTTTTCATTATTTGGGACTTTGATACCCCAATTGAAAGTAGTACGTGATACGGATAAATCTTTTAGACCTGATTTAACAAAGCTAATTACTTCGTTACGCCTTGATATAGGTCTGATAAAATCAGGGTTTGCTTCATAAAACTCAAGCAATTTATCTTGCCATTTTGAAAGATTAAAGAAATAGCTAGGCTCTTTAACCCATTCAACTGGAGCACCCATCGGTGCAAGCTTACCTTCAGTTAGCTCTGATTCATCATAAAAAGCCTCATCTCGCACTGCATACCATCCTTCATAAAAACCTTCATAAATAGTGCCGTTATCTAGTAATTTCTGCCAAAAAACAGCTACAACTTCTTTATGCCTGTTTTCCGTTGTTCTGATAAAATCATCATTGGAAATATGCATAGCAGTCATCAGATGACGAAAACTCTCGGATGTCTGATCGGTAAATTTTTGTGGGTCAATATTTTTATTAATAGCTGCTTTTTCTACTTTCTGCCCATGTTCGTCAGTACCTGTTAAAAACATTACATCGAAACTGCGAAGTCGCATGAAACGAGCGATTACGTCACTTGCAACACTAGTATAAGCATGACCGATATGGGGAACATCGTTAACGTAATATATAGGGGTAGTAATGTAGTAAGTATTGTTCATAAATGCTTTTTTATTAACTCATGTACTTCAAGTTGACTTAAATCTGAAGCTTTAATTGTCTTTATTCTTTCAGGAAATCTATTACTTAATTCTTTAAAGCAATCATAGATTTTTTTATAAGAATCTATACCTCTTATGTCAAATTTATTGCTCATATTTCGTGAATTGACTCTCTTAATAGCAGTATCCGGCTCTACGTCAATAAAAAACGTAATATCCGGCATAAGAGAAGGCATTAAAGTTTTGTGCAAATTATAAACTAAATCTATGCCGTTTTCTAGCTCTAATCCTTGATAACATGCAGTTGAGTCAATAAATCTATCACATATTACGATATGCCCCTCTTGTAGAGCCGGTATAATTTTCCGTGCCATATGATCATAACGTGCTGCCATAGCTTGTAATAGCTCGGACATGGGTAGTAATTCTTCATGTACTAGAATTTCACGCATTTTTTCGGCAACTAAGGTACCGCCGACTTCACGAGTTAAAATAACGGGAGTATTTTGAGATTTTAAATATTCATAGAGCATTTGAGATTGGGTAGATTTGCCGATTCCCTCCCCTCCCTCAAATGTAATAAACTTTCCTTGTTTCAAATTATTCATTAATTACAATTACTTTAAGCTATAACTTAATAATCATATCTCTTAAAAAAATATTTACAAGGAAGATTACATACTTATATACTGCTACAAAATGAAGAGCGGTTATACGAAGATCAACTTGGAAAAGAGCAATGAGTCTGTAAGCCGAGGAGCGGAACGTATAATTAATACGTGAGAGTATCCGAGGACTTACAAAGACGACGCAGCCAATTTTTCAAGTTCATCGAGTATAATCCATTATAAATTTTAAATTATTAATAGATGAACAATTCGTTAAGCAAAAGAGATTTTTCGATCCTAATCGGTAATGCAATGGATCATTTTGATACCGCACTTTATGGGTTTCTAGCCCCTTTACTTGTAGGTATTTTTTTCCCGAATCATGATAAAGTCGTTGCTTTAATACTTACCTATAGTGTTCTTGCTACGTCTTTATTTACTCGCCCGATCGGTTCTTATTTTTTCGGTGTTATCGCTAAAAAATACGGCGGTGTTTTTGCTTTATCTCATTCTTTAATCGGCGTTGCTTTAACAACTAGCCTAATCGGTTTAATACCTTCACATGCTCAAATAGGATGGCTTGCACCGCTATTATTAGTTTTGCTTAGAACGTTGCAAGGAGTATATTCCGAGGGTGAATGTGCCATTGCTAAATTATTTATTTTAGAGAATAAAGAAGAAAAAAAAGCGTTTAAAGCTTCTTACCTTTATCAAACATCTACTATGCTTGGTATGATTCTTGCTTCATTTATCAGCACTATAGTTTTAAATATAGAGTATAATGAATATTGGCGTTTATGCTTCATATTTGGCGGGTTTACGGCTCTTATAGGTTATTTTTTAAGGAAGAGCGAGAATATTGTAGTAAAGCCCTCATTGTCATCCCGCGGCTTGACCGCGGGATCCAATAAAAAATATAAAATTACTTTACGTAATTTTTGGATACCGTGGTCGAGCCACGGTATGACACAGTCCTCTCCTCGCAATAACGTAGTATCATCACTATTACAAGACTTAACTACAATTTGGAACAGTAAACTAAGTATCTTACGCATTAGTTTTGCCATAGGTTTCTCATATATGACTTATATAGTGCCTTTCGTCTTTATGAATAGTTTTATTCCGCTTATCACTGATATATCACTGGAAATAATGATGAAATTTAATACCGAGTTTCTGATTTTTGATATGATTATGATTCCGATAATAGGGCATCTAACAAAAAAGCTACATTACCTTAAAATACTAAACGGTACTCTTATTTTAATGAGTTTAAGCATAATTCCTTTATGGCTATTCTTGAATAATTCATCTATATGGTATGTTAATTTTGTACGTATTTGGATTATAATACTTGGTGTCAGGTTCTTGGCACCTTTGAACTGCTGGCTAAATGATTTATTTAAAACTGCCGATAAATATATGTTAGTAGGTATCGGCAGTAGTATAGGTGCTTCATTAATCGGACGCCTTACTCCGTCAATCTGTCTAATGCTATGGCATGTAACCGGCAGCTCTTTATCAATTGCGATTTATATAGCGGTAATATCGATTGTAACCTTGTGGGCTGTTAGCAGTGTTGCCTGTATGGATTGATGTCATTCCCGCGTAGCATTGGCTTTGTTGTATGGCTCGGTTTTTTTGTTGTCATCCCGTGAATAAATCACGGGATCCAGGGAAAATAGACAATTAATGTATGTTATAAGTTGTTTTTCTGGATACCGTGGTCAAGCCACGGGATGACAATAATTCATTTTTAACAAAATACCAAACTCAAAAGTACCCCGACATAATTATTAGCTCTGAATCTTGTCATACAATCAGCTGGGTTCTCAATATCAAGAGTTGCTACTTGCAATATTAGTATAATTAAAGCAGCTAAAATAGGTAAATAGTCGATATTATGGTTAGCCATTTTTGTTGCTAGAATAAATAACAATATACAACCTATATAACATATATAAAGCCAAAGCTTAGGATGCTTGTTCTCTAAATATATACTTAACGATTTCACTCCTATTTTCTTATCGTCTTTTATATCCATATATCCGTAAATCGTATCATAACCGATTGCCCAAAAACAGCATGCTATATACATAATAATCGCTGCTATATCAAGTTTATCCTGAACTGCCGCATAAGCTATTAATGCCCCTAGCTTAAAGGTAAATCCCAAAAATATTTGCGGGAAATAAGTAATACGTTTCATTAACGGGTATAGGCTAATTATTATTACCGCAAAAAAACCTGTATATATGGCTGTTTTGTTTAAAAGTAGCAAAATACAAAGTGAGATAACGCTAAGAATAAAGAGTATAAAAATAGCATAAGAAACAGATAAAGCCTTGCTAGCTAAAGGTCGATCTTTAGTTCTTGCGACATGCTTATCAAATTTCCTATCAAATATATCGTTAATAATACATCCGCTACTCCTTGTAGTTATGCTTCCTAAGATAAATAATGGTAATAAATGAGCTAATTTCGTGTTAGAAGGATTTGCAAGCAATAACCCAAATAAAGCAGGGAAAAAAACCAACAAATAAGCTACCGGCTTATCCGCCCGTATTAATTTAATGGTAAGTAAAAGTTTGTCTAGAATTAGCATTTTAAACTTTAGATTTAAATAAATATGGATATTATAGATAATTTAAGATAAAATACGCCACAAAATAAAGCTACTAGATTTTTATGGCTAAAAAATTAAAACACGATTCATTAGTAAAAATAATAATGAACGACCCGGTAGCAGCACAAGAATTTTTGGAATATATTTACCCGATGATTTTAAGAGTTTAGTAGATTTATCAAAAATAACGGTAGAACAAGAAAGCTACATTGAGGAATCTTTAAATAAGAAATATAGTGATATAATATATAAAATTAGCACCAATAATAAAGAAGAAGCATTTGTTTATATATAGGCCCAATCAACAATTGATTATTGGACGGCTTTGCGGTTATGGAAATATACACTATTAATTATGTGAAAGACATAAGAAAGGAAAGGATAAATTGCCGCTAGTTTAATATAACCCTGATTATGGATAAGAAATACATGGTTTATTAGGTTTAAGTTGGTAAGCAATAAGAGCAGAGAATAGAGAAGTAAAGAAATTAATAGGTGATCGATGTCTGGAAGGAGTAATATTAAAATTCTCTTTTATGTAGCCAAAAATGGTTTCGATAATGAATCTCTTCCTTAAAAGGATTTTATCCAAAAGAGGTAATAAATAGTTTTTCATATCCTTTCTTATTCCGGTAATTTTTATTAAACCTTGCTTATAAAGTTTTGTAAACATTTTTTCTGAAATAAACCCCTTATCATCATAACACTTACCTTTTAGACCTTTTTGATAACCATTGCTTCAAATGCAATTCTGTCATCAACATTACCTTTGGTAATTTTAACAGCAATAATTTCTCCCTTATCATTGATTATCATATGAAGCTTGAATCCAAAAAACCAATCGACAGAACTACGTCCCATTTTTGCAAGATTATTAAAAGTTCTGTTAGAATTAATTCTGATATTTTTACATACTGCAAAATGTGTGGAATCTGCATAATAAATTCCCGTTCTTTTCCCACTTAAGTAATGTAACATCACAATCAATGGCAGAAATAATGAAGGAATAAGCTGAACAAATCTCTCATAACAAGGTGGATTCCTGAACAAATTACCATTAATAATAAAGTTTTGGTAATAAGCTTTTAAATGTTTATATGCACTAAAATGGTAAAAATCATTATTGAGAGTTCTTCACTTAAGGAAAGCTTACCTTCTCTAAATCTTTGCTTATTACTTTTCAGCAATTGATGTTTTACCCATTTCTCATAAATTTTACAAAATTTATCTACTATACAAAATATTGTAGTATATTTACACATGTTATTAAACCTATTTTACTCCTTCAGTGCCCTATTTATAAGGTTTAATAACTCTTGCAACCTTCCTTCCTCTCTATTCCTTATCCATAATCGGGGTTAATTTAGTTATTTACAACGGTAAAGAAATTTATAATGCTCCAAGAAATTTGTGGAGTTTATTTACTGATAGTGTGATGGCAAAGAAATTAATGACGGAAGATTATCAATTAGTAGATTTGCAAGCTATGACAGATGATGAAATCGTCAAGAAAAAACATTTAGGTATGCTAGAATATATGATGAAGCATATCCATATGCGGGAT